>NZ_JBALDA010000082.1:0-328405 GCF_036917535.1 Nostoc sp.
GTGACAAACGTGGTGCCGGTCAGCCAACCGCCTAGTGCTAGGAAGGCGCAAGGGAACAATAGTATCCCTGACCAACCTACGAATACGAAGCGATCGCGCTTGAGCCAGTCGTCGAGAACGTCAAACCACCCTCTACTGGGCGCGCGTCCAACTGCGATGGTCATCGGACTAAAATCCTCTTTTTTTACTAAAATTGCAACGTTTTTAAGGCAGCACGGAGAGCCAGTGTAACTGACTGCCGTCAGGAATTAACGTTTTTTGACAGTCTCAACTGCTTTTAAGTAACTGAGATTCTGAGAGCTTGCTGACTAGTTAAGTCATTATTTCTCAGGGTTATGACATTACACGTACCATCGGCTAGTAATTTAGCTTGTGGTAACTTAATGATTCTTAACTTATCACATCATTCAGGGTTTTCGCTTAATACGCAAAAGCAAATGAGCTACGAAACACGAACCTTATAAATAATATGAATATCAGAATTTTTACAATTTGACACAACTTTTCTCAGAAATCTAAAAAAATTTAATGGAGATAGATGTAAGTAGTTAACTCATTTCAACAGGTCAAAAAGAGGCAGGGAGAGGGTAGCAGGGAATAAAAGGGGCAGAAGGGCAGGGAGAAAAAATTTTTATCAGCGATTGAGTGAAAAAATAGTACAACATTCCCTAAAAAATTATATCGGTAGCAGGAACATGGAAGGGCACAGTTGAGTTTTTGTCAACGATGTTTGGTAAAATGCGGATAGTCACTTCGCCGCCACGGCCGTTGATACACCTCCAGAAAACCTATGTGAAACCTTAGACAAGGAGAAAGAAAGTTGGCACATCTTGACTAAATACAAATAGCCTAAGTGGTTTGTCTCGTAGTACAAGTAAGCCAGCATTATCTGCGACAGTAAAATTTGTAGGGTACAAAGTGAAAAATTTCTAGTCTGCGGCAGGGTTCCCGTAGACTTCAAACATAACTCTGGGTGCCTCCTAAGCAATAGCCGGATGGGCACAGGAACCCACCACTCTATGCAAAAGCATTCAGTGTGCTTTGTATGTGACAGTTAGTATCTCACGGGCAATGGTAGTTCAATGACGATATCAACAACGATTAACAAAGGCGATCGCATCCTGCACCAAAATGTTCTCGGTTCTCGTCGGTTCAGTAACTACTGGTGGGCAACTATCGTTACCTTGGGAGCAAGCGGCTTTTTATTGGCTGGAATATCCAGTTATTTAAAAGTTAATTTACTCATAGTTTCCGATCCTACTCAACTGGAATTCGTCCCCCAAGGATTAGTAATGGGGTTATATGGTGCAGCTGGCTTGCTATTAGCTATATACCTGTGGCTAGTAATTTTATTGGATGTTGGAGGCGGTTACAACGAATTTGATCGGGAAACTGGGGCAATCAAAATCTTCCGTTGGGGGTTTCCTGGCAAAAACCGCCAAATTCAGATTGATAGCCGCATAGAAGATGTTCAATCTGTACTAATAGACGTAAAAGAAGGTCTTAACCCCCGTCGCGCCCTCTATCTACGCATTAAGGGACGGCGAGATATACCCTTAACACGGGTTGGACAACCCTTATCTTTAACAGAGCTGGAAACAGAAGGCGCAAAGTTAGCCCGCTTTTTGGGAGTATCGTTAGAAGGACTTTAAATAATTGGGCATGGGGCATGGAGCATGGGGCATTGCGGATTGGGGCTGGGGCATGGGGAGTGGGGACAAGGAGGATAAACTGCCAAAGAAGGGGGATAAACCAAGAATTTTTACAATGCCCAATGCCCAATGCCCCTCAAAACGATAAGATACTCTGGTTAAATCAGTAACAGGCAATGCGGTTAAAAATTTCACAATTTTTACTTTCTCTTGCGCTCATCAGTGCCTTGATGTTGGGAGGGTGTTCAACACAGCAAGTCACTTCTAATACGTCTTCTCCAAGCTCGACAGCTACCTCGACTACCCAGACAACTACTGAAGCAACATCTGTATCTCAAACTATAAGTGAGAGTGTTCCTGGAATTGCTAGTTTACCACGTCTTGAAGGCAAGGCTACTGTGGTAATAACGGTTAAAGGCTCGCCGATTACTATCGAAGTAGACGGCACTGATGCCCCTATTACAGCTGGCAACTTCGTAGATTTAGTGCAGAAGGGTGTGTACGATGGTTTAGCTTTCCATCGAGTTGTGCGCGAACCCCAACCGTTTGTGGTTCAAGGGGGCGATCCTCAAAGCAAAGACCCGAAAGTTCCAGCAGATAGACTGGGAACAGGTAGTTATATTGACCCAAAAACGGGAAATGCTCGTTATATACCTTTAGAAGTTAAACCCAAAGGTTCAGATACTCCAATTTACAATAAACCATTTGATGCTACTGCTCAACCCGTCGTATTGCCCCATAAACAGGGTGCAGTAGCGATGGCGCGATCGCAATCACCGGATTCAGCTTCTGCCCAGTTTTACTTTGCTTTAGCGGATCTAGCATTTTTGGATGGTAACTACGCCGTGTTTGGCAATGTCACTCAAGGCTTTGATGTAGTAAACAAAATTCAGCAAGGCGATCGCATTGACTCCGCTAAAGTCACCCAAGGTGCTGAAAACCTAAAAACGCCTGGACAGTAGGAGAAATCAATTCAAAATTCAAAATTCACGCATTCAAAATGAAGAATTGAATGTTTGAATAGCGGAAGATTCTTTACTCCTAAAATTCAGATTGGTTAAGGTTTGTGTTACTGGTATTGGTCTAGTTTCCGCTTTGGGTGGAAGCTTAGAGGATAGCTGGCGAAATTTAATCGCAGGTAAATCTAGAATTCGGTTGCATCAACCATTTCCAGAACTTACACCACTTCCTTTAGGTTTGATTGGTCAACAACCATCTGAGTTGACAATGTTAACTCGGATGGTTGTTGCTTCTGCTTTACAAGATTCTGGGTTAGTTGCACCTTTAGCTGATTGTGCTGTAGTCATTGGATCTAGTCGCTCTTATCAAGCGTCTTGGGAAATGCTGGCGCGGCAAATGTATAACGCGAAGAATTTTCCCGTGTCCTCTTTTGGAAATTGGCTAAATATATTACCTCATATCAATGCGATCGCAGCTGCAAGACAAATTGGTGCATCAGGGATAGTTTTGGCACCAATGGCAGCTTGTGCTACTGGAATTTGGTCTATTGCCCAAGCAGCTTTACTTATCCAAACTGGGCAATGTCAACAGGCGATCGCAGGTGCAGTGGAAGCACCGATTACACCCCTAATTTTAGCTGGGTTTCAGCAGATGGGTGCTTTAGCGAAAACTGGAGCTTATCCTTTTGATTTGCATCGGGAAGGCTTAGTGTTGGGTGAAGGCGCGGCTGTGTTTGTCTTAGAATCAGCAGAATTGGCAAAGCAACGTCAAGCAAAAGTGTATGGTGAAATTCTCGGTTTCGGCTTAACTAACGACGCATATCATAGTAATTCACCAGAACCTGAAGCAAAAAGTGCGATCGCTGCCATCAAACAATGTCTAGAACGTAGTTGTCTGTCACCAACCGATATCAATTACATTCATGCTCATGGCACAGCTACCCAGCTAAATGACCAGATGGAAAGTATGGTAATCCAGCGTTTGTTTCCCCAAGGCGTGGCAGTTAGTTCTACCAAGGGAAGCACAGGTCATACATTAGGAGCGTCGGGAGCATTAGGTGTAGCTTTTTCTCTCATGGCACTAAAGCATCAAATATTACCACCTTGTATAGGATTGCAGCAGCCAGAGTTTGATTTAGAAATCGTTACAGCAGCACGTCTAAGTAAAATTCGACAGGTATTATGTTTGAGTTTTGGCTTTGGGGGACAGAATGCTGCGATCGCGTTAGCAAGGTAAAAATTTGTGTGTGCTCTTTAGCTCCCTTGTCGCCTCCTCAAGTCAAAAACCTAAAACGTTCAACATCTACTTTCCTACTTGTCTTGGCTGCCAGCACAGATAACTTACGGTGCATTGATTCAGGTAAATCAACAGTTAATCTGATTGTCGGTTCTTTAGGATTGGTTTGCTGAAGCACCACCACGCACAGACTGAGCTTGCCTAATTAATTGCACAGCGTCACTGGCAGACTGTAAATCTAACTCTGTAAGCTGACAGGGAAATACTGTTAGCTGGCTTGATTGCTTATCCCTGTTTTGTCAAAGCCTACATCATCGGCAGCTAACAAGCCAATTCTGATCACAGGCAAAGCCTTTGATAGCAACTTTAGAGGAAGAGGCAATCAACGCTGCGAAGCGATGCCTAAAGTGAATGTATTAGTCCGTATACTGTTTGCACGCTTAGCAGAATATACAATATAAAACTGTAACAAAAACTACAAAATCGTTATTTTTCCAAAAAAAAGGATAAGCTTAAGTATAGATGATATCCGGTTCGTAAAGATACCGTGATTAGGAGAAAATTTTATGATTTCAAAATCCTTGTTGTTGGCGGAAACTGCTTCTCCAGCGCATATATGCCCATTTGACCAAGCCTGTAGCTACTTAGAGGCGGCAGCTAAAGAATTAGATTTAAATCAGGGTTTGCTAGAAATTCTCAGCCACCCGCGTAAGGTTGTCACGGTTTCCATTCCCGTAAAGCTAGATGATGGGGATATACAGGTTCTCGCTGGACATCGGGTACAGCACTGTGATGTCTTAGGCCCATACAAGGGCGGAATTCGTTACCATCCGGCCGTGACATTGCGCGAAGTATCCGCTTTAGCAATGCTGATGACCTGGAAATGTGCCTTATTAGGTATTCCTTACGGTGGTGGAAAGGGTGGCATTGCTATAGATCCCAAACGCTACAGTGTTGGCGAACTAGAGCGAATCAGCCGCCGTTATATCAGCGAGTTGATTAAAGATATTGGGCCTTCCGTAGATATTCCTGCGCCAGATATGGGCACTTCTGCCCGTGAGATGGCTTGGATGATGGATACTTACTCTGTGAATGTTGGTAATGCTGTACCAGGAGTTGTAACTGGAAAACCCCTTTCGATTGGTGGTTCTCTAGGGCGAGAAATGGCAACTGGACGGGGCGTAATGATTACTGTACGTGAGACGCTAGCAGATCGAGGTAAATCCTTGGCAGGAGTGCGAGTCGCTATTCAGGGTTTCGGTAACGTTGGCTGTGCCGCAGCAGAATTATTATATGAAGCAGGCGCGAAAATTATCGCGGTTTCAACTGGTGCTGGGGGAATATTCTCTGAAGTTGGTCTTGATATTCCCAAGTTGAAAGTCTACGCCGCTGAAAATCGCAAGAGTATTGTGGGTTTCCCGGAATCTGTAGCAATTAGCAATGCAGATTTATTAACTTTACCCTGTGATGTATTAATACCAGCGGCTTTGGAGAACCAAATCACTGAAGAAAATGTGAATCAGGTGCAGGCGCAGATTGTAGCAGAAGCAGCTAACGGCCCGGTTACTCTTAAGGCTAACTTGGCATTAGAGGCGCGGGGTGTGACAGTGCTACCCGATATTTTGGCAAATGCTGGCGGTGTAGTAGTCAGTTATTTAGAGTGGGTGCAGGGTCTTTCTTACGTATTTTGGGATGAGGAGCGCGTCAACCGCGAAATGGAACATTTAATGGTACAAGCATACCGCAAGGTGATTCATCAGTCGCAGGTGCGCCAAATTTCTTTAAGGTTAGCAGCTTACACACTGGGAGTAGGTAGAGTGGCTCAGGCACTGACTGACAGAGGTCTTTATCCTTAGTTTGTTTTAGTTGTTCATCAGGCAGAATAGATCGTTGGTGGCAGTAATTTTACTTGAACCGCCATTGATTTATCTGCCTTTTTTATTGAGCGATCGCTATAACATGACTAGTACAGGATGGCGGAAGTTTCCCCACCTTTAACCAGTTACTCAAAGCAACTTGTCTCACCAAGCTGATATTATTTGGTCAAGAATATTTTAAAACTACCTTATGACTCGCTAGAAGGTGTAGCAGCATGAATCAAGTCTGGTGTTTCCTCAACAGGAGGACACTCAATAGTTTGAGCCGATGTGGGACGTTGATGGCGTAGTTTACCGCCGCAGGCATCGCGAGTTTTTATCTGCACAGGTTGACCAGTTTCAATTGACTGATAAAGTGCTTGAATAATACTAACATCAATCAACCCTTCCATTCCAGATGGCTCTGGGTATTTATCTTGCAGAATACAATCAGAGAAGTAGGTAAATTCAGCTGCTAATTGGTCGTGATCCTCAAAAGTTCGCTCTTGAGTTTCACCATTAATTGTTAGGTAATGCTTCAGTTCTCCCTGCCAAGCATAAGCAGGTTCTACTCGCAAATCGCCTTGAGTACCTACAATCTGATAAGTCGAAACACTTGCCCCTCCAAAGCTACAGGTAAATGTTGCCAATCGCTCATTGGGGAAACGCAAGATGATGCTAGTCATTTCTTCCACTTCGCTAAAGCGTTCTTCTCCCTTATTGGCAGCTACAGCAAATACTTCAATTGGTTCATCTTGAAAGAGATAACGTACAGCATTAATGCAGTAGATACCAATATCATAGAGCGTGCCACCACCTGTGACATCTCGTAAACGAATATTACCTTCTTCTACTTGCTGAGTAAAAACCGAGTTGAAAATTCGTGGTTCACCAATTTGCTTTGAGCGCAAAATTTCGACTGCTTGTAAATTGGCTTCTTCTAAATGTAAGCGGTAGGCAATCATCAGCTTCACATTATTGTCATCGGCAGCTTTAATCATTGCCTCACACTCTTCTTCTGTTACTGCCATTGGCTTTTCACATAACACATGAATTGCTTGATTGGCAGCCCGCACAGTATAGTCGCAATGCAAGTGATTGAGCAGGGCAATATAAACTGCATCAACCTCGCCGCTTGCCAGACAGTCCTCATACTCCTCGTAAGAGTAAGTATGATTAATACCGTACTTTTTGCTCAGTTCTTCGCTTTTTGTGGGGTCATCTGAAACCAGTGCGACTAATTCCGAGTTTTCAGTGTGGACAAAGGAAGGTAGGGCGGCTTCTTGAGCAAACCAACCTAAACCAACAACTGCATAACGAATTTTACGCTGATCATTTGTAGCAGTCATTTTTATACCTCATAATGAATAAATAGCTTGGTAATTTTAATGCCCTAATTAACGCCATGTGCAACTTTACTCTTAAATCTAACCCCCAACCCCTTCCCTACTAAGGTTGGGGAGAAAGAATCAAAGCCTGTCGACCGTTTCTTGAATATAACCACAATCATCATGCTAAAGCTGATTAGAATAGATACTTAACTTGTGCTGACTGCAAAAAGGATCATAATCTAAATCAAAATGATAATAATTTTTTCTGAATTGCTTTTATACAAAGGGCGATGCGAGAATTGATATCTTTTTGCTCAACTTCATCGATACCCAATTTTACCTTGAGGTGTTGGATATGATTTTGAACAGCCCTGAGCGATATGTGAAGATGATGAGCGATCGCTTGGTCTGTTAAAGATTCATGACACAAAAGCCTAAGAACTTCCAACTCTTTCTCATTCAAGTGTAATTCTTGACGTAACTCTTTAGGCAGCTTCAATTCTCCATTCAGCGCACTTTCAACCCCTTCTAAAAAAGATTTGCGTCGTTCCATCTTATTCACCACCACAAACCCACCGCAGTGATGATTAATAGATGTGACAAGTTTTATCAGCCAAGTGGGTTCACTGCTATAGATGAGGATATTTAGAGAGGAATAAGCATCAAGAATTAACTCTAACAATTCTAAAGAAGATTTAGCTGACTGAGAGCCAGAAGGTGAAACAAATTGTAAATCAAGGACAATTAAATCTGGTGTCTCTATTTGTAGACGTTGTAGTGCTTCTTGAGGAGTGTTGGCGATGACACAAACAGCAGAGGAGTCGAATTTTATCAGAAAATCACAGTTATTTTGGGCTACCTCCGGGTGATCTTCTACAACGAGAAACAGTAGTGGCTTGGCTTTCATGTCTTAGGCGATGATTCCGTAAGTACGGCTGAAATTAAACGTGCGGATTGTAATCTTTGTTAGACCAAGCTTTACTAACTTATTCTCCTAAATAGGTCAAAGTTACATCAGTACAACCTGCTTTTTTATCATCGCAGTTTTTAACAGTCATTGTGCCTTTTAAGAACTGCTGAATGTAGAAGTTATTAGCCCAGTACCCACGTAAGTTAGTTACGATCACATCTCCATCAAGAATATATTTATCTTGGGAATCTCTTTTGAGTTGCATTCTTTGCTCCGCAACGTGATTTTGATTATCAACTAACACTAAAGTTGCATAATCCCCATTCATCCGCAAAAGACCAGACCATTTATTCATTTCTACATACCAAGCCCCGTAAATTTTATCAGGAGAATTATTACTAATAGACGACGGATCAGAAGTATTAGAATTGGCCTTACATAATTTAAAAGCCCGTTCAACTGACTCTGAGTTATAAAAAGTACCTATAGTCTCAATAAAACATTTTCCTGGTGCTGTAGATGTAGCTCCTTTACATACCATAGCTGCTCGTTTGGCAACTTGATCATCATAAAAAGTAGGAAGTGCTGCTTTAAAACATTGAGCTGATATGGTAGATGTAGCTCCTTGACACATCCATGCTACTAAATCAGCCGTATCCGAATTAGCAAAGGTAGGTAGTGCTTGTTGATAACATTGCTGAGGATTTGCTTGGACTGATTTAATATTTATTGTAAATAATCCTAAAAGATTAAGTAGGATTATTACCCTTAGAGATTGCCAAAAGTTCATTTAGTTTTTAAGACTTATTGAGTTAAGAAAAATGTAGTTATAGCCTAAAATCATCGTGTTATGGAAAGTGCGTAGTTTACCGCCGTAGGCATCGCCTAAAATCATCGTGTATGGAAAGTGCGATCGCTAGTTATCTTTAGAGTAGGTGCGATCGCTCAAAATCATCGTGTAATAAAAAGTGTGTAGTTTACCGCTGTAGGCATCACTCTCAGCAACCTACTAATTAATCGAATAATTCCTATGTGCGGTTGAGATTATTGCTAGTGCGATCGCCTACAATCATCGTGTAATCAAAAGTGCGTAGTTTACCGCCGCAGGCATCGCCTAAAATAATCGGGTTATCGAGAGTGCGAGCGCTTCTCCTAGATCCCCGACTTCTTGAAGAAGTCGGGGATCTGAATTCGCTCCACGAAAAGACGAAAATTAATTGTATAAATAAATACTTTTATAAATTAGGCTTTCACTTAGACAAGACAAGAGTTTCAGATTCTTTTTCGGAGATGTCTAATGGTCATAATATTGACTCCTTAATTCAATATTATGATCTTGGTATTGCTAAGCCGATAAATGACGGTTGAAGAAGCGATAAAATACGTAAATAACCCACTTTTATCACTCTCCGAAAACAAAAATCAAAAGCAATTTGCTGGGACTAGAGCGTCAGTCCAGTAGAAGTATTTGACGTAAAAATGCAAAATATGCATGTTGTTTAAATTGAGTATGTAGGCTTTCTGTTTTAATGCGATCACTAAAAACCAAACCTAAATATTTAGCTCAAAATAGGTGTTTTATGCTAATGCATATATTAAAGTTTTTGTCAATCTATATTAGTGGACTGGCTCTCTAGGTTTGTGGCTTGATTTTCTAATATTAAAAACCTTATCGTTGTGGAGTGGAAGGCAGAGTTGGATTTCCACCTGGGACAACAATTATTGTGTTGTTTCCAGGTATAGAATTGTTTTGAGGAGTGATACGACTTATTGCACAAGCATTAATCGCAGTCTCTTCGCTTGTCTGAGTGCGTTCAGCTCCCCAAGGAGTATTTGTGTAAAGCAAGGAATCAATACAATTTTTTATAGAACTAGCTTCTTCCTGAGTTGTTACTCCTTTGCAAACGCTTGCTACGGTTTGCTCGCTAAGTTTTGTTCTTTCTGCACCCCAAGGAGTACTTGTGTAGAGCAAAGAGTTAATACAACTACTTATTGGAGTATCTGCTAAAGCAATTTTACTTCCAATAACTGATGAAAATGGATAAACAACTGCACAGAATAGTAAAACAACTTTTAATCCTTTCATGGTTTATTTGTTATGTGTGTAAAAAACCTAAGTTATTGCCGTGTTATCAAGAGTGCGATTGCATGAAATTATCAAAGAATAGTATCATCAAAAGTGCGATCGCATAACATGAAAGAAGTTAGTCAATCAATAATCTACTTTTGAATAAACGGAACTGGAACCACATCTAGGTCTCCCGATTTAGTATTTTGAAAATCATACCGTCCTCCACCTGCTAACTGAAAGCAGTCAAAACGGTAGTATGGGTGAACTTACGCATTTAAATTAATCCTTCTTTAAAAGCTAACCTGTTGCTTTTACTGAGATTAGTTTTATCCACCAAAAAAGTCTACGAGTATCACCGCAGAAAACTTTGCGAAACCCCGCAAATTAATTTGCAGACTTACGAACCCATCTAAAAACCTAATTATGATAAGTGTGAGAACATCATTTATCCAGCAGCTATCAGGGTTCAGGTTCCAATTATGAAATTCCCTATACAAAGACTGCATATTATCCTCACCACAGTATCTTTGCTGTGGGAACTCGGTTTACCCGCCTTTGCTCAACAAATTTGGTCAGGAACAGGCAGAATTGTCAGTGGTGCTGGTGAAGGTGGCTTAGTTGAGTTAAAATTGGAGATTACAGACAAAAATGTGCAATTCCTTTCTGGCCCTTCAAAAAATGAACCACCATTCCAGCTAAATAACTCCACTGGTCTCAATGGAACTGTAAACATGAATGCTGGAACTTGGCAGTTTGTCCAAACAGGGAACGAGTTAGGAGTCAGCTTGTCTCAAAATAATCCCTATCGGATTATTCGCTATCGTCTCTTTCCCAAACCGTAACCAGATGTGGCGCAAAGGTTGGCAATTTAAATTTCTCAGTTTAGGAATTGGTTGCGGTGTATTTTACAATTTCATTTTCTCCCAAATTCCTTTAGTTCAGAAATTGGAGTTACAACTTCAAGATACTTTGCTGAGATTACATCACCCAAAATCTCCGCCTCAAGAAATTATTCTGGTAAAAATTCAAAGAAAGGATTTAGCAAATCAAAAGCTATCTATAGGGCGAGTTTTTTATGCAGATTTAGTTGAGCATCTTTTAGAAGCAGGTGCATCTGTCGTTGTTTTGAATCTCCGCAATGACTGGCGAGAACCATCATTTGAGTACCCAATCAAAATTACTGAGCCAATAAATAGACCTCTAAAAAATCTGGTGCAAAATCATAGCGCTCAACTTGTTTTAGTGACGCGCACCAATCCAATCTCTAATTATAAAAAAACAAACTTTTTAATTTATAATCATCTTATCCCTTTTGATGGCGAACAACTTCGACCTTTAATTCCTCCTCATACTCTTCAGGGATTTTTTGAATACGAACCAGAAGCAGAATTTCCGAGAAATTTAAGTAGCACTGCTCGACGCTCTCACTTAGTTGGTCGGTTCTTGATATCGGAAGAAAATAATCAAGTTAAAACTTTTAAATCTGCTGCTCTTTTAGCTTTAGAAAAGTTTGAACAACAAGAGCAAAAAAGCCCTCTCTCTTCACGACTTGCTAAAATTCCAACTCAGGTAGAGATTAACTTTTGGGGTAGGGGGGGAACTTTTCCTTCTTTGGAACTGACATCTATTTGTCAGCCTAGTAAAGTCAATTCTGGAAAGTTAACTTTAACAGTGATTACAGAACTTCAGCCTCTGCAAGAACCAGAATTAAACAGTGTTTGGATTGAACACCGAGAGGAAATTTACCGCTTTTTCCGCGAAGCACTGAATAATGTGATCCAACACGCCCAACCACCCCACGGTACTGCTACCCAAGTGTGTATTAGTTTAGAGCAACAGGGAGCCAAATGTATTTTAGCGATCGCCAACGATGCTTCAATTGTAGAATCTACTATCTATGGACGCAAAAAAGGTGGCTATGGTACTAAGATGATGGATGCGATCGCCTCTGAACTTTCAGATGGTGCATGGGAAATGTCAGCTTTACCTGATGGACAAGTGCAAGTTACACTGAGTTGGCATTTACCCTAAGTCAATCTAGCTAAATTAAAAAATAGTAAGAGTTCGGCTAGTCTATGGTAAAACCTAATAATCCAATCAGCAACTCAAGCTTTATACGACGAAGATTATTATCTGTGGCTGAGGACAACTATAAACCAACTTCGCACTGGACAGTTTTCTGCTGTTGATGTAGATAATTTGTTAGAAGAATTAGAAACTATCGGTAGAAGGGAGAAGCGAACAATTGAAAGTTTATAGTTAAGCTTCTTGAACATCTACTAAAACTCAAGTGTTGGAATAATGAACGAGAACGTAATCAAGGACATTGGAAGGGGGAAATCAGGACTTTTCGTAGAGAGATTAAAAAATCTCTTAAAGATAGTCCTAGCTTAAAACCTTACATTTTAGAAATATTTGATGAATGCTATCAAGATGCAAGAAAAGAAGCAAGCGATGCCTACGGCGGTAAACTACGCTCTCAACTTACCATTGACATATTCCCCTCTATACCCATTGGCTCTTTAGAACAAATCTTAGATGAAAACTGGTTTCCTGAATATAACCACAATCATCACGGTAAACCCGATTAAAATGAATACGCAACTTGGGTTTCCATAGGAGTATGCAGTGCAGCCGGACTTAATAGGCTTGGAAATTAGTAAGGGGGAACTAAGACGTTTGACTGGGTTCGATCCAGAAGACGTTTTTCGACCCTCAGTTTTGCGAGATGGCAAAAAGCGATTAGGGTTTTTTATCAATGAACTGCTAGTGACACTGGCGCTAACGCCTATAATTGTGGGCTTTATTTACGCATTTATTATTCTGCCGACAATTGGTTCTTCAATTCGACTAGGAATTCTTTTACTAATTTTAGTGCCAATGCCGATATTAGTCGGGCGATGGCTGTGGCGACAAGTAACCTGTCCTGAAGGACTGACAATACTTTTAGATGAAGTTGATAAATATCATGACCTAGTTGCTGCCATCGATATCAATGACCAATTGGCAGCATCAGGAAACGTAGAAAGCAGTATCCATGACCGAGAGAAAATAACCGCTGCCCTACAACTAATTAGAGAAGATTTAGTCCGCGCTCTGAAAACGGAACGGATTTTGCGAGATAATAAAAAATTGCTTGCTAATAACCAAGAGTTGTTTGTGAATAATTTAGCCAGTCTGCGAGCTTTACAAGTTAGTAGTCAAGCAGGCGAATATGCTCAACTGCTAAATCAATCATTGCAAATTGCAATCGATGTGCAAGCAGAAATCAGAAAATTGCAGAAAGGCTGAGTAGAGATTACCTCTGTTGATAAATTTCCCAGAAAACAATCGCCCCGTTGACTTAAATGAGCAACAAACCCAAAATAATTGTCCTGGATGATGACCCTACAGGTTCTCAAACAGTCCACAGCTGCTTGCTGCTAATGCGCTGGGATGTGGAGACTTTACGCAGCGGGTTGCAGGATGATTCGCCGATTTTCTTTGTGCTGACTAATACTAGATCGCTAACGCCAGAGTCAGCTGCATCTGTCACTAAAGAAGTTTGCCATAACCTGAAAATTGCTTTGAATGCTGAAGGAATTGACGATTTTCTGATTGTCAGCCGTTCTGATTCTACTTTGCGGGGACATTATCCCATTGAAACAGATGCGATCGCCCAAGAACTCGGCCCCTTTGATGCTCATTTTCTGGTACCAGCATTTTTTGACGGCGGACGCATCACCAGCGACAGCGTGCATTACTTGATTATTGACGGTGTACCTACCCCAGTCCATGAAACCGAATTTGCCCGTGATTCAGTCTTCAGCTACCATCACAGTTACTTACCCAAGTACGTTGAAGAAAAGACTCAAGGAGGAATTAGTGCTGAAGCAGTAGAAAGGTTTCTCCTCGCCGAGATTCGCGCTGGTAGTTTGGAACGCTTGCTAAAACTGAGTGGTAATCAGTGCGCTGTCGTCGATGGTGAAACTCAAGCTGATCTCAACCGCTTTGCAGTAGATGTATTAGCAGCCGCAACTCAAGGGAAACGCTTTTTATTTCGCAGTGCAGCAAGTATTTTGACGGCTTTAGCTGCTTTACCACCCCAACCAATTGCCGCCGAAAACATGGCGCAGTACGTGCGCCAAGGCAAACCAGGTGCAGTGATTGTTGGTTCCCATGTGAAAAAAACTACCCAGCAATTAGAGGCGCTATTGCAAGTAGAAGGAACAGTGGGAATCGAAGTGAATGTAGCGCAATTACTTGATGATGCAAATCAATCTGCGGCATTGCTAACTGAAATTCAAGAAAGTACACGAGCAGCACACAAAGCTGGCAAAACACCAGTGGTTTATACTAGCCGTCAGGAACTAAATTTTAAAGATGTCAAGACACGATTAGAGTTTGGGGAAAAAGTTTCAAGTTTATTGATGGATATTGTGCGCGGTTTACCATCTGATATAGGATTCTTAATCAGCAAGGGTGGCATTACTTCAAACGATGTCTTGAGTACTGGACTAGCTTTAACTTCAGCCCGTTTACTCGGTCAAATTTTAGCTGGTTGTTCAATGGTGTTAACGCCATCCGATCATCCTCAGTTTCCTGATTTACCTGTGGTGCTGTTTCCAGGTAACGTTGGCGATGCTGATGCCTTGGTGACAGTTTATCAGAGGTTGACCGTACCAATTTGAGATTTGAGATTAAAGAGTCTTTTGGTTAATGTCGGACAAATATCCCGCTCGCCAACACCCCTTATGAGTGACACAAATCCAAAATCTAAGTTGCGCTGTCAGCGCACCAAAGGTGCGACCTAAAATTTAAAATCTGTTGTCTTTTGGCTAGTACTGCATGACTTCTGATTCTGCGATTCCCAATCGAAAGTCAAATTCTGCACTTCCTAATGCAGAATCAAACTCTATCCTTTCTGAGATAGAGGTAAATTCTACTGTTTCTGATGTTGAGTCAGATTCTATCCTCCCAGATGCTGAATTAAAATCTGTCCTCCTTTACTTAAAATCAAATACTGTTCTTGGGGATGTAGAGTCAAATCCTGCTGACCCAGATGTAGAGTCAACAAATACTGATGCTGGATCGGATTTTATCCTGACTGACTTAAATCCCGATGAGTTAGCATTACCAGGGCATCGTGTAAATGATAATAGTCAAGTCCAGTTAAAAAGTAAGGAGGGACGACTTTTATTAATTTTGCCCTCGGAATCTCAAGTATCTGCCTCAGAACTCACTTGGTCTGATATTTGGCAACAAATAAGACAACGTTTGAGTGCAGGCGATCGCTTCCGTGTATCTAATACACCTGTGCATTTAATGGCACAAGATCGTTTGGTAGATGCCAGACAACTCCAAGAACTTGCCGAGGCTCTGAGTGAAGTCCAACTCCGGCTGATATCTGTCTCGACCAGTCGGCGGCAAACGGCGATTGCTGCCGTGACATTAGGGTATTCAGTAGAACAATTGCAGCCCGTAACTTCCCTGAATTCAGAGCCAACAGCTACAGCGATCCCCCAAGAAGATGCCCTCTATTTAGAAATGACAGTCCGCTCTGGAGTAGAAATTCGTCATCCTGGGACAGTAATTGTCTTGGGAGATTTAAATCCAGGTGGTATTGTAATTGCAGATGGAGATATTATCATCTGGGGTCGCCTACGTGGAATCGCTCATGCTGGGGCTGGAGGCAATAGTGAGTGTCTGATTATGGCCTTGCAAATGGAACCAACCCAACTGCGGATCGCAGATGCTGTAGCTAGAGCACCAGAAAAACCGCCAATGCAGTTTTTTCCAGAGGTGGCACATATTACGCCCCAAGGAATTCGTATCGCTAGGGCGACTGATTTTTCCAGAAACCAATTCACCAAGAGCAATCAAGAACCATAAATATTTATTTAAAGAATGAAGTATATAAGTAAGGATGAAATAAAACAAATATTCATGCCTCACCCACATCAGGGAGAACAGATATTTCTTCATACTTGATACCATACTTCATACTTTATACTGCAATTTACTGTTTTATATTTCCTGAACCCTCATTGACCGCATTTCTATCATGACTCGCATTATTGTGATTACCTCCGGTAAAGGAGGAGTGGGTAAAACCACAGTTTCAGCAAATTTGGGTATGGCTTTAGCCAAAATGGGGCGTCAAGTTGCTTTGGTTGATGCGGATTTTGGTCTGAGAAATTTGGATTTGCTGTTAGGGCTGGAAAACCGCATCGTTTATACTGCGGTAGAAGTCTTAGCCAGAGAGTGCCGTTTAGAACAAGCCTTGGTGAAAGATAAGCGCCAACCCAATCTCGTACTCCTGCCAGCAGCCCAAAATCGCTCCAAAGATGCAGTCACACCCGAACAGATGAAGTTATTGGTGAATGCACTAGCGCAAAAATATCAGTACGTGATCATTGATAGTCCTGCCGGGATTGAAAATGGGTTTAAAAATGCGATCGGCCCGGCCAAAGAAGCGCTAATTGTCAGCACACCAGAAATTTCCTCAGTTCGCGATGCTGATCGGGTAGTAGGGTTACTAGAAGCACAAGGTATCAAGCGTGTTCATTTAATAATTAACCGTATCAGACCCGCAATGGTGCAGGCAAATGATATGATGTCAGTGCAAGATGTTCAGGAACTTCTCGCCATTCCCCTGATCGGGGTAATCCCTGACGACGAGCGTGTTATTGTATCTACCAATCGCGGCGAACCCTTAGTGTTAGCGGAAAATCACTCTTTAGCTGCCACAGCCTTTGAGAACATTGCTCGTAGATTAGAAGGAGAAAGTGTCGAATTTCTGGAGATCGACTCGTCCCAAGACAGCATCTTCGCCCGCCTACGAAGGTTGTTGTGGACAAAGATTGTTTAACTTACTTTTCCAGTCTCCGCCCCAGACCTATTCGTAATGATTGAACTTCTAGAAAAACTTTTTTTTCGCGGCACTGATAGCAGTCGAACTCAAGTTAAACGTCGCCTGCAATTGGTGATTGCTCACGATCGCGCTGATATAGATCCTCAAACGTTGGAAAAAATGCGGAAAGAGATCCTAGATGTAGTCTGTCGCTATGTAGAAATTGAGACAGAGGGCTTGGAGTTTTCTTTAGAAAGTAACCAACGAACCACAGCTTTAATTGCAAATTTGCCCATCCGCCGGGTGAAGGGTACTATACCTGAGTGGGAAAGAGGTGACAAGTCTTTATAGGTTTAATCTTAAGTATTTGTAATCGACCACGGGACGATCGCATTTGAGGATTTGTACTCTTAGTGTCACAGTAGTAGTTAAATTTGTTTGCTCGTCTCAAAGAAAGTATTTCATGAACGGGTAAGTTTTTTCTACCTAGCACAAAAATTACACAACCCATAAATCTCATTCCACTGTCTCTGCACGGTACAGCGATCGCAAAGTACGCTCAATGAAAGCGGTGATCGCTTAGAGGACACTGGATTAACAACAATCTCCTGAGCCATCCTTCCATTTTTCAATAGCTTTAAAATCTGTAGTGCTTATGGAGCCTAGCTTAGAGCTTTTTTTTGTGCTATTCGACCTATATTTAGATATTGACGTTATATAGAATTTTTCTGTATAACACAAAAAGGAATACCTGTAATTGTGACATACTGCCATCGACAAGATATTTAGACGAAATTTTCCGTCTAATAAATAACCCAAGTTGCTAGTTATCAAAAAGCGGCTGAATTTAAGTATAAGTTTGGATTTTTTAGTATTTACCAATACTTTAAAATGTGCTTTTTGTATCATATAAATACCGTTTACAACCTCTAACTAGCAACTTACGTTAAATAGTTAAACACTCTTAAAAACCATGCTAAAAGGGTGTAATACTGAGCCTGATCTCCTCTTAAATTCGATTAGCCAGTGCTTAACAATCTACAGAACCTTCAGAGCAGATCACGATCTTAATGATCGATAGATAAAGCACTCACAATAATGCATAACAGGATAGTTACCGAGAACCAACTCGATGAATGGGTACGTGGCAACGCTCGTGACGCGCAGGGTTTGATTGTTGAGCTTGTCTATCGACTAGTTGCAGCCTCATCTCCAAATCCCAAAGAGCGACGTTTTCCGCTCGGCGACAGTATCGGACAACCTGGACCGGATGGAGTCTTAAATACAGATTTCGACTTTGACCCATTTGTGCCGGAGGGGAGATCCTTCTGGGAAATCGGCACTGGTGTTGATGCTAGAGCGAAAGCAACACGTGATTACAACGATCTAACAGCTGCAATACCTAATGAGATCAAATATGAATCCACATTTGTCTTCGTCACTCCTTTATCTAGCAGAAGGGACTGGCAGTATACGTGGAAAGAAGAGGCGCAAGCTAAGTGGCTGGAAGATCGTCGCCAGCACAGCGACTGGCGAGAGGTTCGTGTTATAGACGGAACTAGAATAATCGACTGGCTACATCATTTTCTTTCTGTTGAACTATGGCTTGCTGACGCAATAAAACTTCCAGCACAGCAAATGCAGACTCCGGAGCAGCACTGGGCTGATCTGAGAACCATTGGCGATCCGCCACCATTTATGCCAGACGTTTTTCTTGCAAATCGTGAGGCGGCATGTACCAAGCTCAAAGAGGTTTTCTCCAGGACAACGCTTCAGCTGAAGCTGGATACTCGTTTTCCTAACCAAGTAGCAGACTTTGTTGCTGCCTATGTGGCGGACATGGAAGATGATGCCAAAGTTGATGCTGTCGGTTGCTGTCTTGTTGTATCGGGTACTGACGGATGGAACGCGATAACGTCCCTTCGAGACGCACACGTACTGATAGCAAACTTCGACCTGGATGAGGCTGACTCCATAGGAACGAAACTTCTCGAAAAAGCTCGTAGGGCTGGTCATGCAGTCATATTTGGGGGAATGCCCGGTGGTATCCCCCACCCAAATCGAGTTTCTATCCCAAACCCAAAAAGCTATCAAATCGAGGAGGCTTTAAAGAAAGCTGGCTATAACGCAGAACGTGCCTGCGTTCTTGCACAAAAGAGTGGTGGCAACTTGAATTCCTTGCTCAGGTGTCTTCAAAACCTTTCCCTGATGCCGGAGTGGGCACAGCAAACAGATGCAGCGGAACTTGCAATTGCAGAGCTTCTGGGTGCATGGAGTGAACACTCTGAAGTGGACAAAACAGTTGCGGAGGAATTGTCGGGAAACTCCTACAGGGAGTGGATCGGAAAAATGCGTGAAATCACGTTTCGTCCGGGCACTCCCCTGATTCAACGGGATGGTGTCTGGAAGGTCGTTGCCCGATATGAAGGGTGGTACGCCCTTGGTCCGAGAATATTTGACGAGCATCTGGCTAGGTTAAAAGACTTAGCAGTCAAGGTTTTGTGCGAACGAGATCCAAAGTTTGAATTACCCTTAAATGAACGATATGCAGCAAATATTCACGGTAAAGTTCTAGCCCATTCAAATTCGTTGCGAAACGGTTTAGCAGAGGGCTTGGCTCTTCTTGGAAGCCATTCAAGAGCGCTGACATCATGTTCTTTCGGCAAAGCTGAGATGATCGCTCGTCTGACCGTGCGGGAGATCCTAGCTAATGCAGACTGGGTTCTTTGGGCCAGCTTAAATCACCTATTACCATTGCTAGCTGAGGCCGCACCTGGAGAGTTTCTTGATGCTGTTGAAAACGCCTTGAGTAATGATACGTGTCCTTTTGATATGATCTTTGCACAAGAGGTATCTGGAATTACTGGTGGCATCTATATAACTGGCTTACTTTGGGCACTGGAAACACTAGCTTGGGATGCTGCGTATTTAACCCGTGTAGTCGTAATCCTTGGAGAATTAACCGCGAGAGATCCTGGCGGAAATTGGGCTAATCGACCAGCTAATTCTTTTACAACAATTCTCTTGCCTTGGTTTCCGCAAACTTGTGCTTCTGTAGCAAAGAGACAGTCTGCTGTTGCAACACTGCTAAATGAGAACCCGGAAGTTGCTTGGAAAGTGTTGTTAACTGTTCTTCCCAGTCCACACCAGTCGTCTACGGGGTCGCGTAAGCCAGCATGGAGGGAGATTATTCCTGATGATTGGTCGGAGGGTGCAACACGCCAAGAGTACTGGGAGCAGATCACTGTCTACACAGAGTTGGCGGTTTATGCAGCAAAACAAGACCTCTCGAAACTTGCTGAGATCATTGACCGGATAGATGATCTTCCGCCCTCTGCGCGTGATCAACTTCTCACTCACTTACGTTCAGACATAATCATTTCGCTGCCACAAGCAGATAGGTTGCGCTTGTGGACTAAACTTGTCGATTTGGTTTCAAAGCACCGAAAGTTTACGGATGCCAAATGGGCTATGAAACCAGAGGTCGTGAATGAGATCGCTGCGATTGCCGAAAGCCTAGAACCTAAAACTCCAATTTATCGTCACCAACGACTTTTTAGTGAGCGTGATTCTAATCTATTTGAGGAAAAGCGCAACTATGAGGAGCAACTTAGGAAACTTGAAGACCGACGGCAACAGGCCGTTGAAGAAGTTTTTGCATCTGGTGGACTGGACGCAGTTCTGGAATTTGCCAAATCAGTACAAACGCCTTGGCGCGTAGGTGTTGCTTTTGGTGTAATTGTAGAAAATGACGCTGAAGAAAAGACGCTTCCGGCATTGTTGGAATCGGAAACCAAGTCTCTTGCTCAGTTCGCGGCTGGCTTTATCTGGGGAAAATTTCGTGGAGACAGATGGCAATGGGTTGATGAGATCGACACTTCCCATTGGACACCCTCGCAAATAGGGCAGTTCTTAGCTTTTCTTCCATTTGTCCCTGATACTTGGAAGCGTTCGGCGCGACTTTTGGGAGAAGATGAGTCCCCGTATTGGTTGAAAACTAATGCAAATCCATATGAAGTTGAAGCAGGTCTTGAACTAGCTGTTAATCGCTTGGTTCAATATGACCGACCGCATGAAGCGATTAAATGTCTTGAGAGAATACTGCACGACAAGAGTCCTCTGAATAGTCAACAAGCTGTCACTGTGCTTCAAGCAGTACTTCATTCACCAGAGAATGTTCGTGCTATGGATGTACATGCTATTATCGAAGTTATAAAGGCGTTGCAAGATGATCCAAAGACAAATCCCGATGACCTTTTCAAAGTTGAATGGGCGTTTTTACCTCTTCTTAATCGACATAATGATGCGTCCCCTAGTCTGCTAGAGCAACGGTTATCCGACGATCCTGATTTCTTTTGCGAGATCATTCGCACTGTGTTTCGGTCGAAGAAGGAGGAAGAACCTCCTGAAGAACCCACGGAGAAACAGAAGAACATTGCAACAAATGCCTACCATCTGCTTCAAAAATGGAGGATGCCTCCCGGTAGCCAGAAAGATGGGACGTATAACGGTGAAGCACTCACTGCCTGGTTGGAGAAGGTCAAATCTGACTGTGCGGAGTCTGGTCATTTGGAAATTGCGCTTTTAATGATTGGTCATGTTCTCATTCACACTCCCCCTGATCCTGATGGACTCTGGTTACATCATGCAGCAGCAAGGGCGCTGAATGCCAAAGATGCCAATGATATGCGGAACGGATTTACAACTGAGCTATTTAACTCACGTGGTGTTCATTGGGTAGATCCAAAGGGCCGAGAAGAACGAGAGTTAGCTGAAAAGTATCGCGCACAAGCTGAAAAAGTTGAGTCTCATGGCTATTATCGTTTAGCTAATTCTCTTAGAGAGTTGGCAGATTCATATGAGCGTGATGCTGAACGGGAGGCATCTAGAGATTCCTTTGATGGTTAAAGAGTATTTACAACAGTTTTCTTTTACATGAGGTACAAAGTCACTGGTTTTGAGGCAGGAGGCAGAAGGCAGGAGGGAGAAGAATCATTTGATTTGTGAATCCTTGGTTATGTACCTCATTTAGTTGCAAACTGCTGTAGTAGCGAATGGCACTAAGTTTAGTTATTTGTTAAAAAAGTACTAAAAATTACCAATGATTACTCTTTTTTGCCTTAGCCTTGTCAGCTTTTCTTAGTGCAATTTGGATCATACAGCTATTAATATTTCTCCTATTAAAAAAATCTCCCGTTGTCGTCACTACTGACAACGGGAATATGTAGGATTTTTTATAATCAATCTATCGATAAGCAACTTGTGGGCCTGCCCAAATTTCTGTCACCTTTTTACCAAAAGTAATCGGTCGATCGCTATCTGTTGCAGTGATAGTCTTACCATCATTAGCAACTTGCATTAATGGCCAGTTTTCCTCGCCTAATTCCCCTGCGCGGAATAACACGCGATCCGGTTGCCTTTTACTCCAACCTAACAATACAGCAACTTTTTCATGTTCTTCGTCACTAACAGGAGCAACTGTATTAGCGTGATTTTTTTGCCGATCCCAAATCACTGCACTATCCGTAGAATCACCCGTGTTAAATATACCATCAAACTTGCGGGCTAAGAAGCGATCGCCTTTTTCTGACCAGCTAACTGGAACTAATACCCCAATCTTACCGCTCGTATCAGTTTCTTCTGAAGACTCCGCTTTTAGTGCCTTTACCTTTAATAAAGGATCGTTAACTGGAGTTGTTGAAGCCATCACCCACAATTTCTTAGTGTGCATATCTTGGACAAACAGAACGCTGGTGACACGGCTGTTGTACATTTGGGGTTTCACTTCCAGTTGCACCCGGCTATAAACAGCATATTTACCATCTGGAGAAATCACTGGTACGCTGCGATAGTGACGCACTCCAGAACCACCATTAGAAGCAATCGCTTCTTGAGTTGCTGTAATCCATTTCCAAGGAATCGGATGAGGACTACCGATGGGATCTATTTGTTCTGCTTGGGACTCATCAACTGGTTCCACAACAGGTATTTCCGTCGTTGTAGTTGATTGAGATTCTCTAATAGCTGGTGCTACTTGAGTTGCTGTCAATGATTCAGTAAAAGACTTTTCTCTAGAGAGATAATTTTCTTGTTCTTTTAAAGACTTGACATTAGCAGCTTTAAGTTTTCGGATTAAATTAAGTTGACTAACACGAACATCTGTTGATGGTGCGAGTTCAACTGCTGCTAAAGAATCGGGAACAGTTACATCGCTTAAATCTAAATCGCTGCTTGACAGATAATTATCTACTTGAGTCGAAGACTCAACTTTATCCGCTGGTAATACTTGCGGTTCCTGAACAGCAGTACTTTGTGTTGGCACAGAGTCAAATTCTTTTGTTGTCGATTCGATTTGATCTGTTTTTAATGTTTCAGCTATCTCAGGTTCTCCAACTACGGCTACTTCCTTTGATCCAGAGTCAGATTCTCCAGCTATCGAAGTTAGTTTATGTACTTCGGATCTTACTGGGATCGAGTGAGCCGATGCTGCTAATAAAGGTGCAAGCAGTATCACAGCGACAACATAATTGAGAAATGGTTGTGTGCGGAACCATCCCGATAGCAAAAGGGGTTTAAGCATTTGTAGACTCTCTAGAGGGGGCAATTGCTATGTGAGAAGCAATACATTAGCAGCAATGGGGCAGTTGGTAGTTATATGTATAACAAGAAACTAAAACTAATGACGAGATAATATCTTTAAAGTTTGCAGAGTTTTACAAAATTAAGTATCATTGTCTACACCTTTTCTAACTGAGGTACTGAATATTTTTTGGCAAAAATATGCGAGTATAGTAAATATGCTGAGAACTCAGTAATTACTACACGATATATAATGTCGCTATACTCGACTACACCAAAAATAACTCTTAGTTAAGAAATATTTCAGGTATAGTTTGAGGAATCAGGCTGGCAAACAAGAGTGAGATAACTTAGTTATCGGGGATCGTACTAGCGATCACTAGTACACAGCAAATAAGCTAGGTTAGACACTAAATATAACAGCGCAAACCCTCATGATAGTAAACGTGAGGCGTTAATTAAAAACCTGGGAAAGCGGACGCATAATACATCATACTCAGAAAATATTGCTATCAGCAACCCAAAGTTATAAATTGCTATCTAAACTAAAAATATAGCTAGAAGACGCAATATTTTTTCGGAAATTTAACTACATTTAAAGCTAATTTCGGGAAGACGATCAGGAACACAACAAAATTCACTCGGTAGATGCTCTAGCGACTCGCAACGAAAAACCACTAAGTGATTAGGTTCACTAGAGGCAGATGCGGCTGATATTTAGCTATTACACTTGTTAACTTAACAATTAAGTTAATCAAGCAGCCTTTGGTTTCATGAATACGAAAATATTGTACCACCAAACAGCCAATATTATTTACAGCGAACAACTGTATTTTGCAACTGTGTCCAGAATACAGGAGCCTGCTATGCCAATTTGAAAAAAGAATGTGACAGATACAACAGATACATACGGATATACCTTTGTTCTGTCTGGCTTTCTTAATTTTGAATTTTGTTAGCGCAGCGTTAGCGAGTCCGCGAGCGTCATTTTGAATTTTGAATTGGTATTAGATGCTGGCTTAGTGCATTCTCTTTCAACATGCAACTTAAATGTTGTCAGTTATCAGGGGCGCACTTACGATTAACTAATGACTCACGACTAACAACTAATTATTAATGAAAATTGTATTTTTTGGTACACCTCAATTTGCTGTACCCACCTTGGAAAAGTTATTGAATCATTCAGAATTTGAGGTACTGGCGGTTGTCACCCAACCAGATAAACGCCGGGAACGCGGAAATAAACTTACACCAACACCAGTAAAAGCGATCGCCACTGCTCACAATTTACCAGTATGGCAACCCGAACGGGTGAAAAAAGACACTGAAACTTTAACCAAACTTAAACAATTAGATGCAGATGTGTTTGTCGTTGTCGCTTATGGACAGATTTTATCGGCAAAAATCTTAAATATGCCAAAATTGGCTTGCATTAATGTGCATGGTTCGATTTTACCTAAATATCGCGGTGCAGCACCGATTCAGTGGTGTTTGTATAACGGAGAGAGAGAAACGGGGATCACCACGATGTTAATGGATGTGGGGATGGATACCGGCGCAATGCTCCAAATAGCCACTACACCTATTGAATTACTGGATAATGCCCAAGATTTAGCCGACAGACTAGCGGGGATCGGTGGGGATTTGTTGGTGGAAACTCTGTTGAAGTTGGAACGTAAAGAAATTCAACCAATTCCCCAAGATAATTTAGCAGCGACTTATGCACCTCTGATTCAAAAATTAGATTATGCTTTGGATTGGTCAAAAAGTGCGATCCAATTACACAATCAAATTAGAGGCTTTTACCCTAACTGCACGGCTACCTTTCGCGATAACCTGTTGAAAATTACTGCTTCTGCTCCTCTTGGTTCTGTAAGCGATCGCGATCTCCCAGTAGAATTACAAGAATTAATGCATAAATTGCCTGATTTGTCAAACGTATCAGAACAACCGGGAGTTGTAGTCAGCATTGTCAAAGGAATTGGCGCAATTATCCAAACTGGGGAAGGTTTGTTGCTGTTGCGAGAAGTTCAGCTAGCCGGTAAACGTCCCCAGTCAGGATGGGATTTTGTTAATGGTACGCGCTTAACTGTGGGAGAAGTTTTTGGTGCAGGAAGCTGACGGGCATAAAGGAGATGAAGGAGAATAATTTTTAACTCCTCACTCCTGTACAGACAAGGGTTAATCGCGTCTTTCCTAAGACTTTTCATAAAAGCGGCAAGATTCGCAAGGGCCATCTGGGTTGACTGCACAGCGAATGAGTTCTGAATGAGCATTGTAGCAGCAGGTGGCATCACCGATTACCCAACGTCCTGCTACCAAACTTTTCTCAGATGGTCGTTTAGCAGACTGTACATAAATGGCAATATTATGCAAGCGGTAGCGCCCAGCTTGAAGTTTGTATTTATGGCGGCGCTCTAAAACCGCGTAGGTTTTACCTTCAAAATCGAGATAGTTTCCGGGTTGTGGTGTCCAATCAAGTTGCACTCTACCAAGGGACTTACGCGGGTGCGTCAAAATCACCTCAGTTTGTAAAGAGTCTGGCTCCATAAGCTTATGTGATTTGATTTACATTATAAGGATGGTATCGCGATCGCTTTCTTTAGCTTACCGAATTTAAATTACAATTAATGATTAACTAAATTTGCGAAAAATATACATACAGTAGGGATGCACTGCTGTGCTACCCTACAGATTACGGCAACCAAAAGTCAGGTAGGATAGATTTACTGAATTTACGCAAAGTTTGGTTGAGCGATCGCGCCACTTGGATATGCACTTCATCCTCTTCTACAGCTAAAATCTCAGCTGGCTGACCTTTTCCCAAATAAGACACTATCAAATTCGCCGCTTCCAAACCAGTAACATAAGCTTTTTCCTGCGACCAAGAACCATGACGGTTCACAATCCAATCCCCACTCATAAATACATTCTCAAAACTTGTCTTAGTCGGCAACATATAACGATAGCTACCAGGTGCAAAGTGAGTCACCGCTTGAGGTAGCCGAATCACACTACTATCAATTATCTTTGCCTGCCGAAATGCTGGTATACAAGTTGCTAAATAACCCTGAACTATTGATAAAATCTCCTCATCGCTCAAACCCAGAAACTGATTCGCGTGATAGAAATCAGCTTCAATCACTGTTCCCGGTTCATCCCGATATTCATCATGTAGAGCATTCAAATCAAAAAACGTCCAACCTGTAGTTGTGTCGAATCCAAAGCAAGCATTAGAAGGACGAGGAATATTAATTTTACGGTCAAACCATAGTCGCGTTGCTAAAACATCAATTGCTCCTAAATTGCTCAAATTACGGAATTCTTCACGACTTTGTAAACTCGGGCTAGTTGAGACAATTTTCTTCATCCCCGTAATTCCAACCGCAAAAATCACGGCATCTGCATCAAAAACTTCATCACCGCAGACCACAGCCTTGGCTCGATGATCACTATCAACAATTAAATCTGTAACCCGACGCTTGGGCAACACTCGCACACTAGCTTTTTCGATACGTTCCACCCAAGGACGAAATATTTTTTCTCCAACAGTTCCCCGACACCAAACCACATCAAAATCGGGTTGATGAGCCAGAATAAAAAAGTAAAGCATCCCTAAAGTTGCGGCGGCTGAACACTGTTCGCCAGGGGCAAATAAGCCCACTAATAACATCGGTTCAAAAGCTTCGCGGTAAAGTCGGAAAGAAACGTTAAAGTCTTTGAATAATTCACGGGCAGTTACAAAATCATAGCGCCGCCAAGCTGCATCAGAATTGTCAAAATCAACGACAGCATAAAGTAAAGGCAAAGCGCTAAGACGGTCAATTAGTGGCAGCCGCTTAAACTGAGTGTAGAGAAAAGTTCCCAGCGGCGAGGGAAGTCGCGGTAAATCTTGAAAAATTGGTGATTCAACTTCCAAACCTGCTGGCGAATATTGCGAAGAACGAGTCCAAGTAGTGAAAGGATTAATTTCTAATTCATTGATTAAAGAAAAAATATTTTTGTAAGGATACCAGAACCCATGAATACCAGCTTCAACAGATTTTCCGGCAGCTGTTTGCCAACCTGCCACTAATCCACCCGGATAGGGACCTGCTTCAAGAAGTGTCACATCATAACCTTGTTTTGCCAAATGGTAGGTTGCTCCTAAACCAGCCCAACCAGCACCGACAACTACCACCCGTTTTTGTTGTAACCCTGCTACCATCGCAGCCTCCAATTGTTGCTGTCCATCAACTAATGTATACGAACTTGTATTTTGATCGAGCAAGAGTTGATTATTATAGCGATTTTCATTTGGATGCAATCGGCGCTTTACTAGCACATCTGTGCAGCTTCACTATTTTCCATCGAATTTAAAATAGCTATAGACTTAAAAAAGGCTCAGGAGAAGCAGTTCAGTAAAAATAACTTGCGGATAATGCTGAGTTAAGAGTATAACAGAAAACAGATTTAACTATTCATGAGGAATAATCATAATGAGTCAATTAGCAAATGTAAAATTTAGTCTGAATGATTTTGAATTGCGAGATGGCATTTATTTTCCTAGCGACTATGAACAATTAACTAATACTCAACATAAAAAAACATGGGATGCAATTGGTAAAACATATTATGGCTCCCAAAAAATTGAAAAAGTTGCAGCAACATCACCCATTAAACAAGATTACACTCTGCTAACTGGCACGCCTGGAGGTACTTGGAACAAATTTCCCTTGAATAAATCTGTCGGTTCTATTCTAGAAATTGGTTCTGGTTATGGTCGCGCACCTTTACATCTATCGAAAGCAAAAAATCTGAAATGTGAGAAATACTACGGTATTGATATTTCTGAGCCTTTATTGCGGCGGTTAATCAAAGTTAAACAAGAATACAATTTTTTCCCAGAAGCTGAATTTCACTTGATTTGTACTTCTGCTGAGACATTGCCTTTAGAAGATAATTCTATAGATTTGGTAATTTCTAACTGCGTTTTTATGCATATCCCAGATGCACAACTAAGGAATTTATTGGCTGATATCTCTCGTGTGCTAAAACCTGGGGGAATTTTTGTTTTTAATCATTCCTTTCACAATAAGTCTTGTCCTTCTCATATTATCCATAATTTTATCAGAAGGCTGAACCCATTTGTGAGAAACCCAGTTTATCTTAAGCAATATTCAGCTGCTGAAATAGAAGAAATGTTAGCTACTGCTAGTATGAAAGCGAAGTGTCCAGAATACATTGTCGAACCAACAGCAGAATATGCGATTTTGCCGGAAACCATCAAAGGGATTCCCGTGCCGTTTGCTAATGCTATCAACAGAAGTCTCAAGCCATCCGATAATTTAAAAGAAACTTTGGCTTACGGTTTTAGTGCCTATAGTACTCAATTGGACTAATTAAGAAACTCTCTGGTTATCACAATAAATTAAATACCGATAATTTCCAAAAGCACAACAATGTTGTGCTTTTATTTTTATAATAAATTGTTAGGTTAAGACATGAAACTTAACATATAGATATTATAAATGTTTAACCGAACCCGATATGACTGCTAATTATAGGAGATTCAAGGTTGCCCAATGAAGATTAGATTCGCCAAAACTTGTACTTTTGTTAATTCGCGCACGAGACGTTGAGCTTGATGTTTATAAAGTGGTATCGGTAACACTCTAGGCAAATTATTCATCCATTGCCTAGCAGTAGTGGAACTACATCCTGTAATCAAAACTATCTTTTCAGCTCCATATACAATTGCATTTGTAGTCAGAGCTTTTTCAATCTGCAACTGCCAAAGACGAGGCAGCATTTCACCCCATTCAATTCGCTGCAAACTACTGCTTGTGGCTAAGACAATTAAGCGATCGCCAGCATCAAGCTTAACATCATACCAGTTTTTGGGATTTCCTTGATTGATTGTGATGTAGTTTACCAACTTTTTCCAGCACATTAAAGCTAAAGTTGGTAAATTATGGATTAGTTGAGCTAATTCTTCCCCAGACAACTATGCCATTGGATCTATCGCCTCTTTGGATATCACTCAAAACTTCATTACTTGCCACATTTATCACCTTCTTTTTGGGTATCGCTGCTGCCTACTGGATGCTAGGATATCGTGGCAAAGGTAAATCGTTGATTGAGGGTATCTTTATTGCGCCGCTGATTTTACCACCCACAGTTGTCGGTTTCTTGTTGCTGCTATTTTTTGGTAAAAATGGCCCTGTAGGGAAACTCATGCAGACTTTTGACTTCACCATCGTCTTTACTTGGTATGGTGCAGCGATCGCAGCTATGGTAGTTTCTTTCCCTTTAATGTATAAAACTGCACTGGGAGCCTTTGAACAAATAGATAGTAATCTGCTGCGAGTCGCTAGAACCCTTGGTGCAACTGAAACCACAATCTTTTGGCGTATCAGTTTACCCCTAGCACTACCCGGCATTGTCGCCGCCACAATGCTCGCTTTTGCCCGTGCTTTAGGAGAATTCGGGGCGACATTGATGCTGGCTGGTAACATTCCCGGACAAACGCAGACAATCCCAATGGCGATTTATTTTGCTGTGGAAGCGGGAGCAATGAACGAGGCTTGGTTTTGGGCGATCGCAATTATGGTGATTTCTCTATCTGGAATTATTGCAGTCAACTTCTGGCAAGAATTGAGAGAAAAGAGGAGGGGAGTGGGGAGCGGGGAGCAGGGAGCAGGGGGAGCAGGGGGAGAAATTCTTTATACTCCGCACATTAGCTTTGAATCTAGTGGATTGTTTGTCAACATTGAAAAAATACTTCCTAGCTTTGATTTAAAAGTTGCTTTCAATACTGATAAGCAACCTTTGGGATTGTTAGGAAGTTCTGGAGCAGGTAAGAGCATGATTTTACGCTGCCTTGCAGGGATAGAAACGCCCACAACCGGGCGGATAGTTTTAAATGGTAGAGTTCTGTTTGACTTGGAACAAGGAATTAATTTACCCAGTCGCGATCGCCGCATCGGTTTTTTAGTGCAGAATTACGCGCTGTTTCCCCACATGAGTGTGGCGCAAAATATCGCTTTTGGCTTGCCCAAAGGACTATCTGCTGGGAGTATTCGGGTACAGGTAGAGGAGCAACTAATAGCAATGCAGTTGCAGGGATTAGGCGATCGCTATCCGCACCAACTTTCTGGAGGCCAACAACAACGGGTAGCTTTGGCAAGAGCATTAGCAAGTCAACCGGAAGCGCTGCTTTTAGATGAGCCGTTTTCCGCACTCGATACCCATCTGCGGAGTCAATTAGAACAGCAAATGACAGAAACTCTAGCTGGCTATCAAGGTGTGACTCTATTTGTCACCCATAATATGGAAGAAGCTTATCGGATTTGCCCAAATCTGTTGGTATTGGAGCATGGTAGAGCCGTTCATTATGGCAGCAAATATGATATTTTCCAGCATCCTGCTACTGTGAGCGTCGCTCAACTCACTGGATGCAAAAATTTCTCCCGTGCTGTTCTCCAGTCATCGCAACAGGTAGAAGCGATTGATTGGGGTTGTACTCTGCAAGTAATTGAACCTGTCAAAAGCGAATTATCCCACATCGGTATTCGCGCCCATCAGTTCGTTTTTACCAACGACTTATCACAGGAAAATACTTTTCCCTGCTGGCTAGTGCGAACAAATGAAACGCCTCATAGAATGACTTTGTTTCTCAAACTACATTCGGCTGGCAAGAACTCTCAAGATTATCATCTGCAAGCTGAAGTCTTCAAAGAAAAATGGGCGACGATGAAAGACCAACCTTTTCCTTGGTATGTGCGTTTAGATCCTCTGCGGTTGATTTTGATGGAATGAACGCGGAGATACATCGGACAGAGTGAATTGCATATTTGGGTGTTGCATAAAATGAACCTGGAAGTTGTCAAATTCCAGTTACCTGTGAAGCGATAATCCCATCGGCTAAAAGGCGATCGCGAAGACAAGCGTGTAGAATGTGTTAGTTAATAGGGTAGGCATCTTTCACTTAAATCCCTATTGTGTAAAAGGTCAAGATGGTACAGACACCCGCCAGTCCAGAAACCGAAACCCTATTGATTGAGTTGCCTAAGACGATTGGGCTGTACGTCACCCAGAAACAGTTTGCCGCTTTAGCAGCAGCCAACCGAGACTTGACATTAGAAAGAACCGCAGATGGAGAGTTAATTGTGAACCCACCAACAGGTTGGGAAACTGGAGAACGCAACCGCAGCCTCACTGGACAACTTGATCGCTGGTACGAAGAAAACGAAGATTTGGGTAAAGCCTTTGACTCTTCGACTGGCTTCATTTTACCCAATGGTGCGACTCGCTCCCCCGATGCCTCTTGGGTGAGCCGAGAACGTTGGCAGGCACTTACTCTTGAACAAAAAGGAACGTTTCCTAATATCTGCCCGGATTTTGTTGTAGAGTTACGCTCTAGCTCAGATCGGCTTGGGTCTTTGCAAACTAAGATGAAGGAGTACATTGACAATGGCGCTCTGCTGGGCTGGTTAATCGATCCGCAGCAGCGACGGGTGGAAATTTATCGACCGAGATTAGCAGTGGAAGTGTTGGAGAATCCGACTGAGTTGTCCGGTGAAGCGGTGTTACCGGGTTTTGTGTTGAATTTGCGTCGGGTGTGGGATTGAAAATTGAATATCTCCTACATGACATCTGCAATCTGCCAGGGGAGTGTTTTTTTGTTTTATGACCGACGCTTCTGGGATCAATGTACTTTCCTATTGCGTTAAACTCCATTATAACTTCCTCAATATTGTCTCTGTTCAACTTCAGATTGTTGTGTCCTTCATCATCCTCTTGAACAATTATTTTCCACCCTGTACAAGGATTTATTAAAAGATAATCTTTCCCTATCGGAAAATTATTCGCTGTACATGTGACATATAATTCATTCCTACTTCTGTTGTTATACGCAAGGTTGTCATAATCTTCTCTGTCCAACTCTTCCTCTTGTTGACCAAGGATTTGATAGGCATAAATAAACTTATTAAGGGGGAGATGACTGAATTCGTACACTTCATCTTTATCATCTTTGATACTAACTTTGCCTTGGTGTTCAATTTCAACTTGAATTTTGTGATTTTCTGTTGTGATGCCCGGAATAAATACCTTTACATCTTGAATGTAAAGATATGCATAATGATGTACTCACAGCTGATGCGGGTGCTGACAGTTTCCTTTACAACACTAGTGCTGTTTTTAACAGATCTGCTATTGGTCTAGATACCATTAGTGACTTCAACAGTTCTCAAGGTGACAAGATTGTACTGGATAAGACTACCTTTAGTGCGTTCCCGCTTCTCTTGTCGGAGACTTTACACGAACGGGTTGCCGTAGGCATCGCTTCTAATCTCGTAACTATTTTAAGTAATATTAATGCTTTTTAAAGTATTGGTTTAGACTTGCATCAACTGATAATTTTAGAAGTACTTACTTCAAGCGCCCAGATCCAAGGAGTCTGAGCGCTTGAATATTAGGTTGCAGAGAAGCTTCTGCTAGATTGTCGTGGAATTAATTATACGGGCATCATGTGCATACTTCTGCAAGACTCTGCACACTTACAGCAAGCAGCAGCACATTCCATCATTTTCGCGTCATCGCTCATCATCTCACACGCCATTGCAGTGCGATCGCACATTTCCGCACAAAGCATACAAGTGCGTTCCATGAACTCAGAACCGCTCATCATCATATTCATACACATCATGCACATTTCAGAGCAATCACGCATCATGCTCATCATGCTCATCATGCTCTTGTCCATGTGTTGACCACCTTTGCTCATGCAATGAGTCATGGTTTCCATGCACATTTTATGACAGTCCATACAAACATCCATGCAAGTTTGCATTTCTGGAGTCATGGTTTCAGTCATCATCATCATCATCGGAAATACCTCCTGATTTTTTGATGCATAAAATAGTGTCCTTGAAAGGACTACTGATCACATTAGTCTTATTCTTTTAAAGAGTCAATGGGGTTTTTAATCCAGAATTTTTAAGCCTACTATCCCGATATAATTACCGGAAATCTGAACTAATTCTACACTAGTTTAATGTTGTTTTGTTGGGAACTACTATACATTAAGGTTTAGAAACGCTCGTTTTTGAGTGTGGTTTCATGTGGCAAGTCAACTTTACTTGGGCATCAAAAGTTAGAGTTAAATTTAACTCGAAAATAATGTTATTGTTTTTAACAAATGAATGCCTAAACTAAGTATTTGTAAATTTATATTAACCTGGATTTTATTAACTTATATTAACTTAAAAATATATATCCTGAAAAATTTGTAATTCATAATGGAATTTCAACTGTGCTTAAAACAAAATTTCCTCAAAAAAGTAATTTTCACAACTTACATAAGATATAATGTCAGTTATAGATTTGATTGCAATTTGAGTAAGCGATCGCTCGCTGCTTGTAATGTCTCAGGTCTTTTGCTAAAGCAAAATCTGATCAATGAATGTCCTTTTTCTGGTTGACTAAAAAAGCTGGAACCGGGAACTACAGCAACACCGATATCTTTAATCAGATGGTAAGTGAATTCAACATCTGTTTTATAGCCAAACTTGGAAATATCTGCAAGAACGTAATAGGCTCCTTTGGGAACGAAATAGGGAATTTTAACTTGGTCTAGAATTTGTAAAATGCTGTCTCGCTTCTGGTGATAAAGTTTGCCTAGTTCTTCATAATAGGATGCTGGCAATTGCATGGCGACAACTCCGGCTCGTTGCAATGGTGCAGGTGCGCCAACGGTGAGAAAATCATGGACTTTGCGAATCGCCCCTGTCAATTGGGGGTTTGCCAGAATGTAGCCAACTCGCCATCCAGTGACGCTATAAGTTTTGGACAAACCGTTAATAGTAACGGTGCGTTCTTCCATTCCCGGAAGGGTCGCTAGGGCAATATGTTGAGTGCCGTCATAGAGAATATGTTCATAGATTTCATCAGTGAACGCTAACACATCCCATTTTTGACAAAGTTCAGCAATTAAGGTGAGTTCTTCACGGCTGAAGACTTTACCTGTAGGATTATGAGGTGTATTGATAATAATTGCTTTGGTATTGGCATTGAAAGCTTGACGCAATTGTGCTTCATCAAATGTCCAATGGGGAGGATGCAGTGTCACGTAACGGGGTATAGCACCAGCTAAAATCGCATCAGGGCCGTAGTTTTCGTAATATGGCTCAAATACAATTACTTCGTCACCAGGATCGACTGTCGCCAGCATCACAGATGCCATTGCTTCTGTGGAACCGCAGGTAACGGTGATTTGGGTTTCGGGATCGATATCTAAGCCGAGATACCAACGGACTTTGTTAGCGATCGCATGACGAAATGGGCGATCGCCCCAAGTAATGGCATACTGATTAACATCTGCCTCTATGGCCTGATATGCTGCTTGTTTCAACTCCAAGGGACAGGGAAAATCAGGGAACCCCTGCGCCAGATTCACTGCATCGTGTTGTAGTGCTACCCGTGTCATTTCTCGAATCACAGACTCTGTAAACTGTTCTGCCTTCGCTGATATTTTTTGCCGCCCAATCTTAGTCACCTCTATACCTCCGTTGATCGTTATTGCCGTTATCCAAGAATTTCTGTAAGCCAAACAAATGCCATAATACTGATAGATTTATCGTAGTATACTCAAATTCCAGATCCAGAGGGAATGCAACCTTATAATCTATATACTTAATTATTGAGATTAATAGTCAATTATTGAAGTACCGATCCAGAATCATCATGAAATCTTTGCACCGTCCCGATTTGTATAGCTGGTCTAATTTCAATCCGGCAAGAAATATTGATTTCAATGGGATTGCCTGGATTCGCCCAGATGGCAACATCTTGATTGACCCAGTAGCGCTATCAAACCATGATTGGAATCATCTGAAATCCCTCGGTGGTGTGGTTTGGATTGTGCTGACGAATTCTGAGCATGTCAGGGCAAGTAAAGAAATTGCCGATCAAACCTATGCTAAAATAGCTGGCCCCATAGCAGAAAAAGACACTTTTCCTATATCTTGCGATCGCTGGCTATCTGATGGTGAAGAATTTGTCCCAGGACTGGAAGTGATTGAACTCAATGGTTCTAAAACTCCGGGTGAGTTGGCTTTGTTACTAGAAAAGACAACTTTAATTACAGGGGATTTAGTTCGAGCACGCAAAGCAGGTAGCTTAACGATTTTACCAGATGACAAGCTGCTGAATCGAAAGGAGGCTGTTGCTTCTGTGCGGAGGTTGGCTCAACTGAGTCGGGTAGAAGCAGTGCTGGTGGGAGATGGTTGGCCCGTCTTCCGCGATGGACGCGATCGCTTGCAGGATCTTGTAGCGACGCTGTAAATGGGTGGGAGCGATCGTCGGTTTAAATATTGGGAGAGTTCTGGCAGGTTGTTGCCTAAACTCCTCCAATTCTTTACAGAAATGCTGCTTTGATTCATGCAACTAGGTTATGTTGATTGTGCTTTTAAGTACTGTTGCTACCAATACTGAACTTTTGATAAATAAAAGCTACAATTTACCTCAAATATAGTAATAATTTACATAAGTAAAATGAGAGTTCATATTGATAAAGATTGGACTTTTATAGAAGCAGCTAAGGCATCTTGGACATACAGAGGTGGAGGTATCCAAGGAGCCGGTTGGCGTCTTGGAGTTCTTAGAGCTTGGGGGTGTGCCGTTGGTAAAAAGCGTGCCCTCCAAGAATTTGATAAGGCAGTAGAAGAGTATGGTATTGAAGAAATTACAAAAGCATTAAATATAGCCTCATCCTCTATTAAAAAACTTAGAAAGTTTTACTCCAATCTTCCTAGTGAGATGACAGAAGTTCTTAGGGTCTTAAAAGCCACAATAAAATTAGATTACCCTGTTGATTTAGAAGAAGATAGACAATATGAGTTTAAACAAGTTAAAGGAAATAATCCTGTTGATTCAATCAAAAATACAGCTGATGAATATGCCGTTGCATATCTAAATAGTGAGGGAGGTAGTGTTCTTTGGGGAATACGTGATTCAAATAAAACTGTTTGTGGAGTTAAGTTAATAACTTGACCGACTAGCTAAATCAAGAGGGGAAGAATGAACAGTCGCCGCGTTGTCATTATTGGCGCTGGATTCGGTGGGTTGCAAGCTGCCCTTTGGGACATTTTTGAGGTTTGTACCAAGTAACTAATTTATCGCAATCTCCAACAATTTTGCCTTGTCGCATGGATGTTTTTCGAGCTTGATGCTTACGAAATACGGCATCACACTCAAGTTTTTTAATAGCAACTAAGTCGGCGTAAGCACAAAAAGCTCTATCTCCTAAAAGGATATCTAAAGGATTAAGAAACTGATATAATTGACGAGCTAGTTTAATATCATGAATGTTCATAACGTCGATACATAATGCCATAGCGGCTCCAGTAGCTAAACTGAATATCACACCAATTTTCGCAATTGGGAACCCACATCCAGGTTTTTGACTACTAGGTTGGGGATATGCTTTCTGGTTTTCGGCAGTATCAGGCATCGATATAGTAGAGCCATCTATTACTTTCACATTTCGATCACACCATAAATATTCTGTTGTCACTTTTTCTTCTAAGCTTTGTCCAGACTGACGAAAAAGTTTTTGTAATAATGTTTCTGGTAATCTAGACTGCGCTTGACAATAGGCACTTGTATCAGTTGATGGAATTTCTACTCCAAGCCCAGCTAAATAAGCAATGATTTTACTCACTGTATTATGACAACTTTTATCAGTATCCAAAACTTGAGATAAAAACGCCCAAAGCGTTACTATTGGGTCAAATAATCGCCGATAATATTTAATGTTTAGCTCATCAAGAGCTTGTTCAATTACACTTGTTAGTAACAATTCTTTAAAAGGTAATCCCAAAGATGAATTAAATTTATCCTTGAGGATTTGTACTCGTTCAGACATATTTGACCCGATGGGAGTGGAGGACTTTAATACTCCACCAAGCACCCCAGGCTCGGAAGAGAATGCAAGCAGAAGATTCGCAACAGATGACGAAATTGAACGAAGTTTAATTTTGAATTTAGCGAATCCAACAAATCAAGACATTGAGGAATATGGAGGTAATTATAAAAAATATAAAGTTTATTCAAACGAAAGTATACACGAAGTAGGAAAAGATGATAGGCATCATGCAAGATTCTCTACACTGCTATTTAATGAAGCCGCCAAGCGTATGGAGAATCAAGAAATGAAGGCGGAAGCGCTTAATGAAGAGGAAGGTGGTCGTAAGGAAGAGTATTTAAGGAAAGTACGAAAAGATAGGAACATGGAGGGCGAGGGAGGAGCATATATGCATGAACCTGACCAGCAGTTTGTTCCAGGTGGGAACCCAGCAAGGAGGAAAGGAGGGTCATTAATGGGTACTCATCATGGGACGCTAGCAGCAAATGGCATGATGGGACAAGTCCTCGATAATAGGCACCCACAAAATGATAAAGCAAGGGGGGGAGTGAAAAGTTGGCTAGTTCATGAAGTAGATGGTAAGACATACAAATATGAGGTGAGGAGTGAAATCGTAGACAGTCTAAAAAAAGAAGGATGGAGTGATAATGAAATTAAATCCTTTTATCTTGATGTGTCAGCAGTGTCGCAGAGAAGCGGAAGCGAAGAAGAGGCGCGACAAATATTGGTGGAAAATTACATACGACACGTAGAGGGACGACTCAGAGAAACCTATGAAAAAGCAATAGACAATGCGAAGAAAGACTACTTGTCGCAGAAGATAACATGCAGTGAGTTTAAGGGGCGAATGGCCGGGATCGTCAACACGGATGACGGAAAAGGGAAAAAGAGCGGAGGCGAAGATTATTTGGATTGGGAAGCAAGGTTTGATTGAGGAGCAGGGAGAAGCTCGAAATATCAATAACAGAATGGCAACCAAGTAGGAAGTGGTGGGCGAGGAGGGGAAGGAGGGACCGGGCGTGTGGGTGCGAGAGCACATTCGCTCTCTTCTTAGCTCGCCATACGTCACCCGATACCATCGATGTTGCAAAGAAAAAGATTTAGCAAGCTATGGTCTCCGTCAGAGGGAGGTAGTGAGGGTCGGGGGAAAAGCCAACAAAAGGGAGGACCTGGGGCAAGAAAAGTATTTATTGTTAATTTGTTGGGGGCACATGGGAGGGAAGTAGGATGGGGAGAAGGAACACCCGTGAAGGTGCAGAAGCAGGGGGGGTGTTGAAGATGCAGGAAGCAAGGGACATGGGCAAGGCGGGGTTAAGGAAAGAGTATGGGAAAGTATGTGATGAAAAAAGGAGCCCCAAGGGATCAACAACAATACAATCATGATTGAAGTTGTCGGTCGGGATTTACAGCAGACGAAACGAGTAACAAGAAAGGAAGCGAGGGTCGGAGGAAACATCATTATATGTCGCGGAAAGGGTCTTGATTATCAAACAGGAGTAAGGGGAATCGGACTCGAATCAGATCCTCATATATGCGACTAACAAGGCATTCGGCGATGGAAATCAAAGGAGTGAGAAAAGAGGGGGAATTATGGTTCTTGGCATCTGAAGGTGATCTTGGTTGGGGAAAGGCAGAAGGCAGTGCGTACACCAGATCAGGCAGAGTGCGTTAACGAAGTAACGCACCGAACCTGCCCACCCCAGCAACCCAAAAACACCCCACAATTCACCCACAGCCACCACCGCCGAATATAAGTCTCAATGCGAATCACATCCGCACCCCGCTCATAAAGCCGAGACACCTTATCCAGCATCCGTGTAACTGTCTTTTCCGCCACACTCAACCCCGTGAGTGTGAACCAATACCCCAAAAAATCAAACCCCCGCGCAATCCTGCCTATAAACGTCTTATCTGGGTGTTGCTCCACCAGTAACTCATTCATCACCTGATTCACCACACTAATCGCCGCCCTCAACTTCCAGCGAGTAGGCGCGAGCACCACCCAATCATCCATAAACCGCACATAAAAACAGCCCAATTGAGCCATGCGGTCATCCAAAGGTTTCAGGTACAATGCCCCCATCAGTGGTGAAAGCGGACAACCCAAGGAGATCCCCTGCTCGATATCGGTATATTCACCCCCATCCGAAACAAACCGTTGCAAATACTGCTGCACCAAATCCAACACGAAGCCGTCTTCCACATAACGCCGCACCAAATTCAATAATATGTCGTGATAGATACTTGCATAATATCCCTTAACATCAGTGCGAAATACAAACTCATTCCCCTCCAGATGCGCCGCCACCTCCCGCACCGCCGCCTTCGCGCCACCAGTCCCAGCCAAGTGAAAGCAACGCGGGGAAAGATGGGGTTGGAGATGTTCGGTTAACACAATGGCGATCGCCTTCAGCACCAAAGCATCAGCCGAACACCACCATTCCACAATTCGCTCCTCACCCCGAATTAAGCGCAATTCCCGAAATCGGTATTTTCCAGAAAGCAGAAGATTTGACGAGGTTTCACCTTTTCTTAGTGCCATTCGTTCAATTACCTATGACTTTCTTGTACTTGCAACTGGAAGCCAAACCCAGTTTTTGGGTGTTCCCGGAGCTTTAGAATATGCGTTTTCGATGAGAACGCTAGAAGACGCAATAGCAATCCGAAATCATATTTACTCTTGTTTTGAGAGAGCTATTCAGGAATCTGATTCATCACGACGCCAACAATTGCTGACGTTTACCATCGTTGGCAGCGGGCCAACGGGTGTTGAGGTTGCAGGTGCTTTCGTTGAAATGCTTCGAGGCCACTTGCGTCGAGATTATCCAACACTTTTGCAGCAAGTGAGGTTAATTCTCGTGCAATCTGGCGATCGCTTATTGGTCGATCTGCCAAAAAAGTTGGCAGCTTACACTTACAAACGATTACATCAGCTAGGAGTAGAGGTTTATCTGCGAACAAAAGTGACTAGAGTGACTTTTGAATCTTTACATCTGCAAAACGACGAGGTAATTTCAACTGCAACCGTCATTTGGACTGCGGGGTTAGAAGCAAATTATCCCACAACATCAGAGGAGGTATCTTCAGCAAATAAGGGAAAGTTACTTGTTCATCCCACCCTACAATTGCTTGAGCAACCCAATATTTATGCAATTGGGGATCTGGCATATATCGAACAGAACGATAAACCATTAACTGGAGTTGCACCAGAGGCACTTCAGCAGGGTGTTGCTGTAGCCCGAAATATTCAGCGGCAATTTCTAGGTAAATCACCAGAGCATTTTAGTTATTTCAACAAGGGAAGATTAGCGATTATTGGCTGTTATTCAGGTGTGGGAAAAATTGGTGCATTTGCCTTTACGGGATGGTTGGCTTGGCTGATGTGGCTAGGAGTTCATTTAGTATATCTTCCTGGCTATCGCAGTCGTTTGCTAGTATTACTTACTTGGCTTCACACTTACTTATTCGGCGATCGCTCAGTTCGCTTAATTCTATCTATGAAAGAACGTTAGTTTTCAAAACCGCTAAGTGCTTCCCAATTTCTGCAATTGAAATTAATTACAGTCGGCGTACCATAGTTGGAGTTCAGGCAATGACTGAAAATAGAAACTACATTAGTCTCAAATTAAAGGATGTTGCGATCGCCTATTTGTTGCTGCGAATTCTCATCGGTGTGAATTACTTTAATCACGGATTCACTCGCATATTTAACATTCCTGGATTCGTTGAAGATACTGTTAACGGGACTTAGACAAAAATTAAGCCCAAATGAAGCCCAAACTGGCTTTATAAGCGGCAAATACGTCACGATGAAGGGTCAGCCAATCAAAAAAACGAAAAGACATAGCCGTTCTAAAGGCTACTAAAGCATCAGTAAAGGTATCCAAAGATTTGTTAGCCCATCTTCGTCTCAAGCCTCCCGTTAGTTGATGCCAAAGAATAAAAGTATAGGCACAAAAAACTAAGATAAAATGTCGAATTAGGCTTCTTTTATCTCGGACTTGATATTCTTTTAACCCTAACCATCCTTTGGCTTCTCTATAAAAAACTTCTACCCAATTTCTTGAGCCATAAGTGTCAACTATCCATTGCGGTGTAACAATTGATGAAGAAATATTAGTAATGAAATAGTCAATATCAGTGGCTTGTGAGAAAGTTGCAGCATTCATGACGATGGCAATATTTCGCTTTCCAACGAGTTGTGATATCTCGACTTCTTTAGTTGCTACCCATAATGTTTTAGGTTTATCTAAGTTGAGTTTAACCTTGGCAAAAGCCTCTGTAGATAATGCTTGTGCTAATTCATCTACTCTAAGTATTTGTGGAATATTCTCTTTGACATTGACTGTTACTTTGCGATTTTTAGCTAATCCTCCTAAATACTTTAATTGCCGCTTTTCTAACTCTAATAAGAAGGATGTGTTGTTACCATATCCTGCATCTACAATTACTATTCCTGGTTGATAACCACGGCTTAAAGTTTGGTCTATTAACTTAGTTGCTAATTCGGGTTTCTTCTCAAATTCTGGATCTTGTTTTCCTTCAGCTAAAGAATTAGCGTGCTGATATAACTCTATATCTAGTGGTAAGCTTTTTCTCCCATCATATAGATGTGTTGTTACTACGACTATGCCATTGTCTGTTTTACCAATTTCTCCGATATACTGTCTGACTACTCCATCCGTAAAATTACCGCTTTTTCTATGTCCAGAATCATCAATTATTAGGCTAAAACCTCTACTGATTCTCGTCTGACTACACTTATTCATGATCTCTAACCGACGTTCGTTAACCTGGGAACTAGACCAAGGTGCTTCGGTTAAAAAGTGGTGTAATCGGTGGTAAGTCACCCCTACGGCATTCTCTGCCATCTGGAGTAAGTTTTTTCTCTCGCTTTCACCTAATAATCCCCCTACATAGTGTCTAAACTCTCTTTTTTGAGCTTTATGAGTAAACACATCATCAAATCTTTGACACCATCTTTCAAAGCATGGAGGCATGGCTGCGGGGGTGGTTTCTTTCATGAGCTTTTTTCAACGTGAAAGCTATGCTGAGATAGCATTATACTCTTTTTTACTCTCCTGTTTTGTTTAAGTCCCGTTAAAGAATTAGCAAATTCTTATTTCCCAGAATTTTTGGTGAGAATCAATTCTTATCTAGTGCCCCCTGTAGAGCTAATTGTGGGCGTGTTGATTACACTTGGGTTAGCAACCAGAAGCGCTTTGATTGTCACCTTTGTCCTGATGATCATTCTGAAGTTGGGGGTGACATCGATACAAAACTGGGGTGCAGCTACTTCCATGCTTTCTTACGGGATTGTACTGTTTATCTTGCTTGCAGGTAGCAGCTTTAATATTTACTCCCTCGATCACTGGAGAAAAAAGAGACAAAACCTTGTAGACTCAGAAGCGAATCGTGAACAAAGTAGGGTCAACCCCTCCGGGGAATTCAAAATTCAAAATTCAAAATTCAAAATTATCAAACCCCACAGATAAATCTGGGAGCTTGAAATAATGATACTGCGCTTTTTTATATCTCCGTTAATAAATTAAGGGGCTTGTAACCCTAGCTCCAATTCAATTTCTAGTTCAAAACTTAGGTAATTATACAATGTAAAAATTGAAAAAAGGAGAAAAAAGACCCAAAAAAATAGGACGATTTAGGTAAATAGTTCTAGCGAAGACCAAGAGTTGCATTTCCTGAAATTGACAATACTTCGTCCATTAGCACTGAATAGGAAAAGTTATTGTCAAAAATTTATTCACCCTTGGTCAAGCTCCAAAATCTGATGATTTAAGTTGTGTGTACGATGTCACGACGGGTTACGTCTACGCAACTTATCAAGCAGGATCAAACTTCAGCGAAACACCGTTCATGCAGTAGCGCTTACCAGTGGGTGCAGGACCATCATCAAAAACATGACCCAGATGACCGCCACAACGACTACAATGCACTTCAGTTCTGGTCATAAACAAGGACTTGTCTACAGTCGTGGCGATCGCACCTTCAATTGGATTAAAGAAGCTAGGCCAGCCAGTACCGCTGTTAAATTTGGTATCAGACGTAAACAGTGGTTGTTCGCAGGCAGCACAATAATAAGTGCCTTGGTCGTATTCCTTATCCAATGGGCTGGTGTAAGGGCGTTCAGTTCCATGTTTACGCAAGACATTAAACTGTTCTGGCGTTAAAATCGTGCGCCATTCTGACTCTGGTTTGGTAACTTCAAATCCACTATTAGAAGTTGTCATTGCTTGTGACCCCCAATTGATATACCTTGATAACAAAGCTGTGCCGACTATGACTGCACTAGCCTGTAAAAAATAGCGTTTGTCCATATATCTATTATTTTCTATTTTCCGGTTCCCTGGCCAATCAACTCCAGTACGGAATTCCCTACATGAATGACTATAATCAGCGATCGCTCTTAAGTGCTTCATCAGCTATGGCAATCCCTTTGAGTATGGTGAAGTAATAGCTACACAGTAATTTAACGACTTCTCAAACTATTCTTGTGGCTTATAAAAGCTAGCTTTGAGAGCATATCGAATCTGAGTAACATATGGTGCAATATGTGGCACCATATGCCAAGAATTATCAGAACGCACAAAAGCGACGGAAATATCAAACAAAGGGGGAATATCAAGAAAACCAGAATCTGGGTTTTCCTCTTTTAAGATTCGGAAACATCCTCCCCAGCGAGAATCCCACTTTTCACAAAAATAAAACATATGAACGAGTGTATTAGCTGGATGATCGTGGTGAGGATATGTACCGTGTCCTGGGTTGTATCGGTAGAAACGCATCCCCAGGATTTGGTTACTCAAATCTAATCCAGTTAGTTCTGCGATCGCATTTCGATAACCAGGAGAACTCAATTCATCTATCAATTGAGTCCATGCACTTCCTAATGGAAAAACTCTTTGTGTTCCTTCATCCAAGGAACGCCCAAACCCGTGTATGTAACCATCATCTCCATCGTACTCAAATTGGTCTTCTAGAGGTGGGGTGCTGACTAACTCGTGCTTGGCTGACTCACGAATGAGGTTGTTGAAGAGAATCCAACGGTAAGGATAGTCATGAATTTTGCCGTTGCGAATTGCATCTAAATCTAACAACATAATTTACTCTACTTGCGAAAATAGTTTTAAACCGAATGAAACGCTAAAGTAAATATTTAAATAAGTCGTCAAGTACCCGATTAGCAGCTAAAGGAGTGTTGCCTACCCAATGGAATCCTACTCGATAAGCTTTACCTTGCTGAACTGCTTTCAACTTGAACCATAGTGGTATAGATTGTAGGCGCTTAAAGGTTGCTGTTGGGTACTTCTCTGAAACAGAAGGGCCGGACGAGGCGACAAAGATGACATCCCCATCTACTTCCGCTAAATGTTCCCAGGAAATATAATAATGAAATGTACCTATTCCTTTTAAACGAGTGGGTAAAGCATTTAGAGCTTCTTGAGAAACAGTGTTTAACAAACCAATCTCCTCAAAAATCCCACCTAAGAAGCTATCTTTCTCTCTAAGAAATAGACGACAAATTTCGCCGTTTCCCAAACCAATTACTGACACCTGAGTATTTATGAGTCGCTGAAGCGCCGTAGCTCTAAACTCTGTTACACGAGTATTGTATTGAGTCATGAAACTTTGGGCAGTTTCCGTCTTACCAAGAACTTTGGCAGTCTCTATCAAAAGTCCCTTCCAATCCTTTGCAGCATTGAAATCAATTAGTACTGTCGGCGCGATGTGTGATAAAAGTGGGTAGATGTCCTTGTGAACAACATCAGTGCCTAAAATTAAGTCTGGCTTGAGAGCCAAAACCTTTTCGATATTTGTTGGTAAAAAGCCGACATCGACAACACCTTGACTCTGCTGAAAATCAATTTGTGATTTGTCAGCCCATTGCAGCGGCGCTCCCACTGGCTTGACTCCAACAACTATAGCGTCTGACCATAAATAGCCATGTAGAATAACTACTCGTTGAGGATGGACAGGAATTTGAGTTTTTCCCATTGCATGTTGGACTATGCGAACAGGGACTTGGGTGGAAGCGCCTTTGAGATCAGTTATCTGTTGATAATTTTTTGGGGAAAAAGCGATCGCCCCAAGTATAATCAACAGACTAACTAAAACAATTCGCACTATTTGATTCATTACCTAAAATTCCCACTTCACAGTCAACTCTGCTGTAAAAGGACGACCAGGAACAACCCGTGTGTCATTACCAAAAGGTTGGTAATATACGGTGTCAAACAAATTTTTGAAGTTAACTCCAACATTAAAGTTATTTTTCTGATAATAGAGGGCTGCATTGGTGATGAAGTAACTCGGTAAGCGGAATGAGTTCGCTAAATCTGCAACTGTCTCGCTAACGTAGTCCAAACCAATACCACCGCCAAAGCCTTTCAAATCCCCTTTGGAAATAGTGTAAGTTGTCCATAAACTAGCAATATGTTCTGGTGCGGTAGGTAGTTGATTACCGACTGGAATTCGGTTGTCACTCGTCACTTCACCGTTGGTATAACCATAAAAGCCAATCACATTCCAGCCAGGAAGAATTTCTCCAGCCACCGAAAGTTCTACACCTCGGCTTCTTTGCTCACCCGTTTGCACACTAAAGCCTGGATTAATTGGGTCAGCAGTCAAAACATTAGTGAGTGTTAATTCATACAAAGCAAGTGTTGCAGACAGTTTCTTATCAAACAAATCAGTTTTAACACCCACTTCATACTGAGTGCCGCGCCGTGGTTTAAACAGACTATTATCAAATGCAGTACCAATTACTTGCTCAAAGGAACGACTATAGCTAGCGTAGAGTGAGACAGGTTCTATCGGTTGATAGACAATACCTACACGGGGGCTAAATGCAGAATCAGACTGACTGGTTGTCGTTGAGTTAAGAAAATTAGTAAATTCACTATCTACAAAGTCATAACGTCCACCCAAAAGTAGTTTCAGGTTGTTGGCAATGCTAACTTGATCTTGAATATAAATGCCCAAAGCATCATTTTTGGTTTTGGAGTCAAATCTCCGAAGGATACTACCTAATGGTTGTCCATATACTGGATTGAACACATCGATCAAACCAGCATCTCTTTGAATCGTATCGAATTTAGGATTGATCTCTCTTAATAAGTCAAATCCGAAAAGGAGTTGATGTGCAATACTACCAGTCTTAAATTTACCGACAACGTGGGTATCTGTAGTATAGTTGTTATCGCTGACGGGATCTAGATAAATGTTTTTTATTCTACTAACAGTACGATTATCTGGGTTTAGAGAACTTGAAATCAGCGAAGCACTACCAGTAAGGTTGATAAAGGCATATTGGAACGAGTTACTAATCGACCAATTTTCACTGAAGCGATGCTCTAAGTTGTAGGACAATCGACCAAACTCTTGGTTATAGCCATCATTAAGTTCTCCCAGATAACGACTGCGAGGGATTTTGCCATTAGGGTTAGGCAGTACTGTTGCACCTGGAGGCTGAGTAGTATCAGAAGTTGACTGTTTTAAGTTAAGATACTCGCTATCAAAAGTTAGCTTTGTATTTTCTCCAATGCGCCAACTAATGACTGGTGCAATAAAGTAACGCTCTTCATTATAAAAGTCGGTAAAGTCCTCAGAGGTTTTATAAGAACCATTCAAGCGATACAAGAGACTAGCATCTTTTGTCAATGAACCAGAAAAGTCAAATGCAGGTTGGTAAAATTGATAACTACCAGCAGTAAAACCGACAGTATAGTAAGGTTGACTCAAGGGTTGTTTTGTCACTACGTTAACAATACCTCCTGGAGTGACTTGACCATAAAGCACGGAGGCTGGGCCTCTAAGAACTTCTATTCGTTCTGTGTTAGTAGTAGAAATTTTTAAATTACCAAATGTTCCAAGTCTGTCTAGCAGTCCATTTCTATAGGTATTTCTAGTATTAAAACCTCGAATTGTAAAGTTATCTACAATTCTAGACGAAGGTCCATACTGTAATACGCCAACATTTTGTAGTACATCACTCAAGTTCTGCGCCCCCTGGTCTTCGATAACCTGTCGAGGGATCACCTGAATTGACTGGGGAATATCGCGCAGTGGCGTGTCTGTTTTTGTGCCAATACTTGTATTGGGAACCCGATACGTGTCGGCGGTGCAGTCACCTCCAGTTCAATTGGTGGTTGCTTTTCCTCAGTAGGGGGTTTTTGCTCAGGTGTTGTTGGTTGCTGTACAGTCGATGCAGCAGGAGTTACTCCAAATACCAACCCTTCAGTCTGACTATCGAATAACTTTATAACAGGTGTACTTGTTTCCCCTACTACTGTCACCCGCAAAGTACTTGCATCCACATTTGCAACTGTAACTAATGCAATTCCAGAGAAAGGCTTCTCTTGCCGAAAATCACCACCTACAAGCTGTAATTGAGCATTGGGGATATCTGCAATATATGAATTCCCTTCTTTTTTCGGTGAAACTTGTAATTTAACAGAATTAGCTGTAATTAAAATTAACTCTATTCCTTTGTCGGTGGTATTCACCTTCACATTTGTCACTGACACCACATTTGATGTGACTTGACGAGGCAGCGCGTTGCGGAGCCAGCCGCGTGGGCGGGTTTCCCGACTTGAGCGGACTGGCGTGGGGTTCCCCCCATTGTAGCGACTGCCGTTTAATTGGAGTACAAAGTTCTGATTTCTGGGTGTCCTTAACAAATATGTTACACTCGTTTTCTGAGCCTGAATTTCACTGGCAGAGTAAATTTTACTCTTGACTTCACCTAAATTTGCATTACCTAAATTTGCATTAGATTTTTCAGATAATGGTTGTTGAGCATTAGCTGAATCAACTACAGTGATGGAGAAAACTGCTATTAACAAGGTACTAGCAACAAATAAAATATTCAAACGCATTTTTTATACACTCCAAACTAGCACACCACATAATAAAGGCAAAAGTCAAAAGAAAGAATGCTTATCTGACAGGCTTTTTAATGATTTAAGATAGTAACTTGATTCTTCTGTAGGTACTATTTAAAACAATTTCATAGTATAAATCCGTAGAAGTTACAAGTTAATTACCAACCTATCTGGTAAAAAATGTGTTTATACCAACTTCAGTTATTGCTAAAGAATACAATACCAACGGCGATCGCATTTTCTTTGAGCCGGACTTTTTTTTATTCGAGACGGACTTTTTGTGTTTGATATGACTTGGGATTTATGCCAAACTTTTTATAAAAGGCATAGCTAGTAGCTTTTAGGGGGCGATCGCTCTTAAGTGCTTCATCAGCTACGCCTGATTTAACAACACCTCAAACTACTCTTGTGGCTTATAAAAGCTGGCTTTGAGAGCATATCGAATTTGAGTGACATCTGATGCAATATGAGGAACCATATGCCATGCTTTATCTGAATTGATAAAGGCAACAGAAGTTTCAAACAGTGGTGGTACATCGATAAAGGCGGAATCTGGATGAGAGTTATTTAAAATTCGGAAACATCCTCCCCAGCGAGAGTCCCACTTTTCAGAAAAATAGAACATATGAACGATTGTGCAGCCTAAATTGTCACGATGAGGATATGTACCATGTCCTGGATCGTATTGGTAGAGAAGCATTCCTAATATATGCTCGCTTAAGTCCAAGCCTGTCAGTTCTTCAAGAGCTATCCTATAAGCAGGAGAATGAAGTTCTTCAATTAATTTTTGCCAAGCAGTTCCTTTGAAAAAAACTCTATCTTTTCTAAAAGGAGGCCCTACCCAATGTCCATAACCATCTTTTTCTCCATATTGAAATTGATCTTCTGGAGGAGGAGTGCTAACCAATTCACTTTTAGCTGAGTCATTAATAACATTATTAAAGAGAATCCAATGATAAGGATAATCGTGAATTATACCATTGCGAATTGCGTCTAAATTTAACAGCATAATGTACTCCAATTCTATAAAAGTAAAACTTATGACTTGTTGAATAAATACTTAAAAAGGTCATTAATTACACGATTAGCTGCTAAAGGTCCATTGCCTATCCAGTAGACTCCTACTCGATAAACCTTATTATTCTGCACAGCTTTTAACTTGAACCATAAAGGTACAGATTGCAAACGCTGTAAATTTTTTTGGGTTTCTTCTTCTTTTCTAAACGCGAAAGTAGTCACAAAAATCACATTTCCATCTATTTCATCAACACGTTCCCAAGAAATAAGATAATTATCTAACATGGGAATATTTTGATTCAGAGAAGTTGTATGAATTAAACCTACTTCTGACAAAATGCCATATGAAAAGCTATTCTTCTGCTGATTGAACAGCCAACAAATTTCTTTTTCAAAACCAATCACTGACAACCGAGTTTTTGAAAGGCGATCGCCCATAGCATCTCTAAACTTTTGTAAGCGAGAATCATAGTCAGTTAAGACCTTTTGTGCTTCCTTGGTCTTATCCAACGCTTCAGCCACTCTGATAAAATGGTCTTTCCAGTCGTGAATGTTGATCTGAACAATAACTGTTGGTGCAATGTGTGACAATAATGGATAAATATCTTTTTGAGCATCAAACGTGCCTAAAATCAAGTCCGGTTTAAGAGCTAAAACCTTTTCGATATTGGTTGGTACATAGCCCACATCCACAACGCCTTGTAGCTGTTCTAAGCTAATCTGCGGTGGTGTTATGCTAGCCCATCCCCGAACTGCTGCGCCCACTGGCTTGAATCCTAACGCGATCGCATCTTCCCACAAAAAACCATGTAAAATAACTACTCGCTGCGGATGCACAGGTATCCAGGTTTCACCCATCGCGTGTTTAATCAGACGGCTACTTGCTTTTGAAACATTACCAACAGAGGTGCTGAATTTAACCTGTGTTGATGCAGGATGATACACAACAGTGCAAGCGCACACAAGAAAAAAGGTAACTAATCCTAGTAACCACCCTCGCTTAAGACAATGTATCCATCGAACAACCATTCAAAATTGCCACCCAAGTGTGAATTTTGCAATCAGTGGTAAAGCGGGGAAAACTTGTGTATCGCCGTTGGAGGCTTCAAAATATCTCTTATCAAATAGGTTCTGAATATTGAGTGCAGCGTTAAAATTATTTCGACGGTAATAAAGGGCTGCATCAGCACGAATGTAACTTGGTAGTTTTAAAGTGTTCAATGAATCTACTTGTTGGTCGCCTACGTAAGTTAAACCAAAACCAAATCCTAATCCTTGTAAATCTCCTTTGGGTATAAAGTAAGTCGTCCATAAACTAGCAAGATGTACTGGCTGATTAGGTAATAAGTTTCCCACAGGAAAGTTATTATCTTGTGTAATACGAGCATCAGTGTAAGAATAAGCGGTAATTACGTTCCATCCTGGCAAAATTTCTCCTGCTAAATTCAGCTCTACGCCTCGACTTGTTTGCTCACCAATTTGTATACTAAAGTCCTGGTTAGTGAGGTCGGTCGTTGTGACATTAGAAAGAGTAAATTGATACAAAGCTAGAGTGGCAGAGAGTTTGCCATCGAACAGATCCGTTTTAGCGCCTGCTTCATATTGAGTCCCATATTGCGGTTTAAAAGCACTACCATCAGCTGCTGTCCCAACCACTGGCTCAAAAGAACGGCTGTAACTGGCATAAAGTGAAAGCGCTTTACTAGGTTGATAAACTAAGCCCACACGAGGACTAAATACGCTGTCATCTTGATTAGTTGTAGTTGAAATAAGTCTATTGGTCTGACTAAAATCTGTGAAGTCCCAACGCCCACCTAAAACAAGCTTAAGGTTATCTAGAAAAGATATTTGGTCTTGAGCATAAAAACCCAAACTATCAATCTTAGTTTTAATGTTGGAACGAGAGACAAGAGTACCACCGCCAGTCTGATCGTAAATTGGATTAAAGATATTAATAGAAGGAGCAGTGACTCTAGTAAACTTTGAAAGCGGTTGCACGTATCTAGATAACTCGAACCCCACCAGAATTTGATGCTGAATGCTGCCAGTCTTAAACTTACCAGTTACATTTGTATCTGAAATGTAGTTATTGCGGATATTGATGTTATCAAAAACCCTAGTTCGTGTTGCAGTCTGGTCATCCGCTAATAAAGCACTGAGTTGTACACTGGGAACGTTTTGCCTCAACAAAGTAATTTGAAAAGCGTTTTGCAAAGACCAGTTTTCATTAAAACGATGCTCTAGTCTGTAACTTCCTTGGGTTACAGCGCGGTCTTCTGGAGGATTTGAAGGTTCGCCTAAAAACCGACTAATAGGGAGTTCGCCATTTGGATTAGGTAAAATAGTACCTCTAGCAGGTAAGCCTATTTCTTGAGGTTTTTTAATCTGTGTATAGCTTCCCTCTAAAGTTAGCTTAGTATTGTTTCCCAAGCGTGCAGTAATAACTGGTGCAACTAAATATCGCTCTTGGTTGTAAAAATCGAGAAAACTATCGGAATTGATGTAAGAAGCATTAAAGCGATACAAAACATTTTTATCAGAGGTAAGTGGACCTGAGAGATCAATTGAGGGTCGATAATAACTATAACTACCTGCTGTGAACTGAAGATTATAGTATGGTTCAGCTAGAGGCTGTTTGGTAACTAAATTAGCAAAGCCACTGAGATTACCCCTACCATAAAGTACAGAAGCAGGGCCTTTGAAAACCTCTACTCGCTGTAGATTGGTCAAGTCAGTGGGAGCAATAATTGAAAAAGCTGGACTTTGCCTCAAACCATTGATAAATATATTAGTAAAGCTGTTTGAAAAGCCTCGAATGGTAAACTCATCAGCAAAACGACCAGGAAAACGGGCTGGTGGCGCAACACCTGCATTTCTCAACACATCCCCAAGGTTATCCGAGCTTTGATCTTGCCAAACTTGCCCAGGTATTACTTGAATTGATTGGGGAATATCACGCAGTGGCGTGTCTGTTTTTGTGCCAATACTTGTATTTGGAACCCGATACGTGTCTGGGGGTGCAGTCACCTCTAACTCAATTGGTGGTTGCTTCTGTTGAGTTTGGTTTTGCTGTAGCGGTGTTGTTGGCTGAATAGCAGTCGATACGGCAGGAGTTACCCCAAATACTAAACCCTCAGTCTGACTATCAAATAACTCGACAACAGGTGTACTTGTTTCCCCCACTACTGTCACCCGCAAAGTATTTGCATCTACATTTGTGACTGTAATTAGGGCAATTCCAGAGTAAGGCTTCTGTTGCCGAAAATCTCCACTTGCTAGCTTTAACTGAGCATTAGGGATATCTGCAATGTATGAATTCCCTTCTGTCTTCGGTGAAACTTGTAATTTAACAGAATTAGCTGTAATTAAAATTAACTCTATCCCTTTATCTGTGGTATTCACCTTTACATCTGTCACTGACACCACATCCGTAGTTGCCTGACTTAATTGAGGAACAAAATTCTGATTTCTAGGTGTCCTCAACAAATATTTTGCACTCGTTTTAGAAGTCTGCACTTCACTCGAAGAATGAACTTTACTTTTGACTTCACCTGAAGTGTTAAATTTTTCAGATAATAGTTGTTCAGCATCAGCTACAGTCACAGAAAAAACTGTTATTAACAAGCTACTAACAGCAAAGAGAAGATGAAAACGCATTTTTTATACACTCCAGACCAACACACAACGTAAAACAATAGCGAAAGTAAAATTTGCTGCACTAGACATCAGCCAACAAAAATACTGTTAATAGCTTGTTTGCATAAAGTTTGCTCAGATCCCCGACTTCTTAAAAAAGTCGGGGATCTTGCATCTCCTCGTTAAAACAAACTCATAATAGAAATTTGTAGTAGCTATTGTTACTAACTAAGGCAGTTGGTAAAAAATTATGTTTATACCAACTTTAGTGATTGCTATAGAATACAATACTCAAAGCGATCGCATTTTCTTTGAGCCGGACTTTTTTTTATTCGAGACGGACTTTTTTTGTCTGATATGACTTGGGATTTACTCCAAACTTTTTATAAAAGGCATAGCTAAATGAAGGTAAGCTAGTGTAACCCACTGTTCTAGCTACTTCCGTGACATTCATATTTTTTTCCATCAGTAGCTTTTGAGCTAGTTCCATGCGATGGTTATGTAGGTAGCCAAAGACTGTAGTACCAAAAACTTGCCGGAAGCCTTGTTTAAGTTTGCGATCATTCAGTCCCACCTGTCGTGCTAGCTGTATCAGAGAAGGTGGATTATGTATATGTTGTAATAAAATCTCTTTAGCATTACGAATACGTTCAATCTCAGAAGATTTAAGCATAGTCGTTATTAAGTTACCTTGATTGATTTGTAACTCTTGGTCTATTATTAATGCTGCTAATTCCCAAACCTTGCTTTCAAAATATATTCGTTTAGTTATACCTTGGTAGGGACATTGAAGAATTTGCTGCACTGCTAAAAGCATTGCTGGAGTTTGGATACCATAACGCTCATAAGTGGGTTGATCTGAACGTCTAAATAAATGTTTTAACTCCGGCGGAATTTCTCCAGAGATATCTGATACAAATGAGTAAAAAACTTTTGGTTTTATATGAACACCGACTTCTATCAATCCAAAGAACTCATGATGGAAATGAGTAGACTCAAGAGCCATTCCATCACTGCTCAAAAAGTATTGTCCTGCTCTGCTACTAATGTTTTGAGCTTGAGAACCTGCCAAAGGGAAAAATTGAAATTCTATCATGTGTCCTCTAACAGGAGATTCTACAACTACTGATTTTTGTGATTGATAGTTGTAGATACTTAAAAGTACATCATCTCGTAGATGAATTTCTCGGTGAAATCCTTCACCATATATAATTTGAAGTTTGCGAATCATGTCAAACTTATCGGAATCGCTATTTTGTCTAATCGGCTCTTCTTCATTAAATAGTTTCCAATAATCGTATAATGATAGGATTAATGTCATCAGTTATTTAACAAATTTTAAATAAGAAATACAGACGCATCTCAAATAGCAATCTAAATATAATTGCGGAAAAAATGCTAGAAACTTTTTAAAAGTAAAAGTTTTTACTAGCAGGTAGTAAATGGCTCTTTAGAGGCTAGGTATTAGAAATTGCTGTTAAACTTATCACTTACTGTTAGTGATAAATGTAATCAATTAAACATTTTAATAAAAGTTTACCAACTATACTGGTATATTTCTTTATATACTTATTCCTGTCGTAGGTTTAAACAGTTTGAATACACCACAACAATATGCAAGCGAAACGGCAACTGTTTAGATTCCGTGCCACAGCCTGAAAAATGGTCGAGTGAAGCGATCAATCCCCAGCTTGTTGAACACCATCTAATATACATTTGTCTGATAGGAATACCGGCGTTTTTAGAAAACCTCTTGCTTACTTAAATAGAATATGTGATACTCTAAAAATTATAAATAAAACGGTATATCTATCGATTTGCCGTAGTTTGTAAGGACAGAATTCATGCAGCTACTATGGTTCATCCCAACTCATGGCGACGGACGTTACCTTGCAACTGCTACAGGTGGACGGGCAGTAAGCTTTCCTTATCTGCGGCAGATTGCTCAAGCGGTGGATGACCTTGGTTATACAGGCGCATTGCTACCCACGGGACGTTCTTGCGAAGATGCTTGGATTGTAGCATCAACACTGGTATCACTGACGCGACAGATGCGTTTTTTGGTGGCGATTCGTCCCGGCTTGGTATCGCCTGGAGTGGCAGCGCGGATGGCGGCAACTTTTGATCGCCTCTCTGGGGGACGCTTGCTGATTAATGTCGTCACAGGTGGCGATCCCGTAGAATTGGCGGGGGATGGCTTGCATTTGGATCACGATCAACGCTATGAATTAACAGATGAATTTTTAATAGTATGGCGAGCGATCGCTAGTGGTGAACAAGCCAATCTTCAAGGCGACTATCTCAACATTCAGGATGGTAAGTTGCTGTTTCCACCCGTCCAGAAGCCATATCCGCCTTTATGGTTTGGCGGTTCCTCTCTGGTTGCTCAAAAAATTGCTGCCAAGCATGTAGATGTTTATCTAACTTGGGGCGAACCACCGCAGCAAGTAGCCGAGAAGATTGCAGCAGTTCGCAGACTTGCTTTATCAGAAGGTCGAACTTTGCAGTTTGGGATTCGCCTACATATTATTGTGCGCGAAACTGAGAGTAAAGCTTGGGATGCAGCGAATCAATTGATTAAGTATGTAGATGACGAAGCGATCGCTAAAGCCCAAAAAGCTTATGCTCGGATGGATTCAGTTGGACAACAGCGGATGACTCAATTACACCACGGTAATCGTGAGGCCTTAGAGATCAGCCCGAACCTGTGGGCAGGAGTAGGTTTAGTCCGGGGTGGTGCGGGAACGGCCCTAGTAGGCGATCCCCAAACCGTAGCGGCTAGGATATTGGAATACGCTTCTTTGGGTGTTGAGTCCTTTATCCTCTCTGGCTATCCCCACCTAGAGGAAGCTTATCGAGTTGCAGAACTTCTATTTCCCCATCTGCCATTAGAGAATTTACCCGCCGTGGAGAAGCAACATGTCTTAAGTCCATTTGGTGAGATTGTGGCAAATGAAGATTTCCCTAAACAAAAGCTTCAAGAAAGAGCAACGTACATATCCTAGTAATTATGAACTAAGAGATTAACAGCCATGCTGTACCAACAAATCGACCAAAAAATCTCAGAAAAAGAAACGTGGGCATTTCGTCGTCAATTGGGAGTACCTAACAATAAACGCTTGTGGGTACTAGCTTGCATGGATGAACGTTTACCAGTGGAGAAAGCATTGGGAATTGGTGAAGGAGATGCTCATATTTTCCGTAATGCTGGGGGGTTAGTTACAGATGATGCGATTCGGTCAGCGATGTTAACTACACAGTTTTTTGGCAGCAAAGAAATCATCGTCATTAATCATACCGAATGTGGCATGATGACAGCATCAGGAGACTTTCTCAGTGAGGTATTGCGAAATCAAGGTATTGACCTGGATCGAGTTAGTGTAGATCCTGCTTTGCCAGAATTGAAGCTACCAAAAGGCGTTTTTTCTAAATGGATCAAAATGTTTACCGATGTAGATGAAATCTGCACACAGCAAGTACAATTACTGCGTAATTCTGCTTTAATTCCCCAGGATGTAGTTATTCATGGCTACATTTGGGAAGTAGAGAGTATGAGTTTGCGCCGTCCTTACAAACGTCTGAGTGATCGGGTCAACACAGCATCAGCGATGGAGACCAAAACTGCAAAACATACTGAACCCGTTTTAGAAACTGGGAGTTTAATTGAATGACAAATATTTTAGCGATCGCAGGTAGTCCAACCCATCCATCTAGAACCTATGGTGTTGTAGAATACACTGCCAACCTTTTACAACAAGAAGGCTTGCACGTAGATATTATTTCAGCTCGGGACTTGCCTGCTGAAGATTTAGTTTTTGGACGATACGACAGCCCTGCTTTAGAACAGCCAAAAGCTTTATTAGCAAAGGCAGATGGTGTGATTATTGCCACCCCAATTTACAAAGCTGCTTACACAGGAGTGCTGAAAACATTTCTAGATTTGCTGCCACAAAAATCATTGACAGGTAAACCCGTCTTACCAATTGCCCTTGGTGGGACGATCGCTCATTTATTGGCAATTGAATATGCCCTCAAACCTGTGTTATCTGAATTAGGAGCGCGGCATATCCTAGCTACTATTTATGCGGTAGACAAACAAATTCAACGACAAGCTGATAACAGCGTCCTGTTAGATGAGGAAATTGAGCAAAGACTCAAAGAAGTACTCAAGGAATTTGTTAAAGCTGTCGAATATGATGCCGCAGCCCCTCAAGAATTGGTTCATGCCAATTAAGTAATCAAGTTTATACCTCCGTTTACTTGTAGCAGAGGGGTAATTTCTACTCATCTGCTACCTTTCTCTAAAAGTTAATCATAATAACATAAATTTACTCTCAAAAATTTTACTTTTATAGCGGTGTATGTCATCTAAGTTTAAGGGACCTCCAACAAATAAATTACTACTACTTGTGGGGTGGACATCTTGTCATAGGTGTCAAGTTAAGGCGGATGCCCAAATGTCAAAGGTATGTTCATCGAATTCGGGGTGTCGTTTATTATTTTTGTTCAATTTTAATTTGAGTCGGATAAAACCAACCTAGCGGCGTTTAGAGAAATGTCGTCATTGTTTAGTTTTTATCAATTTTTAGGACGCGTGATCAGCTAATCATGCAGCCAATCGCAGCCCTGAGCTAATTGTTGGTCTAAATTCTTAACCCCTCATAACTGGGCTATTTTGTCATTACTGGTGGTAATAATCAGCTTTTTTAGTCAGGTTAGCCAGTAAATTAGATGTAGGGTATAAAAAAATAAACTCAATGAAAGCGATGTCTAACGACAAGCCGCAAGGCGCCTGCGCTTCTGATTTTGCATCTATCGTCGGTAAAGAAAATGCTATTTGTTTTTGGGAAAATATCGAACTCGGTCAGCAAAAACGTATCCAACAGGCTATAGCTTCTGGAAATTCACCCAGTTGTATTGTCTATCCCCGCAGCCAAGAACAGCTAGCCGCAGTCATTACCACGGCTCACACAAATAACTGGCGCGTCCTTCCTTGTGGTAGTGGTAGTAAACTCACTTGGGGCGGTTTAGTTAAAGGCATTGATGTTGTAGTTAGTACAGAACGCATTAACCAACTGATTGAACACGCTGTTGGCGATTTGACTATCACCGTAGAAGCTGGGATGAAGTTTTCCGATCTCAAAGCACTTTTGGCAAAGTCGCGGCAATTTCTTGCCCTTGACCCCACAGCACCAGAGTCAGCAACCGTTGGTGGTATTGTTGCCACAGGTGATACAGGTTCTTTGCGGCAACGCTATGGTAGTGTACGCGACCAGTTACTAGGTATTACCTTTGTCCGCGCTGATGGACAAGTCGCCAAAGCTGGAGGAAGAGTAGTTAAAAATGTCGCCGGATATGACTTGATGAAGTTGTTTACTGGGTCTTATGGCACATTAGGAGTTATTAGTCAAGTAACTTTTCGCGTGTATCCGCTACCAGAGGCATCGGCGACGGTGGTACTAACTGGCAGTGCAGAGGCTGTATCCCAAGCGGCTGATATTCTTAGAGGTTCGGCGTTAACACCAGTCCAAGCTGATTTGCTATCAACTAAACTGGTGTCTAGCTTAGGTTTGGGTGAAGGACTGGGATTAATTGCCCGCTTTCAAAGTATTAGTGAGAGTGTTAAGGAACAGTCAAATCGAGTTTTGGAAGTAGGGGAAAAGTTGGGTTTAGATGGGGCAATTTTTGCAGATAGTGATGAAGCCAGTCTATGGCAGAGATTGCAAAAACGAATACATTTTACTGCCACAGATTCTGTAATTACCTGCAAAATAGGAGTATTACCTACTGCTGCTGTAGAGATTTTAACTCAAGTGGAGTTAGGTTTGATTCATATTGGTAGTGGTTTAGGTTTGTTACAATTAGAGGATAAAAATCAGGTTTTGGAAGTGCGCGATAGGCTAGGTTTTACTGGGGGTGATGCCTACGGCGGGCTGCGTCTACGCACTCAAGCTAATAAAGGTTTTTTAACAATTTTGTCAGCACCAAAGGCGGTTAAAGAACAAATAGATGTTTGGGGGTATACGGGGAATGCTTTGCCGTTGATGCGCCGTATTAAGGAACAGTTTGATAGTAAAAACATTTTAAGTCCTGGTCGGTTTGTGGGTGGAATTTAAGAAACAAACCGCAGAGACACAGAGAACGCTGAGATAGAGAGGGGAAAAAGACAAATATGCAAGTTTCAAAAAATTCTGTTAATAATACGGCAAGTTTAAAGAATTTGAATGGCTTTGATGAGGGGCATCCGCCTGACCCGAAGTTGATTGATAGTTGTGTACATTGTGGATTTTGCCTCTCAACTTGTCCCAGTTATCGGGTACTTGGTAAGGAGATGGATTCTCCTAGAGGACGCATTTATTTAATGGATGCGATTAATCAGGGTGAAATTGCTCTCAATACGGCAACAGTAGAACATTTTGATTCTTGTTTAGGGTGTCTTGCTTGTGTGAGTACCTGTCCTTCTGGTGTGCAGTACGACAAATTAATTTCTGCAACTCGTCATCAAGTTGAACGGAATTATCCCCGCAGTTTACCAGACCAATTTTTTCGTCAACTGATATTTTCTTTATTTCCCTATCCCAATCTTTTACGAGTTTTATTAGTTCCGTTGTTGGTTTATCAAAAGTTGGGGTTAGCTAAATTCCTTAGGGCTACGGGTTTACTCAATAAAATATCCCCCCGTTTGGCAGCAATGGAATCAATTCTGCCAAAAATTACTCTCAAATCTTTTCAAGATAATTTGCCGACTGTGATTCCTGCTAAAGGTGAAAAACGGTATCGCGTTGGGGTGATTTTGGGTTGCGTCCAACGGCTGTTTTTCTCACCCGTGAATGAAGCGACAGTTCGCGTTTTAACAGCGAATGGTTGTGAAGTTGTGATTCCCAAATCTCAAGGTTGTTGTGCAGCACTTCCCGAACACCAAGGACAAACAGAACAGGCGAAATCTTTAGCAAGACAAATGATTGATAGTTTTGCCAAGACAGATGTAGATTTTGTAATTATTAATGCTGCTGGTTGCGGTCATACTTTAAAAGAGTACGGTCATATTTTAGAAGATGACTTAGAATATCGGGAAAAGGCAAAGGATTTTGCAGCTAAGGTTAAAGATGCTCAAGAGTTTTTAGCAACTGTTGGATTAACAACGAAACTTTCACCGCTAACTAATAAACCATTGAATTTAGTTTATCAAGATGCTTGTCATTTATTGCACGGACAAAAGATTAGTGTCCAACCGCGTCAGGTGTTGCGACAAATTCCAGGAGTAAAGTTGAGAGAACCAATAGATGCAGCTTTGTGTTGTGGCAGTGCCGGGGTTTATAATATGCTGCAACCAGAAGTTTCTGAAGAATTGGGTCAGCAAAAAGTGCAGAATCTGTTGAATACTGGTGCTGAGTTAATTGCTTCTGCTAATCCTGGGTGTACTTTGCAAATTACTAAACATTTGCAGTTGCAAGGTAAGAAGATGTTAGTTATTCACCCGATGGAGTTGTTAGATTATTCGATTCGCGGTGAAAAGTTGAAATTGTAGACATTTTTTGTGGGTTGAACATTTTGTCATTGATTTTAAAGCAAAGAGTCAAAGCTACGTTTTTACTCCCCTTATTGCTTGCCTACAGTGTACACACAAGTCCTCAAAACCTAGCTTGATAAGACTTTTCTGGTTCCTCGTTCCCAGTCTGAGACTGGGAATGCATTCATTGAGTCAGAGACTCAATGTCTGACTAAAGGCAGCACTCCAGAAGATTAAGTAATGTTTTACTTAGTAGGCATAGAGACTTCCCAAATTCCTTGATTTCCACCATATTCTAGAACATAAATCTTATTGTCAATAATCTCAGCATCAATGGGATTACTAAAACCTATGACAAGGCGCGTAGCGTTAAGTTTATAGTTAGTATTTCCTACTTTAGTTAACTTTAAATGCAATAGATCTTGGCTAGCATCTTTAAAAGGGCCTGTTAGTGTTTCGCCAGTGGGGTCGCCTGGTGTCCAACTCAACATAAATCCATCTCTGCTGAATTCTCGACTCATTACTCCTTGTGTATCAAAAACTAATCCTAAAGGAGAACGATGTGTTGTAAAAGTGCTAATACTTTGTCCAAGAACACTGGCATCTTTGATTTTTCCATCTACAGGATCGCGGTAATTATCTGCGTCCGGGCCAAGATTAGGAATTGGTTCAATCAAATTTTCAGTAGGTCGAATAGGAAAGGTTGGATCGTTACGATAGTAACCCTTTTTGATGGCGTTAAATTGAGGGCTTAACAATTGATCAGTAGTAGGATTATAATTGGGAAATTGTTGGGGATTGTCTGTCCCACCAATACGCCAAGGAAAGCCGTAATTACCACCTAAACGTAGCCAATTTAATTCTTCTGACATGTCGCGATCTGGACCATTTTCTGTGCCAAACAAATCCCCATTGGGCGCAAAAGCCATATCGAAAGTATTACGTGTTCCTTCTGCAAAAATATAGCCAGATGTCTTTAAAGTTGCTCGATTGTTTGCCAGAAAGAGATTATTGCTATTACTAGGAAGACGGAGTATACAGGCGGTTAACCCAACTTCGCGAGTATTGGGATATAGACCATTAACAGACTGAACCTCACCATGATCGGTACGAGAACCGCTATTCACATAGATAAATTTACCATCCAGGCTAACAACTATACCGTTGAACCGATGGTCATAAGCTGTTTTGCTTTTAGGATAGTCTGCACTCTGAGCTAAAATAGACCAGATACGCTTTCTTGTACTCGAATTAATTACACCTTTAACAATAATTGCTTTAGTCTGGTTATTCACAACGTCTGCATTGCCAACTAAATAAATTGTGCCGTTAGGGCCAATGGCCATACCTTGAGTTTCACTTAAATTATGATTACTAGAATTGTACACAAGTGTTTTAGTAGAAGAATCTAAATCGACTCGATAAATCTCACCATTTTGTTTGAGGTAATAGAGGGTATTGTTTCGTGGATCTTTTACAATCCGAACAGAAGGAGAGACTGATAATGTATTAATAATATTGCGAACCTTAATATCAGGACGTAGGGATTGTGGGACAATATTTACTCCAGTAGTACTATGATTTAATAAAATTATTGTAAACAATAGTGTTATTGTAAATAATAGCGTTTTAGTAGCAAACTTACCGATAAATCTGCCTTTCATGTAGTTATATAATTTAGTATTATTCATGATTTTATTGATAAAATAGTCAGTTAATTTTGTTGCAAAATTCTCTTGAGCAGGGAAAAATTTTTAGATATTACGGGTGAAATAAACAATGGGTACTATTCTTATGCCAAACTGACTTCTAGCGTATATAGATTATCGTTACCAGCCACACCATTAAGGGTGTCGTTACCGGAAAGACTATTGGCGTTACCACTATTAGTTCAACTATATATCGTGTCATCTCCCGAAGTCCCATTTATTATATCAGGAGATGTAGTACCATAAATAATTTCCATATTTATTATTTTTCCTGAATTTCTAACTAATGCCTAAGTTCGGACTCAGTCAAAGAACTCTTCATAAATAAGTTCAATATTGATTAATTACAACCGTAAGTTTAAATACAGATGCCTTTGCTAGCCTAATTAATATCAATATACTGAGAAAATATTAGTTATTGATTTGGTTAGTTGATTATGCGAATGATAAGTAATTGGTTCAAAATTAATTTACTTTAATTACTCATTTTCCCCAGGCTTTTTGATTTTTAACTCTCTTATAATTATTTATTATCATGAGTGAAAGGTAACGTCAAATCCTTTACCAAATCTTAAAAATGCAAATTCTTTAATTTTTAGTACTATTAAAAAAAAATGTAACCTTTAATTAAGCTTTGTGAAAATATACTATTTTTTTGGTAAAGATTATAAGATTTTTTAGCTTAATTACGACATTTTTGTTAAGTTAGGTTTCAATATCAATTTTTGTTTGGAAAAAAATACTTTTTCTATTAAAGAAATACATCTGAAAATATATAAGTTAACGTGGCGCTACTGGTGCTCGCATTGTAGAAATCTTGCGGCTCCAGAGCCTCTCTGTAAAAGCTATGGTTCACCGCAAGGACAAGCGGAGTTTACTCCTGGAACAGATGGGAGCAGAAGTTGTTGAGGGAGACTTTCACAACTATCCTCACTTGCCAATGCTCTTTGCGGTGCGACCCGTTGGCTAAAAACTAGTCTCAAAAACTAGGGGATTAGCGCAAGTAAAAACAATCAGTTCAAATTAGGAGCTTGCCATGAAAGCATCCAAAGGATCAGCCATTGTCACCGGAGCTGGTGAAGCGCAAGAAGGCTTCATAGAGATTAGGCACTCAGTGATTCCGGTTCTGTGCGTGATATTTCCAAAACTCGCTGTAACCAATATGAAGTTTGAAGAGATGCAGATTGCTTTTGTTGGGCATCAAACCAGATGCCGTCCCAATCAAACAACCAATTAGTCAGCAAACGAACTAAGTCAACTAACTCACAGGCTCGGTCAATATCGTCTGCTTTTACCATGTCGGGTACAATCCACTCAATAAAGTACCGACTTTCTTTTACCAAAGGCAACATCAAATCCCTTGATGAGTCTCCAACCCACATAGACTGAATTTGCGATAGATGATTTGCCAAGTGATGCAACCGAGTGGGAACATCATCTTGTGTAAAATTTTTCTGCTCTGGTGTCATTTCGATCATAAGTTTCCCAGGAACTCCATTAGAAGTTGAGCAACCCTTTCTCTAATATTAGGGTCTAAAATCTCTATTGACCTATTTTGCCGAGGACGAAGATTAACCATTGATTCAAAAATCATCCTTCCAGTTATTGGCATAAAACTGGCAGCCCAAATATCTTTTTGCCTACTACCGTCTTTCAATAGCTCTTTTTCGCAATCAGCGTGCAGTTCGCCACCACCAACCAGTACCCTTTTTTCGATATCAACTGCGGTTTTGATGTAGAACTTGTGTTCTTCCAACATTTGTTCAAGTTGAAGAGGGATAGCGCGATTACGTAATAGCAAAATCATTCAAATCATAACCTCTATTAAGGAAAGGGATTTTAATTATGAAACCCAATCAAGTACAAGTAATTACTGTAAGTCTCACTGGCACATTAGCGGCCATATCTATCGGGTATTTAGGAACTCAAATATGAAGGCAGAAATGCAATGTACATAATTGCTACGAATTTGAAATGTTACTGTGAAAACTGTGAAATATAGTTATATTGCGATCGCCTTCGGTGGGCGGTTACGCCATCGCTAAATTATTGGCAATTCTTCGTTATGTCTATATTTGAGTTTAATTTCTCGCTTGTAAGGCTGAACGCCACATATTCGCAGACAGTTACGCCAAGTTCGAGGGGAAATATTTTTACCTAAAACGTGTTCGCAAGCTGTTTTTACCCAAGCAAGATTGTACATATTTTGATACATATAGGACTCATATCTGATTTTTGAACAAGATTTTAGATAAAACCCTGATAAAACAGGCTTTTCAGTCTCAGTATGTTTTCATAAATCAAATCGGAGTCCTATATAAGCGTTACGAGTTAGCAATATTGCATCCGTCAGTTCAAAAGTTGCGTCATGCGCTCTACCTAAAAGGCTGTACGCCGCACGGGCGTAATTCTTCTAGTAAGGCACGTTTCATATTCAACTTGCTGATCATCCGTTTGGAGGTTAGTAACTTTTACTCAGCATTGGCTCAACGCCGTGCTACCGCTAACAGCACTCTAGAACACTGTTTGGCGCAGTTCTGGAAATACTTTGGAGACTTTATTCAGAAGATAATCGCCATAAGTCCCGCGAAATTCGTGGACACTAGCTTTATCCCAGCGATCGCTTTGATCGTCATTCACTACTATGCCGTTGAGTTCAATGGGTTTGACTTCAATGTTGAAATTGGGATCAAAGAAGAATGGAAATGATAAGCGACTACTTGTTGATCGGTTCTGAACGCGGTGGGGTGTTGAGCGATACAGTCCTCGTGTCATACGATCGAGCATATCCCCAATGTTACATACGAATGAACCAGGAATAGGAGGTGCATCTATCCAACCAGACTTTAATTTGACTTGTAATCCCCCGACATTATCTTGTTTTAGTATAGTTAATACTCCATAATCTGTATGTTCGCCAACGCCCCATTTAGATTCAGATAATGATGAATTAGGAGGGTAATTGAAAATCCGAAATAATATCAATGGGTTTTTTGTATAACGGTCTGCAAAGTAGGACTTTTCTAACCCCAAACTTAGAGCAATACCAGCCATTAGAGTGTGTCCAAGTCTGGTCATTGAGTCTATATAATTCAGCACTGTTTCCCGAAATTGGGGAATATTGGATGGAAAAAGATTTCGACCGTGCATTGGTATACCAATTTTCACAAGTGGGTGGTCTTCTTTTAGTTCTGTGCCGAAGTAAATACCTTCTTTTAAGTCCGGTCTACCTGATGTCAACTCATTACCTACAGGGAAATATCCTCGCCATGCTTTACCACCAAGAGCCATACGAATCTTCAGTTTTGTTTCTACATCCTGCGCGAAAAACTGTTGGCTAAGATGTTCTAACTGCTTTTGTAATTGCTCATCAACTCCATGTCCGACGATATAGAAGAAACCGTAATTATGGAGAGCTTGTCTAATTTGGTCTGCAATTACATCAGAATAGTTGTTAGTTTGAGAGACCAATGTACTAATATCAATGACGGGAACTTTTGAAAACTCTTTATCCACAACTTGTAAGATTGTCATACTCTGTTTTTTTAGTCGTGCGTAGACTAATAACTAGACTACATAATAAATAGTATGTAATTGAACTGGTATGCGATATTTCGCCGCGACTAACGCCCTTTTCTACCTTGTGTCACCTTCGATTCTTCTTGCTTACTAGAGTTAACCATTTGCATCAAGTGTTGGTTTAGATAGCTTTGCGCCGAGATATACAAACTTTCCCAAATTTCTTGATTGCGGCTGATTTTTGTACCGACTGTATTTCCTGCTGTTTTCTCCGACACCAAATATTTGCGGAAATAGTTAGTACACAGGTGCTGGAGAAAGTCTTCGGCAAATTCATTAAATGGCAGAATCCATTTATAGTCTTTATCCAAAAATACTCGATAGGACGCAATTATCGGTAGGTTTTCTTAACAATATGGTCTCCGTCATCAATAAAACATGGATAAACTGGATAACCATCCGTGACATAAAAATAACTTTTCCAGCATCTTATAATTCTCCATAGTTTTTCAAATGTCTTAGCACTACGGTCTCCCAAAACCCAGGCTAAAATCCCTGGATAGCTTTTATTCACGGCTGTCCACAGCCATATTTTGTTTTTTTTTTGAGCAATAAAAGTTTTTAGTTCATCTACTTGGGTTATTTCGGGAATTTCTGAATGCTCAGGTGCATCTGCTAATGGTTGAACCGCCTTTTTAACCCACTGTATGATCGTGTTATGGTTAACTCCCGTTTGCCGTTCTATGGCACGAAATCCCGTACCGTTAACGTACATTGTTAAACATTGTTTTTTGATTTCATCTGAATAACCACGCGAGTAAATATGATTCTATAAATTGGCGTTAGCGTACCCCTCCGGGGAAGCAAGCTACGCGTAGCGTCTCGTAGAGAAGCGGGGCGGAACGCACGTCGCATGATACGCAAATGTAATTTTGCTTACCACGTCGATGCCCGTTCTTACGAATATGGGTGGATGCACAATGAGGACAGTTCATCCCTTTATTATGCAACGCCAAATCTGGCGATGAAATTAATTGGTTAACGTTACTGTATCTGTTATCGTTGTTTCATTGTGGCATTGTTGCTCTGGTTAACCAAATGGCTGCCCCCAACGCCACCAGTTTTCGGTAGTTGAAAGGTGTGAGCCATTTCAAAATCAAGTTCAACTCTAACTTTTGCCGTAGGCGCTGCTCAATCGGTATATCCAACCAAAATGTTGCATTCACTGCTTTCTTCAACCCATAATGGCAAAACTCATTTTAATTCGTCACGGTCAAAGTACTTGGAATGCAGCCAACCGATTTAGCGGCTGGGTTGATGTCCCCCTGAGTCATCTAGGTCGCCTTGAGGCGATTGCGGCGGCAAAAAAAATAAGAAATTATCGAATTGACGTGTGTTTCACTAGCCTACTGGTTCGTGCCATTGAGACAAGTGCTATTTGTCTAACTGAATGTGAAAAAACTTGCGCTGGTAAAAGCCCTGTATTCAAACATAACGCCTCAGATCACGATTGGCATGGTTGGGATAATTATGAAGGAGATAAAAGTCAGGAAATTCCCATTTTCATGTGTGCAAAACTTGATGAACGCTATTACGGTAATTTACAGGGATTAAACAAAGCTCAAACGACAGAAAAGTTCGGTGAAGACATGGTGCATGAATGGCGGCGTTCATTTATCAAACGACCACCAGGAGGAGAAAGTCTTGAAGACACTGCCAAAAGGACGATTCCATTTTTTCAAAATCGAATCTTTCCCCATATAAAAGATGGAGATAACGTCCTGGTTTCTGCCCACGGCAATTCTCTACGGTCAATCATCATGTATATAGATAATCTTAGTATTGAAGAAATACCCAACCTTGAACTTGCGACTAGTGTTCCAATTGTCTATGAGATTAATCAGCAAGGAAAAGTAATAAGTTCTGTAATCATCTAGCTCATCAAAAATTGAGATTCTAGTATTATGTCTGTGAAAGTTTAATATTTTGTGGGTTTCATCAGGAAAATTGTTGATCAAATTTAATTTCTAAATCTACAAAAAAAGCACGAGCAATTGTTGTGCAACGACTAAATGAGTTTGAACTTGAGGGCAAAGGTACTCACATCTTGATATTTAATTTTAAATGGAGTTCCACAGCTTGATTACAGAACTCAAAATTCTTCTGCCCATTTCAGTGGCGATAACATTGGGACATTAACTACTGTTTAACACCAGCTGTCTCTGACAAATTAGTTACAGCAATCATCGTACGTTGTATAATAAGGCACGAATTATCTAGGCAGAAATTTTGGCTTTATCCCAGACGATAGTGGGGTAAGTGTACTACTTAATTAGCTGTCGCAAATAATCTTCCACGACTCGAAATGCTTTAGGACTTTTACCATTACCCGGATTACTTCTTAAAAATACTTTTTTCTCTTGATTGTTTAAACATACTGAAATAGAATAAGGATAGTACCTTTGATTAGTCGCTGCACCATACTCTGCTGCTAAATCCATAAAGCCACTTGATTGAATCAGTTTTTTAAGTTGATTAAACTGATAGTTATTAAGTTTTTTGTTTTTTATATGAGTTGTGACTTGACTAGGCGTTGCAGATATGGGATTTTTGTATGATTCGATTCTTTCACTCCAAATTAGTGACAACTTTTTAACTGTAATTGAAATAGTAGGTGCAGAATATTTGACTACAAAATTTTCGGCTTGGTTCTCGCACTCAATCTCAGGTGAACTTTTGCTAATTATTAAAACAGTGGGAATAGAATCAAAACTTTGCACAACTAATGTCTGTGCCATATAACAGAACTGAAAAATGATTGCTAGGGGAAATAAGAAGAATTTCATATCGATATATAATATACAAAAAATTCCTATATATGTTATGTCCTTTGACCCAAAAACAGCCGCTAAGTCCCTTTGCACAATGGAGTTAAAGCCGGATTAAAGATAAATGTCAAGTTCAGTACACGACTGTAGCAGCAGTAACTACATCAACTAAAGCTTTCAACAATCGTAAGGAGGATTGCTTTTCTTTGAACGTACAATTATGTAATTATAGTTGATCTAACGAAGTGTAATCGCTTGACCTGCTGTAATCATAACCGTCTTACAAACAGAAGCGATACGAAACATTTCCATCCTCATTTACTTCAAAACTAGCGCTGAGTTCTTTAGCTTTCTCATCTAGATATTCCTTAGCCGACCGAGTTGGTATTTGGGCATTTCTTGCCAGTTGCAATACTGTTATTGTTCCAGAGTTGTTTTCAATTAGCGGGACTTAAACAAAAATTAAGCCCAAATGTAACCCAAACTAGCTTTATAAGCAGCAAACAGTTCACGATTGAGGGTCAACCAATCGAAAAATCGATAAGACATAGCTGTTCTAAACGCCTCTAAAGCTTCGGTAAAAGTGTTTAGAGGTTTGTTAGCCCACCTTCGCCTTAAACCCCCAGTCAACTGATGCCAAAGAATAAAAGTGTAAGCACAAAAAACTAAAATAAAATGTCGAAGTAAACTTCTTTGCTCTCGAACTTGATATTCTTTTAACCCTAACCAACCTTTGGCTTCCCTATAGAAAACTTCTGTTAAGTTAAATTGATAGATTATCCAAAACATTTTGAGCTTAATAACAGTTAAACTTTACATAAATTTTATATAGTTATTGTGGGAAGAAATACCTCAAAAAATGAATCTAAACGTTAATTACTTGTTCTTGTAAACTAATGTTGTGTTGAAGTGTTAGGCATAATTGCTTCTTGAAGATTTACGCCCCTGAGGTTAGCTCCCCGAATGTCGGCTCCTCTAAGGTTAGTTCCTCTAAGATTCGCCCCTGCCAGATTTGCACCTCTAAGGTTAGTCCAACTTAAGTTAGCTTGACTCAAGTCAGCTTCACTTAGGTTAGCTCGCAATAGGTATGCACCACTGAGGTGAGCCTTGGTCAGGTTAGCTTTGTATAGATCAGCTTTGTAAAGATAAGCCCCTAAAACTTCTGCTTCGTATAAACTCGCCTCACTGAGGTCAGCCGCAATCAAGTTAGCTTCAATCAGGTTGGCAAAAGAGAGGTTAGCGCGAATCAACTTCGCTGCACCTAAATCGGCATCTTTCAAGTTAGCGCCTCTTAAGTCAGTGCCAATTAGATTAGCAGATGCGATCGCAGCACCTCTAAGATCCACCTGACTTAAGTCAGCTCCAATCAAATTAGCATGACTCAAATCTGCCTGCGTAAGTACAGCGCCACTCAAGTTAGCAACACTGAAGTTAGCCGCACTCAAGTTAGCTTCATTCAGGAAGGCTTTATAGAGGTTGGCACTACTGAGGTCAGCACCACTGAGGTTTGCTCGCACAAGTAAAGCATTACCCAAATCAACTCTTCTCAAGTTTACCCCTTGGAGGTTTGCGCCTCTGAGGTTATCGCCTTGCAAATCAGCGGCGCTGAGGTCTGGTTCAATCTGGGGATTTTTCTTTCTCCACTCAATCCATGTAACTGCACCTGCTTTGAGTAAAGTTAGATGCTCACGATTTGCCATTTTCTCTTTTTTACTCCTGACGCCCACCCAGAGAATTTACCCGACCAGCAACACTTTCAATGGCCGTTAATGCTCCCGCTGCTCCTGCTAGAATATCCTGTTCTTGTCCACCTAAGTAAAGCCGTCCAAAACTACCTACAGCTTGAACTTCAAGAATGTTAATCCTCGCTGCTTTCTCCGCTTCATTGGCAGCCAGTGCAGCGTAGGCAGCGGGCTCTACTTCTAATACATACAGCGTTTGACCTGCTAGTAGTAACTGTCCTCGGCGCGTGCGATTAATCAGTTGTGTTTGATAAGCATCGATATTGCGGATAATCTGACTAGAAATAACCCGCGGTTTCAGACATTCTTCTCTTCGGACTCCCAGTGCCGCCAAAATAGCTTGACCAGCAGCTCTGGTTTCGCCTTGGGAGCTAGAATGAACTTCTAATAGTCCGTATAGTCGTTCAACTACCAGTACTGCCGGACGGACAGAGGCAGATTTCAGGGCTATATCCGTAATTTTATTAATTTCGATACCAGGAGAGATTTCAATCCACAGTGATGTATCTCCTGGTAATGGTAAGAAGCCTTGGGCTACTGTTCCCATATATGCTGCATGTTGAGGTTGCAGGCTGTCGAGAAATACGAAACTGCGTAATTCTATGCCCAAGATTTTGCTCTCCAGTCGTGAGGGTAAAAGTTATCTATATACAAGATATAAGCGCCTAACTTGACAATATAGGGTATAAGGGAGCGCAAAATCCGTTAAACGGATCTACACCCGTGTGTCAAATCGCAATTATAGAAGCTAATGCTTATTTAGAAGACCATCGTCGTCTTGGGATAATATCTACTTTGCTCGGACGACATAATTTTTGTTTAACACAGCTGCTTTGTAAACATCTTGACCCTTTTAGATTACCTCAGTTTTACCTCAAATATTTCCCCAACATCTCCCAAATGAATATGGCTCTTTCTAGCTCAACTTGTTTTTCCTAAAGTATTTTCACAAACGTCCGTAACTTCCTCTCCCTATCCCTCCAATCAAGCAAATAAGCCTCTCCAAAAGCACTTAAACAGCTTGCCGTGCTTGGGAGAGGCTTGACGGACTTTTTTGACGCAATCGCCAATGTTCGAGAAAAGAGGCGATCGCGATTTTTCTGGTTGATTTATCAGGTACTGGGCAAGTCCCCTTCAGGTAAGATATTATCTATGCTGAGTACCCACGGTATACCTTTGTCAATTGGAGAACTGACAGTAATTTTAGCTCTATTGGCAAACTGTTTTAAGTAGTTAGCAAATTGGGGAACAGTTTTCATGATATTGCGATAACTTTCCATATTATTACAAATCACGATCAACGTCAAAACGCCACTATTGATTTGGAAATACCAATGACAACTCGATAACAAAATCCGTGTCATGCGATCGCACGTTAGGAAAAAGCTTTTTTTGGTTGCTTCTTCAAGCTGTCTGAATAGTATTTCACTCACCTTGATTGTTTTAGGTGAAGGCAAATCATCTGGATGTAAGCATGGTTGATTCATAAGATTTTGGCAGACTTCAAAAGTAACGAAGCTGCGGTGAAGATTGGTACTTTTGATTTTTTGGATGGAGATTGAATCTTGCAGAAAAATCAGGTTTACTAGTACCGCAAGGCGTAAATAAACATACCATTCAAAATGACGCGAAAGCCCGGAATACAATACTTTTGACTTTTGACTTCCGCGCAGCGGTACTAGGTTATTGTTCTTGAGTGACAATCCACAACAAGTCTAACCACAACTGGGGATAAGCTTGCTTAAGAGTTGAGAGGGGATCGCGCATCAAGTTATTGGCATTTAAGCAAACGACTTCAACTAGCCCCAAGTATTCTGCTACTTCTTTAAGTAGGTTTTTTTGTTCTACTACAGCACTAATTAGTCTATCAGGGCAATAAATACCAATGTATTTTGACTGACGGACGCATATTTTTATATTTACTCTTGTTAAGTGAGGATGAGGATTGATTATCTTCACATAACATTGGCTTAACAATTTCCATACCCGTGGGTGAGTGTGTTCAATAATTACATTAAATTGCTGAGCTAAGTCTTCTTCGGTAATCATTACTCTCTCCATTACTTTGTTGCCATCTATTGCATACTTTGGTAAATACCTAATTGATTGTGCAAAAAATCAAACAGCAATTATTCGCTGATGCTATGTGCATATTTACTTTAGTCAAATAGGTAATTTTTTGTCAGGGCAAAATTTACCCCAAAATGCGAAATTGCTTCGTATGTTTTCTACTGTTTGTATTACTCGCCTATCAAGCATCAAAGCTGAAACTAATCTCTAAAACTGTATTAAATATTACTATTTACCAATTAAATTGGTAAACTTTGATTGCTAGACAAATGCTCTGTTTATTGGAATTTGGGGCTTTTAAGCCAAGATAGCAGGTAAAAAGCAAACACCCGCAAAAATAATTTGCGTTTGGCAAGCAAATTGGCAATTTCTGTGATAGTCTTTTTATATGGGGAATCAAAACAGCGAAAGCACAAAAAGTCTTTAAAGAGAAATGATATAAACTCAAAGACAAGACTTTCGCCTTGGCAGATGTTTTGTTAAATCCGCTACGGCTTTTTAAAACTAAGAGACAAAGCCAATGAAGCAGGATAGTGACCTCCGTAATAACTTGAAGTCGATTAGAACTCGTTTAGGCATGAGCCAACAAGATTTGGCCAACATCGCTAATGTGACTCGTCAGACTATTAGTGGTGTAGAGTCGGGACAATATGCTCCCTCAGTAGCCATAACACTTCGTTTGGCCAAAGCGCTTGGCTGTCAAGTTGAGGATCTATTCTGGTTAGAGCGGGATTTACTTGAAATTGAAGCTGTTCTTGCCAAACCTGTTCCTAATGGTCAGCAACTGCGAGTTAGCATGGCTCGTGTGGGAGGAAAATGGATAGCTTATCCCTTGATTGGTAAGGATGCTTTTCGCCAAGATATGATTCCGGCTGATGGTGAGGGTGAGACTTGCACAGGTACAAATAAAATTCGAGTCCGTCTTTTAGACGATAATCTCGACACACTCCACAATACCGTTGTGATTGCTGGTTGTGCCCCTGTGATTTCACTATGGGCAAGAGCCACTGAACGCTGGCATCCCCAATTGCGAGTCCAATATAACTTCGCCAATAGCATGGCTGCATTGCACAGTCTATGCAAAGGTGAAGCGCACATCGCTGGGATGCATCTGTACGATCCTGAAACTAGTGAGTATAATACTCCCTTTGTTCGAGATGTTCTGGCTGGCAGGGAAGCAGTTTTGATTACCCTTGGTGTCTGGGAGGAGGGACTTTTATTGAAGTCAGGAAACCCAATGGGAATTAGAACAGTTACTGACTTAGTGGCTGGGGGAGCGACTATTGTCAACCGCGAAATAGGTTCCGGTAGTCGAATGCTTTTGGAACAAACACTCCAAAAAGAGCAGATACCGTTCGATGCTGTTCAGGGCTTTGATAATATACTCAAAACTCACCAAGATGTTGCCCAAGCTGTAGTCGAAGGAGTTGCTGATGCTGGTATGAGTACGGGATCTGTAGCTACCGCTTTTGGGCTGGGATTTATTCCTTTAAATCAGTCACGATATGATTTGGTGATTCTCAAGGAATATTTGGAAGAAGCATCTGTACAGCAGTTACTCAATACTTTGGGACATCGAATGGTTCACTCCCAATTTGAAATTCTCGGCGGTTACGATATCAGCAAAATCGGGGAAGTTGTCGCGACTGTTTAGAGTGGATTGCAATGGTTGGTTGTGTGGTTAAAGGAAAATTTGGCGTAAATTTAAATCCTGCTGCAACCACTCTTGAGGTATGAGCAACCTTCAGGGGATTACAACAACTGATAATGCTGAATTCATAATTCGGGTTGAATTTGAGTTTCCGGCTTGGAATCTGTAGCTTTCTTTTTTCCAATTGGTATAATACCAATTCAATTCATGACTGCAACATATCCTTAGGTAAGAAGCGATGAATTGCGTCTCTACAAATGGTCTATTTGTCGCTTTCTTTTTTCCAATTGGTATTACTACCGCTAGAAAAATCATTTGAGTGAGTGTCTGATAATACTTGCAATATTCCTTAAGTGATGTCTTATCGCTCTAGCCATTAGTCAGAAAAAACAATGACTAATGGCCAATGAAAACTGACCAAAACTTGAATATGTTCTTTCTTCGGACTCTTTTTGGTGTAGAACGAGCACCTCCAACAACGTTCTACATAAGGTCGTTGCTGTAATTTCACAGCGCGAGTACCTCCGGCACAATGTGTCAACGCCTGATCAACTGACAGACCCACCAAACAAACAATTGCAGGATAAATTATCATGTCCGACGAAAAAATTAGACAGATTGCTTTTTACGGTAAAGGTGGTATTGGTAAATCTACCACCTCCCAAAATACCCTAGCCGCTATGGCAGAAGTGGGTCAACGGATCTTGATTGTCGGATGTGACCCGAAAGCTGATTCCACCCGTTTGATTCTGCACTGTAAAGCTCAAACTACCGTGCTGCATTTAGCTGCTGAACGGGGCGCTGTAGAAGATATCGAACTTGAAGAAGTGGTGATTACTGGTTTCCGCGATATCAGATGCGTAGAGTCAGGTGGGCCAGAACCAGGTGTAGGTTGCGCCGGTCGGGGTATCATCACCGCTATTAACTTCCTTGAAGAAAACGGCGCTTATTCAGACGTAGATTTCGTATCCTACGACGTATTGGGCGACGTTGTGTGTGGTGGTTTTGCAATGCCAATTCGTGAAGGTAAAGCCCAAGAAATCTACATTGTTACTTCTGGTGAAATGATGGCGATGTTTGCAGCTAACAACATCGCTCGTGGGGTTCTCAAATATGCTCACACTGGTGGTGTACGTTTGGGTGGGCTAATTTGTAACAGCCGGAAAACTGACCGAGAAGACGAACTGATTAGCACTCTAGCAGCTAGATTAAGTACTCAGATGATTCACTTCGTCCCCCGTGACAATATTGTGCAACACGCCGAATTGCGTCGGATGACTGTAAACGAGTACGCACCCGACAGCAACCAAGCTAATCAATACCGTACACTAGCAGACAAGATTATCAACAATACAAATCTCGCTGTTCCTACACCCATCGAAATGGACGAGTTAGAAGAGTTGTTGATTGAGTTTGGTATTCTCGAAAGTGAAGAAAATGCTGCAAAAATGATTGCCACAGCTAATGCTCAAGAAGAAGCTACTAAAAAGCAAGAAGACGCTCAAGGTGAAGCATTAGAAGCATTGAAAAAAGGAAACGTAGAAATAGTTTCCGGTAGCGAGAAGAAATAAGGTTCTTGTTTAGACTTAAGTGCTAAACACAGAGTAAATATCAGGTGGGCAAAAATAGCCCACCCTCTCACCGAAATAGTGCTGTTAGCGGAAGCGGGGCGTTTAGCCCGTGCTGAGTAAAAAGTAAAATTAGACCGACTAAGCATCAAATTAGTTTTGAGTAGCGAATACCTCGGCTAAGAGTAGGAAGATTCATTAATACTACTTATTCATTACTTCTTACTCAGAACTCAACACTCATCACTCCTGAAAAATCCTTTAAAATGGAGGTAATCGAATAGCCAATCTTAACTTTTGTTTGTTTCAACTTCACCGTGCTAACACTATTTTCTCAAAGTCTACACAGCAACATTAATACTTTAATAGTCTAGTTAGTGTTTTTGTTTTCTCCTTCTCTAACCTAGTTGGTGTTTATGTTTTAGGGAATGGGAAATTCTTTTTCTCATTCCCTTTTATTTCATCCTTTAGATACACGATTAATAAATAAAAACCTATGAAAGCTTTTGGAAATTCTCTTAACATCTGATAACTTCTACCTATTGTCACCAAACCAATGAATCCCACCCCAGGAAAAATCAACGATTCGCTCAGTAACTCCAATTCTGAAGATGCTCCTCAGCAGCAGAAACAAAAGAAAAAAAAGTCCTCCACCCAATTACCCCAACCTGGAACTACTCAAGGGAGTTGTGCTTTTGATAGTGCAATGATTACCCTAGTACCAATCACCGATGCTGCTCATGTAGTTCACGGGCCAAGTGGCTGTGCTACCAGTATTTGGGGAAGTTACAACAGTCTCTCCTCTGGTTCGATGCTATACAAAATACGCTTTACCAGCGATATAGATGAGAACGATATCATCTTCGGTGGAGCTAAAAAGCTGTACAAAGGCATTTTAGAATTAACAAGACGGTACAAACCGACGGCGGTATTTGTTTACTCCACTTGCATCACCGCCCTGATTGGGGATGACATTGAGGGAGTTTGCAAAAATGCCACCGAGAAAACAGGAATACCTACTATCCCTGTACATTGTCCTGGATTCATTGGGAACCAAAATTTGGGCAACCGTGTTGCTGGTGAAGCAATGCTAGAACACGTTATTGGAACAGCTGAACCAGAGATTAGTACACCATACAACATCAACCTAATTGGTGAACATAATATCGCAGGTGCAATATGGAATGTTCTACCATTATTCGAGAAATTAGGTATCAAAGTTTTGGCAAAAATTACTGGCGATGCTGTCTACAAAGAAGTTTGCTATGCTCATCGTGCCCAACTTAACGTCATATTCTCCTCCAAAGCACTAATCAACGTGGCAAAAGGGATGGAAAAAAAATATGGCATTCCCTATATTGAAGAGTCTATCTATGGTATAGAATCAATCAATCAATGTTTAAGGAATATTGCGACAAAGTTAGGTAATTGTGATTTGCAGGAACGTACAGAAAAGTTAATTGTAGAAGAAACTGCTGCAATAGATGAAAAACTCGCTTTGTATATTACCCGATTACAAGGTAAGCGCATTATCCTTTCTATTGGAAGTTTTAAGAGTTGGTTGATTATCTTTGCTGCTAAGAAATTGGGGATGGAAGTTATTGCTATTAGTACTAAGGATAATACTGAGGAGGATAAAATTAGAGTCAAAAGTTTGTTGGCTCGAGATGGCATAATTTTAGAACAAAATACTCCTGAAGAAATTTTACAGATAATTAATGAAAATCAGGCTGATATGTTAATTGCTGATAAACGCCATCAAGATACCTCTCTCACAGCTAAAATTCCATTCCTAGATATTAATCAAGAACGCAACCATCCTTATGCAGGGTATATAGGAATCTTAGAGGTAGCACAAGAACTGTATGCCGCTTTTTACAACCCTGTGTGGGAGCAAGTATACCAGCCAGCCCCGTGGTCAGCAGAAAATTCTTCTGAGGAGAACATTTGATGGCAATTATTAGCGTTACAAGTACATCTGTTGCAGTTAATCCCCTAAAGCAAAGCCAAACTGTGGGTGCAGTATTAGCCTTTTTGGGGTTAAAGGGAATCATGCCTTTATTACACGGTTCTCAAGGTTGTACTGCTTTGACTAAGGCGGTATTGGTACAGCACTTCCGTCAGACGATTCCCCTTTCCAGTACAGCAATGACAGAAGTTGCAACCATTTTGGGTGGTGAGGAAAGAGTTGAACAAGCAATCTTGACTTTAGTGCAGAGATCCAAACCAGAAATTATTGGTCTTTGTAGCACTGGACTGGTGGAAACCAGAGGTGATGACATGGTACGTTTTGTCAAAGAGATTCGCCACCGTCATCCAGAACTAGATTATCTACCAATTGTGTTTGTCTCTACACCAGATTTCAAAGGTACATTACAGGATGGCTTTGCTGGTGCAGTTGAGAGTATAGTTAGGGAAATTCCTCAAAAAAGCTGCAAACAAGACGCTTGTCCTACACAAATTACTATTTTAGCTAGTTCTGCCTTCACACCAGGGGATATACAGGAAATCAAAGATATTGTCACCTCTTTTGGACTCGTACCTATTGTTGTACCTGACCTTTCTAGCTCACTAGATGCTCATATAGAAGATTCTTCTAGTGCTATTACAGCTAATGGTACGACTTTGGCACAGTTGCGCTCAATTGGCAATTCTGTATTCACTTTGGCACTAGGTGATAGTATGCGGGCTGCGGCGCAAATTTTGGAGCAAAGATTCAATATACCTTATGAAGTATTTGGTGAATTGACGGGGCTAACAGCAGTAGATAAATTTCTGCAAGCATTGGCGGATATTAGTGGTGTCAGAATACCAGAGAAATACCGCCGTCAACGCCGTCAGTTACAATATGTAATGTTGGAGAATCATTTTTACTTTGGTTGCAAGCGAGTTTCTTTGGCACTGGAACCAGATTTACTTTGGTCAACAGTTTCTTTTTTGCGATCGCTAGGAGTTGAGATTCACTCCGCAGTGACAACAACACGCTTTCCTCTGCTCGAAAAACTTCCGATTCCTAGCGTCACTATCGGCGATTTAGAAGACTTTGAGCAATTGGCGGTTGGGTCTGATTTACTAATTACCAACTCTCATGGAGTAGCGATCGCTCAACGCTTAAAAATTCCTCTTTACCGTCAAGGGATTCCCATTTTTGACTGCTTAGATCATTGTCAGTTCAGCAAAGTTGGCTATCGAGGTACTATGCAACTTTTATTTGATATAGGCAATCTGTTTTTAGAGCAGGAAACAAAGGTTAAGCATTAATATTAGTTATCATGCCTATGTTACCTTGAGTGACACAGACATTTTAAATAAAGATGAAAAGGTTTGTAAAGTGGTGTGTTGAGTTTTCTTGTTGGTGGAATATTCGCCAAAGTCGAAAGTCTCTTTTGTTTGTCGTTATGCTTACCTTAAGCACGATCGCTACGGTAATGTTGTCGTTCCCATTGAACGCCCAAATTAATCTGCCGTCAAAGCCAGCATCTGAATTAAGGGGAGTGTGGTTAACAAATATTGATAGTGATGTGTTATTTGAGCGCGATCGTTTGAAGAATGCCTTACAAACTCTTGATGAATTAAACTTTAACACCGTCTATCCTACGGTGTGGAATTGGGGTTATACACTTTATCCTAGTAAAGTTGCAGCCAAAGTTATTGGGCGATCGCTCGATCCCACACCTGGACTGCAAGGGCGAGATATGCTCAAAGAAATTGTCAGTGAGGGACATAAAAAAGGGTTAACCGTGATTCCCTGGTTTGAATTTGGCTTCATGGCTCCTGCTGATTCGCTTTTAGCTAAAAATCGTCCCCAATGGCTTACCAATCGCAGCAACGGTACACGGATTGTCAAAGAAGGCACACATGACAGGGTTTGGCTAAATCCCTTTCGCCCAGATGTGCAACAATTCATCCAAAATTTAATAGTTGAAATCGTCAAAAACTACGATATTGACGGCATTCAATTTGACGACCATTTTGGCTTGCCATCAGAATTAGGTTACGATGCCTACACAGTAGCGTTATACAAAAAAGAACACCGTGGTAAAGCTCCCTCTGTGAACCCTAAAGACCCGGAATGGGTACGTTGGAGAGCTAACAAAATTACCGACTTTATGAAGCGGGTATTTACAGCCATCAAAGCCACTAAAAAAGACTGTCTTGTTTCCGTTTCACCTAATCCTCAACGTCTTTCTTATGAATTCCTTTTAGCAGACTGGCAGAAATGGGAGCGGATGGGACTGATTGAAGAGTTGGTATTACAGGTATATAGTAAGGACTTGAATTTCTTTATCAGTGAATTAGAGTATCCAGAAGTCAAAGCAGCACAAACTCACATCCCTGTGAGTATCGGCATTTTAGCTGGTTTAAAAAACAGAGCAATACCCATACAACAGATTCAGACACGAGTGCAAAAAGTACGCAATCGCAACTTTGCCGGAGTTTCCTTCTTTTTCTATGAAACCCTATGGAACCTGAGCCAAGAAACAGCTATCAAGCGTCGGTCTGGCTTCCAGGAAATCTTCACCACACCAACGGCTTACCCGAATTTGCTCACAGGTTGGAAACCCTCTAGTTGATTTTTTTAACAACTAGAACTTACGCACCGCAATCAAATTGTGTCATTGCGATCGCGTAGCGTGCCTGAAAGGCATACGCAGCGATAGCTAAGAGTAGCAATCTTACGTTCTAAGTGCGTAAGTCCTAACAACTTGTCCATAAACACATCGCTTCACTAACTTAGCCAATTTGTCTTACCATCGCTCCTCCTTCCCCATTCAAACAGTAGACTTTGAATGGTTAGGTTCCTTTGAGGAGAGCTAGGAAAGATCAGAACTCCCACGAAATCGTACCCTGCACAGTGAATGGCTGACCGGGGAAAACACGCAGATTGTCACGGGTAGCCTCAAAGTAGTCCACATTAAATAAATTTTTAAAATTGATCTGTGTGCGTAACTGCCCTCGTTTATAGAAAATGGCAGCATCCGTAGTGACATAGCTGGGCACTTTAAAGGTATTTTCCAAATCACCCTGTCTGTCTCCTACAAAGAAAAATCCCACACCAAACCCTAAGCCTTGCATAGAACCTTTTTGAATTTCATAGCTTGTCCACAGGTTAATGGCATTCTCCGGCGTATTGTACAATCGATTACCTACTGGAAGGTTATTATCCTCTGTAATTCGGGCATCGGTGTAGGCATAGCCCGCAAAGATATTCCATCCTGGCAAAATCTCACCTGCCAGATTGAGTTCAATGCCTCGGCTACGCTGTTCTCCAATCTGAATCGAAAATTCACCTGGGGGTACACCGGGTCTAATGTCCTCTGTTAAGATATTGGATTTGGTCAGGTTGTAAAAGGCAAGGGTTGCAGAAAGTTTGTCACTGATATCTGCTTTGATTCCTACTTCGTATTGAGTCCCGCGTTCTGGTTGGAATAGATTGCCCTCAAAATCCGTTCCACTGTTTGGGGTAAAGGAGCGGCTGTAGCTAGCATAGAGGGAAATCGGCTCTATGGGTTGATAGACAATGCCAACACGAGGAGTGAAGGCATCATCCGCTTGACTGGATTCTGTGTTGGCAAGCTCATCTCGACTTGTAGAGGTGGAGATGTCAAACCGTCCACCCAGTAGTAACTTCAAATTATCAGTCAACGTCACCTGATCCTGAACATAAACCCCTAGTGCATCGGTTACAGAAGTACTACTAAATTTCTGGTCGAGAGGATCTAACGGTTGACCATACACTGGATTGAATAGGTCAAGCGATGGCGCAGTGCCAGAAACTCCACTCGAATCAATGACATCCGAGCGACTGAGATCGACTCCAAATAGTAATTGATGTTTAATTGAGCCAGTTGAGAATTTACCAATTATTATCATCAAATAACTCAACTGTAGGCAAGGCTTTCTCACCCATCACCGTCACTCGCACAGTATTCGCATCAATATTAGTAACTGTTATTTCACGAAGATCCGCTATTGGCTTGTCAGAGCGGAATGTGTATGACTTACCATTAGGCAAGCGCAATTGCGCGTTGGGAATATCAACAATAAAATTATTGCCAGTACTGCGATTTACCAGTTGCAACTGTTGCCCAAGGGAAGTTTGTAAAATCACCTCCACACCCTTATCGGTGGGATTTGCCTTGACTCCCGTAACTTGAACTATCTCTGCTGGTTGATTATTTCCAGATTCACTCTGAGACAGCCATTCTTTAACCGTCATCGCCGGACGTTGAAGGTTATGCACACGACGAATCGTAGCAATTGGTAACTCATTGCTTGCTGTTGAAACCTGATTAACGACTTCTGCCAATGTGGGTGGAACACCAAAAACGGAAACCACGCTTACGAGAAAGGATAGCGATCGCAGCCACAATTTCAACATCACTCACACAAAAACTGAGAAGAATTGTCAAAAACAGTACAGCATAATCTGGTGTGATTTCAAGGCGTTTTAGAGGCTAGACGGATTTTTTTTGAACGCTAGACGGATTTTTTCTGCTGGATCTGATATTCCTTGGGGGGTAAACCAAATTTTTTTCTAAAGGCTGCGGCAAAGTAACTTTGGTTAACAAACCCAACGGCTTTAGCGACCTCTGATACTTTCATGTTTTTTGTCTTTAAGAGGTGATGTGCTTGTTCTAGGCGATAGTGATGCAGGTAGCTAAATGCTGTTGTGCCAAAACAGGCACGAAATCCCTGCTTGAGGAGATAGTCATTTAAACCTACCTGTCGTGCTAATTCTATTAACGAAGGTGGATTATCTAACTGTTGCAATAAAATTTCTCTGGCAAGGTGAATTCTGTCTACCACATCTGGTTTCAGGGGGAGAGGGTTGCTGTTGCCATTTTGGATTTCAACTTCCTGTGCAACCAAGATTCCCATCAACTCCAAAACTTTGCCTTCTAGATACATCCGTTTAGCAGTACCCCTATAGGGACATTGCAAGATTTGTCTTGCTACAGTCTGCATGGCTTGTGTAGCAGTTCCAGAACGGCAGCAATACTCCTGATCAGACTGTCGAATCAACGATTGTAATTCTGACGGTGATTCCCCGTCTGGGTCGCCAACAAAGGAGCGCAGTAGTTGATTCGATACTTCAGGTTCTATTTCAAAACCCACACCTAGAGCGGGCTGTATACCACAATCTATTGTCTCTTTAGGAGCTAAACCACTCCCATAAAAAATGTATTGTCCATCACTGATCGCAGCAAGTTTATTCTGGGATTGTCCGGTAAAATTAAAGTTCCACTCAAAACCATGTTCGCGTTCAGGGGCTTGGATGATTAGGCGATCGCTCAGTTGTAAGTTGAGGATGCTCAATATCAAGCCCTCTCGCAACTCAATTTGTCGCAAATAACCCTGTCCCAAAGGTTGCGGGTATTTATAAACCACATCCATTGCATCATCAGGATCTGGGTGTTGAGAACGTTCGATTGTCTCCTGAAATAGTTCCCAATAGGCTTGCCATGAAATAGTGATAGTCATGCTGGCACTTCAATGCAGATAAAAAGCTTCAACTCTTAATAAAAAATTATCTTATTAAGCTCTCTTCATCTGATTTTAGTGCCATTCGACTCAGAACATTATCCTATTCCCAAACGCCCAGCCAAGGCGGGAGTTAGGGGTAGAAGCGTGGTAATCATCAAAAATAGAGCCAAAAGCCCCAAAGCGGCTCTAGCATCATCAGGTTCAGTGATTTCATTCAAACTGGGGCGTTCTTGATCCCGTTGCAATAAGAAAATGACGATCGCCCAGTACATGGCAATCATATTACCGAGAGACACTAGTGCCAGTAAAATTAAAGTTGCGATCGTTGCCCGTCGTGCGGTTTTGCGTCCATAAATCGCCTGCATAATCCGTCCACCATCTAGTTGTCCTGCGGGCATTAAGTTCAAAGCGGTGATAATTAACCCCAGCCAACCAATTATCACTAGGGGATGAACACTTACCAGGGATGATTGCAACGCCGAACCAAGGACAACTCGCGCCAAACTTCCCACCAAAATCGACCCTTGGAAAAACTGATTTGGCAATTGAAATAAACTACCTGGGTGCGAAAGCAGCAAGCCCGTTACCAGCATTACCAAAGAGACAATACCACCTGCGGCTGGCCCGGCTAAGGCAATATCAAATAATACTTTGCGGTTGGGCAATAGAGACTCAAAGCGAGTAATTGCACCAAAGGAGCCAATTTGCACTGCCGGTAGAAAGAAGGGCCAGCTAAGGCGAATTTGGTGACGCTGGGCAAGTAACCAATGACCGATTTCGTGAGCTACTAAAATCGAAAATATTCCAGTGCCTATGGGCAAAGCTTCTTGAAACCGACCTGGATTGCCAAAAAAATCAAAATTCAGCAGTAATCCCGCAGCTTCTAAATTAGTAGCAATAGTTGCTATCAACAGAATACCTGCAAAGACTTTTTGCGATAACAACATCGGCCGGGGATCGTTACGGCTTGGTAGGACAATTACCACAGGTCTGCCATCTGCATTTTCCACTAAAAACAGACGATAGCGATCGCCAAGGCGTTGCCGTAAACTTGCAGTTAGACGGTTGTGAGTTTCTTCTGGTTCTCCTCGCAAATTGCCTTTGAAAATAGCTCCATCTTGGTAGGCGATGGTTTCTGTGGCAAAAAATGTATCGATACCAAAAATGCCTTTAATTGCATTCAAGTCATCTTCCGGTATTGGTGGAATCTCCGCTTTCAGTTCTGCGACTGCTAATTGTGGAGAATTTGCTTCAGGTGAGTCAGCAGCAGCCAGTCTTTCGGTTGCGCGTTGCTTGAGGATGGCATCTTGCCCAGCTGCGCGTAACTGTCTGCTCAAATAGACGTACAATCCGGCGGATGTCACCACTAAGAACAATATACCCGCTATATTGATGTAAATCCCTACGGCAAACAATCCGAAAAACAAGAGCCAAGGAGTCATCAACACCACCGACTGTAACCAGGCTAAGATTCCCAGCTTACCAAAAGGTCTGGCGCGATAAAAGCCCCAGCCCAAAATGCCTAAAGCTACCAGTAGGATTGCTGCCAGAATAGAAGTTTCTGATAAAGTGAACATCTCCAAACCTTTGCTATTGAGACTAAGCCAGAACAAGTCCGGTATTGCAGATACACTTATTAATTTATAACGCCGCCTGTCGTCTGCCCAAATTATCCCGCTTAGCGTAGTGATAAAGCACAAAGTTTTGTAACAATTATGGTTGGTTTGTGTAAAAGTCGCGATCAATACATGAGATATAGATGAATTTGCAACTTAGTACGTTCTGATTCGAGGTCTTTTATGAGTAATAACTGGAGAAAACAACTAGATGAACAACTTAAAGACTTAGCGATCGCAGCCCAACAATACACACACCTAACTAAGGAAAAGCGAATAGCCTTAACACGTTTGATTAATGCTATTTGGCAATCAGGTAAGCTTGTTCGTCCTTATAAAGGTCAATTTCAACTACTTTATCAAGATATCTATGATGAAGCAGTACAAAATTTATTTTTCTATCTTTGTCAAGATAACAATATTAATAAGTATGACCCAGAACGTGGTGAAGTGATGATTTGGATAAATATGCTATTAACTAAACGTTTTTTTCCAGAGGCTATACCCAAAATTATCGGCAAAGAAAATGAAATAAATATCGAAAACTCTCATTTGGAAAATATACCCTCCTCTCAATCTATATCTTTATTTGAACAAGTAAGAGAATGTATAGAAACTGACCCAGAATTAATTTTTTGCAAGGAACATATCAAAGGTCATCCAGAGGCAAATTTTCAAGCTATAGCAAAAAGAAGGTGTTCTGGCATTTCCTGGAAAGAGATTTCGGCAGAATGGGGTATTGGAATCACATCTCTTCATAGTTTTTACCAACGTTGTTTAAAAAAATTTGCTACTAAATTTCATGAATATTTATATGTTTAATGTTTCATATCATCTAATCAGCTAGGCAAAAATATGAGCAAAATCATCAACGTTTTAACATTTTCAGCACCAATACCTGTGGATGGAAGACATCGAGCAGAAGAGTTACGCAGACAACAAGCCACGCAAGCAAAAGGCGAACAAGTTTATCTCAATACTTTGTCTGTGTCTTTCGTAAATTATTATCTATGTTGCATGGGATTTGAGACAGACTTGAATAAAAGTGATAGTTGGAATGTCATCCAACAGACACTTATGGATATTGCTGATTTGTCGCTAAAAAACTTAGGCTTATTAGAATGTCGTCCAGTATTGTCAGATGCACAATTTGTTTATGTGCCGCCGGAAGTACAGTCAAATCGAATTGGCTATGTAGCTGTGCAAATTGGCAAATCATTTAGAGAAGCAACGCTGCTGGGATTTGTCAAGCAAGTACAAACTGATTTATTACCCATTAACCAATTACAACCTTTAGACAATCTCTTGGAGTATTTAGAAGAACTTTCTCAATTACAGGTTGCTGAAATAGCCGATAATTCACTGGACTATAATCATAATTTAGTTAATTTGAAGCAATGGTTGGAGAATATTTTTGAAGCTGGTTGGCAAGAGGTTGAGACTCTTTTGGGCACTCAAAGTGTCAATTCAGCTTGGAGTCTAAGAAGTAGCAATGGTGCTTTTCTTAGTCGGGGTAAGTTGATTGATTTAGGAGAGTTGTTGAGCAAACGTGCAGTGGTTTTAGTCGTTACCTTACCTCCAGATAACGAGGAAGAAATAGACATTATCGTAGAATTACATCCGACAAATGGACAAGATTATCTGCCACCAAATCTTCATCTAATGGTGCTAGATTTTGAAGGAGCATCTGTAATAGAAGCTCAAACAAGAAGCAGCAATAAAAATATTCAATTGGAATTTAGTTGTGAAGTGGGAGAACGTTTCAGCGTTAAACTTGTTCTGGGAGATATCAGCATCACAGAAAATTTTGTCATTTGTTAAGAAAAACAGCAGGGGTACTGCCAATGAGAAAGTTAGTTGTGCTGAAGCTAGATGGCGATTTGCACTTAGGCGTGCAGGTAACGCTGGAGATTGGAGAAGAGGGCAAACGCCCGACTACAGAAATTACTGGCAAGCTACCCTCCAATCTAGATATGGCAACAGCAATTGACCAATGGCAATCCACATATCGCAGCTTGTGGAAATTTACCCGCATCAAAGCCAAAAAAATTATTTACGATGGTTCTATTTCCCAGCGACGTCAGGAGTGCAATACAAAAGCTAGTGAGGTGCGGGAGCATCTGAATAACTGGTTGTTATCAGAATCTTTTCGTCCCGTGCGGGAAAAATGGCTCAAACACTTGATGCCAGATGAAGAAGTGCGGGTGTTGATTCGCACTCATTGTTTGCAACTCAAAAAACTTCCCTGGCATTTGTGGGATTTGATAGATCGAGATTACCCGAAAGCTGAAGTTGTTCTCAGTGTTCCAGAATCAGAACCAGTAACAGCCACATTGCAGACATCCATAAGCAGAAATAAAATTAGAATTTTGGCACTTTTAGGCAATAGTGACGGTATTGATGTAGAGCAAGACCGCCAGTTATTAGAGAAATTACCTGGTGTGACTACAACTTTTTTAGTAGAACCTGAATATTCAGACATCGACGACAAATTGTGGAAACAACCTTGGAATATCTTATTTTTTGCAGGTCATAGCAACAGTGAGGGTGAAGCTGGTTGCATTTATATTAATAAAACAGATAAATTAACAATTGATGAACTCAGATATGCCCTGAGAAATGCTGTTGCCAACGGGTTACAATTGGCAATTTTCAACTCTTGTGATGGATTAGGATTAGCGCGAGAACTACAAGATTTACAGATTCCCCAAATTATTGTCATGCGGGAACCAGTACCAGATAAGGTAGCTCAAAAATTTTTAAAGCATTTTCTAGAGGTTTTTTCATCAGGACAATCTATATATGCTGCGGTTCGCACTGCTAGACAAAGGCTCAAAGGAATAGAAAAGGAATATCCCGGTGCAAGTTGGTTGCCAGTAATTAGCGAACATCATACTGTAGTACCAATGACTTGGGCAAAGCCGCGAATTCCCAACATTCGCCGCCTTGGAAGCTTGCTACTGTTGAGCTTACTGATAACTGTTGGTGTACTGGGGGTAAGACATCAAGGAGGATTGCAAACATGGGAGTTGCTCTTATATGACAAATTTATGCGATCGCGTCCACAGGAAAAGCAAGATTCACGCCTATTGATCGTCACTGTAACTGAAGACGATCTTGACCTCCCAGAGCAGAAGCAAAGAAGTGGCTCACTGTCAAATCTTGCACTGGCGCGACTGTTAGATAAACTTGCACAGTACAAAGCGCGAACCATTGGCTTGGATATTTATCGTGATGAACCGGTACAACCCAACCAGTCCTCTTTAACCACTCGTTGGAAAACTGATGACAATTTCTTTGCAATTTGCAAAGTTAGCGATCGCACCCAAAACTATCCTGGAGTTTCACCCCCAAAAGGAGTTCCACCAGAACGCCAAGGATTTAGTGATATTGTTCTAGACTCAGACAATGTTTTGCGTCGTCATTTATTGGCAATAGGGCCAGCTGACCCAACGTCTCCTTGTACTACACAGTATGCCCTGAATGCCCAACTGGCATTTCACTATTTGAAGAAGAAAAAAGGGATTATTGCGAAATATCCCCAAGGAGATTTGCAGCTAGGTAACATCGTTTTCAAACGGTTGCGATCGCAGATGGGAGGTTATCAAAAAGTGGATATAGGGGGCTATCAAATATTGCTTAACTACCGCTCTTACCAAGGTTCACCTTTAGAAATTGCCCCTAAAGTCACACTCACAGATGTTCTTAGAGGAAAAGTCAACCCCGAACAAGTCAAAGACCGAATTGTTCTCATTGGTACTACTGCCCAAAGCTTCCGTGATTATAGTCCTACCCCCTACATGACCGAACAGGGTTTTTCTCAGGAAGTACCAGGAGTGATTCTACAAGCGCAAATGGTGAGTCAGATCGTGAGTGCTGCGCTTGATGGCCGACCTTTGATATCAGTTTTACCTGTTTGGGTTGAAGTGTTATGGATTTGGAGTTGGTCTGTAGTTGGAAGTGCGTTCGGCGCAGCCGTGTCGCAGACACTCGGCTACGCTGTATCGCAGTCAATCACTTGGCGCTATCGATCAAGACTATATCTATTAGTAACGGCAGGAGGCGTACTTGGAGGCTTATACATTCTTTGCTTAATTTTCTTTGATCAGGGCATTTGGGTTCCTTTAGTTCCGTCAACCTTAGTTTTAGTGCTTACTGGTAGCACAGTAGTGATTTACCTATCTACACAACAAGGTCAGCGACAACTGATTTCTACAACTTGAGGCATAAAATAAATGAAATTATCTGTGCAAAAGATTCAACTTTTCCTCGCCATTAGTTTATCACTCCTTAGCTGTATGCAAGTGCAGGCACAGCCTGAAAACCCCAAAGGACAAATAAATCAATCACTGATTTTCGCTGCGCCGCCCCCACCACCAGACATCGGCGAACCAGGGAAGCGAGGAGAAGCAGGTAGCCGTGGCTGTAGTCAGGATATAAATAAGCCCATGACTTCTTCTCAAAAGCGGCTCACAGCTTTAGTACCTATTTATTCAAACTCAGAATTGGTGTTTGGAACAACGATCGCAGAGCATCCTAGTTTCTTATTCTATGTTCCTTATGCATCCGACTTTGCAACTGGAGAGTTTGTGCTAGAAGATGAAGCAGAACATCAGACTACTTACAAAACTTCTTTAACGGGGACACCAGGAGTTGTTAGCTTTCGTTTGCCCTCAAAAGCAGCACCTTTAGAGATAGGTAAGCGGTATCGTTGGTATTTTAACATCTACTGTCAGAAGGATAACCAACCTTTTGCTTATGTTGAAGGCTATGTAAAACGGGAGCAACTAAAGCCTACTTTGAAAACTCAATTGGAAAAAGCAACACCACGCCAGCAAGTAAACCTTTATGCGGCTAATGGTATTTGGTATGATGCGTTGAGCGTTGCTAGTGAATTGCGTCGCCCCAATTCGCAAAATACTTCTTGGACGGCGTTGTTGCAAGCTGTTGGTTTAAATGATTTTGCAACTGAACCAAAAGTAGAGTGCTGCAATTTAGAGAATTAGGGCGTTGCATAGTTGCGAGATAAATCCTGCAACTATGCAACGCCAGAATTAGCAGTAAAGAGCGATCGCCTTTCGAGAAAAGTCAGCGATGCTCTATGCTTACTTAATGGTTAAGTTGATTAACTTGCAGCCGCAACTGACTTTTTACGGTTAGAACGCTTGCGCTCTGATTTTTTCTTTAGTCCAACTGCTTGAGCTTGATCGCTGTCTGACCCATACTGCCCGCGCACAACTTCTTTCATCGCTAATACAGCATTGTGAAATTCCCATTCTGCTAATCGCGCAGCATCAGAGGCAGCACGGTATAAAGTTAGTTTCTCGATTTCGGCTTGTTGAAAACTCAACATAGTTTGATAAGCTTGCTGTAAGTTTGCAGCAGAGGCATCAGCACGGGTTGTATTGTATGTGCTGATGGTTTGAAAACCGTGCAATGAAGTAATATCTTGACTAATTGATTGAGGAGGCAAACGGCGTGTTGTATCTTGGGTAGGCATAGATGTATACCGTAATAAAGTATACATTTAATATGCCCATTACAACTCTAAAGCTAACAGGAGGCTTTTACAGCTATTTTCGGGTAAATGTACCACATCTTTTTTATCTCACGCAAAGCCGCTCCAAGCGCACAGAGGAATCAAGAGTGTGGTCTAAAAACATGAAAACTGCTGTAAATTATGCAAGCCGATGCAATGGCATTGTCAGGCGATACAATCGCATTGTAAATCGATGCAATGGCATTGTCAGGCGATGCGATCGCATTGTAAATTGATACAATCGCATTGTAAATCGATGCAATGGCGTTGTCAGCCGCAACAATGGCATTGTCAGTTGATGCAATGGCATTGTAGTCCGATGAAAAAAACCCAGATTACAATCTGACGAATCTTAAATTACGAATTACGTTAGCGTAGCAGGACGTAGCCCATTACGAATTACGAATTGCTCTGCAAGATGCAGGCCTCAACCAAGGAGTATGAGGCGTAGTGCTGGGAAGATTTGCTGTCAGTACGACTTCCCCTTTTTCGTTTAGCGCCAAACTAGTAGCTTCTATGATCGGTTCTGGTGCAGGAGTAGTTATTTTGCTGGGAACGAAGGAGCGATCGCCGCGATCGCCTTTTGGATTGAGACTCACCAAATCTACTTTCACTGCATCAGCGTTAAGAGGTTCACCTGGATTAGGTGGCAAGCCGCCGCGTCCAGTGATTGTAAAACTGCTTTTAGCTAAATTTCCACCAGCTTGACAAGTCTGTGCTACTTGGGTATCAACTGGTACAGATGGTAAGTTGATTAAGCCACTGTTGGGGTTTACATCTGGCGTGTTAAGTTCTACAGTGCCACTTACACCAAACTCAGAACTAGCGGTGATGTCCGAAAGAGAAGTTGGGTTAGGGCGGGGTTGAATGCCATAGATACCAATGGCTCGAATATCTACTCTGCCACCACTGCCTGTGTAAGCATTAGCAGTGATGTCGCTATTTTCGCTTGGGACAGCAACAATGAAGCCCGATGGGGTATTGATGGTGATGTTGCCACCATTACCACCAGCTTGGTCTGTGCCTGCGGAGGTGGAAATGGAAGCGCCACGACGCAGAAGGAGTAAATCAGTTTCTAACTTGATGTCGCCACCGTTACCCGATGCAGATTGGGCGTTGAGTGTGCCACTGTTGTCTAGGGTAACTCTAGGTGAGGTGACGAGAATATCTCCAGCAGTACCCGTCGGACTTTGGGAGTCAACGAACAAGCCACTGTTAAAGTTAGAACTGTTGCCAGAAATGGTGAAAAAATCAGCAGCATTGACTTTAATTGTGCCTGCATTCCCAAGTCCCGAAGTTGAGGCAGCAAGTTGAGCGCCATTTTGTAATGAGAATGAACCAGAATCGATAGTAATGTTACCCCCATTACCTTGTGTCCCCGTTTGCACCAAGCTGCCAATCGCACTGAAAAGATCGTTTTTCTCCCCAGCAATGTTAACAGCGCCAGTAACATTAACATTGACATTCCCCGCATCTCCCCGTCCTGCTGGCTGGGTATCAAATGCACCACGGGTAAGGGTTTGCAGTTGAGCGCCATCAATTAGTGATAATGTTGCAGCATTGATGTCAATATTGCCACCTTTCCCAACACCCCCTGCTGACACCGTGCTGAAGATGTAAGCAATATCTGCAAGGGAAACAGCATCTCGTGCCCGCACTGTTACATTCCCCGCATTTCCTTGTCCACGGGTTGAGGCTTCAAGTTGAGCGCGATCGCGTAACGAGAAAGAACCAGAATCGATAGTAATGTTACCTCCATTGCCAACTGTCCCCGCTTGCACCAAGCTGCCAATCCCACTTTTATTCCCAGCAATGTCAACAACGCCAGTAACTTTAACATTGACATTCCCCGCATCCCCCCGTCCTGCTGGCTGGTTATCAAATGCACCACGGATAAGGGTTTGCAGGGTAGCGCCATCAATTAGTGATAGTGTTGCAGCATTGATGTCGATATTGCCACCTTTACCTACACCTCCGGCTTCCACTGTGCTGAAGATGCCAGCATTATCTGCAAGAGAAACAGCATCACGTGCCCGTACTGTTACATTCCCTGCATTCCCTTGTCCACCGGTTGAGGCAGAAAGTTGAGCGCCATCTTGTAACGAGAAAGAACCAGAATCGATAGTAATATTACTCCCATTACTTTCTGTCCCTGTTTCCACACTGCTGTAAATCCCACTGGCAATATCTTTTTTCACCCCAGCAATGTCAACAGCGCCAGTAACATTCACATTGACATTCCCCGCATCCCCCCGTCCTGCTGGCGCTGTTGTAGATGCTTTACTAGTTAGGGTTAAGAGTTGAGCGCTATCAATTAATGATAGTGTTGCAGCATTGATGTCGATATTGCCTCCTTTACCTACACCTCCGGCTGCCACTGTGCTGAAGATGTAAGCATCTGCAAGAGAAACAGCATCAAGTGCGCGCAATGTTACATTTCCCGCGTTTCCTTGTCCAAATGTTGAAGTTTGTAATTGAGCACCATCTCGTAATGTGAAAGAACCAGAATCGATAGTAATGTTACCCCCATTGCCAACTGTCCCCGTTTCCGTCCGGCTAAAAATCGTACTGGGAAAATTCTTTTTTGCCCCAGCAATATCAACAGCGCCAGTAACTTTAACATTGACATTCCCCGCATTCCCCCGTCCTGCTGGCTGGGTAGCAGATGCGCCACGAGTACTGGTTACCAGTTGAGCGCCATCTTTTAGCGAGAGGGTTGCAGTATTAATGTCGATATTGCCTCCCTTACCTACACCCCCAGATTCCACCGTGCTGAAGATGGTAGTTTGTCCACCTGCAAGAGAAACAGCATCTCGTGCTCGCACTGTCACATTCCCCGCATTCCCTTGTCCAAATGTTGAGGCTACAAGTTGAGCGCCATCTTGTAACGAGAAAGAACCAGAATCGATAGTAATGTTACCCCCATTGCCAACTGTCCCCGCTTCTACCAAGCTGACAATCTCACTGATAAAACCGTTTTTATTCTTCCCAGCAATGTCAACAGTGCCAGTAACATTAACATTGATGTTCCCCGCATCCCTCCGTCCTGCTGGCTGGTTATCAGATGCACCACCAGTAAGGGTTTGCAGGCTAGCGCCATCAATTAGTGATAGTGTTGCAGCATTGATGTCGATATTGCCACCTTTACCTACACCTCCGGCTTCCAAGATGCCAGCATTATCTGCAAGAGAAACAGCATCACGTGCCCGCACTGTTACATTACCCGCATTCCCTTGTCCAAATGTTAAGGCAGAAAGTCGAGCGCGATCTTGTAATGAGAAAGAACCAGAATCGATAGTAATATTACCCCCATTACCTTTTGACCCCAAACGCACTTCATTGCGAACACTACTCCCAGTGCCAACAACTTTGATTTCCCCGGTAGCATTCAGCGTTATATCTCCTGCAACAGTTTCAGGTGTCCCCAAACCTTGCCCAATACCACCGCTTAAAATACTTCCTTCTAAAATATTTAGATTCCTAGCATTCACTGCAATATTACCGTCACCAGCGCCTTCTACATATATCGCAGCTTGATTAGTAAGGGATACCGAAGTTTTCGCAACATTCTCAGGAAATTTCAAACTTAGATTATCATCATCTACACCCAGCGCTACACTACCAGGTTCGCCTAATCCTCCTAATTCAACTCGTCCACCATAAGCATTTAATTCTCCCCCATCCATGCTGACATTTCCACCTACCAGCAGTAAACTTTTTCCATCTGGTACTCGTAAACCAAATGCATCAAAGCCTGCTGGATTTGTTCCGGCAAATGCAATTGAGTTATTTTGAATCGCTGCGTTTTGATTAATCTGATTAAACAACAATGCTGAAGGATTAATAGTCAACAACGGTGAAGGGATATTTTTCTCAGTAGCGCTAAAAAATCCGATATTTCCAAATTGCAGTGCATTCGCACTAGTCGCCACAAAGGAACCACCAACATTTAATTGAGCATTCTGACCAAATACAATTCCATTGGGATTAATTAGAAACAGGTTAGCCGTAGGATTAGTGCGGATTATCCCATCAATATCAGAACGTGACCCACCCGTTACCCGACTAATAATATTTTGAATATCCGCAGCATTATTAAAGAAAGCAGTGCTGCCATTTAAAACAGAAAACTCCTGAAAACTGTGGAACAAGTTGCTTCCTGCTTGAGTTCCTCCAGTGATATTGAAGATGTTCCCATTCTTTGTAACATTAGAGTTATTAGGTAAAGTCCCATCTGGGATAATTTGGGCAAAAGCACAATTTGTACTCCAAATGCTTGAACCAGATATTGCAATTCCTAAAAACCAGCCCCAACGAATACTCATTTTGGACATTGTACCCCTCTAAGCAAACAGCGATCGCTAAACTTTTGGTTATGTCACACCATTAATTAATGTGGGTTTACAGTGGTTGAAGTCATCTCTGGATAATTCTCAGTTGCGATCGCATTAGTTTTACGCAAAACTTGCTAATTTCTTTACATAAATTTATACAACATAATTCATCAATCGATGCGATCGCATTGTTAGTCGAAACAATGGCATTGTCACCCAGTACAATCGAATTGTTAGTCGATGCAATCACATTGTCAGCCGATACAATCGCATTGTCAGCCGATACAATCGAATTGTTAGTCGATACAATGGCATTGTTAGTCGATACAATGGCATTATTTGTCGATGCGATCGCATTGTCAGTTGATGCGATCGCATCTGCGTAAGTAAATAAACAAAAAGTTAACTCCAATTTCTAGCTTGAATCTTACCACTTAAAGTGGTGAGAGTGGTTCAAAGCCAGTTGCCTAGCAGAACATAAGGGGCCCAAAACAAGGGACGTTTGTATCTGGAATTTTGCAAAAGAGCGAGCTGGGCGCGACGGAGTACTTCAGCTTTAGTCAGGTTTTTGTTGGCTAACTCTTGGTAAAATTTACTCATCAACAAAGCAGTAGACTCATCATCCAAGTTCCACAAAGAAGCGATGGTGCTGCGTGCTCCTGCCTGAAAAGCGACACCAGCAATTCCCAGTGCAGCTTGTTTGTCCCCGGCAGCTGTTTGACAAGCACTAAGAATGAGTAATTCAATTGCTTCGGGTCTATTTTGCTCTAGCGTTCGCACTAACTCATTTAACTTTTTGACATAAATACGCTCATCCCAAGCGACAATAAATGTCTCCTCAGCCTTAGAGCTAAACTGACCATGAGTTGCAAGATGAACAATAGGGAAAGATAAAGAATTAATCCGGTTTTGCAAAGTTTTGCTGGTAAATTCTTGATTCAGAAGGATGGTGCTAGGGACTTGAGAGCGGATTTCTTCTAATTCGCGTTTGACGTTGGGTAGTGCAGAAAATCCCGAACTTGCTTCAGTCAATCCTGCGGCTATTGCTTTTAATCCTTTCTCCAATGGTTTGAGTTCAATCAGTTGCAGACTGGGGGTGAGTGCAATGTTATACTTCTCAACTAAATACTGTTTGCCATCATAGAGAACTGCCATCGGAATATTCCGCAACCAACCATCTAGCACAAACACCAAGGTAGGAATTTTACTTTCAGCCAAGGCAGCTTCAGCAGGTTGAATCACCCATTTGTAAACCTTCTGAGATAAAGATTGAACCTGTCGCAGCGTCTGTGGTTTGGGTAGATTTTCCTGTAGTTGCGCTAAAGTAGTTTCCACTTCTTTTTCAACTACAGGGGTAGTGTAGTGCAACCAACGTTGTTGAGGCAACTCAACGATCACCTCTAGTCGGTCTGGCAAAATAAATGGATAAATAATTGCTGCTGTTGGATCTTTTTTTGGATTACGGATTTGAGCATTCAAACAGTTGTTGCGAAAGAAGTTTTCTAGTTCTGCTATTTGGAGTAATTCGATTGTATTGCTAGCTTTTGCGAGATTTTCTGAGCTAACTTCAGAGTTACTCTGAGATTGCAAAAGTAAATCAACTAACTCTCGATAAACTGGTTCAACTACCTCTCGAAAGGAAAATTTCACCGCAGAATTGACAGCAACTAAATCACTACGGAGGGCTTGGAGGTCATTAACTGCTTCTGTGTAAGCTGCTACTGCTCCTTTGATATCTCCCTTAACTTTAAGCAAACGTCCTAGTTGCCATTGCCATTGATAGCCAATGTCTTTAGCATCGATAGCTTGAGCAATGAGCAAGGCTTGTTGGGTAAGCTTTTGGGCATCAGACCACTGTTGAGTTGCTTCGTACACTCGCCCTAAAACACCAATAGCATAAGATTCTGTGCGTCTATCTTGCAAACTTTTTGCTTGCTCAATAGCAGTTGCCAGTAATTGGGCAATGTCCAACCATGAGGGAGAGTCTGCGGCGGTTTTTTTTCGGAATTGCATTAGACTTTGGGCAAAGTTAATCCGGGCAGAAATTGTTGCCCGACTAAGGGGTAAGTCGTGAAGCTGAGTTTTAATTTGCGAGGATAATGCTTGGAAAGCTGATAATTGCTCAGTTTGCAGCAGTAGTCTTAGTTGATTGGCTTGAGCTTGGATGCGTGTAGTGGGTGAGGTTGCAGTTTTGATAGTTTGTTGATAATATTTTATCGCTGTTTGCGTGTCTTGCTGAACACGGGCTGTGTTACCCAGACTGAGGAGAATATCAGCGATCGCTTCTTTATCTGGCAACGATGAAGCTATTTCTAAACTTTGCTGCAATATCCGCCGAGATGTTTCTAAATCACCTGTAACTTGCACGACATTGCCGAGACTATGCAGGGCTGCAACTTTAACAGGTGAGTTGGGTTGACTTTGGAGAATTTGGGTACTTTCTCTTAAGGTCTTCTCGGCTTGACGATAAAACCCTAAAGCTTGCAAAGCTTGTGCTTGGTTAATCCGATTTTGAATAACCGCCCTCTTGTTGCCGATTTTGGTATAAATGTCAAGTGATACTCGCCAAGTATTCAGGGCATCTTCAGCTTTGCCTTGAGCCAATTGCAGGCGACCTTTGATATCTAAGATTTGGGCTATAATTTGCTCTTTAGTATCTATATTTTTTTGATGAGCAGTTTGTAATAAGTTGAGACTTTGAGCGATCGCAGTTTCTGCCTCTGACCACTGTCCCATTTGTTGATAAGCTAATGAGAGATTACCTAGTGCGATCGCTTGCCTCAGTTCATCTTCATTAGCTTTGAATGCAGAGATAGACTGTTGCCAAGAAGTAGCAGCTTCAGCAAACCGTTCAGCTTCATAAAATTTACTGCCCTGTTCCAGCAAACTTTGGGCATAGGACAACTTTTGAACAATGGAGTTTTCCGCAGTTACATGTGCGAAAGTCGGGGGCAACAATCCCGCGCCTAAGAACATAGTCAAAAGCAGCAGTATACTTAAAAAGCCTTTGATTTTCCGTAATCTAATTTTTTTTATTGCCATGTTTTTGCCCCCACTGCACCGCGTTTTTACTAAAAATAGACAGTGTAAGTTGCTCAACCTCCATAGTGTTGATTCAACGCACGACAATCGGCTGTCCTCTGCCAGGAAGGATGAGGCGTGACGGTGGGTGCACTAGTAAGAATTACATCGCCATTAGCAGCAATTACCCAACCAGTAGCTTCTACTATGCGATCTGGTGTTGGGTTAATGAGATTTGTGGAAACTGCTGGAGTAGAAGGTTTACCTCCTTCTGGCTTGAGACTCACCAAATCTACCTGCACTGCGTCAGCGCTGAGGGCTTCACCTGGATTAGGTGGTAAGCCGCCGCGTCCAGTAATTGTAAAACTGCTCTTAACTACAGCGCTACCTGCGGTACAGCCCTGTGCTACTCGGGTATCAACTGGTACGGTTGGCAAGTTGACTAAGCCACTGTTGGGGTCTACATCAGGTGTGTTAATTTCTACAGTGCCGTTTACACCAAACTGAGAGGTGGCAGTGATGTCACTCAAAGAAGTTGGGTTAGAGCGGGGCCGGATACCAAAAAGACCCTTAGCTGTAATGTCAACTCTGCCACCTCTACCTGTGAAAGCATTAGCGCTAATGTCGCTATTTTCCGCAGAGGCGGCAACAATGAAGCCGTTGGGGATATTAACTTCAATATTTCCGCCATTTCCGCCCTGTTGTCGAGTACCCGCAGTGGTAGAAATTTCACTGTTTTGACGCATCAGCAGTAAGTCTGCAACACTCAACCCTAGATTGCCACCATTACCAGAGAAAGTTTGTGCGCTAATCGTTCCATTGTTGAGTTCCACAGATTTAGCAGTGATGTCGAGGTTGCCTGCTACTCCTCCTGCAAAGCTGCTGACAGTAGCTTCTGCACCGTCAGATATCAGTAATTGCTGTGTATTGATTTTCAGATCTCCTGCCTTTCCTGTTCCTTGAGTTTGAGCAGACAAGACACTAACAGCCTGACCATCAGCTGAAGTACCAATTACTTGTACTCTTTTAGAGGCATTAATATTTAAACTTCCCCCCTCAGCTGAACCCAAGGTACTAGCATCAACGTGTCCTCCATTAAGGACAAATAACTCCGGAGAGTTAATTGTCAAAGAACCTGCCTTTCCTGTACCTTCAGTTCTGGTAGTCAAGACACTAGCAGACTGACTATTGGCTGAGATGCCACTTACTTGCACCGATTGTGAGGCATTGATATTCAAACTTCCTCCCTCACCAGCGCCAAAGGTACTAGCATCGACCTGTCCCCCATTTAAGACTAGTAATTCAGGAGTATTTATCGTTAATGTCCCTGCCTTGCCTGTTGCTGTGTGGTTAGCTTGAGTAGACAAAATGCTGACAGCCCGACCACTAGCTGATTCTCCAATCACTAAAACTGATTTGGAAGCATCAATATTTAAACTACCTCCCTCACCTAAACTTCGGGTAGCAGCTGAGATTAATCCTCCATTAGAGACAAGTAACTCAGGAGTATTAATCGTCAAAGAACCCGCCTGTCCTGTACCTTTAGTTTCAGTGAATAAGCCGCTGGGAGACCTATCATTGATTGAGGTGCCAATTACTTTCACCGACTCTGAGGCATTAATATTCAAACTTCCCCCCTCGCCTGCACCTTCGGTACTAGCATCAATCTGTCCTCCATCAAAGACAAACAAATTGGGAGTGTTTATGGTTAAGGAACCTGCCTTTCCCGTGGCTGTCTTTCCAGCTTGAGTAGTCAAGGTGCTGACAGCCCTACCATTAGCTGATTCTCCAAACACCAGTACCGATTCTGAGGCATTGATATTTAAATTCCCTCCTTCACCTGAACCTAAAGTACCGGCATCAACCTGTGCGCCATCATAGATAGACAATTCAGGAGTGGTAATTGTTAAAGAACCTGCTTTGCCTGCACCTTCGGTTCTAGTAAATAAGCCACTATTAGCTTGACCATTGGCTGAAGAAGTGCCATACAGTTGCACCCATTGTGAGGCATTGATATTCAAACTTCCCCCCTCACCTATACCAACAGTACTAGCGTCAATCTGCGCTCCATCAGCGAGGAGTAGTACAGGAGTGTTAATTGTTAAAGAACCTGCTTTTCCTGTCCCCGTAGTTCTACTAGACAAGCCAGTGGTGGAATTACTATCAGAGGAGATGCCATACATCAGCACAGATTCAGAGGCGTTAACATTCAAACTTCCTCCTTCACCAGCGCCAAGAGTACCAGTAGTAACCTGTGCCCCATCAGAGAGGAATAAAACGGGAGTGTTTATTGTTAAGGAACCTGCCTTGCCTATACCCGCAGTTCCGGTAGACAAGCCGCTGACGTGTTTATCTGAACTGACTCCAAAGATATCAACCAACTCAGAAGCATTAATTTGAATAGTTCCTCCCTGTCCGCTTCCAGTGGGAAGATTGTTACGTGAATTCTCAACATTTGCCCGGATTTGCGACCCATCTCGCAATCGGAGCGATCGCGTTTGAATATTAATATTTCCCCCATCTCCTGTAGATCCTGGTGCTACGGAGCTGGTAATCTGGCTATTGTTTGCGAGAGTCAAAAAGTCATTAATTTGCAAAGATATATCTCCAGCATTTCCTTTTCCACTGGTGGCAGCAGCAAAAAGGCCATCATCTAAAGCAAGAAAATCAGCAATAATACTGATATTACCTCCTTTACCTTCTGCTTCCGTTTCTCCGATACCTGGAGAATTTAAGCTAGTAGTAGCACTCAAGATATTACTACCACTAGCAAAGGAAACAGAATCATTGGCACGGATAAATACGTTACCTGCATCTCCCTGACCATAAGTACTGCTACTTAGGCTAGATTCATCACTTAAGGAAAGCGAGCCAGTGAGAATATTAATATCTCCTGCCTTGCCTGCTAATTCTCCTATATTATTGTTGAAGATTTCGCCGTCACTATCACTAGCAATGTTACTGTTTACAAGCGAAATTGAGTCATTTGCTTGAATTAATACGTTGCCAGCATCTCCTTCTCCATCTGTGGCAGTACTCAATCCAGAGTCATACAAAGATAGCGAGTTGGCTTTAATTTCAATATTGCCCCCTTTTCCCACTGCTGTTGGTAGCAAGTCGCTACTAATCGAGCTATTAAATAGTAAAACTGAGTCATTCGTTTGCACAGAGATACTACCAGCATTTCCTCTGCCAACAGAACTAGTACTGAGTCCAGCGCTGTCTAAATCAAGGTCATTTGTCCATAATAAGGATGTGGCTTGAATATTTATATCACCTCCATTGCCAATGGCTGGCTGTGTCATACTGCTAGAAATAAAGCTACTTTCACCACTAACCAAGTCACTCGTTTTGATAAAAATACTGCCAGCATTTCCCCGTCCCGAAATGTCAGCATTTAATGAAGCATTGTCTGTCAAAAACAATGACGTGGCTTGGATATTTATGTCTCCTCCATTACCTACAGCTTCCTTTCTCACATCGCTATTGATCAAGCTATTAGTTAGAAACACAGAGTCTCTGGCTTGCACAGAGACCTTACCGCCGTCTCCTCGTCCATCAGTACTAGTATCCAGTTGTGCTTCATTGTCTAAGGAAAGTGACCCAGTTTGGATATTGATATCACCGCTTTTTCGCACTGCTTGCTCTACTACAGCGGGAAAGTCGCTCAAAATTACGCTATTAACGCTACTATCAAAAAGTGCAACCGAATCATCGGTCTGAATCAATACGTTACCACCATTTCCCTGTCCGACAGAAAAGGTATCAATAGAAGCTTTATCATTCAAAAAGAGTGATCTAGCTTTGATTTCGATGTTACCGCCATTACCTACTGCTTGCTCCAATACACTGGTGGTCAACGAGCTATTGGTGAGGGAAATTGCATCATTAACTTGTATGGACATACCGCCAGCATTCCCCTTTCCGGCAGTTAAACTACCCAGTGTAGTGTTATTGAGGGAGAGCGATCCAGCTTTAATGTTGATGTCGCCGCCTTTACCTACTGCATTTTCCAATACACTAGTGGTGAATGAGCTATTAGCGATCGCTACCGAGTCGTCAACCTGTATAGAAATAGTACCTGCATTTCCCAAACCATTAGTAAAGGTACTCATTCTAGTATTATCAAAGGAGAGTGACTCAGCTTTGATTTTGATGTCGCCGCCTTTGCCTACTGCATTCTCATCTAAAACGTTAAAAATCTGACTAAAAAAGTTTTCGCTACTACTAGCAACTGTCATGGTTCCTGTGGCATTGAGTGTAATATCTCCTGCTTGAGTATTCACTGATCCTCGGTCTGAATCGATTCCAGCAAGCAGAGAACCTCCCAAAATATCTAAATTCCGGGCGTTGATGGCAATACTACCACCGTCCCCAGATACATTAATAAAAGCTGGATTTGTGAGGGCAACATCAGCTAATGTTACGCCATCAGGAAAACTTAAGCTTAGACTATTGCCCTCTACATTTAACCCAACCGTTCCTGCTGCGGTTAATCCTCCAATTTCAACTCGTCCACTGGGAGCAAATAGAGAGCCTTCATTTAATATTGCTCCAGTCGCAGTTAGAGTTGGGGAGATTTTGCCCCCTATTAGTAACAGGCTTTGACTATCACCAACTGAGAGAAATCCTCGATTCTCAATAGAACGAACTGGCTGAGATGTAATTTGATTGAACAAAAAAGCTGAAGGATTGACTGTCAGCAACGGTGGAGAATTCGGGTTAGAAGCACTGAAAAAACCTTGATTGTCAAATTGCAGTGCATTAGCTGTTGTCCCAATAAAAGAACCACCAATATTTAATTGAGCATTCTGACCAAAAATAATCCCATTAGGATTAATTAGAAACAGGTTAGCTGTTCCATTAACGCGAATTAACCCATCAATATTAGAAGCTGACCCACCCGTTACCCGACTGATGATATTTTGAATATCCGCAGCATTATTAAAGAAAGCAGTGCCGCCAGTGGGGACAGAAAACTCCCCAAAACTGTGGAACAAGTTTCTTCCAGCTTGGGTTCCCCCTTCAATGGTACTGATATTGTTTTGTGTTGTAACACGAGAATTATTGGGTAAAGTGCTATCGGGGGTAATTTGGGCAAAAGCGCAATTAAAAGAGAAAGCAAATGTCTGCAATACAGCTTCGCCAATCGCACTACCCATCACCAACCAACTTATCAGTGCGAATTTCCAGCGCCAACGCGGTCTGCATTGGGTCATTTTACTAACTTGCTTTGAGAGAGGTGTGTCTTTTTTTGTTTCATGCAACAAAGCCATGTTTGTAACAAAAATAATGAATTTAGTAACCATTTCCGTAGGTCATGGCAATCATCCCTAAGTCTTTCTTCGGTATGATTACCACTGGCGGCATATTTAGCAACTGCTGCTTGTGGCGAGTTCCAAACTTGAAGTTTTGTGTTTCCAGCTTGAAACTCGGTGTGTTAAACGAACTACGCTTGCAACACAAAATCAGATGCCGCCAGAGTTGGCGCACCAGTTAAAGTTGCAAATACACCACCATTACCAAAACCAGTCGCGCTGCCATTAGGGTTGTAGAACAACTGTCCACTCACAGGATCGTACACAATTTTCGCCGTGCTAGTGCCTGCTAAATTAGTGATTTGAAAATCACTGGCGTTGCTAAAACCATTTCCCGCAACAGAGGTAATGGCACTAAAGGTAGTCTTATCCAGTACAATCTTGTCACATTCAGAACTATTGAAGTCAGCGATCGCATCTACACCAACAGCAGTCAGGGCAAAGGCTGCATCGGTGTTGTAAAGGAATCTGTCAGCACCCGCACCACCAACAAGGATATCATTGCTTGCACCGCCTACAAGAATATCATTACCTTCTCCACCGATGAGAATATCATCGCCTGACCCGCCCCGCAACAAGTCATTGCCACTCAAGCCATTAATAATGTCGTTACCCCCTTGACCATTAATCACATCATTGGAGTTGTCGAAACCAGCGATGTTATTGTTTAAGTCATTCAGGAAAGTGACAGTATTTTTATTGAAAATGTTAGTTTGAGTCGAGTCGGCATTAATCACATCAAAGCTGTCGGTGATGCTGCTTTGTCCATCAAATAGGATATTGCCTAGTGCAGGTCTTGAAGAAGTTGCTAGCAGGTCATCCAGGTTTTCTAACTGAAAGTTTTGCAGAGTGACTTTGGTATTAGCAACATTTTCAAAAGTGACTTCTAAGTTGTTGGAATTTTGAGTTAGTTGCAGATTTCGGGCAGTTAAGCTATTACCTGTAAATTGCAGTGTATCAACATTGGCAATGACTGCTGGTGATGGGTTTGAGCCTTTACCTACGCCAGCAAAATCGGTGATGATGTCATTGTCATCGCCAGGGCGATATACAAATTTATCTTGACCGCCGTTGCCTGTTAGGGTATCGTTAGCAGTTAACCCATCGATGTTGTTGCTAGGTGTGCCAAAAAAGGTATCTGCACCAGAAGTTCCAGTCAAGTTGCCAGGGGTGCCGCCACTGCTCAGATTCGTCCCCCCAAACACTACATAGCTTCGCCCAGCTAGATCTTTGCCGTTGGGGTTGGCAAACCCTGCCCCAATAATCAGGTCGTCAATGCCATCGTTGTTGATGTCCCCCCCATTGCTGACTGAGTTGCCTGAAAAGTCAGATGTTGTGCCGTTAATTATTAAGCCATTAGTGCCATTTAAATCAGAGAGGTTGAGGGTACCGCCACTGCCCAGATTTGTCCCCCCAAACACTACATAGCTTTGCCCAGCATTCTCTTTGCCGTTGGGGGAGGCAAAATATGCCCCAATAATCAGGTCGTCAATGCCATCGTTGTTGATGTCCCCCCCATTGCTGACTGAGCTGCCTGAAAGGTCATCTGCTGCAATGCCGTTAATTATAAAGCCATTAGTGCCATTCAAATCAGAGAGGTTGAGGGTGCCGCCACTGCCCAGATTTGTCCCCCCAAACACTACATAGCTTTGCCCAGTCCTAAAGTTGGGGTCGGCAGTTGGTGCGCCAATAATCAGGTCGTCAATGCCATCGTTGTTGATGTCCCCCGCATTGCTGACTGAGCGGCCTAATCCGTCAAAATTTCCAATGCCGTTAATTATAAAGCCATTAGTGCCATTCAAATCAGAGACGTTGAGGGTGCCGCCACTGCCTAGATTCGTCCCCCCAAACACTACATAGCTTTGCCCAGTATAAGGGGGGATGCCGCTGTTGGGGGAGGCCTGATATGCCCCAATAATCAGGTCGTCAATGCCATCGTTGTTGATGTCCCCTGCATTGCTGACTGAGCCGCCTGATGAGTCAAGTTTTCCAATGCCGTTAATTATAAAGCCATTAGTGCCATTCAAATCAGAGAGGTTGAGGGTGCCGCTACTGCCCAGATTTGTCCCCCCAAACACTACATAGCTTTGCCCAGCCCTAAAGTTGCCGTTGAGGGAGGCACTATCTGCCCCAATAATCAGGTCGTCAATGCCATCGTTGTTGATGTCCCCTGCATTGTTGACTGAGCCGCCTGAGAAGTCAAGTTTTCCAATGCCGTTAATTATAAAGCCATTAGTGCCATTCAAATCAGAGAGGTTGAGGGTGCCGCCACTGCCCAGATTCGTCCTTCCAAACACTACATAGCTTTGCCCAGCATTCTCTTTGCCGTTGAGGTCGGCAGTTGGTGCCCCAATAATCAGGTCGTCAATGCCATCGTTGTTGATGTCCCCTGCATTGCTGACTGAGCTGCCTAAGCCGTCATATTCTGCAATGCCGTCAATTATAAAGCCATTAGTACCATTTAAGTCAGACAGGTTAATGAAATTGAATGATAAATTAGCCATGATTTTCTCATATATTGGTAGTGATTGAGCATTCGTCAGCCTTGGTCAATAGAATTCGCGCGCCAGTTGCTCATGGGGAGCCACTCCATTGCGGGGGTTCCCCGCGTTGTAGAAAGTGGCGTGGAAACCCCCTGTTCTGAGTACTGGCAAGGCTAGACAAACACCAAAAAGCCTGTGCAAACTTACAAGAAATTCCCTATTTAAACCTGCGATCGCTCAGTGTCGCGTTTGTAATTCGTAATTCGTAATTAAGAAATTTAATCACGAGTTACAAGGCTTACAATTACCAGTTGTATTGATCGCGGTTTTTTAGTGTCAGCTAGTCAACAGATTTAACTAACCTCTAAACAAAAATTACTTTGATAACCGTTAAATCATTAAAATATTCTGATAACATCTAAGCATTGTCAATAGGCTAGATGAAATTATGGTAAAGTTAGAGTTAATTTTATGATGTGCCAAGTAAAGTTTTTGTTGCAGCTACGCCCGTCAAAGACATGGCGCTATTTTTATACATTGTATTGAGGAACGAAGCCTAATATTTGTGCGTTTGTTGGCTCAAGGACGACGTTCAACACAACTTAAACCACAGCGTTAGTAACGAAAATAACGACTTTAGTAACTAAAATGATTATGTTGTAACGAAAATTCTGATGTTTGTAACGAAAACAACGACTTTAGTAACCAAAATGGTTATTTTATAACAAAAGTTTTAATGTTTGTAACAAAAATAATGATTTTAGTAACCAAGATGATTATTTTGTAACGAAAATAACTATTTTCGTTACAAAAATGGTATGTTGTAACTAAATATCAGGGCTAATGTTCAGAGAATATCGCGCTTTGCCAGATATTGGTACATTTGCCAACGTGTATCTACTTCAGCTTGGGCTTGTTCTAATAAGTGTTTAGCAACGTCGGGTTTACTCTTGGTGAGCATCTTGAAGCGATTTTCTTGATACATCGAATGTTCTACAGATTGCTGAGGCGATCGCATATCCAATTGCAATGGATTTTTTCCCTGGTTAAGCAACTCTGGATTATGCCGATACAGCAACCAACGACCCGATTCTACCAAAGTTTTCTGATGATTCATCCCTGTGGTCATATTGATGCCGTGGGCGATGCAATGGCTGTAAGCAATAATTATTGATGGGCCATCATAAGCTTCTGCTTCCAAAAATGCTTTCAGGGTATGTTCATCTCTAGCACCAAGAGCTACACTCGCTACGTAGACATTCCCGTAGGTCATGGCAATCATCCCTAAGTCTTTTTTTGGTGCTGGCTTACCACTGGCGGCATATTTAGCAACTGCGGCTCGTGGCGTGGCTTTAGAAGATTGACCGCCTGTATTAGAATACACTTCTGTATCCATGATCAAGATGTTGACATTTCGACCACTAGCAATTACATGATCGATACCGCCAAAGTCAATATCATAAGCCCAACCGTCACCGCCAACAATCCAGACGCTTTTTCTCACCAAGTAATTTGCAAGGGATTTGAGATTTTGGATTTTGGATTTGAGATTAGGATCGAAAGTGACAATTTCATCTAACCTTTGCTGCAACAATTCTATCCTTTCGCGCTGTTCCCAAATGTCAGCTTCAGATTTTTGTTCAGCTTTCAGGATGGAGTAGACAAGGTTTTCATCTATTTCACTCCCCAATTCTTGCAACAATTCTGCCGCAAACTCAGCTTGTTTGTCGAGGGAAAGGCGAAAGCCATAACCGAATTCGGCGTTATCTTCAAATAAATTATTAGACCACGCCGGGCCGCGTCCTTCGGCGTTGGTTGTCCAAGGTGTTGTGGGGAGATTACCACCATAAATTGAAGAACAACCTGTAGCATTGGCGATGACAGCGCGATCGCCAAACAATTGTGTTAATAATTTCAAATAAGGTGTTTCACCACAACCTGCACAAGCACCAGAGAATTCAAATAATGGTTCTTGCAGTTGTTGTTGGCGAATCTGGTTTAATTTTAGCGATCGCCTGTCAGGATTAGGTAAACTCAAAAAGAAGTCCCAGTTTTTCCGCTCTTGCTCTTGCAATGGCAACTGCTGTGCCATATTAATCGCTTTCAGCGATGGCTGAGATTTATCTTTAGCAGGACAAATATTTACACAAATCGTGCATCCGGTGCAATCTTCTGGAGCAACTTGAATAGTAAATTTTTGATTGGCAAAGTCTTTATCTTTGGCAACAGTTGACTTAAAGGTTTCTGGTGCATTAACTAACTCATCGGCTTGATAAGCCTTTGCACGGATGGCACTGTGGGGACAAACCATGACACACTTACCACATTGTACGCAGACATCCGGCTCCCACACAGGTATCTCTTGGGCAACGTTACGTTTTTCCCACTTGGCAGTACCTACGGGAAAAGTGCCATCAACTGGTAGTGTGCTAACAGGTAAATCATCACCTTCCCATACCATGATTTTGCCCAGAACTTCCCGCACAAATTCGGGAGCGGAATTAGAAGAGACGCGATTAATCGCGTCTGTACAAGAGTGAGGATTTTGGATTGTCTGTGGGATATCTACTTTATGTAAGTTGTCTAAGGTGTTGTCTACAGCTTGCAAGTTCATGCGGACAACTTCTGCACCTTTTTTACCGTAAGTCTTATCAATCGCTTGTTTGATTTTAGCGATCGCTTCTTCCTGCGGCAAGACACCTGCTAAGGCAAAGAAGCATACCTGCATAATCGTGTTAATTCTGCCACCCATACCACTTTCGCGGGCAACTTGGCTAGCATTGATTACATATAACTTCAAATGCTTGGCGATAATTTGCTGCTGCACCTTCAACGGTAGATATTCCCAGACGGTATCTTCATTATATGGACTGTTAAGCAGTAAAGTCGCCCCAGGAATAGCAGCCTTCAAAACATCTATGCGTTCCAGAAATCCCCAGTGATGACAACCAATAAAGTTGGCTTGGTCAATTAGATAAGTGGAGCGAATTGGCTCTTTACCGAAGCGTAGGTGAGAGACGGTCATTGAGCCAGATTTCTTAGAATCGTAGACAAAGTAGCCTTGGGCGTAATTGTCGGTTTCTTCACCAATAATCTTGATGGAGTTTTTGTTAGCGCCAACAGTGCCATCAGCACCCAACCCATAGAACATTGCCCGAACAACATTATCCGATTCTGTAGAGAAATTAGGGTCAAAGCTCAAAGAAGTATGACTAACGTCGTCATTAATCCCAATCGTAAAGTGATTTTTTGGTTTAGCTTGAGCAAGATTATCAAAAATACCCTTGACCATCGCCGGCGTAAATTCTTTAGAAGAAAGACCGTAACGACCACCAATAATTTTAGGAGATGAGGAAGTATTTTCTCCCCCTGCCTCCCCTGCTCCCCCTGCTCTCTTATCTTCCCACGCCTCATGGATAGCAGCCACAACATCCAAATACAACGGTTCCCCGGCGCTACCTGCTTCTTTGGTGCGGTCGAGAACTGCAATCGCTTTTACACTAGTTGGTAATACTGCAACAAACCTTTGAACATCAAAGGGGCGGTAAAGTCGCACTTTCACTACACCAAGTTTTTCACCACGGGCGTTAAGATAATCTACTGTTTCATGGACGGTTTCACAGCCTGAACCCATAAGAACGATAACGCGATCGGCATCGTTAGCACCGTAATATTCATAGATTTGATAATGCCTTCCTGTGCGTTCTCCAAATTCATCCATGAGCCGCTGGACAATATCTGGACAAGCGTTGTAGTAAGGGTTAGCGCCTTCACGCCCTTGAAAGTAAACATCGGGGTTTTGGGCAGTACCGCGCAACACTGGGCGATCTGGGGTCAGCGCACGGCTGCGGTGGGTGAGTATTAAGTTATCGTGGATGAGCGATCGCAAATCATCATCTGAGAGCAATTTGACTTTCTGCACTTCATGGGAGGTACGGAAGCCGTCAAAGAAATGCATAAAGGAGACTCGCGCCTCTAGGGTAGCAGCATGGGCGATAAGAGCAAAATCCTGACTTTCCTGCACGGAAGCGGAACACAGCAGGGCGAAACCAGTCGCCCGAGCTGCCATCACATCGCTATGGTCGCCAAAAATTGATAAAGCATGGGTAGCCAAGGAACGGGCGGCAACGTGAACTACAGCGCTAGTCAACTCACCAGCAATTTTGTAGAAGTTGGGTATCATTAACAATAATCCCTGAGATGCCGTAAAGGTGGTACTCAGAGAACCTGTTTGCAAAGCCCCATGTACAGCACCAGCCGCTCCTCCTTCGCTCTGCATCTGCACGACGCTGGGAATAGTACCCCAGAGGTTAGGACGACCTTCTGCTGACCAAGCATCAGCCCATTCACCCATTGCTGAAGAGGGGGTGATAGGATAAATGGCAATCACTTCATTTAATTTGTAAGCAACACGGGCAACAGCCTCATTCCCATCGATGGTTGCAAAAGTTTTGTTCATAATATGATTTTTGCCTCCGCCTCTAAGCTGCATTATCAGAACACGTGAATATAAGAATCAGAAATAGCCAGTACTAGAAAGTAAGTGTATTATCTGCATTAAAGATTTAGCGGTAGGATTTACTCCGTGTTAAAGGATAGTTTGTTGATAGCTTTAGGCTCTTAAGTTAACTTTCAACAAATATTGCATCTATTAATATCTCATCTGCAATCCTGCATCTATTAATATCTATTAATAATGTACTCAATGACCAAAGTCTTTATTTGATAACACTTTAAAACAATTTATTCTTTTTTGTGGGGTATAGGGTCGGGAACAATACTACTCGGTTAAGAAAATTTATAGGTTAGTTAAAGGTGATAAAACCCAACAAAGTTCTGAAAATGTTGCGTCTAAGTTCCTCAACCAACCTACGCTGAAGTTATTTTTTAAGCAAAAACTACGCAGTTTTGGAACTATTTTGTACGATGGTCAAATATCACTTTCAATCCCATAGCAACAGAAGCAAGATGGCAATAAAAATTACATTGCTAATCGCCGATTTCCATACCATTGACTCAAATCATTCTCAATCGCCTCAATAATCGCGATCGCCTCAGTTATTGATTTTGCGTCGGCAGCTAAAAGTGCAAACGCTTGCTCAACCCGTTGTTGATAGTCTTGCGGGCAAATAGCAAACCTATTAGCAACTGCGATTGCCCCTTTTTCATTCAACAGGTAATCTTGATTAAGCGCAAATAAAACCTGATTAATACATGCCACACTGCGGAAACAACAACCTGCTGCGTAAACAACATCATTGCGTGCGTTGGCGCAGCCCGCCGCAGGCATCGCCTTTTTTGCCACCAGCAGCGAGAAACTTATTTCCCAGGCGAAAGTATCAATAGTTGCCTGTTTCAGCTCAACTGGATAGGGCTTTGTTTTTACCTTCAAAGCTTCTAAAACACCATCGGGGTCGTAAAGTGCCTGACAAATAGCAATTTCCCCCATATAAATAGAGGAAACAAAGCCATGAGGGTGTCCTGGTTGATAATCAATAGTAATCCGTCCTATATGGCAATCATCAATGATACGATTGACCTTCGCCAAATCGCGATAGAGGAAATCTACACCTACACCTTCTACCACAAGCCAACCGCCGCCGTTAATCCATTTTCCCCATTCACCAGTGGCAGTAATCAAATTTACCCGATGCTTATCATCAAGCTCACAAGCGAGGTGATTTAGAGCAATTAAATCGGGCGGGTTTTCTGGATTATAATAAATCCCCAAATCCACATCTGACTTTAGGGTATGGTTGCCCCGTGCCCGTGAACCACCCAGTGCGATCGCTGTAATTCCCTCAATTGACCGCAAACTTGAAACAATATGGTTGATGAATTGAGGCGATTCTTTATTTATAGATTTTTGCATTGCTGTCATAAAGTTTAACCAAAGGTAAACCTCTATGGGGAATACTACTAAGAAAAAGTTGTTTAATATCGTTCGACTTATATGATAATAAAGAACTCAAGACTGCAATGATGGTTGATATCAATACCAAACTTAGGTGAACACCTGTCAAGATAAAAACCAATGTTAAGAGTGCAAATATCAAAGTGCAAATATTAGAAAATCTTTGTACCTTTTCTATAATAACCAGAGAATTACGACAACTTGGACAATGCTTTGTATGTCTATGCCATCGGTCATATAGTTGTTCATCATTCAATTGTTTAAAACTGCCTTCTACACACCCTTGCCATGAAGGACTACCTCCAGCAAATTCGTCTAGCCATTTTCTGAAAGTTATAATACCCACGTCAGCCGGAGAAGGCATAAAGTATGTCTTTTGCCATTTTGTATCTAACAATGACTGATTCACTTCCTGAGAATGCATAGCTGATAAATCTTGATCACTTAGCTTATATGTAGATAAGTGCTGTAACCCAATTTGTAAATCCTTTGGGAGAATCTCAAGCCAAAAATTTCTTTTAACTAAACTTCCATCAGAAATAAACTTGCCAATGTACCTACAGTAACCTGGTTGTGTAGGAACAAAATACAACTGAAAAATATTAGTTTTGCCGTTGGGGTAACGATATATCGTAGTATTACAAGAGGGTGGAGTAAACTTCCGCATCGCCTCCATATCTTTGTTGAAGAGATTGTAGCCTTGATGTTTGAGAGTAAAACCTTCTTGAGCAGATATTTCTCCAACAGATTCAAAATGTTTCATAGGCACAGCTGTTTTAGGTGAAAAAATACCTATTCCTTCATGAAGAAATTCTGCATGAGAAGGATCAAAAGTACTTTCAACAGACACAGTATAACCAACAGGAACTTCTGTCATATGCCAGGAGGTGGAAGATATATCTAGTTCAGACTCAGGTATGATCGCTGGCTGCTTGGAGTTACAATCCTCAAAAGCTGTTGAACTATCATCTGGCCATACCCAAAGCAATTCTTGGGTAACTTGTGTAGGATATGTTATAACTCTTGACCTGAAACTATCACAAGCAGTTATTTCTGCTTGGCTACCAGCCAACATGGGAATATGAGTGCATTTACCTTCACCATCAAAACACCAACCGTGATGTCTACACATTAAGTTTCCATCTTCAGTGATGCTTCCCATAGATAGTCGCGCCAACTTATGAGGACAAACATCATCCATTACGATCCACTTTTGATTTTTGTCTCTCCAAATCACCAGTTTTTTCCCTAGAAGAGTTATAGGAGTGGGATTCAAAACATCTAAGTAGTTTAAAGGAATAATAGGATACCACTGTTTAGTCCAGGAAAACTGAGTTGTCATAAAAAGAGTTAGAAACCTAATTTATAAAACTATAACAAAAAGTTAATTTGGCAATATAACAACTCAAAATTTGGTATTAATTGCTGACTGTGACAACATCTACACTATCAGTTTTCAGTTGACTATGTTCCATATAGATGTGATCGGCAATATCGAGGATGCGGTTGTCGTGAGTAACTAGCGAAATCGTACAGCCTTGTTCTTTAGCTACCTTCTGCATTATTTCTAAGACATCGCTCACGCCCAGATTTTTTGTCGAGTGCAGCAGTGTGGGTTCATCTGCTAAAACAATCTTAGGATGGCTGACTAAAGCACGAGCGATAACTACCCGTTGTCCACGATCGCACTTTTCCGTATCGGTATCTGGTTTAAGCTTAATTAATCCAACTTCGATGCGATCAAGTTTACGTTCTGGGAATAGCTAGAGAAAAATAGAGTCACTAGCGATCGCATTACTATCGACAGCAAAAAAAGCACGATCAGCAAACATCAGAATTTCGCCACTATCCGGTGCTAATGTAGACAGAATTAACTATTTTTTATCGAATGAATCGTTATATATTAGGGTAGTATGTTTTCCAATAATATATAAAAGCGCAGTTAATTGATGTAAATCGAACACGCATTAAGGTTTAACAATTTTTATCTTGTGTAATGACTGTGTGAATTATCACGAAACCTTACAAAGTATCAAAATTTATTTTGTAATATAATCTTATGTGTTTTTTATTAAATATAATTTATGCCTTATCGGAGAATTTTTTTAAGAAGAGCAGGATATACCACCCTTTCTGCCTTATTAACTATGGGTTTTTTACAAAAGGATAACCAAAAAGAAAATCAAGGCACGAATGCTATTGCAGGAAATTATACAGGTAAAAATTTAAATTCTTCTCTTCGGCAATTAGCTGCTGCCAAAGGAAAGCGTTATGGTGCAGCAATTTCTAATGAATTTTTGCAAACAGAGAAAGATTACGCTAACCTGATGGCTCGTGAATGTTCCATTGTGACACCGAATGGTGAATTAAAATGGGACGCTACTGAACCACAGCCAGGAAAATTTACCTTTGAATCAGCAGATGCGATCGCTGATTTCTGCCAAAAACATAAGATAGAATTGCACGGACATACCCTTTTCTGGCACATGGGAAAACCAGACTGGGTTCCTTACCCCCCTACACCTAAGATGATCGAACGCCATGTTAAAGGAGTCATGGGGCATTATCGTAATAGTCCCGTTTTAAAGTCTTGGGATATTGCCAATGAAATCATCGCTGATAGTGAAAATGAAACTGATAACTCTACTTACGGTTTGCGTAAAGGAGTAAAACCAGAATTGATTCGAGACTTGTTTTTAATTGCCGCTTCAGTTGATAGCAGCAAGAAATTTTACCTAAACGATTTTGGCATCGAAGGCACCACATGGAAATCAGAATGTTTTTTAAAAATGGTCGAATATCTGAAGAATAGTGGTGTTAAAATTGACGGCGCAGGTATCCAATCACATCTATGGTTTTCTACTGCATATCCTTTTGACAAAAAAGGATTTAATTCGGTTTTAAAACGGCTTAACAATCTTGAAGTGAAACCAATAATTACGGAATTAGATATTATCATTGATACCCCACTACCCGATAGTATCAAAAGCCTAGACCAAATGGTAGCTGATAGTTACAAGCGATATCTTGACATGTGCTTTGAGAATCAAGTCGATACTGTGATTACATGGGGACTTACAGACCGTCATACCTGGATACGTCATCCCGAGTGGATGCCAAGAAAAACCTTTAGAAACAATCCAAGTCTATGGAAATTTCTGCGCCCGCTTCCCTTCGATGAGAACCTGCAATCTAAACCAGCTCGCAATGCTATAGCCCAGGCTTTTCAGGAATCAACTTAATACTTCACCAAGGCGTAAATATAGCGTTTCCTAAGCAACTGAGGTACATCCAAATCTTGTTTACCAAGGTTAGTAGCTTTGAAAATGTACCTCACTATGCCAGTAACTGGTATAGCACTTTTAAGTATTATTATAAGCAAAATAATTGGAGATATTTTTTGCTATTCACGATTATGAAAGTTGAATAAGACTTACTGACTAATTAATCATTAAACCTTAGTACAACATTTCATAAATTCGTGACGAATTGAGCAATCTACTGATAAGACTTTGAGAAACTAGATCAAGCTACAAGCTTGTGAAATTTTGTACTTAGAAATACCAGCAGGTTATTTTTTTTTCGTTTACTTGAAATACTCCAAATTTCTCGTAAAAATAATGTGCCAACAAACCAAGGCTCAAGTAAGTAACGTCTCCAAAGCCTTTTCGGTTCAGATAACAAGCGATACAACCATTCTAACCCCACCTTTCCCATCCAGCGAGGAGGAGTAGGTATTGCTCCTGCTATATAGTCCATACAGGCTCCACTAGTCAAAATGGTGTTGGTATGAAGATGTTCAAGATTTTCATAAACCCAATACTCTTGGCGTGGCATACCCATTCCCACCATTAATATATGGGGTTTGTAAGCATTAATTGTAGCTACAGTGGCAAGATTTTCTTGACTATCTTTATTTATATCAATATAGCCATGAGCGCAAGCAATCTGTAAACCAGGAAATTTCTGGCATAAAATATTTGCTGCTTTTTGAGCAACTCCTGGCTTTGAACCTAAATAGAATACACGCCAGCCTTTAGTAGCAGCTTCTGCCATCAGAGGCCATACCCAGTCAGCATAGGTTACTCTTTGTTCGCGTTTAATTGGAAAACCCAACAGCCTTCCAATAAATACTAAAGGCATACTATCAATATGGGTATATTCTGCCTTGGAATAAAAAGCTTGCATTTTTAGCTCGTTATGGAAGAGATAAAGACTATGTAAGTTATGATTAGCAATAATCCATTTTTCATCCCGATCAATAGATTCTTCAATCAATAAATTTAAGTCAAGGATAGAGAGTGCATCCACTTGAGCACCAATAACTTTAAAAGAAAATCGCTTTTTCATATTTTGTTTTTATTTTGATAAATATGAGATGTTATCTCAATGTAAAGGTGAGTATTGTAAAATTAATTAGCAACATTTAAGTACTTCAGGATTGAAATATTGAAATAGCTCAGTTTTTTAGTTAAAAATTATTCTCTAAATATAACTAAAAAGCACTTGTTTTCATGAGGATTTCCGCGATATTCTGTGCTCTTGCATTCCAGGAATACTTTTCTGTAATTAAAGTATATGCTGTCTCTACAAGTGATTGATATTTATCAAGATTTGAAGCAGCATCAAGTATTGTATTAGCGACTTCTTCACTAGAGTATCCTGTTACTAACAGATGTTCTAAATGGTGAAATTCTTCTAAACCTCGTAAGCCTTCTGGTGTTGATATAACTAACTTTCTACTAGCGAAATAATCTAATGCTTTATTGCGAGCACCACCTGCTACCGCTTGTTTTGAAAACGGCAACAAAGCAATATCTGCATATTTCAGATGGGCGACAAAATCTTCTCTTTTAGGTAAAAAGCCTAAAAAAGAAATGTTAGAAGGTATTGGTTCTGAAATATCACTACTATCCCTACCAATGACAACAAAATGTACTTTTTCTTGATGACTTTCAATGGATTGAGCAACCTCAAGAGCCATTGATATAGACATATCATTAGTTGGAAATTGAAATGTTTTGGGAGCAATAATAACCACTATTTTAGCTGGTCTGAATGCTTGATAAGGGTCTTTATCTGGAAAAACTTCAGTATTGAGTAAGTCTTCAGTCACTCCATTCCCGATAGAATAAATTTGCTGTGGAGTTTTTCCATACCAATGGGAAATTAGTTTAGGAATTGATTCACCTGCTGCAATAATTGGACTACCAGAAAATATTAAAATTCCTTGAGCAATATATGTCTTAATACATTGTGCAAACTCTTTGAAAGGATTGGCAACTGAAAACAAGCGCATCCAGTATTCATAAGGCGAAAATGTATGAAAATCTAAGACAAGAGAGGAATTACTGTGTTTTCTAAGCTTTAATGAAACTAAAGCAGCCAATCCAGGTAGTGTTTCTTGAGCATACACAATATCTGGACAAAACTCGTCGATGCACTTTTCTATGGATTGAATATATGACTTCAAGCTTCTTGATCCAATAGAAAAAGAAGGTGCATAATTAACAGATGAACAATCTAAACCTAGCTGAAAAACATCAAAATGTTGAGTAAGATATTGTCCTAAATAAAAAGGTCTAGTGAATGCACCAAATGGCTGACTAGAATCGAGGGTTGAGACAATCAGTAAGCGTTTACCCATAAAATGATTGCTGATTATTATTTTATAGTTTGAAACTCAACTTATCAAAAAATTAAGATAGTTGTAACTTATCCAAATATTATCCAATAATGACTATCATGCAAGTATTAAACTTCTGATTTAGTTTGATTAATATCCTCAGAAAATGTCGGAGAAATTGCCAAATCTTTGTAACCAATAATTGCTCTGATATAGGGTAAAAACCAGTAAAATATCCAGAATGGTCCAGAGTGTCTGCTACAAAATATAGTCCATGATTTCAATGGAAATCCTTTAATTTGTAGTACTTTTTTCAAGCGTTCTAATAAATTTAAATTGGTATCTGCCCAACTATTGCGAATAGAATTTTTAGTGCAAGTACCAATATACCCAGGAGCTACCCATATTTTACAACCTAATTTACGCGCTCTTAGGGCATAATCTAAATCTCCTAAACTATGAACAAAAGCTGTATCAATATTGCCAACTTTAGCGGCAACACTTTTAGGGATTAGCACGCAGTTACCATACATAGCATCGCATTTTTGAATAACGGAACTTGGTTCTAAAAACTCAAACTTATTAGAATACCACTTTTTAGATTTTACTGCTCCCCCATAGGTGGCTTTTCCTGTAATTGAGTCTTTAGTTGAACCAACTACAATTGAGTCTAAATAACCAAGTTCCGTCAAATTTTGATGAACCTGTAATAGTTTACTCACAGCATTGGCTTCTAGAAATGTGTCATCATTCAACCATAGATAATAATCATATTGATATTTTATTGCCTCACTAAAAGCGAGATGCATTCCTCCGACCCAAAATAAATTGCCATTACCTTGAAGAATTTGTACTTCTGGATATTCTGCTTTAACAGCTTCTGTAGTACCATCAGAACTCCCATCATCAGTTAAATAAATATCACAATGATTTTTTTGCTGATATAAAGCATTTAAACAGGCAAGAGTTGTATTTCGTCTGTTATAACATGTCATAATTACAGCTAGGTTTGCTTTATTCATTTCATTTACCTCATAATATAATATGTACAAAAGTGATTAACTCAAGTAACAAACTTATACACAATTCTGAAACATTATCTTCATAATCTAAATCATCAAGTTTCTACTTTTCATATATTGTTATATCAGTTTAAAACTTAACTCTCTTTTCTATCCAGCCACTGAAATTAATATCGAAATTAAAGCTTTTTAATTTTTGTTCCATTCTTCTAACTCCCAACAGATATCGATGCCAAACTGATACACGAGGCATATTAAGTCTGACAACCTCTTCACATAACCATTGATATTTATCTGAATTACTATTAAAATTTTTCAATCTTTTTATTTGTCCATTCCAATCGTTATAAAAAAATAAATTGAAATAATGAATGGATATAATATCATCCCAATGTTTAATTTGCATTTCTTTTGATAAACGGTTATGTAAAGGTAATGGATAACTATACTTAGGAGGAAGATGTTCAACGTTTTCTTCCAAGGCACATAAAGTTACAGACAAAACAGACTGCTCAACAAAATAAATACCTTGGGGAGGAGTAATATCCAAGCGCATTACTTTTTCAAAGTTCTCTTTCCAAGTTGTAAATATACCCGCACTCCTTCGTACAGCAACCAAACCAGAATTCCAGTAGGCTCTGATTCTTTTATTACCAATTGGCGTGTTAACAAATACCTCACGCTTTACTCCCAGTACTTCATATAGTTTTTGCCAATACCATTCTTGAGGATCTTGCAGACCTGTAGAACCAATTCCTTGGCCATATTCAGGACGCATCCGTACATTACAATCTACTGGCAATAAAAATTCTTTTGGTTCAGAAAAAAAGCATTTGTCACTGTCTAAAAAAACCAATATTTCTGCATCGATATTTTGTTCTGCGTAGGCACAAACTAAGGGTTTATTGGCTAAATAATATTCATGAAATTCTCGATTGATTGGAATTTGTTGATGAATCACCTGCAATGCTTCAAACGCTTGTTGGGTTTGCTTTAATATCGGTTCACCTACTCTAGGATGAAAACTATATATAGGTGTATTTTTCAATTCGCCACAGAATTTACGAATACTTTCTGCAAGCATCAAAGATTGGCCTTCTAAACGACCAGGTTCTGTACAAATTATAAAAGCTATAGGTATTGACATATTATGAAGTATTGATTTACTAAGTTAATTACTCAATGAAGATTTGTTTGCTCTCATCAATATTTCCTGAAACAAGGCTGAATAACGACGCGCTTGAAGTTCCAGAGTGAATTCTTGCTCGGCTTTATTGCGAGCATAAAATGACAGTTTTTGCAACCTCTGTTCATTTTCAAGAACCCAGGTAATTCCTTTGCCAAAATCTTCAACTTCATAGGGTTTAGCTAAATAGCCGTTCTGCTGATGATCAACAATATCTTTTAAGCCAGTAGAATTAAACGCCACAACTGGAGTACCACAAGCGAATGATTCCGAAGCTGTCTGTCCAAAAGATTCTTGAAGAGACGGTACAAGCATTACGTCAGCTGCTGAGTAAACAGTTGCTAAAGATATAGCATCATGTAAGTGTCCCAAATAGTGGCTTTTGAAGCCTAAATCAGGTGGATTTTCAGGTTGAAATGCTCCAAAAATTACAACTTCCAAGTCATCCTTCCAGCCAGATTTACTTAATTCTTGTAAAGCTGGTTGCAACAAATGAAATCCTTTATTTCTATCGCTTGTTGCTTCTATCGCCCCAAAGAGTATCAGCTTTTTATCTTGAGGTAGATTCAGTGCTTCTCGTGCAAAATGTTGATTGATCGGTCGATATTTTTGAGTATCTAGTCCGTGGGGAATTACCTCAATTCGCAAATTCTGGAATAAAGAACTTGAATGAGCGCACTCTGCTAACCAAGAACTTGGTGAAACCAGAGTTAAATTTAAATTTTTCCAAGCTTTTACTTTGCGCTGCCATACCCAACGGGACAAATCCCATTCATTACCACTGTTGAGTTGAGGACAAGCCCCGCAGAATACTTTGTAGCGATCGCATTCTCCAGTAACATGACACCCTCCAGTAAACCCCCACATATCATGGAGAGTCCAAACTAGAGGACGCTTCAGCTTAGCAAAGGTTTCTATTTGCATAAAACCTCCGCTAATCCAATGCAGATTGATTATATCTGGATTAATTTGAGCAACTTTAGGAATAACTCTATCTGGCAACCATTGAGTAAAAAATGGAGTATTTTTCTTTTGGCGATAAAGCTTTAATGGTAAACTTTCAACTGTCAACTTTGCCTTAGCAATGCCTTGAAACAGTCTAATTTTAGGTGCAATTACTGTTTTATCATTACTATATTTTTCCTGAACTAACATTTTTGACTGTAGTCCTATTTCCTGTAAACCTGTGTGTAAACGATATGCAGCCCTCGCTGCACCGCCACTAATATCATGGGTACTAATATGTAAAATTTTCATTTTTATTCACTTAATAATCACTAAAATTATTTTTGACTGTCAAAAAAACTAATTGACTAAAATATTTTTACGATTTCGTTGATATTCAACGGTCAAAGATAATGACGTGGTGACATACATTAACCAATTCCAGCTAGGAGTTAATAATCTGGCTTCTGAAAAATTAACTATGACTATGATAAGTAGCATCTGCATTGGCCAATAATCTTCCGGTTTTTTAGCGACAGAAATAATTCGAGTCAATGCCATTACAAAAAACCGGACAAACCCTGCTGCAAAAGTCAAAAAACCTAAGAATCCCAATTCTAACAATAATTCTAAAAAACCATTATGGGCATTACTTGCCCAATCATAAGTAGCTCTTAATTTAGATGCAGCATTACTAGTCCAAAATCCTGAAAATCCATAGCCTAACCAAGGTCTTTCCAAAATTTTGGAAATCACTAGCTCCCAGAGGTCAGAGCGTCCATTAAAGGTAAGGTCTTTACCAGAAGTACCAACTACAGTTTCGGCATTATTGAGAAGTAATATTGAAGAAATCATGAGTACCATTAAAGTTGAAGTAATCATAATAACTTGTAATTTATAATTAGTTTTTTTCAAGGATCTGTAGACAGGTAAAAGTGATATCATTGCCAATAGAATAGTTAAAGATGTTGTTGAACGTGAGAAGATAATTAGACATATAGAGATCCCACATAATACCCACATCAACCAGCGATATCGATGGCCACTAAGAGCAAGGTGCAAAAAAACTCCTGCACTCCAAGCCATCATGTAACCTAATTCATTTTTATGACCATAAATTCCACTCCACATACCTAGTAATTCAGGTGATTCGTGAATATAACCTGGTACGAATGCAGAAAATAGAATAGATAATGATGCAGCAACACCAAGTGCCCAAGCTATCAGCTTAATTTGTTCCTTAAGCGGATAACGCATTGCTAAATAGATGGCAAGAAAATATATTCGGATTAGACCTCTTAAATAAGTAAGACTAGAACTTAGATCTTCTGACCATAAAAGAGAAAATATAACTATTGCTAGTAAAAAAAACTGTAATGGATTTCTAGTGATTACATAAATAAAACCTTTCCAGTATAAAATTAGAAAATAAAATAGGATTAAATATGAAACTATATTGAACAAAGTATCTAGCTTATCGCCTCCAAGTGTAGACATGGAAACTTCTTGTGCTGGGTGTATTGTTAATGCCCCTACAGCAATAAGTAATAGCAAGATAGTTAATATTTTTTCTGTTAATTTTACTTTCATTTATGAAGTTTAGTTTATCTATTTTTTATCGTTGAGTAATTCAATCTTTTCTTCAATTCTTCTTTAAAAATATCCAACGCAGTTGCTTTATAAACTGTTTTCTGTGTAAAATTATCTGCTTCTACATTCCTGACAATAAATGGTGGATGTTTTAAGGGAAATTCCATTGCTTGCATCGACATATTGATGAACGAAAATTCTTGATTTGAAGTGAAATGAGTTGCGTCTGCACCAACACCAACATTAGAGATTAAATTGACATTGGGAATAATACTTAAGCTTCCCTGCATCCAACAAGCAAATGTCCATTGGTAATCCCAGGTTATACCTGTAGGATTGTCATAAACAGACTGAAATATTCGTTGCCAAGAATTTACCGCTTTTTGGTCTATAAGAATGTCATATAAAAGGTTTTCTGCTTGCACCTCTTTCCAGAGTTTGATAGTCAAATCATAATGTTGCCAAGCACGTCTCCAACTTGCCCAACCCCAGCAGTGGTTGTAGCGAGAAAAATAATAACTGTAATTTGTACGTTTTTGTCCAAGTTGGAGATTTTGAGCAGAGATTGTAGCGATTCTGGTATCATCTCTATATTTTTCTAGTAGCTCTTGACTAAACCTGAAAAAAGTTGGGTGAGGGATACAATCATCTTCCAAAATAATTGTCTCCTCAACATTATTAAAGACCCAATCTAAACCACTTGATACCCGGTTTGCACAACCTAAATTGATATCAGAATAATTCTTTATTACTTCACAATCCCAATCAACTCTCTCAATAATTTCCCTAGTCGCTTCACATTTTTCTGCCTCACCTTCGCGGTCAATGCGGGGTCCATCTGCAATTACAAAAAGTTTTGTTGGCTTGGCTTGGCGAATAGCTTCAAAAACTTTCTCTGTTGTTTGTGGACGTTTAAAAATAATAAAAGTTATCGGTGTTTGCATAATAATAAAAGTTAAATAATAACGATTAGTATTTGTAAAAATGAATAAGCGATCGCACCTGAATCTTAAAGAGTTTTTGTGTTCTTGAATCAAACGCGTTGCATATAAAAGCAGCAGCAGCTTGAGATATTATTGTTGCGATTGCAGCTCCAAGTCCTGCATATTTAGGAATAAGTAATAAATTGAGAATAATGTTTAGTATTGCCCCAAATAAAGTCTTACCTAAAGAAACGTGGTTTAAACCTTCAGCAATAAACCAAGGTGATGTTGCAAGACCCATAAATACAAACAAAGAAGTCCAAATATGAACTGCTAATATTGCTCCTGCCTCTGCATATCCACTTCCAAACATAACTATAATTATCTTGTCAGATAAAAAGGACATTGGAAGAGCAATTCCTAAAGATATACATGTCATTAGACTGAGTAATTGTCCTATTCGCTGATAGTAAAGACTTTCCGATTTTTCCTTTGCTGCATAAATTGCCGGAGCAACAGAAGAGACAATAGCCCCTGGAATAAAATACCAAATTTCAGAAATACGCACAGCAGCAGAATAAACTCCAACCTCACTATCTCCGATCATTTGACCTAACATCACCTGATCTATTCTCATAAAAATCATGATGGCAAACCCCGAAAAAATTAGAGGTAAACTCTCTTTCATAAGAGTTTTGGCAGAAGCAAAACTCCAACGCCATAACCACAATGAAGACCCTTTGACTTGGTAAACAATCAGTAAGCCAATAGCACTCATTGCAAATTCTGCTAATGTTACCAAAGCAAAAGCTAGCAATGGTGCTTTTGTTAAAATTAGTGTGATTTTGATGACAGTATTTAGCAAAAACGCTGTGTTTTTAGCGATTACAGTATATTTTGACTGCACCTGTGATTGAAACCACAGTTCAATAGTATCAGATGCCCTAAAAATTCCTGCTATTCCTAAAATTGTAACTAGCCATATCTTTAGTGTTTCATGCTCACCTAAGAAAAACATCGTGCTAACTGCCAATAAAACAGAAGCAATCCCACCCAAAAATTTTAGCCAAAAAGTAGTTCCTAAAATTTCCTCTTTGTTTGATGATTGACGAACAAGATGGCGAACTACTACGTCGTCTAGTCCGAGAGTAAAAATTGGGCTAAATAAAGCAACAAAAGCTAAAGCATAGTTAAATAGACCATACTGTTGTACTCCTAAATAACGTGCTACCCATACCCCTACAACTAAGCTTGCACCCATACGTAGAATGCGGTCAGCAAATAACCAACCTGTATTAGCAATAATTGCATGCAGCCCAGAACGAGATTTAAATTTCGATAAGTTTTTAATTTTTAATTTACTTAACATTATTTTTATGAATTAATCATATAACATTCTTTCTTTATACCTATTAATATCGCTTGTGCAACCTTTTTTCTTAAATACAAAATAAAGTATATTTATTCAGTAATTAACATTATTTATCACCTATAACTATTTTAATTTACCGCTAATTAAAATTTTCAAATAATAGCTAAACAAGAAAACAATACCCTTGATTTTCCAATACAAACTATGCTCAAATAAAAATATTATTTTCAAGTAAGTAACAAAATCTTGATGTTTTGGGCATGGTATAGTTTGTAGCTCATTGATAGATGTGAAAGCTAAGAATAATGGGGAGCTAAAATTGTTTTTTTGCAGAATGTAATTAAACAGGGAATTGCGTTTCCAGAATCTTTTATATTTATAGTTTTTGTCTATATCTAAAAAATTCTTATTATGATACTGATTATTCTCATGTATTCTATACATTACTAAAGGTTTAGACATGTAAAACTTTTTGGCCCCCACCAAAGAAGCTCCCCATACCAAACAGTCATCAGCCCTTACACGCCAATCTTCTATATTTGGAATAGGTAAAAATTTTCTGACTATCTCTCTACGTATTGATAATGTTGAAGTTATAGAACCAATCCATTCCCCGTTATATAAAGTTCTAATTACTGAATAACCCAAATCTAAATCAACTACATCGTCTTGAAATATTCCTTGTACTGCTCCAAACTTTTTATACGCACAAAATATAAAATCACATTCACTGCGTCTATTATAAAAATTTAGGGCATTTTCTAAATACTGAGGTTCATAAATGTCATCGGCATCTAAAAAAAAGATAATGTCACCAGTAGCAGCTAAAAAACCTTCATTAAAAGATGATAATTGTCCTTGATTTTTTTCTTTCAAGATAGATTTAACATTAGTTATTTGAGTAAATTTATTGATAACTTCCGTAGAATTATCTGTAGATGCATCATCAACAATGATAATTTCATCAAATTTAACTGTCTGATTTAAAGCGCTATTAATTGCTTCAGAAAGAAATTCAGCATAATTGTAATTATTAATTAAACAAGAAGTTTTCATTTTATTTTTATCCATTATTCCTACAGTCAAAAAATTTGGTTTAGATGGTTGTAGTGATGGTAGCTTTCACAATTTCTATGATAACTTAACGCTCTTGGCGAAATTTAATTAAGCTGCTAGATACCAAATCTTGTTCAATTTGTCGTTTTTTAGTGTCATAAAAATAATTATTAGGTTCATTTTTAGCATTCACACCATTGATGACTATTCCTAATACCTTCTGACCTGACTGAGTTAAAAACTCTTTAGCTGCATTTGCACTGTTCAAGTCAACCACTCCAGGACGAACGACTAATAAGATACCGTCAGTCAAAGTGCTTAAAACAGCAGCATCTGCTATTCCTGACAATGGAGGAGTGTCAAAAATTACAAGATCGTACTCTCTGCCCAAGTTACTAATTAATGTCGCCATGCGTTGAGAATCTAGCATTGCCACTGGATTGGGAGGCAAAACTCCAGAAGTAAGAACTTCCAGATTAGGCATTACTTCCTGAATAACTGTGTCTAAAGAAGCTTGGTTAGTTATGACATTACTTAGTCCCATACTATTTGTTAGCCCCCAGATATGATGCTGTATAGGATGACGCATATCTGCATCCACCAACAACACCCTACGCCCCGCCTGAGCCATAGTCACAGCTAAATTTGCAGATACGTCAGACTTTCCTTCTTTGGTAACGGAACTTGTAATTACAATGCTTTTGAGCGGTTTATCAGAACAGAGGAACTTTAAGTTTACTTGTAGTATTTGATATGCATTACCAACAGGGAAGTAAGGAATATCTCTACCAATGATTTTGGGAATAGGTCTATCAAGTCCTGCTATAAAAGAATGATCTTTACCATTTCTAGCTTGTGTAGGAATCACTCCTAAAACACTGTATCTCAAGACATCTTTGGCTTCTTTGACGGTCTTCACCGAGCGGTCTATCAAGTCTAAAGTAAAGGCAACAATGATACCTAAGAAGAAACCAACTCCTGCTCCACCAACAATAAACAGCATTTTCCGAGGCCCTTCTGCTTCATCAGGGATTAAAGCATAGGAAATGACACGAGCATTAGGAATTTTTTGGTTTTGTGCAATATCAATCTCTTGGCGTTTCTTTAAGAGTGTTTCGTAAGTCGTTTGAGCTGCTTGCAGCTTCCGTTCTAGCTCTCGTTGACTCTGTTCTAACCTTGGCAAATTATTTGCTCGTTTGATGTAAGCATTTTGCTGTTGTTCGAGTGTGGCAATTTGTCTCTCCAAACCAACGCGTTCTGCCTGAGCACGAGTAATATCTGCAATTAGGCTTTGTCGCAGTTGTCCAACCTGTAAACTTCCCTGTGTTATCTGCGCTTTACCCGCTACTTGTCCTGTCCGCTCTTTTAGCAAGTTGTTAAGAGCTGCGACTTTTTCTTCTAAGTTAGTAATTGTAGGGTGTTCAGGTGAAAAACGGGTACGCTCTAGTGCAAGTTGGCTTTCTGTTTCTTGAAGTTGGGCTAGCACTTTCTGAACTCCAGGTGCTTGACTCAATTCAGATTCGATTACACCTTGCCGTGAATCTACCTGAGCTTCACTGCTTAATTGTTCTAAACGACCCTTGACATCATCTAGTTGAGCTAAAGCTTGAGAAATTTGGTTTCCTAACTTAGAAATTGTATCAACTGCTGCGGCTGCCTCTTGTTCCAAGACAACAACTTTATTCGTTTCTTTAAATAGCCGCAGTTTTGATTCGGCTCTTCTGACAACTTCCTCAGCTTTAGGTACTTCCGTTACGAGAACCTGTTTGGCTGTCCGCGCTTCATTCTGATTAGCTTTGATATTTAGATCGATATAACTGTCAATAACTTCATTGACAATTTTGGCAGCTAGTTCTGGATCGCCACCTCTATAAGAAAGTTGTACAACATCAGTGCCTTTAATTCCTTCTATTTTTAGTTGTTTTGCCAAGTCGGGAATCGAAAGCAGTTTGCCTTGACTATCTTTAAGGTTGAGGAAATTAATCGTTTTCTCAATTACTGGATTTGATCCAATAACTCTCACTTGAGTTTCCAGGGGATTGTCGTTCACATTCAAAGCTTCTAGGCGTCCTATGTCATCCGATAAGCCCGTGAGTGAGGAAGAGCGATTTGTTTTAATCATCAAACTTCCTTCTGCCTTGTATGAAGGTTTTAGTGAAAATGCATACAGGCATCCAAGGCTAACAGATATGGCAAAAATTCCAACTAGAGGTAGCCAACGCCGTTGAAGAACTTCTAAGTATTTCTGAATATTTACTTCTTCAAAACTTGGTAAAGATTCCATCGTCATAAATATCTACAAACTTTTATAAAAAAATTATTTACTTACAGCAGATTGTTCTTAGTATTTTACCCACAGTAGTGCTGTAATCTACTTTGCAATATTAATCTTTTTCGTTGATTGTCAGCTAGTACCTTTTTGCTGAAGTTGTTAAATATCTGAAGTTAACTAATAGTTTTGCATCTCGCAATTTTAAGTTAGATTGATATTTTCCTGACAGCAACAACAAAATAACTCACAATTTTCTCTCTGATTTAGTGGCTTTCCATTTTTAGGGCTTAATTTTGATTAACTTAGTTTTATGTTACTAGTAATGCAAGTATTGATTTGTAAGCTAGCAATCACTATCATATTGTGTGAGAACACTGAATTCGAGAACTTTACAAAAAATTTATACAAAAGATTAATATGTTCGCTGTCAATTTGGTGATTTTAAAACGACGAAAGGAGTTAATTGCTTCAGGGTAAGGAATAGAACAATTGTGCCAGCCTATAAGCAATTGAAGCACTTCAGAGATAGACTTTGTACAGTGAAAAGAGAGACCTATAAAGACTCGATGGATGTTTACTTCAGCTGCTTCCAAACTTTTAGTCACAATTAATTCTGACTCTGAAAATAGTCAATTTTAGTAATAATACGGAACCGACAATCATAAAATTGTATGATTTTAGTATTGAGCCTGTAATAACTCGCAATCAGTTTAATTTGCCCAGTCTGGTGAAAGACTTTTTTATGTGGCTTGAGGTATGAAAATTATAACGTGCTTGTCTTTGGGTTTTTTATATACCAGTATTTTAGATTTACCCGTAAATTTTCAATCACCTTAGTTGTATTCTCTAATTGAGGCAAAATACCCCTTTCAATATCTATGTAAAAATATATTATCTATTGTCTTATGGATGTAACTATACAGTAACATGTATAAAAGATAAACGGCTACTAAGTAAAAACGTATGTCAAGAAAGATAAACTAGGCTAAAACCCTCTTTCATAGACCCTCCTGGTCGATGTCTACGTGCAATTATGACACAAGTGCAATTGTCACAGATATCTGCGTCTTCTTGGTCATCCTAAATCCCAGGAAAGAGATATGAGTAAGAATGAATGTAGAGATGTAACAGTGCTACGTCTGTGCAAGTGTTCTGGATACCGCATAATTAATTTCACTAGACGCTCAATTATCACTCTTCCATCACTCTGGTCAAAGAAAAATCTCAGCCAACTTTTAAATAATAGACAGAAACTAAGTTTGGAGCTTTATTTTCTAACATTATGGGTAAAATCATCTCTTTTGCCTGAAAGTGTTGTCTAGTAAGGATTATTGTTTTATTCTCTGGTGAGAGTGATGAAAGAGTGTTATATCATGTCCGCTTGATTACTTATTAAACGAAACTTTTGTAGTCTTTTAAAGATAATGTTAATAATTTATCTCATTAGATAATGAAATTATTGTTCAGTATTTTTTAATTTTTTTCATAATCGCATTGGATAACTGGACTCAATTTAATTATTAATTGTATTTTAGAATATACAAAAATCAATGATAAAAGAATGTAATTACTTCAAAGGATATGTGAATGATACTTTAGATAATTGATTTGTGACTGGTGATGATGTTATTATTAAGGGGTGGGTTGATTTTGGGTTTATTATCTCCAACAATTAACTTGTAATGTATCATAGACCAGAATTTATCAGTATTGCAAATTGATTAGACCTCTTGCATAAATTACAAATTAAGAACCATAGCCCGCCAAAGTGTAGCTTTGTATCCCCTTCTTGCAAGCGGGAAGGAGATTAAGGGATGGGTACTAAGTACTTTTGCAAGATATCTATTGATTAGTAGTGTGAAATGGCTGTGAGTCTGAATATCTAGACTTGATACCAATAAATTGATGAGGTTACAGAGGAGCAAATAACCATGAGCAACTTAATATCTCCCCATATCGAAGTTCAAAAAACGAAGAAAAAAAGTTTAGCCGCAGATAAAAAGCCTCGATCTACAGATGATATTGTGCGTAGTTATCTGCAAGAGATTGGGCGTGTAGATTTGTTGACTCGCGAACAAGAGGTTATTTTTGCCCAAGAAGTGCAGCAGATGATGAATTTATTAGCTGCTAAGGAAGAATTGGCTGTGAAATTAAAGCATGAACCCACACTGCAAGAATGGGCAGAACAAGTGGAGTTAAGTGTGGAGATGCTAAAGCAACAGCTAAATTTAGGACACCAGGCCAAGCAGAAAATGATTCAGGCTAATCTCCGGTTAGTGGTAGCTGTGGCAAAGAAATACCAGCACAGGAACTTAGAATTTATGGATTTAATTCAAGAAGGTACTTTAGGTTTAGAACGAGGAGTAGATAAATTTGATCCCGCTCTTGGTTACAAGTTTTCTACTTATGCTTACTGGTGGATTCGTCAAGGAATTACACGGGCGATCGCTCAACAAGGACGTACAATTCGTCTACCTATCCACGTCTTTGAGAAACTGAACAAAATTAAACGGGTGCAGCGAGAATTATCTCAACAGTTGGGTCGCGTTCCTACTACTGTTGAAATTGCCACTGCCTTATCTTTGACACCTAGCCAAGTTCGAGAGTGTTTGTACTTAGCCCGTCAACCCTTCTCTCTAGAGGCGCGAGTTGGAGAACAACAAGATACAGAATTGCAGGACATATTAGAGGATGATAGTCCTTCGCCTGAAGATTATGCCGTTGAAGAATCTCTCCACCAAGACTTACAAGACTTATTAGCAAAGCTGTCTCCCCAGCAACGAGAAATATTAACCCTGCGCTTTGGTCTAACTGACGGGTATGAACTTTCCTTAGCACAGATTGGCGATCGCATGGGTATTAGTCGAGAACGTGTGCGTCAAATAGAACAAAAAGCTCTCAGTCTCCTCCGACGCCAAAAGGAACAAGTACGTAGTTATCTAGCTAGTTGAGGTTATTTTTTCATAAATTAGGGCATTTAAACTTAGGAAATCGCCATTATAACTGTGTAAAATTCAGTCACTTTGGGCGAAAATAAACCTAAATAATCTCTCTTAATGATTTGATATGAGCACATCAAAGACAGTACAACAATTGCAAGTACAATGGGTGACTTCTAAAAACTTTCGGCGTTATGGACAGGTAATTTTTGCAAGTTTTGATGGCAAAACTTATGATGGTGAAGATGCCCAGTTAAACCTGCAAAACGGAATTCCACGATTTTATATTATGCGGTTGGAGAAGAGAGGGCGAAAGTTCCACAAAATTACTCGCCATGTGCAATGCACTCAATGTCTGGGTTCTTTGGAAGGGAAGGATTGGTTAATTGCAGTTTGTCCTCCTGATAATGATGTGAATGAACCAGCATTAGAAGAGATTGCTGCTTTCCGCATTCCGGGGAATTGTTTTATCAAGCTACATGAGGGTACTTGGCACGCTGGGCCCCATTTTGACCATGAAGCTGTGGATTTTTATAATTTGGAACTTGCTGATACAAATATGGTGGATCATTTCACCCATGATTTTCTCAAGAGTCATCAATTAGAGTTTGAGATGGTTTAGGTAAGATTATGTTTAATTATAGATATAGACAAGCTATTTTCCTGAATCAGTTCAACCATTTGAATCTATATTTTTACATAAACAAGGATTAGTTCAAGTCTTACGTCAGTTTGGTTATGATATATGGATTGTCTAATGTTAGTCTAGAAATTGATATCTCACCAGAATGGTTGCGTAGAAGTTTCCACTGTCTTTGAAATTTTTCTTAAACATTCATTTTATGGCTTCTTCCAATTCTCAATCTTCTGACAAAAGCTTTGTCTACCGCGAATTTGGCAACGATAACTTTGCCGCCATAGAAAGACCAATTCCAGAACTGCCCCCACAACAACAAAATCTGAAAGTACAAGCTTCCCGCAAAGGACGCAAAGGCAAAACCGTCACAGTGATTAGCGGTTTTCAAGCCAAACCGGAAACGTTAGTAGATTTAGTGAAACAGTTGAAAACCCAGTGTGGGACAGGTGGGACAATTAAAGACAACGAAATTGAAATTCAGGGTGAGCACAAACAGAAAATTGTCGAGATTTTGACCAAGCTAGGTTATAAAGCCAAAATTAGTGGTGGCTAATCTTGAGTGCGGTTTACGTATGTTAACCACGATCAAGATTAAAAGAGGGAATGTTATCTTTGAGAAATACAAATATGCTTGAACAGTGGTAAATTAATTTGCCAAGAAGCTGTCTTTTCTGATATTAACAGGAGGTTTAAATGGATTTAGTTCGGATTCTGTGTGCCATTTTTCTGCCGCCTTTGGGAGTTTTTTTACAAGTAGGTTTTGGTATAGACTTTTGGATTAATATACTTTTGACGCTGGTTGGTTACATTCCTGGGATTATTCATGCAGTGTGGATAATTGCTAAAAAATAATTTTTTGTAGAAGAAGTAGGTTAAGCATACCAATATCTGTGTTAGTGATTCTTATAGAGGCAATTCATGAATTGCCTCTACAAAAAAGTTCATGAAATTTACTCTTTTGTATTCGTAATACCAATTCAATTAATGATTGCAACACATCCTTGGGTAAAGACGCGATTCATCGCGTCTTTACAGATAGTCTATTTGTCGCATTCTTTTTTAAAATTGGTATAACTTTAATTAGACAAAAATTTCTATGAATACTACTTTATTTTTTAAATATACATAGACACTACCCAATAAAATCCGATATCTAAATAAAATTTGTAAAAGTAATATTTATCAAGTATATAATATCAGCTTTTGTGTAGCGAACAATGCTGAATTGATTCTAACTTTTTAACATGGCATAGAGTTTAAACTCTAGAAGCAAGGGGCAGATGTGCAATTGCCATTGCACAGTTGAGACGTTCAAATCTTTGATTAAGCCAGTACGTATATCTAGTACCCAGCCATGAACCATAGGCGCTTTTCGCTCATAAAGTACCTGACGCATGATGGGAGTTTGGTAAAGATTTTTTACTTGCGCCACAACATTGATTTCCGCCAAACGATTCAGACGTTCTTCTCTTGTTGGCAAGGCATTGATTTCTTCTTGTTTGTCTAAATACAGTTCCCGAATCGGATTTACCCAGTTATCAAGAATTCCGATAGTTCTCCCTTCTAAAGCTGTCTTAATTCCTCCGCAATCGTAGTGACCACAAACGATAATGTGTTCCACTTTCAGGTGTAAAATTGCGTATTCTAAAATGGCTAAAAAGTTTATATCCGTTAGAGAGACTTGATTAGCAATATTACGATGTACAAATAACTCTCCTGGTTCTGTACGGGTAAACTTTGTTAATGCTAGACGACTATCAGAACACCCGATGTATAGAAAAGGTGGTGTTTGTCCACTAGATAATTCTTGAAAGTAAGTTGGATCTATAGCTAGCTTTTCGGCAACCCAAGCCTGATTATTTCTGAGGAGTTCATCAATACTGTTGTATTTCATCTTTCGTCAAATTCGAGAGAGAATATCATCAATATTTTATTTTAACTGATCTACAGTTTTGTCTAAATCAAGATGAACTTTTCCAGAACTAAAATCTTATAAATATGATAATTTTTCAATCGGGGGCAACAACTTTGCTACCGTTATGATGGTTGATTGACCAACGGTGATCGATAGTTACAGAGGAAAACTCGCAAATTTCTTCTAGTCGCTTTTGCTGTACAGCAGCTTTACGGAGAGTAATAATTAGCTGATTCACCTGATGCCGTAAATCTGGGTTATCATTTACTGCTAACATAGTTTGTCTTTCTAAGAGTTGAAGTATAAGTTCGTAGTGAATAGGCGAAGGTAGAGGAATTTGCTCCATGAAGTTAAATTTTGATTTCATATTTGGGATTTTGTATTAGTCACAGTTTGTTTCTTGTGAATAAATTGTTACATACTAAATAACTAGTTACTTATGGCTTTGATTTGATTAGCAATGAAGATTTGGCAAAATATTGATGATATTTGATGGCAAAGTGCTGCGTGTGTACGCATAGTGTGCCCAATTGTTCAACTCTTTTGTGCAGTTGCCCTGCACATTTTAGGGCAGGTGGGGTGTTTCTTTCAAAAATTCCTCGGTAATATACGGGCGATCGCAGCGCCTGGATCTGGTTGTTTTACCAAAGATTCTCCAATCAGTACAGCAGATGCACCTGCTGTCAGCACCAAACTTAAATCCTCTGGGTTGTGTAGTCCCGATTCACTGACAACTAGGATGTTTTTCTCCTGCAATTGGCTACCCCTTGCAGCTAAAAGTTGGCAAGTAGTTTGCAGATCAACAGAGAAATCTTCCAAATTGCGATTATTAATTCCTACCAAGGAGACTCCATCTAAGGCTAACACACGGTCAAGTTCTGCCAAGCTATGGACTTCAATCAAAGCTGCCATTTTCAGGTTATTAGCAATTTTGAGAAAGTATTGCAAATCTTGATCGCTTAGGATAGCTGCAATCAACAAAATAGCATCTGCACCCTGAACCCGCGCTAAGTACATCTGATAAGGATAAATAACAAACTCTTTGCATAGTAAAGGTAAATCTACGGCAGCCCGAACTTTGGCTAAATTGTCAAAACTACCTTGAAAGAACTTGACATCTGTTAATACAGAAAGACAGCTAGCTTTGGCTTGCTGATAAGACAGGGCGATCGCTACTGGGTCAAAATCTGCTCTTAAAACACCTTTACTCGGTGAAGCTTTTTTAACTTCAGCAATCAATGCTGGCTTTGTCTTACCTTGGTGCAAAGCAGCAACAAAATCACGGGTTGGTGGCGCAGAGAGTGCTTGATTTTGCAATTCCCGTAAAGGCAACCTTTCACGCATTTGGTCAACTTCTACTTCTTTATGCCAGACAATTTCTTCCAAAATGTTATTTGGCGCTGCATCAGGTACGGCAGCTTGATAACGTAATATGGACACGGAAATAGCTGGGTTAGGTGAACGGCGACGGATTTGCATAATTAGTCATTGGTCATTGGTCATTGGTCATTAGTCATTGGTCATTAGTCATTTGTCCTTGTTTATTAGCAAAGGACAAATGACAAAGAACAAATGACTAAATTGCGATTGCCCGTTTATAAGCTTCGTCCAAAACTTCTGAGAGTGTTGGGTGGGCGTGAACTAGATGTGCAAGACTTTGGACAGATTGACGGTTTGCGATCGCGGCTGACGCTTCATGAATCATATCTGAGGCATGCAGTCCGAAAATGTGAACACCCAAGACTTCTCCGGTGTCTTTGCGATATATTACCTTGGCAATACCGTCAGCTTCATTTTCTGCCAACGCTTTGGAATTTCCTTTGAAATAACTCCTACTGGTGGCAATTTCAAACCCTTCAGCTTGTCCCAACTCCTTGGCCGCTGTTTCTGTTAAGCCTACATAACTGACTTCTGGGTGGGTAAACGCCGCTGCGGGGATACTGCGATAGTCTACTATTCTCTCCCTCCCAACTATATTTTCTACCGCGATGATGCCTTGAGCAGAAGCCGCATGTGCTAACATTATCTTCCCATTAGCGTCGCCAATTGCCCACAGATGCGGCACGACTTCACCTGCCGATCGCACTGCCATGCGATCGTCTACTGGGATAAAATTTCGCCGATCGAGTTCTACACCCACTGACTCTAAACCAAGATTTTTGGTCGCCGGGATGCGTCCCGTAGCCACTAAGCAGGCATCTACTTCGATGACATCTACATCTTCCTTGGTTTTGAAATCTGCTAACTCAATCACCACAGGTGAACCGGGAATGACTTTTTTGGCGTATATCCCCACTTTTGTTTCAATATCGCGGGGAGTAATTAGCACCCGTTCAGCAAGTTTGGCAATGTCGCGGTCAAATCCTGGCATTAACTGATCAAGGGCTTCAATTAAGGTGATTTCACAACCTAAAGCTGAGTAAATATCAGAAAATTCCAAGCCGATGTAACCACTGCCAATAATTGCTACCCACTCTGGTAGTGATTCCAACTTCACACCTTGGTCGCTGGTAAAGACAGTTTTGCCGTCTATTTCAATTCCTGGAGGCACAAAAGGAATTGAACCTGGCGAAAGGATGATGTCTTTGGCTGTGATGGTTTTTTCACCCCCGTCTCCGGTGGTAATAGAGACTTTTTGCATCCCAGCGATTTTTCCCCAACCCCTGATGATATCGACTCCTAGACGTTTGAGGCTGTTGGTTAAGTCGCCTTGAATTTTTGAGACGAGATTATTAGCATGATTAGCGATCGCTTGGCGATCAAATTCCACGCTACCAATTTGAATTCCCAGTGACTTGAGGTGGTGGGCATTGCGTAACTCCCGCACACGTCCAGATGCTGCCAGCAGCGCTTTAGAAGGAATACAGCCCCGATTAACACAGGTTCCTCCCATATCAGCAGCTTCAATAATTGCTGTTTTCAAACCACAACTTACGGCGTGTAAGGCTGCGCCATGTCCGCCTACACCAGCGCCGATAATTACTAAATCGTAATCATATCCTTGACTCACGTTAGTTTCCCCGTGTGCTTCGCCTATTTATTCTCAACTTGACCGACAATTAGCGCAACCCTTTTAACAGTTATCAGTTATCAGTTTTAGCGCTGAACTCTAAATCCCTCACCTTACATTATCGTGACTGTTTACTGTCGACTGTTCACTGATTTCAGGTTTGGGTATTGCTAACTCAAATTATGATTCACTCACTTCTGGCGAAAATATGGATATTTTCATTATATGGGTTGGTTTTCCTAGAAAAGCGAGAAGAAATTAAGTGAGTATTTGCCTGATCATGAAGCTGATTTCAGTTCTGAGCTAGTTAACCTCAGTTCGGGTTAAGGAGGTTTATTCAACATTAACTCACTGAAACGACGCAAGCACGTTGACAGATCCCAAAATTAAGCAACGGCGTAATGAGGGTTTCAGCTTATCCCGAACTCAGGTTAGTTAATAAATAGAAATTGCAGTCTGATCTAAACTCCCCATTACCTTTTATCCCTAGAGGGGACCCATCTTCCCAACTCTCCACACCTTTTTCTTTACAGCGCGTTAGCGTAACACTAAGCTGGATTTAGGATTGATCCAGAAGATTTACGCAGGCGATCGCTCGATGTCTATTCCCCAAATTAGTGAATTTACTATCCGCCGTCATGCCAACGCCAAATCTTTCCAGCGGGGCGAGGCATATTATAACGCTGGTGCTGTTAATGCCGTTATCCAACGTGGTCATCTGCTTCAGGCAGATGTTGTAGGCACCGAAGCTAGACCTTATCATGTCAACCTGAATTTCGATAGCAGTGGGTTAACCTCAGTAAAATGCACCTGTGCCTACGACTATGAAGGGTGGTGCAAACACATTGTAGCGACGATGCTCGTTTGTGCGCGTAACTCAGAAAAAATTGAGCAGCGCCCCACCCTTGAAGAACTACTAAATCGCCTGGATCATATCGAAACTCAAAGGCTGCTGCAAGAGTTGGTAGCAGAATATCCTCCCCTAATTGAGGCGATTGATCGTCATATAAGTTGGATGACGAATCCTGCTGACAACCAAACAACCATAAAATTCGTGCGTCGCAATATTCTCGATCCCGCTCCGTTTCGGCAGCAAGTACGGCAGATTCTCAAGGATACTGTGCGCTACTTTGAGGAAGGATACGAAGAAGACCCGATTGGTGAAGATTTGCTAAGTGTAGTGCAAACTGCGGTTGATTTTAGCGAACGGGGAGAAGGTGAAAATGCGATCGCTATTTTGTCAGCAATTACCTCTACCTGTGCCGAAAATTGGGATGATGTTGCCGAATACGGGGCTGAAAACGATGAAATTGTCGGCGAATTAAATAATGCTTGGTGTGAGGCAATTCTAATTGCCGAACTTACTCCAGAAGAAAAAGTTGATATTCAAATAAATTTAGAAGCTTGGCAGGATGAGTGGAATGCTGATTTTGGTCTAGTTATGGAGGCTTTACGCCAAGGTTGGGATTATCCGCCGCTGGTACAAGTTCTCCAAGGTAACATTACTGAAAGAGGAGCTTGGGAAGAAGACGTACCAGATTATGCTGATGATTTGGCATTAATTCGCCTGAAAATTCTTGAACGTCAAGAACGTTATCAAGAATACCTATATTTAGCAGAAGCGGAAGGGCAAACCCAGCAATATCTGACAATGTTGGGGCGTTTAGGCAGGGTGGAAGAAGCAATTGATGCTGCTCAAACTCAGATGAACTCAATGGAAGAAGCCTTTGCCCTAGCGAAAACACTCAGTGTTCAGGGGGCATTACAGCAAGCACTAGATATAGCCGAGAGTGGATTAAATTTACCAGGTAATTGTCAGTACGAATTGGGAATTTGGACAAGTGATTTAGCTATTGAGTTGGGTAATAGTGAAGCTGCTTTATTAGCAATCAAGGCGGCTTTTCAAGTAAAGCCATCCTTTGTGGACTACCAAAAGATGGCAGAATTGGCTGGGAAAAACTGGGAAAGTGTCAAAACAGACCTGCTGAGAATTGTCCGTACTTATAATGGTTGGGAAACAGAATCAGCCAAGGTGGATATATTCTTGCATGAAGGGCTAATTGATGATGCAATTGCGATCGCTAATGAACTAAGTTCTGATCGTTCAGAGTTAATTCACCGAGTTATGGATGTTGCTATAGCTCATAATCCTGGTTGGGTGATTGCCAATGCTCGTCGCCGTGCCGAAAAGATTATGGATGCAGGTAAAGCCGAATACTACTATTACGCGGTTGAATGGTTGAAAAAGGCGCGTAATGCCTACCTAGAATCTGGGAAGAAAGCTGACTGGTTAAGCTATCGGGAAAACTTGATGCAAACCCACGCTCGGAAACGTAAATTGATGGGAATGTTTAAGGAAAGCGGTATGGAGTGAAGAATGAGATATAGGACTGAAAATGACGTAGGCACAACCCTTCTTTAAACAAAGACGCTACTCTGACGAGAAACCTTTGACTACATGAATTTTACCTACCAAGGATTTTGGGCAACGCATAATTGATTTCACAAGATACAGGAGTTTGCAAGTAACTGAGGTATAAAATGCAGGACTCACGCATCAGATATAAAGAGTTCCTACTTTTTGCGTCAAAATGCGTAGCTTTGGACTTGATGCAAAAGAAAACTGCTGTATCCCATTGATACTTTTAAGTCTGCAATAACCAGATGATTTAGCTTTTAAATTGAGATTTGCTCAAGATATCAACTTTAGCGACAAAAGATGAAGTAAGATTCACATCTGAAGCAGTCCCCGTATAATCCCATAGTTACTGACAAAAAATAGTCTGGTGCGATGATTGATAAATACCCTCAGAATCTTATAGTGTCGTGCTTACCGCTGAGTATGCTTCTATTACTGGGCAGTACATCTTTAAGTCCACTGAAAGCTCAGGCTGTTGATACTACAAAATTACCAACTAGTAATTTCATCCTATCACAACAAATTCCACCACCACAGGATATCCAACCACCCACCACACCTTCACCACTTCCCTCACCTGAAGTGCCACAGCCACTTCCCCCACCAGCAGAACTATTTCCACCCTCTGCCCCAACTCCCACACCTGAGGAACCACCCTCTAGCAACTTTCCTCAAACTATTGTTGTTGATCGGTTTGAAGTTATTGGTAGCACAGTCTTCAGTGCCCAAGAGTTAGCCCAAGCCACTGCTGAATTTACCAAACGACCAATCTCACAGACTGAATTGTTTCAAGCACGTTCTAAAATTACTGAGCTATATGTCAAAAATGGTTATATTACTTCTGGTGCCTTGATTCCACCCCAAACAATCCAATCGGGTATTGTAAAAATTCAGGTAATTGAAGGTAAATTAGAAGATATCCAGGTAACTGGGACTCGGCGGTTGAATCCGAATTATGTCCGCAGCCGACTAGCAATCGCCACATCACCACCTCTGAATCGCCAGCGTTTACTAGAGGCACTGCAACTTTTGCAACTTAATCCTTTGATTAAAAACGTGACTGCTGAACTCTCAGCAGGATCGCAACCGGGTACGAGTCTTTTGGAAGTTAAAATCAGTGAGGCAAAAACCTTTAGTGGGCAAATAGTTCTTGATAATGGGCGATCGCCCAGTGTTGGCAGTTTCCGACGCGGGTTAAGATTGAATGAAGCCAACTTACTCGGATTGGGAGATGGTCTGAGTTTAGGCTACACCAACACTGATGGTAGCAACTCCTTTGACGCTAGTTACATATTACCTCTTAATCCCCGCAATGGAACTCTTAGCTTTAACTATGGCACTACATCGAGTCATGTCATTGAGCCTCCTTTCGACGCTTTAGATATCGATTCGGCTTCTCGCTACTACGAACTGACATTCCGCCAACCAATAGTTCAAACTCCGACACAAGAGTTCGCCCTTGGGTTGACAGCCTCCCGACGCGAAAGTGATATCTCGTGGAAACTACAAAAAGAGAGCGAAGGAGGGTTTCCCCCCTCTCTACTTTCGCCTGGTGCTGATGATCAGGGACGCACTAGGGTATCTGCGTTGCGATTTTTTCAAGAATGGACAAATCGTAACAGTCGGGAAGTCATCGCCCTACGCTCTCAATTCAGTTTGGGCATAGATGTGTTGGATGCCACGGTTAATCAAGATGCTCCTGATAGCCGTTTTTTTGCTTGGCAAGGGCAAGCGCAGTGGGCACGCCTTTTAGCACCTGAAACCTTATTATTACTTCGTTTAAATACACAACTAGCATCTAGAGCACTTTTGCCTATAGAGCAATTTGGCTTAGGTGGCCAAGATAGCATTCGCGGCTACCGTCAAGATTATCTGCTGACGGATAATGGCACTTTTGTTTCTGCGGAAGTTCAAGTGCCAATTCTGCGCTTACCCCAGATCAATAGCATCTTACAGGTTGTGCCGTTTGTAGATTTTGGTGTTGGCTGGAATAGTTTTAATAAAGAGAATCCCGACCCTAATCCTAATACTCTAGCCTCTGTTGGTCTGGGGTTGCGTTGGGCACAGGGCGATCGCTTCACCGTTCGTCTTGACTGGGGTATTCCTTTAGTATCTGTAAACTCAAATGATCAGAGAACATTACAAGAAAACGGTCTGTATTTTAGTTTACTCTATAATCCTTTTTAACCGCCGTCCATGTCCACCCTATTAAAATTTAAGGGTGGATATAGACAGTAGTCAATGATGAAAAAACTATGATTATCTAGGTTTTTATAAAAAAAACCCTGGGTTATGATTCCAGGGTGCATACACGTTTTTCAGGCATTAATTGGTTGAATAATAACTTTGTAAAATAGTTATTTCTACTATCTATAGAATGATACAAAAATATAATTTAATTATTTTTGTCTATCAATACATCTACCGTTGGGAGTATACAAATATTGGAAGAGGCAAGTTATGTCAAGTCCGGTTAATTACTTCTGATTACCGTATCTGTACAAAAATCCCAAAAGCCTTTTTCCCCCTGCTCCCGTTCGGCTGACCTCGACTTTGCTCGGTACGAGTCGCTCACTGCAAGCCTGCCCTTTGCGAACACGATATTATCCGGCAATATTCTGATTGGATTAACCTTCAAATGGTACTGTAATTAATCCATATAATTTAAGCTAATTTAATTTTTGTTAGGGGCATAAAAACACATCAAAAATTAAATGTAATTTCTTGGGAGATATCCGCAAAATAATTGGTGGTAAAGGAGAATAACTTAAGTGTTTTTAGGTAGTTGCACAGTAAATAAACTACCTTTACCTAGTTCAGAAGCGACCTTAATAGTTCCTGCGTGTCCTTTTATAATGCGATGAGATAGATGTAGTCCTAAGCCACTACCTGAGCGTTTATTTCTGCCTTGGCGAAATCGCTCGAAAATTGTTGCTTGATCTTCTGGTGCAATCCCATATCCTGTATCTTGTACCTCAATTATTACCAAATCTGGATCTCCTGGATTAGATGATGTTTCATAAATGCGGATTGTTATGCCTCCTGTATCTGTAAATTTGATGGCATTTGCAATCAGGTTGTTTAACACTCGCCGTAATTCTAAATGATCGCCCATGATAATACCAGCGTTTTGACTTAGTGGATCTAATTCACGGGTATCAATTTCTAGAGTTAAGCCTTTTTCATTAGTTAGAGGACTTAGTTCGCTGACTACTTCTTGAGATATCTCACGTAAATCGCATTCTTCCCAATTCAACGTTTTTTTACCTGCCTCGAAGCGATAGACTTCTAACAGGGTATTCACCATCTCCATCAAGTTTTGGTTACTGCGAATCATCACTGCAATCGCCTGTTTCATTTCTGGCGAAATTTTGCAGAATGTTTCCATTTCAAACAAATTCAACATGCGATCGGCGGCTACTAAAGGAGTCCGCAAATCATGAGTCAGACGGGAAACAAAGTCTTCCCGTTGGCGGGCCATTTTTTGTTGTTCGTCCAGACTGTGCTTGAGACGTAATAGCGATCGCACTCTTGCCAATAGTTCATCAGTATCAAATGGTTTACGAATAAAATCGTCAGCACCAGCATCCAAACCTTCGACAACGCTGGATTGATGAAAGGCAGTAATCAACAGAATTGGAATATAAGAGATTGCAGGGTTATTCCGAATTCGACGTGTGACTTCATAACCATCTATCCCCGGCATCATTACATCTAACAAAATCAGATCGGGTGGAGATTGCTCAATTTGCCGTAAAGCCTTTATTCCATCTGAAGCCAAATCAATTTTATACCCCTCACTTTCTAAAATTGCTTGAACCAAAATGAGATTATCTTGAGTATCGTCAACTGCTAAGATACGATCAATTTTATTATTTTCAACTACAGACATGATTTATAAATTTTTATCAGGTTTTTTGGAAATAATTTTTAAATTTAGGATATTCTATTGGTACTTTCCTGGTTTGAGAAGATGACTGATGAGGATTTTGTGCAGACCAAAAAAAATCGTCATTATCTAACTGTGAAGCTGGAGCATTGGCTGCTACTGTTGGTAATGTAATTTGACGTGGTAATTCAATTTTAAACATTGAACCCACCCCCAATTTACTCTCAAGAAAGATTTTACCACCCATCATTCGCACTAGCGAATCTATAATTGCCAAACCCAGACCTGTACCTGGATATTTGCGAGTGATAGTTTGATCGATTTGTCGAAATGCTTCAAAAATGTGTTTAAAATCTTTGGGGGCTATGCCAATACCTGTATCTTGAACAATAATTACTATTCGATTTGCAGGTAGTTCCTTAACCTCAACCCAAATTCCACCAGACTCTGTGAATTTAATGGCGTTGGAGAGGAGGTTAATTAAAATCTGTTTGACACGAACCGGATCGTTAAATACCAAAGGATTTTGCAAATCTGTTTGTACTAACAATGAAAGATTTTTAGCTTCAGCTAGGGAATGCATTTCACTTACAACGAGATTGATTACTTTTGATACATCAAATATTTCCGCCTTGAAATCTAATCTTCCTCCCTCCAGCTTGGAAAAGTCGAGAACTTCATTGAGTAGCATCAGTAAATGCTTGCCATTATTCAAAATGCGCTCAACCATATCTGCTTGCTGCTGCGTTAATTGACCAAACTTAGGACGCAACAGTATTTGCGAAAAACCAATAATCGCATTCATCGGCGTTCTAAGTTCATGGGAAATAGTTGCTAAAAAAAGTGATTTTAGACGTGATGCCTCTAATAGCTTGAAGTTTTGCATTTGAATTTGTTGCTGTTGTCTCTCCAATTCTTGGTTCTTACAAATGAGTTGTTCGTGACTTTCTCTAAGCTGCCGATTTGCCAAATCTACCTGCATTTCCGCCCGATAAATCCGAATTGCACTCCGCAAAACCTGCAACAAAGTTTCTGAGGATATTCTAGACTTAGAAAGATAGTCTGTAGCACCAGCTTTTAATAATTGGAGAGTAATTTTTTCATCTCCTTGACCAGTTAGGATTACTAAAGGAACTTTAATTTCCGAAGAACCTAGCTGTTGAATCAAAGTTAGTGCATCCTGCTCTGGTAAGCGATAATCGAGGAAAACACAATCGTAGGCAGTAGTGCTTAAGACAGAGAATGCATCATTCCCATTGCTTACTTCAGACAGTTCTATCTGAACACCTGTTGTAGTCAGTGCAGAACGGATTGCTATCCGGTCTATTTTATCATCGTCTACAACCAAAATTTTCAGCGTCTCTTCCATCGGTTTTTATTTTCGCCGCCAAACATAGGTTGATCTATAATATTTCACTTTTCAGATTATCCAATTAAAGAATATAAGATTTTCGGACATCTAAAATCTGTAATTTGATTGACTAAAACATTTTGCATAATCTCTACTTTCATACATGATTGACATTCATCACTTCAATTTCGTCATCCTCCATTAGTAGTATGTTAATCACTCTTTCAGGCTTTTTATTCAGTTGAATTTAGTCTGTTGTATCTTCAATCTGGTTAATTTACCAGACTTTGGGAACTAAATTCCAAGTAAATGACCAATATCCCTCAAAAAACTAGTAATTAACAAGCAGACACAGTTTATATAAAGTAAAATAAAGTACTTTACTAAACTTAAAACAATTGTAAATGAGTGAGCAAGCCACCGTCGTCAGTCATTGGTGAGAGTTGCATAGCATTATCGTGTACCATAAGCTTGAATGGTTTTACCTATCAGGTTAGTTAGACCAGATAAATAAAAAAGTACTATCTCTACCTATTTGTGAATCTGAAGTAATCTTATCTCCTAAAATTTCGACAATTTTCTTAGCGATCGCCACGTCTGTGCTAGTATTTCCCCAGCTATATCGAACTTATAATCGAACTTATATATGTTCGCAAAATTACCAAACCTTAATGTCGAAGAAAGATTCCCGACAAAGGTTAGACAAAAATTCAAAACCTAAAAGGGGAGTGATTCGCACAGAGGGTTGGTATTATATCCTGTAGAAAGTCTGAGGAACTTGTTCTTCACCGATAACTACAAATTACTTTGCTGTTGTAATTCCACTAAATTTCAACGCTGCCTGATTCTCTTCTATGAGGATTTATATTGGCTCTATCAATCGGATGAATCCAAAGGTTTGGTTAAAAATCGCTCGAAACCATCGTTCACTTTTTCGGAAAGCAACTTTTACTCGGTGTAATTTTTTCATTTTTGTAAGCTTTTTTAAAGTTTGAGCCAAAATAATACTAATTAATGAATGGAACATGGCAACTCAAAGCTGAATTGTCAGCAAGAAGAAGCAATTTGGCATTCGTTTCAATATTTCATGCTTTTTGTGTAAGTATCCATATACCTCCAGCTAGATTTGTCCTCTATCTAAATATAAAAATTTTGGGTACTTATTATTTCTATCGGTGGATGCAGACAGGTTGAAATATCATCTACCTTTAGTTTGGGAAAATAAGAGATAATAGTTACAAAAGCTAATACTTTGTAAAGATGCCAAACAGCGCAAGAGTGAGTGTAACGATGAATGAAATTAGTATTATTTTAATTGAAGATCATGACTTAACGCGAATGGGGCTAAGAGCAGCATTACAGTCTCATAGTGCATTGAAAGTAATTGGCGAAGCAGCAAATGCTACCCAAGGATTAAAACTTTTAGAGACGGCAAAGCCAGATGTAGCGGTAGTAGATATCGGCTTGCCTGACATGGATGGCATTGAACTCACTCGTAAATTCAAACGCTCCCAGGCTGAAAATGGGCAATCTACTACGAAGATTCTCATCTTGACAATGGATCATACAGAGGATGCTGTACTTGCAGCCTTCGCAGCTGGTGCTGATTCTTATTATATGAAAGAAACCAGCATAAGTAAATTAACTGAGGCAATTCAAGCAACTCACGGCGGTAACTCTTGGATCGATCCGGCAATTGCCAACGTCGTATTGCGGAAGATGCGCCAAGGTATTCCTGGAGAAAGCCAAGGTTCTGATAAGCCGAAAACTGTAAAAATTGAGGCGCTGGCGACAGAATACGAGCAAGTTTTGGAAACATACCCTCTGACTCAACGGGAATTGGAAATTCTAGAGTTGATTGTAGCTGGGTGTAGTAATGGTCAAATTGCCGAGAAACTCTACATTACAGTTGGTACTGTAAAAACCCATGTTCGTAATATTCTAAATAAACTATGTGCTGATGACCGTACCCAAGCTGCTGTAAGGGCCTTACGTTCGGGATTGGTGGCGTGAGGAATTAGGGACAAGGGAGAGATGGGGGAGATAAGGAGAGTAACTCCTTACTTCTAACCCCTAACTCCTAAATCCTAACTTAGCACTGGCTCAACGCCTTAAAGAAAGTTAACAGCACGGGCTAAACGCCCCGCTACCGCTAACAGCACTCAACACTGTTTTGCCCAATACCCTATTATCCCAATCTTTCCCGCAAGTAATTAGCAATACGTAGTGCTGCTCCCGGTTTGCCCATGCGTCGCTCACCATTTTCAGCAATAATTTGCAAATTATCAGGATTTTTAAATAGAGATTGTACAACCTTCGCTACTTCTGTCGGTTGATTGATTAAAATCAAAGACGATCCCAGTAGACGACTTTGAGATTCAGCAAAGCCAGGATTATATTGTGGCCCATTACCGGGAATTGCGATCGCAGGTTTGCCTAAACCGATAAACTGTTCTGTGGCTGTACCTGCCATTGCGATCGCTAAATCTCCCAAATGCAAGCAATCATTATAGGCTTTTTGTGTCAATAGCAGATAGGCATTTCTCTGTTTAAATGTCAATATATTTGGATCGCGAAGTTTAATAGGAAATGCTGATTCAGGGCGCCAGCCTTGGGATTGCACAGTTTGGGATAAAATATTAAAGTCTAAACCAGGAGCGATCGCACCTAAAAACACTATTTTGTTAGAAGTATAGAAGATTGAATCTCGCTGTTGAAAACTTGCCATCAATGCAGATACGGCAATCATAATTGTTTGCCAGTTAGTGTATGCTTCTGGCGCACGAGAACCAGGAAGAAGAGTCACTACAAAAGGTCGAACTGTCTCTTGCTGTTGGGTATTCTGACTATAAAATTGTTGGCGTGAAAACGTCGGTTCTAGACCATCCATCATCGGATTACCCAAAGAAAAAGCTGGAATTGGCCATTGTTTTAATATTTCCGCCGTCAGCGCATCTCTAGGGAATACTGCCTTACAACGGCGACGACTCATTAACCAACGTTCCCAAGGATGGTAAACTGAACCTGAAAAGTTTTCCCAACGTGTGTCTTTAGATTTCCGTGGTAATAATCCAGCTTCATCTCGCACATAATATTCAGATTTTGCCGTACCGACAAAAGCATAATTAGCACCACTGAATGTTGCAAACAACAGCGGGATAATATCTCCCACTGCTAAAATTGCTCTTTTATTACCTAGTTTTTTTTGAGAACTCACCCAACGTCGGATAGCTTTAATTTGGCTGAGGGTAAGTTGCAATAAACCACCGCCTACATCCCGGACTAATTGGCGGCCATCCATATAAATAAAGCCGCCAGAAGGCATATTCAGGACTGAGCCGATAAAGGGGATATCTAACTGTTCATAAGCACGTCCTTCACCCACCAGAGGTAAAGCAAATATCTCTGGTGGGTTTGGTTGTCGTTGGAGTTCTTGCAAAATCCGAACTGCAATCATATCTTCCCCATGACCATTACTTAATACAAGTAACCGCAAAGGAGAAGTTGCAGATTGAGAGTTAGAAGCTAGAGATGACCGAGATACATTACTCATAAGAAACAAAATATCAAAATTAACTGTCTGTTTGGGTAAGAGGTTTAACAATTCAAAATTCAAAATTCAAGAGAGTTTCAGTCGGTATTTAAATCCCCGTCTGTAGCTTGCTTCCCCCAGGGTAACTGAAGCTATGCGTTCACGTACTCCTTTGGGGAAGCTACGCGTAGCGTCTCCAAGAGTTGGGGTCTTCTTAAACCCTTTGATTTACGATAAATAAGGAAATTGGCGAAGAAGCTGGAACTTAGTATTATCCCTATTTCTTTGCTTCCTTACAACTAACATCAATTTTGGATAGGTAGTATCGTACTGGTTTATTTGAGAGTGTGAATGTTGCTTTAGAAGGGGATGCGACAAAACTTAATTTAGTCTACCAACTCAAAGAAACTGGGGCGCGTGATGTTAACTTGGGTGGTAGTTACAATGCCGATCAGGGATTGGTAGGTACAATCAGCTATCAAGATCAAAATGTCGGCGGTGTATTATTTGCCGACTTCGCCTCATATTTAGGCTCTGGTGATACTGTATTAGGAGATCCGGCAGGTGTGCGGGATAAACCAGGCTATGGTTTTGGTTATGGGGCGGGAGTGCGATTAAATTCACCACTAGGCTTAATTCGGGCTGACTATGGCATTAATGACCAGGGAGAAAGCAAGGTGCATCTAGGAATTAGGCAGCGATTTTAATCTGAATTAAGGCGTTGTATCCAAAAATTAAATATCCATTATCCAACTCCTTGTGCAGACGTAGCAGTGCTATTTTTCTTTTTCTACATTCTTTTTCACTCATATCTTTATTAGCGATCGCCATTCCGTTCAAAATCTAAGATTTTCCGTAGTCAAAGTTCCATAACAGTTTGTTCATATTATTTGCTTACATGAGATAATTTCCTCTTAATTGTTCAACATAGAGAAAATTAACTCAATATTCGTATGCAGCAACTCTCAACCCATAGTGTGGAGTTCCCAATTCATCTCAGTGCTAAAACAATTACTCGACGTTTAAGTGTCACAGTTATCTGCCTCACCTTAGCAGGCGCTCTAAGTGGCTATTTCTGGCTCTTGAGGTTTCCTTTCCCAGCTACCAAATGGTTTTACCAAGTATTTAGTCTAAATGAAGAATTGAATATTCCTGCCTGGTATTCTTCATTCACTCTATTGTTTTGCTCAGGATTACTTAAACTCATTACCGCTATTAAGACAAAAGACCGCTATTTTATTTACTGGAAAACCTTATATTTGATATTTTTCTATTTGAGTTTGGATGAAGCATTTAGTTTTCACGAGATTTTGATCATTCCGTCAGTGCGAGAATCGCTTCATCTCAATCCTCTATTTTACGAAACCTGGGTTATTCCTGGCGCTGTTTTAGTAGTAGTTTTTGCCTTTAAATATCTAAAATTTTTGCTCCATCTCCCTCACAAGACTCGGTATTTATTTCTGATTGCCGCAGTTGTTTATGTGGGTGGAGCCTTAGGTATGGAAATGGTGGGTGGAGTTTTGAGAATAGATTTTGGGCGACGCACCCTAATATCGTTAATTGGCATATTTGTTGAAGAGTTTTTGGAAATGGTCGGAATTGTGATTTTTATTTATGCGCTGCTAGCTTACCTTAGTAGCTTGAAAGAAAGCATTCAACTGAAAATCTATATATCTGAAAAGTAATATGAAGTCTACGCTTTCCCAACCTTACGCGCATCTGGACGCAGAGCGATAAAATTTTGTAGTTCGCCGTTAGCGTACCCCTTCGGGGAAGCAAGCTACGCGGAGCATCTCCTAGAGAAGGTATAGCATGAAGTGCTATATTCTCGGCTGATTGTTGCCGGAATATTCCCGATGGCAGTATCCCAACTGATAAATGCGTAATAATAATAATGCAATTAATTATACTTTTATTTATTACCGTATTATTTCGCAGTCTTGTTCAAAAATCAAATAAGAGTCTGATATATATATATTTCAATCATCAAAGCAAAAGGACTACTATCACGTTTTCGCAAGACATTAATTTTTTAATAGTGCTAATCATCCAGAAGATAAAAAAATATTATAAGTAATAGTATGGAAAAAAGTGTTATTAATGCCAGCCTTTCTACTCAGAACTTAACCTTTCGTCCAGGTGATACCCCTGTATCATTTGAGGTAACTGTCAATAATGACAGCGATCGCTTTGTCAATTTTCAGATAGAAATTACCGCAGCCGGAGAAATCCGCAACACAGGATATCGCTGGTATAGACTCGAACCAGAGGTAGCAGCAGCCAAGCCACCAGGCAGTAGTACTATCTTCCAAGTTTTCGTATTCAACACACCCATTCCGGGATTTGTTGGTACTGTCAACCTGATGGTAAATATTTTTTCACCGCAATTAGCACAACAGTCCAGACTTGTGCTGCGCTTGAAAATAGAGCGAGACAACAGACCAACACATTTAAGTGTAGAATTGCCTGTACGAGAGTTCCAAGTTTATCCTCGTAATTCTGTCGATATACCAGTACGGGTGCGGAACTTGGGGCAACAACCAGCTGAGGTAATGCTACGTTTTTCAGGCGTCGATCCGTCTTGGCTGGCAGGCAGTGCAGAACGCCGATTATCCTTAGACCCAGGTGGTTTAGCAGAAGCCACATTCCAATGTCAACCTCCTTCTGTCGTGCAAGCGCCCAGTCAAAATTACCCTTTTACCATTGAAGCTGTTAGCAATAATGGTTATCCAACTAATGCTGGAGGCAACATTGAAGTTTTACCTGTAGGTTTTATAGACTTTACCACCACAGAAAAACATCTGAAAATTCCCAGCAAATTTGCATGGTTGCCTGACTGGAAATCTGATACAGCTTCCTTTGAATTACTATTTAAAAATGCTAGCAATCTCAATCAGCAAATTAATGTGCAGGTACAAGGTAGAGACTGGCGAAAATGTAGTTTCAAAAAGCTTCCTGAAACCGCCAATCTCCATCTAGGAGAAACAAGTAAAGTCATCCTCGAAGTTAAAACAAAACGCCCTTGGGTGGGAATCGGTAAAACTTTGTTGCTGGAGGCTAAATCGGAGTTATCCGACCAACGTTTAGGGAGTACAGACCCAGCCACGCAGACATTAGAAGTGGAGACTTTGCCAATTATACCTTTATGGCTACAATTGGCTGCGATTGCACTATTAGCGGCACTCTTAGCATTAATCCTGCAACCCAGAGATGTAATGCATACCCGTTCTGTAAACTCAGTGCGTTTTAGCGGTATTGGTTTATCTGTGGTCAGTGGCTCAGATGATTGTACATTAAGACTTTGGAGAATTGGTGCTGCTAATTTAGATCCCGATGACAGAGTAACATACGCTGGGCAGCCTGTTGCTTGCGAGCAACAGCAACAGCCCAAAGGTTTGATGACGATTACTGATGACGCTGTAGAAGTCTTACGCTTCATGCCGTTACAAAACGATCACGTGGCTGTTGGTTTAGATAATGGTGTAATTGAACTTAGAGATGTTCCTTCAGGTGCCAAGATTAGACAACTTCAGGACTTTAAAGATCCGAAAGCAAAAGGCGATCGCGTTTTTGACTTAGCTTTCACCTCAAACTCACTTAACTTATTCAGTGGTTATGGTAGTGGTAAAGTGAGATTATGGTCAAGACCAGCGCCTAACAGCGATTTTCTGCCAGAACCGCAAGTTATCGACCTACAAAGTACATTGAAACTATCAGGTTTCCAAGTCCGAGCATTAAATCTTAGCCCAGATGCAAAAACTCTAGTAATTGCTGGAAACTTTAAGCGTTTCATCTTGTGGCAGTGGAATCAAACTCAATCTGATAAACAATCGCCAAGTTTATCAGTGCAAAATCTAGAAAAACTGGATCCATTAGTTGGGCGTGAAGACTATATTTGGGCATTAGCTTTTGTTCCTAACTCGACAGAAAAAATTCTTGCAACCTCTGATTCTGCGGGATTTATTACGATTTGGAATTTGAATCAGTGCCAAACTATTAAAAATCCGAATCCCCTCGAAAAAGTAAATAAACTTGATTGTTCGCCATTAGACCGCTGGTCAGCATCAAAAACATCTGTGCGGACTCTAGCATTTAGTGATGATGGTAATCTCTTAGTAAGTGGTGGCGATGATGGGCGAATTGTGGTTTGGCACTTAAACCCCAAACATCATCTCAACAGAACCGCAGAAGGTGAAAAAATTTACCAAAGCTCTAAAAAAATCAATAGTATCGATTTGAAAACCAATCAAGGAACCATGATTGTAAGTGGTGGTGAAGATTTTCAGGTCAAACTACACCGCATCAAATAAGGAAATCGATGATATGCAAGCTAAATTCAATCCACTACAAGTTATTATCAACCCACCTGGAATTCAATTTGGGATGCCAGGAGATACCATTGAACTCTATGTTGTTGTAATTAATCAGGGAGATCAAAGTGCGGTTATTGACTTATATTTTGTTTTTGACGAAGTATTTCAAAATTTAACTGGCTGGTCTAGTTCTCCGAGAGAAAGTTTAGCATTAGATTCTCAACAAAGTAGCGACGAAGTAAAATTTGAGTTTCAAATTGCTGCAAACGCTCTCCCCGGAACTTATGACTATACACTAGTTGTAGATTCTCCTCTACATTATCCCCAAGATACTCCTATAACCTTCCCAAATCAAATTAAGGTTCTGCTAAAAGAACAGACAGCAATTCGGGTAAACGATCCGACATTTTCTCTTAGACCTAACACCAACCCCAATAAACCGCTAATTTTCAATCCTAATGAACCTCAGCAAGTGGAGGTAATAGTTGATAATCGCTCTTATCTCGTAGATAGGTTTCGCTTGAATTGCCCAGATTTAGATGATGACTGGTTCACAATTAATTATCCCGCAACTGGATTTGAGGGACCAGGGTTAGTTTCTGACGTAACTGCACTAGAACTCAACCCTGGTACTCAAGGTCAAATATTGTTGAAATTTCACCCACCTGGTGATACCCTCGCAGGAAGCTATTCTCCAACAATCCGCTTGTATTCGGAAAACTCTCCAGACTTGGTACTGCTGGATTTGGTGTATATCCAAATTCCAACAAATTATCGCCTAGATATAGAACTTCATACCATCTTGGCACAAGTTAGCCGTAGTCTTGGTAAGTACGAATTATCACTAGCTAACCAAGGTAATATTGTCCGCGAACTGATATTAAACTTAAAAAGTCGAGACGAAGAAGAACTATATACTTACAAATTTGAACCTACTGAAGTAAGATTATTACCCAATAAAAGTGCTGTGGCTAATTTGATGGTCAAACCCAGACCTTGGTGGCGACGACCGTGGTTTGGTGCAGGGCTAGCGATCAACTTTCAACTCGACATCAAAGACCAACAAAATTTACCTTTACCTAATACATTGCCTCAAGGAACATTGGTATGGAAACCTCGTCCTTGGTGGCAATTTTTGCTGTTAATTTTAGTAGTTTTGGGTTTATTAGGAGGGATAGGATTCATTATTTGGCGAATTTTAAACCCCGATCCTTTGAGATTAGAAAATTTTAGTGCAAATGACTCTCAAATCACTGAAGGCGACGAAGTATCTTTGAAGTGGGACATTCACAATTATCAACAATTGCAAAAGTTGGTTTTAACGGCCAAAGGTTCGCAACCTATCCAGCCTATTACATACAACTTTAGCAATGGCATTCCTGAAACACTGGGTAAGGGAAGTGCTAGTGAAATACCTCCTTGTCAAGTACAAGATAAACAAGAGCTAATTTGTAGCAATGTTAAAACTGGAGTGAAAACAAAAGGTAATTATACTTTTGAGTTACAAGCATTTTATCGTAATGGTATACAATTATTTTCTCCTAATAATAAAATAGCCAGCCAAACCACTCAAGTAGAAATAGCTGAAAAACAAATTGCAGAAGTACTTAGTTTTCAAGCAGATAAACCAGTGTATACAAAAGGTCAAAATATTCTTTTAAGCTGGGCAATTGCTCGTCCATTATTGTTAGCGCAAATTCAACTTGCTGGCAGTGCAGATGATGGTACATTATATAGTCAGCCAATTACTTATAAATTTAATCAAGGTAATATTACTGACCCGAAACTTCAAAAGCTATGTACACAACAAAATCAACAACTGCGATGTACAAATATTCCTTTGTCAGCAACTAAAGCCGGAAACTTTGTATTTGAAATCAAAGCTTTTCCTAACAATGGCAGTCAAAAAACTAGTTTAAAAAAGACTGAATCAAAAATTGGAATATTACCAAAACCATTTAAAATTGTCTCTTTTAAAATCAACGGTAGCGAACAACCAAATTTGGTTCTCAAGGAAGGTGAATCTGCTAGCCTGAGTTGGAGAGTAGAGGGAGAAAATATTCAGGTTAAACTTCTACCATACGGCAATGACGTTCCAGCAGTTGACGCAATTAAGCTTCCAGTCAATCAAGCTTTTCCCCCTCAAATCGGACTTCTAGTAAATGATATATCTGGTAAGCAACAATCCCAGCAAAGAGGATTTGCAATCACAGTCCTCAAAAAAGTACAGCCTACTCCTATACCTAGTATTAACCCAATTCCACCTACTTTGCCACCTAACAATAGCCCATTTAAGACTCCCTTACCTCAGAGGTAACTTTTTGGGCGATGTGAAAAGCAGAGATATATGAAAGTTGCAGACTGCCTCCAAAATTATCTTCTATGCAACGTCTCAATCCTAAAAATAAAGATTCTTTAGTTTCTGGATCTAATTTTATGTATGGCGAGTAAGTGTTCAAAAGTGTTAAATATTCATCGACAGTGTAGGTTACTTCTGATATAACTTGTCCTGTTCTCAAGTTTTTGAATTGCCCCGAATCAATGGACATATTTCCTAATTGCCTCAAGATATGTTCTTGAGTTTTTTGGTCTTCATATCGGTCAAGAGATGGAGTATGTAGTTGATAGACTTGCGATAAACTTTGGTATACTTCGTAGCTGGGTTGAAGTTCCTTATTCCACAATAAAATCAGGTAGCCATTTTCTTTTAGGGCATTTGCTGCTTTTGGATATCCAACTTCTGGTGATATCCAATGAAAAGAACTTGCTGCTAAAACGGCATCAAATTCAAATGGCTTAAGTTCCCACTCTTCAAAGGATGTGTTCTGTATCTCTACATTGGAATAGGGTTGACAATTTTGTTGAGCTAACCTGAAAAAATCTGGATTGGGTTCTAAGCAGATTACAGAGCAACCCAATTGAGCGATGCCTACTGTTGCAGTTCCAGGGCCACATCCAACTTCCAGAATTTTTGAGTCAGTGGAGAGTTGAACAAGTTCCACAACCTGGCTAATCAAATTTTGGGGATAACATGGTCTTGCCTGATTGTAAGCTTCTGCTGCCGGAGAATACCAATGTTTACGCTGTTTGAGGTCTGTACTGGAGTAGCTGATTATTGCTTGTTTTAAGTTTTCCATAATCTATTCAATTCCTGCAAAGAGCGTAAAACTTTGTCTATCGTAACTTTTGCTAGCTCAATTCCTGGTTTTATGAAAAGCTCGGCGTCTACGCCCATTTTCAAGCAGAGATTTTCGCAATGGAACTACCTCAGCTTCACTACTCTCACGTGCTACGCGAATCAGCAATCCAGCAGCTATTAAGCTGGCAATCATAGAATTACCACCATAACTAAACATAGGCAAAGGTAAGCCAGTAGTTGGTAGAGAACCTGTTGCAACACCGATGTGGAGCAATGATTGTCCTACCATTAAAATGGTTACGCCGATCGCTACTAATCTATGTACTATATTTTTAGCCTTCAGCGCCACAATTAATCCAAGAGTGGCGAATATAGCTAAAAGTACTAACAACACCATACTGCCAACAAAGCCAAACTCTTCAGCGAACACCGCAAAAATAAAATCGGTATCTTGAATTGGTAAATAAAACAGCTTTTGTTGAGAAAGCCCATATCCCGCTCCCCAAGTTTTACCAGAACCCACAGCGAGTAAACTTTGCACCAACTGGTAGCCATCTCCTGTGGCATCTGCCCAAGGATTGAGAAATGACATCACCCGTTTACGCTGATACTCCTTGATGCTAATACTGAGTATTGCCAACATCACTCCACCAATTGCTGTTCCTCCCAAGTACTTGTAAGGTAAGCCAGCTGCTAAAGCAATTAACCAGATAGTCATACCGCAAAGTGCCGTTGTACTCAAGTTAGGCTGGGCAAGAATTCCTAAAAGTACCAGACCAAAAACACCCAACCAAGCGAAGCGAACCCGCCAACTAATTCGTTCCCACTGACCAAAAAGCCGCGCACTTTGCAACACCAAAAAGGGTTTTATTAGTTCTGAAGGTTGAATCGGAATTGGTCCGATCGCAATCCAACGCGCTGCATCAAAAGCCTTTTTTCCCAATCCTGGGATCAGTGTGACAAAAATTAACCCCAAAAACAGCAACAAAAACCAATGGGATAATCCCAAAATTTTCTGCAACGGCGAATTAACAATAATATTGAATCCGATTAAAGAAACTAAGACCCAAAGCAGTTGACGTTTAAAGTAGTACAAACCATCATTCTGACGGGCATCAGCGACAGGATATGATGCTGAAAATAGCATGATCAAGCCGACGAACAGCCAAATCAAGGTTAACCAGCGCAACAACCGCGCTTCTAATGCCCAGTTGGAGACTGAACTATCAAAAATTGGAATCAGGTGGCGTAGATTCACGATCAGTACAGGTAAAAAGTTAGAAATTAGGAGTTAAAAATAAAACTCAAATAAAACTCATAAATCATAACTTATAACTTATAAGTAGGCTTTGCAACCATAAATCTTAAAGTTGTCAACTTCAATACACTGCTCAATCAATGTTTCTAAGAAATTGCGTTAGCTATGCCCGTCGTATCCCTACAATAGCAGCAAGCTACGCGTAGCGTCTTGTAGAAAAGGCATCGCCAATCAACACTTAAAAATTTTTATACTCAGTAATTAGCATGGTCATGACTCAATTAAGTATTGATAATTCCTCAATGGGATATGCAAGTAATGTCAGACTTCGATGAAGGTCGAGATATTCCGATGTTTGTCTCCTACACAGAAGCACAACTACAACACGGCACAATGTACTTTAATGATCCCCGTGGATTGCATCAAACAGTAAGAAGGAAAACAGAAGGTCTAAGAATTTCAGTAGATTTCCGGTTCAGCAGGAAATTTAATGAAGCTTACCGGGCAATGGTTACATCTAATATTGGTGGTATTGAAGAAGATATGAGCGTGCCATATCAAGACTGGCTGAAAGTTGGGAAAGAAACGCTAATTGTGTTTGATGAAACTGTTGAACAGACTAAGAATAGACAGAACGCTGACGCTCCAGTTCCACTTTATACTCGAGGTTATCGCCTTTTAAATATGTTTAACTTTTGATTTGCAAAAATTTAAGCCATAAAAAAGAGGTCTTTCTCGACCTCTTACCAATTCCCTAAAATAATATTCTATTTACAGAATTACAACAAGCCAGTATTAGCACCTTGCTTACCAGTTGCCAGTTCTACCTTGATTATTGTGCCACCTGCTTTTTGAATGCGTTGTTGTTCGCGGAACCAGTTTTCATAAGGAACTAGTTTAGTGAAGTAAGTATTTTGCAGTTCGCGTTGGGTACGAATTCGGGTTTGGCTGGGAACTAGAGCAGTAATTTTAAACAAACGGGACATATCTTGAAAATCTCCTGTATACTTTGCGAAAACTTTTTTATCTCAAAATCTTGAGTGCAAATCTTTTAATCATTCAAAGGCTGGAAATCAAACATCAATACTAGACCACCAACACTCATCACTGATAATTTACCAAGATAAGCAATATAACGTTCTAGCACTCACGGTTGATTTCCAGACCTTAATAAAGCCGCACCTAAATTCTTAAGCGCAAACTAGTTCTTAGCTTAAGCCAGAGGAGATATAGTCTAAGTAAACGCCCATTTCCTTACCAGCATCAGAACCTACCAAACTGGCAGTTACTTCCTTGATTGCTTGGATAGCTTGTACGGTAGCACCGACGGGAACACCTAAAGAATTATAGGTTTCTTTCAAGCCATTGAGCACACGCTCATCTAGGATGGAAGGATCGCCAGCCAACATAGCGTAGGTGGCATAGCGGAGGTAATAGTCCAAATCACGGATGCAAGCAGCGTAGCGGCGGGTGGTGTACATGTTGCCGCCGGGACGGGTGATGTCAGAGTACAGCAAAGATTTTGCTACAGCTTCTTTGACGATCGCAGCAGCGTTAGCGCTGATGGTGCTAGCAGCACGTACTCGCAGTTCGCCAGTGGAGAAGTAGCCTTTTAGCTTCTCTAAAGCAGAAGAGTCTAGATATTTACCTTGAACGTCTGCGGAGTTAATGACAGCGGTAATTGCGTCTTGAGCCATGTTGTTAATTCCTTATTTCCAACCGTATTGCAATACTTCTGTTTAAGTAGGTAAACAGCTTTACCCTATCCTAGAAGGGCACCAACTAGGTAGTCGAAGTAGCCAGCGGCTTCACTAGCTTCATCACCAGAGAGCAGTGACGCAGAGCCATTCTTCAGCCCGCGGATACCTTCAGCAACACCATCGATAGGAGTTCCCAAGGACTTGTACAGTTCACGGGCACCAATAACACCAATTTCTTCGATGGGGGTGACATCACCAGCAACGATACCGTAGGTAACGAGGCGGAGGTAATAATCTAGGTCACGCAGGCAAGTAGCAGTCAATTCTTGACCGTAAGCGTTACCACCAGGAGATACAACATCAGGACGCTTTTGGAATAGTTGATCGCCAGCTTGCTTAACCAGCCGTTCGCGATTTTCTGACAAAACTTGAGCAATCCGCACCCGGCGCTCACCACTTGTAACAAAGGACTTGATCCGATCTAACTCACCAGGGCTGAGGTAGCGAGCTTCTGCATCAGCATTCACGATAGCTTTCGTGACGATACTCATTAATGGATTCCTCCAATACTAATGAAACCAGGATTTGATTAAACTGGTGCGACTTTGAGTTTGGTTTACTGAGTTTGTTCTCTCGTTTTTTTAAACACAACAGTTTTACAACTGCTACGGCTAATAAATTACGAGTTTGCTTGAGTCAACATAAGAAGTACACAAGCTTTCAAACTCAGTTACCTTCCGGAAAACATTTTCCGGCATTCTGTTGAGCATTTATGACTGCTCTTAATACTTTGTAATATTGCTTTTCAGAATTTACTGTTTTAACTGCAATCTGAGAGCGGTATTACGAAAGGTTACGATGGGGACGGGGGAAAGGTTACAGGGGATAGGGAACAGTAAATAATCTGTACTCTATTCCCTATTCCTTACTCCCTACTCCTTAATCAACCGCTACACTGCCGAGGTAGTTACCTACTGGCAAAGATGGAAAGCGGTTGTAAGGTACAACATCTTCACCGAAGTAGCGGTTATATTCTGGACTTTCGACTATTGCTTCTACAGCAGCTGACAAACCACTATCGGCTAGCAGCTTGTTATACTGGCCAATTTCTTCCTGAGTTGCGGGTGTACGCCCCAACAGATGACGGAAGAGGAACTCAATGACCTTGGTATGAGGATAAGGTGATAAGAAGCGCTGGCGATAGATTTGAGAACTAGCTAGTTCACGAACAAACTCCCGCACGGAAATTTCACCATTTTGGAGTTTGTTATCTAGGTCAATGCGACGGAAATTGTCAGGCACTTCACCGCTAAATACATCCAATACTTGACGATAAATGGCATTGATTGCCTGTTGTTTTTCGCTTTGGTTGGTGTTTTCTGTTAGACGGTAAATACGTGCATGTTTACGCACACCCATATCCGTGGATTGTCCGCTAGCATCGTTGTAGGAACGACCCAGTTCAGCAAAAGATGGCTGACCATTTGTTTGCGTTGCTATATCTGCGATCGCCTGTACCAAAAGCGGTGTATCGTTACTAACTCCGACACGGGCTTGTACTGGTTTAAAGCTTGGTACAACTACGTCATCGTTTTGCTTGGTCAGCTGGTTGTACAGTTTCTCTGTATTCGGGAAGTTTGCCGCTGGCAGGGTCGGGAAGCGACGGTAAGGCACTGTATCTTCACCAAACACTTGGTTATATTCCACACTATCTACCAAAGCACCAATAAAGGCACGAATACCTTGAGTAGCCAAAATCTGGTTATACTTGCGGATTTCTGCTTGGTCTAGTGGCGCACGTCCCAAGAAGTGTTTGGTTCCCAACTCAATCACTTTGGTGTTGGGGTAAGGTGTGTAGAACTCTTTCAGGTAGAGGTTAGAGTAACCCAAACCTTCAATAAATTCCTTCACGCTAATTTCGCCATTCCCCAACTTGCTTTCCCATTTGCTAAATTCGTTTTTGGCGATGTAGGGTGCAATATCCCGCTCAAATATCTGACGATACGCAGCGCTGATCAAAGTTTTTATTGCAACCTTGTCAGTAGTATTCGCCACCAATTTGAAGATTTTGGTCTGTTCCCGTTGCTTGCTGACACCTTGGTTAATGCGGAACTGAATATCTGGTTCTGACCGATTTTGTGTTACTGTACCCAATGTTACAAAGCTCGGTGTTACTTCCTTCTGGATTGTTGCCGCAATGTCATCACGAATGCTACCAACGCGCAATTGTCGTCCTGCTACACCACCAGGAGTCAGATACCGTTCGTAAGGAATTGTATCTTCACCAAAGGCTTCGCTGTATTCTACGCTGTTAATAATGGCATCAACTACCGCGTAAAAGCCCTGTTTAGCAGCGATATCAAAGTACTTGTTGATTTCTTGACGACCATAAGTTGGACGACCCAACAAGCGGCGGTGAATATACTCGATCGCTTTACAAACATACAGCGATGACCAGTACAGGCTGCGGAATACATCTGACTTAGCTAAAGCACGGATAAATTCCCGCACTGAAATGTCACCGTTTTCCAGCTTGATTTCTAATACCTTCGGGCGCTGACCTTCGTAGACATCGCGACCGAAAACTTGCAGGTAAGCAGCTCTAATCACTGCTTGCGTGGAGCTTTCGGAGTATCTGATACTAGAACTTTTGGGAGCCTTTTTACCTCTAGTACCAGGCAGTTGGTCTAATTTGAACACCTTGGGACCAAGAGTACCAGGAGCTTCACCCCGCGCTTTGGGATTACTATTTTGGTTATTAATCCCTGCTCCTTGGTGAATCAGGATGCGTTTGGTATCCTTGCTAAAAGGAGCCGGACTGGTACTGGGGTTGCGAGTTTCTTTCGGGAAAATCGCCCCAAACTGAATTTCCAAGGGGTCGTTACCAGAACCGTAGGGATGTTGATCTGGTAGCGGTTGCTCGTAAGCTGCAAATGTGGTGATGAACTGAGGTATCTTGCGGAAAGGCGCGCTGTAGTTAAACAGGTCTTGCTGTGGCCCCCAGTTGCGACATTCTTGTGCTTCTTGACCAAGACCCCGCAGGTAGGGTACTGTTTCTTCGCCAAAATAGTCGCCGTATTCAGCAGAATCTACTAAGGCATCTACTAAGGCTGGTAGACCACCATTAGAAATAATCGAGAAGTATTTTTGTACTTCTTCTCGGCTACTTGGCCCCCGTCCTAGAATGTGACGGAAAGCTAGTTCGATGACTCGGCTGTTAATAAAAGGCTGATAAAACTGTTTTTGGTAAAGAGGAGATTTAGCTAGACGACGGACAAACTCTTTCATAGAGATGTCGCCATTCTTAACCTTGGATTCCAGGTCAGATATGGACAAGCTATAAGCACGGCTAATATCGCGCTCAAAGATTTGTCGATAGGCCGCTTTTACTACCTCATTTTTTTCGCTACTTGATAACCCAGTCTTCATCACAAACTTGGGACGCCGTTCTGCCGCGTTAAAGTAAATTTGCGGCAATTCTAACCCTTGCTGGTCAATAGAAGGGCGTTGGCGCAGTTTATTTGAGGGTGTGGCTGCTTTGAATTCTGTTAACAAAACATCCATGTACTGAGACACAATTTCTCTACCCTCAGCATCATTGCGGAAAAATGAAAGTGCCCCAGCTTTGATTTCCTGCAAAGCTACTAGCGTTGCTTCACCAGAGCAGGCATTTTCAATGATTTCCCGCAAACCCCTTGTATTCACCGCGATGATGTTGGGGTCGCCAGCAATGATCGCATAAGTAGCGTAGCGCAAGAACCAGGATAAATCCCGCAAGCTCTTGGCCATGTTGCTCGGGCCATAACGAGCAATGTTAATTGGTCTGAAACCTGGAGGTGTCGGACCGCTGGGGGATGAGTTAAATATTGAGCGTAAATTTTCTAGGAACCCACCACGACTTTCAACGTAGGTTACAGTTCCCAGTTGCATCCCTTGTTGAGCATTAGCACCAGCAACAGCACTAACAGGTACTATTTCTACTTCTCTGGGCTTTTCTAAAAAAGCCATTGGCGAACCACCAACAAAAATCCGGTTGGCAGCTCGAGACACAATAATCTCGGCATTGTCCGCCAACGTCTGAGAAATTTCTAGACGCTTTGCACCAGACGCAAAATAGCTTGCCAGTTCATCTAGTTCACCATTTCCCAAGAAGCGGTCTTGCTGCTCCGCTTGGGTAATTGTGGATACAGTTAGGGTTTGATATAGTTGCGGACGCGCAACCGAGCTTCCACCACTCGCCTTAACACTCATCGGATTTGTAAAACTCCCATCATAAGCGTTTATATGTTAAGTCTGGATTGTTTTGAGGCTTGACACATCGCTGTGTCTATGCTTTATAAGCTTGAGAGTATTGCCTGCAAAATTGCCAGTAAATTAACCCAGTTAGCTTTTAGATTAAAACGTTTTGCGTTCTCAAGGCGGGTTTATTAAGAAGTGTGTAGAACCTGTATCTTAAATGTCTCCAGTCTTAAAAGTGCATACTCCAGTTTGCTTGAGATCAAGTCTAAGTTTTGTAACTGAGTAGTAGGTCGAGAACTGTCTAGCTATTTCTTTTTTATTTAAACGCATAGGCGTTTCGCCTTCCTGCCGGGTAGGAGCGCAGAGGCACGCAGAGAATTTACTACTAATTAATAAAATTTTGTACTTAGTTGATGGACAGTGGTCATTAGCCGATACTAAGTTATTTTGGCTACTTACAAAATCATATTCATAACTAACACCACACAGAAAGTAATTCTGAATATGTGGTGGTTTAATCTGTAAATAGTCAGTATTTATATATAGGGGAAATACTATGCACAAAAGTTGTAAATTTAACTATCTATTCAATGCTACTCTATCTGCGATCGCAGTTATTTTGGCTGTTACTCCTGCAAATGCGCTTCCAGAGCAAAACATCAATACCGTTGTGAAGTGGGCAAAGACTAGACCTCAATTACCAACTCTGAGATACAACAGCGAAGCCCACGGCTATGACGGTACAAAGGGAAATTTATACTTTTATGCTGATGTCACTTCTGAAAATGGGACAGTGACTAAAGAAGGCATAACTGTTAGTGGTGATAAACGCCTCAAATTCACCACAAAAAATGCCAATGCAGTCAAACTGTTACAAAATATTTATAATTTTAATATTGCCAATGACTTCCAGAAGTCCCGCTATATCACCAAAGTTGGACGTGACCAGTTTTATCGTGGGCAAAAGTTTGCTTACATCGCTGCTGAGGTGCAAGGTGGGTCATCATTGCAGATGATTCCTTTAAATAAGTTGCAGTTTATAAATAATGCAAAATATTGTCAAACCAATCAGTGCGACGTTTAATTAATTGTGTTTTCTGGAATTTACATAAGCATTTTCAGTAAACAAAGGCACGCATTCACTTATGTTGTAAGCGGCAGACAGTTCAACATCTGACTCAAAACCTTTTTCAATCAACTCTTTACCCGAACTACATTTTTTTAAGTATCCCAATAAGTCTTGCTGAAAAGCCTGAAATGTTGTCACAGCGACTTCGGCTTCTGGTGATAAACTGCCATTTAAATAACTGAGAATTGCCCCTGCACCAATCAAATCTTCAAATGCAGGGCGGAGGCTACCATCTTCTTTCCACCTCTCACCGGCAGGAATCACAGCGATTTTATCACCACAGTTTTGAGCAAACTGCGCTACAGCTTGGCAATTTCGTAAGCAACCAGCCAAAGTTGGTGTATTCCCTGTATGTAAAGTCAGAAAAGAACCATTAGGTGAAGGTAAAACTAGTCTAGTTCCAGTAGGAATCTGAGTCACCGATTTTGGTGAGAGGGAATATCCAGTTGTAGTCCAACGTTGTCTATGACTTGCTAACTCTGCTTGTACTGATTTGGCATAATTTATAACAGATTCATCTCTCATTGCGTAGGGAAAAATTATCGCGCCGTTGTTAGTGGCAATTTCTACGCAAGTAGAAAAAGAGAGAACGTCAACTATCACAACTACATCACTGATGGGAGCTAGTTGAGCAACTCCTTGTGACCCCCATTCACAGCGTAAATTAAACTCTGATTGGTTGTAAATCATTGGAGCGATCGCAAAAGATAATATTATAAAAATAAAACCATAGATAAGTAAGGCAGTGTAAATAATTAAACGTTTAGCATACCAATTTGAGAGCTTCAGCCTCTCTTTGAGACGCTACGGTAACACTACGAACTAAAGGTTAGCAGTTATAATCAATATAAAACTTCTAGGTTCAAAATATTATGAATTTAACTGTAAAAACTTATCCTAACAATAGTGTACCCAAGTTAACTTATGATGTGCTGATTGAAAATCAACAAGATGGCGAAGTTAGTGCGACAGTGATAGGCTTGCCAAATTTTAAAGGTTTTGGTGTGACTAAAGAAGAAGCAATAGAGAAACTAATTCAACTTTTACAAGAGCGAAAACCAGAAATAGTGACTTTGGAAATTGAACGTCCCCAAACCGAACATCCTTGGATGAAATTTACAGGAATGCACAAATATAACCCTCTTTTTGCTGAGGTGCTGGAATACATAGAAGCTGAACGGAGTCAAATTGATTTGCAAAATGAGACAAAGTAACAGGACTTATATCATGTCCGGCAAATCACCCATAATATAAATAGAGATAGATGAAATAGTGCGATCGCAATGCCAAAAGTCATAAAAATTGAGTCACATCTAAGTGTGAAAGAGTTAGAGACAGGTTATCGTCAAGGCAAAGAACCAGTATTGCGAACGCATTACCAAATAATTTGGCTGTTAGCGAAAGGGATGAGTACACAAGAAGTAGCAGCAGTCACAGGCTATAGCCGGAGTTGGATTTATGAGTTGGTGTGGGGTTACAACCGCAGCAAAGTTGAAACGTTGGGAGATCAAAGGCTATTAAATCAAGGAAGTAGTAAACCACTTTTAGACGATATACAGCAAGCATTATTATGGCAGGCATTACAAGAGCCTCCTTCAGTTGGAGGACAATGGAATGGTAGAAAAGTTGCTGACTGGATTGCTGATTTAATTGGTCATCCTGTAAGCCACCAAGAGTAGGGGAATATCTTAAGCAAATGCGTTTTCGTTTAAGAGTTCCGCGACCAGAACATACAGAATCGAGCCTTGAGGAACAGGCACAGTGGAAAAAAAATCTACAGACCAAAGTCGAACAAATACAAACACAAAACCCAGAATCCGACGTAGAGGTATGGGCGCAGGATGAACACCGGGTCGGTTTGAAGCCACTCATCCGACGTATTTGGGTAGATGAATGGACAGTACCGACAGCAAATGTGAATTGGCGTTTTAAGTGGTTATGGCTTTATGGTTTTGTTCATCCACACTCAGGTCAAACATATTGGTGGATAATACCTTACGTTAACATTCAACTATTTAATAAAGTACTTGCAGATTTTGCTCAACACTTTGGCATTGGTGAGAAAAAACAGGTAGTTTTAGTTATTGACCAAGCAGGCTGGCATTCCAGCACCAAAGTCAAGATTCCACAAGGTATACACTTGTAGTTTTTGCCTTCTCACTCTCCAGAATTATAGCCTGCAGAACGTTTGTGGACGCTCACAAATGAACCGATTGCTAATCGGAGTTTTGAAAGTCAAGGGCGTGGTTGAGGAAATTTTAATTCAACGTTGTCGTCAAATTATTGACCAACCTGATTTTGTACATGGTTTAACCCATTTTCACTGGTGGCCAGAACTTGCAGCTTAATTATGGGTAATTTACCGGACATGATATTACGCAAGTGTCACAAGCAATGGCGCGGTGTAACCGCGCCGCGCACCAAAGAACTAGGCGATAAACATGGGAATAGCCGTACGTTTTAGTTGCTGAACTAAATAATTTGATAACAATCCATACTTAATTTGATAGATTGTTTAACCAGTTTTATAAGCTAAATCTTTCAGCCTAAGCCAGACTAAAATAGCGCAGGCAATATGATTTCTTTGAATACGACCCTTACGGCATTGACATGATTTAATACCAGTCAATTGCTTTAATTCTCTATGAACAGGACTCAACTTTCCATCGAACCTTACACACTTTTTGCACAACGTCCTTAGAATCTTGAGATAAATCGTTTTTGCGAATTCAATCCGTTCTGTCGGTCGAGACAGTCACCCGGAATAGTTTCACTTTTTTAGCAGATGGGAACTTTTTTATTTTAACTATTTTACCTGATTTCAACTCCAATTCATCCCAAGATAACAATTCAATTCTTTTATAGTCTTCTCGACCTTTCTCATGATTTGAAGAAGACTTCACACAGCTGATGACTTTTACTAATTTTAGCAAGCCCCCGTTGGCAAGCCCATCTTTGCTAGTACATATGTCTTGTATAAATGCGATCGCCCTGTGCCAGTTGCGTCCCTTATTCAATACATCTGTACTAAAAATTAGCGATTGCCTGTGCCAGTTGCGTAAGTCCTGTTAATGTAAATACTACAGGAATTTAAAAAGATACACCCAGAAAATAATAATGAGCTTGCTTGAGCGATGGTGCGTAGGCGTAGCCCGTCGTAGACATCGCCTACTCAAACCACTGCACGAGATAATAACAATACCTCGTTCGATTGTTGGCGATCAGTCAATGTCCTTTGATAACCTCTGCAAACTCCTGTCGGAAAAATATCCTGCTACCTTTGCCAGTTGGGTATTAGGAACACCACAAACAAGCGTGAAAGTCTTCAAAACCGAATTGAGCATTGAACCAATTCGCGCTGATTATGTCACATTCTTACAACTACAAGGACGCATTCTCCATCTGGAATTTCAAACCAAACTAGAATCTACGCCACCCCTACCCCTGCGGATGCTAGATTATTGGGTACGCTTGTATCGTTTGTATCGTCTACCGATAACACAAGTTGTCGTATTACTGCTTCCCCCTGCACCAGAAACAGTAATTGAAACTGCCTTTAGTGTTGAAACTACCCGTCATGAATATCGTGTGATTCGCTTATGGGAAGAAAATCCTGAACCATTCCTCAATGATCCAGCTTTGTTACCCTTCGGGTTCGGCAGTTTCGACTCGAGGGGAACCGCCAAGACTCGAACTGCCTCACCATTAGCACCACTAACAGCAACCACACAACCCCAAGCTTTATTGCAACAAGTTGTGGGCAAAGTTAATCAACTTGAGCCAAGACAACGAGCAGAAATTTCCGCTTACACCCAAATATTAGCGGGGTTAAAATACAAAAAAGATTTGATTAGACAACTGTTTCGGGAGGGTATGATGCGCGAGTCAGTAATTTATCAAGAAATTCTAAGAGAAGGCGAACAACGTGGCGAACAACGAGGAGAACAACGCGGACGGGAAGAAGGACGAAAAGCAGAAGGGCAATTACTCATTCTCCGTCAACTTACTCGACAGGTGGGAGAATTACCCCAAGAGATGCTAGACCGAATTGAAACTCTCTCCTTAGAACAATTAGAAAATCTCGGTGAAGCATTGTTGGATTTTCAGGCGATGCCTACGGCGGTAAACTACGCAGATTTAGAAGCCTGGTTTAGTACATTAGATATAGGAGTGAAAATGATGTAGGTAGAATTTAAGAATTCTGCCTACCAAGGATTTCGGGCAACGCATAATTAATTTCACTCCTATGTCTATTAGATGAATTTTTCCATTTGAGCCAATGTCTAATGGCGCTAGGGGAAAAAATAATTTTAGAAGAACGAAAGGAAGTTGAGCTTGTCAGATTGCCACATTAAAGCTCAATTAACTTGAAGCCCCAAGGTTTAAGAGCCGCTAGAGCTATTTCTGGATTTACACCTTCATAAACCTCCCATTCCAAGGGATGCTCTTTAGGATGTCCGTCACCAACATTACCTGCAACTTTAATTATTGGACAGTTTGCCAAGCGATCGCGCTCCAGCCCTTTTGGAACTACTAGTTGGATTTTGTGCCCGATAAACTTTGCTGTACTATCATTAGCTACAGATTCACGGATTAAACAAATATCACCAGCTGTGCCCCAAGTCGTTTGGTAGATATGGAGGAACGATATATAAGTTGCTGGTTTGATGGATTTTTTTAGAACGTGCATTATCTGTAATCCTTATACTATCAGTCAAAAATCATAAATCATACAAGTATTTTCTATCACGTTAGTAGGGAAGAATGTTCTTAACTCACATTTTGCATCTAGCCCAGGCGATTAGAAACCGCCTGGTGGAAGATGTATAGCAAAGTGCTGTTAGCGGTAGCGGGGCGTTTAGCCCGTGCTGAGCAAAGCCGGAGACTCCGAAGCTCCGGTCTGAGTAGAAACTCAGTATTATCAAAGGTTTCAGCAACCAACATAGTCCTAACCTATGCTTCGACTGCTATAATACTATTTCACTTTAAGGTTGATATCAAATAGGCAGCAGGAAAGCAGGGGGAAAGATTTAGAGACAAATCATTTGTATCAAGCGTTTCGTGAAATGGTGTGAAGCTCAAGAGACGATAATTGCCCACATACTAAGTCCTAAAGCGATCGCTGCTAGGTGTTGCAGCATGAGCGATCGCAGTGATTGCTTGGCAATCTTTTGCGTTAAGAATATAGTGATCAACACTGAGAAAATTATCGTTGTACCTTGCAAAAAGGCAATCACAGCAGGGTGAGCAACCAATATTGGCAATTGTTCGCCACTCAAACCAAGAGTAGCAAAGGTAACAGGTAAAATCCGCCCACCTTCGCTTAAGCCCAAACGTAGATAGTGAGCCAAGTTGCCCCCCAATACTAATGGTAGGTAGCCATAAGCGAGTTCTATAAATGATCGAGGCTTACGGTTAAAATTGAACATTTGGATCAAGCCATAAGCCGCGAAGGTAAGAGCCGCTGGAATAATTAACACTAGCAGCGATAATCCCAAGTGCTGCCAAAAATCAGTTAAATCTAGTTGCAGCCCCAACCAAGATTGCAACTCTGGCAAGCGATGTAGATAGATACCACCCAACAGCAAAAACAATAATGCTACTTCATAGCTGCGGGGTACATGAGTTGTCCACAGTTCAATACCAGGAGGACGCAAATTGAACTCAACGGAGCGATGGGGACAAGCTTTGAGGCAAGTCATGCACAGTACGCAATCTCGGTTATCTTCTAACTGAGCTGGGTGTGAGTATAAGGGACATCCATTCGTTTCCATCCCTTCGCCTTTTTGCGGCCCACCTTTATAACACTGATACGTGGTGCAACTGGCAGAACATATCCCTTGCTGTGCCCGGAGTTCCGTCATTGAGAGTTTGGCAAATAAACCATTCATCCCGCCGATGGGGCACAGATACCGACACCAAAACCGTCGTTCAAAAAGAGCCGAGAAAATCATCGCCCCAGCAGTAATTAACAGCAGCAAACAAGCGCTGAGATAAGCTGTATTTTCTAAATGCCAGAGTTCTTCCCATAAGAAAATTAGGGTAAATAAACCAAACAGGAACCATCCACCCCATTTTTCAGCTTGTTCTCTCGGCCAGCGCTTGAGTTTTCGAGGCCACAGCCATAAAGAGAGCTTTTGGGTAATTTCCCCGTAAATCATGAAGGGACAAACAGAACACCAGATACGTCCTAAAAAGGGAAAGAGAAATAAGAAGAAAGGCCACCACCAAGCCCAAAATAGATTTAAGACAAAATTGCGATCGCGGGTTTGCGGCCCAATAAATAATACTGCCACAATAATCGCAAAAGCCGTTGCAGTAAAACCATAATTAATGCGATCAGGCCACCAGTCACTACGTAAAAACCGCCGTAAACGAGGAGAGGCATTTAACAGATTCACCCGAAATCGTTTTTTCTTAGTTTCGGCTGGCCAGAAAATTTCTTCTGTTAATTCATTCGCACCCTCAGCTTGCACTATCGCTCTTTCTACCAGATTTTTCAATTCCCTGAGGTTGCCAGGAAAATCATAAGATTGGAGACGACGCAAAGCTTCTGGGGTAATGTGCGGTTTAGAAATACCTCTAGAGCGAGTGTAAAGATTGGTATAATATTCAACTTGTGTCTGAATATCAGTTTTCCGCACCCGTAGCGGTGGTACTTTAATAACGTGACCAACAGAACGTTCAACTGTCGGCTGAGTTTTTTCTGAAACAATCAGAATTCTGGCTTGACTGGGACGAGGTTGGGCGGCTGAATCTCCAGAACGACTGATGGGGGTATATGTACCAGTTTTGAGCAACTGCGTCACGGCAGGTAATAATTCTTCGGGCAATTCTTGGATGTTGTTGAGAACCAGAGTACCTTCTCCCAACCATTCCAACAATCCTGGTTTTCCGCCAGCGCGACCGAATAAATCTGCACCGCTCGTTTGGAGAATACCACAATTTACTTTAATAATTGGTTCTCGCCGTTTTGGAGAACCAAAGTGGATCAAGGCTGCAATATTGTCTTTTTCTAACCCTGGTTCTCCGAAAATATCCACTGATTTGCGGTCAGCAGCCGCTTCTCGAATTTGCTCCCGCAGCCGCACAGCATAGCGACTTGTACCAACAATTCCCCGTTGCGCCTTGGTGACTAAATATGGACGCAAGGCAATAGAACGTTCTTGTTCATAGCCAAGTGCAGATGTGGCCTGAGCTAATTCTTGAGCCAATTGGCGCGAAAAAGCCTGAGCAATTTCGGGGTATTGGTTGACTAATTCCCGAAATTTAGCAGCAGGCACAACCCACAAGTGACATTCGGTTACTGTAGTAATTGTGAATGGAGTTAATTCTTCCAACACTAATTCTTTGAGTTCAATCACTGCACCGGGGAGAAATCCACAAGCTAAAGCTGGGTTGCTTTGATTAGTGGTATTGCTTTCGAGTTGACCTTCTACAAGAATATAAAGGGCTTCTGGAGAATTGCCTTCACTAACTAAGTCAGTTTCAGCGGGCACAACTTGTTCTTCAATTACTTGAGCGATCGCATTTAACACTTCAGGTGAGAGTATTCCTAAACTCGTCCGTTCTTTTAGCCATATAACCGTTTCTGGAGATGTCATATTTAGTTCTCCCTGTAGGCTGCTGTATAACAAGAATTATCCCTGAAAGGGTATGTCATACCAATTCAAAATTCAAAATTCAAAATTCAAAATTAAGAATCTAGACAGGACAAGGTTTTGGAGATGTGTATCTGTCGCATTCTTTTTTCAAATTGGTATCAAAATATCTATAGCAATCCTAAATGAGTTATGAACAAAAAGATCCCCGACTTCTTCAATAAGTCGGGGATCTGAGCCTCTTGGTGTTTGCGACTCAAATAAGATTGCTATATTTGTCTTTTTAGTGAACAATAATATTCCTTGCCCAAGCAGATTTTATTTAAGTCCAGCAAAAAGTGAATGGGCAAATAAAGCGGCTTGAGTGCGATCGCGTAAACTCAACCGACTGAGAATATTGGTAACATAATTCTTAACAGTGTTTTCTGAAAGAAACAGGGATTCAGCAATTTCCCGGTTATTGGCTCCACAAGCAATTAACCTCAATACATCTAATTCTCTAGCCGTGAGTTGGGACAATTCTGGAGGGGGTTGCACAGACGGGACAGGTGCAGCAATCGGCGTGAGTGCTTTCTCAAACAATCCCGGGCCGAGTAGGGTTTGTCCCTTGTAGACAGATCGAATTGCCAACATTAACTCATCTGGTTCGGTGTCCTTGAGTAAATAGCCCTTTGCACCCAGCCGCATCGCCTGAAAAACATACTCATCATCATCAAAGGTGGTGAGGACAAGAACCTTAATGTCAGGATATTGTTGAGCGATCGCTTTTGTGGTGGCAACTCCATCCATCACGGGCATCCGAATATCCATTAGCACAATATCGGGTTGCAGCGCGGCAATCACCTCGAGTGCCCGTTGTCCATTCTCCGCCTCACCGATTACCTGCATCTGCTCATTCGACTCAAGCATACTCTTAAGTCCCTGGCGAATAAGATGCTGATCGTCAACTAATAAAATCCGAATCATAAGCTAAAACACCAACAGCTTTGAGAGTGGCAAAGAAACAGAAATACAGCAACCTGTTCCTAATTGACTGTGGAGATTCAACTGTCCGCCCAGTGCAACTGTCCGTTCTCGCATCCCTTGTAATCCAAACCCGGTTGTATTTTGAGTGGGGTTGAATCCTTTACCATTATCTTCGATTGACAGATGAATCATTCCAGCGTGAGCCAGAAGTTTAACGGTGACATTTGTCGCCTCGGCATGTTTGCAAATATTTGTCAGTGATTCTTGCACAATGCGGTAAAGGGCCGTGTTTACTTCTGTTGGTAAAATGTGTGGCAGGTCAATTTTACAGGATGGTTCAATACCTGTGGTTTGCTGAAAATCTGTCAGCAGCTTTTCAATGGCTAATTCGAGAGATTGCCCTTGCAAAGGATTTGAACGCAAAACCGAAAGCGATCGCCGAATTTCTAGCAGCGCCTCAGCCCCCAGTTCTTTTGCCTGTTTGAGAAATGTCAATGCTTTATCATTATTTGATTGCCAAAACAACAGAGTATTATTAATCTGAATGGTTTGGGCGGCGAGAGTGTGTCCTAACCCATCATGAATTTCGCGGGCAATTCGGTTGCGTTCCTGCAAGGTTGCCTGATCTTCAATCCGTAGCGCATACTGACACAGTTGTTGATTGGTGATCTCTAATTGCTGATGAGCAATTTCTAACTGCTCTCGACTTTGGCGTTCTGCAAGCAGGGCATTAATTAACAATAAAGCGAATACTAACGTTAAGCTAAATAATAATATATTACTTAATCGCCAATCCCAAGACATGGCGATCAGCTTATCTGGCATAAAATTCTCAGGTACAATCGGTTTTGATAAAAGCAGTGTTCCATAGGTAAGCAGAGATAAAATCAAAACAGCCAACTGTCCCGATCGCTTAAATATAAGACAACTCCGCATTACCAGTACCAGACATAGCAGGAAAACGGAGCGAGGAGATAAGCTATGTTGAGTTGCTGGCAGCAAAATTAAACTGAATTCCAGGGCTGTATAAATTAATTTGCTTTCCAGCTTAACCATTGGTAGCCTCAAACCCATCAAGCTGAAAGTGGCGATCGTCAGAACTCCTAGCGGCAAAGACCAGGACAACTGAAACGGCAGCAGAACTTCCATAAACACTGCCGTGGCTAATAACAGCCACTCTAAGTAAAGCAACAGACGGAAAGATGGGTAGGTCAAGCTAACCATAGAACTGTTCCAACTCAATGGTCTTTGTAACAAAACCATAGGTATTTTCACTATTTTAGAGGGAAATAGGTGCAGAAGACAGGAAGGTGAGAGATAAGTGCTGTTGAGATGAGACTCTCTTTCTATATAACAAATCTGTCTATAGTATCGGTAGAGCCGTTCCGACTAATTAATTATTTCTAAATTAGGAAAAAAGTCACAATTAATAGAGTACTTTTTTACTGGTCAGGTTAGGAATTCTAGCTCATGTGCCAACTCATTCCAACTTTTAAGATTAGCTAGTGTGAGTAAAGCAGCAACTTTTTAAACATCTTCTCACCGAAATTGAGTAAAAACAGTCCGATTACACACAACAAAAACTAAAGAAGTAAATGATTAAAAAACAGATAATTTTACCAACCCTGCTCCTTGCAACTATCCTAATTGGAGGAATGACAGGTTGCAGCAGTTCTAAATCTCCAGATGTCTCTCAAGGGAATGATTCTGGTACAAAGGTATCTGATACTTCTACGACGAACTCTTCAGCAGCGAATACGCCAGAACGCGCTCAAAAGCGTGAAGAAATTCGCAAGCAAGTTGAGGCAGTTCTTACCCCCGATCAGGTAAAGGAATTGTCAACGAAATTACAAAACGGCGAAAGAATGCGTAAAGCAGTATTGAGCCTAAATCTTACTGCTGAACAAAAGACTAAAATTCAGGATATATTTAAGACTGCTTATCCCCATCGCAAAGGAAAATCTCAAGATAATTCCCAGTAGTTTTATCAAAACAGAATTCAGAAGTAATGATCTGTTCTTGAGGTATTCAACCTTTCATTTATGGGATTCTGAATTCTGGATTATTCTTCAATAATTAAAGTATGTTTAAACAAAAATTGCTCGTCAAGATAGAACTGGCTGTTATAGCCGCAATCTTTGTAGGAACTAGTTTATACACTTCCAAAGCTATAGGTAAACCACAACCTAGCTCTCAAAAACTGGTGGATGAGGTATGGCAAATCCTAGATAAAAATTATGTTGATGTCAGCTTTAACCATCAAGATTGGCAAGCAATTCGCCAGCAGTATATTAGCCGTTCCTATAGTTCCAAGAAACAGGCTTATGGAGCGATTCAAGAAATGGTAGCGAAATTAGGCGATCGCTACACCGAGTTTTTTGACCCCCAAGAATTTAAAGCCCTAAATAACGATATTTCTGGCAATCTCAGTGGTGTAGGGCTGGAACTGGCAGAAAATCAAAAAACTAAAGCCTTAACCGTTGTCGCCCCAATTCAAGGAACCCCGGCTTTTAAAGCGGGTATTTTGCCGGACGATGTAATTGTCCAAATTAACGGTGAAAAAACTCAGGGTATGAAAATTGAGGATGCGGTGAAGCGGATTCTCGGCCCGGTGGGAACCAAGGTAGTACTCACGATTCAACGGGGTAGCCAATTGCAAACTTTCAAACTTACTCGTGCCAATATTGCTATCCATCCTGTAACTTTCAACACGCAAACAACAGCATCTGGTAAGATTGGTTACATTCGTTTGCCAGAGTTTACGCAAAGCGCCCCAGCAGAGATGCATCAGGCAATTCAAGCATTAGAAAAACAACAAGTGCAGGGCTACGTTTTAGATTTGCGTTCCGATCCAGGCGGATTGCTGGATGCAAGTTTGCAAATTGCCAGTATGTGGTTGAAGCAAGGGGCGATCGTGTCTTTGATAAATCGAGACCAAGTGAAAGAAAGTTACAATGCGTCGGGACATCCCCTCACCGACAAACCCTTAGTGATACTGGTTGATAAGGGATCTGCTAGCGCCAGCGAAATTCTTTCGGGAGCGCTGCAAGACGACAATCGCGCCACCTTAGTAGGGACTCGCACTTTCGGTAAAGGTTTAGTTCAAGCCGTAGAGCCACTGGAAGATGGTTCCGGGCTGAAACTAACGATCGCCAAATACTACACACCAAAAGGTCGAGATATCAATCATGTTGGCATTGCCCCAGATATTAACGTGGAGTTAAGCGAGGCACAACAAAAAGCCTTAGTGCAAAACCAAACCTTGGGAACATTAGCCGATCCTCAGTATGCTAGCGCTGTTGCTGACCTGAGTAAATTGATTCAGTCTGGGGCCAATCATCTGAGTTTGCAACGTGGTAAATAAGTACTATGGTCAACAAGTTATCGTAATTCGTAATGACGCTCCTGCGTCGCTAACGCTGCGCTAACGTAATTCGTAATTGAATTATAATTGCAACTCTGAATTAATTGAATCACGAATTACTCTGTTAGGAACTATAGTTTTCTATCATGCCAACCCGCAAAGCCCAACGACTTGAAATTTGTGAACCAGTCCCAGGTCTGCAAATCCTGGTTCAACTTAGTAACACTCCTTTAGTACGGACAGTCATCGCTATTGTTACTCACCATCAGCTAGCGATCGTTGGGTTTGTATTTGTTACCACCTTGGTTTTTTCGATCCGCGAAAACGCCCCCTGGCTGACAGTACCTAAACAGGTAGCGATTGAATTCTTTTCTGCTGTATCCCAGTCTCTAGCTGCTTTATTAGGGGTGTTAATTGTTTTCCTTACTTTTACTAGTCAGTTGATCGCTCAAAGGAGGTATGAGGACTACTATACACTTCAGATTCAGATTGACCAACTTATTCGTCTAACTCAGTCTCTTCCCCCGGAACTCAGTAATTTTGATAAAACTCTGATCGCACTGATTAACTATTTAGTTCCTTTGCATTTAAAGGATTTCCCAGTCTGGTCAACTAGCTCTCAGGTGCTACCTTGGGACGAACTTTTAGATAATTTCAAGAATGAATATGAATTGACGCAAGTGCAGCAACAATACTCTTTAGCTACCCATCTGCACCAACAACAAATTTTATTGGTCATCAATAATATGGAGGAAATTCTGGAAAGATTTTCCAGACTTTACAATCGCATCTTAGAGATGAGCCGTTTCATTCTCGCAATTGTAAAGTTGTCCTTTCTTCTGGGAGTTTCTCTCGTGTTTTTGCTGTTATTTGGCATTATCGATTTGCAAAGGAAGTTTCCCGATCTCAGCCTACCTGTAATTGTTTCTCTAGCAGTTTGGGTATTAATTGCTCTTTTGGAGTTAGTACTTGATACCTGGTTTTTATATAAAAATGTCTATGGCTCGTCGAGTCATTATCTGCATTTTTTCCCAAATAAAAAATATCTTAATTAATAGGTAGCTAACTCACCATGAGTAACTTAACATTCTTAGACACCAAATCTAATAATACAAGCAAAGCATCTCAATTTACAACTGATACAGTACGTGCTTATCTTCAAGAAATTGGGCGAATACCTCTATTAACCCAGGAGCAAGAAGTTTTTTTTGCCCAACAAGTTCAGCAAATGATGAAAATACTTGCTGAATCCGAAAAACTGACTGTTGAATTAAAGCGGACACCTACACTGTCAGAATGGGCTGACCAGATGCAGTTAAACGAACAAGAACTACTTCAAAAGCTAAATCAAGGGAAAAAAGCCAAGCAGAAAATGATGGCGTCTAATCTCCGGCTTGTGGTGTCAATTGCCAAGCACTATCAAAGACGAAACTTAGAACTGATGGACTTAATTCAAGAAGGTACTTTGGGTTTGGAGAGAGGAATTGAAAAATTCAATCCGGCTCTCGGATACAGATTTTCAACCTACGTTTACTGGTGGATTCGTCAAGGAATTACTAGAGCGATCGCTCAACAAGGACGCGCAATTAGATTACCCATTCATATCAATGAGAAGTTAAATAAAATTAAGCGCGTTCAGCGAGAGTTATCTCAAAAACTGGGTCGTGTTGCTACCACTACAGAAATTGCTCATGCACTTTCTTTAGAGCCTAGTCAGATTCGAGAATATCTAACTTTGGCTCGTCAAACTATCTCTCTCAATCTTAAAGTTGACTCAGACAGAGATGTGAAGTTAGAAGATTTAATCGAAGATTATAGATATTCAGAAAATGGCTATAATTCTGAACAATTTATTAATCAGGAAGTTGAAAGTTTGTTGTCAACTTTGTCTAAACAACAACAAGAAATCTTAAACTTGCACTTTGGTTTGAAAGATGGAGAGGAACTTTCTCTAGAACAAATTGGTCAGCGCATGGGTATTAGTCGCGAGCGAGTCAGACAGATAGAAAAACAAGCTCTCCAACTTCTATATCGGCAGCTAAGAAGTAATAAGTAAATATAGGCAAAAAAACAAAGTATTGAATTAAAATTATAAAATATTTTAAATATAATTACTGAATAAAGTATTTAAAAATATTATTAGTTTGATTTAAAATTGACAAAATTATCATTATTTGACAAGGCATATCGAGCAAACCAGAAAAAACTAATTATTCAGATGTACCTTTTCAAATGAAATTAGTATCAGTTAGAGTTGAGGTATAAAGGATTTTACGGCTTTTAATTAACTAAAATATATTGGGGGTTCTGATGAACCATGATATTTCTAACGATTTGACTGAGAATAGTATAAAACCAGAGATACAGCGATCGCCAAAAAAGAAAAAGATTCGTTTGATATTTTTGGGAATGATATTGCTGGCTGGGCTGGGTTTTTTGGGTATTTATACAGGTGCAGCCAAATCAGACAAAGCTGAAAAATCTGGGCGTAATAAACAGCAAGTGACACCTGTAACTGTGGCAATGGTGACACAAAAAACGGTTCCGATACAATTGCAGGCGATTGGTAATGTGCAATCGGGGTCTACAGTATCGATTACGCCTCAAGCTAGCGGACGGATCGTTGGAGTTTATTTCAAGAAAGGTCAAGATGTGAAAAAGGGGCAACTTTTATTTACCTTGGATGACCGAGCACAAACTGCTGCGATCCAGCAAGCTCAAGGAACTGTAGCAAAAGACCAAGCCTCGGTACAACAAGCAAGAGCTACATTAGCTAGAGACTTGGGTCAGGTAGACCAAGCCAGAGCGACTTTAATCAAAGACCAAGCCTTGGTACGACAAGCCCAAGCGAATTTGGCTAAGGATCAAGCGCAAGCACAATTTGCTCAAGGACAGAGCGATCGCTATAGTGCATTGTATAAGAAGGGCGCGATTAGTTTAGATCAAGCACAGCAATACGTTTCCAATAGCAAATCGGCGACAGCAACACTACAAGCAGATCGAGAAGCGATCGCTAATGCTGAGGCTGTTTTGAAAAGCGATCGAGTGGCGCTGACTAATGCTCAAGCTGTTGTCAAGGGCGATCAAGCTGCGATCGTGAATGCTCAAGCCGTTGTCGTTTCAGACCAGGGAGCATTAGACAATGCCAAAGTGCAATTGTCTTACGCCAAAATTTATGCCCCAATTGATGGTCGCGCGGGGAATGTTTCGGTGACTCAGGGGAATGTGGTGCAAGCCAACAGCAGTGCTTCACTGACTCAGGGAAACGCCTTGGAAAGCAACAGTACGTCTGGTACGACTAGCAGCACAACTCCACTTGTTACCATCACCCAAATTCGCCCGATTGAAGTTGCTTTTTCCATTCCCGAAACAAATCTACCCCAGGTGCAAAAGTATATGCACAATGGCAAGTTGAAGGTAGATGTCACATTCCCCAATAGTCAAGGTCATCCGACACCAGGCGTTTTGACATCTGTCAATAATACGGTTGATAACACTACAGGAACAATTCAACTGATTGGTCAATTTGACAACGCTCAAGGAGACTTGTTTCCTGGTCAATTTGTGAACGCAACGTTAACACTGACTGAAGAACCGAATGCCACGGTTGTTCCCTCCCAAGCCGTACAGAATGGCCCGGATGGACAGTTTGTCTTTGTAGTTAAGCCAGACATGACAGTACAAAACGTCCCAGTTACAGTTAGCAGCACCATTAATGGACTAGATGTAATTCAGAAAGGGCCGCAACCAGGCGATAAAATTGTTACCGATGGTCAAGCGAATCTCGTTTCGGGTAGCAAAATCCGCATCAAAACGGCTGGCAATGATTCAAATGCAGGTGAAAATTCCTCGAAATCAAGAAGAGGCAGGGGGGTAAGGGGTAGAGAGCAGGGCGGAGGTGAATCATGAACCTTTCAGAACCATTTATCCGCCGCCCAATCATGACAACTTTGGTGATGGCGGCGATTTTAATCTTCGGTTTCATGAGTTATCGCTTGCTACCAATCAGCGATTTACCAAGTGTGGATTATCCCACAATTCAGGTAACTGCCGCCCGACCGGGAGCCAGCCCCGAAACAATGGCAGCATCAGTTGCCCGTCCTTTAGAAAAGCAATTTTCCAGTATTGCTGGACTCGATTCGCTTAACTCAACTAGCACTCTGGGACAGACTCAAATTACCCTGCAATTTAACTTGAGTCGGAATATTGATGATGCAGCGCAGGATGTGCAAGCCGCAATATCGGGAGCATCGGGGCAAATTGCTGACGATTTACCCAATCCTCCGACTTACAGTAAGGTTAACCCCGCAGATCAACCGATTCTCTACCTTTACCTGGACTCTCCCACATTGCCCCTTTCTCAGGTAGATAATTATGCTGAGACTTATCTGGCGCAAAAGCTATCTACAATCAACGGGGTGGCACAGGTAGCCGTCTATGGTTCCCAAAAGTATGCGGCTCGAATTCAACTCGATCCGCAGCAATTGGCAACGCGGCAAATTGGGCTAGATCAGGTGGCAACGGCGATTCAACAGGGTAACGTCAATTTACCCACCGGCAGTCTTTCGGGAAATCACAAGAATTTTACAGTCCAGACTAACGGGCAACTTGAGGATGCGGCTGCTTATCGCCAGTTGATTGTGTCTTATAAAGATGGAATGCCCATCTATCTCAATCAACTGGGTAGGATTATTGACAGTGTAGAAAATGACAAGATAGCAAGCTGGTACAACAATACCCGTGCGATTATTCTCACCATTCAAAGACAGCCCGGAACCAATACGGTACAAGTCGTAGACACGATTAAAAAATTACTTCCAAATTTGAGCGACCAGATTCCGGCATCCGTGGAAATTGGGATTCTTTATGATGCGTCTCAGTCAATTCGCGATTCAGTGGATGATGTCAGATTTACGTTGATTTTGACGATCGCTCTAGTTATCTTAGTGATTTTCCTGTTTTTGCGGAACCTCTCGGCGACGGTGATTCCCAGTTTGGCATTACCCGTTTCCCTGATTGGTACTTTTGCGGTGATGTATTTGCTGCACTACTCACTAGATAATCTGTCGCTGATGGCGTTGACCCTTTCGGTGGGCTTCGTCGTGGATGATGCGATCGTCATGCTAGAGAATATCGTCCGTCACATGGAAATGGGGGAACGTCCCTTAGAAGCGGCGTTAAATGGGTCGAGAGAAATTGGTTTCACAATTTTATCGATGACCCTTTCTTTGGTTGCAGTTTTCATCCCCATGTTGTTCATGAGTGAAGTTCTGGGACGATTATTTCATGAATTTGCTGTAACGATCGCAGTTGCAATTCTCGTATCTGGTTTTGTGTCTTTGACTTTGACTCCGATGTTGTGCAGCCGTTTCCTGCGTCCTGTGGATCATGCTAATCAAAGTCGGTTATATCAAGCTTCCGAATATGTATTTGATCGCTTCCTAGCTCTCTACGATTGGAGTCTCAAAAAAGTCTTAAAATATCACTTTACGACGATGATTTTATCTGTCGTTCTCTTGGTGGTAACAGTTGGGTTGTTGGTGGTAGTTCCCAAGGGCTTTATTCCTAGCGAAGATACCGGACAAATTACAGGCGTTACGCAAGCAGCCCAAGATGCATCCTTTGATAATCTTGTCCAGCATCAGCAGACAGTTGCTGACCTGATTCGTCAAGACCCAAATGTAGATGCAGTCAACTCCAATATTGGGGCGGGAGCGAGTGCTAGTGGCAGTGGGGCAGCAGTTGCAGCCAATTCCGGGAGTTTATTTATTCGGTTAAAACCGCGATCGCAGCGCCAGCTTGGTGCTGACGAAATCGTGCAAAATTTGCGAACCAAACTCGCCACTGTTCCAGGCATCCAAGTATTCTTACAAAATCCCCCAGCGATACCCATTGGCGCTCAACAAACCACAGGACTTTATCAAGTAGCACTCCAGAGTTCTGATGTCAAACCCTTACAAGAATATGTTCCCCAACTTGTTCTTAAGATGAAGGAGATGACAGAACTTCAGGATGTCAACAGCGATTTACAATTTGCTTCCCAGATTCAAATTGACATTGACCGCGATAAAGCCTCAACTTATGGGATTACCGCCGAGCAAATCGAAAATACCCTGAGAAATGCCTACGGTTCTTACCAAGTGTCAACCATCTATGCAGCGACCAATGAGTATCAGGTGATTTTGGAATTAGCACCCCAGTTTCAGCAGGATATTAACGCTCTATTAACTTTATACATTAACTCCAGCACCGGAGTAGCGGTTCCTCTGAAGACATTCGCCAAACTATCTCAGGGAGTCAGCCCGTTAATGGTCAATCATAACGGTCGGATGAACGCTGCCACCATTTCCTTTAACCTCGCTCTCGGTGTTTCTTTGGGAAATGCCAACCAAGAGATTGAAAAACTGATCGATCAGGTGATTCCTGCTAGCATTAGTACTAGCTTTCAGGGTGCAAGCCAGGTATTTCAAAGTTCACTGCCGAGTTTGGGTTTATTGTTAGCGATCGCCATCTTAGTAATTTATCTGATTTTGGGCGTTCTCTATGAGGATTTCATTCACCCGATTACAATTCTTTCCGGTTTGCCTTCAGCAGGTTTTGGGGCATTGTTAACGCTGATATTATTCCATGTCGAACTCAATGTTTATTCCTTCATCGGCATAATTCTTTTAGTGGGCATCGTCAAGAAAAACGGGATTATGATGGTGGACTTTGCTATCGAAGCCCAGCGAGAAGAATTGAAAAAACCTTCTGAAGCAATTTATCAAGCCTGCTTGGTGCGCTTCCGCCCAATTATGATGACGACGATGGCAGCATTAATGGGAACCTTGCCCATAGCGATCGGATTTGGCGCTGGTTCGGAATCCCGCCGTCCTTTAGGTATTGCAGTTGTAGGCGGACTAGTGTTTTCTCAAATATTGACTTTGTATTTAACACCCGTCTTCTATATCTACATGGAATCATGGCGGAAAAAGCTTAGTCAAGTTAAATTCCGGCGGGTATTTTCATTTTCAGATGAGCGATCGTGATGTTCAATTTTCTAAACGAACCGCAAAGGACACAAAGGAAGAGATAAATAAGTTCAAGAAGCAGTGCAGGAGTCGTTAGAGATATTTATAAATCACAGATAGAGCCGTTGCACCCATCACACATTTATTAAACTCACGGTTGACATTATATTTCAACACAGTTGGGTTAAGCATTTCTTCCTTTGCGCTCTTTGCGTCCTTTGCGGTTCGTTTAATAAAAATTGACTTTAAAAAAGAGTTAAGCCTTAACCCAAGACTATTGCCTTATATTTTTATATTTAGCGATCGCATCGCCATCACATTTCTGGGAGAACAAAACTCATGAACCTTTCAGAACTCTTCATCCGTCGTCCAGTCATGACCACTTTGGTAATGATGGGTATCCTCATCTTCGGTCTCATGAGTTATCTACTGTTACCCATTAGTGCCCTACCCAACGTTGAATATCCTTTTATTTCTGTCTCTGCTAGTCTCCCTGGTGCTACCCCGGAAACAATGTCATCTTCGGTCGCCGCACCTCTAGAAAGACAGTTTACCGAAATTGCCGGACTTAATTCATTCAATTCCACCAGTTCCACAGGTAGCACCAACATCTCCCTACAATTTGACTTTAGCCGCAGAGTGGAAGATGCTGCCAAAGATGTACAGGCGGCAATCTCAGCCGCAGCCGGACAACTGCCAGCCGGAATGCCTCACCCGCCTACCTACCGCAAAGTTAACCCATCTGTCTCACCAGTTATTTACCTCTATATGTATTCTGAGACACAGCCAATCTCGACAGTAGATGAATACGCAGAGGTAACAGTTGGTCAGCCGATCTCGATGATTGATGGTGTTGCTCAGGTACAGGTGTATGGTCAACAGCAATATGCAGTCCGCGTCCAGCTCGATCCACGAGAATTGGCATCGCGGGGAATTGGTCTAAATCAGGTAAAAACTGCAATTCAACAGGGAAATGTCAACTTGCCAATCGGCAGTCTCTCTAACACTTACAAAAGTTATACGCTTCAAGCGAACGGTCAACTCACCGATGCTGCCAGCTATCGCCAGCTGATTGTAACTTATAAAAATGGTGCGTCTGTGCGGCTTCAAGATTTGGGGCAGGTGATTGACAGCGAACAAAACGTCAAAGTCTCGAATTTGTATAGCGATCAGAAGGTGACAAACCGCCATTCTGTTGTTCTGGCTGTACAGCCACAGCCGGGAGCTAATACTGTAAATATTGTTGATGCTATTCAGAAACTTTTACCTACACTCCGCGAACAAGTTCCCAAATCCATTGAAATGGGGATTATGTATGATCGCTCCCAAACAATCCGAGCTTCTGTCAATGATGTGAAATTTACCTTAGTTCTCTCGGTTTGTCTAGTTGTCTTGGTGATTTTCTTATTCTTGCGTGACATCACTGCTACCCTAATTCCCAGTTTGGCGCTACCTATAGCGATTATTGGCACTTTTGCTGTCATGTATCTATCGGGCTTCTCCTTAGACAACCTCTCCCTGATGGCGTTGACCCTCTCTGTGGGGTTTGTGGTGGATGATGCGATTGTTGTGTTGGAAAATATCGTTCGTTATCGAGAAATGGGCGAATCTCCCCTAGACGCGGCATTGAAGGGATCGAGGGAAATCAGCTTCACAATTTTGTCAATGACCCTCTCCCTAGTGGCGGTGTTCATCCCGATTATGTTTATGAGTGGAATAATCGGGAAATTATTTCATGAATTTGCCGTGACGATCGCTGTGGCAATTTTGGTTTCGGGTTTTGTTTCCCTCAGTCTCACTCCCATGTTGTGTAGTCGCTTTCTGGGTTCACATCAGCAAACGCCAAATCTGCTGTATCGAGTCTCAGAAGGGGCATTTGATTTACTACTGCGGGGATATGATTGGACGCTCAAGCCCATTTTAAAATACCGCCTGATGACACTCATTGGTTCTGGTATTTTGCTGGTAATGACCGTTTATTTGTTCGTCATCGTTCCCAAAGGATTTATTCCAACCGAAGACACTGGACAACTGACGGCGAATACCAAAGGAGCGCAAGATATTTCTTTTGATGATATGCGGCGTCACCAGCAAAAGGTTGTTGATATCATTCGTCATGACCCCAACATTGAAGCAGTTGACTCGATTGTGGGTGCAAGTGGCCCGAACGGTTCAGTCAACTCTGGGCGAATTACGATTCGGCTCAAGCCACGTTCTCAACGTCAACTGAGTGCTGACCAAATCATTCAAGAACTAACTCCCAAGTTGAGACGTGTAGTTGGGGTTAAGACATTCCTCCGTTCTCCACCAGCTATTCCCATCGGTGGGCAACAAACTAATTCTACTTATCAGTTCACGTTGCAGAGTTTGAATTTACAAGACTTGCGCCAATACGTTCCTAAACTTGTAGATAAAGTTAAAACCCTACCAGGACTCCGGGACGTTGACAGCGATTTACAACTCAGCACTCCTCAAATCCAAGTCCAAGTTGACCACAACAAAGCCACAATCCTTGGCATTAGCGCCCAACAAGTTGAACAAACCCTTGGTGCTGCCTATGGTTCTAGCCAGGTGTCAACTATCTATACCCCAAATGACCAATTTTATGTAATCTTAGAAGTGAAACCGGAGTTTCAGCGAGATCCTAGCGCCCTATCGATGCTTTATGTGCAATCGAGTACTGGGAAACTGATTCCCCTGAGTGCGATCGCTAATATAACTCAAAATGTCGGCCCTCTCAGCGTCACTCACGTTGCTCAACTCCCCTCTGCAACTATCTCTTTTGATACGCTCCCAGGAACGTCTCTAAGTCAAGCTACAGATGCCATCAAGCAAGCAGCCAGTCAGGTGTTACCCTCAACAATTACCCCCAGCTTTCAGGGTTCAGCCCAAACTTTTCAACAGTCCTTCAACGATTTAGGCGTGCTGTTGTTGGTGTCTATTGTAGTCATCTACCTGATTCTCGGTATCCTATATGAGGATTTCATTCACCCAATCACCATTCTTTCCGGTCTGCCTTCCGCGGGTTTTGGCGCATTACTAACGCTGTTGATTTTCCAGGTTGATTTAAATCTTTACTCTTTCATCGGCATTATCCTGTTAGTGGGCATCGTCAAGAAAAATGGGATTATGCTGGTGGATTTTGCCATTGAAGCGCAGCGAAAGGAAGGGAAAAATTCTTTTGATGCCATCTATGCCGCTTGCTTGATTCGCTTCCGTCCGATTATGATGACGACGATGGCAGCTTTGATTGGGACATTACCTATTGCTTTGGGAACAGGAGTAGGTTCAGAAGCGCGTCGTCCTTTGGGAATTGCGATCGTAGGTGGATTAGTGTTCTCTCAAATATTGACTCTCTATCTGACTCCTGTGTTTTACATTTACATGGAGACATGGCGGAAAAAGCTGAGTATGCAAAATCAGAAAGCTAAAAAAAAGCATCTGCCAGCAGTTAAAAGTTAATCATAGTTTTTGCTAAAACCGAGTATGAGTAAAGCGATCGTTTAGCTCGACTTTATCCATTTTCCCTTTGGGTGATTACAAAAGTACGCGATTGCTAAAAAATACGGGTTTGCTGCATACATAGCTAGAACACCGATTCAGTAATCAGGATAAGGTAGCAGACTGTTCAGTAGCGTAGGTAAAAATTTTGGCAAGGACATGAAGATTATGAACAACAGCAGTACGCCGAAGGTCAAAGAGATTTTTGCGAGTACCAATATAACGCCCTAATTCTGTTGTTTCTAGTTCTTTTGTGATCCATTGTTCCATTTGTTGACTTTGGTAGATTTTCCCTCTCGGTTTAGACACTACACAATTTCTCGCTCTTGTCAAACTTTCTGTTAAGAAAGATGTTTATAATGCATAGCTTAGAAAGAGGGGAAAAAAGAAATCTAGTTCCCTCCCCAATACATACGGGAAGGGTTAGGGTGGGGTAAAACTGACGCAAAAAACCAAGTGAGTTAAGCTATTTCAGACTTGTGTATACACCGTAGCCCCGATACATTGAGGAGGGTTAGGGAGGGGTGATTCAAAGATTTTTGCAAGAGGTCTAGTATATAAGTTCCGAGGGTTTGAGCGATCGCTTAACTTTGCAGCACAATCTTGCTCATCTCTGCGTAAACGTGCAGAGATGAGCCGATGTCCGGTTAAAGACTTATCATTACAGCAGTTTTCATGTATTTGAACCACACCTGTCGTAGGGGCGCAAGACCTTGCACCCCTACTGCGTGGTCTATTTACTTGAAAATAGCTGTAAGACCGTAGAGGGTAAGATAAAAGAGGTTTTTGAGATTATTGCATAAATTCGATAATTATAACTTAGGACTTACGCACACTCTACGATTCTTGGCGTTCTTCTCTACGAGACGCTGCGCGAAGGCGGTCTTGGCGGTTCGATAAATTAAGCTTTTTGGCGATTTTTGCGTAAGTCCTATAACTAATTAGCTGGACACGATCTCAGGTGCTGAATCTCTAAACATGGTGGAATAATTTTTTCTACCTGGACTAATTTACAGCATTACATTAAGCTCAAACTACTCTTTATACGACTCCAAAATTCCACTGCGAATCATTAGTTGTGGCCAAAACAACACAAAAAATGCCATCCACGTTCCTATAGGGATGGAAACGAGAACTGTTAGCCAGATAGTTTTAAATAGTAACCAGCTACCACCAATCAGTGTTACACCTGTGAGAACTATAGACCAGGGTTGACACCACCAAGGTTTGTAGTTCCAAGGACTTATGGGCTTTTGTTCAGACATTAGTTTTATTTAGTCAAACTCCAAATATTCTTTTAACAATTATGAATTGTTTTGACAGATTAAGTTTTATCGTACTCTATTTTTCCATAGTCAAGTTTGATAATTCGGTCTGCTAAATGAAAATAGCGATCGTCATGGCTAATCACCAGCACTGTTTTACCTCGCGATCGCAGTTCTGGGAGAAGTTGAGTGTAGAATATTTTCTTGAATACTGGATCTTGATCAGCTGCCCACTCATCAAATATAAAAATTGGTCGATCTTCCAAATAGGCTGTGAGTAAAGCTAGCCGTTTTCGTTGTCCTTGAGAAAGAGCAGTTGTAGAAATTTGTCCATGTTCAATTTTCACCTTATGGTCTAGTTGCAGTTGTTGTAAATATTTTCTGGCTTGAAAATCCAAGTTAGAATTTTTTAAACCTAAAAGTTCATCAAATAAATAAAAGTCGGAAAATACCACGGAAAAATGCTGGCGATACCATTCTCGATTTTCTTCGCTAATTAACTCATCATCAAACCAAACTTCGCCGTTTTCTGGGATATAAAGTCCGGTAATTAGTTTAGCTAATGTAGATTTACCGCTACCATTACCGCCGACAATGAAGACTAATTCTTGAGGATAGAGTGTCAAATCTATGGGGCCAAAAATAAAGCTATTGTCTTCTTGCTCTGTGTAGTAAGTGTGGATAACATTTTTAAATTTCAAGCTGTGCCAGTTAGATTTCAAAGCAGGTGGAACAGTGGATATTTCAGTTCGACTAGCTAAAGATAAACCCAGTGATTCAATTTTTTGTAAAGCAATGCTGGCTTTGCTTAACAGAGGAAGTTTACTGATGATGTTATCCATTGGTAACATCAAGTAAGCGAAGGTCAAAATGTAGCCAGAGAGAGTTTGGGGATTGATAGTAAGCAGATTAGGCAGTACAAACAGAACAAAACCGAGGGCAAAAAAGAATATGAGTTGACCCCAACTTGAAGTGATGGCAAAAAGAGTTAGACCGTTAACGTTGTGATCACGGAACTCGTTAGCAGTTGATTGCAGCTTTTCTTCTAAAAAGTCTTGACGCCGCCGATAGTTGAGTTTGAGTTCTTTGACTCCTTCGGTAATGGTGCGAAAATGTTTAAATAGATGATCTTCATCTTCACGAGCTAGGGTCAGTAATTGCCTGCCTCTGTTGAGTAGCCACTGACAACTAGCGATCGCAACTACTGTAATCCCACAAACCATCAGCAGTACTAACCAAGAAAGCCAGGTTATATACGTTATACAACCCAGGACGATCGCTAAATTAATAAAGATGAAAGGCATCTGATAAACAGCATTAGCAACCGCCTGAATATCTTCTGTTAAAGTTGCCAATAATCGAGGATTCCCTAAGCGTTCCAGATGACTCAACTCAGAATCGAGAATCTGGCGACTCAAACGCATCCGTAATTGTAAGACTGCATTCTGAGAAAGACGAATCAGCATCACTTGAGAAATGATACTGGTAATTAATGCAACTATTGCCAGCCCCGCAAAACCCCAAATTATCGATGTGAGGCGGGAAGCATTACCGCTACTTGCAGCATGGCTAATTAAAGCAATTAAACCAGCACTACTACCGCCACTCAAAAATCCAGTAGCGATCGCGATCGCTACCATCCCCCATGAAGAACGCAAAAGAAAGTAGATCAAATTCATGACAAATGCCTATACCCAGTTGGATACAACAAAAAATGAAAATCTCTCTTTTTATGTCCCATGCGCGATTTCCATAATAGTTGTTTGCCAACCAATTAAATTTGCATTGCTAGGGTAGATTTTATATTTTACCAGTTAAACACCCCTTCAAATATGACGATTAATCAGGCAGAAGGCAACATTGGGCGATTTATAATCTTTAGGACTTTGTTTTGAGCAAAAATACATTTATAATCCCTTCTGCCTTCTGCCTTTCTTTGGTAAGCTAGTTGGAATTACAGCTAATTATCTCAATAAACTGTCAAATTACCTGCTCAGTTTTCCAGGGTGAAATTTGCGATGACTGTGAATTTAAAGTCTTTAGAGAACCAAATTAATCTAGCGGGCGATTCCAAAACCGCTCCTGTGACTAAAGGAACCCGCTACGTTCCTTCGCACCATCGACGCATTCTGTGTATTTTTCCTAAGTACAGCCGCTCCTTTGGTACTTTTCATCACGCCTACCCACTCATGGGTAATGTCCGGGCTTTTATGCCACCCCAAGGTATTTTAATTGTGGCTGCCTACTTACCTAAAGAATGGGAAGTCCGGTTTATTGATGAAAATGTCAAATCAGCAACGAGGGCTGATTATCAATGGGCTGATGTGGTGATTGTCAGTGGAATGCATATCCAGAAACCACAGATTAATCAAATTAATGAACTTGCCCATCGAGCGGGGAAAATTACAGTTGTGGGTGGCCCCTCGGTATCTGGGTGTCCAGAATATTATCCTGAGTTTGACATTTTAAATTTGGGTGAATTGGGAGATGGAAGCGATCGCATGATCGAATATCTAGACCAAAACTCTCAACGTCCGCAAGCGCAAATTCGCTTTGAAACCAAGGAACGTCTCCCTCTAACAGAGTTTCCCACTCCAGCTTATCATTTGCTGAATATCAATGATTATTTCCTGGCAAATGTCCAGTTTTCTAGTGGTTGCCCTTATCGCTGCGAGTTTTGTGATATTCCCGAACTCTATGGCAACAATCCCCGGATGAAAACACCAGAGCAAGTAGTCGCTGAGTTAGATGCAATGCGACAATCTGGCAATTTGGGGGCAGTGTATTTTGTCGATGATAACTTTGTTGGCGATCGCCGCGCCGCCATGAAGTTGCTTCCTCATCTGATTGACTGGCAAAAGCGCAATGGCTACCCTATCCAGTTTGCCTGTGAAGCAACGCTCAACTTAGCTCAAAGTCCAAAGCTGCTGCAAATGATGCGCGAAGCTTATTTCTGCACAATCTTTTGCGGTATCGAAACACCAGAACCAAATGCTCTCCATGCGATTTCCAAAGACCAAAATCTGAGTATGCCAATCTTAAAAGCGATTCAGGTTTTAAATAGCTATGGTATGGAAGTAGTATCAGGAATCATCATCGGGTTAGATACAGATACACCAGAAACAGCAGACCGAATTCTCGAATTTATTCGGGTGTCGCAAATTCCCATGTTGACAATTAACCTACTTCATGCATTACCGAGAACTCCATTATGGCGGAGATTAGAAGCAGAAGGGCGACTTGTCTTTGATGAAAGCCGCGAATCAAATGTTGAGTTTTTGATGCCCTACGAGCAAGTTGTTGAGATGTGGCGGCGCTGCATCACAACTGCTTATGAGCCAGAATTTTTATATCAGCGGTTTGCCTACAATATGGAACACACCTATCCAAACCGGATCGAAGTTCCTAACAGCCCATCTCGGGTTTCTGGGGCTAATATTCGCAAAGGTTTAACTTATTTAACCAATATTTTGCTGCGGATAGGTTTATTTAGTAACTATCGTCAAACTTTCTGGAAAATGGCCAAGCCAGCACTGAAAGCAGGTAATATTGAAAACTTGGTTCACGTTGGACTTGTCGGACACCATTTAATTAAGTTTGCCCAGGATTGCGCTAAAAACGAAGAATCAGCTTCGTTTTATTCCCAAAAAATCCTTACCAAAGTTCGTAGCTAACTGTTAGAGAAGAGGCAGAGAGGCAGGGGTAGCGGGAGATGAGGAAAATGGGGAAGCAGGAGAAAAAGGCTTATTTTTAGTGTATTGATCTAAATGCAACTTTCTGCATTAGACTTCTTGCAAAAGTTAGATAGATTCGGTTTTATGAAGATGAAGCTCGTAGTTGTACAAACCAGCTATTAGATTTAATCTAAAACCAAATCTTTTTTTATGATTGCGATATCGTTAGGACAAAATTTTAAATATCTTGAGTTTTCAATTGATATGCTTACCTAAAATTTGCGCTTTGACTAACTCCTGATTACTCTTTTTATCTTGATAACTCAACTCACCTCCCCTGAGCTTTTTTTGGTATCCAACTACAAACATGAAGCTGATGAATTCCTTGATATCCTTCTAAGCGATCGCTGCTTTGACTAAAAACAAAGTCGCCATTCTGCAAGATACTAAAGATACTTGTGGTTAAGCAATCAAAGACTATGGAGACAATTACATCAGCACAATACCATCAACAGCATCTTGAAAACCGTAAGGGTTATGAAGTTGCCTATAATACTGAAGGTTACGATCGCATTGTCAAATATAGCGACCTTTATGTTACAGGCAGTTATCGAGAAGTTGAACTGCGACACGGAGTCCATCTGCTGTTGTATGATGGCAGATGGCTCAAAGACTTAAGTGTAGAAACCTTGTTTGACAGCCATCAATGGATTGTAGCAAGGTTTTCCCTGGCAGGAAGTGGTAGGATAGTGATTTCTGGAAATCAAGATAAATCTTTCAAAGCTGATTACTTACACCAAGCGGGTAAAAACTATTTATTTTATTTGTCAGATATTAAACAAATAGACGAAGTGGCAGTAGGTACTACGGAACTGACAATTTTAATTCTTTTCAACTTCGATTTCTTCAGGTCATTTTCTACAGGTTCAGAAGTTCTACCCAAACCATTACAAGTACTGCAAGAGTCTCAGACTCTGCCTCTATTTCATCATCAAGTTGGTCACATCACTCACCAAATGAATCTTGCTTTGCAGCAAATCTTGCATTCTCCCCATCAAGGGATGATGAAGCGGATGTATTTAGAAAGCAAAGTCATCGAACTTCTATCATGGCAATTGACTCAGTTTGTCGAAACTCAACAGGGACAGTATCCATTTACTAGTCTCAAGCCTGTTGATGTGGAAAAAATTTACCAAGCTAAAGAAATTTTAATTCAAAATCACATCCAGCCACCTTCACTTATTGACTTAGCAGAACTTGTGGGGCTGCATCATATGAAGCTAAAACTTGGCTTTCGTGAGATTTTTGGGACAACTGTATTTGGCTGTTTGCGTGATTACCGTTTAGAGCAAGCAAAGCAGTTTTTACAAGAAGGTACAATGACTGTGGAAGAAGTGGCGAATATGGTTGGTTACTTGCATCTAGGTCATTTTAGAAACGCTTTTAAGCGCGAGTTTGGCATTACTCCTGGTGCTTGTCGATCTGGGAAAAAGATTGTTATGGAATAAAATCCTTTCCATAATTTTTCTGAGTGAAAACCCATTGCCCTCGCTTATCAAAAGGCGTTGTGATACCAATTTGAAAAAAGAATGCGACAGATACATACGGACATACCTTTGTTCTGTTTGGCTTTCTTAATTTTGAATTTTGTTAGCGCAGCGTTAGCGAGTCCGCGAGCGTCATTTTGAATTTTGAATTGGTATGAGTTCCCCAATCCCTTTTATTTGCTAAAATTCAGAGATGGCTAAGGCTTCAGTGGAATGGGTTTGATCGAGAATGCCTTTAAGAATTTGAGTTAAGGGTTCTAAATCTTCAGGGATGCGATAGAGAGATAAATCTTGGACGATCTGATGTTGGGTTGGGTCGTATTGACTGAACTGCCAAATATCGCCAGTGGTAACGGCTCCAGTTAGGGGAGTAAGTAGCGACGCAATACCTTGCCGCTTCGCTAACCATAAATTTAAAGCAATCAGTTCGACTGCAAGTTGAACGGCTCCACGAGTAATATCGGCGTTCTTAGCTTCAATCACAATTAGATTGTACTGATTATTCAAGTAGTAATCGAGTTCACCTTTAAGGTATTGATTAACCTCAAGGGGATATTCAATTTGCATTGGGGTTTTAACAGTTTGTGCAAGTTCTAATAAAATAGGAGCTACTAGGGATTCGCGGCGAGCAGCTTCGCTAGTCAAACTAATATAGGGCAAGTAGGCTTCAATCCGCTGTCGCAATGCGCTAGTATCCCAAAGGGAATGGGGTAGAGAAAGTGGCGATCGCTTCAAGCTACATCCCAAATCTCCTAAGATATCTATTGGAGAAAAGCGCATTTCAAAGTAACTGCGAAATGTGTAAGAAGCACTGGCATCTAAAACAAGCGGATTGGAGACCAACATAGAACTGCACCCTCAAAAATTGGGTTTGGGTTATGGGATTTGGGTCAATTCTAGCTTGCATAAGCAATAAGAATGGATTATTAACGCAAGTTTAGCGTTACATTCGCTGCTTGTAGAGCAGAGAAAAAGATTTGTAATTTTAGTAAAAATTAATACTACACCATCGCTGCGACCAGTTAAAACTCGTCCTTTATGGCCTAATTTTTGTCCTCAATGGCCTAGATTTGTTGTACTGTAAATACGTAAACTCCTTAGAATAGTTGCAAATATTTTTTAATAAAAATTTGGACTGAATATGGAGGAGCAATATCTTGCAACAACCTTGGCGATTTTTAATTTTTAATCTCGGGATTGGGATTTTTGTCCCCCTATTCCTGACTCGAGGAGTTTTGGCTGAGTCTCAACACAGTCGAGTCATCACTGAAATACCCACACTCACTAATTCACAACCGCTCTCAACCGATGCCAGAGACTTGTTATCTCAAAATATAGAGAATGATTTAGTGGTTAAAATCACTCAAGTCAAAGTGAACACCACAAATAAAGGAATTGACGTAATTTTAGAAACAACTGCATCGGAGAAATTGCAAATAGATGTCAAAAGTCAAGGTAATAACTTTATTGCAGATATTAAAAATGCTCAATTGTTTCTGCCATCAGGTAACAGATTTAGCCAACAGCAACTAGCACAGGGAATCACTACTGTAACTGCCACTAACTTTGATGCCAATACTATCAGGCTGACAGTAACGGGTGAAGCGGGTTTACCAGTTGTGGAGTTGTATGATAGTCCGAGGGAGGGTTTGGTTTTTGCTGTTGCCAGTGCGGCTGCTTCTGGGCAACAACAGCCGGAAACTGAACAGCCAGCAAACCAAACCCAGCCACAGCAACCATCAGCTTCTGGTGATGAACCAATTGAGTTGGTGGTAACAGGCGAGCAAGATGGGTATCGCGTACCTAATGCCTCCGCCGGCACCCGCACCGACACCCCCCTACGTGACATTCCCCAATCGATTCAGGTAATTCCTCAAGAGGTTCTGCGGGATCAACAAGTTACGAGTACCTCTGAGGCGCTCAAAAACATCACCGGTTTGACGATAAGCGGTGCCGGTGGTGCTAATACTGGTACTGTAGATGTCCAATTTAAGACTCGAGGGTTTGATGGCAATGCTATCAGGAATGGGTTGCCAACTGGATTTGCAGCTAATTCGCTTGAAGTATCGAATATTGAGCGAATTGAATTGCTCAAAGGTCCAGCTTCAGTTCTGTTTGGTCAGGGTAGTCCAGGTGGGACGTTGAATATCATTACCAAACAGCCTCTGCGCGACCCTTTTTATGCCATTGAAGCAACCCTTGGCAATAATGACCTTTACCGGGGTGCTGTGGATCTGTCTGGACCATTGAATAACTCAAAGACAGTATTATATCGACTGAATACGTCTTACCTGAATAGAGAGGCAACCACTGATTTTTTCAACAACAGAGTATTTTTCATTGCACCTGTCCTGCGTTGGGACATTAGTGAAAAAACCAACTTGACTCTAGAGGCAGATTACACTGACCAAAAAAATGAAAATGGCCTGCGGGGTTTACCCGCCGAAGGCACTGTCCTTCCCAACCCCAATGGTAAAATACCGCTTAATCGCTACATTGGTGAACCTGACTATAATCAAGGAGGGAAGACGGGTAGAATAGGATACAAACTGGAACATCAGTTTAGCGACAACTGGTCATTCCGAAACGCCTTCAATGCAACGTTCTTTCGATTCGATTTTGACAAACTTGGCTTTCCTGTCGGTCTTGAGGACGACAAGCGCACCCTGGATCGTGTTGGTGTTACCGACTATAAAGAGTATTACAATGCCTATAACTTGACAGCTGATTTGATTGGTAAATTCTCTACTGGCTCGATTCGGCATCAATTACTATTCGGAGTCGATCTAAGTCGAACCGACACCATTGAATCGACCGGGGTTTATACCACTGCGCTATCCATTGACCTGTTCAATCCCGTGTATGGTCAGCCGTTCGGTGCTGTCACCGATCAATTTAAGAGTTCCGGTTCGACCGATACACTGGGCATTTATGTTCAGGATCAGGTCAACTTGACTAATAATCTGAAGTTGCTGCTAGGTGGACGGTTTGACACCTCCAGCTCCACAAGTAGAGATGAGTTAGCCAACACAGAAAGCAGCGATTCGAGTGATGCCTTCACTCCTCGTTTTGGCATCGTCTATCAGCCCATAGAGCCGATTTCGCTTTACGCCAGCTACAGCCGCTCCTTTACTCCAAACAGTGGAACAGATTTTTTTGGCAATCTATTCCAGCCCGAACGCGGTACTCAGTATGAAGTGGGCATCAAGGCAGATATTAGCAGCAAACTATCGGCAACCCTTGCCTTTTACGACCTGAGCAAGTCCAATATTCTCACCGAAGATCCAGATCATCTTAACTTTCAGATCCAAATTGGCGAACAGCGCAGCCGGGGGATTGAACTCACCTTAGCAGGTGAAATCTTGCCGGGATGGAAATTCTATGGTGGCTATGCTTACACCGATGCTCAGATTACAGACGACAACAGCTATCCGGTCGGGAACCGATTAAACAATACACCGGAGAATGCCTTTAACTTATGGACAACCTATGAAATTCAAAAAGGTTCTTTGCAAGGGTTGGGGTTTGGCGTGGGCTTTTTCTTTGTCGGCGACAGGCAAGGCGATTTGGAAAATACCTTTAAATTGCCCAGCTATTTCACTACCGATGCTGCTATTTTCTACAAACGCGGACAGTTACGCACACAGCTCAATTTCAAAAATCTGTTTGATGTGGATTACTTTGACACTGCGCTTAACGACCTGCGTGTTTTTCCCGGTGAGCCGTTCACCGTACAAGGTACAATTTCGTGGGAATTCTGAGCTTCCCTAGCCCCCCTGAAAAGCCTACTGTGTACACACAAGTCTTTTTAGGAGGGTAACAAAAACTAAATCAAGGAACATTAGCTATGAACTCTAAAAAACTCCGCGATTTGGTATTTGTTCTACACCGCTACATTGGTTTAGCTGTAGGACTGATTGCAATTATTGTCGGCTTGACTGGTAGTCTATTGGTCTTCCACTCCGAAATTGAAAACTTTGATCGGCAGCACCGAATTGGCACAATTACCCCTCAAGGTCAACCACTGCCCATTGAGGTTGTAATAAATACTGTAAAAAAGATATATAGCAATCAACCAGATGCAACTCTCCAGTCGATTTACCTGCCAAGTCAGCCAAGTGAGCCGATGAATGTTGTGCTGAAAACCAAAGAAAATGACTGGACAGAAAACTACGTTAACCCTTACACAGGAGCAATTATCGGTAACAACTTAAAGTCAAGCTTTGTGCAAAAGTTTTTTGAAATCGTCTACCCACTCCACTATAGTCTTTTAGCAGGTGACATTGGCTATAAGTTTGTGGGCATCATTGGTTTACTGATGTCTTTCATGAGCATTACAGGGATTATTCTTTGGCCTGGTTGGCGCAAATTGATATCTGGATTCAAAATCAAGTGGAATGCTCATCCTAAGCAGGTTAACTTTGATGTTCACAAAGTTGCTGGCGCGATCGCAGCAGTATTTCTAATCTTCGCATTTTTCACAGGATTTTGCTGGAGCTTCGGTGAGTTCGTCAACCCGATGATCTATGCAGTCACCTTCTCCAACCAGCAGCAAACGAATCCGGTTTCTGTCCCCCTGACTGGTAAGTCTCCACTCTTACTAAAAGACCAATTAAAAATCGCTCAAGCTGCTTTACCAAATGGCTCGCTCAGGAGTATTTCTTTTCCAACTAAACCAGAAGAAGTCTTAACGGTTAGCTTTAAGCAGACTCAAGAAGATGTAGACTATGATGTTTATCTCGACCAATACAGTGGTAAAGTTTTACAAGTCCATAGTTCTTTGCAGGTTTCATTGGGCGATCGCATCCTCAATTCTTTTGGCCCTCTACACTTCGGTACTTTCTGGGGATTGCCATCTCGTATTTTCTACGTCTTTGTGGGACTTGCCCCGTTAATTTTGTTCGTTACTGGCTTTATCATGTGGTGGTATCGCTACAAAGGAAAAAATCGCTCCCCACAGACTATAGAAATGGTTAAGTTAAGAGTAAAGAACTAGATTATAAAGCCAGCAATTTCACGATATCCCTTATTGAAGTAATTTATATGCGTTGATCTCTGCTGGTGTGAAAAGTTTATATGAAGCTAAAACTTGTCTTTCGTGAGATTTTTGGGACAACTGCATTTGGTTGTTTACAGGATTACCGTTTGGAGCAAGCAAAGCAGTTTTTACAAAAGGGCACAATGACTGTGGAAGAAGTGGCAAATGTAGTTGGTTACTTGCATCTAGGTCATTTTAGAAACGCTTTTAAGAGTAAATATTCAATTATGACAGCATTTTCCCCTAATGACTGTAAAATTAATGCTAATTACTAGCATTAAGACTATTGGTTGCCGACCATGACTATTACCATGACAGCGCCAGTAGAAGGAAACAGAAGCAGCAAATGAACAACTTGCAAAACCCAGAGCCGGATGAATTTATTGATCAAGTGTCTAGTTGGGAGGGTAAAGGATATGAGCGAGAGATTGAAGTACATCCCAATCTTCGGCTTTCAATTTATGACATAGAATTTTACTATGACTCGTTAGGAAAAAGTTGTGAATCGGATCATCCTGTACAATTCCAAGTTCTCTTGGTAGGCAAAGGGTTTGATGAGTTTGGGGGGCAAATTGGGGAAGGATACACCCTCATCTCTGGTAGCGGCGTGCAACGAGCAATGTTTCTGAAAAGTCCGAAAGGTCGGCAAGTAGATATCAACATCAGACTTGTCGCCTGATTTACTCAGAACCTTTTTCCCCGCAGAGGATGGAGATATTCTTCCCCAGTTGAAGTTTCTTGCAAAAGGTAATGATTGGCAGACATTAATTTACCCAAAAACTACAGCCCTATCCAGGGAGTGGCACAGCAAATCGTTAGCTGTCCCCACAAAGGAGTCACCAAGCAGATATATTTGCAGGGGAAGATTCAAGAATTAATGGCGTTGCAGTTAGCTCCGATTTTGGCAGAGCAAGATGGACTGCAATCATCCCCACGACTAAAGCCTCAAACCATTACCTGTATTCATTATGCTAAAGATATTTTACTTTCCCGTCTGGAGAATCCGCCATCAATACTCGAATTAGCGCAACTTGTGGGGGTGAGCGACAGAACTCTGCGTTATGGGTTTCGAGAATTATTTGGCACAACAGTGTTTGGTTATCTAACTAATAAACGCATGGAACGAGCAGAACAACTTTTGCGCTCTAGTCATCTGAGTATTGCCGAAGTTGCCAATTTGATGGGTTATTCTCAGCCAGGAAACTTCGCTGCTGTTTTTAAAAGAAAATTTGGGATTACTCCAGGTGAATGTTTGTCAGGGAAAAAGAATAAATTCGGAGCTTAATGCCGTTTTGTACTAGACTCGCCTACAAGTACCGCTCTATACTCAACTGATTGCAATTAATAACTATACGCAATAAACCTGATAAAAGCTGTGTGGGGAGCATTATGAAAAGTTGGCAGTTTAATATTTCTCTATGTCTTACAGCAAGTTTGGTGGGAATTATCGCTACCTTGGTAACTCAAACAGCTTGGGCAGAAGCGAAACTTGAGAATCGAGATAAATTTTTACAAAAAGGTGTTGATCATATCAATCAACAAATAAATTACTCTAACCTGGGCGTTAAGCGAAGCTATACCGAAGGTAATCGCCTCGACAAAAGGGTGAAGCAGGACAAAAAAGTTCTGATTTTGAAAGGGGAGGGAAAAATCCGGCAACTTAGTGAACTAGAGCGTCCTAGCACTAGCGCAACCATGCTAGTACAGACACTAAACATTTTTGAGGCAGAAACAAGCCTCAAACCTATACAGGATAAGGGAAATACACCGAAAGCTCAAAAACGCTTGAAACCCAGATATATCAAGAAAACAGGTAAAACGATGTCAAAGTCACTCTGTATATAGGTTTGATGGTTTTTTAAGGCTACTTTTTGTCTAAGTCCCACTAATGTTAAATTAACTAAAGGTTTGTAGGCAGTGGCTAGTACAGCATTTCATTAATTTGTAGCGAATTAAATTTGACAATACCTTGCAATGCCAAGGCATCCCGATACAATGTTAATCCGTCGGCCGCATTGTTAATGCATCCCCCTGCAATGCCAATGCATCCCCTTGCATTAAAAACGCTACGCTTTTACGCAAAACTGTACTTGTTGATTACTGTTTACTGTTATACATATTGCAAGACCACATCAAATTCAAGTTCATTTATGACCACTAAGCCTTGGGATGCTCAACTTGCTCACTGGCTAATTCAACCTCTAAAAGACAGTTGGGTAAACCCCAATCATCTCACCACTGTGCGACTTGTAACTGGGTTGGCGGCTGCCGTAGCGATTGCAGTTGGCGATACCATTTGGGTTAATGTTGGAGCATGGCTATTTGCTTTATCTAACTTTCTAGATCATACAGACGGTGAATTAGCTCGTTTGAGTGGGAAAAGTAGCAAATGGGGACATCAGTATGACCTCGCTAGTGATGCCATCATCCACATTCTTTTATTTGTGTGTATTGGATATGGTCTTAAGGAGGGAAATTTTGGTTGGTGGGCGTTGCTGATGGGGATATTATCTGGCGTGTCTGTTGCTTGTATCTTTCATTTGCGAAACCAAATGGAACAGCGTTTAGGTAAAGACGCCAGTCATCAACCAAATTTCGCCGGGTTTGACATTGAAGACGTGCTGTATTTGTTTCCCATAGTTACTTTACTGAATGAACTAGAACCGTTACTAATAGCAGCGACAATTGGTGCGCCAACCTTTGCTTTATGGGTAATTTGGCAATTTCGGGCACTCCCGCAACCTGAATCAAACTAATATAATGGGGCATTGGGCAGAAAGCTAATAAAACAGGCTTTTTAGGTTATTGAATGCATAATCAAATTTTGCGATCGCACTACCTAAGCCTAGTAACAGGTTTATTTTTCTATTATTTAAATGAACACATTTTTTAATATTTATTTATAAAGTTTTATATTTTACGTATATCCCAGCTAAATTTCTTATACAGCAAAGTTAAGAAAAAGAGTAATTTGAGTCAATTTATAGCAATACAGATTAATCTGCTCTTGATTTTCCATAAAAGTGTCTAAAAGCAGATGGTGGTCGCCATCTGCTTATTAAGACTCCTAATTGCAATTACTAAATAGGAGGCTAGTACCGCAAGGCGGAAGTCAACCCCTTCTCTGCGAGATGCTACGCGAACGGGGAATTCAAAATTCAAAATGACGCTCGCGGACTCGCTAACGCTGCGCTAACAAAATTCAAAATTAATAATCACCATAAATAAATTTCGGGGCTTGTACCTTTTTGTTTCTGTCAAATTATCTGTTTTTACAGTTTGAGGAGTGACTTCTGTGGTAACAATGCAAATAGTTTTGCGAATTTTTCTTTCGCGTTTTTATCGATCAACAGTTATCGCACCTGTAACGATCGCTGCTAGCCTATTGACTGTTACACATGCTCAAGCCGTAGAGCAATCGACTCTGCCTTTGAGCGAAATCAATGCAACAGAACTCAGCTTAGAATTACAGTCCGAAAACCAGCCAAATTATGCTGCTGTTAAAAAAGCAGACGCGATGGCACAAGTTACATCTGTCTCTCAACTTTCAGATGTTCGCCCCACTGACTGGGCATTTCAAGCGCTACAGTCGCTTGTTGAAAGGTATGGTTGTATTGTTGGTTATCCTAACACGACCTATCGTGGCGATCGCGCTTTGACCCGATATGAGTTTGCCGCCGGATTGAATGCTTGTCTTGATCGCATTAACGAACTGATTGCAGCTGCAACTGGGGATCTTGTCAAGAAAGAAGATCTGGCAACACTCCAAAAGTTGCAATCAGAGTTTACAACAGAATTAGCAACGCTTCGGGGTCGAGTTGATGCCATTGAAACTCGAACCTCTGCGCTAGAGCAGCAGCAGTTTTCCACAACGACTAAGCTGACTGGAGAAGCGATATTTGCTGTTGCTACTGCTTTTCAAGAAGGAAATGATGCCAACAATACTGTCTTTCAAGATCGAGCTCGGCTCTATCTTAATACCAGTTTTACAGGCAAGGATTTGTTATTGATGCGATTAACGGCTGGCAATGCCAATAATTTCAATTTCGATGTTCCTGGCACGCCGGGTGGTAGCAATTTCCAGGGACTACTACAATTTAATGTTGGGAATACAGGTGGTAATTCGTTTTATGTGGATTGGATTGGCTACTATTTGCCTTTAGGCAACAAAGTGGCACTGTACCTCGCCCCATTTGGAGGTTCACATTTCGATTATGCTCCGACCCTCAATCCGTTTTTGGATGGTGGACTCAACGAAATAGGCGTTGTTTCATTATTTGGACAGCGAAATCCCATTTATACGATCGGGGGTGGGTCTGGGCTGGGACTGACGTACAATATCACTCCCGCTCTGACAATCCATGCTGGCTACTTAGCTGATAATTCCGATGCAGCGGGTGCAATTCTTACTTCTGCTAACAACCCCAGCGCTGAAAATGGTTTGTTTAACGGCAATTATTCTGCACTGGGTCAATTCACTTTCAAAGCCAGCAATATATTATCGTTTGCGCTCACTTATGTCAATGCTTATCGAAGATCTGCTGTATTTGATTTTGGTGCAGGCCTGAGTGGATTTGTGGGAACGCTTGCAGCAAATCAATCGCCTGGTATCACTCCAGCAAAAGTCAATAGTTACGGAGCAACCTTTTCTTGGCAGACGAATCCGCAATTCTTGGTCAACGGATTCTTTTCGTATACGAATGCAGACTTCCTCAACGATGGTGAAGGTAATCGGAATATTTGGAGCTATGGGCTAGGAATTGGATTACCTGACTTGGGCAAAAAGGGCAATTTGCTAGGAATCGTTGCAGGTGTAGAACCTTACTTGAGTAATCCAACGGCAACTCAACGCGCCAGTGGAGTGCAAAATGATCTTCCACTTCACTTTGAAGCATTTTATCGCCATCAATTGAATGACAACATTTCCATTACTCCAGGGGTAATTTGGCTCGTGAATCCAGGACAGAATCAAAATAACAATGATGGTGTAATTGGCACGATACGGACAACCTTCCTCTTTTGATAAATTGATGTTGGACTATGGAAGAGTAGCGATCATATCATCGCTCACCAAACAAGGCAAAAGTAAAAAGTGAAAAGGTGAGACAGCGCGGTCTGTGGGGTTTCCCCCATGAGCGACTGCGAACCCGAAGGGCAAAAGAAAGAAAAAGAAAAATGGTTGTGGACCACCTAAATTTATTTATGGGGATTATCTTTTTACTTTTTAGTTTTTAATATCCTTCAGTCTTTTAATCTGGGCAACCAGAAAGAAAAAGGTACAAGCCCCGAAATTTATTTATGGGTTCAAAATGTTTGACTTTTGACTTCCCCGCAGGGGCTGACGAATCATTGGAAACAGCGTCGGCGATATACCTGCTTGAATAGTACCGATTGCTTCAAACCCGTGCTGCTCATAAAAGTGGACATTACTTAAGTTTGTGGATTCGAGATAGGCAGGGGTTTGGGTGCGATCGCATTCTTGCAAGATGTTTTGTATCAAGGCAGATCCATATCCTTTGCGTTGGTGCTTGGGTTCAACTCCTAGAATTGCCAAATACCAATGCGGCTCAGTCGGGTGATAGTGTTCCATCTGTTCTAGCAAAGCAAACATATCGGCTTGTGTTTGCTCTGGGAGGCTGTGCTGAATTAGGTCAACTAGCGGTTGGGTATCTGGTTCGATTCCAGGTGGAAGCCAAAGTGCTGCACCAACGTAGTCGCCGATATAGTAAGCAGTATTATGCTCAAAGGCTTTACCTCCAAAAAAACTAATGAATTGCGGGAAATAGGTCAGATATTGGCGAGGTTCAGGATATAACCATCGTGACGCCGGGTCTGCGTTAAACGCTAGCACCTCCAATGCAACGACATTGGCAATATTAGACTCAGTGACCAATTCAATGGTTGCAGTAATTGGTTCTACTTCATTTGTAGAACTTACATTCAAAGGTGTTGTGTGCATTACTGGCTCCTTACTGTTGGAGAAATGAGTATTCTTTTTCTTCTAGTGGCGTGGCAAGGCTAAATTGTTGCAAAAAGATTTGTAGGTTGGGGAGCCACTGCGTTGGACGGGTTTCCCGGCTTGTTAGCTCTTAGCGTTCCCGTAGGGTAGTAAGTGGCGTTTGAGGAACGAAACCCAACATTCCAATCAATATTGGGTTGAGCAACGCGAAACCCAACTTACATCTAATGCACTATTTTAGTTGTGCCACGCCACTAGAGTGCGTTAATAGTTATTGTAAAAGTGTAGGGATAGAAATTACTAGAAAAGTTCTGATTTTCACCTGATGGGGGGGACAACAAGCTGTAAATAAATTAGTTTTGGCAGAAAATCAACCGATGCTGCAAGCCATTGCTTCAGGGATAGAGCAACTGGCACAAAGAATTCGCGAATCGTGTTTGTGATTCAATCCTCTGGTTTTTCTTCCTCCGGCTCATCACCAGAACTTTGATAGCGTAAGCAAACGGTTTTTTCATATATAAGTTTGGCTAATATCAAGCAAGTACACAATTGCAGGGGATGTGGCTCGGATGTGACATAATCTGGATTTTGACTAGTGGATGGGGTAACAGTGCTAAAACGGAAAAGTTTTAACATGCAATTTTCCCATTTTGAACACTGTGACTGATCAATCAAAGCTATAGTAATGCAGCAAGACAAAAGTTTTCCTGCATTTGTGGAAAATACTGCAAGAAAAACAAGTGATACTTTCCTGAGTCCGTACAGTGTGGCTCATGCTACACATTGCAGGATTTTAGGAAGTAAAACATATTTTTCATAGTTCCACAATTACTAGAGTGAATGGTATGTTTATTTTTGCAATCCTGTATTCGTATTAAATTATCAATGGAGCTTCAAACTGAAATTGATAAAGCTATAGCAGCTATTGATTACCAGAAATTTCAGGCTGAATTTCAAGCTCAAAATGAATTTTTGGTAGTGGAGAACTTTGTCCCTAACTCCATCATCGAGCAGTTTTTGGCGCTGTTGCCGTCTTTGCAACCTGCTATCAACCGCAACTATATTCCCAATCATAAAAAGGGCGGTAGTATCAGCCGCTATAGCTTAGACAGCCTTGCTCCGATTTTTGGAGAGTTTTATCAACTCAGGGCCTTTTTTGAGTTTCTGAACAAAATTACGGCAGAAAAACTCCTTCCCTGTCCTGATGCTGATCCCCATACTTACGCACTGTACTATTACACTGAGCCAGGAGACCATATCCAGTATCACTACGATACCTCTTACTATCATGGGAAACGCTATACAGTGTTGCTTGGTTTAGTTGATAATTCATCCAGTAAGTTGGAATATCAACTCTACAAAGATATTCCAGAACGAGAAACGCAAACGCGATCGCTCTCCATAACTCCTGGTACTCTAGTCTTATTCAATGGTGACAAACTTTACCACAGAGTTACTCCTTTGGGTGAAAATGAACAGCGCATTGTCTTAACTTTGGAGTATGTCACTGACACCCGCATGGGTATGCTAAAACGTTTTGTCTCGAATATGAAAGACGCGATCGCCTATTTTGGTTTTCGCCAAGTGTTTCGCTCTTAGCACCACCAGATTGCATCCCTCCTGTCTCCTCCATGTTAAGAATTAATTAACAAATATTGTCTTGGGCAAAAAACAGTCATTATAAAATACTGGGAAAACTTCCAGATTTCCTGGTATCTAAGCTACTGTTGGTGACTTGACGATGAAGGCAATTATCTTAGCTGCTGGCGTTGGACGACGCTTAGGTAAAGATGGGCAAATCCAACCCAAATGCTTACTGAAATTTAACGGCAAATCTTTATTAGAGCGCCATTTGAACAATCTCCGTCATTACCAAATTGATGAAGTAGTGATTGCTGTGGGTTATCAAGCACAAAAAATTCAGGATCAAATCAAAGCATTAGGAGCCGAAAATTGGGTCAGTACAATTTATAATCCTGACTACACCAAAGGCAGTACGATCAGCCTTTGGACTGTACGTCAGCATTTAGTTGCTGGCGATAACATATTATTAATGGATGCAGATGTGTTGTGCGATCGCCGCATCATCGAACGACTGGTGAACACAAATATCCCCAACAGCTTTTTACTAGATCGTGATTTTGAACCTGGGGATGAACCCGTGAAGCTTTGTGTCAGAGATAATTATCTAGTAGAGTTTCGCAAACAAGTAGCTCCTGGTTTAGCTTACGATTTTATCGGTGAGTCGGTGGGATTCTTTCGCTTTGAAAGTCCTGTTGCTCACAGTCTTGCTACTCGCACAGAACAGTATGTTGCAGACGGACGCGATCATGAACCTTATGAAGAAATAATTCGGGATCTGCTCTTAGAAACTCCAGAAACATTTGGCTACGAAGACATCACTGGATTACCTTGGCTGGAAATCGATTTTCCCGAAGATATTCAACGTGCCCAAAACGATATTTTACCTCAGATAGAAGTCGCAGAAAATGTTTGAAAATATCTTCATTGATAGCGGTTTTGGTTTGAATGCATTACAGTTTGACCTCTCTCCTAAAAGGCTACGGTGTACACACATCTTGCCAAGGGGGGAAATATCCGGTTCTCCCCCTTGCCAAGGGGGAGCTAGAGGGGGTCAGAAGGACTTGTGTGTACACCGTAGCTCCTCTTAGGAGAGGGTTAGGGTGAGGTCTGTATTCCATGCAATTGAAAACCGCTAGTTATATTATATAGGTTGAGAAAAGCAGAATAGATGCATCAAATATTTGCACCCATTAACACCTCTGCAAAATTAAATAAATGTGCCCAATTGCGGCTATTACTAGAATCACCTCAACTCGACTTCATCATGGAAGCTCACAATGGGATTAGCGCCCGGATTGTGGAAGAGGCTGGATTTAAAGGAATTTGGGCAAGTGGATTAGCCCTTTCGGCTCAATATGGCGTTCGAGATAATAATGAAGCCAGTTGGACTCAAGTTGTAGAAATGCTGGAGTTCATGTCTGATGTCACCAGCATCCCGATTTTATTAGATGGAGATACTGGTTATGGCAACTTTAATAATATGCGCCGCCTAGTGAAGAAGTTAGAACAGCGAGGTATTGCTGGAGTCTGTATTGAAGATAAGCTTTTTCCCAAAACCAATAGCTTTATCAACGGTAGTCGCCAAGCTTTAGCTGATATTGATGAATTCTGCGGCAAAATTAAGGCAGGTAAGGATAGTCAGACAGACCCAGATTTTTGCATCGTCGCCCGACTCGAAGCTTTGATAGCTGGCTGGGATCTTTCAGAGGCATTGCGCCGAGCTGAAGCTTACCACGCTGCCGGAGCAACCGCGATCTTGATTCACAGTAAATCGTCGCGCCCGGATCAAGTGCTAGCCTTTGCAAAAGAATGGGCGGGTCGTTCTCCGTTAGTGATTATACCGACTAAATATTACAGCACGCCTACTGATGTTTTTCGCAAAGCTGAAGTTAATTTGGTCATCTGGGCAAACCATCTGATTCGAGCCGCTGTTGCTAGTATGCAAGCGATCGCCCGTGAAGTGAAAGCCAGCGAAACTTTAATCAACATTGAAGATGATATTGCTCCCGTAAAAGAAATTTTCCGGCTACAGGGGGCGGATGAACTCCAAGAAGCTGAAAAACGCTACTTTAACAACGGACGACAAAATACCCAAGCGATCGTTCTGGCTGCTAGCAGAGGCCAAGAATTAGCAGGATTAACGCAAGATAAACCAAAAGTAATGTTACCTCTTGGAGGTAAACCCCTACTCAGGTTGTTGGTGGACAAATTCAAGAAACTTGCCATCAATGATATTACCGTTGTCGCCGGTTACAAAGCAGAAACTATCAATGTTCCGGGGACTAAAGTTATCCGCAACCCAGATTATGAAACAACGGGAGAATTAGCATCCTTAGCTGTAGCTCAAGCCAGCTTTGGCGAAGAAATGCTGGTGCTTTACGGCGATTTACTATTTAGAAGCTACATCCTGCGAGATTTATTAGAATGTCCCGGAGAAATTGTGGCTGTAGTTGATTCTGTGGTCAACAGCAAGTCTGTTAGCGGTTCACCTGACTACGCTTATTGCTCAATTCCAGACGATCTTTCTCTCTTTGGACAGGATGTCAACCTGTTGAACGTTTCTAAAACAACACAAACGCAATTCGGAAAGTCTAGCGGACGCTGGATTGGGATGTTGCGCCTACGAAGTCAAGGTAAAGAGTGGGTGAGTGAAGCACTCAATGAGTTGCAAAAACGGCCGGAATTTAACAGTCTGGGTTTGCCAGAATTATGCAATTATTTAATCGAGCAAGGCAAACCGATCAAGGTGCTTTATATTCGCGGTAACTGGTTAGATGTTAATTCTTTGGACGATCTTGACCTTGCTTTTCAATTGAAACAATAGGAGTGGGGCATGGGGCATGAGAAGATACAAAGGAGACAAGGAAGAAGGGGGAGACAAAGTTTCAATAATTCCCCCTTGTCCCCCTTGCTCCCCTGCTTCCCTGCTTCCCCCATTCCCCATCTCTTAATATGATCCAGGCAGAAGAATTTATAGAAGCTACGCGTAATCTTGGCTTTGGGTGGTACACTGGCGTACCCTGTTCTTTTCTTACGCCTTTTATTAACTACGTCATCAATGACGTTCAACTTAGATATATCTCCGCAGCCAATGAGGGAGATGCTGTAGCGATCGCAGCGGGAGCCGCAATTGCTGGTAAACCAGCTGTAGTAATGATGCAAAACTCTGGTTTGGGTAATGCAGTTAACCCGCTAACCTCCCTAACTTACATCTTTCGGATTCCACTGCTGCTGATTTGTACTTTAAGAGGCGATCGCCTATTGCAAGATGAACCGCAACATCAATTAATGGGTCAAATCACAGAAAAATTGCTGCAAACAATGACTATACCTTGGGAATTTTTTCCCACAAATGCAACAGAAATAGAACCCGTTTTGCAAAGAGCCACAGCCTATATGCAACAAGAACGCTGTCCTTATGCTTTAATTATGCGTAAAGGAGCGATCGCCCCCCATGCACTCACCCGTTCTTCTATCCCCGAACGAGAAAATAGTGCTAGCACTCATATTCAGCAAAGCTTTTTTCGGGATAACAAAGAACAACGCATTTCTCGCAGCGAAGCATTAGCTCGGATTGTGGAACTCATTGATCCAGAAAATACTGTAGTAATTGCCACCACCGGATATACGGGACGCGAACTCTTCGCCAGTAAAGACAGCGCCAATCATCTTTATATGGTCGGCTCGATGGGCTGTGCTTCCTCAATGGGATTGGGACTATCTTTAGCACGTCCAGACCTCAACGTAGTAGTGATTGATGGCGATGGGGCAGCATTAATGCGGATGGGTAATTTTGCTACCATCGGCACTTATGGCGGTGCTAACTTAATTCATATTCTCTTAGATAATGAAGTCCACGATTCCACAGGCGCACAAGCCACCGTCTCTGCGGGTATATCTTTTGCCAAAATTGCCGAAGCGTGCGGTTACGGCGTCACATTAGCCGGAGACGACCCAGCTCTTTTAGATGCCTTATTTTCTGCAGATACGAACACTAGACCTAAATTCGCTCATCTGAAAATCCGTCCAGGAACTTTAGAAAAGCTACCCCGACCCAACCTTACCCCAGAAGCAGTTTTGCAACGCTTCATGAAACATATTGGTTCCGATCTAATAATTCGTAATTTGTAATGACGCTACTATGTCGCTAAGGCTGCGCTAACGTAATTCGTAATTCTTAGTTTAAACTCCAGTTATTTTAGAGTCTGCTTTTTTGGTGTAAACAAGTAAACTTTTGTACTCTTCAACTTTTTCAATTCTTCCTTTTTTTTCAAATAATTGGACAATAGATAAAGCTTTTTCCCAGGCAAACGACTTTGTGAAAAAAAATATTTTACCGCCGAAATTTAGTTTTTCTAAGAAAAGTTCCAGAAGGGATTCATCATTATGATGGACAAAGGAAGCTTCTTCAGGCAAATAAAATTCGCACAGATGAAAAAGTGTAACCATATCTAGCAGGGGCAGATACCTATCAGTCAACGTGTAAATATCTCCAAAAATCACTTTGTAATATTTCATCAGTCCAGGCTCTTTTAAAGATAAATTAACGTATGCTTGGTGTTCAGAAACGGAAGCCGTAATTCCAATCACCTCGTTCGGTTTACTTAACTTTTGATTTTCAAGACCAACGATGTGATGAGAACCTGTACCGAAATGAAAAATGATCTTATTCTCGATACTATTTTTCTTCAAATACTCAAGTAACTCAATATCACATGGACATATATTTGGCTCTAAGTTCCATGATGAGTTTTTTCGGTAGTATTCTGTTCCTAACTGCTGTGGTAAAGCTGGTCGTAAAAACTTAACAAAATATAAAAATCTTTGCAAAGTTTTGTGATTTTTGGTACTTAGCCAACAAAACCTTCTGATTTTTTCTATAACCATCGCTTAATTCCTATTGGAAATTGAAACAAGAGTCAACAGACACAGTATTAAATTTTACCATCTACCGCCCCGGTTTTTGCAACACAACCAATCATAAGATACTACCAATTTAAGGATAGTATCATCGAAACTTGCAATTAACAGTAGTTGATAGCCGATGTCTACTCACCTTGGCGGAAAGGTTAAACATCAATTACCACATAATAAAATAGTGTGCCATCACTATTTAAACTTTTTGAAACACTAAAAATCGATATTCAACTAATTTTTTTATTAAACACTTTTGCAAAGCATCGCCGCCTACCAAAGCCTTAAAGTATGAAGAAAACTGTATAAAAGGCTTCAAAAAAATAGCATACAAACTAATTAAAATATCCCGATTCCTTCTTAATCTTAAATTAGGTGTTAAATCAATATTTTCAATCAATTTATAACCATATTTATCGGCAATAGTTTGGATTTCCTTTACACTCATTAAGGAACCTAAAACCCACCCTTTGCAAAAAAGTTCAATTAACTTTTTTTCTGAGGAATTAATAGGTAAATTTGCAGCTTTCTCCGAAATAAAATCGTCACAAACAATTAAAAAGCCATTTTTCTTCATCTTTGTACTTATTTCGTTAAAAAAAGTATCGTTATCAGTAGCATGAACGAATGCTTCAATGGAAAAAGCTAAATCTATCAAAGGAAGATCATCAGGCAATTTTTGAAAATCTCCTTTTAAAATCATATATTGATTTTCAATATTTAACTTTTTTGAAATTTCCCTAGATATTTGAACTTGTGCAGAGCTAATAGTTATTCCATAATAACAGGGCTTTGAATAAGCCTGGGCTAGATAAAAAAGACTGCCTCCTACTCCACATCCTAAATCAAGGATAGATTCTAATTTATGTGTTGTGATAATATTTAAGATTAAACTGTTAACAAAATTAAAGGCATCTTGAGGAGTTGCAACTCCATTTCCCCATACCTCACGATGTATACCGTAAGTTTCATAATGAGGATCATACTTTAGAAAGCGGCTTGTGTTGTGATCATAGTATGTTTCTACTTCAATGTTCATATAAGTGAGTGATTGAGTGATGTTATAGAAAATATCAAGATTAATTAACCTATTTTAAAGTAAAGACTAAACCGTAACCATCCCAAAATATCTTACCTAGACTATATAATAAATATGACATACCTCCACAAGGTAAAAGTTGAGATTTATTTAATAAATAACCTTCGGTTTCAGCGTAATTTATAGTTTCTTTTTTTGAAGGATTTCTAACCCAGATAAATTCAGATTCTAATAGACTTTTAATTCTCAAAACAAGATTAGTCAAATTATTGGGATTATGATGGATAATAATCAGTTTTCCATCTGGTTTTAAAAGCTTTTTTAAAGAGTTAAGCACTTGGGGTATATTTTTAAAATAACATACGACTCCGTTCATCATAATGATATCAAATTGCTGTTCTCCAAGTTTCGACTTCCAATCATCATTCTCTAAATCTATTTGAATCCATTCATATTTACCCTTTGAATTTAGCGCTCTTTTTCGACATGTCTCAATCATTTCTTCAGTAAGATCAACACCTACACCATTTACACTATAGATATTTTCCAAAGCTTCTACAATATCTATTAGATAGAAACCATTGCCGCATCCTGCATCTAAGATTGTTAGATGAAAATTATTTTTTTCTGTCTTTTGATAAAATTCTTGGATAGTAGTTAATAACCACTGTCTTTTAATTTTATAGTGATAACTTAAATTTTGATTATCCCATTTATCTGAGTAATAAGCGAAACTTTGACGTATTTTTTGTTCGTAAACTGTATCGGCAATCTGCGATTTATAGTTATACTCGTCTCCGGGCGATGGCAATGTCATAGTTATAGCCTTTCATTGATTACATTTGGGCAAAAATTAAACTTAAATTCAAGTGCTAAAAGGGTTTTGTACTAATTTTTGTATAAATTTATTATTACACTGGTCAATACCGTTCAGTTAAGAGTTATTTCCATACGTGTAGAGACATAGCTACGTCTCTACATAGGTCATTGTGCCTGCAAAGTATCTTATTTGAACCGTATTATTACACTAGTCTACTTGAAAATAGTGTTAAGATATCAACTGAATCTACAGCAATCCTAAATCATTTGTGAAATATTTTTGGAGTTAGCTGTCATTAGTCATTAGTCCTTTGTAATTGCAAATGACAAAGGACTAATGACCAAGGACGACCATAACAACAATTTTCACAGATCAAATAGAATTCCTATAGCAATCCTAAATGATTCATGAGAAAATACGGTGAAATATAATGTAATTTATACAACTTGCTTTTAAACGATGTATTATGCAATATATGTAATTCGAGCCTCAAAATTAAGTTATTAACGAGTGTTTAAAACTACAGTCGTAGTTTAAGTATTTTGTCACATATGATTCCGGATTGCTATATATGCATCAGTTTTGAATTGGTCTTTTAAAAAAAATTTCACGAGGTATGAAAAACTGCCTTAGGAAGCTCGACGGGAAGATTTGACATTGTGAGTGATATGCTTTAATTGCTCTTTGTTTTTTGTTATATACAGATTTAATACATAGATTGTAAGAATCATCCATTTCCTGTAAGTTAAACTCAAAAAGCTGTGTATCATCATTCCAAAATAACCAGATTGGATATTCAAAAACTTCAACTTGAACTTTAGATTCGATGAACGCAGCTTGAACCAAGTCGTAAGTAGCCTGATGATCGTTATGCTTATCTTTTCGATGAGGGAGATAAACTTCATCTGGTTGAAAGGACTGTAGTAGTTGCGCTAACTGATTGATCATGCGATAACGTTCTTCTTTAGACAGTTGCATCAGACTCCCATCCATATAGTCAAGAAAATAAATGTCTGATGATGCAATTCCCAAAATTTTTAGCGCATTCACAGCTTCTTGCTTGCGAATTTGAATAAGTTCCTCTGGTTTTATATGTAAGTGAGATTTCTGTCCATCAGTTAGGAAAACAACTTTAATTGGTGTTTCCAGTTCATGTTTGAGAGCAATCAAACCACCACAGCCAAGAGTTTCATCATCTTGATGGGGAGCAAATACTATCGCTGGTTTCCGACTAACAGTTAATGTTTGAGTTTTAATATTTAAAATCCACCAAAAAATTATTTTAGATTTAATTATTTCCAAACTTTGCAAGAGGTTTTCTTGAATTTTATAATAAAAATTTTGGTTATACATAAAAATTTTTTCACAAATTACCAAGAGGTTAGCCAAAACTTCTCTTTTTTAGTAAATTTAGGGTGAGCATCCCTGCCCACCCCACGAGACTTTTACTAATCTTGTATCTTGCAGCTTAAACCACGTTTTGCACTTTACTTAGGTAGAAGATTTAAGTGGAGGTAAGACCAGAATATTCTGCATCATTCCATGATCTTCATGATACAGGAGATGACAGTGATAGACGAATTGGCCACCGATGAATTGGCCATTTTTGTATATAGAGCTGTGAGTGTCTGGATTGTAATCTTGATTGCCATCGAATTGGGCAGCAATGATCTTGTTTGTAAAGGGAATACGCACCACAGTTGTGCTTACTGTGTTAGGGTCACAACTATCATTATTATCCTTTGCTGTGGCACAAGGAGGAAGATCGATTACATCTTGATACCCCTGTGCATAGTTCGATGTAAGTTGGCTTTTATCATTGACCTCAGTAACCAAAAAATCGAGTTGGTGGATATGGAAGGCATGATGAATTGGTGTTGCATTTACAAGAGTCCATTCTTCAATATCACCCAGCCTGACGACTGTATCAAACTGGTTCTCATCGTATATATTATCGTTGATATAAAACTCTCCTCCTCTGGCCGCTTTATTCTTATTGGTAAAATTTTGCGTGAATGTGAATGTACGTTGATGGCTCGGGAGTATCGACATCTTGGTTAGCTGATCAATACTTGGTAAATCATCCAACTGATCTTGTGGTTTTTGGCTCAGTATGTATTCTTCTAAAGCACCAACATCGTAGTTTACTTGCTCACCCTCAGATGAAACTGTTGCTACTGTGGGATTCCCTGCAAAGGTTGCCGGACTAGGAGGATTACCTCCTATTGTGTCTCTGTTCAAAATCTCGGTTGAGACTAGATTGTACTTTTGTCCTGATGGAGGTCCAATTACTAGTACCTCAACTCGATTACCAGGCGCTAGCAGAATCGGCTCTTTTTGTAAAAACGGCGGATTCACGATGTTGCCGTCACGTGCCAATATGTAGAAAGGACTTTTATCACCTGTTGACTTTTGTAGCGACAGATTTATGTAATTGTCTGCGCCAATATTGCCAATGCGCCAGAACTGAACCTCTCCCGGTCTAATAGTAATGTTGGGGTTGACTAAACCGTTGAGGATGTAGCAGGCGTAGCTGTTTGGCGGGTCAGTTTTAAGCTGCTCCTTAAGCTGCAAATCTTTAAACAAAAGCACTCTCTCAGTGAGACTAGACTTAAGCTGCGGTAGAATTCCCTTAATAGTGGTATCATAAGGTTGCTCAATGTCCTTAACAATCTCCTTGACAAGGTTAGGCTTATCTGGCTTCAGGGGAATTCCATTAATAATGGGGTAATAGTTCTCAATGCCTTTAATAATAATCGCACCTGACATGCCACTACTAACCTGTGAGTCGCTATCATCGTGGACATGCGGGTGATACCAGAACAGCCCAGGTTGATGATTCTCCGGGATTACGAAGTCCATTGGATCGCTTTGTCCAGGACGAATGTGGGTGAGTACATCGTCAGCATGTTCGGTTGCCGGTACATTGAAACCATGATAATGAAAATTAGTATCTTGCGGAGCGCTTCCAGTCCATTGACCAGTCAATTTATTGTTCAGCTTCAGCTTGATAGTATCACCAGGCGATACCCGTAAGACTGGTGGTATGTATGTGCCTGGTTTATCATCCTCGGTCTGGTAGAGAGCAATCCTCTGGTTGTTTGAGTCCGTCTGGAAATTCGCTGCCTTCTCGTCGTATGTTGCTTGATAGCTGCTTTTGAAAGTTACGTCTCCGAGGGTGAAAGACTCTGGATTAATAACATTTAAGGTTGCGTTTAATACATGATTGCTGTCGCTGTCTATGTAGTCCAGACCCAGATTTTTTTGGAAGTCTACCGACTGATTAGTATTGGGACAATTTCGCGGCTGTGGGGGGGCCTCGCCTAGCTGTGGGGCACCTGGTCTTGGAGTACCTAGCCTTGGTTTACGGAGTTGCGCTTCTTGCTGTCGTGCTTGCTCTCGATATTGCGGAGGAGTATTCCTCAAATCAAAAGCTATTGCTTTTGCTGGAAACGTGCTTATAGAGATGAAAATGCCTACTAAAATCGTGAGCAGCAGCTTATACAGAAACTGAGATAAACGTTTCATAATCATGAATGAGTTAAATCTTTACAAAAGTGAGATTACAAGCCTCTATATTCATCCGTGGGGATATTTTAAGTTCTGGTTCTTCAAATAGGATTGTTATCAAAATAAGGAGTTCACGCCTTGTGCAACTTTTTCTCAAACCTAACCCCCAACCCAAACGCTACAAGGGTTGGGGAGCAAGAATCAAAGCCTCTCAGGAGTAAAAGAGAGGAATGGAAGCGAGGTTCTAAGAATAAGTTGCACATTGCGTGAGTTCACTATTCAAATATTATTAAGTTATGGTCAGATACCCTGCTGTGTCTCTCTCATTTATCTAACAAGTGACATCATATTACCATATTGTGCATATATGACAGCCTGTCATATTAACAAATATGACAGATAAATTTTGATAATTTATACAAAAAATATGAGATAATATGCAAATTTTGGTCATTAAAAAAATCCGATTAATCTTTTTGCTGATCTATGGAATATGGTATTCTCACAGCAGGAGGATCTCTGGTAGCCGAAGCTTTTGGGGCAAAGAAAATAGACCAAGGTAGCCGGATCGCTTGTCAGGAATTATAGCTAGCAGGTGTTCTGTCTTGAAAGGATGTTTTAAAAGTCCAAGAAAGTATAATTTTTACGTTTTGACTGGGTTAACTCGGACAAAAACTCAATATTTTAGCCATGTGCTGAGATACTATGCAGTGTGAATAATGAGAGCAAAAGATACTTTTAAAACATCCTCTTAGCCGTAATGCTTCTAATTTGGTATTGGGGTTCTATTCTACTATTATCAGCAGTGACTTTAATTACGTATTTTGTCTAGTAATTGCCAACAAGATTGCCAGTAAGGAGGATGCAAAAGAAAGGGTTGTGTTGTCAGAAATGAGCAAGATGGTAAATTAAGAAGTTGATGTGCTGCTCAATGGAATGTAGCACTCCAGCTAGTTAATCTAAACACCAAAATATTGTCATAAATTATGAGCGACCTAAAATCAATTACCGAAAGTGCATTTGCAGAAACTGTAGCGATCGCCAAATTACCCAGCGAATTTGGTCAGTTCAAAATTTACGGCTACCGTAATATTTTAGACAACTCGGAAAACGTTGCGATCGTCAAGGGAGAACCGGCCAAGTTCAACAACCCAATAATGGTAAGAATACACTCGGAATGCCTAACAGGGGATGCCTTGGGTTCTCTGCGTTGTGATTGTGGAACGCAGTTGCAAACAGCACTGAGGATGATTGATAACGCAGGTCAAGGGGTAATAATTTATTTGGCGCAAGAGGGAAGAGGTATTGGTCTGTTGAATAAGGTGAAAGCCTATTCTCTGCAAGATTTGGGACTGGATACAGTCGAAGCAAATGAACGTCTGGGATTCTCTGCTGACCTCCGTGATTACAGCATGGCGGCGCAAATACTTAAAGATTTAGGAATGAATAAAATTCGCTTAATTACCAATAATCCTCGTAAAATTGCTCGTTTGCAAAACTACGGTATTGAGGTAGTCGAACGGATTCCCTTAGCGATTGAACCCAATGTCTACAATTTAAATTATTTGACGACTAAGGCAAAGAAGCTGGGGCATCTTCTAGAAGTTAAACACCGACAATCTCTAGCAATAAATGCATTGAAAATTGATGAATATTTAGAATTTATTTGGTCAGCATTGTTAGAATGCAAGGAGGTCATGAGAAATGAAACTCCCCAACTCCATGAATATTGGGCTTTTTTTGGTAATGCGAAAAGTCCGTGGAGTTTCCAAAAAATTTCTAACGAAAAGATACCCCATATTCCAAAAAGTGATTTCTTGATTATCATCGATTTTCCAAGTGATTTTTGTCAAAACTTGAATTTCGCAAATCAATTGTTTTCTCAAGTACAATCTGCCATTGTATTCAAAAGTGGCTCCCCTTTTAAAAGCGATATCGTGCAAGATGCCCAATGTTTTAAAGGAATGTGGAGCAGCAATGGATGGCAAACTTTTTCTTTATATATAAGGCTCTTAGTTGCTCAAAGAGAAGCTTACCTAGAAAAGCGTCCTTTTCTGATGGCTCACTTGGCACAATCTCTTGACGGCAAAATTGCAGCAGTCAATGGAAATTCTCAGTGGCTCAGTAACGAGGCTAACTTGAAACATGCCCATCGTCTGCGTGCCCTTCATGATGCCGTCATGGTAGGAGCAGTAACAGCAACACTCGACAACCCTAAGTTAACGGTTCGTTTAGTACCTGGCAAGCATCCAACTCCTGTGATTATAGAAGGTCAAAACGATTTGAGGGTTGATGATTTGCATATGATGGCGCTTCATGAAAGAGTGATTGTGTTATGTCCTCAAGAAAAGCAGCATCGAGTACTACCACAAACGGCCAAAGAAAAAATTTTGGAGCTTCCTATATCTGCAACAAAAGATTCTCAAGAAAGACCCGTTTTAGCTCCCTCAGAAATTTTAAAGGTTTTATACGAAAATGGCATTTCTACTATTTTTTTGGAAGGTGGAGGACAAACCGTATCCTATTTCTTGCAAGCTAATTGCATAGAGCTACTGCATCTCCATTTTTCTCCTTTGATTTTGGGTTCTGGACGGTCGAGTTTCACCCTTCCAGTTATAGACTCCATCGACAAAGGACTCCGCTTTAAAATGAAACACTTCGATCTCGATGGAGAAATTCTGGTGGAATTGCTCCAAGATAAGCAGTCACGCATTTAATTTGCTCGTTCAGGTTGATCAGGAAGTTAGAGAGATGAATTGTTTGTGCTATCGCTTAAGACTATAGCAGTCCTAAATCATTTGTGAAAAATATATATCTCTTTGTTCTTTCTTTCTTTTGCGGACTTGGCACGCCAGTTGTTAAAGAGCGGGAACGCTAAAAGCGAACAAGTCAGGCATTGCCCGCTCAACTCACTGGCTCGTTCTTAGCGATTCGTTTCCTTATCTATATTTTTCACGACTCATTTAGGATTGCTATATACGCAATTAAAATGTTTAACAGCTTTAAAGATGTCTACAAATTCTCAAGCTTATGCCTACTGGTTAGTCTCTCCTAGCCTTGGTGAAATTAGAGAAACCTTAGTCACGCCGTCCCTAAAAGATCCTCTGTTTTTGGACACGCTCTACAGTGGCATTAGTCCGGGTACAGAGCGGCTGGTAGGTCTAGCAAAAGTCCCCGAAGAGTGCTGGGAAACAATGCGCTGTTGGTATATGGAAGGCAGTTTTGCCTTGCCTTTAAAGTACGGTTACAGTCTTGTTGGTCAAGCTGATGAAGGTTCTAATCAGGGGAAACGATTTTTTGTCATGCATCCCCACCAATCGAGAGTCGTCGTCGAGAGTTCTGATGCTTTAGAGTTGCCAGATTGGCTACCTAGTAAACGGGCGACTTTAATTCCCAACACGGAAACAGCCTTGAATGCGGTCTGGGATGCTCCCGTTAGTCAGGTAGATCGCATCCTAATTGTTGGTGCAGGCATTATCGGTATTCTCATTAGCTTTGTCCTAAATAAAGAGTATGGTATTGGGGCAGACTTTTTAGAACAAGATAAGCAGCGAATTCAATACTTAGAACAACTACCTTGGCTGCAAAATTCCCGTTTAGCAACTGACTACAAAGAAGGCGATTACAATATCGTTTTCCATACCAGCGCTTCTTCTTCTGGACTTCAGAGTGCGATTAATGCTCTAGCTTTTGAAGGTCGCTGTATCGAACTGAGTTGGTACGGAACACAATCAGTTTCCTTGCAATTGGGTGGTTCTTTTCATTACCAACGCAAACAAATTATCGCTTCTCAAGTTTCCGCGATCGCCAAACCCATGCGAAAGCTGATTGACTATCGTCAGCGCAAAGAACGGGTTTTGAGCTTGCTCGCAGATGCAGCCGTAGATATTCTTCTTGAACCTGTGATTTCTTTTAGAGACTTACCACAATTTATGTCACTGTTATATCAGCGTCAAGTGCATCCAGTTTCACCGTTAGTTGAGTATTAAAAATCATGTTTTCTGTTGCAGTAAAAGACTATATCATGATTGCTCATAGCTTCCAAGGGGAAATTTTTGGCCCTGCTCAAAAGCTGCACGGAGCTACCTATATAGTCACAGATGAATTCAAAGTCGCTCAGTTGGACGAAGATGGCTTAGTGATTGATATCGGTCAGGCGATCGCAATTCTTAAAGAAGTTCTGGAACCGTTAAATTACCAAAATCTGGATACTCTTGAACAATTTAAGGGAATAAATACTAAGTATGAATAAAATTATTCAAAGTTTATGGATTGGTGACAAACTATCATTAATGGAACAGTTATCCATTCAATCTTTTTTAAAAAATCAGCATGAGTATCATCTCTATGTCTATAGTGATATCAAAAATATTCCTGTAGGGACAACCCTTATGGATGGCAATGAAATATTGCCCGAGAAGTCAATTTTTACTTATCAACAGGGTCTTGGTAAGGGAAGTTATGCAGGATTTGCTAATTTTTTCCGTTATATGCTACTCCTTCAAAAAGGTGGATGGTGGGTAGACACTGATGTTATTTGTTTAAAACCCTTTGATTTCACAAGTGATTACATTTTTGGTTCTGAATATGTTGCTCCAGAAAGAAAGAAGATAATTGGCAATGGAATTATTAAAACTCTACCAAAATCAGAATTTGCGTTGTATTGTTGGGAAACCTGTCAGAAGCATGATATAAATCAATTGCTATGGGGAGTAACAGGACCAGCACTAGTAACTGAGGCAGTAGAAAAGTTTAAACTTAATAATTATGTCAAAGAACCGGAAGTATTTTCTCCACTATATTATGTTGATGTAGTTGAATTAATTGACCCAGAAAAAAATTTAGATGAAATTCTAAAAAACTCATATGGGATTCATCTGCGGAATGAAATGTGGAGACGGTCTCAGATAGATAAAGAGAAAAAATATCATCAAAATTGTTTGTATGAAAAATTAAAATCAAAATATTTGTAAAATCGTAATAGAAGCAGGGCAAACATATCCTTAGCATTCAGCGCGTAAAGTTCATCCAGTTTCGTCGTTAATTGAGTATTAAAAATCATGTTTTCTGTCGCCGTAAAAGACCATATCATGATTGCCCAGAGCTACGGCTTAAAAACAATGAGTGCAGTAGATTGGATTCTAGCAATCTGGGCAGTACTTGCGTGCCTAGCGTGGTGTCTGACCTATTTCAGGGCGCTTTACCACTTCCTATCAATCCCTCTGCTCAAGCAGTTCACACCTCAAGAACCCCAGTATTGGCCAAAGCTCAGTGTAGTTATTCCCGCCCGTAACGAAGCTGATATGTTGGAGCAAGCAGTCACAACGCTTTTAACGCAGGACTATCCGAACCTAGAATTGCTCCTGATCAATGATCGCTCAACCGACGATACAGGAAGCATCATTGACCGGATGGTGGCTCTTGACTCCCGCATTTTGCCAATACACATAAATAGTTTACCAGCAGGATGGCTTGGTCAAGTTCACGCCATGCACATTGCTACCCAGAAGGTTAGCGGTGAGTGGATGCTTTTGACTGACGCAGTTATTGACTTCCAGCCTGGTAGCTTACGCAAGGTTGTGGCGTTATGTCTTGAACAGCAAATTGATCACTTGGCTATCCTTCATAAAAACTACCAGCAGTCTTTCTGGCAACAGGTCTTAAGTGCTGCCTTAGAAATGGTGTCTTTACTTCAGATCAAAGCCGCTGATATTGGCAAACCAGGTTCAGATAGGTACATTGGGACTGGAGCGTTTGCTCTGGTTCGCAAATCGGTTTTTGACCGGACTGAAGGCTTCAACTGGTTGCGGATGGAACTCTGCAATGACTTGGGCTTGGGTTTGATGATGAATCGAGCTGGCGCTAAGGGAAAGCTGATGTTTGGCATGGATGAGATTGGATTGACTTGGTACAAATCTCTACCTGCAATGGTGCGTGGTCTGGAAAAACATTTATTTGGCCTGATTGCCCAGTTTCGTTATTCAAAAATGATCTTCAGTGCCTTGAGTATCTGGCTGCTGATTATCGGCTGGGGAGTTGCCTTTTTACGCCATGAAATCCCTTATTTGTGGACTCTAGGCGTGGTTGCGTATTTATCATTAGTTCTTTATGCACTGATTACGTCGGTCAAACTTAAACTTGAGCTACTCCCTATTTTGCTGATGCCCATTGGACAATTCATGCTGTCCATTATCTCTCTGCGTTCAGCTATCCTTTGTTGGCAACGTCAAGGTATAGTCTGGGCTGACACGATTTATCCCCTAGAACCCCTGCGTGCAGGTCAGCACGTTAAGCTTTAGAAATCTAGTAATACAACACTATAATTATGTTTTCTGTTGCAGTAAAAGACCACATCATGATTGCCCATAGCTTCCAAGGGGAAATTTTTGGCCCCGCTCAAAAGCTGCACGGAGCAACCTATATAGTCACAGCTGAATTCAAAGTACCTCAGTTGGACGAAGCTGGCTTAGTGATTGATATCGGTCAGGCGATCGCAATTCTCAAAGAAGTTCTAGAACCGTTAAATTACCAAAATCTGGATACTCTTGAACAATTTAAGGGGATAAATACAACGACGGAACACATGGCTTATTATATTCACCAGCAAATTAGCAAACAGGTCAGTTCTTTTTTCAAAGGCTCTCTCAAAGTCACTTTAGAGGAAAGTCATATCGCTTGGGGAAGCTATGAAGCCCAGGTATGAACCGAGCGTGATTTATTTTATTCAGCCTCAATTGAGGCAGAGAACTTTTTACGGTTATTGAAAAAGCAGTGTATTTCTAAGATTTTACCGATTTCAGGCTTTTCCTTACGTTTATAACTGACTTTCCTTCATGAAACCAAAACAACCAACTCAAGGCGTAGTATACTTTGCTGTAGACGCATGGCCATATTTAGAATCTGCTGTGATCAGTGCTTTTGCTCTTCGTCAGGTATCGCCTCAGTTACCAATCATCATCTTTTCAAATATAAAATGTATAGGGCTTCAAGAGCAGTTATCAAAATTTAATATTGCCCTCAAACCAATTGTGATTCCTGAAAAAGAGAGGTTGAGTAATGTAATGGTTTCAAGGGTTATTAAAACCAGCTTGCATACTTTTACAGTGTTTGATGAAACTTTATACTTAGATGCTGATATTTTGCCGATAAAACCAATTAATGAAATCTGGAGCTTTTTCAAACATGGAAATATTGCTATGATACCTGACCCAGTCCCTAAACTGGTTGATTGCATTGATTGCTCCGAGTATATTTCTTCTGAAGAAAAAGACTACACGTTAAAAACTTGTGCAGCTGATATGGTTCAATTTAATGGCGGTCTGATACTTTGGAAAAATACACCCGATGCTCATACTCTATTTGAGATTTGGCAAAAAGAATGGAGAAGATTTAAGCAGCAGGATCAATTAGCTTTGTCCCGATCAATTCAGGAAACGAAAAATCAAATCGTACATCTACCATATGTTTATAATTATCCGGTTTCTTGGCTTACCAACATATACCCGATAGAGCAGATAGTTCCTGAACTTCCTGAACTGAATGATATTAAGATGATTCATTGTTATAATTCATTCACATTAGAGGAGCAGGTTTTTAATAAAGTTGCTAGAAGATTAATGCCTGATGCAACCGAAAAAGCCGTAAGATGTTTACAATCTTCAAGTAAACATGAGTTTGACGTGTATTGACCGTAAGCATTCAGCTGTCAGCTTATCCTGCTGTCAACTGCCCTAACTGCCTACATGATTCATCTTGTAAAGACCGCAACACCCTGAGCAACCTATTTGCTTCTCTACTGAAATGGTTAGCTTAAAATCAATTATTTATATATCCCTTGACAACTTGCCTTTTGTGTGGGCTGACACTGGGCAAATAGCTATAGTCAATTTATTTAAAAATCCCCTTTTAGTGAGTAACATTACTGAACGTGCTTTTTTGAGGTACAAAATTTTACCTGGGATAATCGCGCCAACCAAGTTTTGCAGTCTGCGTCGAAAAGATTACAGGAATATAAACAGCACTGAGGATAATTGAAACCTAAGTCAAGGGGTGGAAGTTTACTTGTGTCACTATTATATCAGCGTCAAGTGCATCCAGTTTCGCCATTAATTGAGTATTAAAAATCATGTTTTCTGTTGCAGTAAAAGACCACATCATGATTGCCCATAGCTTCCAAGGGGAAATTTTTGGCCCCGCTCAAAAGCTGCACGGAGCAACCTATATAATCACAGCTGAATTCAAAGTCGCTCAGTTGGATAAAGATGGCTTAGTGATTGATATCGGTCAGGCGATCGCAATTCTCAAAGAAGTTCTAGAACCGTTAAATTACCAAAATTTGGATACTCTTGAACAATTTAAGGGGGTAAATACAACGACGGAACACATGGCTTATTATATTCACCAGCAAATTAGCAAACAGGTCAGTTCTTTTTTCAAAGGCTCTCTCAAAGTCACTTTGGAGGAAAGTCATATCGCTTGGGGAAGCTATGAAGTCGAGGTATGAAGCGAAGACAATCCATTTTATTCAGCCTCAATTGAGTCATGTATCAGGAGGCTCGATTTACAATTTAGAAATTGTCAAACGCCTAGAGCAGTCAGCCAGAGGCAAGGGATTTTTTTACGCCTTAAATAGCCCTGTTTTAGAGCTGATTGAGCGTTTCAATGCTTGGCCTTCTAGCTGCACCTTTGTGCTTGATGGACTCTACTTAACAATTCCTGAATTCAAAGCTGCTGTTGAGAAATTTAGTCCCTATTTCCAGCGGATTTACCTGATGCTTCACTATCTTGAGTCGAGGAATATCTACTACTCAAATCAGGAGAAGGAAGCCCTCTGGACTAGCGAGAAACTATGGCTAAAAGCTGTAAATGGGATTATTGTTCCCAGTTGGCAAATGCGAGATTATCTTTCAAGTCAGGGTATAGAAAAAGATAAGATTACAGTAGCATTTCCCGGGATAGAAAAGGTTCAAGTGTCCCGTTTTTCTCATCCTAAGAAACTTTCTGAAGATGAGCCGATAAATCTGATTACAGTAGGAACATTTTCTCAAGGCAAAGGACAACTCGATTTAGTACAAATGTTAGCCCAGATGCAGGTGAAAAATTTTCGGCTGCATTTGATTGGTGACTGCGAACAGAACGCCAGTTACACAGAGGAGATTCTGGCGATAATAGAGCGATCGCAAATACAAGATTGCATCATTTTACATGGCTACCTTCCGCAACAGCCTATGTTTGACTTGTTCCCCCAATGCGATCTTTATCTCTCTCCATCTACCTATGAGAGTTACTCTATGGCTACTGCTGAAGCAGTTGCTCACGGGCTACCCGTATTAGCTTATGCAACGGGAGCAATTGTTGACTGGGTTGAGGATAGTAAAAATGGCATACTAATTGAGCCAGGTAAGCAGGAGCAGTTTTTCAAAGCACTCACAAGGCTGCTTACAATGCGTAATGAACTGACTCAATTACAGACAAATGCTTTGGCTCACATCGCTAACCTATCCTTTAACTCTTGGGATAAAACTTATCAGGATTTCTTACAAGCATTTAATAAGGACTAATGAATAAAAATCAAAAATTAGCTCAATGGCTAGAACTTCGTATTTCCTATGATGCTAAAGCGCGTAACTTAAATGTGGAAACAAGCTGCCAAGAATATATGCAAAGGCACAATCATCTCAAAATTCTTGATTTGGGAGCGGGTACAGGAGCTAACTGCCGCTACTACTTTAATAAAATTTCCCAGGAACAGGAGTGGTTTTTAGTAGAACAAAATCAGGAACTTTTGAAAATCGCTTTTGATCGGCTAATCGTTTGGGCGCGAGAAAATGGATATGAGTCACAATTGCAAAATTCAATATTAGTCTTGAAAAATCAAGTCCATAAAATTACCATCCACACAATTGTCGGCTCTATTTTGGATCTGGAGAATTTGATAGATTTAAATACTTTCGACTTAGCTGTTGCCAATGCAGTATTCGATTTATTTAGTGAAAACCAGTTTCAAACTCTACTCGAATGTTTAAAAAAGTACCAATTGCCGCTTCTCGCAACTATTAACTATACTGGCATGAATTTTATTCCTCAAACCGACAAAGATTCATGCTTTATTAAATACTACGATCAGCACATGCAGCGCCATCAATACTTCGGCAGAGGGATGGGGCCTGACTGCGGTTCGTCTATGTGGGAGGCAATGAATCGTATTGGCATGAAGGTATTACAAGGAGAAAGTCCGTGGAAAATTAGTAATAATGATCCTATATTTATTGAGTTAATCTTAGGATTTATGGAAGAATCGATTCCAGAAATTATTGAAGAAGCAACTTTACAAGATGAGCTAAACACCTGGTTGCTTAAAAAACAAGAGATGATTGCTCAAAATAAACTTAGTTGTAACGTCGCGCATCTAGATTTTTGGGGTTACTGGGATGGTTCTGTTACATAAACTTGATTAAGGATAAAAGCTCGGTATCAATCACCTAACTCTTAGTTTTCATCGATCTGACATCAACCACCATTTCCTAATGATTTTACTAAATCCTGGCCCCGTTAATTTGAGCGATCGCGTCCGAAATGCCCTGTTGCGTCCCGATTTGTGTCACCGTGAGGTAGAATTTTCTCAACTTCAAAGCAGAATTCGCGAACAACTACTTCAAGTTTATGGGCTTGGAAGCAATCGCTGGGCAGCAGTTCTTCTCACGGGTTCTGGAACCGCCGCGATGGAAGCGATGATCGGCAGTTTAGTACCCACAGATGGGAAATTACTAGTCATTGAAAACGGTGTATATGGTGAGCGACTATCCAAAATCGCCAAAATCCACGGCATTGATTACATGACACTTTCCCATCCCTGGAATGCCGAAATAGATATCAACGCTTTAGTCAAACTCCTGGATGAAAACACCGACATCACCCACCTTGCTGTCGTCCATCACGAAACTACTACCGGTCGCTTAAATAATTTGGCGGAACTTGCGCCAATTTGTCAAGAACGCGGTATCAAACTATTAGTAGATGCAGTCAGCAGCTTTGGTGCTGAGGAACTAAATTTTGCAGATTGGGGAATCACCGCTTGCGCTGCGACAGCGAATAAATGTCTGCACGGTGTCCCCGGAACGTCTTTTGTTATCCTGCAACGGGATGCACTGCCTTCTGTAGATACAATCCCCCGCACATTATATTTAGATTTAGCAAACTATTGCCAGCAACAAGACCGAGGCGACACACCTTTTACTCAATCAGTACAGACATTTTATGCCTTAACAGAAGCTTTGCAAGAAATGGCAGAAGCAGGAGGTTGGCGTATCAGACACAGCCTTTACAACCAACTTGCCAGCTTAGTCAGAGACGGGTTAGCCTCAATCGGAATTAAACCTCTACTTCCTCTTGGCAGTTCATCCGTTGTCTTGAATGCCTACTATTTGCCAGACGGTTTCAGCTATGAAGAATTTCACGACCAACTGAAAGCACGAGATTATATTATTTATTCTGGACAGGGAAATTTAGCTCAATCTATTTTCCGAGTCTCGACAATGGGAGCCATAACCCATGCTGACATGGAACGGTTTATTGCTGTTGTTAAACAAATTTATCTTTAGCTATTAACAAAAAAGCTTGATGCAGTAAGCGTTTTACTTTGTAGACATATCAACGAGAATCATCGTGTTAAATCATTAAGGGAAGTCTTAAACAAAATAATTTCATCAAAATTCTATAAAGCACGTTTCATAAACTGTTGTACATTCCCGTACAGTTCACCAACTAATCCGTCGAGTTCATGCCTTATATCTTCATAGCGTCCAAGTTTGCTAGTCCACATACCATCATTTAACTGTTTAGCTACGTGCTGTGGCTTACCATCTTCTTTTACATATATAGCAATCTTCTCGAATCCAGCTTCAATTTCTGCATTAACGCATATCTCGTAACCGTAAATTTGAAATGCAATAGTAAATGCTTGTAGTGTTTCCTCTCTAGGGGCACTCTCAGGCCAATAATAATCCTCTCCAGGAGCCGGAGACCACCAACGGTCATCTTCATTATTAATTGCCCAAGCAATACAATTGTATTCAGGTGTGTATTTACTTGTGATTTTGTATGTAGTTTTGGCTAAATTAGGCCAATCAGATTCGAGTTCAGCATTTGTATCCATGCTGTCTACCCCAATCCAGCCAAGCCTCTGTCATTTTTTTGAGCCTACCTTTATCTTCCGGTTTAACAGGATTAGCTCCAGTAATAGATTTTAATGCCCAAAACCAGTGTTCCGGCTCTCTACTTAGTTCTTCAAGAATTAAAGGCACTGCGTTTTTCCCCATGCCTATTATTTGTTGATATGCAGGGTGTAAAACCATATCACTTATTAATGACATATGTTTGGTTTCGCTATGCCATTGATTAGCAAGCTTAATGAAAGTTTCTTTTAGCTCTGCTTGCCTTAATAGATAACTTGACGAACGGTTTGTTATTTGCTTCGCTTTACTAGGGTTATTTCTTTGCAGTAAGGATCGTTCAGAAAAAATATATGACAAATTTTCGTTTGTACAAAAATAAATTACCGAGTTCCAATTTTTAGTCTTCAATAATGATGCTTTGCTTTTTTGAGTTTTAGTTTGATTATCTAAATAAATATCGCAGTTATCATCTTTGGCTAAATCGAACCTTTTGTAATTTTCTGGAATTGATATAGGAGAGACACCAGTTCTACGAGAATTAAGAAAATATTGATATTTACTTCTTTGTTGATTATTATCTTTTAAATTACAAAGACTTGTTTTAATTTTTGCTCTTTCTAGTACTAACATATTCTTACCTAGATGTTTTTTGTTTAGAACTTATCGATTTTCCTGTTTTCTTTTTAAATCAGCCTTATTGTTCATCTTCATTTTCTATGCTTTCTAATCTTTGAATTTCTTGTATAGGATTGATACACTCTATTTCTGCTTTTTGCAAAACAGATCCCAAAACATCTCTATTGTTTATTGCAATAATTATTTGCTCATGCAAATTATCTAAATCATCTGAGTCAAGAGCTACATAAAATTCTTTAGTTCCTTGTGCATCTCTATACTCGATTTTAAGTGTATGGATTAATATAGCAGCTTCTACTTTTCTCTCAGTTTCTGAGTCAAATACTGGTCTAATATCAGTAACAATGCTTGAGTCTGAAAAGATTCGCTCGTTTTCAATCAGTAAATTAGAAGCTTTTCTCGAAATATCTAAGGAAAAAGCAATACTTTCCAAAGCTTTTATTAAATTGGATAGCCTCGTGCTAAAACGTTCGATTTGCTCTACTTCGGTTACAATTTCGTTGTTTTCTTGTATATACTTACTGAGAAAATCTATGATCTCCTCATCAGACAAGTTTTCTTCTTTGTAGAATTGTCTTAAAGATACTAAAGTATCAACAACATCTACAGCAGTGCGCCTATCAACTTTTTGTGCTTGAACTATTCTTTCAGAAATTTTATATACAATGTTTTCGACAGTCGGAGGAAAATCGCGTAAAGCTGATATAATCATATTAATGGCATCGTCATCAGCGTTTAAAATAAATTTAATTCCACTCTTATACTGCTCAGGAATGCCCAAATACATAAATTCTCCCACTCTTACCAAAAATACTTAGAACACAAAGGCTATACAGCAATAGTAATGCACTTTACTGTACTGAAATGTATACGCATTACATTTTTACCATAAAGAACAAGCTTTTATTTAAAAAGCTTTACAGCTTACTCTATATACTATATTATAGTCAATACAAAGACTGATTGGTTTTTCTTATGTGTCAAATATTGATAATATTTTTTACTTTACAAAATGAATATTTTACTTTATTGAGACACCTATTAAAGATACAAGCAAGAAATTGCTACTATCCAATTAGCATTTCAGTAGATTTTATAAATTATTACAATTAAGAACAGGAAAAACACTATAGATTTAGTATCTGTATTATCTGAACTCTAACAATATCAATCTCAGATTTTCGTCGAAGAATACCTCGAACAATTTGGTTGTTAAAGTTCTCGTCTGCTAAAAGGCGCAGCATTTCAACTCTGCCCTTAGTGGGTAAGTCTTGCCATCAGCCGATTGCGTATCCCAATTGGATTGAAACGACGCTCATTTTCTTGACGAACTTGGGTGGCACGCTCTTGTCGAATTTTTAGATAAGCATCAACTTCAGTTTTCCGCCGAAGGTAGTAGCCAATCACCGAGTACACATCTGCAAGCTGAAGAGATGGATATTGCTCGACAATCTCTTCTGCTGTAACACTCTCCAAGAAGGCAACAACCACAGTATCAAGGGTTACACGAGTCTTACTAACACGCACAACGCCATCAGAATCAAGTGATAGAGGTATAGGATCAGTTGCTACGGTAAGAAACATTTTAGGTTACGGGAGACTTAGCTTTATCCAGGAAGGCAGGAGGTAGATAGCGTAGCGTAAAGCCTTCTCCTAAAGGAGACGCTAACGCGAACGGCATGGCTTCTCTTCGAGACGCTACACGAACGCTTAGAGCGAGTCCGCTTACTCTGTAAGAGTTGCAAGCTACGCGCAGCGTCTCGTAGAGAGCGTCGGGCAGGAGGCAGGAGGAAAACTGCCCTTTGCCTTCTGCCTTAAAACCCGTAGCTTTGTACTTCATGCAAAAGAAAACTGCTGTATTACTAATTATTTTAACAAGGCATCAAAGCATCTAATCTCCCTAGTACTGCCATATCTTCTTCATCTAACTCTGTCGGAATACCACTGCGAATTAATTCTGAAAAGTTTTCATTGGGAACCATAACAGTCAACGTGTACAAGCGACTAGAACCAGTATTTTTAATCATATGAGTCCCAGTGGGAGGTATCAATAAACTATCTCCAGCTTTGATCGTGGTACTCTTGCCGTCACACGTGGCGATCGCTTCCCCTTTAATAACGAAAAACATTTCCACCGCCCACTGATGGCGATTTGGCGGTGTTTGTCCACCAACATCAAAAATTTCTATACAGCAAGTCAAAGAAGTATTCGCATTTGTCGAATCGAAGATAATTGCTAATCGATTAGAGTCGTTGGGACTGATGCGATAAACTTGGTAATCTTTAGCAGATTTGATAACCGGAATTACACAACTAGTAGCGTTCATTTATTTATTCCCTCTAAAGTTATCGATAGGTATGAAAATTCCTAAAATCCGAGTCCGGAATTTTGAATTGTTAGTTGTATCTCTAATTCACAAAATCTCCTGTACAGACGCGATTAATCGCGTTTCTCCTACTCCTCACTCTTTTGCAGCGCTGTTAAAATTCCTTGTGAGTTAGTGACAAAACCGAAGCATTGTTTAACATTATACAATGTCGCCTGCCAACAATATTCAGGAGAAGTGGTAGCGGTGCAATCTTTAACCAACACGCAGTCATATCCTAAAAAGTTGGCATCACATAACGTGGTTAGTACACATTGATCGGCATTAACACCAGCAAAAAATAATGTTGTCCTTCCCAGATTCCGCAAGATACTATCTAAGGGTGTATCCCAAAAACCACTCATGCGATATTTGTCCACACGAATATCTTCGGGAATCTGTTCTAGTTCGTCCACTACTGCCGCAGCCCAACTACCTGCCATGAGTACTCTAGCACCATTGCTTGGTAGTGGATCGCCCAATCCCACACCTTCCCCAGTGGGATTATAGACGTGGCGCGAACTAGCACTAATATTGAGCAAGTCGGGACGATTTCCCCAATTTACCCAAATAACTGGAACACCAACCTCACGTAGTTCTGGAAGTAAGTTGTTCAAAGGTTCAATAGGCTGACGCGCTGGAGTTACGTCTACACCGATATGCGCTAACCAGCCATCAGGATGACAGAAGTCATTTTGCATATCAATGACGAGGATAGCAGTTTTTGCCAAATCTAGGCGCAGGGTTTTAGTTTCTGTTGGTAAGATAACGGGTTGTGGGGTCTTTTGAAGACGAGTGATATCTGCGATCGCATCATTCACTGTCCACGCATTTGGTGCAACTCCCAATGTCCGTAATGGTAAATTCATAAAATTCCAGTACCCAACACCATTTTCTATTTTGTAACTTGAAATTCAAGTCAAAATACAATTACTTAATCAAGGTTAAATGTTCCTGGGTGTTAACGGTAAGCCAGTCATTGAATACGAAGTCACAGAAGTGAAGAAAACGCAGCAAGAGCGCAAAAATGGATAAACCACCATGACTAAACCATTTCAAACAATTTTTACTGAACACCGCGTATTTTGGGCTGTTTTACTTTTTGGTACAGCACTGGTAGTAACACTAGCACTGTCGCTTTCTCAAGGAGCAGTACCTTTAAATATATCGGAATTTTGGCAAGCCATTCTCCACAAAGGCGATCCGGTTAAACAGACAATTCTCTGGGATTTACGTCTGCCGCGCATTACGGCTGCGATCATTGTTGGCGCAGCTTTGGGAATGTCAGGAGCACTACTGCAAGGAATGTTACGTAATAGTCTTGCCGATCCATTTATTTTGGGCATTTCAGCGGGTGCGGGACTATTTGTAATTCTGATGATTGTCTGCCACATATTCCCGATCGCAATTCCCTTAGCAGCATGGATAGGAGCAATTTTAACTGCCGCCATCGTAATTTTACTGGGTCGTTCGGGACCGGGAATTTCTGTTGAGCGGTTGATTTTAGGCGGAGTGGCGGTGAGTTCTTTATTTGGTGCTGTACAAAGTACATTGCTGCTTTTAGCTGAAGATGGGCAAATTCAAATTGCGCTCAGTTTCCTAATTGGTAGTCTTAATGGACGGGGTTGGCAAGAAATTGCTACGCCTGCACCTTATATCATCGTTGCATTGATCGGGGGATGCTTGCTGGGGCGATCGCTAAACGTACTGGCTTTGGGAGATGATTTAGCTGTGAGTTTAGGGCTTTCATTGACGCGATCGCGCCTGTTAATTGGTGGTGTCGCCACTCTATTAGCCGCAGGTGCAGTCAGTATCAGTGGCTTGGTTGGATTTGTTGGTCTTGTTGTTCCTCACGGTGTCCGCCTGATTGTTGGTACAAATCATCGCTTTGTTTTACCACTTTCCGCCCTTGCAGGTGCATGGTTACTCACTTTTGCGGATTTACTCTCTAGACTAGGAACAATAGAGCTACCAGTAGGTTCCGTCACTGCCTTGCTGGGTTCACCCCTATTTATCTGGTTACTTTATCGTCGTTCTACTGGGTTTAATAAATTTTGAGCTATCAGACCGCTATCCATCCCCCCCCGTATAAACGGATCGGGTTTTCCACAAATTCTGATAAACTGTAGATTAAAGTCTTTTTCAACTATTTTAGCCACAATTCTTTATAGAAAAACACACCTGTATAATCCTACTTTCTTATCCCAATTAAAAAAAAATGCGACAGATGCATACGGACATACCTTTGTTCTGTCTAGCTTTCTTAATTTTGAATTTTGAATTTTGAATTGATCTTATCCCCCCTGCCCCCTTAAGGAGGTTAATTGATGTTATGTGTTGAGGAATTAATCAACTTAGACCCATTTCAACAACTTCCCAAAGAGCGATTGCAGTGGGTTTGCGATCGCACTCAGACAGTTGAACTTTCTGCCGGAGATGTGTTGTCCCATGAGGGAGACCCTATATGTCGCTTATTTATCTTAGTTAAAGGTAAAATCAACATCACCCGCCGCAGTGAAGGAGTTGAAATTCCTATCGGGCAACACGAAGCCCCATCCTATTTTGGTGAAATTCCAATACTCACAGATGAACCTGCACCTGTGACAATGCGGGCATTGACAAATTGCCTCATCTATGAAATGGAGGGAGAAGACTTCCGCAAGCTGTTGCATGAATGTCGTGATTTTGAGCGGATGGTCTTCCGAATTATGCAACGTCGTGTCCGGGGGCTAGAGTCTTTTATTCGTGGGCGGGAAAAGATGGCAGCTTTAGGGACACTTGCCGCCGGTCTAGCTCATGAACTCAATAACCCAGCCGCAGCCCTGGTTCGGACTTTAAAAGAAATGCCAGCCGCCATCCTAGAGTTACAAAGAATGAACTTAGTTTATGGGCAACGCAATGTTGAGGAAGCCCATACTCAACACTGGTTAAAAGTACGCGATCTAGGACATGATGCGATTTTGAATAATCGCCTAGATCCGGTAACACTAAGCGATCGCGAATCTATATTGCTGGAATGGTTAGAAGACTATGGTGTAAACCAAGCCTGGAAATTAGCAGAACCTTTAGCAGAAGGTGGTGTTGAGGTTGAAACCCTGGAACAACTCATGGAACGTTGGCGCAACGACAACACGGAATTGCGAGAAATGGGATTACACTGGTTAGCGCTTTCCTTTGAAGTCATGTCAATGATTAAACATGGTTTGCGAGGATCTGAAAGGATTTCCGAACTTGTGCAAGCGATGAAGTCTTATTCTTACCTCGATCAAGGCACTCAGCAAGAAGTAAATATACATCAAGGCTTAGAAGATACCTTGCGATTGTTTGCTCATAAACTCAAGTACGGTGTGCAAGTGCAACGCAATTACGATCAACATATTCCGAAAATTCTTGCCTATGGTAGTGAACTCAATCAAGTGTGGACGAACTTAATTGACAACGCCATTGATGCAATGGATGGTAAAGGACTGCTGGAAATTACAACACACCATTGCGATCGCTATGCTCATATTGACATTATCGATTCTGGCAGTGGAATTCTACCTGAAATTAAAACCCGCATTTTTGAACCTTTTTTCACCACCAAATCAGTGGGGCATGGTTCAGGACTTGGTTTAGAAACCGTTCGCCGGATTGTAGAAAATCGTCATCACGGTACGCTTTCATTCGAGTCGCAGCCAGGTAAAACTTGTTTCACTATTTGCTTGCCCTTATCGAATCAATGAATCAATAAGCAATGGGATTAGAGATGAAAAAAATGGGAACCAATGGTTCCCAAAATCTAGTAGCAATGTGAATATTTCTGTTAGACTTCTAGTTTCTTATACCCAACATTTTCATGGCTTTGTTGGATTTCACTTTCTTCAACCCAACCTACAAATTTTCTTAACCGAGTAGTATTAGGATTACTCCTAGTCAATTAATATCCAATAATTTTGGTGTTTTGGGCTGTTGTTCGGAGTTAATGAATTCAGTCTTAGGTGGTTTTCCTATTGTCTTAGGAGGTTGTGGTTTATTTGTTTTAGGTTGTGAATTATTATTCTCGCTCATGTTAAATTATCTCCTTAATAGCTTTAATTATTTGGCTGTTTTCAAATTTATTGCTTGGAGTTGATAAAGTAAAAAATTCAGTGAACGCAGCCAGTTTGTGTTCTGATGATTATAACTTCAAGCGATGTCATTGCAATTCCGTAATCCTATTGAAAATTTTGCTCCATTTTACGTTGAATTCTATTGTCAAAGAGGTGGATAGTGGAAAAAACTCCTTACTATCTACCTCTTTAACCTTAGTTTTCTATTTAAACTATTTTTGCAGCCAGACCGATATTGAACCACCTGGACATGGGAAATTTCCCCATCCATCGTTATTGGTGTGAATGATATCGTTTATATTTCTCGTCGCATCGTAAAATTCCTGATTGGGTCGGAACATATTCATCCACTTGTTCCCTGGTGCGCTATTGGTAAGCACTACAGCCATTGCACCCGGATGTTCCGTATTACCCAAGCGCGTCCAACCGATAGTATTGGGATGGTCAAAGTAATCATGCTGGTCGCCAAAACCGTATTCCCTACGTGCCTTCAAGAACTTGTCAATCAAAAAACGGTGAGAGTAAAGGGTATTGTCACGTCCTTTATCTTGATATTGTGCCCCGTAATAATCTGCATAGAAAACGCAAGGATAGCCTTCGCGACGCAGTAAGATTAGTGCATAGGCTAAGGGCTTAAACCAAGGTTCAACAGGCGACTCTAGGGATTGACAAGGTTGGGTATCATGGTTTTCAACAAAGGTAACAGCTAGGGCAGGTTGTTCTTTAACTAGGGTTCTATCAAAAATTGATCGCAGATCGAAACTACTACCCTGGCGACTAGCTTGGTGAAACTTGAAATGTAGAGGCACATCAAATAACGACAAACGCCCATCACTAGAAGCAATATAACTGTGTAAGGTATCGATATCTTGAGACCAGTACTCACCAACGCTAAACAGTTCCCGTCCACCAAAATGAACTCGCAGGTGATTTAACCAATCACGGAAAAAAGTGGAACGGATATGTTTAACAGCGTCAATCCGAAAGCCATCTACACCAGTAGTATCAACAAACCAACGCCCCCAATACATCAACTCACCGCGCACGAGGTCATTACCTGTATCCAGGTCATTCGCCATTAAATAATCGTAGTTGCCATGTTCGTGGCTAACTTCTGTCTCAAAATGTTTATCTTTAAGGCGGTAGAGTTTGTCTGTACTTTTGGTATCGACATTGTATGATAATGAATCAAAGCACCACCAATACCATTTCATACTGGAGTATTTATCTCCACGACCAGAAAAATTGAACTTTGTATAAGCTCCAATTTCGTACCAATCGCTGACTGGACGGTTGCGGTCATTCCAATCCATTTCTTGGGCCCAGATGCGTTCTATTTCATCCCCACCATCTTTGTGGTTAAAAACCACATCGGCATAGATTTGAATACCTGCACGCTGTGCCGTTTTAATCGCACCTAAGTATTGCTCGCGTGTTCCATATTTTGTCCGAACAGTATTTTTTTGGTCGAACTCACCCAAATCAAACAAATCGTAGACTGCGTATCCAACATCCCATGTTCCACCACTGCCTTTATAAGCTGGCGGCAGCCATAAGGCAGTGAAGCCTGCATCAGCTAGCTCATTGGCTGTTTTATCCAGCTTGTCCCATAATGTACCATCATTGGAGATGTACCAATGGTAATACTGCATTATTACGCCGTTGGTCATGCGATCGCCTTTGTTGAATCTTTGATTTTACAGATTTCTGTCAGAAATCTCTGATGCTAGGATATGTTACTTTTGTAACACATCCTAACTTCTCCCGAATTTATTTAGGTTTCAATGACGACTTCACAAAGAGCTATTACGAATTACTGGGACGGGATAATTGCTGATTTGCCTTGACATTGAAATTCGTTTTACGCGCTTGGGTGAAGTGAGAGAAGTAAAATAAATAATCTATTCACCACTGCTAAAATACTAATCAATAATCGAGTTTTCCAATCAAAAAAAACTAAGATTTGCTCTTATCAGCTTCTTTCTGTGCCGCCTCACTGTATTTTTTATAAAGTTGAGTACGAATCTTAGCTTCTTGATAACGGCTGTGGGTTTTTGGTACAGTACTCATTAAATCTGAAGCCCGTTGCCACTTAGCAGCAATCTCTAACCACTGAGTTGAGGTTGTAGCTGTTTTACCAGATGCAGAAGCTTGGTTGGCAATTCGCACAGATATTTGAAATGGATCGTCAGATGGCTCAGAAAAGCTATTGTTAGGAGAGTGAGATGGTGTTTGGGCTTTCCTGTCGTTAGTATTTTCTGTAGTTAAAGATTTGGAAGTTTCTGGTTGTATCAGATTTCTCATATTACCTAGCTGGGCATAAACAACCCAACTAAGCAACAACAGTGAGCATAAACCAGCTGCTGCTAATATCTTTGTTTTAGGTTTATTTTTGGATTTTTCTTTGTTAATGAGTACTAAAGAACGAGAGACTTGAGTTTTAGGATAATTTGGTTTTCCTAATTCAGCTTGAGCTTCTGTGATATCTTTAATTAATTGCTTGACAATATTGGGCTGAATTAGTGTAATTTCCTGTGACCAAAGCAATTGATTCTCGCGATCGCTATCTATTTCTTTTAACCACAGCAATTGTTGTTCTCGAACAATCCGACTGTTGATCTTGACACGGCGAATGTAACGCGGGGCGATAGACTCAAGAATTTGCTGGATTTGTTCTACTAAAGGAGATTGCTCAAGTTGCTCTACTTTAGCTGCCTCGCACAGAATTTGTAAGACACCATCAGAAAAAATGGCTCTAGTTCTGACACAAGAGTGGGCTAGCTTTTCGTTCAATAACTGAATAATCGCCGCAACGCTCCCTTGGTGAGCTTGCCAAGCGATATCGTTTATCCGGTCTACCACCTGAAATTTAGTGATAGCTCTTCCACCCTGACTGATTAACGTATTCATTAATTTAGGGACTCTTTTTTACTGACCTCGATCTTGTCTTCGATTTTACGAGTAAAAAGATGAGTTGCCAAATAATATCATAAATATGGAAATATGAAGCTTCTTTTTTGGTTTGGTAAGGACACTCGCTGATGCTCAGGTAACTTGTTGTACGCTTCCACACCTTGAAAATGCGGAATTCTTGGGCTGAAACTGCACTTTCAAGGTAAGTAGAACGATATGGGAAAACCAAACTATGTTAAGAAAAATAAAATAGACTCAAACCCTCTTCCCTTCTGCCTCCTGCCTCATCCCAACAATAAATATTCACACTGACCTACTTAATGCCCATGCTGACAGACGAGTTAGTTGTTTTGACATAGTACGCAAGCGTGTCTTTTGGCGATCGCCTTTAGTCATAAGATAGGTAAATACACTCTGTTCCTCATGCGAAGTACCGACGATATGCGATCGCTTGCTCTATGGCTAAATAGTATCAGGGTCAACGCCAAGCGATGTCTAACGACAAGCCGCTTCTCTTCGAGACGCTTCTCTTCGAGAGGCTTCGCCAACGCGAACGCGTCTACACAATTGTTCTTTCAACCTTCCACCTGCGACTGTGCTTGTCTTGCTTGCTCTTGAGCTTGTTCCCTCGCCAATCTTTCCTGTTTGAGTGTCTGTGCCAACTCCTCTGGAATCAGCAACTTTTCTCCAGTGTCTTCTCGATAAAAACCAATCAGTTGTCCCTCTATTTGCAAACGCAGCTGCAAAGGTTCACATCGACTATCTGTAATTGGCTCATACACCTCGCCTCGCAGCCGATACCCTTGTAATTGCTCCTTAATCCACTCTCCCTTGAGGTCAAATAACCAGTATTCCAATACCCCTAACTGCTCATACAGCGTCTTTTTGAAACCAGTATCCTGGTTTTTAGTGCCCTCCGAAGTCATTTCAAAGATTACTACAGGCACTTGTCCCTCTTCCCATATTTTGTAATTATCCCGACCTCCAGGAGTGACATTAAAAATCACCATTACATCTGGAGCTACCCGTAACCTCGGAAAACCCTGAGCATAATAGAGAAACTGGTTACTCAAAACCGTTGCTTGCCGACCCAGCAAATATTGCCTCAATACTTCTAAAGTTACCAGTAGAGCATATAAATGAACATAACTTTCTGCCAATGGTTCACCATCTGAGCTTGGATAAAAAACTTCTGTTGATTGAGAACTGGGTAAGAGGCTAGTCATAATTAGCCACCTGGTTGAGAGGATGGGTGCATGATTATGTTATCTTAGAAACTTTCGCTAATATTTCTGGGACTATCGCCTGTCAGCTATCCTTCACAAACCAAACAAAATAGCTGTATCAAAATAATTTTGTAAGTAACTCTCACATTTTTTGCATTTTTGCCAGAATGACAAGACTAAATAGCACAGCGATCGTTACATTAGAAGATATATAAATAAAAATCAACAATGATTTTTTTCCGTTCGCAGTTCACACAAAATCATGAGTGCAAGTACCATTATTTCCGATAATCCCTTACTCCAAGGCACTGGTTTACCTTCCTTTACAGAGATTAAACCAGAACAAGTAGTACCAGCCTTCAATCAGTTGCTAGCAGAACTTGATCAGCAACTTGCCACCTTAGAGGCTAGTGTACAGCCGACTTGGAGTGGTTTAGTAGAACCCTTAGAAAAGCTGACAGAACAGCTTACCTGGAGTTGGGGGACGGTAAATCATTTAATGGGTGTTAAAAATAGCCCGGAACTGCGCGAAGCTCATGAAATCGTCCAGCCACTAGTTGTACAATTTATCAACAAACTCGGTCAAAGCCAACCCATCTACAATGCTTTTAAGGCACTCCGTAGCAGCGATAATTGGGCAAGTTTAGAATTAGCCCAACAACGGATTGTAGAAGCAGCCATTCGAGATGCAGAACTTTCTGGTGTTGGCTTAAAAGGAGAAGCAAGAGAGCGTTTCAACGCCATTCAGATGGAGTTGGCAGAACTTTCTACTCAATTCTCTAACCATGTACTTGATGCCACGAAAGACTTTAGCTTAACCCTGACAACAAAAGCAGAAATTGACGGTTTACCACCAAGTTTGGTGAGTTTAGCCGCCCAAGCTGCACGAGCAGGAGGAGAAGAGAATGCCACACCAGAAAATGGCCCTTGGCGCATTACTTTAGACTTCCCCAGTTACGGCCCTTTCATGCAACACAGCACCCGTCGAGATTTGCGTGAAAAGCTCTACAAAGCTCATATCACTCGCGCTTCTAGCGGCGATTTAGATAATAATCCGTTAATTGTGCGTATTTTGGAGTTACGGCAAGAACTCGCAGAGATACTTGGCTTTAAAAGTTTTGCCGAGTTGAGCCTTGCAAGTAAAATGGCTCCTAATGTTGAAGCAGTCGAAGCATTATTAGAAGAACTACGCCAAGCCAGTTATGATGCTGCTGTCAAAGACTTAAAAGAACTCCAAGCTTTTGCTGCATCTTATGGAGAAGAATATCAAAATTTAAAACATTGGGACATCAGCTTTTGGGCAGAACGCCAACGAGAAGCAAAATTTGCCTTTACCGTTGAAGAATTACGTCCCTATTTTCCCCTTCCCCAAGTGCTAGATGGCTTGTTTGGGCTTGTTAAGCGGCTATTTGGTGTTACAGTAACCCCTGTTGATGGTCAAGCCCCAGTATGGCATGAGGATGTCCGTTATTTCCAAATAGCTGATGAAACTGGTTCTCCCATAGCCTACTTTTACTTAGACCCTTATAGCCGTCCAGCAGAAAAACGCGGTGGTGCTTGGATGGATGTATGCATCAATCGTGCCAAAACTGAAAATGGTGCAACTGCCATCCGGTTGCCTGTGGCTTATTTGATATGTAACCAAACTCCCCCAGTAGATGGCAAGCCGAGTTTGATGACTTTCTATGAAGTGGAGACTTTGTTCCACGAGTTTGGTCATGGATTGCACCACATGCTCACCAAGGTTGACTATGTTGGAGCCGCAGGCATCAATAATGTGGAATGGGATGCAGTGGAACTACCCAGTCAATTTATGGAGAACTGGTGTTATGAGCGACCCACTTTGTTTGGCATGGCTAAACATTACGAAACTGGAGAAGCTCTGCCAGAGCATTATTATCAAAAGCTGCTAGCGGCGCGTAATTATATGAGTGGTACTGGTATGTTACGCCAAATTCACCTTAGCAGTGTTGATTTAGAACTACACTACCGCTATCGTTCCGGTAGCAATGAAACTCCAGCAGATGTGCGTCATCGTATAGCCAAGACTACTACTATTTTACCACCACTTCCAGAAGATTCAATATTATGTTCTTTTGGGCACATTTTTGAGGGTGGTTATGCAGCAGGTTACTACAGTTACAAATGGGCTGAAGTACTGAGTGCTGACGCCTTTGCCGCTTTTGAAGAAGCTGGGCTAGAAAATGAAGAAGCAATAAAAGCTACAGGTATGCGTTATCGGGATACGGTGCTAGCACTCGGTGGTAGCAAGCATCCAATGGAGGTGTTTAAAACTTTCCGGGGTCGCGAACCAAGTACGATCGCTTTGCTCAGGCATAATGGTTTAGTAAGTGCTGCTGCAAACTAAACAACACCGATGTAGAGATGTTGCATTGCAATGTCTCTACTATCAAATATTGGCTTAACTAAATATTATTTTCCTAGTTTAAGGTGTTCCTAGAAGAATGGGTTCTTCGGCAACATCATCCAAGCGGATGCTGCCTAACAAATTTCGCCACTCTGCTTTCAGTGCTGGATCTTGAGGATTTTTTTGACGCAGTTCAGCCAACGTCGTCAGTGCCTCGTACCATATCCCATTTTGGGCATAGATAGCATAGCGCTTTAGAGGTTCTGCCGTTTCTAGTTGTTTGACTGTTGCTTGACTGAGGTTAACTCGTTTTATTACCCCTTCAACAAAAGTTGGGGGAGCATTCTGTTGCTTGTCACAGTTAATGGTGAAAAACCAGCGGTATTGTTGGCCTACTGCTAAACCGGGAGCAGTGCTAGGCAAAGAAACGCGGACGATTCCGGGCTTATCCGGTAGAGCGATCGCTTTTTTGTATACCTTGTTAGCGTCTGGATCTTGCAACACAAATTCAACTATATATGGCGAATCTTTAGTATATGGCACATAGAAAAACCAACTTGGATGTTCTACTGTTGTTTGTCCCCAGACATTAATTACAGAGTTAGCTTCCTGAGTAAAGGGTACTAAAGCAGTCAAGTCAATTTTAGATGTAGGACATGCAGGTTCCCCGCGCTTTGCTCCACCACGAACGCGACCTCCAGGAGGTGAACCAGGTGGAATTGGAGGTTGAGTAAAGGTTGTTTTAGCGTCAGAGCGATTAGGAGTTGGTTTTGCCAGTATTGGAGTCAGGCTAACTAATAAACTTGTACAACTAAAAGCTACTACTAAAAACAGTTTTATCGGTTGTGAATTTAAATTCATAGAAACCTGACCTCATACGATTTTAGGATTTTAGATTGGACATTAGACATTAGTTATTCCGCCTCATCTCCTTTAGTTACCGATTCCCCGCCCGGACTTTTGTTTTTGAATGATTATAAATTGACATCAAACTCGCCATAGCTACAAGCGATAAAGCCGACGGTAAAAAAGGTACCCAAGCACCTGAAATTAACAGACCAAAGCAAACTACATACAAAACGCTAGAAGTAACACCGATTGCTAATGCCAACCAGGGTAACGAAAGCTTGCGCCAAACCAGGACTCCCCCGAGCAAAGACCAGCCCCAAATCCAGGCGACCTCCGCCCACCATGACCAAGCCCGCAGTAACGGTCGTCCATCTTGGACTGCACCAAGGATCTGGCTGACCATGTGAGCTTGTACCAGTACTCCCGGCATTTGCTCGTCTAAAGGAATGCCATAAGGTGTCGGCCAGGTGTCTGGAGAATCCCCCTTTGCAGTCACACCAATCAAAACAATCCGGTTTTTGATGACGTTAGGGTTAACCGGACTAGATAAAAATTCTGTTAGCGTTACCTGTTCGGCTATTTTTTTTGAAGAACGATAGTTGAGTAAGATTTGACCGCCATTAGCATCAATATTTTGATAGCCAGCAGTACGAGACTTCAGATTCGGAAAAATAGTCTTACCCAACTGCAAATTTCCTTCAAGAGTGAACTTTGTTTGAATTCCTGAAGGGCGCAGATAAAGGGATGCTAGTTGTAAACTGAAGGAATATGGAGTAAAACACGATGATGTCGTCTCCTGATTCATGAACAGAAGATGCCGACGAATAACTCCATCGCGATCGTGAATAAAGTCACTGAATCCCAGATTTTCTGGGGGGATTTCTGGTGGCGGCTTAATACCTTTGATATTTCCTGAGCGATCGCTCCCCTTGCATACGCCAACTAAGTTCTGAGTTTGCTGGAGACGAGTAATTAAATCTGGCTCTTTGGCCTTAAAATCACGGTAGATATCTAAGCCGATCGCGCGGGGTTGGTACTGATTCAGTTTTGCTAAGAGTTTATTGAGAGATTTTTCAGAAATAGAAGCTCCAATCAAGGACTCGCCATTTTGTCTTTGAGTAGCCAGATCGTCATCGTCAATTGTAATGATCAACAGTCGAGGATCGAGTCCTTCTGCGGGGCGCGATCGCATCATTAGGTCAAAGGCTTGAATCTCTAGATTTTCCAGCAATCCCACCAATCTCACCCCAAAAACCAAAGCTGTAACTGCCAAGCTGGATAACAAAATTCTTTTAAATCTGCGTCTGTTAGATAAAGGTAAATTTACTTCATCTTCATCTTCAGATTTTGCAGACCTTAATTCATCCCAAGTTGGTGGAATCTGCGCCGGATTTTGGCAAATCACTGGTAGCCAAGTTGCACAAGGAAATCTATCCTCAAGTCCTTGCAAACGTTCCCGCGCTTGGCGTACCGCTTGATACAAAGACTCGCCACCAGCAAAGCCTTGGAGAAAATACTTTAAAAACTCCTTGGCAACCTGGTCTGGGACGGGTTCGCGCATGACGATCATTTGAGGAATTTGCAAATCAGCTAATTCTCGCGCCAATCCCAATCCATCACAAGAGTTGAATATAGCTAATTGCAAACCATTTTCAATAGCTTTCTTAAGAGCGTACTTTAACTCGCCAATGGTAAGACTATCGGTTCTATTCAGGTAAATTCGTCCGCTTTCGCCACTTCCTTGACTGGAACTGTGTCCGGCAAAGAAAAGAATATCCCAGTTTTTTCCCCAGAGATGCTCAGTCAAGTCCTTACGTTCTGGTTCTACCAAAAAGCTCACCTCTGCATTACTACACTGTTGCAGTAAAGCTTGATCGGCTTGGGTGTCAATCCCCTTACTATTGCCCACAATTGCCAAAATATTGACTAATTGATTGAGAGTGCGTGGCTTGTGAATGCGATCGTAAGATGGTGAAGAAAGGGCAATTTCAGCTTTGGGATAGCGTTCTAACAAGTCCCACAGATGCCAGGGTAATAGCTGCAATTGGCTATTTTCTGTTTGCAGAATCACCCGTACTTCGTCGCTCGATGATAATCTTTCTAACCATTTTTCCCTCAAAGGGCGAAACTCTTCTGTTCGCAGCCAGGTATTAAAGCGTGCCCGCAAAATATGAGAAGCGTTTTCGCAGTCTTGAACCATCGATACATTCGTCACCTGCATTTGCTCAGCATGGAGGCGATAACGATTGCCTATCTGCCGATAACTAGACTGCCAATGACTATAATAGAGCGGCATTTCCGGGAATGAAGGTAGCCTCCCAGTGATTTCTGTTGCAGCACGCTCGTGTTCTTCACCAATTTGGAGGGTGACAGCAAACCCCTGCTCAAAACTACCTTCTCCAAATTTGATCGCCACTAATTTACCCATAATCGTCGCTATCTTCCTGTGCAAGATCGTGCCCTGTTCTAATGTCCGATTGCAAGTCCCACATGCGTCTACAGATTTTTTTCAAAATCCCTAAAAGCTGGCTTGGATTTTTAATTTTTAATTTTTAGTTAATGAGTTATCACTTAATAAATTACCGACAAAGAGGGAAGATAGCTACATATTTCAAATTTGGAAATATTCGGTGACACTGGCATTATCCAAGGCTACCCTAACACTAAATTGCTCTGTAGGTTCACCACGAAATTGCAATTGAATGTAGTTGTCTGATTTTCTAGATTGAGCGTCGAGAAATATTGCTCCTGAACTATCTATAACAGTGAGATGAACTCCTGGTGGCAAGTAGATTTGATTTCCAGTGGCGTGCAATTGGAGATGAATACTAGTTTGTCGATCTTTTTCGGGACTGATTTTCACAATCAACATCACAGGTTGGTTGTGGATTTGGATACCTAAATCAATCACTTTTGCCCGTTTAGTAATTGATTCTGGTTGTTTGAGGGCATCTAATTCCAAAGTTTCAACACTGCGAAAGGCATAAGTTGGCCTGAGTTCCGGCACGTTCCACAGCGATTCAATAGTCTCCCAACCAGTCTCAAATATACCAGCAAACCACTGGCTCAAATTCACTAATGAATTAACTGGGGATTGACGCAGTTGCCAGATGTGGTCAATAAACGCTTCCAATGGTTGCAGTTGCGCTAAAAGAACTGTTTCACTTACCACACTAGGGAGAAAACCAAGCAGTCTTGCTTCTTCGAGGGATTCATTAAATTGAACTATTAAATAACCCACCCGTTCTTCCCAAGTTTCTGGAGGAATAGAACATGTCTGCTGATGCAAATGGACAGGACGACACTCCAGACGCCCAATTGAGGGCAGTTCTAAATCAGCGACATCCCCACAAAGGCGCATGATCGGGTTCCAACTGTCACTAGCTTGAAGGTCAGTAGGAATATCCATCATCTGCAAGTAGTCATTCACCACCCATACAGCTAAAGTATTCAGCCGGACTTGCTCTGCTTTTTCAAGATTTGCTTGCTGGTTAGCAAATTGCTGGGCAGTTATGCGAGCTGTTTGGGAAATCGGCAATGTTAAAGCGAAATCATCTAGCTGATAGGTGGAGTCATTCATAAGTCAATTTCTAGGGTTCAATGCTGCTATGTATATATCACCCGCATTCAATAAATTTATGCCACAAAATTGAATACTGGAAAAAGAGAATTGGGGACTGGCGATTAGGTAAAAATATCCCATAAAATTAAGGAATTGTATATTGAGATGATATATGAAATAGAGGTTTTGAGTATTTATATAGCCGTAGTCACGTAGGTTAGGACAGTGTTGAGCGCTCAAAGCCTTGACAAAAGTGGGTTTTTACTCAGCACGGGCTAAACGCCCCGCTGACGCTAACAGCACTTTGCTATACTTTGAGCAAAATCAGCTTCAAGTTGCTAAAAGCGGCTTATCAACTAGCAGATAAATTGCAAAATTTTCAGCGTACAATTTGAGCGATCGATTAGGAAGATCGGCCCCTCAAATCACAACCAATTGCCAATCAATACATAGGCAGACCAAAAGCTTGGCGCTCTATAGTTGGGATGTTTAAATAGTTGTAGCTGGGCCCGGTGGACTGCTTCGGCTTTGGTGGTTTTGCCACTCTTGAGTTCTCGATAGAAGGCACTAACAAACATCGCTGTTGATTCATCATCAATTTGCCACAGGGAAGCTATGGTACTACGTGCCCCAGCTCGGACAGCTGCTCCTGCTAGACCGAGTGCTGCACGGTTGTCTCCTGTTGCTGTCTGGCAAGCACTTAAGACCAATAATTCTACTACGGTTTTACCCTGACTGCGAAAGAGAGTATCAAAATCTTTGACATTGATCTGACCATCGAAATCTAAAATAAAAGTGTCTTCAAGGCGGGAACTAAACTGACCGTGGGTTGCCAAATGCACTATGTTGAATGAAGCAGCACCAATTTCACTTTCCAAATTCTTTTTCTTAAAATCTCTATCCAGTAGGCTGGTTGTCGAAACTCCTGCTTTAGCAATACTGTCAAATTCAGATTTGATCGCCAGCAATGGTGCAAACTTGGGATATCCTGGCGGCGGAATAGTTAATCCTGCGGTTAGTGCTCTCAGCTGCTGTTTTACCAGCGGTTTTGGGTCAAGAAGTTGTAGACCGACACTCAGGGCGATCGCATATTTCTCTACCAAGTATTGTTTACCATCGTAGAGAACTGCCATTGGTAAATTGCGTAATGGCCCATCTAGAACGAACACTAACGTATCGACGCTACTTTTTTGCAGTTGTAACTCAATGGGTTTAAGCAGCCAGCTGTAAACTTCTTGCGATTGGGTTTGGACGATCTTAGTAGCAGTTGGATCGACAAGATTTCTTCGCAGTTCTATTAAGAGTTTCTCTACTTCTTTTTGGGAAATCTTGGTACTGTAGCTTTGCAGAGGTTGTTTAGGAATTTTGACAATTACCTGGAGTTCGTCACTAAGAATTATTGGATAAAGGATGGCAGCCTTGGTATTATCTTTGTCTACTACTTGATCGAGGGCTACTTTCTGACCTTGCAAACAAGCATCCTGAAAGAAGTCGTCTAATTCTGCTAGTTGGAGTGCTTCAATCCGCTGGCGTGCTTTCTCCAATATTTTTTCATTTGGTTTTCCTTTTTGAGATTGCAGCAGTAACTTTACTGACTGGCGGTAGACGGGTTCTACACTGTCGCGGAAGTCAAATTGCACATCCTGGTTGACTACATCTTTATTTACTACTAAATCTCTGCGGAGAGACTCAAGAGTGTCTACAGCAGCATCATAAGCGGCGATCGCACCATTAATATCTTTTTGTGCCCAAAGCAATCTACCTAACTGCCATTTCAAGCTATAGGTAATTTCTGGTGCATTGCTACTCTGTGCCAAAGCTAATCCTTGCCGAGTCAAGTTTTGCGCTTCTGACCACTGTCTGGTTTCTTCGTACAAGCCGCCTAAACTCTTCAGAGCATAAGCCTCTGCCCGCTTGTCCCCTAAACTACGGGATTGCTGGATGGCACTAGCGAGTAATTTTGCTGAGTCTTTTGTACTAAATTTTGAGTAAAAAACATGACTGGATGCTTGTAATACACCACTCTTGACTTTTGCCAAACTTTGTGAAAAGTTAACCTGAGCGTAAATACTCGCACGGCTGAGGGGGAGTTGGTTGAGTTGAGACTCAATCGATGGCAAAAAAGTTTGAACCTTTGCCCATTCTTTATCTTTAATCAGTAGTCCTAGATGATTGAGTTGTGCTTGAACTTTTGTTAGAAGTGAGGGAGATACTGCGACTGTTCGTTGATAATAAGCGATCGCCTGTTCCTTTTGGTTTTGTTTACGGGCATTATTTCCCAAGCTGAACAGACTAGCCGCAATATCAGCCCTTGATTGTAGATTTTGAGCAATTATCAGACTTTCTTCTAATGCTTGGCGTGACTTTTTCAAATCGCCCAATACTAAAAGGGCATCACCGAGCGATCGCAAACTCACTGTTTTTTCTATAGAATCGGGTTGAGATTTTAACGTTTGACTTATTCGATTGAGTGTTTTAATCGCCCGCGGGTAAAATCCTTGGGTGCGCCACGCTTGTGCTTGATTGATTAGCGATCGTACTACGCCACTTTGATTATCTGCTTGTTTGTAAATTTCTTCTGTCCGCTGCCAAGTTGCCAAAGCCGCCTCGGGCCGTCCCATTGCCAATTGCAGACGACCTTGAATATCTAGTGATTGGGCAAATATTTGCAGATTTTGGTTTTTATCTTGTCCTTGGAGTAAATTTAAACTCTCTGTAATTGCCTGCTGCGCCTGACTCCATGCACCGAGTTGCTGATAAGCTAGGGAAAGATTACTCAGTGCCACTGCTAGTGCAAGGTTCTCCCCTTGCTGCTTATATATTTGGACAGCCTGTTGTAACACTTCTACAGCTTTGGCAAAGTTGCCATTACTGTATAAAACTTTGCCCTGCTGTAAAAGCGAGGCGGCATCAGTGGGCACAGCCAGAGATGTTAGATTGTTTATTCGCAGTTGGGATGAAGAATTGATTGAGCTAGGAACTTTTGCTAACACTGGTGAACCGACAATGCATAGCAAAGCGACCAAGAAGTACAAAGGCAAACGTAAAAAGTGAGTTAGGGGGGTGAGCCAGCGCGTCCTTGCCGTTTCCCGACCACTGCTTTTAAATTTTACAGAATTCGTGCCAAAAATCCTAGTTGTTTTAGCCATAAGCAATGACGAGAGGGAGGTGATAACCAGAAACACATAGGATTGACTATAGGCTAACAGGGTAATGTTACCATTCCCATCCCTCACCAATCTTTGAGCTTCCACAATTTTGTTGCGATCACAGTGAAACTCGATTAGCAAACCTTAGTTAAAAGCGATCGCAAACCTTAAACAAAAACCCACTGAAATAGTGCTAAGTAAAAAGTAAAATCAACTAGTACAGCGTGGCGGAAATCAAGCCACCATTTTAAAACTTGCAAAAGCCTTGATATACAAACTTTTGACTTTTGACTTTTGAACGCCAGTTGCTTCTCCCAAGGGGAGACGCTGCGCGAACAAGTCGGCAGAGCCGCCGACAGTCGCCTCAAGTCGGGAAACCCTTTCGGTAATTCCTCCTGGGGGAAACCGCCTCTGAGCGACTGCCTCACCACGGCGCTGTCTCCCCAACGCACTGGGTCCTTTTGACTTCCGCTTTGCGGTACTAGGCTTAGTGGGACTTAGACAAAAAGTAGCCTTAAAAAACCATCAAACCTATATACAGAGTGACTTTGACATCGTTTTACCTGTTTTCTTGATATATCTGGGTTTCAAGCGTTTTTGAGCTTTCGGTGTATTTCCCTTATCCTGTATAGGTTTGAGGCTTGTTTCTGCCTCAAAAATGTTTAAGTCCCGTTAGGCATAAAATTAATTTCGAGGAATGAATACCTCGGCTGAAAGTGAGAAGATTCATTAGTACTACTTCTGACTCAGCACTGGCTCAACCCTAGCTATTCGCTAACAGCACCGATCATAATAATCCCTCCAATTCTGCAAACTTACGCAAACGCGGTAAACATTGGCGTTGATAAAAACTGCTTAATGTCGGAATTGACAACCCAAATTCCTCAGATAAATCTTTCCAGCTAACTTCTGGAGGTAAGCGTTTGAGAATTAACACCTGACAATTCACATCTGGATGCCCTTTAATGTAAGTACCGCGCAGTTCCCCATCCGAATCTGTCTTCGCCCATATCTCCAAGTCTTCCAAAATCGGAGGTGCTTGAGGGCTAGCTGGTAGGTTATCTACAGGATCAATAGTTTCACTTGTTCCACCAGATGTAGACTGACGAATTCTCAGAGGGACTGTTGTGGCTTGTTCTCGGTTCTGGTTAAGGTAGAAGTCTTGTAGTCTCCGTTTTAGGTAAGCATTCAGCCAGGTGATTACACTGCCATAATTAGGATCATAGGTTTGCCCTGTCAAACCTTCACAAACATTGCGACAGAAATACAACCAAGTTTGTTGTAGTGCATCTTGATAGTAGGGAGTAGGTTCCCTCCAGAGTCTACTTGCTGTCAAGCGAATAATTTGCGTGAGCAGCTTCTGACGCTGAGGGCTTCCACGTTGGTGTCTACAGGCTTCTGTAACTAAGCGGCGTAGCTGTTCATCGAATTGAACCATGACAATCTTGGCGAAGAAAGCAAGAATATCTTAGTATTGCGTATAACAACACCCGAAGAATTACCTTTCCTTAAGATACTGGATCTTTTTTAAAAGGAAGTGGGGAACGGGCATAAACTATTGGGAGATTTGAGGTTCTCAAGTGAATAGAACTGAGATTTGACACTTTTTGGTCTTTAGCGACAGAGATTCTAGTGAAATATATGTTTTCTCGTTACAAAACTATGAGCGATCGCAAAAAATATAAAAAAGACCGCATACCGGGTTATCATCCCATCCAAAAGCTCAAGATTATTCTCACAGGTCTTTATGTCGCTGTTCTCTCTGACTTTAGCGTTGCCTACAAACTTGTTTTATCAGTTCCAGTTCTAGGCTTCTCATTTATCTTTCGGCAATGGGTTGATGTCACTCTGATTTTACTAGCAACGGGGATGATGCTGGTTGCCGAATTATTTAACAGTGCGATCGAAATCTTATGCGATTTTGTGGAAGAACGAGAGGATACCCGGATTGGGATGATTAAGGATATTGCAGCCGCCGCAGCTGGCATCAGTATCTTTGTGTGGGCTGTCACACTCATGCTTGAAGCAAGTCACCTCTGGCAATTGCTAAAAATTTGACTATTAATTATTCGAGATAGTGTGAGGAGTATTTTCAATAGGACTTACGCAAAAAACCTCTCTAACTCTTATTCCTCTGTGTTCTCTGTGTCGCGCCAGTTGCTTCAAGTCGGGAAACCCGCCCAACGCACTGGCTTCTCTGTGGTTTGATTTTCCGTTACCTGTGCGTAAGTCCTGTTCAATAATATCCTAAGACTTATTAGCTAATAAAAAATAAGTAAAGGAAATTATCAGATTTGATTTTTTGAATTAATCTTACTCATCACTCCCCACCCTCCTTAATACAATCTCAGCCAGGATAAGAAATTTTCCCACCAAGAATATTGCAGATTACCTACACTCAACTTCATTTTGTTGCGAATATCTTGGATTTTCCAGTTGGTTAGTTTAGCTAGAGTTTGCGCCTCTTGTTCAAAACGTTTGGGTAAAGACTGCTTATATTCTCTACCAGCCTGACATTTGAGATCCCCTTGAAACGGATGTTGCAAAACATAGCGTCCTTGAAAAGATTCACTGTTGGCAGTTTGTTGAAATATCAAGTCTTCAGGGAATTTGTCGCGGGTATAGCGAACATGCAATCGAGAGATGAAGACGTTACTTCTAGGAGAGGGACGACGAAAGCTAGGGGGTACTGGCAGATTACTTGTAGAATTATCATCTAGCCAAAATACACCTGCTTGCTTGAGTTCTTCTGGAGTCAGGGGTTCGGCAGAACAAGGATCGCAACTACCCATATCCCAAGCGTATTCTAAAAAACCAACTTTCCTGTCTTCTTTGGTGTAGATAGTTTGAAACATAGATTTGTAAAATTCACCAAATTCATCTTTGACAAATAAGGGAATGTTCGCGTCGGAGGGAATTTTTACCGTCCGATAGTTGGTGATTTCTGCTTGTCCTTGGGGCGAGAGGATGTAAATAATTAAATCCTGCTCTGTCGTAGCATTGATCATGCCTAAACGAATTGGCAGCATAAATTTAGGCGATTGGTAAGAAATTTGTAGCGGACGGAGGAACTGATAGCCAGATTGCTCGAATTTATCCAAGTTGACTTTAGCAACAAAGAATTTCATCGAGGAGCGAATATAAGGCTGAAGTAACTGTTTCGCACCTCTGGGGATTTTGTAGCCATTGCGTTTAAGCCAAGTTTCCAATCCACCAGATTCTTTCGCACTGAGGATCACAATATCGTATTCGCCAACGTTAAAACGTGCTTCAACCGTCACACCCAAGCTAGCATCGCCCCTTGCACTCCCCGCCTCACTTCTCGCCGCTGCTGGTGCTGGTGCTGCTGATAACTCTCTATCGTCAACTGGGGTACAAGGATCTGGGTCGAAATATTCTACCAATCGCGGCGCACTAAAAGCATCTAGGCGCTCGATAATTTTCGGTTCAGTGACGCGAACTTGTTCTTTTTGCAGTACCATTGGCACTGGTACTACCATTGCAAAATCTTTGACTTCGCCTTGAAAGTCGTTTGCCATTGTTAGGATAGTGCGATCGCCATCCCGCGCGATCGCTACCTGAGAAGCTTTGTTATACAGTTTTGTATCAGCTTTGGCTACATAAAATCCACAAAATGCCCAAGCTGTTGGTGCAAAGCACAAAACAGCGGCAATTGCCAACAGTAATGGTGTTAAAAGTCGAAAAATCTTCATTTTTTAGATCTTTATATTAAGTGCTGATTTAGGAGTAGGAGTAGAGAGGCGATTAATCGCGTCTGTACAACAGTTGGGAGTAGAGACGCAATTAATCGCGTCTGTACAGGAGTTAGGAGTGCTGAGTAAAAAGTTCTCCCGCTACTCCCCAATCCCCTCAATTTAATCCAAAGTTAGACAAGAAATTTTCCCACAAGGAATATGTGAGATTTCCGACACTCAGCTTCATTTTGTTGCGAATATCTTGGATATTGCCATTAGTTAACCTAGCTAGAGTCTGCGCCTCTTGTTCAAAACGCTTGGGCAAAGACCGTTTGTATTCTCTACCTGCCTCACACTTAACTTCCCCTTCAAATGGATACTGCAAAATATAACGTCCTTGGAATAATTCACGGTTGGCAGTTTGTAGGAAAGTCAAGTCTTCAGGGAATGTGTTGCGGGTGTAGCGGACATGCAGACGGGAGATGAAGACGTTAGTGTTAAAAGAGGGAAGAATAAGCTTGCGGAATGGTGGCACATTAGTTGGAGAATTATCATTTAGCCAAAATACGCCTGCTTCCTTGAGTTCCTCTGGAGTCAAGGGATCGGCAGAACAAGGATCGCAACTACCCATATCCCAAGCGTATTCCAAAAAACCGACTCTCTTGCCTTCTTTGGTGTAAGCGGTTTGGAACAGAGATTTGTAGAATTCACCAAATTCATTTTTGATAAATACCGGAATATTGACGTTGGAGGGGATTTTCACCGTCCGATAGTTAGCGATTTCTGCCTCTCCTTGAGGTGAGAGGATATAGACAATTAAATCCTGCTCTGTGGTGGCATTGATCATGCCTAAACGAATTGGCAGGATGAACTTGGGTGATTGATAGGAAATTTGTAGCGGACGCAGGAACTGGTAGCCAGATTCCTCGAATTTATCCAAGTTGACTTTGGCAACAAAGAATTTCATTGAGGAGCGGATATAGGGCTGAAGTAACTGTTTGGCCCCTTGAGGGATTTTGTAGCCATTGTTTGTCAGCCAAGTTTCCAGTCCCCCAGATTCTTTCGCACTGAGGATGACGATGTCGTATTCGCCGACGTTGAAACGCGCTTCCACCGTTACACCCAAACTGCGATCCCTTCTCTGAACTTCCGCACTATCATTTACTGCTGCTGTTGCGACAGATAGTTTATTAAAAAATCGTGGTAGTGGGGCACAAGGATCTGGGTCAAAATATTCCACCAATCGCGGCGCACTAAAAGCATCTAGGCGCTCGATAATCTTGGGTTCAGTTACACGAACTTGCTCTTTTTGCAGCACCGTTGGCACTGGTACTACGATCGCAAAATCTTTGACTTCGCCTTGGTAGTCATTTGCCATTGTTAGGACAGTGCGATCGCCATTCCGTGCGATCACCACTTGAGAAGCTTTGTTGTACAGCTTCGTATCAGCTTTGGATACATAAAATCCACAAAATGCCCAAGCTGCGGGTGCAAAGCAAAACACAGCTACAATGGTCAACAGTAATGGTGTTAAAAGTCGAAAAATCTTCATTTTTTAGACCTCTATATTAAGTGCTGATTTCGTGAGTTGGAAGTTAGGAGCAAAGCCAAAGACGTTTCTGTTGCTCCGGTTAAGAGTTAGGAGTGCTGAGTAAAAAATTCTCCCTCTGCTCCCTGATCTCCCTCATCTTTCTCATCTCCCTTTTGCCAAGAAAATCGTGGGGCTAACCAGAGAACATCTAGTAGAATGCTCAACGGGGCAAGGATGAACAGTGCCCAGAAGACTGCGGTGGAAATAAAGAAATAATTCCGCAGGATAAAAGTTAATCCAGCGATGCAAAATGCCCAAACTACCCGCCCAATTCGGGAATTGGGAATTGATCGCGGATCTGTAATCATAAATAGGGCGAACAACAATAATGAGCCGCTCATCAAGCGATGCCAGTAAACATCCCAAGTCCAACCCAGCCAGAGATTGCGAATTGCTTCTAGTAAGGAATATGCAGCCAAAAAAGCAGCTGTGGTGTCCCAGCGACCAATGCGCTGCAAAGTCATGCCGCCAGTTCCGACGAATAAGAGCGCATACCACCACTCTTCACCCCATTGTCCCGGAGAAACCCAGGCATCGGAGGTCAGAACCAAGGCGGAAATGATACCAAAATTACCAGGGTTGAAGAAATGCTTATCACCAAATTTAAAGAGAAATTTACTAGCGATCGCAGTTGCTGCCGCTAAAACCATTGTCGTCCAGTGATCAGCCCGCAACAGTAAGCTCAGTCCCAGTGAGGTAATTAAAGCACTGCGAAGATTGGGGATTTGTTCTTTGCCTGTTACCCATGACAATATCCATTGGGTTACTAGACAAGTGGCGATTAATACCCCAATCAACTCTGGTCGCAACGTCCAGTCTCGGGTACCGATTCCCACGACTAGGAACAAGCCCAAAAATGAAATTTGATAATCTCGGATATCTTTGAACAAAATTAACATTTTATCCAGTGTTTATTCGTAGATTTATCATCAATTTAGACGAGCGCTAGGTCAAATAGTATTGCTCTTACAGATTTTTTACACAATAGAGCATTGACCTACTCCAGCCGACCTTTCCCACCTGATATTGGGGTGGTGATTGACATACCAAAGCGATCGCTTTGATGTTTGAATCTAAAAGGAGCCCTTGTATCTAGAACTCTCTATTTGTATAGTGCGTAAGTTCCAGATATAAGCGAGTTAAGCTCTGGTTCCCACGCTTAACAGTTTTATATTAAGTAATCAGTGTAGTTATGCAAGATTACGGAAAAAAGAAAAAACTTTATGCAGCTAGCTCCCCTCTTCCCAATTTTCTACCGTATTCTCCAGCCGAGTTTTCCCAACTGCCTTTGGAGTGGAAATCCCCATACTAAAACGATCGCACTCACATTTGATGATGGGCCCCATCCTCAATACACGTCCGAAGTCTTGGCAGTGTTAGATCGTTACAAGATTACAGCGAGTTTTTTTTGGTTGGGTGTTTGCGTCAACCGTTCGCCAGGTATTGCTAAAACCGTTAGCGATCGCGGACACTGGATCGGATTGCATGGCTACGATCATCGCTCTTTTCCCATGCTTTCCCCAAATGACTTGAAGGATAGTTTAGAAAAAACCCAAACAGCCATTTACAATGCCTGCAATCTGCAACCTAAACAAGTGCGAGATGTCCGCCCTCCCAATGGTTTATTTATACCTGCGACTTTAAAATTGTTCTTTCAGTGGAATTACCGCCCAGTTATGTGGAGCGTTGTACCAGAAGACTGGGTGCGCCCAGGTGTCACCATCGTGGTACAGCGAATTATGCAGCAGGTGAAAAATGGGTCAATAATTGTTTTGCATGATGGTGCTTGCGGTGGACAAGATGTTGCTGCCACAATTCAAATTCTCATTCCGCAATTGCTACAACAAGGTTATGAGTTTGTAACTGTTGATACTCTGTGGCAGCAAGCTAAGACAAACCATTGATTGTTACACATTTTTAAAATAAGTGAAGTTAATAATTTGGTTTAAATCAGGCTTTCCTATAAATTATGCCAGAGCAGTTTTTGATCGTTGACGTTCCTCTAGATGCCCCAGAGGCTGATGAAGATTTGGGAACCAAAGAAAAGTTCTGGTTTCGCCATCAGTATTTAGGTCGTTGTCTATTCAAGAAAGCTAGACCAAACACAGGAGAAGATTGGGCAGAAAAGATAGCAGCCGAGTTGTGCGAGTTATTAGGTTTACCCCATGCTGATTATGAACTAGCAATATTCAATGGGGAAAACGGTATTGTTTCACCCTCATTTTTGCCGCCTGAAGAAGGTGCAATTCTCACCCTTGGTAATGAAATTCTGGCTCGGATAGTATCTAATTATCCAGAAGATTCTAAAGACCTATCTCAACACACAATACATAATGTATTCAATGCTATCGGAGATACTTCGCTAAATTTGCCCATTAACTGGACAGCACCAGGGTAAATTAGTCAAGCGATAGAAGCTTTTGTTGGGTATTTACTCTTGGATGCTTGGATTGGGAATAGCGATCAACACCATGAAAATTGGGCATTCATCAGTTTACAAGAAAAGATTTATCTAGCACCAACTTATGACCACGCCTCTTGTCTCGGTAGGAACGAGTCTGATTCTAGAAGGAAAAGCAGGCTAATCACAAAAGATGCTGGCTTTTCTGTGCAAGCATATGTGGAAAAATGCAATTCTGCGTTGTATGCTAAAGTTGGCGATCAAAAAACTCTTAAGACTTTTAATGCATTTTGTGAAGCGCAAAAACGGTATCCAGATGCAGCGAGGGTATGGTTGAATAATTTAGCAAGGGTGTCAAGCAATGATACGTTAAAGCTTTTTGAGCGTATTCCATCTAATCGCATATCGCAAACAGCAATTGAATTTGCACAGAAGATATTGGAATTAAATCAAAGTAAGCTGCTGGACACCCTATGAAAACACTTTTTTTAGCTTGGCAAGATCCTAAAAGTCGTGTTTGGCTTCCTATTGGTCGCTTAACATTTGACGGTAAAAAATATCAATTTGTATATACGCAAGGTGCTGTAAAAGCTCAAACTGAACAGAATTTTCAACTATTGTATTCCTTCCCAGACTTAAACAAAGAATATACATCAGTTGAACTATTCCCCTTGTTTTCTAATCGATTAATGCGACGCTCTCGCCCTGATTACAAAAATTATATTGAATCGCTAAATATTCCCGAAGGTGAAGACGATCCAGTTAGCATTCTTTCTCGGAGTGGTGGACGCAAGGTAACAGATTATTTTGAAGTTTTCCCATGCCCAGAACCAGATGAAAATGGTTTATACCACATCCATTTTTTTGCACATGGACTGCGACACCTTCCTGCTTGTGCAACTGAACGGATTAATCAATTACAAACGGGTGAACTGTTATATTTAGCTAACGAATTTCAAAATCCCTATGACCTACGTGCATTGCTTTTATGCACTGAGGATCATTACATCGTAGGTTATTGCCCTCGGTATATTGTGGATGATGTTTTTAAACTCAAGAACAAAAATTCAGAACTGCTAAGAGTAAAAGTTGAGCGCGTTAACCCAGTACCAACACCTCTTCAACTGCGTTTATTGTGCAATATGACCGCAGAATGGCATGAAGATTTTCGTCCATTTTCTAGTCAGGAATATCAGCCTTTAGTGGCTGATATCCCAGTGACTTATGCTAGTTCCTAGAGTTGATTTGCGGCTAGAAAAGCTTCGACTTCAGCAGCAGTAGGTTGAGAAGCGATCGCACCTGGTTTAATAGTAGTCAGTGCCCCAACAGCACTGGCATAAGTGACAATGCGTTTTGCGGTTTGTGCATCTCGCAAGCTATGGATACCATACTGACTCAGTTGGTGGATGAAACCTGCCGAAAAGCTATCTCCTGCACCAGTTGTATCAACTACAGGGACAGAAAATGAGGATAATTTGCCTTCATTCTCACCTAGACAATAAGTGCAGCCATTTTCCCCATCTGTCACCAGTACTCCCTCAATTGAAGCTAGACGGTAAGTAATGGCTCCGGGATCTGCGGTTTCAAATAGCCATTCAGCCTCTTCTTTGGAGAGTTTGAGGAAATCAACTCGCTTAAATAATTCTGGAATTTTTTGATGGGCGATGTTTGGCTCTTTCCAAAATACAGGACGCCAGTTGACATCTAGCACAATCTTTAAGTCGTAATGTTCTGCTAACTCTAAAGCGCGGTGAATTGCCTCTTCAGTTTCAGGATAGGCTAATTCTAAAGTACCCAAAACCAGAAAATCTGCCTGTTGAAACAGCGAATTTGGCAATTGTTTAGCTTGCAGGCGAGTATCAGCAAATTCGGCGGTATCGTACTGACCAAATCCGGCAAAGGTGCGATCGCCAGCCAGATCCCGTGTAACATAAACTTGCCGTGTTGGTGCTGTGGGATGGCGTTGTACTCCCGTCGTATCTACACCTACATCTTGTAATAGCTTGACCAGTGTATTCCCTGGCTCATCTTCGCCAACAGCTCCGATAAATCCCGCTGACATTCCCAGCTTGACTAAAGCACAGGCTACATTAGCTGGTGCCCCTCCTGGATAAGGAGTCCAAGATTTCACTTCTTCCAACTTTAGCCCTAATTGATCGGCTAAACAATCAAACAAAATTTCACCAAGGCACAAAACACGGGGATTGCTCATCTCATTTTCAATTTTAGATTTCGATTTTGGATTAAAAATTTACAGTATAAAATCTACAATAATTTTTGCTAATCTGTCGCCAGTCCTTCATAGAATTCAATAGCAATTTTTACTACTTCTATAGCCTGTATATGCTTCTAATTCTCGCTTATTTTGGATAAGTGCGTAGAGGACATATTTATCAAAATGAGCTATATTTATTACTTAAAATGTAGCGTAGTTTATATTTTTGCCAACTTGAAATACAAAGAAAATATTGACAATCATATTACTGCTAACACTTGAAACCCCTACTAAGAAAAGAATCTTCTAGAATTAGAAAGAGCGATTAAGTACATATACCAAGGGAGGATAGAAATAGTCATGGCTGGTGGCAAGTCTGAGACCCCCGTTAGTCTGTCAGACAGAGAACTGCAAATTATCGACTTAGTAGCCGCTGGCTTAACTAACCAAGAGATTGCAGTCAAACTGGAGATTAGCAAGCGTACAGTAGATAACCATATCAGTAACATTCTTACCAAGACCGAGACAGAAAATCGAGTAGCCCTTGTCCGCTGGGCTTTGCAGTGGGGCAAAGTCTGCTTGAATGATGTCAATTGTTGTACTCTACCTGACCAGATTGAATAAACAATTTACTAGTAGAAGCGTAATTGTTTTGGTCTAGTAAATTACAAGCCAGTTTTGAGTTTTACTGATTGTTCCCCTCTTTACGCCTTTGTGTCAGTGTGAACACTCTACCAAAAGTTCCGAGTCCTTCACTCAGCCGGAGTTTATGTTAGTGGAGCCAGCTGACCGGACTCGGAAACTATAAAGATCAGAATTCCTTTGCAAATTAATTGGGGAGCAGGGGAGCAGGGGAGAAATCAATTCAAAATTCAAAATGACGCTCGCGGACTCGCTAACGCTGCGCTAACAAAATTCAAAATTAAAGAACTTCTGCCTCCTGCCTCCTCTTTCCCAATGCCCAATGCCCCATGCCCCAACAAAACAATCATCTACAAAAATTAGCAACAATTCAGTGGTGCAAGCGTTACATTTGAAAGGAATCTATCTTGCCCCATCGGCTTTGGGAGTAGTGTTCCAATGAATACTTCCGCTTCTTTTCAGGGTAGCTTGTCTCCCTTTGAATTTTTTAACTTTGATTTTACGATACCTTTATCTGAGAAGGTTCCGAGTCTGGAAGAGCAATCTTCAGACTTTTGGCAACCCACACAAGATGCAGACTTACTCAGACAGCTATCGTTTATTCCAGGGTTGAAAGAAATTTTGATGCTGCGGCAGGTTCACGCTTTAGAACATGCTACTGTTTGGGTTCTTGGCGAATCAAAAAGCGCCTATTCTGCTTCAACAGAATCCACTAATGTTCAACTAGATAATGAATTATTAGGCGGTTTATCTACTGAGCAGGGATTCTACCTCTATGGTGAGGTAAATATTAGTGATTTGCGGCGTGCAGTCACACTTGCTCGACATCGTATTACCAGTGGAGAATGGGATTTGGCTGTACATCCCCGTTGTGGCACAAATTTATCAGTAGCAATGCTCTTAACGGCTGGACTAGCTGTTGGTGTGCATCTATTGCTACCATTTCGACCAATCGAGCAACTTATAGGTTTGGGGTTAGCGGCAACGACAGCCGCAGAACTCGCACCTGATTTAGGTTCTGTGGCACAGCGTTACCTAACAACTGCCATTCCTTTTAACCTAGCAATTGAAAATATTACCCGTACACGCGACGTTTGGGGGCGTGAGGCACATTTTGTTAAAGTAGGCTGGCAAGAATGAAGAGAGCAAGAGGGGGAAACAATTCAAAATTCAAAATGACGCTCGCGGACTCGCTAACGCTGCGCTAACAAAATTCAAAATTCAAAATTACTCCCCCAATGCCCTAATAAAATTATGAGAAAACTTTATTTCTTACTTCCCGGTACAGATAGCAAATTTGCCTGTGGTGGTCTTTGGGCTGAGTTAAAAGCGCTTAATCTAGCTCAGAATTTCTGTAGTGCTGATGTTGTAACTTACCGTCAACGGGAAAAAGGTAAGCTTTATATTGATGATTTGCTAAAAGAGAAAAATTTAAATGATGTAATTTTTGTGATCAGTTGGGGATTTGATATAGCTGAACTTGTGGCTAAACTTAAACAATACAATGTCGTTTACCATGCACATAGTGCAGGTTATCCATTTAGACTACCTGCAAGTATTCCAATCATGACTGTTAGCCGCTATACAATGGGGTATTGGGGAGAAAAATCACCTAATTCTCTGATTTATTATTTGCCTAATCAAATTTCTGATGAGTTTCAAAATTTAGGTTTGGAACGGGATATTGATGTTTTAGTTCAAGCTCGGAAGTCTTCTGAGTATTTAATTAAAGAATTGATTCCAGCGTTGCAAAAACGTTGTAAAGTATTGGTTGTTGATTCATATATAGAGGATTTATCTAGACTATTCAACCGAGCTAAGGTTTACCTCTATGATTCGGCTGAGTACTGGGCACAACAGCGTGTTAGTGAAGGATTTGGTTTACAACCAATGGAAGCTCTTGCCTGTGGTTGTCAAGTATTTTCTAGTGTCAATGGTGGACTAGCAGATTACTTAGACCCGGGATTTAATTGCTATAAAATTGCTGGATATTCTCAAGAATATGATGTCCAACGGATTTTGAAAGTGATTGAATCTTCAGTAAACTTTAGCTTATCTGAAGAATTTTTGGTTGAGCATCGGACTGAAAATATTATTAAGCGTTTCCAAGTTATTTTTGATGAGTTAAATGAGTTTTTTGACCACAAAATTCATCAGCCATCTAATATTAAGGATTTGACGAAAATACGGATGGCAAAATTACTCGTTCAAAAGATATACGGAAAGCTGAGGAAGAAATATTTTAAGTAATAGAAACGTAGACGTGTAGAGGCTTGCCACAGGTTACCGCAGAGGCGCTGAGAACACAGAGAGAAGAGAGGAAATTGAATGAGTCGGCGGTTATTAGTTACTGGTGGTGCGGGGTTTATTGGGGCGAATTTTGTCCATTATTGGTGTCAGGTTTATCCAGACGATCGCGTGGTGGTGTTAGATGCTCTTACCTATGCGGGGAATCGTCTGAATTTGGCGCCCTTTGAAGGTGGAGATAATTTTCGGTTTGTCCAGGGGGATATTTGCGATCGCACCATCATAGACAATCTATTATCAACGGAAAATATTGATACTATTGCCCATTTTGCCGCTGAATCTCATGTTGATCGTTCGATTCTTGGGCCAGCTGCTTTTGTACAAACTAATGTAGTGGGAACTTTCACTCTCCTAGAAGCTTTTCGGCAACATTGGCAGGCAAAAGCACAGCCATCTGATTATCGTTTTCTACACGTTTCTACTGATGAAGTCTACGGTAGTTTGGGCCCAGATGACGCAGCTTTTTGTGAAACGACACCCTACGCTCCCAATAGTCCCTATTCAGCTTCAAAAGCTGGTAGCGATCATTTAGTTCGTGCTTATTATCATACTTATCAACTTCCAACCATTATCACAAATTGCTCTAATAATTACGGCCCTTATCAGTTTCCCGAAAAACTAATTCCCCTGATGTGTATCAACACTTTGATAGGGAAACCATTACCTGTTTATGGTGATGGTAAAAATGTACGAGATTGGCTTTATGTGGGAGATCATTGCCGTGCTTTAGATGTGGTAATCAATCATGGTCAACCAGGAGAAACATACAATATTGGTGGCAAGAATGAGGTAGAAAATATTAATCTCGTCCAACTTTTGTGTGAAATGATGGATGAATTAGCACCTGATTTACCTATACATCCAGCAAAGCAGTTGATTACTTTTGTCAAAGATAGACAAGGACACGATCAAAGATATGCAATTAATGCGAACAAAATTAAAACTCACCTTGGTTGGACGCCTTCAGTAACAATTGCTGAGGGTTTACGTTTAACTGTTGAATGGTATCTCAATCGTCGTGATTGGTGGGAACCTCTGCTGTCTGCGGAATATCAAGCTTACTATCGCAAAAATTATCTGTAAAATAATGACCTAAAATTGGACTAACTCCGTTAGTGACAAGTTAAAAACAAGTGCTGACATAAGTAATTTCTGTAAATTTATGAAAATCTCCACGCCACTTGCGGGATAGAGTTTCCCGCCGCTTTCAATGAATAAAGACTTATCTAATGCTACGTCTGCTAATTACTTTGTCTTTTTAACTCTTATATCAACAATTGGTAGCGTTTACTAGCTTCTTTAGCTTGTCTGATCAAGAATTATTTCTAATTAACTGCAATAATATTGACTCAAGACTTTGCAATGCAGCGTTTGTGGTGCGCTGATGTTCTTCAAAATTACGCTGGTGTTGTTCAAAATTATGCTGATGTTCTTCAAAATTACGTTGGTGTTGCTCATGACTATCACGTAACTCTAGAAGTACATCATCTAAAATTGCGCTACGAGCTAAAACACGGTCAACATTAGTGGTTAGCTCTCTCATTTCCTGCCTTAGTTCATCCAATTCTACTTGAGCATTAGCTTGTCTTTCAGCCAATCCTAAAATTATTTGTTCAGCGCGATCTAGCCTATTAGGAAAGTATTCAGGTGTGCCAGTCATTTTCTTGACGTTCAACTCCTACAATTTTACGTCTTCTATTAATGGTATGGTGCGGGTTGCTAGTTTGCCTTTGGTATTGGCTTTGCGGATGATTAGTTGCGATCGCACTTTGTCTGTCGTTCTCAACAATTATGCAAAAAAGTATCAAAATATCAGTTTTTTAGACAGCAATCAGATTTACAGGTAAGTAATCGGACAGAAATATTTACATATTAGGTTTTAGGCTACATAAGGGTTTCAGGTCGAAATTTGTGTAATTAATTTTGTCTTACTACTTATCGATTTGCGCTCAATACCTTCTCTGCGAGACGCTACGCGTAGCTTGCTTCTCCGTGGAGTACGGTGAGCTTCTCTACGAGACGCTTCGCGGTAAGCAAGGCTATGCCGTAGGCTTTACGCTAACGCCAAAGTTTTCGGTCTGAACAATAATTCGCACTAACTCTTTAGAGAACCTCAAAGTTAGAATCTTCAACTGCTTTCAATAAATTTATCTGGCTCCCCCAGTTTTTGTAGATAATGACTATCCTTGAATATAAGGAATCAGATCAACGTAAATTGCCAGCAGGTGTAAGATGCTGCAACCAGAACAAATATTACAAGATCGTTATCAAATCCAGCGCCAACTCGGCGACAATGGAATTCGCCAAACTTGGCTAGCAAAAGATTTACAAGCCTCTAATGGCGAAAATTCTATCGTTGTGGTCAAACTTTTGGCCTTTGGCGGTACTGTACAGTGGGATGACCTGAAACTTTTTGAGAGGGAAGCACAAATCCTTAAACAGCTAAATCATCCCCGCATCCCTAGATATATAGATTATTTTTGTATCGACGATCGCACACTCTGGTTTGGCTTAATACAAGAATATATTCCTGGTGAGTCGCTTAAGGAAAAACTTGCTGTTGGCAAAAGGTTTAGTGAAAAGCGAGCGAGAAAAATTGCTGTTGAGGTTTTAAATATCCTCACCTATCTACATGAATTGAATCCAGGAGTGTTGCATAGAGATATTAAACCGAGTAATTTAATCTGGGGCGAAGATAATCGGGTTTATTTAGTTGATTTTGGCGCAGTTCAAGATAAAGCAGCAAGAGAAGGCGTTACTTTCACCGTTGTCGGTACTTATGGTTATGCCCCAATGGAACAATTTGGTGGTAGAGCAGTTGCGGCTTCAGACTTATATGCACTGGGAGCGACTTTGATTCATTTGCTCACTAGAACTTTCCCCTCTGATTTACCCCAGCAGGATTTGCGACTACAATTTATAGACCGAGTTAACCTCAGTCCCAGTTTTGTCAGTTGGCTACAAAAGTTGATAGAACCTGCTCCCGAACAAAGATTTACTAGTGCTAGCCAAGCACTGAATGCTCTCAAATCGGGACTGGCTGTCAAATCTGTAAACAAGAATCAGCTTTTGCCGCTAAAAGAAATCATCAATAATTCTGGATGCGGGATCAATAATCAGAATGAAACAGTCCCAGAGGAAATTCTTGGTTGGAATTGGGGCGCTTTTCTGATGCCTTGGTTGTGGATGTGGCCGAATCAAGTGTGGTATGGTTTATTCTGTTTTGTACCTAATGCTTGGTGGATAATGGCGATCGCACTTGGTGCAAAAGGCAATGAATGGGCTTGGAAAAGTAGACATTGGCGCAGTATTGAACAATTCAAAGCCCATCAGAGAGGCTGGGCGATCGCTGGTATTCTACTTGGAGCGCCTATTAGTATTATGCTGTGGGTTAGAGCGATCGCTTTGCTCAAATCGGTATTTTAAGTAGGGGCATTGGGCATTGGGAAAAAGGAGGCAGGAGGCAGAAGTTCTTTAATTTTGAATTTTGTTAGCGCAGCGTTAGCGAGTCCGCGAGCGTCATTTTGAATTTTGAATTGATTTCTCCCCTGCTCCCTGCTTTCTTTTAACTACTAACTTGCGATTCAACTACACCCACCGGACAAGATACATTTGTCCCTCCTAAACCACAATACCCGTTAGGATTTTTAGCAAGGTATTGCTGATGGTAAGCTTCGGCGTAGTAGAATTCCGGCGCATCCAAGATTTCTGTGGTAATTTTGCCATAACCTGCATCGTTGAGGGCTTGTTGATAAGCTTCCCGCGATGCTTCTGCTAGCTGCTTTTGATTTTCGGAATATACATAAATTCCCGAACGGTATTGAGTGCCCGTATCATTACCTTGACGCATCCCTTGGGTGGGATTGTGGCTTTCCCAAAAGACTTTGAGCAGTTCGCCATAACTAATCACTTTGGGATCAAATACAACCAACACTACCTCATTGTGTCCGGTTCGCCCACTACATACCTCTTCGTATGTAGGATTGGGTGTGAACCCAGCAGCGTAACCGACTGCAGTGGTGTAAACTCCTTTAAGTTGCCAGAATTTGCGTTCTGCACCCCAAAAACAGCCCAAGCCAAAAATTGCCTTCTCTAATCCATCAGGAAAAGGAGGTTTTAAGGGATTCTTGTTGACATAATGAGTAGCGGGTACTGACATAGATTGTGCCCTTCCTGACAAAGCTTCTTCAGGTGTGGGCATAACTGCTTTTTTGCCAAATCCGAATAGTGCCATTGATTTTGATGATATATATCTTTACCTTATTTACTATTGTAAAGATTCTCGCCATTTGTTGGGCTGTAAGTATTAATACCTTTTGCTCTTGAAGTTGCGCTTTCGCCACACCGAGGGCGATTGTGCCAGTTGCGTAAGTCCTGTGTGGTGTTAGTCCATGCTATTCATCGATTTTATGAATACTTTTTAAGGCAAATTTAGCCTCAGAAGATATTCTAGCTAATCCTCTAATGTTCAAATTTTCAAAAATAATTAAGTCATGGCAATTAACCAACCAATGAGCGACTTGATAATGAAACTCTTTCCTTTGTCTTGCTACGTGCAAATGAAGTCTAGCCACCGAGTTCGCCTGCTTTTGATAGTTCTTAGACCCTTTAATTTTACGAGCAAGTTGCTGTTGCTGACGGGCTAATGTAGATTGTGCCTTACGGTAATACTGTGGAACTTCAATACTTTGTCCATCAGCAGTAGTTAAAAACTTTTCTAGCCCAACGTCTATACCTGTAGCAGACTTAATTTTATCAAGAGGTAAAGAATCGGGTACGGTTTTATCTTCTAAAGAAAAACTGACATACCAACCATCCGCTTTACACAATATCGTTGCTTGCTTAGTTTCAAACCCATCAGGGATTGAACGGTGTAAGATGACCTCAATTTCACCAATCTTGGATAACTTGAGAATATTGCCTGTCAGGTGCGCGCCAGCTTTTGGTGAGTTAACACGCGGAAAAGTAAATGAACTTATGTCACCACGCTTTTTAAATCGTGGTCTACCTCCTTTCTTGCCAAACTTATCAGGTGTTAGCCATCGCTTCCATGCCTTGTCCAACCTGATCAGGTTTTGTTGTTGGCAGTCGGCGTAGATGTTCTTGTAGCCAAGAAATAGCTCTTTAGTTCGCTTGAGGTTTGATGCCTGTGTATAGTAATCTGCTTTATCTGGTATCTCGCCAATTGGCTCAGAAACCAAGCTACATCGGTCAATCTGTGACCTTGTACGTCTTAGCCAGTCCAATCTCTCCCCAAGCACGTAATTCCAGTGACGACGCAGCAATTCTCCCCAAGTCTCAAGAATGACAACTTGTTCGGGAGTAGGATTGAGTTTGAACTGGTAAGTAAATAACATATAGTCATAATACCATTTGGTGGCATGACTTACAACATAGGACACAGAGCAGTTTACAGCTTAAACATTCATTTAGTGCTTGTGACTAAATACCGGAGAAAGGTTATCAATCAAGCAATGCTCAAACGACTGCAAGAAATATTTGAGAATACCTGTGCTAAGTGGAGAAGCAAAGTTACAGAGTACAACGCAGAATCAGACCATGTTCACTTGGTTATTAGCTATCCGCCGGATGTTGAAGTAAGCAAGTTGGTCAATAACCTCAAAACTGTATCTAGTCGTCTTATTCGCAAAGAGTTCGCTGAACATATTAACCAGTTCTACAAAAAACCAGTATTTTGGACAGGTGCATATTTTGTCGCTTCGTGCGGAGGCGTTACCCTTGAGCAACTTAAATCTTATGTTGAGAAACAGAGCAGTCCTGACAATTGAAGGGGTATCGAACCCCTCCAATTGTCGAGCCAGTTGCGTGGGCGGGTTTCCCGACTTGAGCAAACTGGCGTCCGCAATTCCCCTCACCGCCAACCTACGGTGTGGCGGGAGTACCCTTGTGGAGGTCTAGATGGATAAAATACCGAAAATTGACCGTCAAAGAGAGCATCAAGCGAATGAACGTACATTTTTGGCTTGGTTACGCACTTCTATTGCATTGATTGGCTTTGGTTTTGCGATCGCGCGATTTGGTATATTTCTGCGCCAGTTGAATATTGCAATTATTCAACAAGAACCTCCGGTAAGTCCATTATCTAATTCGGAAAATTTGGGTATTGCTTTGGTAATTTTTGGAATTTCGACTATTGCCTTAGCGGCGTGGCGATACAACCAAGTTTTCTGGCAAATTGAACGAGGCGACTATAGACCAAATAGGTTAATGGTTTGGATAATGACTGGAGTAGTAATTATTTTAGGATTTTTCAGTATTCCTTTACTCTTAAGGCGCGATAAAGTACCTTCTCGTTCTCCAGTTCCCATGCAACCACAGTCTCGAAATTTGCATTAAATACACTTTTTAGACAATCGCATTTTTTGTAACTTCTTTACCAATTCTCAATCAATCTGAGCGTAGGCAAGCAAAAATCGCAGGCATCGCTCTATGTCTGCTCAATAATTTATCGTACTTCAAATCTAGCAAGCTTTTAAGCTTTTTGTAATCATCGCTTTCAGCTTGGGCTGAATCGTCATACACTGATTTTGAACTAATGAAAGTGGTTGCCCTCAAAGAAGCGATGAGTGAAAGTAGAATATCAAAGATATTAGAAACCTTCGAGGCAGACTTGCTGTCGGAGTGGACTCAGGAACTAGCCATTGTCAATATTCGCAGAGGCTTGATTAAAGAAACCCAGCTCAAGGAGGAGTGCCGGGAATTCCTAAGTTTGTTTCGGATTGCCATTGGGCGGGGCAACTTTACTAATATTCAGGCAGCAGAGTGGCAGGAAATGCGGGAAATGCTCACCAGCATTTCTCGATCGCGATCGCTAAATGGCTTCACACCCTCAGAAACAGCTACATTCGTCTTTTCGTTCAAGCAACCCCTCTTCACACGAATGCGTCAGCAATTGCAAGACACTATTGAGTTGGGTGACAATATCTGGCTAGCCACAAACTTACTGGATCGGCTAGGATTGCTGACAATTGAAGTGTATCAAAAGACGCGGGAAGAGGTGATTTTGCGACAGCAGGAAGAATTAATGGAGCTGTCTACCCCAGTGGTTAAACTTTGGGAGGGAATTTTGGCATTGCCGATTATCGGCACCCTGGATAGTGCCCGTACTCAAATAATGATGGAGTCGTTATTGCAAAAAATTGTTGAAACCGGTTCCGAAGTTGCCATCATTGACATTACTGGCGTTCCCACTGTTGATACCCTAACTGCTCAACATCTGCTTAAGACCGTTACCGCCGCCCGTCTTATGGGAGCCGATTGTATAATCAGTGGCATTCGTCCTCAAATTGCCCAAACCATAGTTTATCTCGGCATTGATTTAGCTAATGTCACAACAAAGGCAACGTTAGCCGATGCCTTTCTCATAGCGCTAAAACGGTTAGGAGTGACCATTATCCGCCCTGAATCCAAATGAGGTGGACAGGAAATGGAACGCATTCCTATACTCAAAATGGGCAATTTCCTACTTGTGACGATCCAGGTAGATATGCACGATCGCCTGGCCATGACGCTACAGGATGACTTGACCAGCTGCATCACTGAAACTCAGGCTCACGGTGTACTGATTGATATTTCTGCATTAGAGATTGTTGATTCCTTCATTGGTAGGATTTTAGGTAATATCGCCAGAATGTCACGGGTGCTAGATGCTGAGACGGTTGTCGTCGGGATGCAGCCTGCTGTGGCAATCACCTTAGTAGAATTGGGGCTGTCGCTGACGGGCATTCGCACTGCCCTAAATGTTGAAAAGGGTATGGCACTGTTGCGCTCGTCACTCAATCAAACCAGAAATCAAATCACTGCCACAAAACGGCGTGCAGATGAAGATGCAGAAGACTGAAACGATTAACATTCAATCTTCTGTAGATGTAGTTTTAGTTCGGCAGTCCGTGCGCCAGCTTGCCGTAGAGATTGGCTTTAGCTTAGTAGACCAAACTAAAATTGTGACTGCCGCTAGTGAGTTAGCTCGCAATACCCTAGACTATGGTGGAGGCGGCACAGTAAAACTAGAAACTCTTGAGCAAGGGAGACGACGAGGACTCAGGCTGACCTTTGAAGATCAAGGGCCGGGAATTCCCGATATTGAGTTGGCGCTGAAGGATGGGTTCACGACCGGGGGCGGGTTGGGTATGGGGTTGAGTGGTGCCAAACGACTTGCCAACGAGTTTGAAATTCAGTCTGCGGTGGGAGAAGGGACACAAGTAACAATTGTACGATGGAAATAAAATGAAAGAATCTGTTGCCATCACAATTATTGAATCCAGCCAGACCGGAGAAGCTCGTCGAGCAGCGATCGCTTTGGCAACTCAGCTCGGCTTTCAAGAAACTGAACGGAGCAAGGTTGGTATTGTGGTGACAGAGGTTGCTAACAATTTGGTACAGCACGCTCGCGGCGGAGTAATGCTGCTGCGAGCGCTCAAGCAACATTCCAGAATTGGCATTGAAATCTTATCGCTAGATAAAGGACAGGGAATGGTGGATGTGGATAAGTGTTTGCAAGATGGCTTTTCCACAGCCGGAACTTTAGGTAATGGAATGGGTGCAATTCGTCGCCTTTCTGGTTTATTTGAAATTTACTCCATTCCCAACCAAGGAACAGCGCTGCTGGCTCACCTCTGGCTAGACCCAGCACCTCATCTGCCTGAGAAGATTTTAGAAATTGGAGCGATCTGTTTGCCCAAACGAGGAGAAGAAATTTCGGGAGATGCCTGGGCTTGTGAAGTCGATGATTGTCGCAGTCTGTTGCTAGTAGCCGATGGCTTAGGGCATGGGCCTGTGGCTGCCAGTGCTGCTGAAGCCGCCGTGAAAATTTTTCAAGAACATTATCAGCGTTCTCCTAGTGCGATCGTCGAAGCTGCCCACGCTGCCTTGCGAAGTACGCGCGGAGCGGCACTCGCCATTGCCGAAATCGACTTTGAACAACAGTCTCTCCGCTTTGCTGGAATTGGCAATATTGCTGCCAGTATTTTTTCCTTTACTAAGCACTACAATCTCCTGTCTCACAATGGCACGGTCGGACATGAAATCTTCAAAATTCAAGAGTTTAGCTATTCTTGGTATGCCAACGGACTTTTAATTATGCATTCTGACGGATTAGGTGCTAAGTGGCAGATTGATCGCTATCCAGGCTTGAGTCAAAAACATCCCAGCCTGATTGCAGGTGTGCTATACCGAGACTTTAACCGAGAGCGGGACGATGTGACGGTGTTAGTGGCTAAAGGAATCGGCAGATGACAATCGTTTTCACGATCACCATCCAGTATGAAGAAGATGTTGTGCAAGCTCGGCAACGAACTCGCGAGATCGCCGAGCAGTTGGGCTTTGATGCTCAAGATCAAGCACGATTGGCAACGGCAGTTTCCGAAATTGCTCGCAACGCGTTTCAATATGCCAATGGCAGAACAGTTGAATTTTCTGTGGCAGGAGAGCCTCAAGCGTTTCTGGTTCGGATTCAGGATCGCGGTGGGGGCATTCCTCATCTGGCAGACGTTTTGGCAGGACGCTACACCTCTGACACAAAAATGGGGCTAGGCATCGTGGGCACGCGCAGGTTGATGGATTTTTTTGAGATTGAATCGCTGCCAGGACAGGGAACAACGGTGGTGATGGGCAAAAGGTTGTCGAAGCGCACACCTACTTTCACCGATTCGCAATTGCAGCAGATTCGAGAAACCGTGATTGGGCGATCGCCCGAAAATCCCTATGAAGAAATCCAGCAGCAAAACCAGGAATTACTCCAAGCAATGGCAGAGCTACGAAAGCGCGAGGAAGAACTCAGCCAACTCAATCAGGAACTGGAAGATACCAATCGTGGTGTGGTTGCCCTCTATGCAGAACTGGATGAGAAGGCAAGCTCCCTGCAACAGGTAAACGAGCTAAAAACCCGCTTTCTCTCGAACATGAGCCATGAATTTCGCACGCCGCTCAACTCGATTCTGTCCCTCTCTCGGATGCTACTGGCAGGGATAGATGGCGATTTAACTGTCGAACAAGAAAAGCAAGTGACATTCATCCAAAAGGCGGCGAGCGGATTATCAGAACTGGTTAACGACTTGCTGGATTTGGCAAAGGTGGAAGCTGGAAAAATTGAGGTGCATCCCAGTTCCTTTGAAGTTAGTGACTTGTTTGCGACGCTGCGGGGGATGCTGCGCCCATTATTAGTTCAAGGCTCCTCTGTAGCACTGATTGTTGAGGAACCTGAAGGCATTCCGCCGCTTTACAGCGATGAGGGCAAAGTCGCTCAAATTCTGAGAAACTTTGTCTCGAATGCGCTCAAATTTACCGAGCAGGGAGAGGTGCGCGTCACCGCTGTGCAAACTGGTTATACCGTGACCTTCTCTGTATCTGATACAGGCATCGGCATTGCTTCAGCCGATCAAGAGCGGATTTTTGAGGATTTTATGCAAATTGAGTCCCCTCTGCAAAAGCAGGTGAAGGGAACCGGGTTAGGATTGCCGTTATCGCGCAAGCTAGCAGAGCTAATCGGCGGCAGCATTTCAGTAAGAAGTCAGCTGGGTGAAGGCTCCACCTTTACAGCATTGATTCCGATCGTCTACCCACATGCCACCGAATTGACCACCGTAATGCAACCGATTGTATCAGTTGAGCCAACTCGCCTGCCCATTCTGGTGGTTGAAGATCATCCTGAAACCCTATTTATTTACGAAAAGCACTTTCAGGAATCAATCTATCAATTGATTGCTACCCGCACCTTAGCTCAAGCCAGGCTTGCCTTACAACAACTTCGACCGGCAGTGATTATGCTAGATATTCTGCTGGAGGGGCAAAACGGCTGGACGTTCTTGCGAGAAATCAAAGGGGATGAAACAACTCGCACTATTCCTGTACTCGTGATTACCATCATTGATAACGAGAAGCAAGCACTGGCGCTAGGAGCAGACGGTTTTCTAATTAAGCCAGTAGACAGATTGCCGTTGTTGAACAAACTTAATACGCTAATTACTGAGAACAAGCCTCAAAAAATCTTGTTAATTGACGATGACCCCGCTTATCGGTATCTTGTAAAACAATTATGGCACTTGTTTTCGCCGGGCGAAAGAAACTCACCAACGGCAAATTCTCGAATTTCAGTCGAAAGGACAGTGGTTTGCCAAAACCATCGACCCGGTACTTGATGAGCATGGGACTCTCACAGGTGCGGTTTTCATCCTGTCTGATATCACCGAACGTAAACAAGCAGAAGCCTTGCTGCAAGATCAAAATGATCGCCTCAATCAATTGATGATTTCTTTGCAGCAACAAACTGAACAAGCGCAGCAAGCCAACCGCATCAAAGATGAGTTTCTAGCAGTGCTATCTCATGAATTGCGATCGCCCCTGAATCCAATTCTCGGTTGGGCAAGAATTCTGCAAAAGAATCACCAGGACGCAGCTAAAACTCAGTACGCCCTGGAAACCATCGAGCGCAACGCGAAACTGCAAGCACAACTAATCGAAGATTTGCTCGATGTGTCGCGTATTCTCCAAGGTAAGTTGAGTTTAAACACAGTTCCAGTTGGTCTAACTTTTGCCATCAAAGCTGCCCTTGAAACCGTGCGGCTTGCTGCTGAAGCTAAATCTATTCAGATTAAAACAATATTTGAACCGAACGTTGGACAAGTGTTGGGTGATTCTGGTCGCTTGCAACAAGTTATTTGGAATCTACTTTCTAACGCGATTAAATTTACCTCACAGGGTGGTCGAGTAGAGGTACGGTTAGAAACTATAAATGATCAAGTAGATACTCATCCGACGAAATACACTCAAATCACTATCAGCGACACTGGTAGGGGTATCTCTAGTGACTTTCTGCCCTACGTCTTTGACTACTTTCGCCAAGCCGATGGGACAACGACGCGAAAATTTGGTGGGTTAGGGTTAGGGTTAGCGATCGTGCGTCATTTGGTTGAATTGCACGGCGGAACTGTTCAAGCAGCCAGTCCTGGAGAAGGACAAGGAGCAGTGTTTACAGTCAAACTTCCACTGATCGCTGCTTCAAAATTGAATCAAGATAATACTGCCGATGGCGATCGCTCAGATTTCAATCTCAATGGATTACAAGCGCTGCTTGTAGACGATGACAAAGATTCGCGGGAGTTCATTGCCTTTGTGCTAGAACAGTACGGGGTACAAGTGACTGAAGCGGACTCAGCACATGATGCTCTGAGCAGTTTGGGGCAAGCAAAATTTGATTTGTTAATTAGTGATATTGGTATGCCTGATATGGATGGCTACACACTAATTCGTCAAATTAGAAAACAGTCACCCGATCGGGGCGGAGAAATTCCAGCGATCGCCGTGACTGCTTATGCGGGAGAAATCGATCGACAACAAGCACTAGCCGCCGGATTTCAACAGCATATTTCTAAACCAATTGAGCAAGAATTATTAATACAGGCTATTTTGACTATAGTAACGGTCTAGCAACCTGAATTTTAAAGTTTTTGGCGCTAACTGAAACTGTATTGATTTATAAATATCCTCCAATCAGACTGTATAACAATCCAAATAGTACAATCAAAGTCACAATAATATAAGTAAAATCTCGTTGTCGTACATAAGCTAATAGTGAACAGGCTACTCTCACAACTGGAGTTGCAATCAATATCAGCAGACCAAGTTGAATAATGCCACGACGACGACCAGATTCAACAGATGTCACTACCCCGGATGGATTACGAAACTCTGGTAGTTCTCCGCGAAAAATTTGATAATTGGGAGCCTCATTTCCGTGGCGAATTAAATACAAAACTCCTCCTGTTAAAACTAAAGCGGTGGCAAGAATGACTCCAATTCTTAATAGATTGCCGAGAAATTGTTCAAAGCGCTGTTCAGATTTATTACGCCTGCTTTTTGCCATTCTAAAGCCTCCCCATTAGACCTTTGTAAATCATTTCCACCGCTAGCACCAAAATCACAACACTGAAAATATTTCGCAAAACCTCTACTTTAGCTCTGACTAATACCCACGCTCCTAATAAAGCACCAAATACTACTCCTAACATCACAGGCATTGCTAATCCAGGATCAATGTAACCCCGATTCAGATATATGCCAGCGCTAGCTGCGGCTGTCACCCCAATCATAAAATTGCTGGTGGTGGTTGACACTTTAAAGGGAATATGCATAATTTGATCCATTGCCAGCACCTTAAGCGCTCCCGAACCAATACCAAGCAATCCTGAAAGTATGCCAGCAACAAACATCAATCCAAATCCGAAGGGCACACCGCGCACGTTATAAGACTGTTCTCCTGTAGGACTTGGATAAGTACCGTTCAGCTGAAGACGGATTGCTAGAGAGTTTGGCGACAAATTGTTGAGGTGTTCGGGTGGACTTTGACGGGATAAGTAGGCCGAATAAAGTAAAACGATTCCAAAGACAACAGCAAGCAATTCCGTAGAAATTTTTGCTGCCACAATTGCCCCGACTATTGCGCCAAAGGTTGTTGCTACTTCTAGGAACATCCCTAGCCGCACATTTGTATAGCCTTCTTTAACGTAAGCAGATGCGGCTCCACTAGATGTAGCAATTACAGATACTAATGAAGCACCGATCGCATAACGAATATCAACCCCAAATACCAATGTTAAAAAGGGAACAATTACTACTCCACCACCTAACCCAGTTAGTGCCCCCAAAAATCCGGCAACAAATGAGCCGAACCATACCAATAGAGAAAATTCTAGGATGTTCAAATTGCTTCCCCCGCCACAAACTTTTTTGCTTGAGACTAGAAAGCGAAACTCAACCTAGTTGCTGTTTGGTTGATTTCACCCCCAAATAATTCTAGGAAGTTTCGTTAATAGAAACAAATATTTTCGTTTGTTAAATTGATAATTAAAAGTGATTCACAAGCTGTAGGGGCAATACCCTGCGGGAAGCTGCTTTGCATATACATGAATTGCCTCTACGTGAAAACTTTACTTAACATTAGTCTCAGAAATAACCGTCACACAGGCATTTACTAAGGGTAACAGCGGCCCTAATTGCTCTTGTCCATTCACTGCTAAATCGCTGTGACACAAATAAACTCTCTCGGATACACGAGAGAGTAAATCTGTCAAAATCCTTTGCAGTCGTTGTTCTTCTGCCAATTTTTCATCTTCTGCTGTCCAAGGTTCGCCTAATCTGTCTCGGAGAAAAAACGGCGCACCAAACAAAGTCGCCGCGCCACCTTTCGCCCATAGGGGAGAACCAGCATCCAGCCAAAAATGCCACTGGTGCGATCGCCTACTAGATCGATATTGAAATATAGTTGCTAAGGTGACAGCCTTTCTCGCTCCACCAATCGGACGCACAGGGTAAGCATTAGCAGTAATCGTACCACGTCGCAGTAGTTGAATGAATTCAATAATAGTTGTCTGAGGTGTTGTCTCAACTGGGGTAATTTGTTGTAATCTGGTGTCAATTTCCCAGTAATGTTGGGCGGTTTCTAATAATTCCCGCAATGCTGCTAGTTGTTCGTAGGGAAGATTACTCCCATTCCACAAAAAACGTTGAATAGCTCTGTCCAAAAGAGAAATGGGACTGGGAATTAACCGCAATTCTTGTTGCGATCGCTGCTGTTCTAACCACTGTAATATCTCACTATAGGCTGTAGTCGCTGCATAGCCGATTCGATCCCAACGCTCAAAGGCTGACACTGGTAGCAAGTTGGGGCGATCGGGATGGGGTACGAAGCAGTAATCTGCAATCAAACCAGCACGTACTGGGTCAATATCAGTAGAGACGCGATTCATCGTGTCTGTAGAGTTTTCAGGTGGTTGTTTCTTACTCAACACAACCAGCATTTCGGCGACAGCATCCCGATCTACAAGTCGGCCCAAACCAGGATAAACTAGTGCCAGCATGGTGAGTAAGGCGCGAATCACGGGCGAACTAATTAGGGGACGTTGGTCATTTAGTGATTCTACTAGGATATTTTGCTTGACGAGGATTTCTACTAGAGTATAACGAGCGATCGCATCTAAACCTGGTGCAATAATCGCCACTTCTTCTGGTTGTACTTGCTGTGATTGAATGGTGTTAGCAATTACCTCTGCTGTCTGGCGCAATAATTGAGCGCGGGAGGTGGTTTGAATTGAATGCACTGTTTTTGGTAAACTCAATACTACCATCGGGGAAGTGACTAATTCCACCATCTGTTTAGTTAGTTGTTCGCTCAAAGACTCTGGAGGCAGCCCATTCAAGATTTCTACTCGACAACGCTCTGCTAACCCTTCTAGGTAGTTGGGATCTGCTCCCAATCCCAATCGCACCGCACCGTCAGGATTGTAGCTAAACGCGCCAACTGCACCGCGATCTAATAGCAACTCAAACAAAAGACGCGCTACGCTTGGATAGTCATCGACATCATCCGCCAGTATTGCCTGATAGCGTTTAGTTAGGTGCTGCTGGTAATTGCGATCGCTTAACAAATGCTGACTATAAAGTTCGGTAATAATCCCATAAGTCAGGAACCCCCTATCTAAACACCAATTACGCCAATCTAGTAGCAAAGATGCCAAAAACTCCGGCTCTAAAGTTGTGGTATTTTCCCCAAAACCCTTGGCCAAAATCTGGGCAATATCTTCGCAAGGTATACCACTGTAAGCTGCTAATTGTAATAAGTCCAAGATGCGACGCACCAAGCGAGATTCATTCACTCCCGCAATACGTAAAATTTCTTCGTCTAATTGGGGACGCCAAAGTTTGGTTGCTAACTCTTGCTCTGTTTCTGGTCGCAATCTTACCGGAAACTGTGCTTTCAGGTTCAACGAGTTAATCAGCAACGGCCAAAATAAAACAACTTCATCTTGAAAAAAACCTAGTGGCGTCTTGGCACGAACCGGATATTTACCCAAAGTAGATGTAACAATTATATCTCCTAATTCGCGACGATTATCATCATTGGCAGCTAAAAGTAAAACTCCCAGCTCTGTTTGTTTAAGATATAAAAATTCAGGTACATGACCAGTTTTTTTACGTCCTGATTTTTTCGTATAAAATGATTCAGTATATTGTTTTTCTGATTTTACCCAATTACAAAATTGCTCTACCAAGCGAGCCGTCTTACCACTACGGCTACTGCCAACAATCCAAACCGAATGAGAAACCACAAACTTTCTCCTTGTAGATTTGTTAGTATACCTCGTGCGTTAACTTAAGGTTAATAGTCACCAAATAATGCTGAATGATTGTCTGCAATGAAAAACTCTGTTTTTAGTCAAAAAATCTATTCTTTCTTACTTGCTGCTTATCGATGGTATTTACAGACTCCTGAACGTTCTTTAAATCAAGCTTACGATGCAGCATTAAAGGTTAAGGAAATAGAAGATAAGCATTTCAATGGTAACAAAATAGACATTGACTCAGCCATGTACAGTAACAGCGTGATGGATTATTTTGAGTCAGACCTCAACAAGCTATTAAAAATTGCCAGAATGCGGCTGACGGAGTTTAAAGCAAGCCGTTGGTTTCTAAATGAAGAGAATCAAAAAGCTGCTCAAAAAGCAGGTATAGAGTATCTGAGTCCTTCTTTAGTTTTGGAAAAGCTAAACTATATCGACCAAGTTCTATCTAAATACACAACAAATTCCGAGCGAGTAACTTCTAACGCTTTAGTAGTCAAACCTCCAAGTCTACCAGTTAACCCTGTGATATCTGACGACAAATCGCCGCTCGTCAATACTCCAACATTACCATCCAAAATATCAAATCAAGACTTTTATAATAAACCAAAAGCCAAGAGTAAAACCGATACAACGGGTGTTTTACCTCGCTCTATTTTAAGTACTATCAGTCGTCTACAAGTTGAATTAGACCCTAATTCGGAACAAGAAGTAATTCAGAGTTTTCGTCAAACTCAAAAAAGAACAATAATATCTCTCAGGTTTCTTTTACTATTAATTATTGTACCACTTTTAACCCATCAGATAGCAAAAGCTTTTGTAGTCGGCCCAATTATTGAGAGATTTAGAAGCTCTCAGGAAATGGAGATATTTATTAATTCCGAAATGGAAGAAGAAGCCCTTCTAGAATTACAAAGATTTGAAGAAAAGCTCAAGTTTGAAAATCTCATTATCAAAGCCCCTCCACTGTTACCTGAGCAGATGGAGACTGAAATGAAAAAGAAGGCGAAAGAGCTGGCTGAAGAATTTCGTCACGAAAGCTCTGGTGCGATCAAAAATGTTTTTGCAGATATATTTTCGGTAGTTGCTTTGATCTGGCTTTTGCTAGTCAGCAAGTCTTCTATTGCTGTGCTCAAAGATTTCTTTGATAATATTGTTTATGGACTTAGTGATAGTGCCAAGGCATTTATCATTATTTTGTTTACTGATATCTTTGTAGGATTTCACTCTCCTCATGGCTGGGAAGTACTTCTAGAAGGAGTATCACGTCATTGGGGATTACCGGCAAATAGAGATTCTATCTTTTTATTTATCGCAACATTTCCGGTGATTTTGGATACCATATTTAAGTATTGGATTTTCCGATATTTGAACCGGATATCGCCATCTGCTGTTGCGACTTACCGTAATATGAATGAATAGGGAATAGGGCATTGGGCATTGGGTAAAATTTTTGGTTTTTGATTTTAGAATTTGAGCGAGGGGGAGAATCTTAAAAATTTTGAATTTTAATGAAAAAGACACTTCCTGGGTTAGGAAAGTTTAACAAAATTATCGCCATCAGTTTACCTGTGATTTTGTCAATTTTCCTGGTGCAGATGCAATCTTTGACGCATCAGGAACTCATTTCGTCAGAATGTCAGGTGAAAAAGTGGGAGCTACCATTGTCCTTAACTGCTGAAAATCAAGATGTATTTTTGCAAAAACAAAAATTACCATTAATCCAAAGACTACCAATTACTTGTTGTCAAAGTGATACCTCTTGTTTGGATGAAGTAATTTATGGAAAAATACCAGACAAAAAGGCTCTGATAAGTGCGATCGCTCGCAGTCTCCAATATCTGCAAACAGCTAATGCTGCGGCTGCTTATCAAAACTATCCGGTGGCTGGGATTACGCGCGATCGCGTCATCAAAAGCTTGAAAAGATTCCGCGAACTCCTATTAAAAACTAATTCTGCAACAGAATTACACCAAGCCATAGAGCGAGAATTTGTTCTTTACCAGTCAGTCGGTAAAGATAAGAAAGGTTCCGTTTTATTCACCGCCTATTATGAGCCACTTTACGCAGCTAGTCGCGTCCCCACAACAGAATATCGCTATCCTGTTTATCGCTTACCTCCTGATTTCAACTCCTGGACTAAGCCTCATCCGACACGCCAAGAGTTAGAAGGAGCAGATGGTTTACAAAGTGCAAAAGGGAAATTGCGAGGATTAGAGTTGTTTTGGTTTCGCGATCGCCTCGAACCATATCTAGCTCAAATTGAAGGTTCGGCGAGACTTCAACTTCCCGATGGAACTCAGACAGCAATTGGCTATGCAGGTAATACCGCTTACAATTACAAAAGTATTGGGCGAGAATTAGTGAATGATGGCAAATTACCGCTAGAAGGTATAACCATGCCAATTATTCTCGATTATTTCCAAAAGCATCCCCAAGAATTAAATATTTATATTCCGCGCGATCGCAGCTTTGTTTTTTTTCAAGAAAATCACGGTGAGCCAGCGCAAGGTTCTATCAACGTACCATTAACAGCAGAGCGTTCTATTGCTACAGATAAATCTCTCATGCCTCCTGGTGCTTTAGCGTTGATTCGCGCTTCCATTCCCTTTGTTAATCCTACTGGAAAAATGGAGGAGCACATCGTTAGTCGCTATGTTCTTGACCAAGATACCGGAGGTGCAATTAAAGGTGCAGGTAGAGTAGATTATTTTTTAGGTACTGGGAAAATAGCAGGCGATCGCGCTGGTGTTACAGTCAGTAATGGACAATTATTTTATCTCTTACTCAAGTCCAAGAATTAAACACACTCGCATTTTAATACTAAAATTCCCGACTTTTTAGATAAATCAGGAATTTTAGCCTTTCGGGGTAAATAAATTACACATTTCAAAAAATGAAACGCTTAGGGTAATTACGAATTACGAATTACCCTACTAGTACAGCGTGGTAAAAATGAAGATACCATTCTCAATCGTTCAAAGCCCTAAAATATAGGATTTTTGACTTTTGACTTTTGACTTTTGACTTCCGCGTAGCGGTACTAGGCTTCTAAATCCATGTCAGCATCATCATCGTCATGATCGTAAGGGATATCGTCAAGGTCTATCATTTCGGAAATTTCTTCTACTTCAGTTAGATACTCAGATTCTTGATGTTCGCGCTCGATTAAACGACCAGTAGACTTCAGCCATTCCAAGAGAATAAACTCATTACTTGTACGAATTACAGGCGCTCGCTGGTTACGAGGTTCTTCACGCAAAGGACTTATAGGCATAAAAAAAACTCACTTTGAATTATAGGTTGGCGTACAAAAACATCAAAATTGTAGATTAAGGTTAAAAGTCTTGTATGACAAGCTTTTTATCAACAGACGAAATATGACCCATTGAGGTTTTCGTCTCAAGTCTGTTAAGTGTATCAGCACCACGCGAGGTATTACAATACATTTCGGCTAACTAAAATTTCAATTTTTGGAATACTTATGACATCAAACACCCTCAGAATCAAAGGGTGTAGAGATTTAGATTCAAAGAGGCGTCCATATAGTCAGTCACATGACCGAAAATATTTCTCAACAGATAAAATTATAACATAGTTGACGCAAGATCCTGCGATCGCTTCACCTGACGGCATCGGTGGATGCCTAAAAGCGATCGCGATCGCAAACTAATGTTGTATATGAACAAGAATCGCTATGAATGAAACCCCAGGATTGTAATATAATCCTGAGGCAGGATTTTTATATCCTTGCGAGTCAACATCTTTGTAGAAAATTGTAAAATAGGGCGTTGCTGATTAAGAGGATGAATTTTGTTTCGCCCACAACAGCAAAAACAAAGGTTCCAAGCGTTTAACTTTGAAATTTCATACTTGAATTCAGCAACGCCCTTCGTAGCTGTTAAAGTCTCTCAACAGAATTAACAGCTATTCTCTGGTAGTTTGCTAGGTTAATTTATAAACCTATGGAAGAGAACCATATCCGAGAGATGCAGCTAAAGCATTTGCAGCTTTAATGAAGTCTTGAAATCCGGTTTCATTTGAGTAATACAACAAATAAGTTGCTCCGGAAATGGGATAAGAACTTGCACTGCTAGGATTGGTCAATTTATCAATTCTAGTCAGATTTTTATTAGTACCATATTTTACAACAGTTCCATCTTTAATAGCCGCTGTAATTGCAGCTGGTGAGGGAGCAATGTAATTACCTGCTTTGTTACGTAAGAGTGCGGCAGGTAGACTTTTACTTACACGGGTAGCATTATCCACATAACCAAATCCACCTTTAATGCTTGCGACCGTATCGGCTAGCTTTCCGCCACCAGTAGCGCTAAGAAAAGTGCTTGGCCAATTAACAGTTGTACCCACTCCTCTATTCCAAGTCTTACATACAGTATTGAGATGACTGCTTAAAATGAAAGTGCTACCACTTGAGTCAGCACGACGCACAACTTTGATGGGTACATTGAGTGCTATTAGTTTGCCACCGTTATCTGTACTAATGCTCTTATCGCTCCAATTTGTGATGCTACCGTTCAAAATACCACAGTAACTAGCTGATGAAAGCTTAATTCCACCTGCTGGTATAGTAAGACCAGTAGCGTTATAAGCTAATGTGATTCCGACACCTACCACAGGCACTTGAACGTAACCACTACCGTCAGTAACTGTTTCTGTTCCTGCTACGGGATCGTCACTATCTGCAAAATTGATTGGGCTAGGAGCACCTGGTGATGGTTTTTTAGCAAAAAAAGCTTTTAATCCTGCGCCACTACCAACTGGAGAATATGTGAATGTGAAGCCTTTAATAGCAGTAAATAAAGCAGTTACAGTACTTGCACCTTCACCATTACCTAGATTTTTAGAGGTCTGAGCTAGAGATTTATGAGTAGCAGATTGACTTACTACTAAACCAATTGTGATGGCAAATAGAGAAATTGAACTTGCAAACTGGGTCAATTGACGATCGCGATAGAAAACCATGTCAATCTCCTTCAAGTTAATTTTCGGGTTAAACACACTAACAAATCCAAGTCCAGTGTCAAACTGGCAATTATAAATAACCTTCTTTAAGCAAAAAAAATTGGCATTTACAAGGTTATTTATAAATAAAAAGCTTGCACAAACAATTAAAATATGTAAAACAATTAAAAAGCAAATAATTAAATATATATAGAGCACATTTAGCTATTGGTACTCGACTCTATTACATATTGGTTGCTAGTCAAAAGCTCTACATTATTAAAGCAAGTTTGTATAAATAAACATTCACTTGCTTTCGTATTAAGGGAGTGATTACTAGGTGCTATGAATAATGCTTAAATTCATGTGCTCAGTCTCTTATTCCCTGTTAAAAAGCCATGTTTAATTTTACACACTTACTTAATTTGGAATGGCAATTTTATTTAAATTGTGGAAATTACTTTCTTTCATGTAAATATTCAGCAGTTTATTACAAACTACCGCTAAATGCGAACTAAAGAAATTTAGAATTCCACAATTTTTTGATAACTGCTATATGTAATAGCTGTTAAATTTTGCCAACGAAATCAACAATAGAATGTGAAGGTAAACTTTAAGTCATGATTACATTATGAAATGATTAAGAAACTTAAATATATTTTGGGAATTTAAAGGTGTTTTAAAAGTAGTTTTTATAACATTTTATTCTTTATCTAGATAAAATAAAATCTTTCATTTAAGTACGTAGTTTTTCTTATTAAGATTTTTTAGAGGTTTTAATCAGTATTTAATTGAGTTTACAGTTACTTGACAAAAAGCACACCATCTGGGCTATTTGAACTCCAGACTTTGTGACTATATTCTGCCAAAATCGTGGATTTTTCCCTGTTTTTTGTGTTTTTCACGACATCAAAAAAATAAATAATGGTTTATGCTACCAAACGAAATCATTAATCGTGCCATTCACGTTATTGACTCAGTGCTAGTACGGTTTTTGTGATGTAGGTAAAACAGGTTTTCTGAGTCCTTTTCAAATAGGGCTATACCAACATTTAAGGCATTTTATTACTCATGCCTAAACTTAAAAATTATACCAGTTTTAGATAAAACTGCGCTCAATACGTAGATTGAGACGTAGCAATATCTTGTAGATGACGGAGTAAAACCCAACATATACAAGATATTGGGATCTTGGGTTTTCTCTTTCAAACGCCACTTGCTTCTCCCTTTGGGTAAAAGGGAGAGGCTAGGCGTAGCTTTTAAATGCAGAAAAGCTGGAAAACCCTTCTACAGACGTGGCTTCCTAATCTACATTTGTAGCGATCATTTTTCAAATTGGTATTTAGTCATGAGTACCAGCTATCACAAAATCCGTTAGAACTAGCTACAATTCCGTCTCCACTAACTTTTTTTGAGGTATTCAAATGAACAAGATTAATCTGTACAAACAACGCCAGAGTAAAAATAAGGTATTGATTTTTACTTCTTTAACTGTTTTGGCTTCTTCATTAGTACTACCCTTTCAACAAGCCTTTGCTGCAACATTGACTACTGTTGTAAGTTTCAATGGCACCAACGGAGCTACACCAAGAGCTGGTGTATTTAAGGGTAACGGTACTGATGGCAATCTTTATGGAACTACTTCTGCTGGTGGCACTTCTGGCAAAGGAACTGCATTCAAGTTAACTCCTACTGCTTTCAATACTCTGACCACACTGATAAATTTCACCGGAACCTCTGGAATCAATAAAGGGACTAATCCAGTTGCTAGATTATTTCAAGCAGCCGATGGCAGTTTATATGGGGCAACCTTTACAGGTGGTACAAGTGACCTCGGCAGTGTGTTTAAGTTGGCGAAAACAGCTTTTACAACCCTGACAACTCTTGCAAATTTCACAGGCACTAATGGGGCTAACCCAGCAGGTCGACTGATTACAGGTACTGATGGCAATTTGTGGGGGACAAGCTCTACAGGTGGGGCCAATAATAAAGGAACTATATTCAAGGTTTCGCCCACCACCGGGGCACTCACCACCATCAGAAGCTTCAGCGGTACTGATGGAGCAACTCCATTAGCAAGATTGCAACTGGCTACCGATGGAAACTACTACGGCAGTACTTCTGGCGGTGGAGCAAGTGCTAAAGGAGTTGTCTACAAGTTAACTCCCGCAGGAATACTGACTTCATATAGCTTTAGTGGCGCCAATGGAGCAAATCCACAGTCTGGATTAATTGAATCCAGCGGATTCCTTTACGGCACCGCTAAACTGGGTGGAGCCAGCAATAAAGGAGCTATATTCAAGGTTCCAATCGGTGGCGGTACACCCGTTTTAGTTGCCAGTTTTAATGGCACCAATGGAGCCAACCCAACGGCTGCACTCATAAAAGCAAGCAATGGTAACTTTTATGGCACAGCATCTGCTGGTGGGGCAAATAACAAAGGAGTTATTTATCAGCTGACTGGGGCTACCATCACCGGCTTAATTAGTTTTAATGGTACTAATGGAGCAACGCCAGAGTCCACACTAATTCAGCTCTCTGATGGTGCCTTGTATGGTACTGCCTCTTTTGGCGGTACTTCTAATCTAGGAACTGTGTTTAAGTTTGTAATCTAGTTCCAAATCTAATCGGCGTGTAGAAAATGGTAAAACGTACATTTGAACGTTTACCATTTTTCTATAATCGATCTAAACTTTTCAAAGACAAGTATTTAAATTTCGGTGACTCAATACTGTTTCATCTCGTATTCACTCCGAAGAACCCTAAAGAGCCAAAATACCTTTGATCTGCACTCAGAGCAAGTCTACGGTGTACATACAAGTCTAAAATATTTATAGCCGTTTGCTCAGATACCTATGAAGTAGGGAAAGTCAAGGCTTTGAAGTTGCTTTATCGAGGCTATCTGTATGAGAAGATTGAGTAAATTCTCAAAGTCGAGAGGAATCTACCAGTTCAATCTCGATATTTGCAATCCAGCTTTTCAAATCAGAGAAATTTATTTTTATCAGAGAAATTTATTTTTAGATAAATCTTAATATCATGTTAACTTAGCTTTAGAATACTGATGTAGAATATATAACTTTACTACAGGTTTATAATTTGATCAATAATGAATGATGTTAAAAGCACGTTGAAATGTAATATTTGTAAAAATCAATACATGTAATAATTATAGTACACCATAGGAAAATTAGCAAATGTTTAGACAAAGTTCTCACGAGAGAAACTTTTTCAAAGCTTTAACTGGTAGTGCGGCGAAAGAATCTCACAAGTTAAGACGGGCATTTAAATCCTGTCTGAGTATCCTGCTTGAATCTGTACCTTTTTTGATTGCTTGTGCTGTATTTGTTAGCGTTATCAGCCTCAAAAGTCCTATCCTGCTGTTTTGTTTACTTGCTGGTAGTTTAATTGCAGTCATCATCCAGCAAATTGGGCAGCAAGTGAATTTACCAAGGCGAACGCTAATATTATTACAAATCTTAGCAGCAGCGATCATTCTGAGTTTATATTGGTTAGACTGGTTTGCAGCCCCTGTACAAGCTCAATTTTTTGGGAAAGCTGAAGACTTTTTCAAAAACAGCTTCCGTGGTTCAGCAACCAACGGTGGTGATAGCAACACAGCAATAAGTTTGATATTTAATGTGTTGCGAGCAATTTACTTACTCTATATTGCAATTTCCTTAGTTGGTGTGATTAACGCAGTGCGTAAAGATGAAGATTGGCAAAGCATCGCTAGAACTCCCCTATTAGTGGTTGTTGCTGTTACCGTTGCTGATATACTTACAGGCTTTGTAATTGGCCCTAGCCCTAATAAATAATTCAGATATTTCAAATGTCTCAAGAGCGGGAACAAGATTTTCGTCCAGTCAATCAGGTTCTAGGAAGCCAACCTTCACTAGGACCAATCCCTGCCGATCAAATTCTTCCTTGGACGGTAATAGCCTTAGCCTCCTATTTTATTATCAATGGAATTTTTGGGGGTCTTTTCCAAGAAGAATTTCAAAAATGGTTGTGGACAGTACTAATGACTGGTTGGGGAATCGGAACTTGGTGGATCTTAACTGGTGGTAGGAGTTGGAGTTTTTTAAGTAAATTTATCGGCGTTCCCACTTGGACAAGAGGCTTTGCTCGTTATCAAAGCTTATTGGAAGTTAACCATGAAGCAAAAAATCGGAAAACAAAGCGTCGGCATCGCCGGAAATGAAAGTAGATTAACGCCATTTGAAGATGCCTTGCACTTGGCGACAATGCTGCGTGTTGCAATGAATGGACGTGATATTGGCGCTTACCTGTTGACAAAAGGTACTCAAAAAGATCGATTCTGCTTTGTTTTTGGTTTTGACTGTAAGGGAATTCATACCACCTTAAGACCTGAACAAATTGATACACTTTTTAATAATATTGAAGCTGGATTAAAAGACATTCCTAGCGGTGAAAGGATGACACTACACTTGGGTTCTTTTAGTTCAGATAAAGAGCGCCAAAAAGAGTTAGCATCACTAATAAGGAATGCATCATCGCGAGACATTAAATATTTGTTGATGGCGGAGAGAGCCAGAATTAAAGAACTGACTATTTCTGGGATTCGTAAACCGAAATTTTTGCGGATTTATGTAACTTACACCATTGAATCTAATTCGCAACACGCAGATGATTGGATAGAAAAGCTTTTAGTCAAAGCTGAATCATGGTGGTTGAAATTTAAAGGTGATCTTTTAGAAGTAGAAAATCAACGCATTGAAACCCTGATTACAAACGCTTACAACCAAGGTTTTCTCCGCTGGGAACAAATCTTATCTAACAAAATGGGATTGGATGTCAAACCTTTGACTGCTAATGAACTCTGGGGAGAAATCTGGAAAAGGTTTAATGATACGCAGCCAATAGATATTCCCCAGTTAATGACTTTAGATGAACAAGGACTGCACGAACAAGTTAATTCTGATTTAGCTAGTACTAAATTGCTTATAGACAATATTCACGGCACAACTTTGTTGATGGAATCTAGTGTACCTTGTGCCGATCGCCGCTGGGTTAATGTTAATAATCGTTACATTGGCACACTATCATTTCTGGAAAAACCTGGCGGTTGGACTAATAAATCGGCTCAACTGCGCTATTTATGGGAATTGTTGGCCAGAGAAACAGTAGTAGATACAGAAATATTTTGTGAGTTGACTGCTGCAAATCCAGCATTGGTAAAAACTACTCTGCAACGAGTGTTAAAGCAGTCAAACATGACAACGATTCTGGCTCAAGAGAAAAGTAAAACTATTGATGTCAACGCTCAATTAAAGTTGAAGAAGTCGGTAGCAGCACAAGAACAGTTATTTGAAGGTGCAGTCCCGATTTATACGAGTATTGCTATTTTAGTACATCGTCCAACTTTAGAAAAATTAGATGAAGCGACAAGATATATTGAAAACTGTTTCCAACGTCCAGCCAGAGTAGTTAGGGAAATTGAATATGCCTGGAAAATTTGGCTGCAAACTCTACCGATAGTTTGGGAAGGTTTATTAGCAACACCTTTCAACCGTCGCCAGCTATATTTAACAAGTGAAGTTCCGGGATTAATGCCGCTAGTTTTAAGTAAAAAAGGTGATAGACAAGGTTTTGAGTTGATTGCTGAAGAAGGCGGAACACCCATACATTTAGATTTATTTAATCAACACAAAAATTTAGCTTTATTTGCGACAACTCGTGCTGGTAAATCAGTGTTAGTATCAGGAATTTTAACTCAGGCTTTGGCGCATGGGATTCCGGTTGTGGCGTTAGATTTCCCCAAACCTGATGGGACATCTACTTTCACTGACTACACAGAGTTTATGGAGGGGAATGGAGCCTATTTTGATATTTCCAAACAATCGAATAACTTATTTGAGCAGCCAGACTTACGATCGCTAGAAGCAGAACAACAGCGCGATCGCTTTAACGATTATACTGCCTTCCTGGAATCAGCGTTAATGACAATGGTTTTGGGATCGTCCACTGAAAGTCAAATTTTATCGCAAACCGTGCGATCACTGCTCAACCTCGCTTTAGAAGCTTTCTTTAGAGATGAAGGCATCCAAGAGCGATATCGCCAGGCGATGGCGGGGGGATTTGGCACTCTTGCTTGGCAGAAAACCCCCACTTTAAAAGATTTTCTCTTTTTCTGCTCACCAGAACACTTGCAGCTAAGTTCTTTAACTGGCAGAGTAGAAGACGCTCTCAGTCAAATTCAGTTGCGCTTACGCTTTTGGCTTTCTAGCCGCGTGGGACAAGCCATTTCTTCACCATCCAGCTTTCCTACCGATGCACAACTTTTAGTTTTTGCTCTCAGAAACCTATCAGATAGTGAAGATGCAGCCGTACTATCCTTGAGTGCTTATTCAGCTGCACTCCGACGCGCATTAAGTAGTCCAGCTTCCATATTCTTTATCGACGAAGCACCAATTCTATTTGAGTTTGAGCAAATTTCCGACTTAGTTGGTAGAATTTGTGCTAACGGCGCTAAAGCCGGGATCAGAGTCATCTTATCAGGACAAGATCCTGACACCATTGCTAAATCTAAAGCTGCATCGAAAATATTGCAAAACTTAACAACACGGTTGATTGGACGCATTCAGCCAGTTGCAGTGGATAGTTTTGCAGACATCTTGAAATATCCCCGCCAAGTTATTTCTCGTAATGCTTCAGAAAGCTTTTTTCCCCGCAAAGAAGGTGTTTATAGCCAATGGTTATTAGATGATAACGGTATTTATACATTCTGTCGTTACTATCCAGGTTACGAACAATTGGCAGCAGTTGCTAATAACCCTTATGAACAAACTGCACGTAGCCAAATGATGCAACTTCACAGTGATAAATATGAAGCAATTTCTGCGTTTGCGCGTCAATTAGTGGCTACTCTACGTAGTAGTTAATCGAGTTATCTAAATAATTAATAGTAAATAAAAAAATTTATATTTTAGATTTTTGATAGTGTAGCATTAGCGAGTTACCAACGTTTTTTAGATTTACTGCACCCATTTTTTGGGTTGTAGTTTAAGAATTTTAGATTTTAGAATAGCGTCAGGGATTGAACCGAAAAACTAATTCTTTTATCCAAAATTAGCACGGTTCAAAAGCTAAATTTTTACCTTACTATATAATGTAGTTTACCTTTTTCAGGTACAGATGTATGCGAAAAACTACCATTTTTACTTTTACCTTGCTATCCCTGGCAATACTACCAGCGATCGCACAAGTTCAGACAGGTGGATTAGGTCAGGTTTGGACTGACTTTCAATCATATTCCCAAGATATGCAAGATTACTTTCAACATAATAATTTGAAGAATACCTTAAACCCTTTAGAACAAGGCCAGAGTCAAATTGCGATTGAGAGTGCCAAGGGAGATTTGAAGATACCTAACCCCGTTGCTGCGGGACAAAAAATTCGTGATGATTCAATTAACTACTCTTATAATTCAGATGCTAAATCAAGTCGCTTTGAGAATAATGCAGCAGTACGGGGAAATTTAGTTAGTAATGAACTTAATCGTATAATTACCCGTGGAGTAGCAGTAGGTGTTCTCGGTAAAAATGGACAAACTAGGACAAAAGTAAAGTTAGAAAATACAGAGAAATCTCTGGAAGATATTGAGGGATTGGCTCAGGAAACAGAGGGTAACAATAATACATTTATCGGTACAATTAAAAACCTTGCTAGTGCAAGTAATGCAACGGGTGAAACGAAAGCTGTTTCAAGTTTGGCAGAATTGCTAGGTTTGAGTCAAGTGCAAATTCTGAAAATTCAACAAGAGCAAATAAAAATTGTAGCGGAAACATTTGGTCAGACTTTACAAAATAATCAGGCTTTGCAATACTCTAACTTAAATTTAGCAAACATTTCTCAGCAGACAGAAGAGGCGAATCGCGCTCGGAGAGTAGAAACATCTACAGAAGCAGCACGACTTTTACGAGCGACTTCTCAACTAGATTTGTTTGGCAGACAAGTTAAGAAGTAGGATTTTAATAAAAAAACTCTAATATTTTAGACAACTTTAAAATCTTTTAACTTCTGAAAAATCAACAGGAAATCTAAAAAAGTTTAGTATGGTGGGTTATTTTCCTAACGCACCTGGCAAAATCTAAAAAAATAGCCCATTAATTCAAAATGCAACTTTGTATTAAACTAATTTTTGCCCAAGTAGGCATCGATCAGATTCTCGATAATGGTGCCGCAACTTCCCAAAGTATTGCCGAAGGTTGGGACAAACAATGGCTGGATTTATTACAAAATAATACCAGTAATAACTTGTATGGAGCGCTGACAAATCTGGGTATTTTTTTTGCTGTAGGAACCTTGTTGTTTTTTATGATACAATTCCTTAAAGACTTAATATCCTACGAATACACCCGTCCCATATCAGCTTTAATTTGGCCTTTTATTGTGGTAGTACTCTTAAGTAATTCAGGCAATGGAAGTATACTATCTAATCTGACGTTGGGAGTGCGGAATTTTTTAAACACTGTGAATCAGCAAGTAGTGGTTTCAGCAGATGCAAATAATATATATCAGCAAGCACTGAATATGAGTGTTGCTGAAGAAGTAGCTGGTTCTTTACTACGTCCTTGTCAATCGTTAACTGGCGAACAACAAAGTCAATGTTTTGTTAAAGCTGCTGAAAAAGTCAACGTTCTCTGGCAGAAATATAGAGAGACTTATGGAAATAAAAACTGGATAAATAGACTACAAACTAAAGTAGATAATATCAGATATGGCACTGGCATTGTATCAGAAACTTCTTTTAATTCCCTGTTAGGTTCGACAGTCCAAACAAGCATCAAAAACTTTTTAGTTTCCTTACAATATGCCTTTCAAAATTTGATAGAAGCTACTATGTTGTTAATAGCAGTTTTAGGGCCAATAGCTGTAGGTGGATCTTTGCTACCTGTAGCTGGTAAACCAATTTTTGCATGGCTGACTGGATTTTTATCTATTGGAATCGCCAAAATTTCCTTCAATATTATTGCTGTGCTGACTGCCGCAGTGATTGTCAATGGCCCAGGTCAAAATGCTAATGTAGATCCAGATTTAATGTGGTTCATAATTTTTCTGGGAATTTTAGCACCAATTTTATCTTTAATTGTGGCTGCTGCTGGTGGTTTTGCGGTCTTCAGCGCAATCAACAGTACGGCTTCTTTAGTAAAGGAGAGGATATAGAAAATATAAAATTGTTGTAAGTGTTGTAACTAGTAAGTATATGCAAAACATATAATAGCTGAAGTTTTTGCACGAAGAGGTGAAGAAATGGTGCGTTTACTAGAAAAAAGACAAAGAACGGGAAGTGTTTTGACGTTTTTTGCGATCGCAACCTTTAGTTTACATATATTAGTTTTATTTTTATTCTTATTACAAGGGCTAAATATTCGCCAACTCAGTCTAAGAAAACCTCCCAACTTTGTACAATTAATCGACGGTAAACCAGTAGCTAATATTGATGATTTAGCAAGAGAACCAGAAGCAATTCGCCAATTTATCAGCAAAACGATGATATCAATGTTTAGTTGGTCTGGAACCTTACCACCACAAACTATTGAAGAAGTCGCAAACCCTAAATCCGATTTAGGAATACTGATTAACACACCTCAAGGTGGTAGCCAAAAAATTACTACTAGCACTTGGGTAGCTAGTTTTGCCTTATCAGAAGACTTTCGCAAAGGTTTCTTAAGCACAGTTGCAGAAATGACACCGCCAGAAGTTTTCTCGGAAAATCCCAACCAAGCGATGACATCACAATTAGTAATTAAGAGAATTTATCCGCCAAAACAAATTGCACCAGGTAAGTGGCAAGTTGGTATGGTAGCCGACTTAGTTCAAAAAAATCGAGTTGGTGGTGCAAAACTTATAACTCCTTTTAATAAAGATTTACTTGTACGTGCAGCAGATTATTTTGCTAATCCTCAAGCCGACAATAGTACCGACTTGCAAAAAGCAATTTATAGTGTCCGCGCTGATAGACTAGAAATTTATGAAATTCGTAATTTATGTTTGCTAGATGATTACAACAACCTGAACCAAGATAAATCAAAACAATGCAGAGCTGGACAAACATCTGATAGTTTTATCAGATAATCGATTTCTGATGTGAAAATAGTTCAACATTATACTATTGATTATTAATGCAATTACTCAAACCAGAAAATAATAAAAAAAATAGTCCTTTACCCCTGTTAGCAGTAGGAACGTTTGGTTTACATCTATTTACCTTACTGTTACTAATATTTCACTGGTCTATGTTACAACAGTTAGGTCGACAACTTACACCTCAAAGTTTAGTACAACTTGTTGATGGTCATGCTATAACGGTAGACCCCCAAGCCAATTTAGAGCGGCAACCAGAAACTATTCGGCGCTTTGTGGGTGAAACTATGAGTTTAATGCTTACCTGGTCACAACAGCAGCCACCAACACAAATCTGGGAAATTACCTCCCAACTAGTAGCTGATGATTTTAAAGAAAAACTTAAGTCAGAAATTACTAATTTAAATCCAGATAGCCAATTTGAAAATGTTAATCGAGGTGCAGAGAATGTCTTAGTAATCCAAAAAGTTTCTCAACCTACAGAAATAAGTAATGGAAAGTGGAAAGTAGAGATACTTGCCAATCAATTAACTTTTAACAGTTATGATAAATTAGGAAAATCAGTTTCCTTTAATAAACAAATTTTAGTTAGAGCAATAGATCGACCTGTAACTTCACTACCAAATGCAGCACTACCGTCGCAGTTTGCAGCTTACCGCCTTGGAGAAGCCAGATTAGAAATTTATAATATATGTGAAATTAAAGATAATAATTGTTCTGGAAATCTAAACTAGGCTCTACCATGACCCGATATTCAATTCCTGCCCAAACGCCTCCCCAAAATGAATTTACTTTAACTACCGACGATCGCCAACAAGATGTAGAATCTTTTGATTGGGAATCGCGGATGTCAAGGTTGGTCGGCTTTGAAGAAGAATCTTCTTCTAGTGATATCCAAGGATCGGAAGACTCTGCAACGCCGCCAGAGTCGCTATCTCTTCCACAAGAAGTTCAGACCAAGCAAGCACTCTCATCTAATCCCTTTGCCAAGTTAGGCTTGGTGGGAGCTGCTACCTTAGCCATCGTTTTAGTGGGTGGTGTGTTTTTGTCTCAGTTGATGAGTGGCAGCAATCAAAAGCCAAAAAATATTGTTTCTCCACCAGTGCAAGAGCAGCCTAGTGATGAATCCATATCTCAACAGATGGAAGGCCAAATAGATACTCTCAAAACGAAATTAGCTCTGACTGAACAAGCACAGATGGTGAAAGCTGCCCAACAACAGCTCAGAATTGCCAAATCAGCACCGACAGTACCCTTACAACAACCGTCAGTTAGACAGAAAGTGATCCCAACACCCCCACCAACAGCTTACGTACCTCGGACATTGACAGTTGAGCGCATCATTAGAGTACCTGCTTCTCAACCTTCGCAATCGCCCCAGCCACCAGTTGTGAAGCCAAATACTCAACCGATAGTTAATATAACTCCACCATCCCCACCAAACCCATTTGCAGAGTGGGCAAGGTTAGCAAAGTTAGGTAGCTACGGTCAAGTCAATCCTAGCAATCAACCTACTAGTAATATAGCTACTTTGGAACCTGCAAACACCAAGCAGCCGCAGCAAGAGACACCAAACCCTGATCCTGAGCAAACTCCACAAACCACACAACCGGAAAATTCTGTAGTCAGTCAAGCCCAACCGCAGGGACAGCAATGCGTAGTACCAGTCGGGAGTAGTGCAAAAGCTGTGTTGGCAACAGCAATATTTGGAGAAACTAGTAATAAGTCAGGCGGTGGTGGTGATACAGATGAAGCTAAAAACGTATTTGTGATTCGATTGAACAAAGCATTACCATGTAGGGATGGTACTCCCGCTCTACCTGCAAACACCGAATTCTTAACTGAAATTGGTTCGCTTTCTGAACAAGGTCTTTTGCAGATGAACGTAGTCAAAGTTATCTCGCAAAATAATGGCAACCCTATAGAACGAAGCTTACCTAACAATGCAATTATTCTTCGCGGTACTCAAGGCAAACCTTTAATCGCAAATAAATATCCTGGTCAAAGTTCCTCCATAGCATCAATGGATGCAGGATTATTCGTTTTGGGAGGTATTGGTAAAGCAGCAGAGTTAGTAAATCGTAGTGATAGTGAATACCAATATCCAACAATTAACCCTACCACCAACCCCGATGGCACTTCTAACGGTAACAACGTCACCAGTGCATATCCTATTTTGGTCACTAAGAACAGACGCAACCTTGGAGCTGCTGTTTTGGAAGGTGGTATGAACTCTGTAGTACCTCAAATTGCCCAACGCAATCAACAGGCGATCGCCCAAATGTCTCAACAAAGTGGTGTTTGGTTTTTGCCAGCAGGTACAAATATTGAGATTTACGTTAATCAACCAACTCAGTTTTAAGGGGTAATATTTATACCAATTTTAGATATTTGCAACCATGAAAAAGAATATTAACTTGTCAGGAAATAATCCAGAACGTTCTTATTTCCAACCTATAGCTTCCTTAATTTTCTCGGTTGCTATGTTCTTGTTGGTAGGTCGTGCTGTAGCTAATAACGCCGTTCTGCGTTCCGTATTTTCCTGCCAAGCACAGGGTTTAGGGGGACTAATACCTACGATTGACGTTTGGTATCAACAAGGAACAAACTTAAGTTTTATTCCGGCTGGAGAAGTAATTAAAAAAGTTTGGTTAAATGACCCATCACAGGTAACTATGGATTTTGATGGGCCAGTATGTATGCAGTTTGGTCAAGAATCTAATAGTAGTTCAGGAGATTGTAAAAACTCCGCAGCAAATGTAATTCAACTTAGACGAATTCAAAAACTGGACATTCCTGGACTTCCTCCCACTAGCAATACACTTTTAACAGTTGTTACCGAAGCGCAAGGTAAAAACAAGCTGTATACTTTTCGAGTTATATATAAAACAGATGATCCTGAATATCACACTTTAGCAGTTTTTCCCGATCCTTCTGGTCAGGAAGGAGCTTGTGCAAAAGTTTTACAATAAATAAAGTTTTAGCAAAATTACCCGATAGCCACAGAAATTTCCTGTTGATAAAAAGCGTTGATGCCTACGTATGTCTGCATTGTGACCGATCAAAAGCCTTGCTATAATTCCCTCTTTAGAAAAAAGGATTACGGAGTATTTAAGTCTTTGGGTAGGTTTCTTTCTTGATAGAGCAGGGTTAGGATAAAGTATGGATAATACTGTAGTTCAATCAATTGAAAAAACGCCATAGCCAGTAGCTTAATCGTGTTGCCTTACTCAGACGTTCCTAGTGTACATCTTTATAAATCTTCAGATAAAAACTAACCACAAGTTCCAAAATCGTGTAAATATAAAGAAAAGCTTAAGAGGTTACAGACTCATGGTCACTACCAAAATGATGCAACAGCTTTGGGCTGTAATTGAGTCTACCCAGGTCAGCACCTTGCTCCAGTTTGACGATGCTGCTTTAGTACAATTACTTCTCCAGCAGTTACAAGCGAAGCAGGGGCTTGATGCCCAGGCAGATAGCACTCTCAATACTTATATAAAATCTAAACTGCCTTTAATTCGTGACACGGCTGAGAATCGATTATCTTTAGAACAAGGCGGCAATCATTAGTCTGAAAAATCAAATAATTGCTCGCTGCCAAGCATACGCTCAAAGTTCAAACAGTGGAATATTATGAATAACTGGCTAGTAATTGCCCTAGTAGCTTATCTAATTGGAGCAGCGATTGAAGGGGTGAGTACAGCCAGTCAGCTATCTCATTCAATGCCAGAACTAGCTAAAAACACACAAGCTCATCCTTCAGAGTCTGACACCGAGTCTAGTTCAAGTTGGCGAGTTGTGGCCGCCATTGCCTCAGTCAGTATTTGTGGAGCTTTTTTGTGGCCTTGCCGCCTTTTCCACCGTTTAATTAAAAGCAGCGTTCGTTCGTGAGCCTAAAACACCAATACAGTAATTCTTTAGAAGCTCTCCCCAAAAAAGTTTTGAGTTAGGCCCCACTTCCCTATCATGCAGCTTGTTCGGGTTCTGTCGCTACAGGTTGCCCAATTTTTGGCTCCGTTCCCGCAAACAGTCGTTCAATATTAGTGCGATGGCGCAAAATCACATACAAGCCACCGGCAATCCCAAACAGAATATAGGGTAATGGTTGATGGAAAAGTACCATGAAAATGGAAACTGCGATCGCACCTGCAATTGAACTTAAAGAAACAATCCGCGATATCGCCATAACGACAGCAAACACACCCACTGTTGCTAAACCTACCTGCCAACTCATTGCCAACAAAATCCCCAAGCTGATAGCAACAGATTTACCACCAGTAAAGCCCAAAAAAATTGATTTACTATGTCCCAGAATGGCAGCTAATCCAGATATTGTTACTAGCCACGGCTGCCATAGTTGTGCATCTACTGTTGGAGGGATATAATTTTGAATTGGCTCAAAGTTGAACAACCAATAAACTAGAGCGATCGCTAATACTCCCTTTAAGGAATCAAGTACTAAAACCAATGCTCCTGGCCCTTTGCCCAAGGTTCTTAGCACATTAGTTGCGCCAGTGGAACCTGAACCAACTTCCCGAATATCAATACCTTTTAACTGCTTGACAGCAATGTAGCCAGTGGGAAAAGAACCCAGCAGGTAAGCTATAACTACAATTACCCCGCACAGAGTTAACCAAATAGCCATAATACAATTCAAAATTCAAAATTCAAAATTCAAAAAAGTCAACCCCTTCTCTGCGAGACGCTACGCGAACGGGGAATTCAAAATTCAAAATTCTTATCCCCATAAATAAATAATGGGGCTTGAAATAAGGACACATTATTTCTCGTGCTTCGCCATCTCGAAATAAATCTTTTTTCTTGTCCATAAATTAATTTAGAGGCTTGTATCATGAGTCTGTTTTGGTCAAGAGGTGATTACTCTTGACCAATGACTAATGACTAATGACTCCTTTAAAAGTCATCATCATAGTTTCTCACTATTTTGGGGTCAGGAGCAAAGGCTAACCATAGGGGAAATTGTAGCAGTAACAGACTGATTTGTTCTTCGGAATCGTCAATAATAATTAAAGGCAGTTGATTGGCTTTCGTCAATCGGTCTGCTTTTTGAGCCAGAGCGTCAGATGCCTCAAATAATACCACACCACGGTCTGGGCCGAAATCTGGGCGACCGATTCCTAGACAATCTTGCAAGCCACGCCGCCATTCACCTAATCGTTCCGGTGTATTAGCTAAGACTAAAGTACGGACGCGATCGCCATAGAGCTTGTGTAATATCGAAATTGCAGCTGAGGCAATCAGAATATTTTGTAAGCGGCTACCCATTGTCCGCAAACCACCCCTTCCTCCTTGGGTAAAAAACCAGTTGGAGATTCGTTCAGCGTGGATTGGTTCAAAAGTACGGCGTAGTTGCCACGGTGGGCCGTAGTAATCTGGTTTATTGCGGTATTGGTCAATTAGGCGGCGAATTTGCTTTGTAGTATCTTGAAACTGCTGTTGGGCAAATTGAGGTATTCCAGGTTGGGGTTCAGTTGGTTTAGCCTCTTTCACAGATGGTTTTTCTCGTTCCACCACATTTGGCGTTAGTTGCAACTGTTCAGCGGCAGAAGCTAAATCTTGTAAACTACCTGTGAGATAGTCTTTAAAACCCTGTACCCGAATTGCTAAGTCTTGGGATGTACCAGCAAAAGTCGTTCGCATTTCATTGCGGATACGTTCTTGACGGCGTTCTAATTGTTCTACAGAAATTTGCAGGGTTTGTTTGCGTTGTTCTAACTGCACTAGCGACTCTTGTACGAGTCGCCCCAGTGAGGTTTGAGTTTCACTCACCTGTACCTGAAGCTTTTCGTAAGAAGCTTGCAGCTTGGCTATTTCTAACTTGAGAGCTACTTCAGTACTCTGCAACTCTGCCACTCGCTGCTCTGCTTCTGTATATAAAGAATTATTTCCCGATCCTATTTCAGACCCCAGGGCGACATTTTCCACTTCTAACTGCACGACAAACTCGCCATCTGAATTTTCTGTTAGCTCTACTGTAGAATCTACCACTTCTGCATTGGAAATGAGTGGCTCAAAAGTTGTGTAGTCCTCTGATGAGCTAATGGCTTTTGTGTCTACTACTGACTCAACTGATGGATTGACTGGATGTTCAACTACATTGTTCTCTTCTGGTTTTTCTGTCAACCGCTCATCAATTGGTTCTGGGGTTTGAGATGCCTCTGGGTTCATAAACAATAGTGTAATTCCGATGACGCGAATAAATAGCTTTCAGAAATATTACAATTGACCTGCCATAAAAATCCTGAGCATGAGTGCTGAGTTCTGAGTCTATATAAAAATGACTCAGAATTCAGCACTAAATACGCGGACAACGTTGTTCTAAGCAAGTTTTCAAGGTGTTGGGGTCAAATAAAATCGGCAAAGAGTGAATACTTTTAATTTCTTTAAAGTAAAACAAGATAGGGACTCTGTTCCAAAATATCCGCCAGTTTTGCCATTCTTGGTAGGGAAAGCGCCGAATTAATTTTTCGCCTCTGTAAATATCTAAATCGGTAGCGGTAAATTGCAAACGCAGCGTTAACGCCTGAAACATCAGAAACAAACCAAACAGCGTCAAAACGGAGCCTACCCAAGGTTGTACCAACAGTAGTGGAATCGAGGCAATCACCAACACTATGGGTATATTGTAACTAGGCTTGAGTTCCACAGTTGATGTAGAGTTAGAAACAAATGAACTGGTCACAGTCTTAAATCCTGCTTTGTTTAGTAGGCATCTTTCCTATTTTAGGAGTCAGGAGTTATAAGTTAAAATTCCTCATTCCTAACTCATCAGTTTTATAGACCTGTGAATGCACTGCCAGTCCCCTGAAACATTAACCAAGAAAGAAAGAAGTTGCTAACAAATATAATCAGCAAGGCAGTCACAACAGCAGTTGTAGTTGACTGTCCTACACCTTTGGCACCTCCTGTTGTCGTCAACCCCCAACTGCAACCAACTACAGCGATTAAAATGCCAAAACAACAGGCTTTAATCATGGCGCTAAAAATATCCCAGAGACCAAGAAAGTTACGGGCTGAGTCTAGAAATACCGTATCAGACAGGTTATAGATATTTGTCGCAATGATGAATCCTCCGAACATCCCTGTCACCAAAGACAGAAGGGTTAAAATTGGTAGCATTAAACAGCAAGCAAGAACGCGGGGGATAACTAGGTAATCGATTGGATCTGTTCTCAACATCAACATGGCATCAATTTGTTCTGAAACTCGCATAGTACCGATTTCTGCTGCAAAGGCAGAACCAACTCGTCCTGCCAAAACCACTGCTGTCAACACGGGAGAGAGTTCTCGTGTCAAAGCTACAGAAAGCACTCCGCCGATAACGTTTCCGGCGCCAAAGTTGATAAATTCCCGCGCCACTTGAATGGTAAACACCGCGCCAACAAAAATAGCAGTAAATAGAGCAATAAATAGGGAATCTGGTCCAACTGCTGCCATTTGTTCTAAAGTGTTGCGCCGATGGATTTTGCCTTTCAATAGGTGAACTATTACTTGTCCACCCAGAAAAATCGCTGCCAGCAGCCGCTGACTCCATTCCTCTAAACTGGATTTGGATGTAGTCTGGTTCAATGTTCTGTAGCTAACTCGTAACTGCCTTAAGAATAGCGGAAGTCATGGGGAATGGGGAATGGGGCATTGGGCATTGGGCATTGAGAAGAGACAAGGTAGACAAGGAAGAGGGGGGAGATCAGGGAGAGACTTGTTTAATAATTACCCCTTGTCCCCCTTGTCCTCCTTGTCCCCCCTGCCCCCTTGCCCCCCTGCTCCTCTGCCCTCATCTCTCCATTCCCCCAAGAAGGCTGAATATTAACTTAGATTAAAAATGCTCTCAGAAAATAAAGCTCTGATTAAATGTGCTGCAAAGCAATCTCTAAGTAGTACCCTTGGCTATAACCTCCATCCTGCAAGGTTTTTGTAGTTTTCAGTCACTTTTTGTATCCCCAGCATGGGCTGTAACTGCTAGCCTTTTATTTTAATGAAAACTTAAGATTTTTGACAGATTGTCTGCTTTAGAGCGATCGCTCGTATTGTAGAAAATGACAAACCGCTATCTTGCTTTTGTCATCTCTACTCACGGAGTTTGTCTTAAATGACTATTTTTACTAACTTTCTCCGCTCCCTAGTACTCACAATCATTTTTAGTTTTTTCGTTCCCCTCTTTTTTGTTGGCGGCGGATTCCTCTTTTTATCCCTCATTGGTCACTTCCCTGGCTTACAAGAGTTAACTGAAGCGATCGCAACTGAGATTATGCATTTTCTCGCCACCTTCGGCAGTGGAACTCCCCTACGCGGATTATTTGTAATTAGCTTGACCTGTAGTTTCGTTGGGGCACTGTTTGATATGTTTGTCTATTATCGGTATCAAATTTTACGTATAGATTCTTAAGTAGTAAAAATAGCTTCGTCAGGAGATTGTTGGGCTGTAGAAGACAGGAAAAAGTGATATTTCTAGAGTGAAAGTACTACAGGTCTTAACCTAAATAGAGATTAGTGTTGCTGAATGGATTTTTATTAATTAAATTAAGTGTCGAAGTGATTGATTAAATATTTATATATTCATGAGTTATTAGTTATTAATTACTAACAACTAGTAAACGTGCGCGACCGTAGTAAAACAGTCTTAAAGCATTTAAAAAGCTAGAATAACAAGGCATTGAGCACTTTGAATTTGGCAAAATAGCTAAAATAGCCTTTCTAAATCATCACGTTAACGCTAAACTAGAGTTTGGCATTTTGTGCTAGCTGCAATCTTTAAGGATTTGATTAGCATTAATTGAGAATATTAAATAAAACTCACTGAAAAATATAAAAATTTCCTTAAAATCCTGACAAGCACAATGCCTGCTCATGTTTCTTAACAGAGGAAAGCAGGTCGTCTGACCGTTGGGCATCTTATATTGAATTTATTACGAGGTATGTTGACAGCTCATGGTTTGGCCGTTTAAGCCCAAGTTTAGAAAACAAATTGCGCGGATTGAAATTACTGGTGCGATCGCTAGTGCTACTCGCAAACGCGTCCTAGAAGCGCTGAAAACTGTAGAAGAAAAAAAGTTTCCGGCATTATTGCTACGTATCGATAGCCCTGGCGGTACAGTCGGAGATTCTCAAGAAATCTACAGTGCCCTGAAGCGTTTGCGCGAAAAAATCAAAGTTGTCGCTAGCTTTGGCAATATTTCGGCTTCTGGAGGAGTTTACATCGGCATGGGAGCCGAACACATCGTCGCCAACCCAGGTACGATTACGGGTAGCATTGGTGTGATTCTGCGTGGAAATAACTTGGAACGCTTGCTAGAAAAAATTGGTGTTTCCTTCCAGGTAATTAAGTCTGGCCCTTACAAAGACATTTTGGCTTTTGATCGGGAACTGACTCAACCAGAAGAAAATATTCTCCAAGAGTTGATTGACACAAGTTATCAGCAATTTGTCCAAACGGTAGCAGAGGGTCGTTCTTTAACGGTAGAAGCTGTGAAAAGTTTCGCCGATGGGCGGATTTTTACTGGACAGCAAGCCCTAGCTTTGGGTGTTGTAGACCGCCTGGGCACAGAAGAAGATGCCCGTCGCTGGACAGCAGAACTAGTTGGTCTCGATCCAGAAAAAACTCTCTGCTATACCCTAGAAGAGCGTAAACCTTTTTTGAGCCGCTTCGTACCAGGGAGTCGTCAATTTTCATCAGGAATTGGGGCTGGTATTGATTGGCTCGAATTTGAAATGTCTACTAGTGGTTTACCTCTGTGGTTATATCGACCATAAATGGTTTTTTGTTTGTCATTAGTCATTAGTCTTTTGTCCTTTGTTCACAATCAAATGACCAATGACCAATGACCAATGAACAATGACCAATGAACAATGACCAATGACCAATGAACAATGACCAATGACCAATGACTAATTAAGGAGGATTTTGGCGTGGACTGGCAAATGCGAGCTATTCGCGGAGCAACAACCGCTTCAGAAAATACTGTTGAGACAATCCGAGAGGTGGTTACAGAACTACTAGACGAGCTGGAAAACCGGAATCAATTCCAGCCAACGGACATGATTAGTGTGACTTTCTCAGTGACACGCGATTTGGATGCTGTTTTTCCAGCAGCGATCGCAAGAGCGCGTCCTGGTTGGAATAATGTGGCTATGTTGGATGTGCAGCAAATGCACGTCGAAGGCAGCTTACAGCGCTGCATTCGCTTCTTAATTCACGCTTATCTGCCAACCTCTGCCTCAATTCATCATATTTATTTACGCAACGCCGCTAGCTTGCGTCCCGACTGGAGTTTGCCTCAGACTTTACAAGCATCACAGCAAGCAGTTAAGTCAAAAGTGTAAAATACTTAGATCGCATCACCGAGGAAGTAGAGAAACTTAGGTTTTAACTTTCTCAGCAGTCAGCATTTATTATTGCCAATGTAGATAATGTCAGTGCTTTTCTCTGAGTTCATTTGTGTTCGAGGAATTCATCAACTGTAACTCCTGCCTGTTGAATCAAACTTCTAAGTAACCCAGGAGCTAATTCCCGATGATTAGGAATTGATCAAGTTGGTTTTGATTCACACCAAAGTATCATTTCCCGTTTGGCGATCTAATACATAACCAAACTTTTCAAAAATCCTGACAGCTTCCTTACCAGATATATTTGATAAACGTCCCATTTATACTACAACTTCCCCGATAAATACTTGCGATTCCTTAACAATATAAGGTTTGCCATGTTTAGCTTGGATGTGGAGATATCCAGTAATGGCATCTTTAATATTTTCAATTGCCTCATCTAGTGTTTTTCCTTGACTCACGCAATCTGGAAGTTGAGGAACCTCAGCAACATAGCCTTCATATTCTGAATCAAAAGTAAAAATTACTTGAAATTTCATAATAAATTAATCTTGTATAGTTCAGGTCTAGAATAAATATAATGCTCAAATCCGATGATAAATCTAAATTTCTTTGAATACGTTAATTTTTATCGTACATTCAAGGGTTTAAGACCCCAACCATACACGTAGCATATTTTGAGTCGGGGTTTAAATCCCCGAATCAAAATGTCTTTAATTTTGAATTTTGAATTTTGAATTGTTAATTGTGTAGTCATTTATATTTGACATAATATTTTTAAGATGAAATCCAGTTTTCCAATTGTAAATTAGAAATGCGGCTGTAGTAACGAGTATTGTTTGTTACTAAAGTGTAATTTTCTGCAACTGCAACACTAGCAATTAATAAATCAAATTCAGCAATAGTTTGTCCTATTCTACGGAGTTCTGTTTTTAATTCACCATACTTTCTTAGAGCAGGATCGGTTAAAGGTACAACGGGTAAGTTTTGAATAAAGTCTTTTGCACTATCTAAATTTTATAAAACTCGATTAGAATTGTATGCACCATAATACAATTCAGCAACAGTGATAACACAAATGCATACTTCATCCCATCCCACTGCTAATAATTTATCTCTGATTGGCTGGCGACCGTTAAGCCAATAAATACACGTATCAGTGTCGAGTAAATAGTTCATAAGCTATGATTGTGTAGACGCAAAGTGGCTTGTCGTCAGACATCGCTTACAGTACGACTTGAATATATTTCATCAATAATTTCTTCTGCGGTGCGTGTGTCTTCCCAGGTTCCAAAGGTTTCTAAAAAAGCTTTTAATGGATGCGGTTTTGGCTGCTGTTCAGATGAGAGAATGATTTCATTTAATATCAATTGATTTACTTCTGGAACTCCTAATTTTTTGGTTTCCTCTTTAGCTATAATCATAATTTGCATCAAGGTTATAGCCTGACGCAAAACATCACTTTTACTTGTGCCTATTTTATTTGCTAATTCGTCTAATATCTGATTTAGTTCAGGTGACAAATCTAAGTTTAAGCGAACCATCTTTTGAGTGTTAGTCATGGTTCCATCCTTGTGTAAAATCTTAAGTACATTATAGTTGGCTGAAGCTATAAGATTAACAGCGATGATGATTCAAGAACTTGACAGAGTTCTTCTAACAACTAATCTTCTAGAATACAGTTTAGAGTAGGGTGATATAGGTACAGTTGTTTTGGTACATCAGGGTGGCAAAGGATATGAGGTTGAATTTGTCACACTCGATGGGGAAACTGTGGCAATTGTTTCACTCCACAGCATACAAATATGTCCCATTGGTAGAAGAGAAATTGTGCGATCGCAGGTGATAAATTAATCCTATCGTCGCATATAGCAGTCCTAAATCATTTGTGAAATATTTTTGGAGTTCGCTGTCATTAGCAATTTACTTAGGACGACCATAACAAAAATTTTCACAATCTCATTTAGGATTGCTATATTATACAATAAGTTTTGTTACATTTTCGCACCCGAAAATAAAAATTATACAGCAGGTTGCTTTTTAAATAAAGTTCAAAATGTAGTACGGGAACATCAGATATAAAAAGCTTCTGCCTCCTGCCTCAAAACCTGTAACTTTGCACTTCATGCAAATGAAAACTGCTGTATGTATATACGCAGTTGGTATGATTACTTATGACTAAATATAGCTCGTTTGGTAGTTTCATTACTTAAGTACGAAAGTTTAAACATTACTCGTGTAAGATAAATAAGCTGATAATCTCAGCGATTGTATCAAGTAAAAATATAGTTCTATTAGATATGCGATCGCATATCTTTTTAAAAGAATGCCGAACTCCAGCTTGAAAGATGACTCATTATGGTTCAAAAATGCAATTATCTACGAACTAGGTGTTCGCACATTTGCTGACAGTAATGGTGATGGTATTGGTGATTTTCCAGGGCTGACAGAAAAACTAGACTATTTACAAGATTTAGGTATTACTGCCATTTGGTTGTTACCTTTTTTTCCTTCACCACTCAGGGATGATGGTTACGATATTGCCGATTACACTAGTGTCAATCCTATCTATGGTACGTTAGAAGACTTTAAAGCGTTTTTGAGCGCTGCTCATCAGCGCGGTATTCGTGTAATTATTGAGTTAATTATTAACCATACCTCTGACCAACATCCTTGGTTTCAAAGAGCACGTCGCGCCCCAAAAGGAAGTCAGGAGCGAGATTTTTATGTTTGGAGTGATACTCCTGAGAAATACCGAGAAGCGCGAATTATCTTCCAAGATTTTGAGACATCTAACTGGACTTGGGATTCAGTTGCCCAAGCTTATTGCTGGCATCGTTTCTATTCCCATCAGCCGGATTTGAATTATGACAATCCCTTGGTGCGCGAGGCAGTATTTGATGTTCTAGATTTTTGGTTGGAGATGGGTGTAGATGGATTACGCATGGATGCTGTACCTTATCTCTACGAACGGCAAGGAACGAATTGTGAAAACTTACCCGAAACCCATGCGTTTTTGAAAGAGTTGCGATCGCACATCGACGCGAAATTTCCTAACCGGATGTTACTAGCTGAGGCGAACCAATGGCCTGAAGATGCAGCGCAATATTACGGTGCAGGGGATGAGTGTCACATGAACTTTCATTTTCCCCTAATGCCGCGTTTGTTTATGGCAGTGCGGATGGAAGATAATTTCCCAATTGTAGATATTCTCCAACAAACTCCATCCATTCCTGATAACTGTCAGTGGGCATTGTTCCTCCGCAACCATGACGAACTGACTCTAGAAATGGTAACAGATGAAGACCGCGATTTTATGTATGGGGCCTATGCACAAGACCCGATGATGCGGGTAAATTTAGGCATCCGCCGCAGATTAGCGCCGCTTTTGGGTAATGACCGCCGCCAAATTGAGTTACTCAATAGTTTACTGTTATCTCTACCAGGAACCCCCGTACTTTACTACGGTGATGAAATTGGCATGGGAGATAACGTTTATCTAGGCGATCGCAATGGTGTTCGCACACCTATGCAGTGGAGTTCTGACCGCAACGCCGGTTTTAGTCGCGCCAACCCACAACGCTTGTATCTACCCGTCATCGTTGACTCAGAATATCACTACGAAGCACTCAACGTCGAGGCACAACGGACTAATAGCAATTCTCTTTGGTATTGGATGAAACGTTTACTCGCTACTCGCAAACGGTTTGCGGCATTGGGTGAAGGGCGTTTTGAATTGGTACAGTCTAATAATCGCAAAGTTTTTGCCTTCAGCCGGATTACCTCTGAAGAAGATGTCTTGGTAGTAGCAAATTTATCTCGTTATGTACAAACGGTATCCTTAGATTTATCAACCTTCAATGGGCTACTACCAGTAGAAATTTTTGGTTCCACTGAGTTCCCAGCGATTACAGAATCGCCATATTTCCTCAGTTTAAGTCCTTACGGGTTTTATTGGTTCACCTTACAACGTAAACCTAGCTCAACTCAACCCCCTAAACCCCAAGCAGATTTAGTAACTCTGTTGGTAAATGGTTCATGGCAGAATGTAATTTCGCAACGAGAGTCAAAAAGCGTTCTAGAATCAACACTACGGGATTATCTCTATACCTGTAGCTGGTTTGGCGGTAAAACTCAGACTGTACAATCAGTACAAATTATTGAAGCGATTTCTTTACCCTATAATCAGCAGATAGCTCAAATCGTTTGGTTGCAGGTAGACTATACCCAAGGAAACCACGAAACTTATCTGTTATTTCTCGCCTATGCAGAAGGTGAGCAAGCAACACATCTTTTGGCAGAAATGCCGCAAGCTGTGATTGCACGGCTTGAGGTGCAAGGCAAAATAGACACTCCTCCACCCAATACTCAAGAAGTTGGAATTTTATTTGATGCTTTAGCAGACAAGAACTTTCTCACTTCACTGCTAGATGATGCAATTGCTAATCATCACTCTTATAAAGGGATAACCGGAGAACTATTTGGCACTACTACTGATTCATTCTCTGAATTGCGCCAACAGTTAACCAATCATGAGCCGACTGTCCTAAATAAAGAAGAACAAACTAATACTTGTATAGTTTATGGCGATCGCTTGTTGTTGAAACTCTTCCGCAAAGTCGAGGAGGGTTTGCACCCAGATTTAGAAATTCGACGTTTCCTATACCAGAAAAAACGCTTGCAACACTCACTTTTCTTAGCTGGTGCTTTAGAGTACCGCCGTGCAAATAAAACAGGCAACAAAACTGCCCTACCCACGACTATAGGCATATTACAAGAGTTTATTTTAGATATTCGCAGTGGCTGGGACTACACCCTTGATAGTTTGCAAAAGTACTTTGATTTAGTGACCACAGAACACGCCACTATTACCGAAGTGCCTCTGCCATCAGGTTCATTGTTGGATTTACAGAGAATTGAGATTCCAGAATTGGCAATTGCAACTATCACTTCTTACCTGCAAAGTGTTGAGATGTTGGGTAAATCCACAGCTGAATTCCATATAGCGCTGGCTACAAATATAGATAGCTCAGACTTTGCTCCAGAATCTTTTTCATCACTTTATCAACGTTCAATATATCAAAGTGCACGTAACTTAACTGGACAAGTATTTCGGTTGTTAAAAGAACGACTAAAATACTTGCCAAACGACACTCAACCATTAGCATTAGAAGTTCTTAATAGCCAAGAGAAAATATTAGAACGCTTTCAGTTAGTTGTCGGGCAAAAAATTACTGCATTGCGTACTCGTCATCATGGAAACTACGATTTATCGCAAGTATTTTACACAGGAAAAGACTTTATTATTCCTGATTTTGAAGGCAAAGCAGATCGTAGTTTAAGCGAACGACGCATAAAGCGATCGCCTCTACAAGATGTAGCAGGAATGTTGCTATCTTTCAACTATGCAGTTAACGAAGCTCTCCGCTATCAAAAAGAATCTGGGATGATCCTGCCTGAAAATTTACCCCTTATAGAACAATGGGGACAGTTTTGGTATACCTGGGTTAGTACTAGCTTTCTCAATTCTTATTTAGAAACTGCTAATCAAGAATCTTTCCTGCCAAAGACAACAGAAGAATTAGATGTGCTGCTTTTTGCCTATCTTCTAGAGCAAGCGATTGATGCACTAGGTTGTGAACTAAATAATCACTTTGATTGGATAGAAATTCCACTCCAATTTATTCTGCGACTACTAAGTGAAACTGCTTAAACAGTTTTTCCTAGTAAGAACAAACTGCAAGAAATAAATAATTTGAGGAGGAAGAAAAATGAGTAACAAAACTGGTGAACTGACAAGAACAATTTTTTGGAAAGGCAATGCAGAAGAATTTTTAGGTAAGTATTATAACTTACAATTTATTCCAAGAATAGGTGAAGAAGTACAATTAAAAAACAAAACATGGCTAGTAAAGAGAATTATTTATACTCCCGAAATAGATGACATAACTATCATCTTGGAAAATAAATAGTTTCACCTTAAATGGTTAATCAAATTATTCTTTGGTGGTGGTAAACTGAGGTTTTTGATTGCTCAAACCCCACAACCATCACTAAAAAACCTCTACCACTGCTTAAAGCGATAAAGGTTAATTAGAGATAGAACTAGAAAGAGCTACAAAATTTTTTAATCTTCACCCTCGCAATTCTGTATCTCTGTAAAATTAATCATGACTTTACCAAACTTTCTTGAAAATACCAGTTTGAACATTGTCGTCAGGAGATGTTTGTAATGTGAGAATTTCTCTACCACTGTTAACAATAGTGCCAGACTGAGAAAAGTTGCGAACTACTCCCTCAGTTGAAGTAGTCGCGTCGTTTAACTCAATAGTACAATCTGGGTTGACTGTGTAAGTACCTGAGATATTAGTTTTGGTGAAAGTGCCGCTAACATTGGTAATACCTTTTCCACTGTAATTGCCCTTGCCGTCGAAGTTACGCACATTTGTTGCACCAAAAGGGACATAACTACCTTCTGTAGGCAATCGAAAGCCAGAGCCTTGTACTCCATACAAACCTTTCAAAGCTGCGTTTGTACAACTAAACTTATCCTTTTGTGCTTTGACAACTTTCTTGAAAATACCAGTTTGAACATTGTCGTCAGGAGATGTTTGTAATGTGATAATTTCTCTACCCCTGCCAACAATAGTGCCAAATTGAACTGCGTCTCGAACTATTCCATTAGTTGAAGTAGTCGAGCTGCTTAACTCAACAGTACAATTCGGATTGACAGTGTAAGTACCTGAGATATTAATTTTGGAGAAAGCACCGCTAATATTGGTAATACCTGTTCCACTGTAATTCCCCTTGCCGTCGAAGTTACGCACATTTGTTGCACCAAAAGGGATATAGTTCCCTTTTGCAGTCAATCGAAAACCGACAATTTGTACTCCATACAAGTCTTTCAAAATTGCGTTTGTGCAACTAAACTTATTTTCTGCCTTTACATTAGCGTTTAGTCCTACAACTCCCAAAGTGAAAGTAATGAAGAACAAAGCAATGATAAAAATCCGTTTTATCACTAAGGAATTAAGTTGCTTTTGTAATGATATATTATGATGTATCTGTTTATTCATACAAATTGGTAGACGAACCGTTTTGATTGTAACGACGAGCAATTTTTATGATTGTATCTGATCGATAACCTGTAAACAGTATTACTTCTTTTATCAGTTTTCCCTTTGCTAACCCTTTGTAATTTCCTTGCTTCTAAATAGTTGAGCAGATGGTATAAGTTCACAAAGATAACGTAACAACAAGTTGAGCAGGGGAGCAGGGGAGGCAAGGTAAGTAAGGTGTATCAAAATTTTCGCGAAATAGTTTCCTTTACACGGTATTTGACCTCAACGCCAATTTTACCACTGCCCGATTGCGATCGCTAAAAAGTGGACGCTTGACGCCATTGGATCATGGCACGAGTGTGAACGCTAAGGCAAACACATCATTGCATTCTAAGCAGTGGCAGCAGGCGATCGCACCTTTCGTCAAGCCTCCACAGTTAATCCACTAATCCCATATTTCCATAAAAGTATCGCGCTTTGTCCTGGCTTGTAAATCAACTTTTGAACTCGTAAACTAACTTTTGCGACTCGTAAACTAACTTTTATGACTCGTAAACTAGCTTTTGCGACTCGTAAACTAGCTTTTGCGACTCGTAAACTAATTTTTGAACTCGTAAACTAGCTTTTGCGACTTGTAAACTAGCTTTTGCGACTCGTAAACTAACTTTTGAACTGGTAAACCTGTTATTGTCAACAAATTTCAGTAAATTTACCCCTATTTCTCCTGTTTGCTAAATTTTTTTAAATAAAAAACGCAAATATACGCATTGAACCCAGTTTTTCAGCATTTATATACGTATATTTACGATAAAAGGAGAAACTATTCTAACTTTAATGCACTAAAGCGATCGCACGTTTCGTCAACGCTTCAGCAGTTAATCCATTAAACGCCATCAACTCGCCAGCACTGCCTCGTACAAGTACGTCCTATTGGTAGAAAAAAATTGTGCGATCGCGCGTGATAAATTAATGTGATAATTGCAATATATTTACTCTAAAGCAATAGGGCAATCGCTTTTAGAAGTACCTCAGCATTATCTCCATTAATCTGTTGTGCTAGATTGTTTAGTCTCTCATAAACTTCTGGTGATAAATCTAAGTTTATTTTAATTCGTTGATTTTTTCCTTGTGCAATTATCTCTATTTTATTTAATATTTTTAAGGTGAAATCCAGTTTTCCAACTGTAAATTAGAAATGCGGCTGTAGTGACGAGTATTGTTTGTTACTAAAGTGTAATTGTCTGCAAGTGCAACACTAGCAATTAGTAAATCAAATTCAGCAATTGTTTGTCCTATTTTACGGAGTTCTGCCTTTAATTCACCATACTTTTTGAGAGCCGGGTCAGTTAAAGGTACAACGGGTAAGTTTTGAATAAATTCTTCTGCACGATTTAAATTTTCCACTACTCGTTGAGAGTTATAAGCACCAAAATACAACTCAGCAACCGTGATACTGCAAATGCAAATTTGCTCCCATCCTATTTCTCTAACTTTAGTTCTGACTGAATTAATATCTTTAATCCAATAAATGCAAGTATCAGTATCAAGTAAATAAGTCATAGACTAATGTCATTGTTAGAAATAGTACGGCTATCATAAATATCTTTGACTATTTCCTCAGCAGTACGTTCATCTTCCCAAGGACCAAGCCTTTCCATAAACGTGTCTAGTGGATGCGGTTTTGCCTGCTGCTCAGATGAGAGAATGATTTCATTGACTATCAATTGATTTGCTTCTGGAACTCCTAATTTTTTGGTTTCCTCTTTAGCTATAACCATGATTTGCATCAAGGTTATAGCCTGACGCAAAACATCACTTTTGCTTGTGCCTATTTTATTTGCTAATTCGTCTAATATCTGATTAAGTTCAGGTGACAAATCTAAGTTTAAGCGAACCATCTTTTGAGTGTTAGTCATGGTTCCATCCTTGTGTAAAATCTTAAGTACATTATAGTTGGTTGAGGCTGTGAGGTTGATGGCGATGATTCAAGAACTTGATAGGGTTATTTGGTATATTTTAATATAAAGATCAAACACTATCGACTTCCAATAATCTCTGGATTAAAATTTCCAAATGGATTATGAAAAAAAGCACTACTAAACATCTTCTTAAGCTTAACTTGTGCATTAATTAAGCGGACTCGAAGAGTCTCGATATTGTTGACCCCAAGAGGACGTAATAATTGTTGGGCATATCTTATACGCTGTGCTTCTAATAAATATCTTGGTGCCTGCTCCATATACAGTGTACTCATTGGACTCCACCAATTAATCCAGTCAAGTATTTCTTCCTCTTGACATACTGCTCGCAGAAACAAAAAACAATCAGCATCCATGAATTGCTGAATTGGGACAACTTTTCCAAGCTCTCCATTTGTATGACGCTCATTCAAAATATCTGCATAAACTGATATCCTTTGGAGTTGTAGGCGGTTTTTACGAGTCTCTAACAATTCAACATACTGAGACACATAAGTAAATGGCACTATACCTGGTTTACGGTCGTATGAACCTATATGAGGATTCTCAATGTAAATATATTCTTGAAGGAGATCAGCGATTAGTTCCCAACGACCATATCGAATGAGAAATGAGAAAAATACCACAAAAAGTTCATGACCTATAAATTTATAAAAATCAAAATCAATATCTTTATAGCTACCGAAGAAAGTACGCGGCACATTGTAACGTTCTAGAATAAGTTCAAACTGTTTGTATATTTCACTAGCAACATCAGAATTATTCATAGTTGCTATTACTTCTGCAATCTGAGCAAATTGTATAACTAGGTCTGTTGTTTGCTCAATTGACTGCATTAGCAACTCATCAGCGATACCTCCTGCTGTAAAATCTGGCTTGAGTACATTAAGTTCATCCCTTAACCATGTCATGAACCGACGAACTAGAGGTACTTGATTTGGCTGAGAATTTTCAATTGCAATTCTCGCCTGTTCGCTTATGGCTAGTGGTTGAATAACTTCCCCAGGAGTTTGTACATTAAGTCCTTCTAAAATACTCTGAAGTGCTGCTGTTAATGTTCCTTCGAGCTTCTTTCGCTCTGTAGCACGATCCTCACTCTCTTGAGGCATACGGTAGGTGACGACTCGTCTCATCCGCAGATCAAATGGCAGTTCTTCTGGTTTACCAAAAGCTGAATTCATCACCATGATGATGTTGTCCCATCCAAGAGTTTTAATTGCATATCCAAGTTCAATCAAGACGTTAGGGTTTGGAGTGGGACGAGGCGAAGTATTTTGGTTAATAATCGAGATATCACACACAAAAACCTGAGCTTGTTCAATTTTGCCAAAGATTGTATGAGCAATATCAGGGGAGCCAGGTACACCAATTGTGTCACGGTCTATAACTGGCTCTACTTCTATAGAATTATCATTGCGGATAGATTTGGCAGCATCCTCAAGAGCTTTTTCAATAAATCCACGATTCGTAGCGTTCGGCAAGTCTGACTGCCAAGAATAGAATATTTTGCAGTGCATAATTTAGTGTGTATATTAATCCTCACCCAGGAAAACACTTAGATGGGGGTATCACACTACATTATATCTATACTAAATTTAATGCACTAACGCGATCGCACCTTTCGTCAAGCCTCCATAGTGAATCCATTAAACGCCATGTTTTCCACAAAAAAATCGCGTTTCATCCTGGCTCGTGAATCAAGTTTTGAACTCGTAAACTAGCTTTTGTGACTTTAAAAGCAGCTTTTGCGACTTGAAAACTAGCTTTTGTGACTCGAAAAGCAGCTTTTGCGACTTGAAAACTAGCTTTTGCGACTTAAAAAGCAGCTTTTGCGACTTGAAAACTAGCTTTTGTGACTCGAAAAGCAGCTTTTGCGACTTGAAAACCTATTAATGTTAAAGAATTTCAGCAAATATAACCACATTTATTTTATAAACTAATCTCAATGCCTTAGAAGTTATCATAAAAAAACGCAAATATACGCATTAAACCAATTTTTCAGTATTTCCATACGTATATTTGCGACAAAATAAAAGACGATCGCAGCTTTAATGGACTAATGCGATCGCACGTTTTGTCAACGCTTCAGCAGTCAATCCATTAAACGCCATCAACTCGCCAGCACTCGCTGTAGTTTCGCCACGCTTCCAAGCAAAAGTGTCGCGTTTTACTGTACTTCGTAACAAAATTGGTTCGAGTACCGCCGCTGCACCACCTGTCACAGCAATTAACGCATCCCCATCAAATAATTCGGCAAATTTCGCATCATCCAAGAAACCGCCTTCAGGTTCAGAACAGGTATCCCAGGCGGTATCATCGCTACGGTACAATTGCCGAGGATTAATTACAGTAACTATTTTTACGCCAATACCTTCAGTTTCCAAGAAAGCAGCAGCTTCAAATACTGGCATTAATGTCATATCGCCAATTACAGCAAATACAACTTGTTTATCGCCAGCAACTTCATGTAATAGTACTGCACCATCGCGTAACCCTTGACGAGTTTGTTCTAAAGTTGTGCGAATTTGCAATGGCGTTTTACTTGCAGTAATTACAATTCCCTTATTTTTAGTTTTCAGTGCCCAGTCATAACAGACTTGAATACTGTTAGCATCGGGGGGAAATAATGGAAAAACATTTCCATTTCGCATCAGCGAAGCAAAGTAAGCTTCAATTTCAGGACGTTGGTGAGTCCAACCGTTGCGTCCTTGCTCTAATGCACCAGCTGTGAATAAAGTAATAGTCGAGGGTGTAGGACGGCGTAATTCTGCCATTGCTTGAATCACAGTTTGCCAAATTGGTAATCCGTTGATGGCAAAAGATTCGTAGGAACACCACAAAGTTCTCGCACCCATCAACGCCAAACCCGCAGCTAAACCGGCACAAGCATCTTCACTCAATGGTTCATAAACTTGTCCGTTTGGTGCTTGGTAATATAAATCGTCGGTTGTGGGGTGGATAATCTTTAATGCTTGGTTGATGTTAGCAATTCCAGATGCTTCATTACCATCGGCGTTGGTGACAAGGAAATTTTGATCTTTATTTCCAACTATTCCTACCAATCGTCCCATCGCAGTTGTGGAAACTTTGGGTTCGCCACCGACTGCATATTCTTCTAAAGGTAATTCGTCTAATTCTGGCAATGGTAATTCAAATTCTGTTACCACAGTTTTTGCTGCTGGGCCACCACCAGCACGTTCTGCATTTGTTCTAACTAATTGCCAAGCTTCCGCAGACAAAGCACGGGTTTGCAATGCACTAATAATATGCGGCGCATCCAACGTATCTTTAGGATAGAGGTTGTGAGATTTTGCACCCCGCGCGTGGACTCCTGCACCTTTGAGTTGTTTAATGATGAAGACAGTAAGTTTACCACCAAGGGCCGATCGCGCTGCTTTATCTACACCAGAAAGTACGGCGTGAGTAAATTCTAGCCGCTTCTCAAACGAAAAGGCAGTGCTATCAACGTAATCCCCTGGCTGGTTTTGATCGTCAAAGTCTTTGGCATCAACTAACACAACTTCATCAAAACCGTTACCTTGCCAATATGCTTGCATCTCTGGGTTGGTTTTTAAAGAAACCATGCTGTGATGTTCTTGGCTGTAACCGTTCCACACCAATATTGGTAAAAAGTTGGTGACAGTAGGATAAGCAGTATGAAAATGAGCGATCGCACTTACAATATAAGGCTCACCCAATCCCCCATCCCCAACTGTAAAGGGGAATAATTTATCTTTGTGTAACAGTGCAGCCGCCATTGCAAAGTGTTGCCCTTGTCCCAAAGGCCCCGCAGGTGCAAGAATACCGGGAATGAAACCAGAAAGATGTCCTAATAATCCGTGCTTTTCTCGGAAGCGATCGCGCAATTGTTGGACTGTAAAAATTCCCATGTCCTCTAGCGAACGATCCAAGAACATCGCACTATAAAATCCGGGGGCGTGGTGTCCGACTTCGGTAATAATGTTCTTGTATCCCAGCATGACAAGAGATGCATAAGCTTCTGCTTGGCTAGCGAATCCGCCGGGATGCCCAGAAGCCTTACTACCAGTAACTTGCAAAGTCAGGTAGCGGAGGGCATCGGCAGCCAGTAAAGTTTGATATACTGCTGCTTTGTCTGTGGGTGATGCGATCGCTATTTTGCCCGACTCAATAGCAGGAGTTGCACCATAAGTTTCAAAATCTGGTAAAACTTCACCAAAATATTGAATTCCTTCAGAAAAATTGGGAAGTGCTGAAGATGGCTTTGGGTAGATTGCAGTCATGCTGAGTACCTTTTGACGATGAGATGAAATTGTAGATGCTCGTTGAATTTAACAAAAATTTTACATCTTCGAGGTTGTAACAGTTTATTGCTTTTTTACAACCTTAGAATAAGTACTTTAAATAGTGGGACTTAGGCAAAAAACACCGATAAAATGACCTCAAACGTATATCTCAAAGGGTTTTGACATTGTTTTGCTTGGTTTGTTAATATATCTGGGTTTCAGGCGTTTTCGGACATTTGGTGTATTTCCCTTACCCCGCAAGGGTTTGAGGTTTATTTATTCCTCAAAAATGTTTAAGTCCCGTTAGATGGAAGTTCTTTTATAATCCGCTTATCTTGAAGATTTGGAATTACTAGCTTACCCGTTTCAGTAACATCCTGAAAATAAAATATCTTTAAACGACGTATCAAAAGGTAAAAGCGCTAAGAAACCTTTGCGTCTTAGCGCCTTTGCGTGAGATATTCTTCTAACTTCCTACACCATCTCAGACGAAGCCTGCACCATCTGCTGCGGCTGCGGCTGGAACATAAACAACGAGTAAACAACGTCTCGGCGAATGTTAACCATCATATCCAAGAACAATTCATATCCCTCGCTCTTATACTCAATCAGCGGATCTTTTTGCCCATAACCACGTAATCCTACCGATTCGCGCAAGGCATCCATTTGTTGCAGGTGTTCCCGCCACAGAGTATCAATGCGTTGCAAAATAAAGAAACGTTCCGCTTGGCGCATCAGTCCGGGTTGAACTTGGTCAATCTGCGCTTCTTTGAGGTCGTAAGCAATTCGCACTTGTTCGTGCAAGAAGACTTTAATCTCGCTGACGGTGATATCTTCTAATTGACTCGCTTGCAAATCCGCTAGCAGATAGACGAATTCTTTGACTTTCTCAACCAACTTTTCTAACTCCCACTCTTCTGAGGGCAAGTCTATATTGATGTAGAAGTCAACGATGTCATCCATCGTTTTTTCAGCGTATTTAATCACCTGTTCTTTCAAATCTTGACCTTCTAGGACTCGGCGGCGTTCAGCATAAATAGCACGACGTTGATTATTCATCACCTCGTCATACTCAAACACCTGTTTGCGAATGTCGTAGTAGTAGGTTTCAACTTTTTTCTGCGCGCCTTCCAAACTGCGGGTAAGCATCCCAGATTCGATGGGCATATCTTCTTCGACTTGGAAAGCATTCATTAATCCAGCAACGCGATCGCCACCAAAAATCCGCAGTAAGTTATCTTCTAAACTCAGGAAGAATCTTGTGGAACCAGGGTCGCCTTGTCGTCCGGCACGTCCGCGCAACTGATTGTCAATCCGGCGCGATTCGTGGCGTTCTGTACCAATGACGTGCAAACCACCGAGTCCTACTACTTCATTATGCTCTCGGTCGGTAAATTGTTCGTATTCCTGCTTAATTTGCTTATAAGCTGACCGCAATTTCTGAATCACAGGGTCATCAATGGGAGCTTTTTCTGCGGCTATAGCTACCTTGTCTTCAGCTTCCAGTTCCGGTAAACTGCGATCGCCATACTCACGTACGGCAATTTCTACTGCATCTTTGAGTAGTTTTTCGGTTTCTTTTGTCAACTGGGTCGGGAAGATTTCTGGCGAAGCCCGCCAAGTTTTGACTTTCTTACCAGGGACAAAGCCTTGACCACCGCCATGTCCTGTAGGCAAGCCGGCTGCTCTTTGCACGCCAAAGGCATCTTCATCTTCTGGCATGACGATCCGGGGCATAAAGTATTCCCGCAGCTTTAGACGTGCCATATATTCGGAGTTACCACCCAGGATGATGTCTGTACCTCTACCAGCCATGTTAGTAGCAATAGTTACAGCACCTTTTCTTCCCGCTTGGGCGACGATTTCCGCCTCACGTTCGACGTTTTCTGGTCGAGCGTTGAGTAATTCGTGGGGAATTTCTAACTGCTTCAGTAGCCGACTGAGAAGTTCGGATTTTTCTACACTAGTGGTTCCTACTAATACAGGTCTGCCTAGTTCATGCATTTCGGCACATTCTCTAGCGATCGCTCCCCACTTGCCTGCTTCTGTCTTGAACACCATATCAGACAAATCTTCGCGTCTGCGATCGCGGTTGGTGGGAATTACCGCAACTTCCAATTTGTAAATTTTTTCAAATTCCGGTTCTTCCGTTTTTGCTGTTCCTGTCATTCCGCCCAGTTTTGGATACAGTAAAAACAGATTTTGATAAGTAATTGTTGCTAGAGTTTGAGTTTCTGGCTGAATTTCTACGTGTTCTTTGGCTTCAATGGCTTGGTGTAGTCCATCACTCCAACGCCGTCCGGGTAGTACCCGTCCAGTAAATTCATCCACAATTACCACTTCCCCATTACGGACGATGTAATTTACATCCTTGAGGAAAAGTTCTTTGGCTTTAATTGCATTGAAAATGAAGTGGGCCCAAGGATCTTCTGGATCAAATAAATCTGTGACTCCCAAAAGATTTTCTGATTCAGCAAACCCTTGATCTGTCAATAGTACGTTACGAGCTTTTTCATCGACATCATAATGCTCGTCTTTTTTTAGTGTGAATGCTATTTCAGCAGCTTGCAGATATTTTTCTGTTGGTCTTTCCACCTGCCCGGAAATAATTAGCGGTGTCCGTGCCTCATCAATTAAAATCGAGTCTACTTCGTCAATCACGCAATAATTGAACGGGCGTTGCACCACATCTACCATTGATGTCGCCATGTTATCCCGCAGGTAGTCAAATCCTACTTCGCTGTTGGTGACATAAGTAATATCACACTCGTAGTTTTTCTGACGTTCGCTAGGAGTCATGCTTGACTGAATTAGCCCCACAGTCAACCCCAAGAACCGATGCACCTGTCCCATCCATTCTGCGTCCCGACGAGCCAAGTAATCGTTGACGGTAACAACGTGTACACCTTTGCCAGTAAGGGCATTTAAGTAACTCGGCAAGGTAGCGACTAGTGTTTTACCTTCGCCGGTTTTCATTTCGGCAATCTGCCCCACGTGCAAAATGATACCGCCAAGAAGTTGGACATCAAAGTGCCGCAAGCCTAAGACTCGCCGTCCTGCTTCCCGAACAACGGCATAAGCTTCTGGCAATATGTCATCTAGGGTTTCGCCTTTAGCGAGCCGTTGTTTAAATTCAACGGTTTTGCCTTTTAACTCATCATCAGAAAGAACCTTAATTTCTTCCTCTAAAAGGTTAATTTCAGTAACAGAAGGTTGGTATTTTTTAAGCTTACGAGCGTTGGGGTCGCCCAACAAAAGTTTTAGCATGGCAGGTTATAGAACTGAATCAAAGGGGATGGAAATTAAAGGGTAGGCATTGATTATAAACATTTAACCCAGCCCAAACGTCTTGGTTGTGGATGGGTATGAAATGAGAATTACCTCAAAAGCAGGATAAAAACTAGCCAATCATTTAATAAACTGATTGGTTTTAACCTTATCTTATATTTACTCTTTCTTCATAGTATCATTTTGCCCCCAGATGAGGCCAGAGAAGGAGCAGGGGGAGACAGGGAAGATGGGGGAGACAAGGGTGAATATTTTACCTTGTCCTCCCTGTCCCCCTTGTCCCCCTCATCTTCGCCACCTTAATTCGAGTTCTTCCACTCTAGTGTCAGGCGGCGGAAATTGTAATCACTAGCACTGGGATGACAGCTGACACAACTGCCAATCTGGACAGGACGTGGTAACTTAACTCCTGGATGCAAAGCTTTGAAATAACGCGAATTGTTGACGCGATATGGTGTTTCTTCATCATCTAGCTGCACACGGGAGAAAGTCGAAAGATATTTCCACACCAAAATGCGTGGCGGATCGATTAAAGGCTGGAGTTGTGTCCCGTAGTGCTGCGAGTCTTGCAGGATATTTTTCCAAGTTTGGGTAGGTAAAACGGCTGGTGGTATGGCAATGTGACATCTGGAGCAGTTTTCTAAATAGAGTTCTTGCCCCAGTTGGTATTGTGCGGGTACTATGTCAACAGTGCCAATTTCAGCGGGGGGAGTAGCACTTTGGGCGTTAGTTGCCAAGGCTAGAAGCCAGCCCATAGCTAAACTCCACGTTACAATAACCAAAAGTAAACCGAAAAATTGGCGTTTGAATTCACGTTCGGCGCTTTGCTGTAATGGTTGGCGATCGCGGATTTTGCGCTTAACAAAAATTGACATTCCTCACATTCCCAAATATTTAAAAGTGGCGCTTGTGCTAATCATAAGACTTACGCAGTATTGACAGTGTTTCAAATCTTGTGTAAGTAGTTTTGTCAAGCAACACATTTTTCATATCGACAACAGTAATATAAATATCTATTCAGCGCACCAGTAACTATGTAAGGAAAAATGTTCTATTAGTTTTAACCTGACTCCTTAGAGAAATCAGCCATAATATCTCGGATTTCATTTGCACCAATATCTTCTCGGTCAGATTTGGAATAAATCGTTAATAGCAAAATACTTGTAGGTGACTCAACTTGATAAATCAATCGGTATCCAGCACTCTTACCTTTTTGGATACTACTGTTACGAACTCTCATTTTATAAACAACATACTCCTCACCAATGCCCGCGTGCGATCGCCGATAAAATTCCCTTGTTGTAATTGCTCGATAATCAGTTGAACATCAAAGCGGATATTGCGAAATCTTTTTGATAGTCTGTAAAGTTCTTGCTCAAACTCATCGGAAAATCGAATTAAAACTGCCTGATAGTTTAGATGAATTGATACGCAGTGTGCAAACTGACGCAGAATGAACCGGAGTAAAAGCGCAAAAAATATTTTCCCCAACAAGAAACGCAGTTACCGCCACCTTGGATAGCTGTTTTTTAGCTCATTGAAGTCACTTTGCATTAAGGAATAGAAACCGATCGCAATAATCGCTCAATAACAGTTCTTGAATTGCGTCCTCCTCTAGGAATAAGGCGATGGCAAAGAACATGAGGGACAAGAAATTTCACATCATCGGGAATAGCATAATCACGCCCTAATAGAAAAGCTAGCGCTTGCGCTGCCCGTTGTAATGCTAATGTGCCGCGCGGACTGACACCAAGGGCGATTTCCTCATCTTGACGTGTTGCCCGTACCAATTCGAGGATGTACTGTTGCAAGGAAGTTGCCACTTTTACTTGAGAGCAGAGGTAACGTAATTCCTGTACTTCTGCCAAGGTAATACAAGGCTGCAAATTAGCAACTTTTACACCATTTTGGAGATTTTGCAGCATCAAGAGTTCTTCTGTCTCAGAAGGATAGCCCAAACTTAGCGACAACATAAACCGATCCATTTGCGCTTCTGGCAGAGGAAAAGTACCTTGATACTCGATAGGGTTTTGAGTGGCAATGACAAAAAAAGGCTGGGGAACTGCACGAGAGACACCATCAACTGTTACCTGATGTTCTTCCATAACTTCCAATAAAGCTGACTGAGTGCGGGGTGTGGCGCGGTTAATTTCATCAGCTAATAGCACATTGGTAAAGACTGGCCCAGGCAGAAAACTAAATTCACCGCTTTTTGGATTCCAAATGTTAGTACCAGTAATATCAGTTGGCAGTAAATCGGGAGTGCATTGTAGCCGTTGAAACTTGCCATCCAATGAACGAGCTAAGGATTTAGCGAGCAAGGTTTTACCAACACCAGGCACATCTTCTAAAAGAGCATGACCACCACCTAACAAGGCGACTAGCACTAAGCGTATTGCCTCAGCTTTGCCAACGATGGTAAGAGCCAGATTTTGTGTTAAAGCGTCGATTTTTTCTCTCATGCGTTGTGGGGATTGGGGAAGCAGGGGACAAGGGGACAAGGGGACAAGGGGGACAAGGGAGACAAGGGGGAATTATTGAACAAGTCTTTCCCAAGTCTCCCCCCTCTTCCTTGTCTACCTTGTCTCTTCTTCATGCCCTGTTTGGCCAATGTCCTATCTATTGTTCCCACTAAGCACTCAAAACTTCTCTAGCAACAACACAGTCAAGTTGAATTTGTGTTTTCAGAGCTTCGAGAGAAGGAAATTTTTGTTCAGGGCGCAAAAATTTAACTAGCTGCACAACTAGTTTTTTGCCATACAAATCACCTGACCAATCGAATAAATGTACTTCCGCAGATGAATAAGTACCGTTTATTGTTGGACGATTACCGATATTCATGACGCCCAAGTTCTCACTAGGAGCAGTATTAGATGTTTCATCGAGAGTGAAAACACGGACAGCGTAGACTCCTTGGCGGGGCAAAAACTTTTCTTTTGGTAGTTGGAGGTTAGCGGTGGGAAAGCCAATTGTTCTGCCCAATTGTTGACCTTGAACGACATCACCAAGGAGGGTGTAGGGGCGTCCTAGTAATAGATTTGCGTTTTCGATGTCTCCCTGCTCAAGGGTTTGGCGGATCAATGAAGTGCTAATGCGGGCATCTTGAGTCGGAGTAGTACTGACGCAACTGGTTTCGGTGGATGAATCACCTGTATAAGTTTGTAAGGGAACGATGGTAACGGGAATATTGTGCTTGGCGGCGAGTAATTGCAAATCTTGAGCAGTACCACTGCGCTTTTCGCCAAAACAAAAATCCTGCCCAATGCTAATTTGCTGGCATCGCAGTTGTTGCACGAGAATTTTTTCGACAAATTCTTCGGGGGTCAACGCAGACAATTCTTTATCAAAGGGTAGTAGTACCAGTTGTTCTACCCCAAGCGATCGCAATTGTTGGACTTTTTCATCCAGTGGCGTTAACAAAGTCCGGGGTTGCCCTGTAAAGAACTCCTGTGGATGGGGGTCAAAGGTGACAACTGTTGAGTAGGTATATTCTTGATTTGTCTGTTGATTTTCCTTTGACTGCGGACTACTAGCTACTGACAAATGACCACCAGCGTGCAAGACTGGTTGAATTACCCTTTGATGCCCAAGATGAACACCATCAAACTTGCCAAGGGCAACAGCAGTCGGCGTTAATAACCCTTCGCTCGAAAAAGCAACCCGCACAGAACACCCATTTTGAGACAAATTTAGCACGTGGATTCTGAGATTTTAGGTTTATTTTAGCTATCAGCAGGAAGCTACTCTATGGTAAACCGCCTTAAGGAGGACATTCACCAACTGCCCGTGAGGTCTTGTGCTATCAGCCAAAAGCCTAATCCAAGGGAAGTCGCCCAAGATAGTTTCTTGTGCTATTATCTTGACTGCTAATTACTAAGTCCAGATAACCCCAAATACCAGAGCTAAAAAGGCTCTAGTCCCGTGTTGAGACTTCAACGAGGTTTTAGTGCGATCGTCAGCCGCAATCTTAGGGCGTCTGTGGGTATCTGAGCTGTGTTGGTGAATCTATAAAGTTTATCCTCCTGTTGTCGTCCCAATCCTGTGGTCGGCACTTTGACAACTCTGGGCAGCGCTGTCTCACCGTACAGCCAACAAGTATGCTCTCGCACTGAAAGCTTCTGATCACCAATCTAATCTAAAATCTCCAATTCCTCCGATCGCAATCTTTAGGTAGAAAACTTGCTAATAGGAAAAGATTCTGATAAGACAACTGAGGTCGGAACCTGAAGTACCAATCCTTCCCGTGCCATAATAGCACCAGGAAATTTCGTGGCTGCTTGTTTGCCGACACGATCCAAAAAGTCGTCATCGTGCGCGGGGTCATGGTGGTAAATCACCAGAGTTTTGACGTTAGCGGCTTGTGCCACTTTTACAGCTTCTTGCCAGGTAGAATGTCCCCAGCCAATTTTCGGGGATTTTGGCGAGTAGTATTCCTCGTCTGTGTAGGTAGAATCGTAAACCAGAATGTCAGCATTACGAGCTAGCCACAGCACATTGTCATCGAGTCGATCGGGAAAATGTTCGGTATCAGTGATGTAAGTAGCAGCACCACCACGCCAGTTGACGCGGTATCCTACAGCTTCACCTGGATGGTTTAAAGGTGCTGTTTCTACGGTAAGGTCATCGATATGGATTGGTTGCCCCGGTCGAATATCGTAGAAATTTAAATTGGCTTGCATAATTTGCAAGGGTACGGGAAAGTTCGGGTGCAACATCTGGTCGTTGAGGCGCTGTTCTATGGTAGAACCATCAGGTGCGATCGCGCCGTAAATGTGAAAGTCATTCCCCTTTACAAACCCTGGAGTAAAGAAGGGAAAACCTTGCATGTGATCCCAGTGAGAGTGGGTAAAAAATATGTGAGCTTCTAACGGCATTTGGCGCAACAAAGATTGCCCCAAAACATGTAGTCCCGTGCCAGCATCGAAAACTAAGCGTTTATCGCCCGCTTGCATTGATATGCAAGGGGTATTACCGCCGTAACGAACAGTGTGTGGCCCTGGGCTGGGGATGCTGCCGCGAACGCCCCAAAATTGTACGGTAAATTGATTCTCTATCCTAGACATGAGTGTTGCTTGCTGGACTGAGCGGGCGATAAATGAAAGAATTGTTACTTCTTTTGTCGAAGTTTATGCTGTTTCACCGATTTTGCTAGAGGAAGGATTTCTTGGTAAAACAGCATATCCTGTTTCTGGCTGATTGTGTAAATGTGAATGAAACACGTCAGTTAGAATTTCCTGGATTTTGGAGTGATGTGTATCGGTTATTTCAAGAGTGCCCCTACGTTATAGCCTACATTTTTCGTGATGTATTTGAATAACCTCATTTTTGTCCTGATAAATCAAATGATTCCAGGAAAATTGAATTCCCACTCCGATAATTTCTCTAATCCAGCTGTGTAAGTAAGATTGTATTGTAACGGAGTAATACTGATGTGGTTTTTACGTACAACCTCCACATCTGTAGGTACATTTTGAGGCAGATTTAATCCGCTTAGGGGTTCCACATCCTCAATTACCTCTCCGGTTAACCAGTAGTACGTTTTTCCACGAGGATCGACTCGTTTATTAAACACATCAATGTAACGCCGTATTCCTTGACGGGTGAGAGTAACTCCGGCAATTTCTTCCCATTTGACCGCAGGAATATTGACATTGAGCAACATTAAATCTGGCAGCGGTTTTTGGGCTAAGTGGTCTACGAGAACTGTGGCAAACTTAGCAGCAGGTTGAAAGTCTTTAGATGTGTGACTCATAAGACTCAGCGCTATGCTGGGAATACCTTCAATTAGACCTTCCATTGCCGCAGAAACAGTGCCAGAATACAGAATTTCAGTTCCCAAATTCGCACCTTGATTAATACCAGAGAGAACTAAATCCGGGGGAGTTTCCAGCAAAGCCCACAACGCCAATTTGACACAATCTGAAGGCGTACCATCACAAGCCCAAGCTTTAACAGCAGGATGAAAAATCTCTTCGACAATTTCGGCACGAATCGGTTGGTGTAAAGTTAACCCGTGTCCAGTTGCCGATCGCTCTCGATCTGGGCAAACTACACTCACATCATGACCAGCCTCTGCCAAATAGTTGGCTAGGGTACGAATCCCTAAGGCGGAAATGCCATCATCGTTGCTAATTAGTAATTTCATCGTCATTAGTCATTAGTCATTAGTCATCGATCATTTAGTTATTAGTTATTTGTTATTAGCCATTTGTCAATGTCTGAGGTCACAAACAGCAAAAAAATATTTATACTTACTAGACAGTGTGGCAGAATTTTGCTTACCTTTAGCTCAATCCTAAGTCTGGTTAAGTAAGATGTTAACCGGATTCACGAGCCTGCTGTACTAACCCAATCGTCTATAAGTGATAAACAGAGGTTTGGTTTCAACTCTCACCTTTGGATGATGTTAATGATATGACTGTAGGTTTATTTATCAACCAGTTCATAGCTTTTGACTATAGACTAATGACTAATGACCAATGACTAATAACTAATGACTAGCAATTTAGAAACTCAACTTTTAGCACTGCGGCAAGAAGGAGAAAAAGCGATCGCAGCCGCTGATACCTTAGAACGTCTGGAGGAACTCAGAGTTAACTATCTGGGTAAAAAAGGGGAACTAGGGGCACTGTTGCGAAGTATGGGGCAGATGAGCGCAGAGGAACGACCAAAAATTGGAGCGATCGCCAATACAGTCAAAGAATCCCTGCAAACTAGTCTAGACCAGCAACGTGCTACTTTAGAAGCCGCACAAATTCAACTCCAGCTAGAGGCGGAAACTCTGGATGTAACTATGCCGGGAATTTATAGTCCCCAAGGTCGCATTCATCCCCTCAACGGCATTATCGACCGGGCACTGGATATCTTTGTCGGTATGGGCTACACCGTGGCTCAAGGGCCAGAGATGGAAACAGATTACTATAATTTCGAGGCTCTCAACACTCCGCCTGACCACCCCGCCCGTGATATGCAGGATACCTTCTATCTGCCAGATGGGAATCTTTTACGGACTCATACTTCGTCAGTGCAAATTCGTTACATGGAAAGAGAAGAACCACCGATTCGGGTTGTGGCTCCAGGGCGAGTTTATCGGCGAGATAATGTAGATGCGACTCACTCAGCAGTTTTCCATCAAATAGAACTTTTAGCCATTGACGAGGGACTAACTTTTACAGACCTCAAGGGCACAATTAAAGTATTTTTGCAGACAATATTTGGCGATTTACCAATTCGTTTCCGCGCCAGTTATTTCCCGTTTACTGAACCCTCGGCTGAGGTGGATTTGCAGTGGAATGGGCGCTGGTTGGAGGTGATGGGCTGCGGTATGGTCGATCCAAATGTACTTAAGTCTGTGGGTTATGACCCAGAAGTTTATACAGGGTTTGCTGCTGGTTTTGGTGTAGAACGCTTTGCAATGGTGTTACATCAAATCGATGATATTCGTCGCTTGTATGCTAGTGATTTACGGTTTTTGCAGCAATTTTAGGCATACGTAAAAGTTATGTACTGCAAGCAAGGTAATAATAAATAATGACCTCAGTTTCCAGGTTAGATCAAGTTCTAGAAAGCATCGAAAACTTATCGGTAGATGAACAAGAAACATTAATTGATCTGATAAGTCATCGGTTGGCAGAACGGCGGCGTTCTGAAATTGCTGCTAATATCGCTCAAGCAGAAGTAGAATATCAGACAGGTAAAGTGTTCCGTGGAACTGTTACTCAAATCATAGATGAGTTACGCAAGTGAGAACTGTAGTTCTGGCATCATCGTTTAAACGAGCATTTAAGCGATTGGTAAGACGACAGCCAGAATTACAAGAGCGAATTGAAGAGCGGTTAGCACTACTAACCGCCGATCCATTTGATCCACTGTTGCAGACTCATAAGCTTAAAGGCAAACTGTCTGGAGCTTGAGCGTGTTCAGTAGATCGTGATTGTCGCATTGTCTTTAACTTTGTGCAAAATATAGAATCTGGTGAAGAGGAAATTTTGCTAATTGATATCGGCACTCATGATGAAGTTTACTAAATTGTAGGTGCTGTTTTAGTATTTTCCTACTGACGAATTTTAGATTTAGGATTGAATAATTCAATGACTGCGATCGCTGGCAAACATCTAACGCTTGAGGAATATTTGAAGTATGACGATCGCACGGATAGCCAGTATGAACTGGTAGCAGGTGAGTTAGTTTCCATGCCACCTGAAAGCCCAAAAAATGTTCAGATATCTCTATTTTTGCTGGTAAATTTCCTCAAGTTTGTTCCAGTTAATCGGTTAAGTAACAAAGTTGAAATTGTTGTTGCTGGTTCTCGTGCAACAACTCGCATTCCTGACTTAGTTGTGCTAACGGATGAACTTGCAACGGTCTTAGAAGGTGCAACGCGATCTATAATTACCCTGGATATGCCTCCTCCAGCATTAGTTGTCGAAGTTGTTTCTCCTGGGAAAGCTAACGAAGATCGGGACTATCGCTACAAACGTTCCAAGTATGCCGCCAGGGGAATTGCTGAATATTGGATTGTTGATCCACAAATGAACAGAATCACCCTACTAATATTAGTTGACGGGTTTTATGAAGAAACCAGATTTGTAGGAAATACTGCGATCGCTTCTACTATTTTCCCAGAGTTACAGCTAACAGCAGAGCAAGTACTCAATGCTGGATAAAGGAAGACAGACGAAGTGATTTGAGAGGTGCGATCGCCGTTAAAACTTTCATCATCTCAAACAGTAAAATATAGTCAATAATTCCTACTCAAAATTCATGCCATGAGTTGATGGCCTTTTTACCGCAGGATGCAATAATCGCAGAAGAAAAGCTAACCAAGTATCTGCTTGTGCCGTTGCCCAAAGACGATAAATCTAAATTTCTGGCTAGGGCTGGGTATACACTAGACAATTGGCAACAACTGGAACGGGATCTACGCGCTCAAGTTTTAACGCAACCTGCCGAGGCGATCGAAACAACTCGCTATGGTGAAAAGTATGTCATTCGTGCGTGTCTGCGAGGAATTAATGGCGTTGAACTCAATATCTTAACCATTTGGATGGTTGCACGATACAACCAAATTTATCACCTTAGTGCCAGATCAAGGAGTCAACTCATGAAGGTACAACACCCGCTATTCTCCCAAGTTGCCTTGGTAGAGGATTTACCAGAATACAACCTAAAACGCGGGGATGTTGCAACAATTGTGGAACATTACTCCATGCCTGAAGGGGAAGAGGACGGGTATAGTCTGGAAGGGTTTGATTTGCCCCATGTGACGATCGAAGTACCAGCATCTCAAATTATCCCCATCGCTCAGTGGCAGCAAGAAGAAATGATTTTAGCCAAGTTACGCCAGCTATCTGGAGCGAGGCTGTTACAATTACAAGACTATCTCGATTTTCTCTTGCAAAAACAAGAGTCTGAGCATTAGAGTGCCCCAAACAGGATTTCGCGCGGAATCAACGGTGGTAGGGAGGGCGCTTGAGCAGATGACATATTTTTATCCTCTACTTGACTACTTTATTGTCACTTGGTAGCGGGACTTAAACAAAAATTAAGCCCAAATGTAGCCCAAACTGGCTTTATAGGCTGCAAACAGGTCACGATTTAGGGTCAACCAATCGAAAAATCG
>NZ_JBALDA010000083.1:0-34043 GCF_036917535.1 Nostoc sp.
CAACTTTCAGCCTCAACTTTCGGACAGGGGAATGCGGGGAATGTGACAGTGAGTGCAAAAAATGCTGTTGACCTTGCAGGTAACTCTTACATCTTAAGTACGGTAGAACCAGGAGGCGTGGGTAAGGGTGGCAATATCGACATCAATGCAGCAAACCTGTCACTCACTGATGGCGCTCAACTACTAACCATTACTCGTGAAGCATCTGCTACCCGGCCAGCAGGAAGAGGGGATGCGGGGAATGTGAATGTTAAAGTCACAGGTGCTGTTGATATTGCTGGGGAAAAAAATGGTTTTCCCAGTCAGATTACCAGCAGTGTGGACACAGGAACAGTTGGGAATGGGGGTAACATTTTTATCGATTCTGGTTCTTTCTCATTAGGCGATGGCGCTAAACTTTCAGCCTCAACTTTCGGACAGGGGAATGCGGGGAATGTGACAGTAAGTGCAAAAAATGCTGTTGACCTTGCAGATGCTGCCATCCTCAGCACAGTGGAAGCAGGAGGCGTGGGTAAGGGTGGCAATATCGACATCAATGCAGCAAACCTGTCACTCACTGATGGCGCTCAACTACTAACCATTACTCGTGAAGCATCTGCTACCCGGCCAGCAGGAAGAGGGGATGCGGGGAATGTGAATGTTAAAGTCACAGGTGCTGTTGATATTGCTGGGGAAAAAAATGGTTTTCCCAGTCAGATTACCAGCAGTGTGGACACAGGAACAGTTGGGAATGGGGGTAACATTTTTATCGATTCTGGTTCTTTCTCATTAGGCGATGGCGCTAAACTTTCAGCCTCAACTTTCGGACAGGGGAATGCGGGGAATGTGACAGTAAGTGCAAAAAATGCTGTTGACCTTGCAGATGCTGCCATCCTCAGCACAGTGGAAGCAGGAGGCGTGGGTAATGGTGGCAATATCGATATCAATGCTACTTCTTTGTCACTCACTGATGGCGCTCAACTGCAAACTGTTACCGATGCTTTCGGACAGGGGAATGCGGGGAATGTGACAGTGGATGCAAAAAATGCTGTTGACCTTAGTTCCGCTTACATTTTCAGCACCGCAAGAAGCCTGGGTAAGGGTGGCAATATCGACATCAATGCAGCAAACCTGTCACTCACTGATCACGCTATACTTGCTACCGATGCTTTCGGACAGGGGAATGGGGGGAATGTGACAGTGGATGCAAAAAATGCTGTTGCCCTTAGTTCCGCTTACATTTTCAGCACCGCAGGAAGCTTGGGTAAGGGTGGCAATATCGACATCAATACAGCAAACCTGTCACTCACTGATGGCGTTATACTTGATACCGGAACTTTAGGACAGGGGAATGCGGGGAATATTGGCATCAATGCAAAAGATGCAGTAACTGTTTCTGGAACTAAGCAAGGGAGAGGACTTTATAGCTCTTTATTAACATTTAATACTCCCACTTCCACAGGCAAAGGTGGCGATATCACCGTAAACACCAATATTTTTCGCGTATCAGACGGCGCTTTACTAGATGCAGACTCCACAAATAATCAAAAGGGTGGCGATATTACGGTAAATGCAAACGTCTTTGAAGCACTCAACGGCGGACAACTCACTACCACTACCTTAAGCAATGGACGTGCAGGTAAAATAACTGTCAATGCTACTGATACAGTAATAATTAGTGGTATTGACCCTAGTTACAGCGATCGCATTGCTAAATTTCCTGGCAACTTAATAAATATCGGTGCTAACAGTGGCTTATTTGTCAGTTCCACAGGGTCAGGAATCACAGGCGACATCGAAATCAACTCACCCAAAATTACCTTAGACAATCAAGGTAAACTCAACGCCGAATCTACATCCGATAACGGTGGTAATATCAACGTCAACAGCGACTTACTCTTACTCCGTGATGGTGCTCAAATCTCTACCAGCGCAGGTACAGCCGAAAAAGGTGGCAATGGCGGTAATATCAATATCAACTCAAAATTTATCGTTGCAGTCCCCAAAGAAAATAGCGATATCAACGCTAACGCCTTCACTGGATCTGGTGGTAGAGTTGACATTACAACAAACGGGATTTTTGGTATTCTTCCGCAAAAAAGTCCAACCAAAAACAGTGACATTACAGCGAGTTCACAATTGGGAGTGAGTGGGCAAGTAACTATCAACAGTCCAAATACTGACCTTAGTCGCGGCTTAATTCAACTACCCTCTAACCTCGTCGATGTATCCCAACAAATCACCCAAGGTTGCACTCCCAGAAGAGGACAAAATGCCAGTAGTTTTATCGCCACTGGACGCGGTGGATTACCCCAAAGCCCTAACGAACCGTTGCAGGGACGAGCAGTGATTACTGGTTGGGTAGATTTGCCCACACAAGCAACAGCCAAAATCACCAATAAATTATCTACTGCATCTATGACCAAATCTAGCGATCCGATTGTGGAGGCTCAAGGATGGATTGTCGATGCTAATGGTAATATTATGCTCGTGGCTCAATCTCCTCAAAGTTTTTATATTCCTTCTGCTATGTCCTGTAGTCAATAATTCGTTACTCCAAGATTTAAAGAGGAATTCCGATAAAACCCAAGAGGAATCAAAACAATCAGATGTATTATATAATTTTAAGTTTTAAGAACTTTACTCTCATCGAGGTAAAATATCTGCTGAAATTAATTGTAGAAAAATTTATCAAGACGACTAGCTGAAAACCTTTGAAGATGTAGTTATGAAGCAGTGGCTTAAGGATATTGCATATTCACTGGTATGAAATGAGCAAGCGAGGCTGGTTCTGATATGACAACCTGTAAAGATAGGAATTGGCACTCATATTTATTAGGAATTTTTAGTATTATTGGAGTGCTTGCTCATGGCATATTTTGTTGTGAAAATCACGCTTTAGCCCAGATTACCCCTGATGGAACATTGGGTAATAACTCTTCAAAAATCACTCCCAATGTCAATATTAAAGGTAGTGCTGCTGACCGCATTGATGGTGGAGCAGTTCGCGGTGCAAACCTGTTCCATAGTTTTCAGGAATTCAATGTCGGAGAATCCCAGCGAGTTTATTTTGCCAATCCCACAGGAATCTCCAATATTTTCACACGGGTGACGGGAAGTAATATCTCGAATATTCTTGGCACTTTGGGGGTGAACGGCGGTGCAAATTTATTTTTGATTAATCCCAATGGCATTTTATTTGGGAACAATGCACGCTTAGATGTAGCGGGTTCCTTTGTAGCGAGTACGGCAAATTCATTTGTGTTTGGCAATGGGTTGGAATTTAGTGCAACTAATCCTCAGACTCCTTCTTCATTACTAACAGTTAATCCTTCCGCTTTGCTTTTCAATCAACTTCAGGCTGGCAGAATTGAAAACAGTTCAATTGCACCAGCAGAAGATAATATCTTTGGTCTACGAGTACCAGATGGTCGGAGTTTGCTATTAGTAGGTGGAGAAATTGCCATCAATCAAGGTCAATTGAATGCTCCGGGTGGACGAGTGGAATTGGCAGGAATTGCAGGTGAGGGAACAGTCGGACTGAATGTGGATGGTAATAATTTGAGTTTGATTGTTCCTGATGATGTAGCTAAAGCCGATATCTCACTCAGTAATCAAGCCTTGGTTAGTACCAGTGGCGAAGGTGGCGGCGCTATTCAGGTGTGGGGTAAAGGAATTACAGTCAATGGAGGTTCCAAGATTGAAGCCAGCACTTTAGGAGCATTACCTGGAAAAGGATTGAATGTAAATGCTTCTGAATCAGTGCAAGTCCTTGGAGAATCACCTACTGGAATTCGCAGTGGTTTATTTGCTGAAACTTTTGGGACAGGAGATGCAGGAAACCTAACAATTAACACCAGGCAGTTACAAATCTTAGCAGGAGGAAAGATTTCATCTGGTACATACAATGCAGGAGCGGCGGGAGATTTAACAGTAAATGCCTCAGAATCTGTACAAGTGGCAGGTCTGACAGTTAGTGGTCAGTTTGGCAGCGACTTGTTTACTCAAAGTAGTTCTGGCGCCACAGGAGAAGGAGGAAAACTAACAATTAATACATCTAGGTTGCTCGTCGAAGATGGAGGGCAAGTATCGGCTTCTACTTCCGGTGAAGGTGTAGCAGGAAATTTGACCGTGAATGCTTCAGAATCAGTGCAAATAATCGGCATTCCAGACAATCCCAATTTAGGCTACACTGGTATACTTGCTGCATCTGATGGAGTCGGAGACGCCGGAGACATTACTATTAACACTAGACAGTTACTCATCCAAAATGGAGCCGGAATCATAACCGATAACGAAGGTAAAGGGGTTGGAGGGAGTATAACAGTAAATGCCGAATCAGTGCAGCTAGTCGGTACTGCTATTCTTCCACAGTTTTCTAATAGATGGTATCCTAGCAAAATAAGTTCTAACACCTATGACACAGGGCCCGCAGGAAAGATTACAATTAACACCAATCAGTTGTTAATCCAAGATGGAGCAGCGATTTCAGCTCGAACTAACGGTAGTGGGGCTGGAGGAAGTTTGACAGTAAATGCCTCCCAATCAGTTAAACTGATAGGACCTGCTACTAATAGTAATAGTCTATTTCCCTTTCCCAGCAGCTTGTTGACTCAAACATCGAGTACAGGAACAGCAGGAGATTTGACAATTAATACCAATCAGTTGATTGTCCGAAAAGGACAACTATCTGCCAGTACTTTTGGACAAGGGAATGCTGGCAATATAAACATTGATACTGTCACTATGAATATCATTGATAGTCAAGTGGGAAGCAGTGTTTACCGTAAAGGGTTTGCCGGAAATTTGACTATTCACGCTGCCGAGTCAGTGGAAATCAGTGGAAAAATCAAATCGTTTACATCTAATATTGAAAATCCTGCTGGCTTATTTGCTCAGGTAAACCCTCAAGGTGAGGGTCGCGGTGGTAACTTGACCATTGAGACAAAACGCTTGAGTGTCAGTCATGGAGGCAAAGTGCAAGTCGCTACTTTTGGTCAAGGCGACGCTGGTAATCTCACAATTCGTGCTTCAGACGTAGAGGTATTTGATACACCTGTTGATAACCTCTATGCTACAGGTATCAATGCAGGTATTGAACGAGACGCAGACGAAACAGTTATTCCACCCAGAGGCAACGGTGGCGATTTAACAATTGAAACAGATCGCTTGAGTGTAAGAGGTGGTGCAATAGTATCCGTTGGAACTGCTGGCGAGGGCAATGCAGGTAGATTACGAATTCATGCGTCGAAATCTGTGGAAGTCGTTGGCAAATCACCAAATGGTAACTTTAACAGCCAAATCAGCGCTGCGGTTACGCCAGAAGGTACCGGTAGTGGGGGAAGTTTAAAGCTTGAAACTGAGCAGATGAGTGTCCGAGATGGAGGTGAAGTCACTGTCAGTAGTACCGGATCGGGTACGGCAGGCAACCTTGATATCCAAGCTCGTTCTCTGAGCCTAGATAACCAAGGAGCGATCGCTGCCATAACCAGATCGGGGAATGGTGGTAATATTACCCTGAAGTTGCAAGACTTATTATTACTACGCAACGGCAGTCAAATTTCTACCACTGCCGGCAGTAGTAAATTCGGTGGCGATGGCGGTAACATCACCATTAATAGCCCTTTCATTGTCGCCGTTCCCAAAGAAAATAGCGACATCAGCGCTAATGCCTTCACTGGTCAAGGTGGTAGAGTTGACATTACAACAAACGGGATTTTCGGTATTCTTCCGCAAAAAAGCCCAACTGAAAACAGCGACATTACAGCGAGTTCACAATTGGGAGTGAGTGGGGAAGTAACTATCAACAGTCCAGATACTGACCCCAGTCGCGGTTTAATTCAACTACCCTCTAACCTTGTGGATGCATCCCAACAAATTGCCCAAGGTTGCACTCCCAGAAGAGGACAAAACGCCGGTCGTTTTATCGCCACAGGACGCGGTGGATTACCCCAAAGTCCCAACGAGCCGCTGCGAGGACGAGCAGTGATTACTGGTTGGGTAGATTTGCCTGCACAAGCAACACACACAGTCACGGATAAATTATCCACTGCAACTATGACCAAATCTAGCGGTCAGATTGTGGAGGCTCAAGGATGGATTGTCGATGCTAATGGTGATGTTATGCTTGTGGCTCAATCTCCTCAAAGTTCTTTTATTCCCTCTGCCATGTCCTGTAGTCAATGATTCGTTACCCCGATCAGGGGAGGAATTCCTATTATCTAAGTATTTCTTAAGAAAAATTATTACTTTTCACTACTTTTAGCAGAATAAAATTAGGCCAAAGTGTAGATTTGCCTGCACAAGCAACAGCCAGAGTCACCGATAAATCATTTATTGCATCTATGACCAAATCTACCGATCAAATTGTGGAGGCTCAAGGATGGATCATTGATGGTAACGGTGATATTATGCTTGTGGCTCAATCTGGGCAAAGTTCTTCTATTCCCTCTGCCATGTCTTGTAGTCAATAATTCGTTACTCCAAGATTCAAAGGAGGAATTTCGATGAAACTCAAGAGTCATAAAATCCATAAGTTGCCTGTTTTTATGCTCTTGGTTCTGGTGACAACTTTTTTGTGCGTTACTGCTTTTCCTGTTGCTGCAACTTTAAAGACACAACATATCGCAACTCTTGGAGTGTCAATCCAAAATCCGACTGCACAAACACAAGACTTGCTGCAACAGGGTAAAGTGCTGTATGAGGCAGGACAATTTGCAGAAGCGGTTAGAGTTTTGCAACAAGCAGTTAAAAGTTATGGCAGCCAGGGCAGTGAATTGCGGCAAGCTGTAGCATTAAGTAATTTGGCATTGGCATATCAAAAACTGGGTAATTTAATACAAGCGCAACAAGCAATTACAGATAGCTTGAAGTTGCTCGAAAAATCTTCTAATTCCCAAAATCTTCAGGTTTTGGCTCCAATTCTAGATATTCAAGGTAGTATTCAACTAGACTTAGGACAAGCCGAACAGGCACTTAATACCTGGCAACGTGCAGAAGTGAACTATAAGCAATTAGGCGATCGCAATGGCATTACCCGTGATCGCATCAATCAAGCACAAGCATGGCAAGTTTTGGGATTTTACCGTCGGGCTTTGACAATCTTGACTCAATTGCAGCCAGAGTTACAATTAAAACCTAACTCTATTATTAAAGCAGTAGAATTACGGTCTTTTGGAAATGCTCTGCAATTAGCAGGAGATTTAAATCAATCCCGTCAGGTATTACAGCAAAGTTTGTCAATTGCCCAAAAATTAGATTCTCCCCAGGATGTGAGCGCGGCTTTATTTAGTTTAGGGAACACGGCACAAGTACAGCAAGATTTTAAGGGTGCAATACAGTTTTATCAGCAAGCTGTCGCGATCGCTCCTAACCCGATTAGCAGAGTTCAGGCTGAAGTTAATCAGTTGAATCTACTAGTGAACACGGGACAAACAGCCGCCGTGCAGACACTATTGCCGCAAATCCAAACTCAACTGGCACAACTACCTGCTTCTGTGACAACTATTTATGCCCAGATTAATCTAGCTCAAAGCTTGATGAAATTCGGGACTACACCCCAAGCTCTTGCTCAAATCTGCGCGAGAGCCTTGCAACAAGCTGAAGATTTAGCAGATAAACGAGCCGAGAGCTTTGCCCTTGGGACTTTGGGCAGTGTATACGAACAAACTAAACAATGGTCAATAGCCCAGAACCTCACCCAACAGGCACTGAACATAGCCCAAACAATCAATGCTCCAGATATCACTTATCGTTGGCATTGGCAGTTAGGACGCTTGTTGAAACAGCAGGGAGAGATTGAGGGCGCTATTGCCACCTATGATACTGCCATCGGTGAGTTGCAGACTCTCCGTAGCGACTTAGTAGTTGTGAATCGAGATGTCCAGTTTTCCTTTAAAGAAAGTGTAGAACCTGTATATCGAGAGTCCGTAGAATTATTGTTGCAGTTTCAGCAAACTCATCCGAGCGAACCAATCCTAGACAAAGCTAGACAGAGGATTGAAGCACTGCAACTAGCGGAATTAGACGACTTTTTCCGGGAAGCTTGCATTAATGCCAAAACTGTTTTGCTTGACACAATAGTAGATAAAGATAATCCCACAGCCGCGATCGTTTATCCAATTATTCTCCCCGATCAACTCCAAGTGATTGTCAAAATTCCTAAACAACCACTACGTAATTATACAGTAAATAAGTCACAAAATGAGGTAGAAGGTATTATCAGAGAACTCAAAGAGTATCTATTAGAACCCGATCGGGCAGAGGAAGTGCAGGCGTTATCACAGGAAGTCTATGGGTGGTTAATCAAAGAAATTGAGTCAGATTTAAAAGATAGTGGCGTCAAAACCCTTGTATTTGTGCTGGATGGAATATTGCGAAATGTGCCAATGGCTATATTGTATGACGGTCAGCAATATCTAGTAGAAAAATACGCTGTAGCACTCAGCTTAGGACTTCAGTTACTTGCACTCAAACCCTTTACACATACAAAACTCAATGTACTGGCTGCCGGGTTAATGCAACCACCACAAGGCTTTCAACAGCAATTTCCACCGCTACCAGAAATTAAATCAGAATTCGACTCTATTTCCCAAGCGATCGCGTCTACCACCCAGTTACTAGATCGAGACTTCAACAGCAAAAACCTAGAGAGTAAGGTAAATACTGTACCATTTAATGTGTTACATCTGGCAACTCACGGTCAATTTAGCTCCAGTGTTGAGAATACTTTTATACTTGCAAATGATGGGCCGATCAACGTCACGCAATTTGATAGCCTGCTGCGTCGTCGGGATCAAACTCGCCCAGAAGCTTTGGAAATGCTGGTGTTAAGTGCTTGCCAAACTGCTACTGGTGACAATCGAGCCACGCTAGGACTAGCAGGAGCATCTGTGAAAGCTGGTGCCCGTAGTACCTTGGCTTCACTATGGCATATCAGTGATAAATCTACTGCTATCTTAATTGGTGAATTTTATCGTGAGTTAGTTAAAAATAAGGTGACAAAGGCTGAAGCCTTGCGTCGTGCCCAAGTAAAGTTGTTAAAAGATTATCCCAATTACAGTCGTCCTGGCTACTGGGCACCTTATGTTTTAGTTGGTAACTGGCTTTGACAAATTCTATCCACTTTATTGAGTTTAAGAGTAATATCTTTGATGAAAAATATCTTCATCTGTGCAGTTGTAATCTGCACAACTTGTATTTACCCGATTAAGATATTAGCAGGAGAAAAACCTTCTGCAATTTTTCATGCATTTGACCAGCAGTACACTGATATCGAAAAGTTTGTATGTGAAATAGGAAAGCAAGGATATTCTCACATTCAAATTTCTCCAGCCCAAAAATCTAATCCTGCTCCAGAATGGTGGGCACGCTATCAACCTGTAGACTACAGCATTATCGAAGGTAGAGGTTCACTCTTCAATTTAAAAAAACTTATTAGTCAAGCCCACAGTTGTAAGGTCAAAGTGATTGCTGATGTTGTTTTCAATCACATGGCTAATTTAGATGGCAATGATGATTTTGAAGATTTAACGAAATTTCCAGGTCTTTCTATAAATGACTTTAATTCTGATTCAAACCATCCAGGTAAAAAAGCTTGTAACATTAATTATAGTGATGGTAACAGAGATTCAGAAATTAATTGTTGGTTAGGTGGACTTCCAGAATTGAGATTTACCAATAATGTTAAAAAAATTCAAAAAGCCCATTTAAAAAAATTGCTAGATTTAGGAATTGATGGATTTCGGTTTGATGCTGCCAAGCATATCCCAGCAGATGTTATCAAAGAGTACATCAGCTATGTGGATCAACAAAGTAAAGGCAAAGCATGGAATTATCTTGAGGTAATCACAGATAGCGACACCAGTGCAGAAAATTATAACTGGATTGCTGCTGTCACAGATTTTGTTCTCTACAATTCAATGAAAAATGCCTTCAGCTTTGGTGGAGATTTGCGTTCTCTGCGAGTTGCCGCAGGCATAAACAATCCGCGTAGCGTCACTTTTGGCAGAAACCACGATACTATCCGCGAGATTAATTCCAATGCCATTAATCCCTATAGCGATCCTTCTGACTCTTTCCTCGCAACAGCATATATCCTAGCAAGAGAAAGTGGCACTCCTTTAATATTGAACTGGGATAATAGAAATGTTTCTTTTATCAGATATGGTGTCAAATTCCGCCAAATTATGCATCAACGAGGAAATCAGGGAAAAAATATCAAAGAAAATGTTTTAGCAGCCATTGATAGTCCGACTGTATTACTAATGGAGCGAGGTAGTGAAGGATTTTTTGTTGTCAATAAAGGTAAGAATAAATTTGATATCCCAGCACTGGATTTGACCTTGACGAATTTGGATGGATGTTATCGGGAACTCCGTAATAATTTTACTGTTGCGATTGAACGTCGCGAAGGTGGGAAAAAATTTATAACTCGTTGGGGAAACTGGAATAGAGGCGGTATGGAAGTTCAAAAACGCGATGCACTCTACTTTATTCAAGAACCTTTTAATCAATGTCAAATGTAGATACTCCCTCCATTTCTTCTTGGCTTTTTATTGCAAGCGTACAGATACACTACCTGCATGGGCTGGCAAACCTTCTGTTTCTGCTAAGGTGACAGCTGCTTTGCCTAATGTCTGTAATGATTGTTTGTCACATTCTAAAAAAGTAATTCGTTTGAGAAAGTCGAACACACTCAAACCAGAGGCAAAGCGAGCTGAACGGGCAGTTGGCAGTACATGGTTGGGGCCACCTAAATAATCACCAATCGCTTCTGGAGTATAGCGTCCTAAAAACACGCTGCCGGCACACTTAATTTGATTGGCAAGGAGTTGCGGATTGTCTGTGCACAATTCCACATGTTCAGGAGCTAGTTGATTAAGCAATGGTATACTCTCTAGCAAATCGCTGACCAGAATCACGGCTGCATAATTTTGCCAACTAGCATCAGCAACTTCTCTGGTGGGTAAATCGGCGAGAATTTTCTCAACAGCCTTTATTACTTGTTGCGCGAAGATTTCTGAATCAGTAATTAAGATTGACTGGGCACTAGGATCGTGTTCTGCTTGCGATAGTAAATCCCAGGCAATCCAATCTGGGTTGTTCTGGCTGTCGGCAACCACTAAAATTTCTGAAGGGCCAGCGATGCTATCAATGCCAACAGTGCCAAAGACTTGACGCTTGGCTTCAGCAACATAAGCATTACCAGGGCCAACAATTTTATCTACTGGGGCAATGCTTTCTGTACCATAAGCTAATGCTGCGATCGCTTGCGCCCCACCAATGCCATATATTTCTGTAATACCAGCAACTTGAGCAGCAGCCAATACGGCGGGATTGATCTCACCGCTAGGCATCGGTACTGTCATGACAATTCTTTCAACACCAGCAATTTTGGCTGGTAAGGCATTCATCAACAAAGAACTCGGATAGCTAGCCCGTCCTCCTGGTACATAAATTCCCACTTGCGACAGCGCTACCCAATTCAATCCCAGTTTTACCCCGACTGCATCGCTGTAGGCAATATCTTGCGGTAATTGTTTTTGATGGAAAGCTACAATCCTTTCAGCAGCAAATTCCAGGGCAGCCAAGACATCAGCAGGACATTGTGCCGCATGTTCGGCAATAAAGCTTTCGCTTAGATGCAAAGACTGGAGATTGTTGCGGTCAAAGCGGTTAGTATAGTCTTTGACTGCGGCATCACCACGCACTTTCACATCAGCTAGAATCTCACGTACTGTCCCACTAACATCAACTGTAACTTCCCGGCGATCGCTTACAAGAGTTTTGAATTTGACAGAAAAATCTTTGTCGGTAGTTTGAAGTAGCTGCATGGACAGTACCTTAAAAGCAGTGAGTTAATAATTAGTTTAACTCCTGATTAACTTGCTTGAAATGACTGTGGCTTATATGCATGATTCTTTTTGGGATGTAAGCTAAAAGCATAAAAGATTATCAGTTAACATCCTATGCAGCAGTCCACAAGAGGCAATTACCGGGATCTTTGGCGGCAGCTTGTTACTTTGGCTGCAATCTTTGGTGCTTTCTTTATCAACGTATTATCGAATATTTTTCCGCTCAATGGACTTAGCATCGGGGAAATTTCCAATACTTTGTTTAAAAATGTCCTGATTATCCCTGCCAATTACGCCTTTGCTATCTGGGGGCTGATTTACCTTGGGTTGTTTGCTTTTGGGGTATACCAAGCTCTACCTAACCAACGACATGAGCCTGATTTACGTGAGACAGGTTATCTGTTGGTGATTGCCTGTGTTGCTCAAAGTATTTGGGTGTACCTATTTTTGTCTAGGCTTTTTGCTTTTTCTATAATTGCAATGCTCTTAATACTGTTGCCCCTGATTGGTGTTTATATGCAGTTAGAAATTGGCAAATCGCGTGTACCTTGGCTGAAAAAATGGTGTATTCACTTTCCTATTAGTATTTATCTAGGCTGGATTAGCGTGGCGACCATTGTCAACGTAGCGTGTGCCTTGGATTTTCACAGGTGGAACGGTTGGGGGATTTCTGCTGTAATTTGGACTCTCGTTATGGTATTGATTGCAACAACAATTGCAGCAGTTATAGTCATCCAGCGTCGAGACATCGCTTATGCAGGAGTAATACTCTGGGCATTGGTAGCAATTGCACTCAAGCATTCTGATAACTCAATGCTTAGAAATACCGTATTGGTTTTGGCAATTGTCCTAGTTTTAACCGCTACGATTAACAGCTTACGCACCCAACAAGAACATATTTAAGTATGATGACAAAACAATTAAAAATAGAAAATTACGAATAAAACTTTAGTTGTGGGATACAAGCCTACTTTAAAAAAGAATTATTCCAAGGCGCAAGGCGTCAAGAGTTCCAGAGCTTACGGCTTAAGTCGTGGGATTGAATTTTGAATTTTGAATTTTGAATTCAAGCGAAGCGAGTGACATACCCGCCCAGCGTCGGTCAAGAGAGAACTTTTAGTAAGCGTTCGTTAAGCACGCACAATAATGGTCGGTTGTTACACACATCAGTCTGATTGTTATTACCCTGAATAGTTAGAACCGTAATCGTCTGAAAAGGCCAAAATTCATAGAAATGAAAAATATTATCTCGATTGGTTGGAATAATTGGTTAAAACGGCATAAAGAATCTGTTTTATTATTTGACTCAATTGCTGCCGCTAATGAGATTGCTTTAATGCTTAACGGTCAATGGGATGGTTGCAATGGTGTAATTGTGGCTTCTGGTGATGAGGTAGCTGTTAACACTGCTGCCAAACTATTAAAAGCTACATGGTGTTATCAAGGCGCATCAAAAGCTATTTTAGACAGAGTAACAACTGATGAAATTTTACGCCGTTATGCAATCGGAGAAAGAAATTTTATTAATGCTAATTTGAGGTGTGCAGTACTTGCATCAATGAAGCTGAGTGAAATTAACCTAAGTTATGCCTTGTTGAGTTGGGCAAACTTAAGTCAAGCCAATCTAAGTAAAGCTGATTTAACAGCAGCAGACCTAACTCAAGCGAATTTAAGTGCAGCCGACTTGAGTAAAGCATATCTAATGAGGGCAAATCTAAGTGAGGCAGACCTGCAACGAGCTTCACTTCAGGGAGCTAACTTAAGTAGTGCTAACTTAAGTGAAGTCAACCTCACTGGTGCAGATTTAACAGGAGCTAATCTGTCGCTAGCAGACCTAAAAGGGGCAAATTTTCACTTGTGCAATTTGAGTGGGGCTAATCTAACAGATGCCAAATTAATTGAAAGTGACTTGGCTTTTGCTAAACAATGATCGCCAAACTCCAGTATTACCTTTAGTCAGTTCCGCCCCAAGTCCAAGTAGGATTGCCATTCTTTAAACGATTTTTTAGCACTACTAGGGGATAATCATTAGGATCAGAGCCGCCAGCCAAATCTAAGATAAAGTAAACTTTACCTTTAACAAAATGCATCCGTAAATAATTAATCTTTCCAGAGTAGTCTTGCCCATCAACCTTAGTCATTCCAGCAGAAGCAAAGCATTTAGCATATTTTGGCTTGAGTGTCCCAACCCATGTAACGCTAAAGCTATTACTGGCTTGAACAGAGATGTTACTGGCATAGGCACTTAGGTTAATAGAGCCATCTGTTGCAAAACTGCCTTCTTGATAAGGATGGGATTTTTCAGTGACAATCACCTTGTCTGGACAGCTTTGTTTTTGCTCGTTTTCACTATAAACTTTTAGCTCAATGTTTTGTGATTGATTTTGTGCTTGGACGCACCAGTTGCACAACAGAGGCAGTAAACCAATACTTGTGCCTATAATCAAAATTAAAGGTCTAAATGAAATTATACTCATATCCGAACAAATACTAAATTTAATATAGTATTAGATTTTAGTAACTAATTGGGAAAATTTAAGACAGGGTAATTACTGAAAAAGGGAAAAGGGAAATATTGAAGAATAAAAAACTTTTTCCCACAATGTTCAAGTCCCTGTTGCGAGAAGTGGGGAAAGAAATTGCAAATTAAAAATTGCGAATTGGTGTGACACTTTCCTGATTGAACAAATATCACTTGTCTGACGACACGCTGCGCGAACACGTTTGACACGGCTAAGTTTCTTCACCACGAAGCCAAGGTAGGATTATGGTTAGAATAATCCAGAAAACAAAGCTGGCGATCGCACCTGTGCCAATACTGTAACAAAAAGCTTGTGTTTGGTAGAAAGGAATATCGGGAGATGGGGTTTGTTGAGCGATAATGACAGAGGATGCAATCTGGCTTGTTGCTAGCCCAATACCTACAATAGTAAGATTATTCTCAATGTTGCGATCGCAATATTGATAAGATCGTCTGGGGGTATTGCCATCGCAATATTCCCAATATGTTCTGGGGGTATTGTAGGTTGATTCTGTTGACTGGGTTTATAGTATTTGTTGAGTTCTTGAGTTTTATATTCTGTCTGAATATTGATTCGTGCATCATGGTAAGACTCCTTAAGACAGTCGTTTTCTGCCAATTCTAGCAAGCGGTCAAGAGCATTATCCTTTTGTCCGTTTGCAAGCATTTCACCAACTTCATTGATTTCCTGCTGTAAAGCTATTGGTAAAGGAGAATCTAATTCTACCAAAGCTATTAAAAAGGCGCGGAGGGTGAATGTTTGTGATTGGTCAAGCATAGAATGGAATAGGGGGTAAAGGAAATAAAGCTATATATCATGTCCGCTTGATTGTTTATCAAACCCGAAGAACCCCACCCCCGCCAAAGCTACGCTTTGTCTCCCTCGACCGGGGAAGGGTTAGGGGGTACCGTGTATACACAAGTCTCAAGTAGTTGATAAATCTCGGTTTTACCCCACCCTAACCCTCCCCTTATAAAGGGGAGGGAACTAGATTTCTTTTTCCCCCCTTTATAAGGGGGGATTAAGGGGGGTAATACGACTTGTATATACACAGGAGATTAGGGGTGGGGTGCGATGACTGTGGTAATCATAACTAATTATACGGACATTATATAATACTTAAAATAGGTAAAAACCGCTGGCTTTCCAACGAACGGCTGCTTTTACCCTGTTGTACTTGGTTTACCAGTTAAAATAAAGCCAGCCGAATAATAAGGATCAGCATAGGGAGGTTCGGTAAATTCCTTCTTCTTTGTGTTATTTTCACTAATTTCCGCTTCTGTTTCCAGAGAGGCTTTCAATTGGGGTTCATTCAATTCCTTGGCTAACTCTCTATACCACTTAGCTAAATCTTTATAGGTTAACTGACGTAGCCAATCTTTTGCTTTTCTCAGTGCTATGGTAGGGGTTTGTCTTTGCTTGAGTAACTGGTAAAATTTAATTATGAGTAAAGCAGTGGAACGTTCATCGACTCTCCACAGGGTACTAACAACGTGGTTTGCTCCCTTAGCAAGAAACCCACTTACTAAACCAACATATTCATCGATTGTCCTCTCTTTGCTGAATTCCTGGCTAGTGATCCCAGTTTCGCAAGCAGAAAGACAAATTAGTTGATACTTTCGTAAGTCTAATTCTAGACACTCAAAAATGTCACCCAAAGTCAATTTCTCTGTGTCTGCTAACATCAAAGCTGATTCTATCGGGTTTTCTAAAATATGATAGCCATGTCCTGTAAAGTGAAAGTAACCTTCATACTCTCCTAAAGCTTCGATCAATTTAGTTTTTGTTCTAGCCGCCTCTGGCAATTTACCATATTTTGGATATAGGTGGTAAAGAGTAGCAGATTGAATTTGTGTAAAGGGCAAGTTATTTGAAGGTTCTATATTCAGAAGTTTTGGGCTATCGGTATTTTCGCTGTTTGATGTCAATTCCAATAATTGCAAGCCAATCTGAAAACTTGGTAAGTAAGTAATGATAAAATCTTTCTCGTTAAATAGGTAATCTAGGGGTAATAGGTGTAATTCCCGGTGGGGAATGAGAATCAAGTTATCAACATCTTGGAAATTCTCTTGAACAATGCGCTTAATTTCTAGAATTTCACCAAGAGTTTCCAACATAGATTTCATATTTTTCCGCCAAGGAGTCGTTTCTTTATCTATGTCAGAAACATTACAGTAATCCTGATAAGACTTTTTCCATTGCTGCATCCAGCTTTCAAAACGCTGAAGCTGATAAAAATGAGGACGAGAGTCTTTCTGTTGTAATTTGGTTGGTAATTGTGGTGACAGGATTTTTAGGGGTTCATTATGTTTGATAATGAAAGTTGTGATAGCAATGGGGCTGAGATGCCAGTAAATTGCCGCAGTTTTGGGATTAAGTAGTTTTTGCGTCTGTTTAAACTCAAACTCCTCGGTAGGCGGTTTATAAATTGAACCTTCCCTCAGCCAAGCAAGGCAAATATTTTTGCGTATCTCTGCTGTTTCTAAAGCTTGTATGTGTTTCTCTAGAACTTTTGACTGTGCAAGGATATCTACCCGCATTTGATTAAAAACCGCTAATTTTCTGTCTATGTTTATTCTTTCTTGCTCTGATTTGGATTCTTCGTTCAATTCTTCTAACAGCTGAGTCCCTTTCTCCAAATTTTCTTGGAATTCTTCAGGGTTATCCGATGAATATACTTTCAGCAATTCTTGCAAGAATTGCAAGTGTTCCTCTGGAAACTTATCAAATGTCAGGAACTTAAGGGCTTCTTCATAGCTTTTTTTTTGCTTCAGATAAATTTGAGAAAAGACTTGGTTGTTGCATCATGTAATCTTGCAACTGTTTCAATTTTTCAGGATGGAATTTGCTGCTACTTCCTCGCTCATTAGGTGTTAGTATATGTCCCGAAGTTTTTACAGCAGCTTCCTTATTTAGAGCAGATATGTTTGCTAAACCCTGATTCTTATTCCAAGCTTCCCACCACTGAGGATCTATACAGTTAAGAGCGCGATTATAAAATTCAATGGCTTCTGTATCTCGCTCTAACTTAACGAGTACATTTCCTTTGTTAATCAAAGCTTCATGCTTATCTGGTTTTAATTTAATGGCTTTGTCGTAGGATGCAACAGCTTGTTCGTAGCGTCCCAAATTCCCCAGCGCAATCCCTCGGATGTTCCAAGCCGAATCGTCGTCTGGTTTAATTTTCAGTGCTTTGTCGTAGGATGCAACAGCTTGTTCGTAGCGTCCCAAAGACACCAGCGCAATCCCCCGGATGTTCCAAGCCGAATCGTCGTCTGGTTTAATTTTCAGTGCTTGGTCGAAAGATGCAACAGCTTGTTCGTAGCGTCCCAAAGACACCAGCGCAATCCCCCGGATGTTCCAAGCAAAATCCTCGTCTGGTTTAATTTTCAGTGCTTGGTCGAAAGATGCAACAGCTTGTTCGTAGCGTCCCAAATTCCACAGTGCAAACCCCCGGTAGTTCCAAGCCACATCGAAGTCTGGTTTAAATTCAATGGCTTTGTCGAAAGATGCAACAGCTTGTTCGTAGCGTCCCAATTCGTCCAGCGCAAACCCCCGGTTGTACCAAGCCTTATCGTCGTCTGGTTTAAATTCAATGGCTTTGTCGTAAGATGCAACAGCTTGTTCGTAGCGTCCCAAATTCCACAATGCAAACCCCCGGTAGTTCCAAGCCACATCGAAGTCTGGTTTAAATTCAATGGCTTTGTCGTAAGATGCAACAGCTTGTTCGTAGCGTTCCAATTTGTCCAGCGCAAACCCCCGATTGTACCAAGCCACATCAAAGTCTGGTTTAAATTCAATGGCTTTGTCGTAAGATGCAACAGCTTTTTCGTAGCGTTCCAAATTCCGCAGCGCATTCCCCCGGTAGTTCCAAGCCACATCGAAGTCTGGTTTAAATTCAATGGCTTTGTCGTAAGATGCAACAGCTTGTTCGTAGCGTTCCAATTTGTCCAGCGCAAACCCCCGATTGTACCAAGCCACATCAAAGTCTGGTTTAAATTCAATGGCTTTGTCGTAAGATGCAACAGCTTTTTCGTAGCGTTCCAAATTCCGCAGCGCATTCCCCCGGTAGTTCCAAGCCACATCGAAGTCTGGTTTAAATTCAATGGCTTTGTCGTAAGATGCAACAGCTTGTTCGTAGCGTTCCAATTCGTCCAGCGCAATCCCTCGGTTGTACCAAGCCACATCGTCGTCTGGTTTAAATTCAATGGCTTTGTCGTAAGATGCAACAGCTTGTTCGTAGCGTCCCAATTCGTCCAGTGCAATCCCCCGGTTGTTCCAAGCCTCATCGTAGTCTGGTTTAAATTCAATGGCTTTGTCGTAAGATGCAACAGCTTCTTCGTCGCGTTCCAAATTCCGCAGCGCATTCCCCCGGTTGTACCAAGCCACATCGAAGTCTGGTTTAAATTCAATGGCTTGGTCGAAAGATGCAACAGCTTCTTCGTAGCGTTGTAATTTATCTAATGCAATTCCTCTACCTCGCCAGTCTTCTGAATCTTGGGGGGTAAGTGCGATCGCTCGATCAAAATCTGCTTGTGCTTGCTGCGCTTGGTCAATTTTTTGGCAAGCCAATCCTCGCCATACTAGTGCCAAAACGTAGTTTGGCTTAATTCTCAAAGCTTGGTTCAGGTATTCAATAGACTCGTGGTATTGTTCCAGATGATAACAAGTCAGACCCAACCCATAACTTATTTGGGGGTTTTGCGGTTCCAGTACAGCAGCTTGCTGAAAAATCTGTAAAGCTGCTTGGTAGTCTCCTTGATCAAGTTGGTTGTGTCCTTGCTCTAGTAAACTTGCCACACTAGTATTTGGCATTATTGCCTAAAGTCTAATATTTGATTGATATTATAACTTCTTGGCTGAGTAAGAGGCTGTTTATACCCGCATTTCTCACAAGCTTTGCGTAGGCGTAGCCCGCCGCAGGCATCGCCTATCTCGTAATCTTTACCAAAACCGATTTCAAGCCTTTTTCGCGGCTAATAATTTTAGCACAGTGCAAAACGCATAAATCTAGGTTTTATAAGGCTTTGAGAGATGTGGTGAAAAATCCGGGTTATAGAATCTATTTGGGATAATTATTACAAGAATGATAATGTTTATTGCTAAAATCACTAAACAAAGCAACTACTACCGCAAGGCGGAAGTCAAAAGGAGCCAGTGCATTGGGCGGGTTCCCCGACTTGAAGCAACTGGCGTTCAAAAGTCAAAAGTCAAACAGGTATACATCATAAGCCTCACCACAACGCAGTGGCTCCCCGATGTATTGGGGGAAACAAGAAAATCCAGTTCCCTCCCCTTTCCAAGGGGAGGGTTAGGGTGGGGTAAAACCCAGATTTATCAAGCAACAGCCTCTTGCTTAGGCTTTCGCACCGGACGCTTGCGATCGCTTCGACGAACGCCCCCTGCCATTTTGTACTCATCGCTATTCTTGCCATACTTTGCAGCTACACTGAGTAACATGTGTTCTGTTAGCTCCATCAGCGACTTTTCGGCAACTTCTAAGGCTCCCTGAGTCAGATCCACGGTGGAGAGGCTTGAGTTATAAGTTTCCAATTTGTCTTGGGTTGTTTTGATGAGGGCTGCAAAGGAGTCAATTGTTACCCCATTGCCTAAGTCTAAGGTGGGACTGATCGATTTCAAAGCCGCAATCCGACGCTGTGCTCTATCAAGTACTTTAGACCCACGTTTTGGACGTGACATAAATCACTTTCCTGTTATTAATAATGCGCCAGGACAAAAACTGAGTTATACCCTGAACTGTACAGCACTAGAATAGACAGAATTAGGGTTAATTGACACCCGCATAATTCAGTATAAATTTATTTATTTATTACAAATATATTAAGTAAGTTTATGTAAACTATTGGAGATTACCCAAATTCAATAAACGACTGCCCGAATTCAATAAACGACTGTCCGAATTCAATAAACGACTGTCCGAATTCAATAAACGACTGCCCGAATTCAATAAACGACTGCCCGAATTCAATAAACAACTGCCTGAATTCAATAAACGACTGCCCGAATTCAATAAACGACTGCCCAAATTCAATATAGGAACTTAGCAAATTTGCTTTTATTAACACAAAAGCGATGGCTTTGCCAACGCCTGCCGTAGGATGCCCGTACCCCTGCGGGGAAGCAAGCTACGCGTAGCGTCTCCTTGAGGAGAAGGGCTGTAGGGCGAACGCAAGAATTGAAGCAATGCAAACAAAGCGTAGACACTGCATCGGCGAGTCAAGAGACATCGCACAAAAATTTACACTAATTCCTCATGCTTAAACTATGTAAAAATATTTAAAACCTATTTAAAGGTATAAAAACATACTACAAATTAAAATAAGAAAGGCGATCGCCCTCGCCCAAGAGTTTGCGTAGGCGTAGCCCGTCGCAGACATCGCCTTTCATTTAACCCCTACAATTGGAGTCAACTATGATCATGGCACAATCAAAAAAGTTCGCCAAATCACAACAAAAGCAGTATTTACCTATCCAAGGCAACAACGTACCCCCTCTAAATCTATTTGACCAAAAGCCATCGCCAAAAGGGGTAAAAAAATATTTGATACATTAATTAAATAGGTCAGCAGAATAAAACCCTCTTTCCTCCTACCTCCTGCCTTGTTTCTTTTAAGAGGGATAATGTGAAGAATATGCTTTAGACGTGTTTTTAAGCAAAGACATCTAAGTAAATACGATAGTATATGGTTAGTGTTAGGTTATTTAGATATTCTGTATTTTTAAGGTAGATATGCACGCAAAAATTCTTAAAACGAGGGTATAAAAATCTTCTTATTTGTCAGTAGTTAACTATTGACTTGAATTTACACCCTGATTAATTTGTACAGTGCCATTCAACTTAGATAGTTTGAGAAAAAATCAATACTACTGAAAAGCCTTTTCATAGGGTGAATCTTTGATGAATATTACTGTTTCTAATTCTTAATGTATAAAGTATGCCGAAAACGTCTATTTCGGTAAGTATTTTGTGCCCGAAAACAGCACTAAATTCAAGGTTGAGAACTGAAATTACTGAAAAAATGGAACCAGGTAGGTAAAAATTATGGCAAATATCATTGGAACCAGTGGCTACGACTTACTAGAGGGTGGTACTGGTAATGATACTTTAACTGGTGGTACTGGGAATGATTCTTTAACTGGTGGCGGTGGCCAGGATAAATTTGTTTACAACATGGGCGATGACACTGATACAATCACTGATTTCGGTGGCATAGGTAAAGGAATTAACCCGACAGCAGCAGTTATTGCTGAAGTGGACACCATTAAATTCCAGGGCGCAGGATTAACTGCTCAAAATTTACTGCTGACCCAGAATGACAACGATCTAGAAATCACCTTTGAAGGGAATGTTAATACCATAGTTATCCTGGAAAACTTCAAACTAGAAAACTTGGAGAATCTGAAAGCGTCTGGAGCAAAACCAGCTCTTGGTAATATCCTATTTGACGGGCAAAATAGTATCACCGACAGCTTTAATGTCCTCGATTCTAACTCTACTGAGACTAGCCTGGGGATCAAGAACACAGTAACTTTTTTCAATGACCTCAACAATAACATTACGGGTTTAGAAGACTCAAATGATGTAGTTAATGGGCAAGGTGGTAATGACAAAATCGATGGCTTGAGTGGAAACGATTTGCTGCGAGGTGGTGCGGGTGATGATACCCTCATTGGTGGTGTGGGAAATGATACCCTCATTGGTGGTACGGGAAATGACTCCCTTGTTGGCAATAATTTGCTTTCTGGAGGCTATGGCAATGATTATCTCTCCATCTCTGGCTACGAGAGCTTTAGCTACCCAGACTACGAATACAACTCTCGCTCGTCTGGTAAAAACACCCTCTACGGTGGCGCTGGTGACGATAACTTGAGTGCTAGCGGTTCAACAGGCAATAATTTGCTCTCTGGGGACGATGGCAATGATTATCTCTCCATCTCTGGCTACTATAAAGGAAATAACTACGGAAACTACGAGTCTCGTTCCACAGGCAATAATACCCTCAATGGTGGTGCAGGTAAGGATACCTTGAATGCTGACGGTTCAACAGGCAATAATTTGCTCTCTGGGGGTGATGGCGATGATTATCTCTCCGTATCTGGCTACTACAGCTATACTCCCAGCGACCCGTACTCACCCCGCGACGTCTCCATCACATACGAGTCTCGTTCCATAGGTAATAACACCCTTAACGGTGGCACTGGGGACGATAACTTGAATGCTAGTAATTCAAAAGGTGATAACTTACTGGATGGTGGTGCTGGCAATGATTATATCTCCGCCTCTAGCGCCTTTGGTAAGAACACAATCTATGGTGGGAGTGGGAATGATATTCTTATAGGTGGTTTTGGTAATGACACCCTCTATGGAGGAACTGGTACTGATACCTTTGTTTACAATAGTTACAATCAAGGTGTTGACAGTATTTATGATTTCAACGCGACTAATGAACTGATTCAGGTATCGGCTGCTGCCTTTGGCGGCGGGTTATCACCAGGTTCACTTAAGGCAAGTCAGTTTACCCTTGGAACATCTGCAACCACAAGCAATCAACGATTTATCTATAACAGTGCTACAGGTGGACTGTTCTTTGACCTTGATGGCAATGCGTCTGGGTTTACTCAGGTCAAATTTGCACAACTATCTGCTGGATTGTCAGTTAGTGAAAACAATTTTGTGGTTGTTTAATCATCGTAATTAGCGCTCTTTGAGAGCCAAGCGATACAGTTTGCAAGGTGCTATTTTTAGCATCTTGCATTCGATTACTTAATGCGAGCCATTTTGAGAAGCGATAGCGATTCTTGCAGAGATATAGCCGTAGTCACACAGATTAGGACATAAGGATGGGGTGAATGCTAGAGTTAGCAATAGTTTTACCTCCTGCCTCCTGCCCTCTGCCCTCTGCCTCCTGCATACGTTATTTTCAGATTATGGAAATGGCTATCAGTCTGTCATATTACCCCTACTTAGTTGCATTCGCAATCAGGTATTATAAGAGGATGTTTGAAAAATCTGTGGTGGTGTATCAAATATTTGATTACCCCACCCTAACCCTCACGCCACTTGCTCCACTTGGGGAAACCCCAAGACCGCAGTGGCTCCCCTTAGAAAGGTGAGGGAACTGGATTACCTATAACGATTTGCATTCAAAAATATTAGTTTTGGCAGGCAAAAAGAGCAGCGGAACCAGGGGGAGAAATACTACATCTAGATTGCAACTTGGTATTAGTCTTCCCCTTTTCCAAAGAGGGATTAAGGGGGGTAAAAATGCAATTCAAATCATAGCTAACCATTTTTAAAACAACCTATAAGAGATTAACCAGACTTTTAATAAATGAGCATTGCTAGTTAGAGACTTAATATCAAAAATAAACAGTTAAAAATTATTTTATGCTAAAAATTTCTAATCTTAACGTTTATTACGGCGAAAGCCATATTCTCCGCAATGTAGATTTGAGCGTACCATCTGGGCAAATGGTTTGCCTAATTGGACGCAATGGTGTCGGAAAAACTACCCTACTAAAAACTATCATGGGTTTACTCAAACCCCGCAGCGGTACTATTAATTTAGCTGAAGAATTAATCAACTCTAAATCCCCAGACCAAAGGGCAAAGTTGGGAATTGGTTATGTCCCCCAAGGAAGAGAGATTATCCCTCGGTTAACAGTTAAAGAAAATTTACTACTGGGGTTGGAAGCTAGACGCAAACCAGTAAAAAAAGCAGAAATTTCAGAGGAAGTTTTTAGTTTATTTCCGGTGTTAAAAACCATGCTTTCGCGGATGGGTGGTGATTTAAGTGGAGGACAGCAGCAACAATTAGCGATCGCACGTGCTTTAATGGGAGAACCTCAATTACTCGTCTTAGATGAACCTACTGAAGGTATTCAACCCTCCATCATCTTAGAAATTGAAGCCGCAGTCCGTCGCATCATCGAAACCACAGGTATTTCGGTTTTATTAGTAGAGCAACATTTACACTTTGTCCGTCAGGCTGATTACTATTACGCCATGCAAAAAGGTGGTATTGTCGCCTCCGGTTCCACAGCCGAACTTAGCCAAGATGTGATTCAGCGCTTTTTAGCTGTTTAATTTTTGATACTTCTATATCAATTGTATCGGTAGCAATCAAGTCTGCTGCCTCTTGTAGAAGCTCATTTTGTTCCTTTTGAATTGCTTCTAAGCGACTAGAAATTTCTGCTAATCGTTGTTGTTTATTTGGTTGAAAACTTTCAGGTAGTAAAGCTGGTAGGTTATCAGCTTTTTTAGCACCTGTAATTCGTTGAACAGCAAAACTCCCAACTTGAGTTAAGAATAGAAAACTAACTTGAAACAAAGCCAGAAGCAATTTTAACGGAACTTTGAGTATTGACCAACTAGCAGTCTCAATTAAACGGACAATTGCTTTGATGATGCTCCAAAGTAGAGCAAGTGCAAACAGCAAAATTACTACGCTAATAATTGGATGGTTAGCCGCCCAACCTAGTATTTGAACTAATCGAAAAAATATCGGGTGTTGTGTTAACCAATCACTTACAGAAGATGTGATCGCATCTTTAACTGCTCCCGATGTTGTACTCTTAAATTTATCAGCAGCTTGCCAAGTTTGCTCTAAACTTGTTGTAACTGTATCAATTGCTCTATCAGTTGTGGTAGTGGCTGTTGTCTTTAAAGACTCACCAGCTTGTTGTGCTGAGTTACTTAGAGAGTTAACGCTTCCGCTCACAAAATCTTTCACATTTTGCCAGCGTTGTAAAACTTCATTAGGTAAATGTATGTCTATTTGGGATGTCATAAAACATTTCACCGAGGTTGAAATCGAACCCGTAACCCATCTTTAGGACGATTGCTAGGAAAAAACACAGTTTCTAAACTTTGATTGGGTAATATCTCCCAATGATAATTGCGTAGAAGATGAGCAGCAACAATCTTCATTTCCATTTTGGCAAAGGCTATACCAATACAGATACGTGGCCCACCACCAAAACCAACTAAACTAAAAGGATACTTTTTATGTTCTTGTCGCTGGGGACTGAAACGTTCTGGATCAAAGCGCTCTGGTTCAAGATAGATTTCCTTTAGGCTATGAGTTGTCACAATTGAATAAAGCAATCGCCAACCAGCAGAAACGTGATAACCTTTAAATTCAAAGTCTTTAATCACACCACGAAACCCACCTCCGACAGGTTGATGCAATCTTTCAACTTCCCACAAAACCTGCTCTAAATAGGGCATTTTCCCCAATTGTTCTAAATCTAAATCACCTTTACTTGCAAGTTGCAATTGTTCTTCTCTAGCTTTTTCGAGTACTTCTGGATGACGCGCTAACTCTACACACAACCAAGTCAGCATCGAAGTAGTAGTTTCATGTCCAGCGAAGAGTAATAGTAACGCCTGAGCGATGAGTTCTTTTTCACTCATTCGGTTCCCTTCTTCATCTTGGGCTTGCACTAATAAACTCAGAGCATCTTTTGTTGGATTTTGCTGACGTTCTCTGACAACTTGAGTTAGATGCTCTAAAATCTGATTACGAGCAGCTATAGCTTTACTAAATGTTGTAAATGGTAAGGGCAACGGATTAATCGCAAACAGTCCATTTGTGATGGCTGCAAATAACTTGCTAAAACGTATACATTCCGGCCCAGGACGCGTACCCAACAACAATTGACTAGCAATATCAAACGTCAGCTGTTTAAATTCTGGGAACCAAGCAAACTCCTGTTTTTTCTGCCACTTTTGCAGATAACTACGTGTAATATCTTCCATTGTGGAGACATAATTCGCCAAAGCTGGGCCATGCAATGCCGGCATCATCAAGCGACGGTTTTTGCGGTGTTCTTCTCCATCTTGGAGAAAAAGTGATTCACCCAGTAATGTCTTAAAATTATCAGGCCATCCCTCGCGCCAAGAAAAATTCTCCATTTGGCTTGACAAAACGAACTCTAACGCCTCCGGCCCGACCATCACTACAGTCGGTCTGCCAAGAAGATGAGTTTTGAAGATGGGCCCATACTGGCGATAGCGCTTTTTAGTGAAATCGCGGTCGAATAGAAAGGAGGGTGTTTCACCTAATACTGGTATACCGAAGCTTCCAGGAGGAAGTTGATGATTTTTCATATCTCTAAGGATAGCTATGAAAAAGTTAACACGATATTTAAACTCTGCTGCGATCGCAGCACCCCAAAATATTTTAGCGTTGCAGAACAGGGGGATGAATTTAGGCAGGCAGGGGAGGCAGGGGGTGCTCTTGAAGCAGGGGAAGAAATTTTATAACTTGCTAAATCATCTCTCAATTAAGCACCCCAAAATATTCTTAGTACTTTCAAATATCTTTGTCTTTTGCACCTTTAACCTAAAACCTGTCATCTGTCATTATATTTTCCCAGATTACATAATAACTTTACATAAATTTAATATTACTTTTTATCCAATAAAATTGCTGAACGTTAAGATGTTGTGGATCTATTGTTGAAAAGTAAAAATTATATGCATCTGGATTTACCACAACTGATTAAATCACTCGGCTATTTTGGGGTCTGGGCGATTGTCTTTGCTGAATCTGGCTTGTTAATTGGTTTTTTTCTGCCTGGGGATAGCTTATTGTTCACCGCTGGATTTGCTGCATCTCAGAATTTATTGAACATTTGGGTTTTGATTTTTGGTGCTTTTATTTGTGCGGTCTTAGGTGACAATGTTGGCTATATGACTGGGCATAAATTTGGTAGAAGACTATTTAATAGGGAAGATTCATGGCTGTTTCATAAAAAACATCTTGTGAAAACTCAAAACTTTTATCACCAGCACGGTAAAAAAACAATTGTTTTAGCACGCTTTTTACCCATTGTACGGACTTTCGCGCCCATTGTGGCTGGGATTGGTGCAATGCATTATCGCACATTTATGTCTTACAACTTAATTGGTGGCTTTCTTTGGACATTCGGTATTACCCTGTTAGGATTTTTCTTAGGAAAATCTCTGCCAGCTGAACAGGTAGATAAGTATTTGTTACCAATTATTGGATTAATTATAGTTATTTCTTTAGTGCCATCGATTATTCATGTAATACAAGAAAATAGAGCAAATAAAAGGTGAAATATTTTTTGTAGCTCCTTAGTAGATGTTTTCTTGTAGAGACTAAGTATATTTATTTACTCAAGCCACAAACTTTAGAGCTTGATAAAATACCTTCATGACCGATAAAGAAAAAAATACAGAGCAACTAAATTTATTTATGGGGATTTTGAATTTTGAATTTGGAGTGTACCCCTTTAGGGATCTTGCTACGCGCAGCATCTTGTAGAGAAGCGACGTGACTTCCTTAACATCTCATGCCTTAACTGCTCATGATCTTGAGGTCTTCATAACCCATTATCAAACTGTATATTTGTTGTGGGATTAAGCCATTAATTAAATGATCAATCCGATTGATATCTCGGTAATCATTAAAACATTACGCCAACCGGAATCTGATTTTTCGTTTCCGATCTAGTTCCGTAATGAAATTTAATCCTGTATCCGATGTTACTGTTACAGCCTTGAAATTAACTACGACTGGGCGTGACTTTTCTCTTTCAAACTTGAATTGCTCTGGGTTACAATCTGTCTTGCTAAGGGTGATGTTTTGAAACTGCGTTGACTGATTCCCATGCACATGAAAGTGCTGCGATGGTTTGGGGCAATTGAAGGCTAGTTAAATTTTAGAAAATTGTTTAGCCTAGTAATATACCACAAAACTTTTTTGCAAGAGGTCTAATGAATCATTCCGACAAGAAAAATGTTGTCATTATGGGAGGAGGTCCGGCAGGATTAGGCACAGCTTTAATGTTAGCGAAAAGAGGTTGGAAAGATATTACAGTTATTGAAAAAAGACCATCAGCAGATTGTTACGAACCAGATAAATCCTTTAGTTATCAAATTGATGGTCGAGGGCAAAAATTAACTGATTTGTTAGAAATAACTGCCAAACTAGCTGATTTGAGTGTCCCTAATACCGAATTTTATTTGACTCTCATTCAAAAAGACGGCACACGCAAAACAACGAAACTACCCATTGTTGATTCTAAACGCAAGACTGCCTATTGGTTGCCAAGAGCATCTTTTGTAGAGTTACTTTACCAAGAAATTCATCAACATTGGCAAAATTCGATTCAGGTTTTATTTAATACTGAAGGTGTAGAAATTAAACAACATGTAGAGCATTTAGAAATTATTACCCAATCTCAATCTCAGGAAAAATTGAGCTTTATTCCTACTCTGTTAGTAGGTTGTGATGGCTTAAGCTCTATTGTGCGTGAAACTCTTCATCAAATGGAAGGTCAATCACATTCCTTTGAAATGCAAAAGTTTCCTTCTCCTAGTTCCGGTTTAAAATACAAAATTCTCACTTTACCTCCTCAATTTCCCTTATCAGAGTCAGAAGGAGATTTAGCACAAACTACAATGGCTTATGCCATTAGATCTACTTTTAAAGGGCGTAAAAAAGCAATTTCTCTGGGATTATTACCCTTTAAAAATCCTCATAGACCAAGAACTGCAAATATTATTACCTACCCAGATCATCAAATCTGGCAATTAGAAACCAAAGAAGAAGTTAAACAATTCCTAAAAGAAGCATTTCCTCAGCTTCCCCTAGAAAAGATTATTTCTCCTGAAGAAATAGCTAGATTTACATCTAGTGATGGGGGTAAATTTCCTATTCCTCAATATTGTTCAGGGTTGTATAAAATTTGGGGAAAACCTGAAGATAACCAAGGAACAGCGGTAATTTTATTGGGAGATGCAACTCATTGTTTTCCTCCCGACATTGGACAAGGCGTTAATTCAGCCTTAGAAGATGTCTATCAAATTCATGAAATTTTGGCAGCAACTCAAGATAATCTTTCTCAAGCACTTCCTCGCTATGAAAGCTTACGTCAACCAGATATTAAAGCCTTAATCCGTTTAGCACAAATTAGTTATCCTTGGCAATATAATCAAGACTTTCTACAGAAGCAATTATGGAGTCTTAACTTCTTTCTACGCTTACTTTTGAATCGTTTGTTCCCTTTTTTATTTAATCCTCATTCCTTTTTACTGATTCAGAATCATGAACTATCTTACTCAGAAATTCTCGCTAAAAGTGATAGAACTACTCAAGTTTTAGCTATTTTAGGAGGATTGGCAATATTAACTTTAATGGTGAATATTATTGATTTTTTCCAATAAACTCTTCATTTAAGAGAGAGTTTTGGCTTTTTAACTGTTTACGCTCACTCTTTATTCCTTTTAAATTAGTCTCTAATTTTTTGTAGTGTTCAGGGGAGACAGCAGAAGCTCTCCCCCTTTCTACTCCCCTAACTTTGTTTCAACTACCTGTAAACGGCTGTTTACACCCTGTAGATGTTGAACGATCGCTTCAGTGATTAATTCGCTTAAGTTTGTCACTGGCAATACGGTTTGTTTAAGCCAAAAACCTTTTGGGTTCTAAAAGCGAGTTGCTGTGGGTACGATATTTATTGGTTTTTGATACCAATTTGAAAAAAGAATGCGACAGATACATACGGACATACCTTTGTTCTGTCTGGCTTTCTTAATTTTGAATTTTGAATTTTGAATTGGTATGAATTGGTGCTGTGGATTGTTAGCTACGCTATAAATCTGTCTCAATCACCACAGTTATTTCGCTGGGAAGTAAAATCAAACTCTGACATTAGCTAGGGATTAATCGCAGAATTAGCCATTTTTATTAAAGAAGTGCGATCGCCTGCTTTCAACCCAACAATATATTGCACACCTTGTTGTCTCCAAGACAAGGTAGCATCTGAGCAATTAGCACCACAAGTAAAATCTACAAAATAGCCAGTGATACCCTTAGCTAAGGATACAGATTTACCAGTCAGGCGGGGTGTTTTGCGGGTTACAGCTTCAGCGGAAAGGACACCCAAACGACAAGCAGTTCCACCATTACAGTCGGGACTAAAACCGAGTAAAATCTCGTACTTTTTTTGCGTAACAGCTTCTATAATCGCGTAAATTGGATTTTCGCCATCCGACTCAGGAATAAACTTTGGCAATAAAATCTTAATTTGAGTCTTTTGCTTTAATTTGGGCAGAATAGATTTAAAAACTGGATGTAGCTGGATTTTACTCTGCTGTGCTATCAGTTGTGAATGGTTATTTATACTTGCTATAGCTAACTTGTGAAAGCTGCTGACACTGACTAATAAAAATACGGCACACACAGCACTAGTATTTCTAAAGCTTAAAATCATCTTTGAAAACCTATTTAATCAAAAGTACTTATTTGTAATACCCAGTTTTAGTATAAAAATACTCATTTAACAGATGAAGCGATCGCTGGGAATAAGAAATACAAAATTAATCAGTTATAACGGCAGATATGGCAGCTTCACTCATTTCTGGGAGACGTTCATAATCCTTACTGAGACAACGGTTATGGTTAAACAAACCAAATGTTCTTTTTACTACTTAACGTTTGGGCAAAACCTTCCATTCTTGCTCAGTACGCCCTATGACTTCAACATGAGCTTGAATCATCAGCCAAACTGAAAGCGCTTTCTTTATCACCGTCATAATCGGAATCAACCCAGATAACTTCTTTTATTGGTTGTGGCAAATTAATCCTCAAGGATTTCAGCAAGTGTGTCGGCAATTTCCCCAAAGAGTGCAGCAAATATGTCTGACTGGGAAATAGGTTATACCGAAATATTCTAATGTTGATGAGGAATGTTACAGCATTGATAAGGAATATTGTAATGTTGATGAGAAATATTACAATGTTGCTTATGGATGTTGTAATGTTGATGAGGAATGTTACAGCCTTGATAAGGAATATTGTAATGTTGATGAGGAATATTACAATGTTGCTTATAAATGTTGTAATGTTGATGAGGAATGTTGCAATCTTGACAAGAACTACTTGTACATTGAGAGTGATGGAGAAAAAAGTGGCGATCGCTAGTGAGTTAGTATAGGTTAGCGATCGCCTCCGGCGGGCGGGTACGCCATCGCACCACACATAACTCTACATCACATCTTGCACTATTTAGCAAACCTCTGCGTTTAAAAAAGTAATATTTTTAAACGCAAAAGAGCGCAAAGGTTGGCGCAGAAAAACGCAGAGGTTAAATGGAAGGCAATTTTTTGCTTTGAACTTATGAAATTATTCCTAAGTGAATATGCGATAAGGTAAAGGTATCACAGCCTGCTCCCACTATAGGAAAGATGAATATTGACCCCGTATCTGTAGTTAATGCTATTAAAGCTATTGCACCTGCTACTGTTTCTCTTGGTATCCAGCAGGCTCAACGTAACGAATATATTATTAAAATTTTAAAACGTTTAAATCTCGATTCAATACAGCCTCCCAAAGATTTTGAAGGTGTTTATACTTATGCTTTGGTAGAATATGGTGTATTTAAAGCTGATTATATACTCAATTTTTTTAGAAATAAAGAGATTAAAAAAGCTTTTTATAAGGCTTTTGCAGAAAAGGCATTGGCTATTGATAATGAGGAATGGAATACATTAAAAGATGAGGCACAACAAGCAAAAATAGACTTAGCTCAGGTTGAGAAATTTCATCAAGTTTTTCTCAGTGTGGCAAAACGTTCTATCAATCCTGGAGAAGTTATAACGAATGTACAACTTCAAGAACACCTGAATAAATTTACAGAACCTCCAGAACAGTCGTTTTATCCAGATGAGTTTAAAGCGCTAATCGAAGAAAAAACTAAGGCATTTTGCGGACGGGTATTTGTATTTAATGAATTTGATGCTTTCCTCAAAAAGCATCCTAAAGGTTATTTTACCGTGATTGGGGATGCGGGGATGGGGAAAAGTGCGATCGCAGCCCAATCTGTATCTAAATACAAAGCTATCTGCTACTTCAATATTCGGGCAGAAGGTCGCAACACACCAGACCAATTTTTGCAAAGTATTCGTCAACAACTGATGAATCGCTATCAGTTACAGAATGCAGAGAATGATAATTTACCTACTTTGCTGACAAAAGTAAATGAAAAGCTAGCAACTGGTGAACCCTTGGTAATTGCGGTTGATGCACTCGATGAAGTCGAACAACCAGGGTCAGGAAATCTTTTAGATTTACCCAAAAATTTGCCAGAGAAGATATATTTTCTGTTAACTAGGCGACGCTATGCCCAAAATGAAAAGCGCTTGTTGACTGAAGAAGTTCCAGAGCAGCAGTTGGATTTAACAGCGAATAAGTATGAGGTCTGGAATCGAAAAGATGTCAAAGAGTACATTAGTACATTTATCAATGATGAGCCAGAGCATCATGGTTTAAAGGCATGGATTCAAAAACGGAATGTTCAGCCGCCATATTTTATTGAGCAGGTAGCACAAAAAAGTGAAAACAATTTTATGTATCTGTACTATGTCTTACCAAGTATTGCTAGAGGAGATTATCAAGACTTAAGTTTAGAAGAATTACCTGAAAAACTTCAGGGTTATTATGAACAGCATTGGAAGCAGATGAAAATGGATACTCCAGACAAGCGGACAAATGCGATTATCCTCTGTGTACTGGTTGAGGTAGGTAAACCGATTTCCTGTGAATCCATTGCCCGCATTACTGGTCAAAATGAATATGATGTTTTGGAGCTTTTGAATAAGTGGCTAGAATTCTTGAGAAGACAAAAACAAAATCAGGAAGACTACTATTCAATTTATCATCAAAGTTTTGCAGATTTCCTCCGCAAGCAACCGACTCTCAAAAAAGAAAAAAAGAGCAATAATATTGATTGGCAAGAGGTTCAGCGTCTTATTTCCGACTCTAATGACCAATTGTGGGCAAGCCTCAAACCTGGTGAGGACGAAGATGAATAGTTTTGATGAAAAATTTGCCCAGTTATCTTTAAGCGACCAGCGAACCATCCTTATTGACCCTCGTGTTAAAGCAAAGATAGGAAAATGGAAAGCATTTTATAAAAGACTGACTGATTTTGATTTTATCAATGCTAAAGTCAACCATTCTGATTTTGGTGTGCAGTCACTCATTGAGGATTATAATTTAATTAACGACTCAGAACTATTAAACAACCCAGAATATAATTCAGAGCAAGTCAAAACGCTGAAATTGATTCAAGGAGCGTTGCGATTGTCAGCGCATATATTAGTAAAAGATAAAAAGCAACTGGCAGGGCAATTGTGGGGGCGAATGCAGCACTTTGCAGTACCGGAAATTCAAGCAATGCTGGAAGTAGCAAAGCAGCAAGTTTTACCTTGGTTGCGTCCGTTAACATCTAACTTAATTTCCCCTGGCGGAAGTTTACTTCTCACCCTCTCAGGTCATAGCAACTCGGTAAGAGCAGTAGCCCTCACCCCCGATGGCAAGAAAGTGATTTCTGGTTCAGATGACAAGACACTTAAACTCTGGAATCTGGAAACTGGGGAGAATGAGCGGACTTTCAAAGGTCATAGCGACTTCGTAAGAGCAGTAGCCCTCACCCCCGATGGCAAGAAAGTGATTTCTGCTTCAGATGACAACACACTTAAACTCTGGAATCTGGAAACTGGGGAGAATGAGCGGACTTTCAAAGGTCATAGCTACTCGGTAAGTGCAGTAGCCCTCACCCCCGATGGCAAGAAAGTGATTTCTGCTTCATTTGACAACACACTCAAACTTTGGAATCTGGAAACTGGGGAGGA
>NZ_JBALDA010000084.1:0-61855 GCF_036917535.1 Nostoc sp.
AGGATTATGGAACTTCTACTTGATGGCTGCTTAAGAAAATCCCAATTACAAGACCAGCATTGCCTCACTTATCTTTTATTTCCCGACAACTCTATTGTTATTTGGCAACCCTGAAGCCGGAACACCGCTCAGGGTGGCAGAATCGATGATCGCTCTGGATTTACCCTTGAAAGTACTGGCATGGGAAGCGGCTGACGGCAAGGTGTGGCTCAGTTACAACGATCCTGATTACTTAAAACAGCGGTTCTCTCTCTTTGATGAGTTGGTCAAAAACATCGCGGTCATTAAACCTTTAATCAATCAAGCACTCCAATAAACAACTTATTCATTTTTTCGATGTTCCATGTTGGGGAACTCCAAAAAATAAATTATCCAATTTGTCTACTCAACTAGACTTCTTTCTTCCTTGTTCCCCTTGTCCCCAAGTCGTCCCTCTGCGATTGAATATTTTTTTACTTGGAAGTCCCTTGGCTGCCGTAATTGAATGCAATCCAAAACTTTGGAGCTAAAGATGAAACTTATCTCTGTCAACGTAGGACTTCCGCGTGAAGTGACCTGGAAAGGAAAAACAGTTAGCACTGGAATTTTTAAAGAGCCAGTCAGCGAACGGGTGAGAGTGCGATCGCTCAATTTAGACGGCGATCAACAAGCGGATCTCACCGTTCATGGCGGAGTTGACAAAGCCGTGTATGTCTATTCATTCGAGCATTACGATTACTGGCGTAGTGAATTGCCTGACACGGAGTTAACACCAGGCATCTTTGGTGAAAATTTCACAGTTACGGGATTTAAAGAAGAAGAATTGAACATTGGCGATCGCTTCAAAATCGGCAGTGTGGAACTAATGGTGACTCAACCGCGCTTACCCTGCTACAAACTAGGAATTCGCTTTGGGCGAGCGGATATGGTGAAACGATTTCTCGCCAGTCGTCGCAGCGGATTTTACTTTCGGGTTTTGCAAGAGGGCGAAGTTGGAGTCGGAGACACTTTAGAGTTAGTGAGCCGGGATGACAACAATGTTACTGTTGCTAATATCATTCAGCTTTATATGCGTGAGCAAAACAACCCAGAGTTACTGCACCGTGCCGCACAATTAGAAGCGTTACCCGCAAGTTGGCGAGACTATTTCCAGGAGCAGATCCGCCGTTCGGATGTGATATAGATCAACCTAAATGAACAATCGCATTTCACTATCATCAACCGACCAACTATGGACACTATTAATCTATTTACAGAGCCGATCGGTGCGATCGCTCATGCTCTCTGGATGGCGTTCAACATGTTTTGGAAGATTTTGTGGGCATTAATTCTGGGATTCACCCTATCTGCGATCATTCAGGCTGTGGTATCAAAGTCTGAAATGGTACGCCTCATGCCCGATGATACGACTGCCTCGATCGCAAGAGCCTGTGGTTTGGGTGCGGCCTCGTCATCTTGCTCCTATGCAGCGGTTGCGATCGCCCGATCTATTGTTCGTAAGGGTGGCAATTTTACTGCTGCGATGGTCTTTCAATTTGCCTCGACCAATCTAGTGATTGAGCTTGGTATCCTTCTCGCATTGCTGATGGGTTGGCAATTCACCCTGGCTGAGTTTATTGGTGGATGTTTGATGATTGCAATTCTTGTCTGGCTATTTCGCCTCTTTTTAAAGCCAAAGCTGGTACAGAAAGCAGTACGACGGGCAGAGCAAGGATTGCAAGGCAGGATGGAAGGTCATGCTGATATGGATATGTCAGTCACAGAGGGTTCACTTTGGCAGCGAATCTTCTCCCATCAGGGATTCACCGCTATCAGTCAATACTTCGTGATGGATTGGGCTTCGGTCTGGCAAGACATTCTGCTTGGATTGCTGATTGCTGGAGCATTAGATGTTTGGGTGCCAAAAGATTTTTGGAAAGCTTTTTTCTTGTCTGACCATCCAGTCTTAGCCGCAATTTGGGGAGCGATTGTTGGTCCAATTGTGGCGATCGTGTCATTTGTTTGTTCAGTCGGTAACGTGCCTTTAGCAGCAGTGCTGTGGAACGGTGGCATTAGCTTTGGTGGGGTAGTAGCATTTATCTTTGCTGACCTGATTGTGCTGCCGATTCTTAACATTTACCGTAAATACTACGGGATGAAAATGAGTGTGTTTTTGCTAGCAACTTTTTATGCTGCAATGGCAAGCGCCGCCATCATCATCGAATTGCTTTTTCAAACGTTACATTTGATCCCGTCGCAACGAAATGCACAAGTGTTAGAGACTAGCATTCACTTCAACTACACAACGGTACTGAACATTCTATTTCTGATCTGGACAGCAATTTTGTTGCGACGTTTTCTTCAGACTGGTGGACCTAATATGCTGCGAATGATGAATCATCCTGAACGTGCAATGGCGCACTCTCATCACCATCACCACGATCATATGTGAGGTTTTACACAAACGTCTTCACCTGTTTCTAATTCGGCTGGACGAGTAATCATTGATTTTCAATTTAGAAATATCGCTCAATGCCCGGTTTTATAAAGTGACAATTTGACCTGGTGTCATAACGTATAGCAGGAGGCAGGAGGTAAAACTATTGCTAACTTTAGCATTCACCCTTTCCAAATGTAATGTCCTAACCTGTGTGACTACGGCTGTACAACTTCATTCTGAACAAGGAGTAATCCCATGACTACATATCGCACCGTTTCTATTGATGGTTTAGACATCTTTTACCGTGAAGCGGGTTCCCGTGATAATCCAACGATTCTGCTATTGCACGGCTTCCCAACGTCGTCTCACATGTTCCGTAATCTCATACCAGCACTTGCTGATAAATTCCATCTTGTTGCGCCTGACTATCCAGGTTACGGCAACAGTTCGATGCCAACTGTAAATGATTTTGACTACACGTTTGATCGCTTAGCTGAGATTGTAGAGAAATTCATTGCCGCCATCGATCTCAAAAAGTACAGCCTTTATGTGATGGATTATGGTGCACCGATTGGCTATCGCATTGCAGCTAAATATCCAGAACGAGTGCAATCTCTGATTGTTCAAAATGGTAATGCTTACGAGGAAGGTCTGCGCGAATTCTGGGAACCAATTAAGGCATACTGGCAAGAGCGATCGCCTGAGAATGCCCAAAAGCTCAAACATCTTTTCACTCTAGAAGCAACGAAGTGGCAATATACTAACGGTGTTCATAATTTAGAATCAATTAGTCCCGATACCTGGACGGTGGATCAACATTTCCTGGATCGCCCCGGAAACGAAGAGATTCAACTGGCGCTGTTTTATAGCTATGGCACCAATCCACCGCTCTATCCCCAATGGCAAGAGTATTTCCGCAACTATCAACCTCCGACCCTGATTGTTTGGGGCAAGAACGACTACATCTTTCCTGCTGACGGTGCTTATCCTTACCAGCGTGACTTGAAAGACGTTGACTTCCATCTACTCGATACCGGACATTTTGCCCTGGAAGAGGATGGGGATGCGATCACAAACTATATCGAGCAATTTCTCACATCACGACTGCAATCCGTTCTCACTTGATCGGTGGAAATGATGGATTATCCCAGCATGGCTTATGCTCAGATATAAACCTTTGAATAAACAAGATCGACTATTTCTGATTCTGTTGAACGATTTGAATTCAAAAGAGTAAACGCATGACCACTTATCGCACAGTATCGATCAATGGTTTAGATATCTTTTATCGCGAAGCTGGTTCTCGCGATCGTCCGACGATTCTGCTATTGCACGGCTTTCCAACCTCGTCCCACATGTTCCGCAATCTAATCCCAGTGTTGGCGGATCAATTCCATCTGATTGCACCTGATTATCCTGGTTTTGGCTATAGTTCCATGCCAACGGTGGATGAGTTTGATTACACCTTTGATCGCCTTGCCGAAGTGATGGCAGGCTTTATCGATACGATCGGATTGAAACGCTATAGCCTTTATTTAATGGATTATGGCGCTCCGATTGGCTATCGATTGGCAACACAGCATCCAGAGCAGATTGAGACGCTAATTGTGCAAAATGGCAATGCCTACGAAGAGGGACTCGGTGATTTTTGGAAGCCCATGCGCGCTTTTTGGCAGAATAAGACACCGGAAAATGCCGATCGCATGCGACAGGCTCTGGCAAGCAAGGGCACGAAATGGCATTACGTCACTGGAGCCAGGAATTTAGAAAACCTCAGTCCCGATACCTGGACTCTAGATCAAGCACTCCTCGATCGCCCTGGCAATATAGATATTCAATTGGCATTAACATATGACTACCAGTCCAATGTGCGGTTATATCCACAATGGCAAGCTTACCTGCGCCAATATCAACCACCGACGCTAATTGTATGGGGCAAAAATGACCAGGGCTTTTTAGTCGAGGGAGCTTATGCCTACAAACGCGACTTAAAAAACTTTGAGTTTCATTTGTTTGATACGGGACACTTTGCTCTAGAAGAAGATGGAGAGGCGATCACAGACCATATTCGTCGCTTTCTGACCACTCACGTTGTAGAGAATACCAAGCTAACCACTAGTAATAAATAGTTTTGGCTAGGAAATGATGTCGATAAAGAGTAATTGTCATTTTACAATTACTACTGATCGAGTAGCAGTGTTAAATCAATTAACTTAACAGTTGCCATCTCAACAGATTGTTTACAATTCATTAAAGGAGAATGTCATGGTTTCTCAAGCAAACTCGCAAGCAGCAAAAATTCTGGAAGTTGCAGACGATCCACGTCTTTCCAAAGGAACGAAGGAATTTTTGAAAGAGCTAAATTCAGCGGGTGTGGCACTGGAGAAACTTACTCCAGTCGAAGCACGTCAAATTCTTGTGGATGCACAGGCTTCCGTTTCAGTTGACCTTTCAGGCATTGAAGAGTCTGAAAAGACAATTACTGCTGAGGATTATTCAATTACCCTTAATATTGTACGACCTGAAGGGGTCAAAAGCACATTGCCTGTTTTCATCTTTATTCATGGTGGTGGTTGGGTGCTAGGTGATTACCCAACACACAAGCGCATGGTTCGCGATCTGGTTGTGCTTTCAGGGTTTGCAGGTGTCTTTGTCAACTACACTCGCACGCCAGATGCTCAATACCCACAGGCAATCAATGAGATTTATGCTGCGACCAAATGGGTTGCGGAGCATGGTGAGGAGATTGAGGTGGATGGCAAGAATCTGGCAGTCGTTGGCAACAGTGTCGGCGGTAACATGACAGCAGTAACCGCTTTGAAGGCGAAAGAAAAAGGAGAACCACACATTAAGCTACAAATCATGATGTGGCCGATCGTCGATGCGGATTTTGAAACGAATTCTTATCATCAATTCGGCGACAAGCGATTCTTGACTACACCAACGATGAAGTGGATGTATGACATGTACATCGCTGACCCAGAAAAGCGCAAAGACATTTATGCTTCTCCCCTACAGGCGACGGTTGAGCAACTCAAAGGCTTGCCTCCAGCGTTAATTGCGGTTGCAGAGAGCGATATCTTGCATGACGAGGGTACAGCCTATGGACGCAAGCTCGATGAAGCTGGGGTCGAGGTGACAACTGTGCAGTACAACGGTATGATTCATGACTTCGGACTACTGAATGGTTTAGCTGAGTTGCCAGAAACCCGTTCTCTGTTTGTTCAAGCTGCTGCCCAATTGAAGAAATATCTGCAATAGGATGCGATCGATGTTTTTGGGGAAGGGAAAAGACGCTCTCCTAAGAAACAAGGCAGGAGGCAGGAGGAAAGAGGATTTGACTTGTTTCTTCCATCTATAACGGAAGCGAGTGCGTCCGTAAACAGCTTTTATCGCTTTGCTGCTTACCGAGTTAGCGTAGGGGAAAAGGGTAAAGCGACTGTGCTTTGTGCAATCGCCTGATTAATCAATCCAAAGAGTCAACCCTATGCTCAAAGCAATTAAACACAACCGCCGCCGCTTTCTGGGAACGGCGGCAGCAAGTATTTTCACAGAAATGGCACTTATGGGTACCGCACAAGCAAGCTTCGACAAGCCTAAACGATCTGAATTTAGGTTTACTCCCATCAAGCAGATCAAAGCGGGTGTCCTCGACATTGGTTACTACGAAGCAGGACCGAGCGATGGATCTCCGGTGTTGCTGCTGCATGGGTTCCCGTATTCCATCGATAGCTACATTGACGTTGCACCAATGCTTGCTGCACGCGGATGTCGGGTGATTGTTCCCTACCTGCGGGGACATGGATCAACCCGTTTTCTCGACAGCGCCACACCACGCTCCGGGCAGCAAGCTGCAATCGGTGTCGATGCGATCGCCTTGATGGATGCATTGCAGCTAAACCGTGCTGTGCTTGCTGGCTATGACTGGGGTGGACGAGCCGCTTGCGTTGTTGCGGCTCTCTGGCCTGAACGATGCACAGGTCTGGTGTCTGTCAATAGCTACCTGATCCAGGATATTGCCAAGGCAGGGGCGCCACTTTCACCTGCGATCGAATCCGGGATCTGGTACCAATACTATTTCCAGACTGAGCGCGGACGCGCCGGACTGACGGCTAACAGACGTGAAATTGCAAGGATTCTCTGGACTCGCAATTCGCCGAATTGGCACTTTGACGAGGCAACGCTCGATCAATACGCCAGCGCCTTTGACAACCCCGATTATGTGGAGGTCGTCATTCATTCCTACCGCCATCGCCTTGGACTTGCTGTCGGCTATCCCATGTATGAGGAGCTTGAGCAGCGACTCGCCGCGCAACCGACCATTACGGTGCCGACGATCACGCTGGACGGGGACGCAGATGGTGTCGTGCCAGCAACCGATGGGAAATCGACGGCAGCGAAGTTTAGCGGCGAACGTCAGCATCGGGTCATTCCAAAAGTCGGTCATAATCTGCCCCAGGAAAATCCGAAAGCATTCGCAACTGCGGTCTGGGAACTCGCATCAAAGAAACGTTAATGGCTTCTCTGGAGCGATGACTCTGCGCCGCTTCATCTTCAAATGGATCGTTATCTGCCCTTCAGGCAAGGCAGAAGACAGAGGGCAGAAGGCAGAAGGAAAAAAAAGTTTTAAGGTATGCCTTTTGCCTTGACTAAATTGGGTTTAAGACCCCCACAAAATCGTACCCCTTCGGGGAAGCAAGCTACGCGCAGCGTCTCGAAGAGAAGATTTGGTGGTCTACAATTACGCTTGGGTTAGAATCCCCCTGTAATTGAACCTCCTGCCTCCTGCCTTCTTCAAATAAACTACTCTCAGGTACTTACCTGCTATGAACACCCACACACCAAGCGCTAAAGACATTATCGGACCATCACCGTTGATTGTGATCGAAAACGAAGCACCACCCAAGCTGATTGTTGATCCACCGCTTCCCGAACCGTTAGCACAGGGACGCGTCTTCATCCAGTATCGGACGGAGAATTTGCGTGTGTTGCCAGTGTTTGGCAAAGGTGCCCTCGACGTATCGCCGCGCATTGGGCATATCCACATCACCGTTGACGACGCGCCGTGGCACTTTGTCGATTCCAGTGGCGAAACGATTATCCTGGTTGGACTGGAACCTGGTCTGCACAAGGTGCTGATCGAACTAGCTGATCCCATGCACAAAGTAATAACCAGTGAAACTGTGAAGTTCACGCTGCCCGATCCTAAGAAATCATCATGAAAAAACTAGACGGAAAAACCGCAATTGTGACGGAGGCATCTGGGGACAGCTATAAGGCAGCACTGATCAACTTTGGGTATATCGCTAATACAGTCCTTTTTACAGATGAAGTTGTAGCAGCAATGAACTAATGTCAAACTCATCGATTTTACAACACTCATGAAAACATCCGCGTTACTTCTTGCTCTGCCAATCAGTATCTTAGCTAATTTTTCCTTAAGAGCTTCTGCTGATTCTACTGCTGGTATCCTCCTAAGTACGAAATGCCGGGGCGGCTACAACGTAAATATTTGGCAGAATCATACTTCAGGTGAACTGCTTTATCGCGCCACTAGTCCCAACGGTAATTTAAGTTTGGGCAAAGGAACTAGCCAAGCGACAGAAGGTGTTCGAGTGTATAAGTTTCGGAATGGAATTTATGAATACTGGGTGTGGGATGGCACGTTAGATAATCCGCAGTCTGGAACTTTAGAGGTGTATAAAAACAACCGTATCTTCATGAAGCAAGCTTGTAAAAAAAGTTGAATCTTCTAGTGGGTGTTGTGTACTTTTTGTCAACCCAGCTAGGGCAAGGATCTTGAGTTACGCTCGCCAAATACGTTATCGCTAAAACCCTCTTACTCAGCCAGTTTTTTCTGAAATTCATAACACCTTCTAAAAATTAGACATCTCCAGAAATTAAATATGCGTTCGCCAAAACCCTTTGTAGGGGCGAACGGTTGTTCGCCGTTCCTTCATTTTCGGAGATGTCTATTGTATTCACCTGATCAAACTCAAAGGATATGGAAGTGAACGCTCAACACTATGACGACATTATTATCGGCGGCGGCAAAGCGGGTAAAACACTTGCACCGACGTTAGTCGCTGACGGACGTAAAACCGCTCTGGTTGAACGCAGTTTAAATATGATTGGTGGCGGGTGCATTAATATTGCTTGCATTCCTACTAAAACTATGGTGGCGAGTGCCAATGTGGCAAACACAGTGCGAAACAGTGCCGCTTATGGGGTTAAAGCTAATACACCCATCGTTGAGCTAGCAGAGGTAATCAAACGAAAACGAACGGTTGTACAATCTGCACGTGAAATGAACTTGCACAATTTAGAAACGGCTCTGGATAACAACTTGCTCATTGGCACAGCAAGGTTTGTTGCTCCCAAAACAATTGAAGTGACGACGGCTGAGGGGAACACTCGCGTACTTACCGCCGAACGATTGTTTGTTAATACAGGCACACGACCGTTAATTCCATCTGTACCCGGACTCACAGAAGCTGGATTTTTGACAAGTGAGTCGATTATGGAGCTAGAACACCTGCCTGAACACCTGATCGTTCTCGGTAGTGGCTATATTGGTTTGGAGTTTGCCCAGATGTTTCGGCGCTTTGGCTCTCGTGTTACTGTCATTGGGCAAAGTGAGCAAATCCTGTCACAGCAAGATCCAGATATAGCGATCGCAGTTCAAACATTGCTGGAACAAGATGGTATTGAATTCTTGCTGAAGGCGAAGGTATTGAAGGTTGATCGCACTGGTAATCAAACCATCCTGCAAATCCAAGTTGCTGATCGTGAAATCACCCTCCAGGGGTCACATTTGCTCGTCGCCGTTGGTCGTACGCCCAATACCGATAGCTTAAATTTAGCTGCGGCTGGTGTGGCAACTGATACACGCGGATTTATTCAAGTTGACGATCGCTTAGAGACGAACATTCCGGGGATTTGGGCGTTAGGCGACATCAACGGCGGCCCGCAGTACACTCATATATCGCTCGATGATTATCGCATTATCAAAACTAATTTAATTGATGGGGGCAACCGTAGTACACGGGATCGATTGGTTCCATCTTGTCTGTTCATCGATCCAGAACTAGCTCATGTGGGTTTGACTGAAACTGAAGCACAGCAACAAGGATATGCTATCCGCGTGGCGAAGGTGGATGCGTCAGCCGTTCCGAGAGCGAAAACACTCGGTCAAACCGAGGGACTTCTGAAGGCGATCGTGGATACAGATACAGGTCGTATTCTAGGGTGTTCCCTGTTGTGTCATGAAGCAGGTGAAGTGATTTCAACGGTGCAGATGGTGATGCAAGCTCAGATGCCCTACACCATTCTGCGCGATGGTATTTTGACTCATCCCACAATGACTGAGGGGTTAAATATATTGTTTTCCAAGTTGTAAAGAGACAGCAATTGCAGACCCAAGGACTTATCAAATAAACTACATTCAACCGCTTTTAAAAATCTATGCAAATCTAGATTAACTCAGCGGTGTAAGTTTTAAACGCTCTTTTCTAATGCAATGCTTCCTCATTGTTGGGGTTGGTCAGAAAATCCCAGTTAGAGGCAGCAAAATAATCATGTCTACGATTAATCTTACCGGAACGTTTGATCTGTTTATTTAGTTGTGACTACCAGTACCACACGTGCTTCTCACCATTCACTGACAAGTAGGCGGTTATGGCACTGGGTAATCTTTCAGATAGTTTCGTGCCACGACGGGCAATTACTAAGGCCGCAGCTTTAGAACTGGACAGGGCGTACATTCTCATGTACTTAACTAATCCAATCAAACTGGAATAAGCTGGATTGACTGTTATCAGTTCAATACCTCGATTGCATAGAATTGATTGAAGTAGCTCACAAAACCTAGCTATAACAGGTTTAAGACATGCTATCCGTTGGAACTAACACTTCAGTGCAACAGACTAAATCGATATCTGGGTTGGGATGCAAAGAAGCAAGCGTCTGGGCGCATTTGCATTCTTGGTGCCTTATAGAGAATAATCACAAATAAAGTAACTTTGGCGTCTTCGTGCAAGATAATAAATATAAAATATGGCGATCGCAATCGATTTTGGTACTAGCAACACAGTCATTGCTCGTTGGAACCCTGTAACCCAGCAGCCAGAAACCCTGACTCTACCAGGTTTATCAATTAAACAAAGTCTCAATCCGCCACTGATTCCTAGTTTGGTTTATGTTGAAGACGCAAGTCAAAATCAAGTCTTAGTCGGGCAACAAGTACGCGATCGCGGTTTTGACCTGAAAGGCGAAACGCGATTTTTCCGCAGCTTCAAACGCGGTATTGGTGCAGATATTCAAGGTTTTTTACCCGAACTAGATGGGCAAATTGTCACCTTTGAACAAGTAGGGCAATGGTTTCTTACTCAAGTCATTGAAGAACTAGCGCCCCTAGAAGGAGGGTTAGATTCTCTGGTGTTAACCGTACCTGTAGACAGTTTTGAAGCTTATCGTCACTGGTTGGGAAAAGTTTGTCAAGCCCTTCCTATCGAACAGGTGCGGATGCTGGATGAACCCACAGCCGCCGCCTTGGGTTATGGCTTGGCAAATCAAGAAATTCTCTTGGTTATTGACTTTGGGGGTGGAACTTTAGATTTGTCCCTTGTTCGGTTAGATCAAAGTGTGCAAACAACCACCAAGCCGCTGGGATTTCTCCTCAAGTGGGGTAATAAGTCTTTAGCTGAAGATTCAAAACAAAAAGTCAAAACTGCCCGTGTCCTGGCGAAAGCTGGGCAAAATTTGGGCGGTACTGATATTGATAACTGGTTAGTAGATTACTTTGCCAAAACTCAAGAGTTGGTGGTAAGTCCCTTGACAACAAGATTGGCAGAACGGGTAAAAATTCAGCTATCAACTCAAAATCAAGCTAGTGAAGTTTATTTTGATGATGAGACATTTGAAAGTTATGAGTTGGAACTAAACCGCGATACTTTTGAAAATATTCTCAAAGAACACGCGTTTTTTGAGTTACTAGATGAGTCGATGACAACACTGTTGCAGCAAGCAAGACGGCAAGGGATAGAACTTCCAGATATTAATGCAGTTTTGTTAGTTGGTGGGACAGTGCAACTGCCAGCAGTGCAGACATGGATTAAACAGTATTTTGAGCCAGAAAAAATCCGTTGCGAACGCCCCTTTGAAGCGATCGCTCAAGGTGCATTACAGTTAGCACAAGGGATACAAATCAAAGACTTTCTCTACCATAGTTATGGTATCCGCTACTGGGATCGCCGCAACCAGCGTCATAAATGGCATTCTTTAATTAAAGCTGGACAAGCATATCCAATGAGTCAACCAGTAGAATTAGTCTTAGGCGCTTCTGTAGAAAATCAGTCCAGTATTGAACTAATTATGGGAGAATTGGGAGCAGATACAGGTAGTACCGAAGTTTATTTTGATGGCGATCGCTTAATTACTCGCCGTATGGACAATAGTGAAACCAACGTCAAACCCCTCAACGATCGAGAAGGCGCAAAGACAATTGCCCAACTGACACCAGCCGGATATCCTGGAAGCGATCGCATCAAAATCCACTTTCAAGTTGATGAACAACGCTTTTTACGAATCACCGTTGAAGATTTGTTAACAAATGATACACTTTTGGAGAATCAACTTGTGGCACAGTTGAGTTAATTAACTAAAAAGATTTAAAAGTGGGGTACCGCAACCGTTGAAATCTCGGATGTTGCGCGGTTACTAAGGTCAATTGGAGAATTTGAGCAGTAGCAGCAATCATCATATCTGTTTGGGTATGTGTTTTCCCACTTAATCTTAGTTGACCTCACAATTCACCAGAGCGCTTGGCAATTTCAATGGTGATGGACAATACTTGACAGTTATTTTCCAAAAAGCTCTCAAACCATATTTGAATTCTAGGGTTGGGCTTATATGTCAGTCCGTAAAATATTTCTTCAACTGCGATCGCACTCACAACTATTGAGTAAGCTCTTTGTGCCCATTTAAGTACACCAGAGTTAGGTTGGAGTCATGCTAATTCGCTGATAATGTTAGTGTCACACAGAAAAGTCATCGATGGCATCAGCGAAGGTGTTAGGACGGTCTTGGCGGGAGAGTACTTCGAGGATATAGTCTTCCTCAGCAGCTATCTGGCGTAATTCTTTGAAGGCATCAGCTAAAGACATCTTTTCGTGCTGCTTGCGCCAAACTAAGAATTCCTCGAACATTTCAGCTTTCACAACAACCGCTACTAATTGATTCGGGTTGTAGATGCGTTGTGGTTCTTTGGTTACGGCATTAATCAGTTCGGAGAACCTCTGTTTGGCTTCGGCAATTCTCTAGTTCATTGGGCTACCTTTTTTAGTTGATGATTAATGTCTATAATTTTTATGAAAAAGCGATCGCTCCTTCTGATTCCAGCCTAATTATTTCTATTTGCCCATCTTTAACCATCCAAAAACTTGATTACAGTTAGTGCAATTTCAATTTCTGATAATACAGGTGTTGCTATTGGCTTATCTTTGAAATTTAAATCTCTACACGCTGATGATTTTGGAGAAAATCGATGTCAATTTATGTAGGTAACCTCTCTTACCAAGTTATATCAAGTCCGCTCAATTACCCATAATAAAACTACCTCACCCGCCCTATCGGGCACCCTCCCCTTGCCAAGGGGAGGGTTGGGGAGGGGTAACGCGAGAACTATAAGCAATTTACCGGACATCATATTACGGAAGATGTTAATAATAATTCCTGTTAAATTTATATCTCATTTTTACAAGATAAATTCCTCAGTAAATACAGCACCCTTATAACTCACTTCAACCTGGAATTGTTTATCCAGTGCTTCGCTAAATTCTAACTGAATAGCATTATCAGTTTGCCTCGCAGTGACTTCTTGACTTATAAAATCAGAGGTATTGGGATTAAGAGTAATTTTCAAGTTCAAGCCAGAAGGTAAATATTCTTCCTGAGGAGGAAGAATTTGTACAAGCACACCTTGTTCTCCATTTTCTTCTTTTTTAAGATTGACAATTAAAGCTAAGGCTTGATTTTGCAGCAATAGTCCAAAATTAAATAATTTAGTTTGTGAAATAGGAAAATTATTTAACTCCTTCCGGCTTCTAACATAACCCCACGTTAAATTATTTGGAATTCTACTCCCAATAAAATCTGTAGATTGCCAACCTTCTTCAAATACTCTATCCCACCATTTACCCAGATTGACTAATGCTTTACCTACTTGAGTTGTTACCTGAGTTAGATTTTCTCTAACTGTGTTATTACTTGTTACTACTACAGGTAATTTAATCGCAGATGGTTCTAGGAAACGAGTGTATAGTAAGAGATTATTTAACTCCGTGTCAAACAAAGACAGGGGTAATAGATAACTACCATCTAGCTGAAATTTAAAATTTGGTGTTTGAGAATATTTAAATAGTTCATCATAACGTAAAAAACCATGAATATTTAATTGTTCTTCTTCTTCTAACACCTCCAGCAAGATATAGAAATGAGCAGCCGTTTTGGCTGAGGTCACAAGTTTTGCTGGTACGATAACAAAATCATCAATCAGGTTATCTACGGTAATTAAGCAGAGGCGAAATTCATTTACACTCAGATAACAGACATCATCAATTGCATTAGCACTCTTGTCTGGTTTAATTTTGATATTTGGATTTCGTTCTTTCAGACACTTTTCAAAACCAAGTTGTGCTAGTGCATTTAAATATATTTTCCATGCGCCGAACTCACCGAACTGGCTAAAATGATTCTCACTGATTACTCGCGCTTCGTCAAAATCTTCTGGTTCTAGCCAAACAATTTTTGGTGACAAGTTTATTTTTATGTTTTGTGTACCAATTATGTAAATGTGCGAGTTAACCATATTTCCTCCGTGATTCCTTCTATGATAGAATAGCTATATATGTTGGTTCATAAATTATTATTTATTCAGGTAAATGCGGATTATTTGAGCAAATAAGCTGTTTTTTATCTGTTTTTTACTAGCAGCTAATTCGGCTTTTGCTTCTTTAAATGTTTTCTCATAGGCAAATTCTCTAATTTCAGCAGCAATATTTTTTAGATAATCAGTTTCATGATAAATTCTAGTTAACTGATATTTATTAACTGATTGTAGAAGTTTCTCTAAAAAAATCTCTTCGGTTCGATACTGCACAATTTCCAAAAAATTTTCTATTTGAAAAATTCGTCTAGCTTTACTCCATTCGATTTCCCAAAGTTTACCAATTTCACTCAAAGACTTATTTTCTTGGTAATAAAGTCGTAACCCTTCTGGGAATCGTTGAGCAAAGTTTTTGTAACCTTTACTTTTTTTCAAATCTTCAATTCGCTGGTGAATTACTTCTGCTATGATTTTGTATAACACTTTTTCAAACAAATTCTTCCAGATTTCTTGTAATTTTTCTAATTCTATATCTTCCGGTTCGCGGTCTGTATAATAAGGTAAATCTGGGTTAGGAAGATAATCATTTGTTGAATTATCATATACTTCTGTGGGTAGAGTTTTGGTAGTGCCTGTTTTTTTAAAAAGCCAGTCTTGTCGCAAGATTTCTGCGATACGTTTAAGATTATAAATTAATTGTTGTGGAGAAAAAGTAATATTTATTTGCTGCAACAAATTTAACATTTCTTGCAATTGGCTTGGTGTTGGTTCAGAACAGCGTCCTTTTTGGCGTGTTTTTAGTCTATCTCGTTGGTAAACTGTTTGAAAAGCTTTGACAATTTCATAGTCTTCTTCTGTTAAAAGAAGCCCAGACAGAGAACGAGGAACAGATTTACATAATAGCCCCCAATCACTGGGAGTGGCCAACCCAAACTCCCACAAAAATGACTTGATTTCTTGATTCTGGCGGGTGAGTCTGCTAGTCCAATTATCTAAGCTTTCGTTAGAACCTAAGTTGGGATTAAATCTTTGCAAAATGTCAACGCTAAAAAATTCTCCGCCTTTAAGAATGGGTCGAGTAGTACTATCATGATGGTTTAAGATATGTTGAGTTTTACCTTCACTATCTACAATCACCAGTGCTGTACCATCATCGTTTAAAACGAAGGGAAGTAAATCGGTGTACCTGAAAAGGTTTTCTGCACTGACGTTATAGATGTGAGGGATGGTTTTGCAGGTGATGAGAATTCTGTGTGAGACATAGCAGCGCAAACAAAGCCCTGCAAGAGCACGTTGGTAAATGTCGTCTGTTGAACGAAACATTTCCCACAGAACTGATTGAACTTGCTTATTTTCTTCTGTCGATAGTGTGGGTTTGTTGCTTAAGTGAGGGAATTGTATTTTAAAAAACTCCTTAGTCCTAACGATTTCTCTATGTTTTTTTAGCTGAACGTTTACCCCTATAGGAAGTATCTGCATTTGCCAATATTTTGACGGTGACACCATAGTAATTTTAGTTACCTCACGTCTCTTGAAAACATGACATTAACAGCGAAGCTCTAGCACCAGAGACGATTTTTGATTAATCTTCTGGGGCTACATCATATATATAGGTTTGCTTTTTTCAGCTTATACACTTTTGGGAGTTATGAACTATAGCAATCCTATATGATTTGTGAAAATTGAGAGCAAAGCGGTATGTAACTGTCGTGCGATTTGTAATCATTGAGGTTTGATGCAAAATGTGAGTCTATTGCGTCCCGTTATACTGTTTCACCTTAATCGCGTCTCTCCCGAATGTTATTTTTATCATGAATTTTGTGAAATGGTGTTACATTTGAAAAAAACACAATTTCTTGTAAACCTTGATATATAAGGATTAGAGAATGTGTTTATTGAAAGTAAACTTCTATTTGCCTCACACAAGTGTATAGGTCGATTGGACTTGAACTTATATAAAAGTAGAAGCAGGATAAACAAGTAAATACCTTCTGAGCAATATCAATATCATTTATTGCTTGTTTTCTCCTTGTTTCTATTACTTCTTTCTAACCAATTATCAATAAACAAAGGTTCAAAAGTATGAAACGTTTCGTTGCTAGCGCTTTATTGGCTCTACCATTTGCTGCTGCGTCCCTACCAACACAGGTATTCGCAGCGAATCTAATTGATAGAACTCCTGTACAAACGCAGGTATCTGGAAGAGAAGGAACTTTGAAAACTCCTGTAAGTGCGCCTTATTCAGTTGGAAGACGAATATGGATTCGTCCTGTTTACCGAACCTTGAGGAACGGTAGAAGAATCAGAATTCGAGCAGGGCGCTGGGTTCAGGTATACATACCCGATGGTCATAAGCACTCGACTAAAGATCAAGAGGCATAAGTCTAATAGATTAAGAGAGTCGAGTCGTAAGCAAGCGAAAGTTAACGCTAACAAATCTGAATCCTCGTGCAGTATATCTACGCGGAGTTCTCATTATACTAGAGTTTAGTTCATGACCAACTAAACTCTAGTTTTTAGCTTGATGATAGTTATATCTGGTATCCATGCATGAAGAAGAGAAATACCTTAGTACCTGTAGTTTTTGCTATTATTTTCCTGCTTTTAGCTCTTTTTTTACTTGATCATTTAAAAGGTGTATCACAAAAGGTTAGTACTCTACAGAAACAAAGTCAATTATTAGAAAACGAAATTAAAGCTCTAAAAGTGAATTTAAATTTAAATAATAAGATTAACTTAAAAGATAAGATTGAAATAGAAAAAGAGCGAATTGCACTAGATAAAGACTTACTTGGATTAGAAAAAGATATTAACGGGATTTTGATTCAAGCTCTTGTTGGCTTTGCTGCCCTACTCAGTATCTTTTTCACATGGCGAAGTCTTAAGGTTTCCGAAGAGGGACAAATTACAGAACGCTTCACCAAAGCCATTAACCAACTCGGAGATGATAAGCTTGAGGTTCGACTAGGGGGAATTTATGCACTGGAGCGAGTTGCAAAAGATTCAGAAAAAGACCACTGGACAATTATGGAGGTTCTTACTTCCTTTATTCTGGAAAAATCTTCTTTAAAGGAAATCAAGAATAATCCAAAAAAGCAACACAATAATCTAGCAGAATACTATATCAATCAACAGGGCGATTTCAGTAATCAAGAAAGAGAATTAGGAAAAGTTACTACGGATGTTCAAGCAGCTCTCACTGTTATTGGACGGCGGGATTCTAGCAAAGACCCAGATACTGGAGCAATTGATTTAATGTATGCCAACCTTGAACAAGCCGACCTTTTTAAAGCCAACTTTGAACAAGCCAAACTAATATCAGCTAACTTTGAACAAGCCAACCTCTCTGAAGCCAAACTTAGCAAAGCCGACCTCTGTTTCGCTAGATTCACTCATGCCAATCTCTATAAAGCCGACTTCACTGAAGCTATCCTCAATGGAGTCGCACTTAATGAAGCTAAACTTCAAGGAGCCATCCTCAGAAAAGCTAAACTTAATTATATTGAGGTAAACAGATCCAGTAGGGTTTTATACAAGGGAGCCGAATTCTTGAGAGATGATCTCAATGAAGCCAATTTTAAGGAACAAGAACCCACTGGAGACTATGATCGTATTTGCGCTATTCTCATTGAAGCCGACCTCCGTGGAGCCGACCTTAGTCAAGCTGACCTCAGTGGAGCCGACCTTAGTCAAGCTGACCTCAGTGGAGCCGACCTCAGAGAAGCTAAAAATTTAAAACCAGAGCAAGTGTATGCTGCCAAGAATTGGCGACAAGCCAAATATGACCCAGATTTTCAGGTTTTATTGCAAAAATATTGCAAACATCAGGAAGAGTAGTTCACTTTTGAGTGTCGATACCGTTACACAAAGTGCGATCGCTTTTACTTACATTCGGGTTATTCTTCAGATAATCACGCACCCAACCGCAACCCCGCTTCAACAATTCCTCAAACGTTTCAATTTGCCATAACTTAGCAGTGCCATCAACTCCTACGGTAACTAATCGTTGACCATCTGGAGTAAAAATAACGTTCCGAGAATTTGCTGGAAATTCTGCCAACTGCTGACCCTGGAAATTCCATAAACGAACTGTGCCATCATCTCCAGCAGTAGCCAGTTGTTGACCATTTGGGCTTAAACTGAGACTTGTAGCCCAACCTCGATGGGCAGGAAATTTGGATAACAGCTTACCTTGCAAATCCCACAAGCGGACAGTACCATCATTTCCTACGGTAGCCAAATGTTGGCTATTTGAGTAAAAAATGACACCCTTAGTTCCACCTGAATGTCCAAACAATCTTGTTTTTTCACTATTCTTATCACTTTGCAAGTCCCACACACTGACCCATCTGCTATTTTCTACGGCTGCTAACAGACGACTATTTGGGCTAAAGATAAGACGAAAAAAGTGAGAGTTTGGATTTGCTGAAATTGGAGACTGAACTAATTTTTGACCCCGTAAGTTCCACACACTGACTGACCCTTCATTTGTTATAGCTGCCAACAAGGAAGCATCTGGGCTAAAGCTAAGACTTTTAAAGTTAAAGTTTGTATCTGCTAAAACTGGGGATTGAAATAATTTCTGACCCTGCAAGTTCCACAAACGGATAATACGATCATCTCCTACTGTAGCCAGTCGCTGACTATCTGAGCTAAAACTGACTTCTCTAACTCGACCTTGATGAGCAGTAAATTTAAATAACTGCTTGCTTTGAAAATCCCACAAGCTAACAGTACCATCATCTCCTGTAGTAGCTATTTGCTTACCATCTTGGCTAAAACTAACTAAATGCCCTTTAATTGCTTTTAGTTCTTGACCCTGCAAATTCCACCAACCGATAGTACGATCATCTCCTACTGTAGCTAGTCGCTGACCATCTGAGCTAAAACTGACTTTTTTGACATGACCTTGATGCTGAACAAATTCTGACAGCTGCTTACCCTGCAAGTCCCATAGGTAAACAGTGTTGTCAATTCCTGCTGTCGCTAGTCTTTTACCATCTAAGCTAAAATTCATATTGCCGATTCGACCTTTATGGTGAGTAAATTCTGACAGATGCTTACCCTGCAAGTCCCATAAACCAGATGTGCCAGGTCCGACAATAGCTAATTTTTGACCATCTGGACTAAAACTAACAAACGAAACTCCGCGCTCATCTCTTTGCCATTGATTTAACTGCTTACCCTGTAAATTCCACAAACGAACTGTACCATCATCTCCAGCAGTAGCCAATTTTTGACCATCTGGGCTAAAGCTAACACTTCTGACTGGTCGGACATGACCAGTTAATTTTGCCAACTCCTGACCCTGTAAATTCCATAAGCGAATAGTGCCGTCATATCCTCCGGAAGCTAACAACTGTCCGTTTGGGCTGAAACGAACACTCCAAACCCAACCTCGATCGCTTTTTAATTTTGCCAGCTGCTGACCTTGCAAATTCCACAAGCGAGTGCCTTCTTCTCCTCCTGTAGCCAGCAACTGTCCGTTTGGACTAAAACTGATACTTCTAATCCAGCCTTGATTGCCTTTCCAAGTAGATAATTGCTGACCCTTTAAGTTCCACAGGGTGATAATACCATCTTCTCCAGCAGTGGCCAGTCTTTGACTGTCTCGGCTAATACTAATATCATTTCTCGGTATTTTTTTTTGCCAAGTCAACAACTGTTGACCCTGAAAGTTCCATAGCTTGATAGTATCATCGTCTCCAGCAGTCACTAAATGTTGATTATCTGAGATGAAACTGACCTGAAAGCCATTGACATTTTGATACCCGTTAAGACGGTTACGTTCTTGCACTTGGTAAACAACTTTTTGCAGAGTTCTTTTAACTTTATCCTTGAGATCAGTTGTGGGCGGAAATATTTGTAAAAGTGGTTGATTAAGTTTTTTTCCTGCGTGCAAGCTGCTAATTAACGCATCTAACTTTTGATTAGAGACTAATAGTGCTTCAGAAGATTCCGTCAAAGCGTGAATTTGATTAATTTCTGAGTTTCTCCATTGAAAACCAGAAAAGATGGCGAATCCGGCAAAAAATATAGTTGTTATTGACGCTGCTAAGAGTTGTTGCTTTCTGCGTTCATTGTCTTGCTTAATTAGACGTTCACGTAGTTCAATACTCTGCTTGATGTAGTCTTGCTCATCTTGATTTAGGTCATCTAGACGTTCTTCTAGCCTTTCTTTGGCCTCTACCAACGCCGCACCACGCAACAAAGCACCTTCGTCATTACTAATTTTCCATTGTTGCATTGCTCCTCGCAGGCGCTCTTGCCAAGTGCGAAACTCCCGGTTATCTTGAATCCATTGGCGGAAAGTTCCCCATTCTCTAATTAACGCTTCGTGAATTATCTCTATCGTCTCTTCCTTGTTTTCGCTAGTCTCATCACAACCAGTCACTAGCAAACGCGCATCAGCTAATTTTTGCACCAAATCCCAATTTGCTTCTCCTACCTCTTTTCGAGTCGCCACACGTCGGGTATCCTCCGTCCCTTCCCCAGGACGCACTAACTGAATAAATATTTTTTCCGCCCGTTTTCTATCAACCTCACTCAGCTTATCTAACACCGTATCGGCATAGTTAGCCAAAGCTTTTTCTAAACCACCAATTTCTTGATAAGCTTCGTGGGTGAGAAACCATTTTCTCGGTTTGAGCCAAAGCTGCATCAGGGTAAACTCAAGTAAAGGTAAACGTCCTGATTCATTACCCAAATCTCTGATTAAAGTATCTGTCAACCCCTCCTCAAATACCACCTTCATTTTTTGTGCTGGTTTTTCAACTGACCTACGCAACTCCTCCCGATTCATAGGGCCAAGATTATAAATTCCCTGCTGCAAAGCATCGCTAAAAGGACGGTAAGATAAAGCATAGCCATAAAAATCTGCCCGCAGCGTTAGAGCCAAGGTAAATCTAGGAGCGTGGTTGATAGCGTAGATTAATGCATCTAAAAAAGGCTGGCGTTCTTCTGGCGGTGCGAGGGTGTAGAGTTCTTCAAATTGGTCGGCGATGAGTACTAGGTGTCTTTTGGTGATAATATCATTTATAAACTGGGACAACTTTGTATCATCATGCCGCAAGTCCACTTCTAAAACCAATTGGTCTAATTCTAATCTGCGTTGTATATCTGTGGAATTTTCTCCTTGTATTGGTGCTGGGGAATGACAATGATGATTTAATGCGATCGCTAAATTCCCAAGAGGATTATTCCCCGGACGAAAAGAAATAATCTCTACATTCCCAACTTTTCGCAAACTCGGAACCAACCCCGCAAACACCACAGAGGACTTTCCACTCCCAGATGCACCAACCACAGGAATCAAAGATTTACTTCGAACTGCTGCTACCAACTCATCAACAAACTTCTCTCGACCAAAGAAAAAATCTGCCTCTTTTTCCCCAAACGCTGACAAACCCTGATAAGGACAGTCAGGTAACTTACCAGATAATCCACCCAATTCTTCCCAACTGGGAGGAAGTTCTAATGTATTCTTGCAAATAATCGGTAACCAACTCACCCCAGAAAGCGGCTTTTCTCCCTCAGACTTTCCTGTCAGTTCTTGTAATTTACCCCTTGCTTTCAAAACAGCGGTAAATAAAGAATCTCCACTAGCGTAAGAAGAAAGAAAAAAGTTGAGAAACTTGTGCGCGATTTTATCCGGTACTGGTTCCCGCCAAACTATGACGTAAGGTAAATTTAAATCTGCCAATCGTTGTGCTAAACCCAAACCATCACAGGAATTAAAAATTGCTAATTTTAAACCTTTACTAATTGCTAATTTTAAAGTCTGCGGAATTTCTTCTAAATCTAAACTTTCATTGGAATTCAGGTCAATTATACCTTTTTTACCATGCTCTTGAGATTCACTGTGTCCCGCAAAAAACAAAATATCACAAGGCTCGTCCCAAAGTTTTTGAAGTGACTCACGCTTTGGTTCTTTCAAAGAAATAATTTCTGCACCTCGTTTTTCTAGCTGCATAATTAATTTTTCATCAGTTTCTGTATCTAGGTCTTTACTATCTCCAAAAATACTGATAATTTTAATTCTTCGGAAAATTTCCGACTTTAATTTGTTTGTATATACAGCCGTTTTTTGCAGGTAATCTTTAAAAGAAAGCGCTACTTCCGAGGAAGAATGTTGGCCAAATAAATAACATTCCTGCCAAGGTATGCGATGTAAGATGTTCTTTGTATGTTCTGATGTAACTCCGTATGTATTGACAATTAAACGAATATCAATATTAGTATTTGAGGTAATTGCTAGTTCTAACTGTAACTTAATTGGTAGTAGCCATTGATTTAGTTTTTCACGTAAAGACTTAGCATATTCAGAACAGATATCTGTGGATACATTTGTAACTTGGTTATTTTTAAAACCTCTGCTGTCAGGTTGAACTAACAAGTTATAGATTTTTTTCCAACGTTCATAGCTATTTGGAATTTCTTGGGCTGGAGGTAATTGGGTTTCTAGTTGCGTAATCTTAGTTTGAGTAGAAAAAGCATCTATCTGAAGTTTGATTTTAGTAAATCCATGCTCAAAATCACCATCACCAAATTGCAAATTTACCCATACTTCCATAAACCACCACTTGAAATTAATTTACCAAGATGCCTTAGAGACCATTTATAAAAATCTTAAGTAGGGGAGGCAGGATGAGCAACGGCTTCCGGCGTTGGTGCAGCCTACTGCAGGCATCATAACTGCCATTGCATTAGGCACTTTGATATGTTTTTTGTGAAAAAGCATATTGAAATATGCGCCTAATACACTTTACAGTAACTTGATTTTTACTTGATAAATGACCTCTTAATCACTTATTAACAATCCCACAAAATTAAAGCTGTCGTTACCATAACTGAAGCTGTGGTCATGAATATTCCAAGTGTCATAAGTAATGCTTAAGTTGTTGTTACCATAGCTAAAGCTGTCGTTATGAATTTTCCCAGTTTCATAGTAAGGCTTAAGTTGTCGTTACCACAACTAAAGCTGTCATTATAATTGCTCAAGTTGTGATTATCAAGGTTCAATGCTAGACCAGAAAATATTTCCTCAACAGCGATGTCTACGACGTGCTACGCCTACGCACTCAAAATTATCTAGCCGAGTTATTCCTATTTGCCCATTTTTAACCATCCAAAAACTTGATTGACGGTTAGTGCAAGTTCAATTTCCGGTAATATAGGCAAAAAATCTTCTCCCTGGAGTAGCACTGGCTGCTGCTCTGGTAGAAATACCAAAATACTCAGATCGTCAGGGTCAAGAAACCATCCCAGGCGACTGCCATACTTCAGACAGTGAAGAATGTTCCCAATTACTTTGTTGGGTTTTTGTTCTAGCGAGAGAATCTCAATTGTCCAGTCTGGTGGAAGTTCAAAATTATCAGGTACTTGATCATCAACGGTGAACGGTATGCGTCTCCACAGAAATACAGCTACATCAGGTACAATTGAGCGTTCTCCAAAGCTACATCGTAATTCGGGAAACCCATAGGCAATCTTCTGATTCTCTGTGACTTCATTGATAACAGCACATAGTTTACTTTGTAAGCGGCTGTGTCTCCCTTTTGGCATTGGCTTTTGAATAATCTCTCCGTTAATATATTCACTTGCAGGCTTTGTTTCTGGGAGCTTCAGAAACTCTTCCAGTGTTAGAGGTTGAGTAATTATGACGCTCATAGCTCCTAAATTCCTCAAAAACGTGTTTTTAGTCTAGCAATATTAGGACTTCGCACAGGTAACGGAAAACGAACCACAGAGAACGCAGAGATCACGGAGACATGAGAGTTTGAGAGGGTTTTTGCGTAAGTCCTAAATATGTGTAGACAGGTGCTTAACTTTGCGAACGCACCCGTCTATACATCAAAGGAAAAATTGCAGATATTGATTACGAATTACGATTATTTCCGCACCACTACTAAAGTTCCTGTTGAAGCCCAGTTGTAAAGATTACGAGCTTGCTTAACAGGTAAATTTACGCAACCGTGACTGACTGGAGTCCCAAAACGGTTATGCCAATAAGCCCCGTGAATGGCATACCCTCTATAGAAATACATTGTGTAAGGAACGTCAGGAATGTTGTAGCCTCTGCCTCGCATCCGGTGAGTGCGATACTTAGAATTAATCCGAAATCTACCTATGGGTGTAGGAGTTGATCGCTTACCTCCAGAAATGAGGTATGAATAAACAAGTTTATGACCTTCCCATGCACGTAAACGTTGTTCTGACAAATCAATTTCAATCCAGCGAGGTTGGCTAATATTATTAGTGCTGTTTTGATCAACTGAGGTGGCTGTTGCTGTAGTCGAGTTGGGTATAACTGTAAGCGGTGATGACCAAGAGAATAAAGTCACCACCATCAGCGCCACACCTGTACAAAAAGTTCCTGAAGAACGAATTCCACCACGGCGAATCCAAGTTTGCATTATGCTTCATCTTCTAAACTACGCAAAATCATCAAGTGAAGTAATTTTCTGGAAAACTACAAATTTCCAGAGTGACTACTTGCTTTCTGTGGAGGATTTACGCAATTCATCCGCTAATGCTTCTCAACACAAGTCCTAAGTTAATCTGCATCCAATTTACACATTTGTCATTTGTCCTTTGTTAAAAACTAATGACCAATGACCAATGACTAATTACAAAGGACAATCTTGACAAAAATCTGTCATTGAAATGCTTAAAAACAAACTTTCCCCAAGTTCATATTTGCATTTGTAATTTCATAAAGGAATTGTCAGGATTTCCGCTTATTTATTGGGCATAATAGTTAAATGCCCTCTTTTTTATTTTATTTCAAGTTCAGTAATTCCGACTCCGAAGATTCCCAGCATAAAATATTGCTGGGAATCACTTAATTGTCTTGATTTGTTGTTATTTATAATTTTAACTAAATTGCCTTTTGGCTGCTTCACCTATTATTTATGAATGACTATTGGTGTCCCTACCGATGCCCACTCAAATAGCCATTTTGCATGTTTAGGTGCGATATTCACACAGCCGTGACTCACTGGAGTACCAAATTTTTTATGCCAGTAAGCTCCGTGAATAGCGTAATTACCTTGGTAAAACATCGCATAAGGAACGTTGGGAACATTGTAGTTTTCTCCTTGCATTCGGGTAGTTTTAAACTTGGATTGAATTTTAAAAGTACCAATAAGAGTAGGAGTGGCTTTTTTGCCAGAGGAAATAGCACTTCCATAAACTACTTTGTCACCTTGCCAAGCTATTAATCGTTGCTTTGTAAGGTTAATTTGAATCCAGCGTTGATCTGATTGTTGTAATGTCTGGATTGTTTGTGCAATTACTTGATTTTTAGAATTCGCCCAAACTTCACTGGTTCCAGTAGTAGTAAAAACACTTAAGGACAGTACTGTACCAGTGAGGATTATTTGTAAGCGACGCACCCACTCAGGAGAAATTTGTCTTTTCATTTTAGATACACTCACACTCAAATTATCGGGTCTAGAGAAACCCATCGGTTTTCACCTTTATTTCCCTATCTATTACTTTAATAGACGTGAATTTTGATGATTTGATTCTAAGTTAACCTAACTGTCGCATTAAATTTTTTGCCTGAGTTGCGATCGCTGACCAATTTCCGTCTATGACAAGCTTTTTAGGAAATAATTCACCGCTCAAACCGACAGCGATCGCTCCAGCTTGCAAAAATTCTTTGGCATTTTTGAGAGTCACGCCGCCAGTAGGAATTAAGGGAATCTCACCCAACGGGCCTTGCAAACTTTTGATATAATCAGCCCCTCCCACTGCTTGCACGGGAAACACTTTTACACAACTAGCACCCTGACTCCAAGCGGTAACAATTTCTGTAGGAGTCAGCGCTCCTGGTATGATCGGCACATTTTTTTCTTGGGCTGCTTGAATCATTGCCGGATCGACATGGGGTGTGAAAAGAAATTGCGCCCCAGATGCGATCGCATCTTGTAACTGCTGCACATTAAATAGCGTACCAGTGCCAACGATACAGGCTGGTAATTCCAAACGTAATTGACTGATTAATTCCCCAGCGCGATCGCTATTCCAGGTAATCTCAATTAGCTGCATTCCCCCAGATGCTACAGCCATTGCCATTTGTTGTCCCATTTCGATTTGAGGAGCACGGATAACTGCGATCGCTCGGTGTTTTTCCAACTGTGATAACCAAATTTCATTAGGCATTTTGACTAGAGATTGGGGACTCGGAGTAGGGATTGGGACTAGAGAATAGTTTCAATCTGGTAAATACCTAATTTTTAATACTAATGCCCAATGCCCGTTTTACCCTCTTTCCAATCCCCTTAAAACTTGCTTATTGCATCAAGCTATGAGATCTTATATAAATAACATAAAGTCTATCGAATTACCGTATTTTCCAATTCATGCTTCAGCATTTGGGTCTAAAGGAGTAATTAAAATGACAATTGCACGACAAAACACAGCAGCATCCTTACCAATCATTATTTACGATTCTAAAAGCGCCGATATATAGCAGTCGCCAAAGCCGTTAGGACAGTTCGTGGGAAACGCGCCTTCAACAGGGTACTATGTGATTTTATTGCTGTCCTAAGCTCCCTGTCCGTTGCTATAACTAACTTATGGAAGCTTGTGCAATTATGTGCAAATGGCTTTTGGTGGTGCACTAAGCCATATACAACGATTCTGGGCGTTATACTGCTAACCTTAGTAAGTCTGATTTTTCTCAGTATGCATTGGTATTACCGCAAACTATTCTCATTTCTCAGCCATCAAGTCATTGGTAGCGATTGTGGGATAAGCAATTAAAAATTAAAAACTAGACATGAACTTGCAAAAGGATAGGCGATCGTTTCAATCGCCTCATCTTGCTTCCTTTACATTACTTTAGAGACAGTCTCTAAAAACTCAGCTTAATTCTTCTAGTAGAGGAGAGAGCTAATTAAAAATGCATATACTGCAATTACCAAGCAATAGTTTGTGTAAGCCCCTAGTTAAAGACCTACTAGGAGCTTTTTTTTAATTGACTATCTACCTCAAATGGGTAATATAGCAGTGATCAGACAGTTTAGGACATTGATAAATCCTTAGAGAGCGGCTTATCCATAGCCTACTTGTCCTAAGCAGGATGGTAGCCGCAATATATTAAAAAATCTAGTAGCAATTAAACTATTCCTAATGGATATTCATAATTAATTCTGATGGTAGATTCAGTTAAAAATGAAGCTCGTTAATATTTACATGTAAGTCAAAAACGTTTACCAACTTAACAACAATGAATATTCTTGCTTGGATTGTTTTAGGTCTAATTGCTGGTGCGATCGCAAAAGCTATCTACCCTGGTCATCAAGGTGGCGGAATTTTAGGAACCATATTATTAGGAATCGTCGGTGCTTTTGTTGGCGGCAGTTTGGGTGTATTCTTCAGTACGGGAACCTTAACCCTAACCGCTACTAGTTTTAGTATTCCGGGTATTGCAGTAGCCGTACTTGGTGCAATTGTTGCAGTTTTCTTGTGGAATTTATTAACCAACCGCAGTGCTGTATAAAAAATTGCAGTCAATCAATGACTAAGATTTAGCAGATTCATTTAACTATTTTTAACTGTGAATTAAATTAAAAAAATAGCGCCGCCATAATTAAACTATAGGTAGGCGTTATTTTTTTGATTGTTTTGCAATCAAAATTTCCAGTCTTGTACAAAATATTGTTGGGGACAATTGAAAAAAATCGACCTCTGTCAATAAGGTCGATTGAATCCAATACGCTTGGGTTAACCCTTAGCTCTTTGTCAAAGTCAATCTAAAATTTAAAATCCACAATCCAAGATGTGTATGTCTCCTAACTCAAGAGTTCTCCTGTTTCTTGCAGGGAGTGCAAGCGGCGGTAAATACCTTCGTGACGCAAGAGTTCACTGTGGCTACCCACTTCTACAATCTTTCCTTGCTCTAGAACGACAATTTTATCAGCTTCCCGCACTGTGCTTAAACGGTGGGCAATAACAATGGTGGTACAAGTGCCCTGAATCGATCGCATTGCTAGCTGAATTGAACGCTCAGATTCATAATCCAAGCTAGAGGTGGCTTCGTCAAAAATCAGTACATCTGGTTCTACTAACAACGCTCTAGCAATTCCCAAGCGTTGTCTTTGTCCTCCAGATAGCCTGACACCTCGTTCCCCCACAATGGTGTAATAACCTTTGGATAAATGCTGCACTACTTCATCGACTCTGGCAATCCTACAGGCTTCTTGAACCTTCTCTAAACTAGCATCTGGTCTGCCATAAGTCAGATTATCTAATATAGTACCGTTGAAAACGTCTACTTCTTGGTGAACGATCGCTAGCCTTCGTCTATACTTACCTACATTCAAAGTGCGAATATCTTGACCATCAATTAGAATTTGACCTGCTTGTGGTTCAAAATATCGCAACAGCAATTTCACTAAAGTAGACTTACCAGAACCAGAACGCCCCACTAATGCCACTGTTTGATATGGCTCAATCAACAAGTTAATATCTTGCAAAACTTGACGGTTGGCATCATATCCAAAACTGACGTGTGACAACTCAACTTTTCCAGTAAATTTTAATGGTGATTCTGTCTGGTTACTCTCTTCTAAAAGACTAGCTGAATCAGATCCAGTTGGCTCTTGGAGAAATTCGTGAAACCGCAGCATCGGAGAATAACGACGAGCAAAAACTTCTGCCAAGTTACTAATAGGTTCTAATTCGGCATAAGCCATGCTAGAAAGAGTTAAGGTCATGACAAAGTGACCGAGAGAAATTCTCCCATCTACTGTTGCTGCTAAAGTCAAACCTAGAATTACAAACACACAAAACTGAATTACAGTTCTTTGCCAAGTACCTAGTATTGTATAACCTTTGTGGATGCGATAATCAATCACCAATAGTTCACGATCCAAACGTTGCCTTTGCCGTTTCAGTTCCCTCGATTCTGTAGCAAATGCTTTCACAGTTTTGATATTGGTGATTAATTCGGAAGTGCGGCTTTCGGTGTTCTCTCCATATTTATCTAGAGAACTTTCGTACCCAATTAGCTGTTGTAAATTCTTCAAGCTGAAGCTGAGAATAATTACAAAGGAAATTAGATATAAAATTGCAATCCGCCACTCAATGAACAAGATAAACACAAAAATTCCCAGTACACGAACCAGTTTAGGAATCAACCGTCCGGCAACTTCAGGGTAACTAAAAGTGTGGTTAGAAATACCTCTAGATACTCTTCCGGCAATACGTCCAGGATTATTTTCATCATAAAATTCTAGTGGGAGAGTAAGAACTTTGGCGATCGCTGTTTCGTTTTGATCTCGACGCGATCTTAAAGCTATATCCCAATGAAACCAATTGGTTAACCAGGGTTGTGTTGGCGCTCTCACTACGGTGACAACGAAAATTAAACCCAGTAATACACCTAAAGATAGAGTTTTAGTAACTGAGTAATTGGTGATGTCTGAAAAAATTGCGATCGCACTTTGAAGTGGTTTATCCAAAGGTTGAGCAGACAAAACGTTTAAAATCTGCCCAATTGCATAAGGAACAACCAAATCAATAATTTCGTAAACGCTGGATGCTGTAATACCGAAAACACTCGGTTTCCAGTAAGAGCTGAAGTAATTGACAATATCTCGAAATTTGGCCATGATGCACACCGTCCAAGAGCGCGATCGTAAACTTGGAATTTTTATATTACAAACGTATTACAAAGTAGTCAAGAGCTAGATGACAAATCACTCTTTGGGAGTAGTTAGTAGTTCTTGAGGGAAAAATTCGAGGCGATAGCGGTAAAGAGCAACTGGTCGAGAATCAGCTTTAAAGTAATCTGGATCTTGGGGTGAAAGATAGACAGCAGTAACTTGATCTGCTTCAATCGCCGGATTAGATGTTGGAAGTTTATGATAAGCCGTAGTAGATTCTACAGAGTTGAAATAGGGGCGTGAACCGCCTTTAAATAGTTGTTGAAACACTTCTGTGGTGATGAACTTGCCATTAGGGGTAGTTTCTATAGCGCGTGCAGTCACAATGGAAACTAATTGGCGACTGCTACGCAAGAACGTAATTTGACGATTAGGCGAATCTGGATCTACTTTGACTAATAACACTGCTTCATCCCCTAAATAAGCTCTTGCCAAATTCAAACTATTAAATGCTCTATCTGCTACTAAAATTGGGGATTTGTAACGTATCTGAGGAAATATTTTTAACCCAGCAATAGATGGTTGCTCTTTCACAAATCTTACTACAAAACTCACAGGCTGATTTAATTGTCGACGATTACCTTCAAACCCTGGAGTGACAATCTTTGGTGCTAAAGGCGCAGCTAAATCTACTAAGGTACTTGTAACTTTCCAAGTACCAGCCATCCATTCCGGGTAAACTAAATCACCCGAAGCCGATTGCACTGAAGTTAGTTTTTCCCATTGGGGAAAATTTGCTAACCTTTGAGACAACTCTCCTGCAAAAGCTTCACCACCCCACAATAGGAAAAAAAACAGCAAGCAAAAACTCCAAATTCTCTTGATTACAAGCATTAGCAGTTTTGTATTTAACGTTTATTATTTATCGATTAAAAATTAAGTAATTTTGTGTAAAGAATTAAAATTTTATAGTAGAGTATTTAACCCAACAATTCTAAATTTATCGTGACAGCATGACATTAGCACTAGGCATGATTGAAGTTTATGGCGTTCCCACAGCAGTGGAAGTGGGAGATGCTATGTGTAAAGCTGCCCGTGTAACCCTTGTTGGTTATGAAAATACTGATTTGGGACGAATTACCGTGTTAATTCGGGGGGTTGTGGGCGAGGTGAATGTGGCGATGAAAGCAGGACTAAAAGCGGTACTGCGAGTTGATGGTGGCGAGGTACTTTCTTCTCATATTATTCCCCGCCCCCACGAAAATTTAGAATATATTTTACCGATTCATCGGAGCGTTAATGTCGAGCAGTTCAGTGCAGATATCCGATTTCCTCCACCCTTATCAGTTTAGCTATATTAAATTTCTGCTGGTAAAGGTTCCCATATAAATGGAAATTGGGAATTACGGTTTGCCAATGGACCTATTCAACATGAGGCATTTCTATCGATGAGAGACTCTTCAGGAATTATGATAGTTCGCTTCCCTAATGAGCAAGGTGATACTCAAACTATTAGGCAAAATATGAAACTTTGTTCGTCTGCCGACGGTTTAATTCTCTTGGGAGAAAACCCTATTGATGTTCATACGAAGGAGTCAAGCCCTACCTATTCTCCTGATAATTTTAAGATTGCAATAGGAGTAAATGGACAAATATTTCGCAACTATTCAGGAGACACTAGCAACAATACTTTAGTCGAATCTCCTGTTGAAAGAGAGTTTCTTGGATATTCTACTATTGGAATTGAGAAGATGATTGAACTCAACTCAGAAATTCGAGAAAAAGTTAATAATGAAGGAAAATTACCCTTTAATATCAGTCAAGATACAGGTATTCTGATCCAAGAAGTAGAAAATAATTCAAATGCCCAAAAGGCTGGTCTCCAACCAGGAGATATTATTCTGAGTGTCGATGGAAAACAAGTTAGTCGTACTACAGAGGTACAAGAAATTATTAAGTCTTCACTTTTTCACTCTACTTTAAACTTTGAAATTGACCGAAATGGTCAGGATACCTCTTTTAGAGCAACAGTAGGATGTTGTGTTCCACCAGAGAAACCTTGAAGAAAAATTCTCCAAGTCAGGAACTAGAATTCAGAACAGACAATTAGATGTATCTTAAACAGGGCTATTTCATTCTAAAAAGTTGCTTGAGTGTGTCTAGTCGAAAAGAACATAAACGTTGAGCTTGTGCCATATTTTTAAACATATTATCTCGGTATAAATTGAGTGAAAAATTACGAGCGAGGGCAAAAATCTGAGGCAAGGGGATAGTGCGAATTCTAGATGCATCTTCACCTTGAGTAACATCCCGAACGTAATGCACTTTATTCTCAACACCCCAATATCCTCTGATTCGTTCAGCTATTTTTTGAGCCGTTTCATTTAGAGATGAAATGTAATAACGAGTCTCAGTAGTTACTTCAATCACATTGTGGGTGAAAACCTGACGTTCTGACTTAACTTGGATCAAAGTGACAAGTCCGGGCCAAGAACGAATATTATCAAGTGTTTGACAAATACTGACATAACGCTTTTCGATTCGACCGTGTCCCTTATTTATCTGTTCGCAAGTTAGCTCTGGTATAAAATTTGTTTGAACATCTTTGAATAGACCTCGCTGATTGCCTTTTAAAGCAGCAATATAATCATTCCCACTCTCTATAATCAACTCGCAAGTTTTTTTTGGGTATTAATTGCATCAAAGGCGAAAACAACTCCCTTTAAAGCTAGTTTTTCAATAAACTCAGGTATTGCTTTAATTTCATTGGTTTTAACATTAACCTCACATGGCTCTAGAATAAATCCTCGCTCGACAATATAAGTACTAACCAGCATAATTGCTGGATGAGAGTCGGAGTTAGAATTATCATTTTCAATTTGGTACGAGCCTTTGAGGACTTTGCCATCCAATCCAATAGTCTCTTTGCAAATTGGTTTGATGTCAAAGAATTTTGCTAGACATACGGAATATTGTGCGTAATCTATGTATAATAAAGCCCGACGCACGGTGCTGTAAGAAGGTAGTCTGTTTTTTGGGGGTTTTAAAAGGTCAATTAACTGTTCGTGGTAGCTTGAAATCCAATCTCCAATTGCTAAAAATCCTCTATTCCCTGCTGCGATCGCAAGGGTAAACAAAGCTAGGCATAGTGCAAGAGTATGGCGTTGTCCAGCACAGCGACGCGGGTCTTTTAGTCCAGTAAAGGCTTCTATAATTGCGATTTGACACACGGTAGTAGATACGTTGCCCAGAATTTGTGCGCTGACTATACCATATACTGTCAATATTTAGAATGAAATAGCCCTGATCTTAAACCCACTTATCTATAGTAATCATGACCAATACCCCATGCCCTATGCCCAATTCCCTACTTTTCGTATTGTTCATAAGCAGCAACAATACGCTGAACTAGAGGATGACGCACAACATCTCTTTGGGAAAATTCGCAAAAGGCAATACCTTCAACGTGTTTTAAAATTTGTAAAGCCACCCCTAAACCCGATTGTTGATGATGCGGTAAATCAGTTTGTGTCATGTCGCCTGTAATCACCATCCGTGAACGGAAGCCCAAACGAGTCAAAACCATTTTCATCTGAGCGGGTGTAGTATTTTGAGCTTCATCCACAATTACAAAGGCGTTATTGAGGGTGCGTCCCCGCATATAAGCAAGTGGGGCGACTTCAATCACACCGCGTTCCATTAAACTAGGTACTTTTTCTGGGTCGATAAATTCATAAATAGCATCGTAAAGTGGGCGAAGATAAGGATTAACTTTCTGCTGTAAATCTCCAGGCAAAAAACCGAGTTTTTCACCGGCTTCGACGGCAGGGCGAGTTAAAATCAGCTTTTCAAACTGGTTAGCAAGGAGTGCTTGCACGGCGACAACAACAGCGAGATAAGTCTTGCCCGTACCAGCAGGGCCAATCCCAAATGTGAGATCGCGTTTACGGAGTGCGTCGATATATTGGCGCTGGCGGAAGGTTTTGGCACGGACTTGTTCACCTCGGCGACTTTTGGCGAGGACATCTCGCTGTAAATCTTGCAGTTCCCCTTGACGATCGCTATCTATGGCTTGACGAGCTGTTAAAATATCGGCACTGGAAATAGTATTGCCTTTAATCCAGAGGTCTTCAAGCGATCGCACTAATTGAGAAGCCAGATCAATTTGCTTTTCGGTACCAGAAATCACTAATTCTTGTCCGCGTAGCACTAAAGCGGCTCCTGTTTGCCGAGATAGGATTTTAAGATTTTCTTCTCCATCTCCGCCAAGAGCGATCGCACTGGTAATATTCGGCAGCTGAATTGTTAAGGCACCTGCCATAGTATTTCTTAATTGGTGAGGATTTGTATTTGACAAAGGTTAATTTTTTCTCACTAACGGCGAAATTATGCTTTTATTACCTACATTTTGAAAAAATTTTGTAATAAATTAATCGGTTGTAGGGGCGTACAGCTTGTCCTCATCCCCAACCCCTTCCCCAACATGAAAGAAGGGAAACTGGAGAATTTACTTCCATTTCCCATGTTAAAAGAGGGACTGGGGGTGAGATTAAAACTCATGCACTCAGAAGATTTCATCTGAAGTTGACACCAATGCAAAACTGTACGCTCCTAGTGGTGAAGAGTTCAAAAAAAGATTTAAAAATTTTTTGCTACTTTCCATCTTTATAAAAATTCTGAGCGGAGTAACAACAACCGCTCAGATTTGCTCTCTAGTTTCAACCTAGCGGAGGCGTGGTTTAACAATGGGTTTAGGCCCATCATTTGCACGCGGTTCTCTCTTAATCGGCGGTGGCGATCGCTCTTCTGTGTCTTCATCAAAAGACATACCCTCGCGGCCCGGAGTGGTGCTGCCGTAGATATCCAGGTATGTTGATTGCCCAGCTGCGGCTGCGGCTGCGGCAATTACTGTACGAATCGCCTGAATATTGCGTCCCCCTCGACCAAATACTTTTCCTTTATCTGTGCTTTCAAAGGCGATGCGAATCCAAACCCGGTTGAGGGCATGAGAAATTTCACAATCGACGCTTAATGTCTCTGGAGATTCCAAAAACGGCTGCACCAAAAACCGAACCAGCTCAACATAGTTGGGGCTAGATGTTGGGAGTTTTGTTCCGAAATTATGATGCGGCTGTTGCACTGACCTGCTCAAAAACATTAGCTTTTACTAGAATGCGACGAACGGTGTCAGTGGGTTGAGCGCCTTGTTGTAGTCGCTTGACGATGGCGGGAACGTCTAGTCGCACTTCATCAGTTCTGGGATTATAAAATCCTAACTCTTCTAAGGGACGACCATCGCGGCGAGCGAGGTTGTTAATGGCGATAATGCGGTAACTTGCTTCCCGCTTTTTACCGAATCGTTTCAAGCGCAGTTTGATCATGATTGAAGAATCATTCTCCTAATTGGTAAGTAAGCCGAAATGCTAATTTTAGCACTCGTCTAGCATTTGCTGCTATTAGTCCTTTGTCATTAGTCATTTGTCATTAGCAAATTACCCATGCCCCATGCCCTTCAGGAGTGCTGAGTGCTGTTAGCGGTAGCGGGGCGTTTAGCCCGTGCTGAGGAGCCAGCGCCGTGGGCGGGTCTCCCGACTTGAGGCGACTGGCGTTGCTAAGTGGGGAATCTCACTTCTTTACTCGCTTGCCGAGGAACTCGAAACTCGGAACTGTTTTGCCCCATGCCCAATGCCCAATACCTAAAGATTGCCAAAGCCTTTTTTCTTTTTATCTTTGGGTTTTTTCTTTTTCGTGGCTGGGGCACCATCATAACCTCGCCATCCGGGGGCTGGGGGACGATTACCAGCCCCGGCAAAGGCGTTGCCCATGCCGCCACCGCCGAACATTCCCGGCATTCCAGGGAAGCTACCTTGACCCATTTGCTGCATGAGCGATCGCATTTTTTGGAAATCACCCACCAGTTTGCTGACATCTGACTCTTTATAGCCGGAGCCAGCAGCAATCCGCCGCCGCCGACTGGGAGAACTGGCTAATAAGTCGGGGTCGTGGCGTTCTTGGCGAGTCATGGAGTTAATCATCGCCTCACAGCGCTTCAGCTGAGTTTCTCCCTGTTTGAGTTGATCATCTGAGAGCTTGTTCATCCCTGGGATCAGCTTGATCAAGCCTCCCAGAGAACCCATGTTCTTTAGCATCCGCAATTGCTTGAGAAAGTCTGTAAAGTCAAACTTCGCTGACAGAATTTTCTCCTGCATTTTCTCAGCATCTGCTAAGTCAAACTCTTCCTGGGCTTTTTCTACCAGGGTTAGCACATCGCCCATACCGAGAATCCGCGATGCCATGCGATCAGGATAAAAGGGTTGCAGTGCCTCGACTTTCTCACCCACGCCCACAAATTTAATCGGCGCTCCCGAAATTTGCCGCACTGAAAGCGCAGCACCACCACGGCTATCACCATCTAATTTGGTGAGAATCGCTCCAGTAATGCCGATCTGTTCGTGGAAGGTGCGGGTAAGATTTGCGGCCTCTTGACCAGTCATCGCATCCACCACCAACAGAGTTTCATCGGGTTGGACGGTTGCTTTGATGCGGGCTAATTCCGCCATCATATCTTCGTCAATTTGCAGGCGTCCAGCAGTATCAATAATTACTGTGTTGACACCTTCTGCCCTAGCGCGTTCTACACCTTGCCTTGCAATTTCTACGGGATTGGCGTCGCTTCCTAGTTCAAATACTGGTACGTCAATTTGCTTACCCAATGTCACCAACTGATCGATCGCTGCTGGGCGATATACGTCTGTCGCCACCAACAAACAGCTACGCTCTAATTTCCTCAGATGTAAAGCTAACTTAGCAGCAGCTGTGGTTTTACCAGTACCTTGCAATCCAGCCATCAGCACAATGGTAGGCTGCTCTTGGGCTTCTGCTATGGGAACATTTTCTTCTCCCATCACCTGCACCAGTTCATCATGAACAATTTTGATGAACTGTTGATCAGGTCGCACGCCAGTAATCACCTCGGCTCCTTGTGCCTTGGCTTCGACTTCGCTAATAAAATCTTTGACTACCTGGAGATTGACATCTGCTTCCAACAGGGCGCGGCGCACTTCGCGCAATGCATCTTGAATGTTGGATTGAGAAATTTTGTCTTGTCCCCGCAGTTTTTTCCAGGCGGCTTCTAAACGGTCAGATAGAGCATCAAACATAATGTAATTACAGGTAGTTCGCCAATGGAGAATTTTAAACCGCCGATGAATGCGATTTGAAATTTCCGCTAAAGTTTAAACGTGCTATTTACCAGCTTAGTATTTTTCACCGCGACTGTAGCAACCAGATACTTATACCAATTCAAAATTCAAAATTCAAAATTTAAAATTAAGAAAGCCAGACATCACAAAGGTTTGAGAGTATGTATCTGTCGCATTCTTTTTTCAAATTGGTATTACCTTTATTGGGCATGGGAACTTTGATGCTTGAATACTTGCTACTGCTACCGTATCGCCGCGATCGCTAAATCGTAATATTATCTAGTTAGGTAGCTACGGTAGCCAAGATGTCGCAGCGAATCAAAGTGTACTCCTACTCGATATACCACTCGTCAAATTCATATATTGGTATCGCTCTTGCTGAAAAAGCATTGCAGGGTTTACCTGTTGATATTGAACGACGACCAATCTACATACCGAAAGAGCGAGGTATAAAAGTAGCTGACCTCCAAGGACGAGGTGAAACTGCCCTGTTATCGTCGTATCACAAAGAAGATTGTCTGCGGTGGGCAAAAAAGTATGGCATTGAAATTCGGCTCAAGGAACTTGAAGAATTTGGTAGGTGGGTCAAGCGCTGGGAGAAAATGAAGTTTGGTCGCGAAGAACTTCCCGCGAGGGCGTATTACGCTGCTTGTGGAACTGGGAAGGAGCATCTGCTTGATGCGGCTTTCTTTCGAGCGTCGTACATTGACCTTCTGGATGTTAACGATGAGTCTGTGATTAAGAAAGTTGCAAATGATGTTGGGTTGAATGGCGATCGCATTCTTGAGTTAATCTACGGGGAAGCAGCTAAACAAGCAGCATTGGCAGCTTTGGCACAATACGAGCAATTTGGTTGTCCTGGAGTACCAACTTGGGTAGTGGAAGGCGAAAGATTTTGGGGAAAGGATCGTGTTGATTGGGTTACTGAAAAGGTAAAACAATTATGCAATACTACTGTTACCAAAACAGTAGTAAGTGCTGAGTAAAAAAGTGATAATTTTTCAGGTTAACTGATAAAAATTATCACTTTGCCTCTTTGCTTATACCTGGTCTAATACCTTGACTTTAGCTACTGATTTTCTTGCTGCGACCTGATAAATCGGCAACTCAATCACAAATTCTGTACCTTTGCCAAGTTCAGATTGGCAGTATATCTTGCCGTTATGCTTTTCTGTGACTATCTGATAGCTGATAGATAATCCCAACCCTGTACCTTTACCGACAAGCTTGGTAGTAAAAAATGGATCGAACAGTCGAGAGAGGACTTTTTCATCTATCCCAAGTCCGTTGTCGGCGATGCGAATGACAATCCAATCTTTATTGAGCAGGGAGGTAGAAATTCGGATTTTGCTGGGGTTTTTTGCCAGTGTTTCAGAAGATTCTTGTGTGGTTCGTTCTTCTAGAGCATCAATGGCATTGGACAGCAAATTCATAAATACCTGATTTAACTGACCGGGATAGCATTCTATTAAAGGTAAAGTACCATAATCTTTGCTCACATAAATGGTGAGACTATCGGCTGAGGGCTTCAAACGGTTTTGCAAAATCATTAATGTACTGTCGATGCCTTCGTGAATATTTGCTGGTTTGAAGTCAGCTTCATCTAGGCGCGAGAAGTTCCGCAAAGATGTGACAATTTCACGAATGCGTTCTGTGCCGACCTGCATGGACTGGAATAATTGAGGTAAATCGTCAACCAAATACTCTATTTCGGCTTTATTAAAGAACTCTTGGATTTCTGGTGCGGCATCGGGATAATGATGCCAATAAAGCTCTACATAGCGAAGCAATTCTTGCGTGTATTGGTGAGCGTGTTCCAAGTTGCCGTGGATGAAATTAATCGGGTTATTAATTTCATGGGCAACTCCCGCCACCAGTTGCCCCAAACTGGCCATTTTTTCAGCGTGGATAATTTGCATTTGGGCAGTACGCAGTTCATTCAGTGCCTGGGCAAGTTGATTCGCTTCTTCACGAGTTTGACCTAGCAAACTGGATTGTTGAAACAAGTTGGCTTGACGTAACGCTACACTGAGTTGAGCTGCCACTTGGGTAACAAATTCCAATTCAGCTTCTTCCCAATCACGTGTATGGGTGCATTGATGAATACACAACAACCCCCACAGTTCATCACCTTCCATCAACGGCACAATAATTTGTGCTTTGACTTGGAATCGCTCAATCACATCCAGATGAGGCACTTTGGAGCCAACGCTGTTGACATCAGATATCACTTGCACGTGGCCTTGGCGATATTGCGGTGCGTATTGATCGCCGAAGCAATAGTCTTGCACTTTCACGGCGAGGGTAGAATCGAACTTGGGTAACACATCTTCAGCAATAAATTCACCGCTGCAAAAACCGACATTCGGGTCAAAACGGAAGATGCCAACTCGATCCGTATTTAGCGATCGCCGCACTTCCTGTACTGTAGTCTTAAAGATCGTCTCCAAATCTAACGATTCCCGAATTTTGACAACCAAATCAAATAAAATCCGCCGCTGTTCAGCCGATTGTTGCAGTTCATCAGCGCGAGTTTGAATTTGAGTCACCATTTGAGAACTTTGCAGTGCTACTCCCATTTGGCTAGCAACCTGTCCCAAAAATTCCACTTCCACACTATCCCACTGGCGTGGTGCAGAATGTTGATAGGCAGCCACCAATCCCCACAAATTCCGTCCTACAAAAATTGGGGTTAACGCATAAGCGCGAATCTTGAACTGCTCCAAAATCTCTAGGTGACAGCGCGAGTGTCCGGCTTGGTAGATATCCTCTACAGCAAAATTCTCGTTGTTGCGGTAGCGTCCGCCTTTGGTTTCTTGGAGGTGGGTATCTTCCCAAACGAGATTTTTGCCAAAAGGATTAATACTGTCCCACTGTGCCTCAACCATGCCGAAATTACTGACAAATTCACCACTCCAGTCTTCATTGAAGCGATAAACGCCAACCCGCTCAACTCGCAGCAGTTTACATACTTCTTGGCAAGTAGTTTTTAGAATTAAATCAATATTTAAAGAGGAGCGAATTTTACCGACTACTTCAGTTAATGCTCGTTGGCGAGCGATCGCATCTTTGAGGGCAACTGCCTGTTGTTTCGACTGAGCTAAATTCTCGGCTTGCTGAATCGCCACTCCCAATTGTGCCCCTACCTGTCCCAGGAATTCCACTTCATAATTTGCCCATTGGCGCGGCCCGGAGTGTTGATAGGCTGCTATCAGTCCCCACAGTTTTGGGCCGATGAAGATGGGTGCTAAGGTATATGCCCGAATCTTGAATTGCTCCAGAACATCGATGTGACAACGCGAGTGTCCGGCTTGATAGATGTCGTTGATAACAAAACTTTCGTTATTGCGGTAGCGTCCACCTTTGGTTTCTTGGAGGTGGGTATCTTGCCAAACGAGATTTTTGCCAAAAGAATGGATTCTATCCCACTGCGCTTCTACCATCCCGAATTGGCTGACAAATTCGCCGCTCCAGTCTTCATTAAAGCGGTAAATTGCTGCTCGCTCTAACTTCAGCAGTTTGCAAAGTTCTTGACAGGCAGTGTCTAGAATAATTTCGGTGTTCACAGACGAGCGAATATTTCCTACCACTTCCGTCAACGCACGTTGCCGTGCGATCGCATCTTGTAGTTCTGCTGTGCGTTGTTTAGTCTGTTCTAGGATTTCTGCTTGCTGCATTGCTAGACCGAGATGGCTGGCAGCTTGAGCGAAGAATTCAACTTCGTGAGAACACCATTGCCGAGGAGCGGAGTGTTGATAAGCTGCAAGCATTCCCCACAATTTTGCACCAATAAAAATCGGTGCGATCGCATACGCCCGAATCTGAAACTGTTCTAATACCTCAATATGACAGCGAGCGTGCCCTGCATCGTAAATATCAGCCACAGCAAACGGCTCATTTTTGCGATATCGCCCTCCCTGAGTTTCTCGCAAATGCGAATCTTCCCACACCAAGTCCTGTCCAAATGCGGTCAATGCATCCCAAGGATGTTCTGCAAAGCCCAAGCGATCAATAAAACTACCGCTCCAGTCAGTGTTAAAACGGTAGATTGCAACTCGCTCAATCTTCAATTGCCGACAAATATCTTGACAAGAAGTCGAACAGAGAGATTCTATGTTTACAGATGTGCGAATCTTAGCCAGAATCCTCGCCAATATTTTTTGATATTGAAGCGTTAGCTGTAGCTGTTTGTAACACTTTTGCAGGTCTAAGTGGTTCGACGCTTCATTACTGTTCGTTGTCATAATAAATAAAATAGACTACCTGCTTTCAGTATTCCCTTGTTTATTTGTAATCGCTCAACTAGTTTTGGCTGATGGAGAGTCTTGATTACTTCGAGCTTATAGTGCGATTTTTAGTTTTTGGATTTCCTCCTAGTATATTTAGGACTTACGCATTGACAGAAAAGCCAAAATAACAGGTATAGTTTTCAAGGCTTATAGCTAAATTTTTCAATGATATTTTAGTGATCGCACTCAATCAAAGGTGATTGACCAAAGCCTGAAACAATCTATTTACGTTGACACACAAGATAGTTATTTTGTACAGTGCGTAAGTCCTAATATTTACTATCAAGGCTTCTTTTGCCTCTTTCAATAGTTGTTTGAGGTCGGGCAGTTTTTCTATTTATTTAGTTAGTCTCTATCTCGATCTCTTGTTAAGAGTGTTGAGCAATTACAAAAAGTATGAATTAATTTTGGGTACAGATCGGTTTAACTTCAATTATGAAAAATCAAAAAAACTGTTAAGTATCTTTATTCATCGATACTGGGATTTATCCGTGGTATAACATCTATTGCTGCCAACAGAATTCAAAATATAGAAAGCCTGACTGCTACTCAAGATGTAATAAACATTAAGGGGGTACAGCTAGCTCTAGCTGTACCCCCTACGGAAGTTTCGGGTTATGAAATCCAGATTACTTAGTAATGATTCAGGTTAATACCAGCTTCTTTTGCCATTGCTTCTAACCCATTAATTTGTAAGGTTTTGATTGCTTTGGTAGACAGCTTTAATTTCACCCAACGATTTCCGCCTTCCCACCAAACACGTTTGTTTTGCAGATTAGCGTGCTGAAGGCGTTTAGTACGGCGGTGAGAGTGGGAAACAGAAAAAGCGTTATTTGCCTTTTTACCAGTTAGTTCACAGCGACGAGACATAGCAAGGTATCTCCAGATTGGTATTTTAATACAACCTTTCCATTTTAGGTCTTAGGCAACAGAAGTGGAGAAAGGAGTGGGGAGTGAGGGGGAGAAATCAATTCAAAATTCAAAATTCAAAATTAAAGAACCTCTGCCTCTTGTGCCCAATTCCCCATGCCCAATGCCCAATGCCCCACTCAACATTATTTACTTGCTTGTTCTGTCAGCTTGGTGAGTACCTCATTTGAACGCTCAACGAAGGATTTCATTCCTTCAGCGTCAAATCCTTTCTGAGACATCAGCGCTAAATCATAGACGTGTTGGCAAATCAAGTTGACTAACTGATCTGTAGGCGATTGACCGTCACCTTGAATGATACTACCTTGGTTCAGATTTGCCAGATTTTGAATCAGTGGGTGAGCAGTATTCACCAGCAAAATGTGATCTTCAGGAAACTCTGTTGTTTGCTGCTGCATCATGGCATTCATTTCCCGCAGGCGGCGGAGAATTTCTGGTAAAAGCACGATCGCCGGTGGTGTCCCTTGAGGATCGTCTGATTTTAAAGCTTCAGTACGGATGTTGAGTTTGGGTTTGTTGAGGGATTTCTCAAATAACTCTTTGATCGTCTCACTGCGAGTTTTGTTCGTCTTCGGATCGACAATTTCCGTAGCTTTGTCTTGTTCTAGCAAGGTATTATCTAAATCTGAGTCTACCCGCGTAAATTTGACATCCTGATATTCCCGCTCTAGGAAGTTGATAAAGTGGGTGTCGATGAATGAGTCCATAAACAGGACTTCTAAGCCTTGATTTTTGTGCAATTCTATGTATGTAGCTTGGGTTGCTTCATCGGTGCTGTAGAAAACCCGGTTTTCGTGACGTTCTTTGTTGCGTTCTAGATACTCTTTGAGCGTAGTATAGGGAGCGCTGGGTGCTGAATTCTCAGAACTGGGTGAAGGAGTGACATCTTGCCAAGCATCCCCCTCTGAAGACTGGACTTCGACCACTGGCGTTTCAGCCGCAACTTTTTCTGTCAGCTTGGCGGTAGTGCGGAAGACGATAATATCTTCGACTTGTTTTTTGAATTTCTCGTCGTTGAGAACGCCGAATTTTACAAAAGTGCCAAGGTCTTTCCAGGCGCTAATGTATTGTTCGCGGTTATCGCGGAAAAGTTCTTTGAGGCGATCGCCTACTTTTTTAGCAACGTAATCACCAATTCGCTTCACGGTGCGATCGCCTTGCAAGGCACTGCGTGAGACGTTTAAGGGAATATCGGTGCTATCAATCACACCCCGCATTGGCATCAGAAATTGCGGGATAATTTCTTCGCAGTTGTCGCTAACAAAAACTTGATTACAAAATAGCTTGATCTGTCCTTTGGTAACATCTACATCCGGTTTCATTTTTGGAAAATACAGAATCCCGTTGATGATAAAGGGATAATCAGTATTTAGATGTACCCATAACAAAGGTTCTTCTTGAAAAGGATACAGATAGCGGTAAAACTCTAAATAATCTTCTTTAGTCAGATTACTTGGAGACTCTCGCCACGGTGCTTTTTGCTTATTTAATACTTCGCCATCGAGTTTAATTGGGACTGGCAAAAAGTCACAGTAGGTCTTGACAAGATTTTTAATTCGTGCTGCTTCGAGAAATTCCTCTTCTTCTCCTTGCAGGCTGAGAGTTATAGTAGTACCGCGAGTTGTTCGGGGTGAGTCTTCTATGGTGAATGCTGGGGAACCATCGCAAGACCAGTGAACCGCCTGTGCCCCTTCTTGAAAAGATAGGGTATCAATTTCTACCTTTTGCGCCACCATAAAGGAAGAGTAGAAACCAAGACCAAAGTGACCGATGATCGGTTGATCTGATTTGCCTTCATACTTATGAATAAATTCTTCAGCACTAGAGAAGGCAACCTGATTGATATATTTCTTAACTTCATCTGCGGTCATCCCGATACCGTTATCGGAGATGGATAGAGTTTTCTTATCCTTGTCAATGGCAAGTTCAATTTCTGGTTCGCCGAGGTCTCCAGCATAATCTCCGGCGCGGGATACCATTTTTAGCTTTTGGATGGCGTCTACAGCGTTGGATACCAGTTCCCGCAAAAAGATTTGGTGATCTGAGTAAAGCGACTTCTTGATGATCGGGAAAATATTCTCAGTATGAATACTGATAGTGCCTTGTTCTAGCATAATTGGTAATTTTCGATGTTAGTATCTGAAACGATGATAGTAGGTAATACAACCTAGCCATCTGTTTTCCAGGATAAACCCGGAGAACATAGAAGGGTATGATACCAATTAGGATTTTAAAAGCATAACTTAAGCGATCGCACCTTTTTTGAGCATTGTTTGCCGCCATTTTCTGATTCGGATTTCCCTACTTCCGACTCCCCACTTTTCACAGATTGCTGTTTAAATATTACTAGAATTCTTCTCCAACACCAAAAAATAGTGGTACGGATAACTAGGATCGAGAAATTCTTGCTTAACAGTTAATCCAGCTTTGGCAACAGAGTTTAAAATCCGCTTTTTGGGATATCCTTTCAAACCCATTTCCCAGTAATGTTCGTCACAGACTGGCGTTGTACTCCAGAATTTTGGAACATTGAATAGTAAATACCTTGGTCTACCAGAGAAAGAGGTTTTTACCTGAAACGAGAGGTATTGAGTGCAATAGGGAATCGAAATCACCAAAAATTTCTTAGTTGCAATAGCAAGTTTTCTCAATGCTTCTTCTGACTCAGGGTAGGGGAAATGTTCCAGCACTTGAAACAGGACAATCGCATCAAATTTATCTTTTGGTAATGAAAAATCTGTAGTCAAATCCAAAATTATATCTGGCTTAAGGTTAAAGTCAACATCAGCAGTGGAGACGTTGTATCCATTATTCTTCAGAATGTCTGTTAACAGAGAATTAAAAATTCCAATTTCTAGAACGTTTTTTACCTGATTACCCAGTGAAAAAATTAGACGCAACTGGTGATGATAACTGATAAGGCGATTTTTGGATAAATATTCTGAATTTCTAATATCTAACGAGGTGATGAGTTGCATAAATAAGCCTACCTAAGCTAAGAGATTAACAAATTTGGTGCGTATACAACTACAGGATTCCCGGAAAAATCATCAAAGTAACAGTACTTTGTTTCATCTAGCTACGATGTACGCACAAGTCCTTCTGACTCCCTCTAACTCCCCCTTGCCAAGGGGGAGAACCGGATATTTCCCCCCTTGGCAAGGGGGGATTAAGGGGGGTAAATCCAGGGTTTGGGCTTCATCACCAAGTGTATTAAATTAAGGCGTAAGATTCTACGCGCTAAAGTATTTTGCTAATGGGTGATAGGTAATAATCGCAGTGGTAGACTGTTCTGGATAAAGTTGTTCGCTTTCATCCATATACAAGTTAATCCTGTCAGTCTGCAATAACTCCAGTTGTTTGTACTGATCTTGAATATTTGGACAAGCTGGATACCCAAAACTATACCGCGAGCCACGATAGCGTTGTGCTAATATATCCCGAATATTATCGGGTTCCTCAGCAGCAAAACCTAACTCTCGGCGAATTCTGGTGTGTGTCCATTCAGCTACAGCTTCCGCCATCTGTACTGCCATACCGTGGAAGTACAGATAATCGGTGTATTGATTGGCAGCAAACAGCTTTTGGGCGAACTCTGTGGCAATTTCACCTACAGTCACCGCCTGCATTGGGAAGACATCAATAATTCCCGACTCCTTCGGTGCAAAGAAATCTGCTATGCACAGCCTCCTTAAAGACTTCTGTCTGGGAAACTCGAAAGTTGCAACCTGTTGTGATTGGTTCTTTGAGTTATATATATGTAGAGAATTTCCCTCAGCTTGACAAGGGAAGTAACCATAAATCACCTGAGGATGCAACAAATTCTCCTCAATAATTCGCTGTTTCCAAGTTTCTAAAACTGGGTACACTTTTTCAGCTAAGAAAGCCTGATATTCTTCCTTAGATTGTTCCTTCGGTTTGCGGAATTGCCACTGTCCAGCAATCAAAGCTTGTAAATCCAAGTGCCAGAATATTTCTTCGATGGGAATATCACTAGGCTGCAATAACTTCGTTCCCCAGAAAGGTGGTGTGGGACGTTCAATATCTATCGCCACAGCATCAGAACGTCGCGTATCTACTTCTTTGGGTTCAGTAGATGTTTCTTGGGCAGTTGTAGTTACTGATTCTTTGTGACCATTCGTTGAAACTTCAGCCGTTTCGACTTCGTTCAAAAATCCCTGCAAATCTTGCCAGTTACCAGTTGCTTTCGCTGGCATTAATTTATCCATGAAGTGCAAGTCAGAAAAGGCATCTTTGCCATAAACAACTTTACCTTTGTAAGTTTTTTGGCAATCTTCATGTACAAATTTGGGAGTCAGCGCCGCACCACCTAAAATTACAGGAACACTAATTCCCTTTTCGTTGAATACCTCCAAGTTTTCTTTCATGAAGGCGGTGGATTTTACCAGCAAACCACTCATGGCAATACAATCAGCTTTGTGCTGTTCGTAAGCGTTGATAATGTTTTCCACCGGCTGCTTAATTCCCAGGTTAATCACCTTGTAGCCATTGTTGGATAAGATAATATCCACCAAGTTTTTACCAATGTCGTGGACATCGCCTTTGACTGTGGCAATAACAAAGGTTCCTTTGGCATTGTTGCCTGATTCTGATTTTTCCATGAAAGGTTCTAGAAACGCCACTGCCGCTTTCATGGTTTCTGCTGATTGCAAGACGAAGGGTAGTTGCATTTGTCCAGAACCGAATAATTCCCCGACAACTTTCATGCCATCTAGCAAGAAGGTGTTGATAATCTCTAAGGGGGGATATTCTTCTAAGGCTTTTTTCAGATGTTCTTCTAAGCTAATGCGTTCGCCGTCGATGATATGGCGTTTGAGACGTTCTGGGATGGGGAGACTTTCATCTAAAGAGCGATCACGTTTTGTTGTCACCCCGGCAAAGACTGTGGTAAGCTCTGCCAAAGGATCGTAAACGCAAACATCACCCTCAAACTTCCGTTCGTCATAAATCAACTGGCGGCAGATTTCTTGATGGCGTTCTTCAATCTTCGAGAGCGGTAAAATTTTGTTAGCGCTGACAATCGCTGCATCCATTCCCGCCGTCGTCGCTTCGTGCAAAAACACTGAGTTCAGCACCATCCGCGCTGCTGGATTTAAACCAAAGGAAATGTTGGAAACACCCAAAATTATATGGCATCCAGGCAATTCTTGACGAATGCGGCGGATGGATTCAATTGTAGCTTTACCGTTTTCTCGGTCTTCTTCAATCCCGGTGGAAATGGGTAACGCCAAAGTATCAAAAAATACTTCTGTGGGAGGTATGCCATATTCTACAGCTTGATGGTAAGCGCGTTGGGCGATCGCAAACTTTTTGTCTGCTGTCCGTGCCATCCCGTCTTCATCGATAGTACCAATGACTACACCAGCACCGTACTTTTTCGCTAACTCCAGCACCTTCAAAAAGCGCGGTTCGCCGTCTTCGTAGTTGGTGGAGTTTAGCAAACACTTACCACCGGCAATCTTTAAACCCGCCTCCATCTTTTCCCATTCGGTGGAGTCAAGCATTAAAGGCAATGTCACATTATTAACAATGCGCGAAACTAATTCGTGCATATCTCGCACGCCGTCGCGTCCTACATAATCGACGTTGACATCAAGGATGTGTGCGCCTTCTTTTACTTGCGCTCTCGCCATTGACACGAGTCCATCCCAATCTTCGGCATTTAGCAAATCGCGGCACTTCTTGGAACCACTGGCGTTGAGACGTTCGCCAACAATCAAGAAAGAATTATCTTGCTCGTAAGGCTGAGTAGTGTAAATTGATGCTGCTGCTGGTTCTAAACTTGGCTGTCTAACTTTTGGCTTCAGGTTTTTAGCAACTTCTGCCAATTGTTGAATGTGTTCTGGACGCGTCCCACAGCAACCCCCAATCACTTGGACACCCAAATCTTCAACAAAATGCATCAGCGCCATCCGTAATTCCAACGGTGTTAAGCGGTAGTGCGCTTGACCACCAACGTTCTCAGGTAAACCTGCGTTGGGAATACAGGAAACGATGAAAGGCGAATGTTCTGCCAGATACTTGATATGTGGTTTCATCAAGTCTGGGCCAGTGGCACAGTTCAAACCGAGAATATCAATTGGATAAGGTTGCAAAATTGTCAGCACAGCGCTGATTTCGGAACCCACCAACATTGTGCCCATGCTTTCCATTGTCACAGACACCATCAACGGTCGGCGATCGCCTTTTTTGGCAAACACTTCTTCAATGGCATTCAGCGCCGCTTTAATTTGCAGCACATCTTGGCAAGTTTCCACAATGAATAAATCGACACCACCATCCCACAGCGCCTCTGCTTGTTCAGCGAAAGACGCTTTCATGGTGTCAAAATCAATGTGTCCTAAAGTTGGCAGTTTAGTTGTTGGGCCGATGGAACCAGCCACAAACCGGGGTTTTTCTGGCGTCGAAAATTCCGTAGCCACACGCTTCGCTAATTCTGCGGCTGTCTTGCTGAGGTAATAAGCTTGGTCTGCCAAGTCATATTCTGCCAGCACCAAGGACGTACTGCCAAAGGTATCCGTTTCAATCACATCAGCACCAGCAGCAAGAAAGTCACGGTGAACCTTAGCGACAGCTTCGGGTTTACTGTGGACTAAGTATTCGTTACAACCTTCATACTGTGGGCCGCCGAAGTCTTCAGCAGTCAGGTTTTGCGTTTGTAAATTGGTTCCCATCGCCCCGTCGAAGACAAGAACTGGGCTATCTGGACTACGCAGGCGTTCAAGGAAAGGATGAGTCATATTTTCCTAGAATAATTTGGGTCAGTCATATCATATAGCTGCTTGCAGTTGAGTCCAATACAGACCTAACCCCCAACCCCTTCCTATAAGGGAAGGGGAGTAATATTCAAAGCCTCTCTCCTTGTAGAAGATAGGTTTGGAGAGAGGTTAAAACTGTACTGCACGCCAGTGAGAAACGCTATATTCGACCTACTTTATTATTTTCCCAAATTGTGATATTTTTGGCAGCTTTTATTCTGAAGTTAGGTAAAAGCGCTTTGGTGAGTGTAGGAGGTTTCAGGAAAGCCGTGCAGCAGGACAACAGGCTTACCTGACCCAGCCGCGATGTCATGCAGCCGAATGCCATTAACTTTGACTCTGTGATGACTCACCTGTAGCTTAACTGCTTCAATGCTTGCCATGATTCGCTCCTTAGATTCACTTCCTGTATTCTGTCAAATCAGACTGCGACCGATGCTCGCTCCACCATCGATAAATAAGGTTTGTCCTGTGATAAATGCTGCTTCCTCAGAACAGAAGAACGCGATCGCCGCTGCAACCTCGAAAGGCTGACCGAACCGTCCCATCGGTACCATGCTGGAATAGAGCTGTTCTTCTGGACTACCTGGCAAAACTTTCTCATGAAACATTTCCGTGGCAATCGTCCCCGGCGCGATCGCATTCACTGTGATGCCAGTGGTTGCTAGCTCCAATGCCCAACAGCGTGTCAAACTAATGACTCCAGCTTTCGCTGCTGAATAACTCGTGCGATTGGAGAACCCCAACGCCGCGAGGCTAGAAATGTTCACAATGCGTCCCCAGCCCGCTTGTTTCATCGTCGGCAGCAACGCTTGTGCGAATTGCACGGCTGAACGTAAATTGAGATCCAAGACAGTGCTTAAATCCTGCAAATTGATGTCTTCTAAGGGCTGCAACTGACTTAAGCCAACATTATTGATCAGTCCCGTAATGGAGTAGCGATCAACTAACTTTGCTAGCACAGACTGCGTTTGCTCAGGACTGGCAAGATCGACAGTGATAAATTCGCCAGGAAACGGAGACTTCGGTAAATTGCGAGCCATGCCAATGATCTGGTGTCCTTGCTGCGCTAAATAATCAGCCGTAGCGCGTCCAAGACCTTTGCTTGCACCTGTGATCAGGATTGTCCGAGGCGTTTTAGATTGCATAAGTCATTCGTATTCATTAGTTCGCTGTGTCAAGGTCGGCATTGTTGTTTCTAGCTGGTCGATCGGATCTCGTTTTCTGACTCGCCTTGACCGGGAGTATCTAGCGCAATTACCCGAAAATCAAGAGCTAGCAGCGGCATAACTCTGATAAAACTACGAGAAGAAAAGTAAGTTTTGTGCGTGAGTACCAGTGCCGGACCATTGCCAGCCGTCCGGTAATGCACTTGACCCCACGACCTATCCACAAAGCCTCTTTTAATTTTGATTGCCTGTTCTTGAATCATCTTTTATTAGATAAAACAAAATCAATATTATTGGTATTCCACCGCTCTTGGTTAGTAGCGATCGCCAAATTGGAAAGTTATATCCTGATTTTACGCTGATGAATTTTGGGTGCGTGAAAGACACGCAAAATCATTACTTTCAGAAAAACTATCCGAACTATTGTTTCCATCTGATTAGGATTCGTAGATTTGAAGCAAAAAGCGACTAAACTCGGAATTGTCAAAGTAGCGAATTCCACGGAACAGCTTGTTTGGAGTCGCCTGCCAATCGACAATCAGATCCATGACGCTCTTGCTTTCAATCCTCAAGGGACAACTAATCGAGCCACCTGGCAAGTGAAATATCTGATTATTGCCACCTAAATTTTCCAGGGGTTGCCATGCAATTTCCTCTGGAGAGGATGTGACTAAATCGGGGGTTATCTGTTTGACAGTCCCCTGCCAAACGCCGTCAGGTTGAATCACACCAGAAGCTGGAAGCGCTTCTAGAAAGCTGTCTAATTGCTCAGAGATCGCTGTCATGTGCTGCAACTCACCGCTTTTTTTGTAAACAGCTGTGAGGCTCGTCCTTTTGTTACCATGCGTGAACCCTGTTTCAAAGAAGGGAGTAAAGGGAGGATCATCTGTGATTTTTGCAATTCCCCAGGAAAAGCTGTTGTCTAGAAACAAAACGACAAAGTGATGCCCGTTAAAAGATAGACCTGCACTAGTATAAGAACCAGCATTTTGTAGTTCAGTCTTTCCATCAGAATAAGTGTAGTAATTTTGCTGAGTAATCTGGCTACCATCTTTACTGAGGTGGAAGGAGCGAATACACTTGAAGGAGTCAATTAAGTGTCCTTCTGGCGAATATTTAGTCCAGATACCATGCCAGTCGCCTACATGATAGCGGCAAAAATTATTCCAATTTTGGAGCTGATTCTCCCTTTGAGCAAAATTATCAATGGATTGAGATGTCATTGTGTAAGTCTCCTCGCTTGCAAGCTCTAGATGAATAAACGACAGTGTTCATTTGAACGCTGTTAGTCGCGCCCTGCCACAATAATCTTTTCGGCTAAACCGACTATGTACATTGAGCATGATTGACGTTTTTGTTCGCGCCTTGGCCATACCCGGCAATGGTGGGAGCAAAAGCCTGATGTCCTTTCGCTTCTAGATCAGGACTTACGCATAGGTAACGGAAAAACAAACCACAGAGTACACAGAGGACAACCGAGTAATGAGGGGTTGAGAGGTTTTTTGCGTAAGTCCTATAGATGTTGGATGACTGCTTTCTAAGCAGAACCATCGTGCCATGAACCAAAATAAAAGTTGACATAAAATGACTCCTTATAAATACGGTATGAAAATTAAGCTTGTATACATAGAGTTGTGCTTTGTGCAAAAGAAGTTAGAAGTATGATAAACCACAATGGTAAGCGAGCATCGAGTGACTGAAACACTTGCAGTAGGAGTATCCTAAAAACAGTCAGCAGGAAAATAACACTTGAAGCGATCGCAAAAAGATATCTGCCAAGGCAGATCGTGGTTTAGCTTGCTGTGACTCCACCATCGACAACCACAGGTTGTCCGGTGATGTCGAAGGAGATAATTCTGGAACCCTACCAACTAAACCAGCTACCGACGAAGTATTGACAATCACGCCTGAACCTTAAATGAGCATCTGTTGGATCTCATACTTCATGCACAGAAATAGTTCCCGCACATTGTATTGCCATCAAATCCTCCACGGATTGTTCGTGCAGTGGTTTGGTAGGACCCTCAGTCCCAGCATTGTTGAACGCACAATTGAGTTTGCTGTAGGTCGCGATCGTTTTCTGCACCAAAGCTTGAATGTCTGCTTCACTAGACACGTCTGATTGCACAAACAAGCACTCTGCTCCAGCATCGTGAATCAGCGCCGCAGTTTCTTTGCCTTCTGCTTCGCGTCTACCTGAGAACACCACTTTTGCTTTGGCAGCACTAAATGCGTAGACGCGAAGCGGCTTGTCGGAGACATCGCGGTTGCTCTGCCAATTCCTCTCAAGACAGAGGAAGCATCTAAAACAATTACTTAGGATTCCAATATATACTAATAGCGTATATTTGACTAGAATTAAGGTATTATAGCGATTATTATTTGGATATCATAAGTGGTAGGGGTTTACAGAAGTACGCCTCTACGACTGACACGCCAGTTTAGTTATAAATTAATATCTACGGTTTTACGGGTATTAGAAAAATGAAGTTTACAGACTGGGTGACTAGAGTGCTACTGATCTGGCTGATGTTCGCCACTCTAATTGTAGTACTGCTAATTGGACGAGCAACAAAATTACACAACAATCCGACAATATCCCGTACATCCAATTCACAGGTTACAGCTTTCAGTCAATATCCCCAAGCGCAATTCCAATCAGCAAAAGAGCCAGAGAATAAATTTCAAAATGTTATCAAGTCTCCAGTCAAGACTAACAAATCTGTAGCAAGGTATGTAACCACTCAAGCTTTTGCACAGTACAGACCTAATTATCAAGTTGCTTCGGTTGATCCAAGTAACTATGGAGAACGGTACGTTCAAGATGTTAACGGCGTAACTCTCCACAACCAACCGATTATCGTCCTCCATGAAACTGGTTATTCTGCTTCCAGCGCAGTTAATTTCTTTCAAGTAGCCCATACTGATGAAAGTGTGCAAGCAAGTTACCATGCTTTAGTCAAGTTAGACGGAACAGTGGTTTATCTAGTACCGCCAGAAAAGCGGGCTTTTGGTGCGGCTAACTCAGTATTTGAGAGTTCCGAGGGAGTGGAAACTGTGCAGACTAATCCGAATTTGCCAGCGTCTGTGAATAATTTTGCTTATCACGTCTCTTTAGAAACACCGCCAGATAGTTATGACGCTAGCAGCCAACAAACCCATAGCGGCTATACGGAAGCTCAATATCATTCTCTTGCTTGGTTAATTGCTCAAAGTCAAGTTCCAGATCATCGCATCACTACGCACCATTTAGTAGACCGTTCTGGTAAAAAAGTTGACCCGATAAATTTTGATGGTCAGAAATTTCTCAGCTTACTTAATACTTATCGTCAGGTTAGACCAATCTATCGAGTCAGTAAATAATTTGTAGAGACACGAAAATTCGCACAGACGCGAAAATTCGCGTCTCTACAAGGGTTGTGGATACAATTTTGAGTTGTTAACTTGCTCAAGAAAGCGCGATCGCGTCAAAATAAGAGTTAGACGCTGTAACCTAACTTAATAATGACCCCAACGCAGCTTGAGCAAATTTCCCCTCAACCAATACCGCCAAATGAGCGGGGATATGAATATGATTTGGTAATTGTCGGCGGTGGGATTATTGGGTTAACTCTAGCCTCTGCTTTAAAAGATTCTGGCTTGAGTATTTTGCTAATTGAGGCGAAAGTCGCATCAGTGGCGGTAGCGAAGGGACAAGCTTATGCAGTTCATCAGCTTTCATCGCTAATTTATCAAGGAATTGGCGTTTGGGACAAAATGTTGCCGCAAATCGCCAAGTATTGCCGAGTTTGCCTTTCAGATGCCGATTATCCCGATGTGGTGGAATTTACCACAGATGATATAAATACAGCAGAATTGGGTTATGTGGCGGAACACCAAGCGCTGTTGCAGCCGTTGCAAGATTTTGTCCAAGATTGCCCCAACGTGACTTATTTGTGTCCGGCGGAAGTGGTAAATACGCAATACCACCAGAATATAGTCGCCATTGATATTAAAATTACCGATCAACTAAAGACAGTCAAGAGCAAATTAGTTGTAGCAGCAGATGGATCGCGATCGCCAATTCGGCAAGCGGCTGGAATCAAAACTTCGGGCTGGAAATATTGGCAATCTTGCATTGTCGCCTTTGTCAAACCAGAAAAACCCCACAATAACACGGCTTACGAAAGATTTTGGTCTAGCGGCCCTTTTGCGATTTTACCTTTACCGGGGAACCGTTGCCGCATTGTCTGGACAGCTCCCCATGAAGAAGCAAAAGCTTTGTGTGCTTTAAATGACGAGCAATTTTTGGCAGAACTAAGCCGCCGCTATGGCGATCAGATGGGGAAACTGGAATTACTAGGCGATCGCTTTGTTTTTCAAGTGCAACTGATGCAAAGCAATCGCTACGTTCTTCCCCGACTGGCATTAATTGGTGACGCGGCACACAATTGCCATCCCGTCGGCGGACAAGGTTTAAATTTGGGTATTCGGGATGCCGCAGCTTTGGCACAAGTAATTCAAGCCGCGCATAAGGCGGGTAAAGATATTGGCGATATTCAGATTCTCAAAGGTTATGAACGCTGGCGCCAGCTAGAGAATCTGACAATTTTAGGTTTTACCGATTTGTTAGATCGGATGTTCTCTAATAATTTCTTCCTTGTGGTGGTGGTTCGTCGTCTGGGTTTATGGTTTTTGCAGCGAGTACCTATATTAAAAGTATTTATGCTGAAATTGATGATTGGCTTAAAGGGGCGGACTCCAGAATTAGCAAAACGATAAGGCTTGAGAAAGCGATCGCTAATATGTTTACTTGATTAAATTTGCAAAAAGTTAGCGATCGCCTGCGGTAATGGCAGAATAATTACAATCAACAAAGCCATTGCCAGTAACCCCCAAACGTCACGTTTGTTATCCAATTCAGTGACATCATTCAGTGCCGGTTCATCAATCAATGGCATAAATAATAAGATAATCGCCCACACCAAAAATTCTTCCCGAACTAAAGAAAGTAATAGTAACAACACGCGAGCAGTTTGACCAATTGCGATCGCAGTTCGTTGTCCAAACATTGCATGGACAATGTGACCTCCATCTAATTGTCCCACAGGCATTAAATTTAAAGCTGTAACAACTAGTCCTAAAAAACCTGCTACTGCAACTGGATGCAAATCGAGGGCTGATTTTGCTGTTAACTGACTTCCCAAAGCTAACTTCGAGAGTATAGCCAGTAAAATTGAATACTTGGGATTGAGCGCATCAGGATTTAAAAGTCGGGTTTTTTCAGTCAGGGAAACTATATCAGAATGAGCCAAACCCCATATTAGTAATGGCAAGGTGACAACAAAACCTGCAAAAGGCCCAGCGATACTAATATCAAATAAAGCTTTACGGTTGGGAATGGGACTACGCATCTGAATAAATGCGCCAAATGTTCCCAAGAAGAAAGGCACGGGAATAAAGTAAGGCAATGTCGAGCGAATCTTGTAGAATCTAGCTGTCAAATAATGCCCAAGTTCGTGAATGCCCAAAATAGTCATCAGTCCTAAAGCATAAGGCAATCCCTTGAATAAAACATCTGGATTAGATAGAAGCTTAAACAAAGATCCAATATTCCAGATAGGCGGCAGAGTAACACCAGCATTTTCCAATCCCACCAAGGTAGTAGTGATCAAAGTAGCTACTAGCAGCATCAGCGCTAATCCTGGTCGAGTTAATCGTTCCTGGTTGCGTCGTGGTGTATTTGTCTGTTTCGCAGCTTGAGTGTTGGGAACCAGGACAAAGAAAGGTTTGCCATTGAAGCCTTCTTGAAAAATCAGTAAGAAGCGATCGCCAAATTGTGCTTCAATATTAGTTTTAATCTGCTGGTAAGCGTTGCTAGGTTTAGTTCGCAACTGCCCCCGGCAAATCACAGATTGTGGTCGATACTCAATATTTTGAACGTAGTATACAGACCAAGGAAAACAATTTCGCAGTTGGGTTTCCTCCCTTGGTTCAATAGGACGCACTATTGGTTCTGGGGTAGGCTGGATAATCGGCTGTGATTCTGAGGCTTGGGTTTGGGCTTCGGTCTGTGTATCTCTTGGTACTTGACGCCCCCATTGAAACAACACCCAGTACAAGACTGTGCAGACAAATATCGACCAGAGGATCAGCTCTGGTGGTGGAGATTGTTTCGGTCCGTAAATTAGCGTCCACCCACTCAACAGAAATGCTGGTGTCATTAAAACCAGCCACAACAACCATACTGGTGTGCGGGTGATGCGAGCAACGCTGCGCTGCACCATTAGATAAGTAGCTAGCCCCAGCAGGAGGATAAACAGAAACCAAAATGCCATGTTATCTTCAGTAATTTTGACAAAACGCCCCACCAGTAGCTTCAGCACCATAGCATTAACTACAAGGCAGACCTCAAATCCCAATTTTTTTCACAACGGTTAACAGTGCTGCTTAACGCTCAAGTTTCAATTCTTGAGAATTTCCGCACTGTAATCAAATTGTCTACAACTCCTCAGTTTCGGTTCTTTGATTATGTGCCCTTTACCTCAACAGCCAAGTCATACAACTAAGCCGCCACGGGCTGTCTTCGCTGACGAAGTTCTCAGCGCAGGTTCTCTGCAATCGGACTTCGCACAAGAGAGCATTTTTGCCTTTCCACCCAATCGGGACACATTAGGGGGAACCTCTTATTTTATTGTAAGAAATGAAGGCAATATCCTCATAGATTGCCCTGCATTAGAAAAAACAAATCAAGATTTTTTGCGATCGCATCAAGGCGTGCGTTGGTTATTTATCACCCATCGCGGCGCTATTGGCAAGATTGCTGAATTTCAGCAAGCCTTTGGCTGCGAGGTGCTGATTCAAGAGCAAGAAGCATATTTATTACCAGGCTTAACCGTAACTACCTTTAGGCAAGAATTTACTCTTGATGCCGCGACACAAGTAATTTGGACACCAGGGCATTCTCCCGGCTCATCTTGTCTCTACTACAGTGAACTTGGGGGTATATTGTTTTCTGGTCGCCATTTACTCCCTAATCAGTATGGTCAAGTAGTACCATTACGGACAGCTAAAACCTTTCACTGGCCAAGGCAAATTCAGAGCCTTCGATTATTGTTAGAACGTTTTACACCAGAAACTCTCCAATATATCTGTCCTGGAGCTAATACAGGCTTTCTTAGAGGTAAGCGTTTTGTACACAGTAATAGCCTTTTCAGCCATTACTCTCTTTAAAATGCTCACACAATGCTCATTTCTACTATTTTCAGCATTTGAGCATAAATAATTGACCACCATATTCTCTGCTTTCGTCTAATCCAGTGACGATAGCCTGCCGCTTTATAGCTGCGGCACTTCGCCACCCAGTGACGCAAGCTATAGCAGTCGCCAAAGCCGTTAGGACAGTTCGTGGGAAACGCGCCTTCAACAGGATACTATGTGATTTTATTGCTGTCCTAAGCTCCCTGTCCGTTGCTATACATCCAGCAATCGACTACCACACTTGGCGACTACGGCAGACAATATGACTTCATCTACCTTATAAGTCACAGCAATGAACGGAACTTAAACATTTTTCGGTCAAAACAAGCGTCAAACCCTTGTAGGGAAAGGAAAATACACCAAATACTCAAAAAAGCTTGAAAATAGCTGTAGTCTAACACTTCAACATTCACTTGATGCAAGGCATTTTCATTCAATATATTTGCCTGATCTTGATCATTCTCGGACTGGTCATGATCGCCGATAAGCTGCGATTGGCTTACCCGATCGTGCTCGTATTGGGCGGACTCGCGCTGAGTTTCATTGCTCAGTTTTCAAATATCACCATTAATCCAGAGCTAGTTTTCCTTATGTTCCTTCCGCCCCTGCTTTATGAAGCTGCGTGGCAAGTATCGTGGAAAGAATTCAGGAGATGGCGAGGGCTAATCATCGGGTTTGCTTTTCCCATCGTTATCTTAACGTCGTGCGTGATCGCAGTTGTCTCAAGCGCGATCATTCCCGGTTTTACTTTAGCGCTGGGCTTTCTTTTGGGTGGCATTATCTCTCCGCCTGATGCCGTTTCCGCGACGACGATCATGCGGCAGGTCAACGTGCCGAAATCGCTGGTCAGCATTGTCGAAGGCGAAAGTCTGCTTAACGATGCCTCGTCGCTGATCGTGTTTCGCTTTGCATTGGCAGCAGTCCTCACCGGACAGTTCCAATTTCATCAGGCAGCCGTCAACTTTGTTCTGGTTATTTTAATCGGAATCCTAATCGGACTCGTTGTCGGATTGATTTTCTACGGCATTCATCGTTTATTACCCACAACCTCCAGCATCGAAATCGTTTTAACACTGGTTACGCCCTACTGTATGTATTATTTTGCCGAACACTTCCATGTTTCGGGCGTGCTAGCGGTCGTCAGTGGTGGACTGCTCTTATCCAGCAAGCGCAATAGTTTGCTGAGTTATCAAAGCCGGGTTGAGGGTTTAAATGTATGGAATAATCTGGTCTTTGTCTTGAACGGGTTGATTTTTTTGCTCATCGGACTCGAATTACCGTTTGTGACTCGGCAGCTTGGTAACATTAGTTTAAGCAGTGCCGTTTGGTATGGATTGATCATCGCTTTCGTGCTGATTGTCACCAGGCTGCTTTGCACTTTAGGAACTTCTGTTTTGATGAGAGTCATGAGCCGTTTTATCCCGGTGTCAGACCCAAATCCAGGATGGAGAGGTCCGTTAATTTTCGGCTGGACAGGAATGCGCGGTGTGGTATCGCTGGCATCCGCACTTTCCATCCCGATCCTCACTCAAGCAGGACAGCCGTTTCCTTACCGCGACCTTATTCTTTTTATCACGTTTATCGTCATTCTAATCACCCTGGTTTTTCAAGGATTAACGCTTCCCTGGCTGATCCGCAAAGTGAATCTCAAGGATAGGTTCACGCTCATCCCTGAACAGCAGCAGGAGATCATCATTCAAAAAAAATTAGCACTGGCTTCGCTTCGATTTCTGGAAGAAAAATATGGTGGAGAGCGTGCGCGAAACGAACACTTGGATAATCTGTTCTCGAAGCTCGAAATCGATCTGAAGTTTTTTGATCGCGAACTCGAAGAATCAAATCTCACTTGGCAAAACTCATTAAAAGAATATCAATCCATTTACCTGGAAGTGCTAGAGCGACGACGAGAGTTTCTGAACAAAATGAATCGTCGTGCCGAGTTTAATGAAGAGTTGATCAGGAAGTATCTTTTATTGACCGACGTGGAAGAATTCAAAGTCCGGGAGATAGGTTCACAGGAATCCGGCACCGAGTAAGGAGAGATAAGCAACAACACCAGAGGAAAAGTCGCCATCACGGGCGCGAGTAACGGTTCGGGCCAGACAACGCTTTATTAAGGTATTTTTCTAAGAACTTTTGATAAAATGATGCCAGCATTATGATAACGGTCTTGGTCAAATTACGAGACCGTTCTTTTTTACCACGAAACACATCTCCATTCCAGGGCTGCGGGTTATAGATCGAGCTTATCAACACCTTGCCTCTCTAGATTTACCAGCTTTGCTGCGGATACAACCTTTTTAGAGGTAGCAGGACTTGTAGCTACCACAAGGGTAAAATTTTGTGAATATTATTAACAGGACTTACGCACAGGTAACGGAAAATCAAACCACAGAGAACGCAGAGAACACAGAGGAATAAGAGTTAGAGAGGTTTTTTGCGTAAGTCCTAATTAAAATAAATCTTTGGGCTTGGGTGATGAAAAAGGGTTGTGTAACTCAATGGATGGGCTTCGTACCTCAGCCCATCCTACCGCACTTGAGTGCAAACCCCGGATTTCTCACCACATCTCTCAAAACCTGCGCCTCTGCCCCTCTGTCCCTTCTTCTCCTCAAGCTTGTAAGAAATGCAGGAAACGACATTCTTATCTCAGTTTGCAGCTTGCAGTAAGTTCTACATTGTAGAAAGTCCCTGATTTGGGATTAATTGAACGCAATTCCTGAATAAAATTATTAAATATTGCATTGCTTGTACCGAAGCCAGCTTCAGCACAAGCAGATAAACCTCCTTCGATGGGAATAGATCCGACTCTGGGACTATATACAATGAATTTATCGACGGTGCTAGTGCCGACTGCAAACCCGATAACTTGGCGAATTGTTCGCAAAGCGGCATTATCTAAGGGGCCACCAATACTGCCAATACTGATATTAACTGCACGATTTTCAGCAAAGGCTGGCGCAGTAATTGACAATACTGCCCCGACAATCATTAAACTGGCGAACTTCTTCATTTTTCTCTCCTCCAAAAAATTGAAAAACTAATAATTAAGTTTCGACATGGATAAAGTACATTAGAGACTTTGCCATGTAAGGTTTTTAGTTATAGTGTTATATATTACTGGTTTTACTTTTATTCCCACTATAGTATTGCCTATTTCGTCAGGTAGCGATCGCGTACTAGCCGAATAATTAGTAACATTAAAATATTTTCGTGTGCAATGAGAAGACCTGGATTTATTGAGCGTTATCACCTGTGGACAGAAATCCAAAAAGAAGCATCTGAAAAGATCAAGGCTGTTGTTAAAGAACAAAATCTACTGTTGATTCGTACCGCTTGGTCAGACCAGCATGGCATTGTTCGCAGCAAGTCGCTCTTACCTCAAGCGTTTTTGGGCGCCTTAGAAAACGGTATGCAAATCAGCACAGGGACATTCCTGTTTGATACTGGTGGTGCAATAGTATTTAACCCGTTTGTTCCTGGCGTAGTTTAGATATGCTTTTGATGACAGGTGTGCCAAATCTTGTGGCTGTTCCTGACCCTGATACCTTCAAAATTCTGCCTTGGGCAAAACGTACTGGCTTTATTCTCTGTGACGAGTACTTTCAAAATGGTCAGGCAATGCCCTTTTCCAGTCGCGGTATTTTGCGCCAATCATTGGTAGAGTTACATCAAAGAGAGTTGGAGTATATTATCGGCTTAGAAGTTGAGTGGTATCTGGCAAAGTTAGAAGATCCGATGTTAGCGATCGCTAATGTTGGTACTTCTGGAAAACCTGGTGAATCTGCACTAGTTAGCGCTGTAGACCATAGCTTCCAATACCTTTTAGAATCACACAATCCAGAGATTCACGATTTGCTATGTGTTCTGGCAGAAAACTTAGTTGAAATGGGGTTTCCTTTAAGAAGTGTAGAAAACGAAGGAGGTGTTGGTCAATTTGAATTTACCTTTGACCCGATTCCGGCATTGCAAGCTGCGGATACAATAGACCTCTTGCAAAAGTCCTAAATGCGTGGGACAAGTAGATTAGAGTTGGGTAGCATCTATGACTTACGAACAAGTAAAGAACCTGAAGTCAGAGGACTTTAAACGCTTGTGTAGTGTACGTCCAGATACTTTTAACGAGATGGTAGAGGTAGTGCGATCGCACAGTCAGGCAAAACAAAAAACAGGACAACCGGGGAAATTAAGTTTAGAAGACCAATTGTTGATGACATTGGAATACTGGAGAGAGTACCGTACCTACTTTCATATACAGCAGATTGCAGGTTTATGAAGTACAGTAACAACAGTCTGTAAACCAGTTTTTTAGATGTTTCGGATTAATCAAATCAAGAGCCGTTGCAAT
>NZ_JBALDA010000085.1:0-23969 GCF_036917535.1 Nostoc sp.
TGCGAATTTCTGAGCCTGTTGCCACATTCCACAGTTTGATAGTCTCGTCTCTACTACCACTAGCCAACATTTGCCCATCACTACTGATGGCGACGAAATTAACCCAGTGGGAATGACCACTTAGGGTGCGAATTTCTCTGCCTGTTGCCACATTCCACAGTTTGATAGTCTTGTCATCACTACCACTAGCCAACATTTGCCCATCACTACTGATGGCGACGAAATTAACCCAGTGGGAATGACCACTCAGGGTGCGAATTTCTTTGCCTGTTGCCACATTCCACAGTTTGATAGTCTTGTCATTACTACCACTAGCCAACATTTGCCCATCACTACTGATGGCGACGGAATTAACAGAACTGGAATGACCACTCAGGGTGCGGAGAAGTTGACCTGTAGTTGATGAAAACAAGTGAATAACTGAACCTGCCACACTTGCTAAGATATCTTCCTTGGGGCTAAGGACGACTATTCCAGAAATCCCCAGAATATTGTGGACGCATTCCCAAGATGGGGGCGTGTAGGGGGGAGATGTTACAGGTTGTGTTGGTGCTACTATCCCTGCATCCAACAAATCCAACCACTCCTGCACTGACTGAGGGCGAAACCTGTAATTTAACGCCATCCCCTTCATAATTGCCTGATTCACCCGATCGCTTACACTCGAATTCAAATCTTTAGGCGGTTTCAGGGTAAAATTTTGTAGTCTAGCTGGTACTGGCATAGGCAACTGTCCAGTCAGTAAAGCATACAGTGTGGCTGCTAAAGCATAAACATCAATATATTCTCCCCGTTCGGCATGAGGTACATACTGTTCTGGAGGCGCATAACCAGGAGTAAAACTCTCTGTATGCTGTAAAACTGCACCCGCAATAAATTGTCTAGCAAGACCAAAGTCAATTAGTACGGCCTCTGGTTTACCCGCACGCATCATAATATTATTCGGCTTTAAATCCCGATGCAGTAAGCCTTTTTCGTGAACCACAGTCAACGCATCGCCAATTTGCCTAATATATAGTAGTGCTTCTGCTTCTGGTAACGCCCCTTTTTCGGTTATCAGCTTCCCCAAATCTTCGCCTTCGATGTACTCCATCGCCATGCATGGCAAATTCTCCTCATCAAAGACGTTTTCTACCTGCACAATATGAGGATGGCGACATAAAGCCAGTCGCAAAGCTTCATCTCGGAAGTCATGCCGTAATTTATCTTGATGTGGTATCCATTGGGGATGATTGAGGATTTGTTCTCTGAGAGTTTTGATAACTCGCAACTCACCGCGTCGATTTTTAGCGAGATAGGTAATACCAACTCCACCCTCGCCCAATTTTCTCTCGATAATGTAGCGTCCACCAAATAACTGCTGCCCCGAATTCCACGCCATTAGTCAAGACTGTAGTTTTACTGATATTTTATTTTGACATATCGTAAACATCAGTTTTTGGCAAGGTTGATGTGTAAACTTTGTATGCAATGACTCTACATTAAGTTCTTTACTCAACTTTGCTCATAGGCTGTTAAGAATTCGTCCCGCGAGATACCTACTTGAGTGCAAATTGCTCTTAATGTCCCCGATTTAATTTGAGATTGATTAGGCATTACCAATGGTGTCTGCGATCCATCTTCATTTTCTCGCGCCATGACAATATGTTCTCGTTCTCGCACAATGCGAAAACCTAATAACTCAAATGCTTTGACAACTCTCTTTTTAGGCGCATCAACAGGAAACTTTGGCATTAAATAGCAACCTCTGCTTCTGTCAGAAAAGCTTCGATTACTGGTGAGTCATCTTCGAGTATTTCTTTGCCAAATATCTCGATATAGCAGCGAATAGCTGACTTGACATCGGCTAAGGCTTCTTCATAAGTGTTTCCTTGACCAACTACAGCCCCTTTTATACCAAGAGGATAGGCAACATAACCGTCAGAATGTTTTTCTATAATAATTTTGATTTGTTTCATTACGGGCATTTAGCAAGGTAAACTTTAAGCAATACTGATGGAGCCTACAATAAGCAATATATCCAATTGTAAGAAACTTATGGCGATCGCACCTATTAAACCCTCATCCTGGCTAGAGAAAGGTATTCAACTTGAAAAAGTCAGTAATATTAATCTATTTAAAATTACAGATGAATTGTCAGATCGGATGCAAGAACTTGTTGATAAAAAAACAGCTGATTCTCAGACACCAGAAGAAGCGGCTGAACTGGAAGCAATTGGGGAGTTAGTGATAATTGTTACCTACATCAATGGGATGATTGCTAATGAAGCACAAGAATCTAACGAGACAGAAAACAGGGACATGGGAATAGACAGAAATTAATCCAATAATCCTATCTAATTTGTGAAAATTTACACTGTCCAGATCCCCGACTTTTTTAAAAAGTCGAGGATCTAATTAGGGTTTATTGCATCAGAATTTGCCGGATTAAAATACTCATTACCTCATCTGGGTTGTCGGTGGATACCAGTGGACTCCAATCTCCTACGCTGGCGTAGCCAATTACCTGCAAATAGTGAATTGTACTGGTAACAGCTTTGGTTGAACCAATCAATATATGCTTAATCGGTTCTCTCTTAGGAGATGGACTTTCAGTTGATTGTTTGACAGTAGGTGTATCTAAATACTCACCTAAGAACTGTTCTAATTTTGACTGGGCGGAATCTTCTTCTTGTGCCATGATTGTATTTATCTCCTGATAAGGGGGCTAGATAAGGGCGATCGCATTCATCTTTTGCGGGATTGGGCGATCGCCTTTATCATGCTTTTAGCATAAAGTATAAAATTATACTTGTCAACTAGAAATTCCAAAATTTCTATCAATAATTCCCAAATTTTAATGTCAATAAATTAGGTCAAATTCGAGTTATTTAAAATTTTATTGCTATAAAAAAATGCTAGATTTAGCAAATTTTTAACTAAACCTAGCAATCCTAAATTATTTACAAGAAGTCTAATCTTCAGGTTCAATTCCTGCCGCTCGCAATTGTGCTGCTAGTCGTTGGGCGCGTTGTCGTTCTTGTTCGGCACGTTGGCGTTCTTGTTCGGCTAATTCTGTTCCCCAAGGTAAAAGATTTCCTTGTTCATCCCACCACCGTAACCACTTTCCTGGGCGATTTTCACGAGTACCTTGCCACACTCCAAGGTAAAGATTTATTTCTGCTATCCAGTAGCGTTGATTTTCATTAGGCTCTTGCAAAATATATTGTTCATTTTGTAAGCAATACATCTCGAAACTGCCCCTATCTGGCTCAAAGATAATGTAATTTGGCACTTTTAAGATGCGCTCGTAGAAAAACCATTTTCCTGGGGGATATGTCGCTTTGATAGAATATTCTGTCTCCTGTGTATCGGAAACAAATTCCATCACAATTACGGGAATGTCACCTTGTAATTGAGGTGTGTAACTGCGTATTACTTCTTCTCTACTAACATTAATTTTGGCAATGAAAGCCCAATCAGGAGCTTTAATGACCATTTTGTTGTTTAGAGTGGCACAAATGCCGTAATTAGTTGTTGTTAGGGCGTTAGCTGAAATTTTTCCGGCTAATTGTAGGCTTTCTGTGAGTGCAGCAGCTAAGGCTGGTTGGTTGATGTTATCCACTGGATCATCTGGCAGTTTGTAATCATCAGGTAGTTTTTCCCAAGTGATTTGGTAGTCTTGGGTGAAGGTTGTCATGGTGGATTGTCCTTTGATGTGTAAAAGTGACTGGGGACTGGGTTTTTACTTGTAAAAATTATGGAATTTGCTTTGAACCCTGCCAAATTTGGGAACAATTTCTTAGTACCCAGTAGTTACTAATCTTCATCGGGTTCTAAATCGTCGGCTGTCAATTCTTGATGCGGGATGGCGGCAATAATCGCATCTATTACTTTGGCAACGGGTAAAATCTCAATATCAAGATTGGGGAATTTTTGTCCTTTAGGGACGATCGCTCGTTTAAATCCCAATTTAGCTGCTTCTTTCAACCTTAGTTCCATTTGGGAAACCGATCGCACTTGTCCACCTAACCCAACTTCACCGATTAATACTGTGCCGGGATCGACGATGCGATCGCGGAAACTAGCTACAATTGCGATCGCTATTCCTAAATCTACCGCCGGTTCTTCCACATTCAACCCACCCGCCGAAGCAACATAAGAATCTAACTTGGACATAGGAATTCCTACTCGTTTTTCTAAAACGGCAAGAATTTGCACTAAGCGGTTGTAATCTATACCAGTTGCTGCACGACGAGGGGAGGGATAACTTGTGGGACTCACCAAAGCTTGCAATTCCACAACTATCGGGCGAGTACCTTCGCAAGCCACCACAATAGCAGTACCAGGTGCAGGATCGTCACGGTTGCCTAAAAATAACTCTGAGGGATTGGCAACTTCTCGCAATCCATCTGTCACCATTTCAAAGATGCCGATTTCGTGAGTTGCACCGAAGCGGTTTTTCACTGTCCGTAATAACCGATGCGAGGCAAAGCGATCGCCTTCAAAATACAACACTGTATCGACTAAATGTTCTAAAACTTTTGGCCCGGCGATCGCTCCTTCTTTGGTGACGTGTCCCACAATCAGCATAGTGACATCTTCGTGCTTCGCTACTTTCATCAGTGCTGCGGTACATTCCCGTACCTGAGCTACTGAACCTGGTGCAGAAGTCAGCGCCGGAAAAAACACTGTTTGGATACTATCAATCACCGCCACATTTGGTTTGAGAGAGTCTATTTCCCGTAAAATTTCTTCTAAATCTGTTTCTGGCAGTACATATAAATCTGCATTTATACTGTCAGGGTTTATAGGAAGTGTAGTACCTACTACTGTTACCTGATCCTGGTTTACCACACTTAGAGTTTTTGATACTCCCAAACGGGAAGCTCGTAATTTTACCTGCTGTCCTGATTCTTCACCAGTTACGTAAAGGATGCGATATTTCTGTGCTAATTGATTAGATACTTGCAACAATAAAGTCGATTTACCAATACCCGGATCGCCACCAATCAGCACCATAGAACCAGGGACAACCCCACCTCCAAGGACTCGATCTAATTCTCCATAACCAGACTCCCAACGAGCGATTTGGCGATCGGTAATTTGATCGAATGTTAAAGAGGCTCGCGCTTTAGCTGGTTTTCCGTGAGATTTGCCATTGCCTTGAGTTGATTGCCAACCACTCACTCCCCCCCGACTGGGCACATCTACTGAGGATTGAATAGAAATTTGTTCTTCTAGAGAATTATAAGTGCCGCAAGCTGGACACTTACCAAACCACTGGGGCGATTCTGCTCCACATTCGTTACAAGTGTAAAATGTTTTTGGCTTTGCCATTCTTAAATATTATTAAATAATCTTAATATTTACTTAATTCTTAAAAAAAACTAAAAACCAATAATAGTGGTATTTAGAGCTTTTTCCAAATCAATTCATGGAATGATATCTTAATATTATGGTATTAAAAATTAATCATGTAAATTTTTAGTCAAGGAGCCTAGAGAAACTTGGAAAGCCATAAAGAAAAAATCTTGGTGGTAGACGACGAAGCCAGCATTCGCCGGATTTTGGAAACACGCCTTTCCATGATTGGCTACGATGTAGTAACCGCTGGCGATGGGGAAGAAGCTTTGGATACTTTTCGCAAAACTGAGCCTGACTTAGTAGTTTTAGATGTAATGATGCCAAAGCTAGACGGCTATGGTGTATGTCAAGAATTACGAAAAGAATCAGATGTCCCCATTATTATGTTAACAGCCTTGGGTGATGTAGCTGATCGCATCACTGGATTAGAATTAGGTGCTGATGACTATGTAGTTAAACCATTTTCCCCCAAGGAGCTAGAAGCCCGGATTCGCTCGGTGCTGCGGCGAGTAGATAAAAACGGTGCTTCTGGAATTCCCAGTTCTGGGGTAATCCATGTCGCTAATATTAAAATCGATACAAATAAGCGACAAGTCTACAAAGGCGATGAGCGGATTCGATTGACAGGTATGGAGTTCAGCTTGTTAGAGTTGTTAGTCAGTCGCTCTGGGGAAGCTTTTTCTCGTTCGGAAATTTTGCAGGAAGTATGGGGTTATACACCAGAACGTCATGTAGATACCCGCGTAGTAGATGTGCATATATCGCGTTTGCGGGCAAAATTAGAAGATGATCCTAGCAACCCAGAATTGATTCTCACCGCGCGGGGTACTGGTTATCTTTTCCAACGGATTATTGAACCAGGGGAGGAGTGAGGATGAGGGAGCAGGGGAGAAATCAATTCAAAATTCAAAATGACGCTCGCGGACTCGCTAACGCTGCGCTAACAAAATTCAAAATTGAAGATTCAATCCCCATGCCCAATGCCCAATGCCCAATTTCTAATGACTAAACCTGATCCTAATCGAGTTTTGCGGCGTCTACCCATTGTCGTGGGTGGGCTAGGCGCTGTACTTTTATTGATTAACCGTTTATTGACACCGGAATTAACCCAGTCTCAATCGCGTGGTGATGTAGTGGGCGTGATTTTGAGTGCGGTATTAATTTTGACGGGTTTAATTTGGCAGCAAGTTCAGCCGCGATCGCCTGATACTGTAGAACTAATTGGAGAAGAAGGTTTTGTACTAGCAGCAGATTTACCAGAATCTGTAAAAACAGAGCTAGCCTGGGCATCTCATTTATTGTTGACTAACACAGTAACGCGATCGCTTGTAGTTTTTTATCAAGGTAAAGTTTTGTTGCGTCGCGGGATTCTGGGTACTAAATCTGAAGTTGTGCCAGGAGTAATCCTAAAACAGATACTCGAAAAACAAAAACCGATTTATCTAGTTGCTCTAAAAATATATCCAGGTAAAGTTGAATTTGATTATTTACCAGAGAATACTCAAGGTGTAATTTGTCAACCTATTGGCAACCAAGGTGCATTAATTTTGGGAGCAAATGCTCCTCGCAGTTACACCAAACAAGATGAAAACTGGATTGCAGGAATTGCTGATAAATTAGCCGTTACTCTTGGCTCGAATTTATCCAACCAAGCAACTTAACCTAAATTTAACGTGAGTTCGACGGATTTTAGAGGCTACCGCCTAGATATCTCGGTTGTGCGAAAAATATTATTGATACGGCTGGGCATTTTATTTTCTGGAAGTGCCTTGGGGCAGGGAGTGTAAGAGTGCGATTGTTCCTATCAAATGTCGTTAGGCTCCAAAGATGCTTAAAGCTAATATCGCCGTTGCACAAACACAATCAGGCACAACAATGTTAAGGCAAATAAAATCAAATGAACAAACTCATAGCCTAAATAAGGTAACCAACCTAGCATCCAGCCTAAGCCTAACTGGAACGAGTTTGCGAGAATTGTTAGAATTCCGACATATAGTAACAAGATAATGCCAATACTCGAAGGAATACTAAGTAAATTTCTTAGCACTAAAGCAGCTATTCCCAAAAAGCCAAGATAAGGAAATACAAATAAATATATCCAAAACCAGTAGCCTACTCTATCAGGGTTAGGAGGTGATAAAAACCAACTCAGATACAAAAAACCGTTAACTCCCATCCCACAAAAAATTAGTACGTAAAGCAGCTTTTTACCAATTATCATATTCTCTTATATGATTTGTATGGTTAGAGGGTTATCACGCGTTGTAGGGCATTTTAAAGGCAATTGGTGAAATTGTAGTTAGTGGTGTGGGGTAAGGTTATTTGTTTAGCCTTTATAAGTTAATTACGAATTACGAATTATTAACTCACCAAGAAGTCAAAAAATTCCAACCTTCCTTTTCTTCTGGTATCTTTCCTTCATTTTCTTCTAGTTCTTCCGGTGTCTTTAAATTTGTCTGTTGAATTAAATTATCATAAGCTCCAGAATCAACCCATTTTAATAATTCGCCAGCTCGCATAACTACCCAAGAAAGCCCATGTTCTGTATAGCTTAATATTTTGGTGACTTTATCCACGCTATCAAAGTTATTGGATGCAAACTCACGGGCTTGGACAAGGAAATCTTCAACTACAGCAGCAGTCAAGTACTCATCTGGCAAACCTGCCAGTTTCATCAATGTAGTAGTTGCTACATCAATATCCTGACAAGCCAATAAAGCAGCTCGATCGGCGGTGAACCTAGCCATCATCCGCCAATTATACAAACCTAGTTCCATTCCACCAGCTACTAAGCCACCAACCCCCAGAGTGGTACTGCTCAATAAATTTTTCAACGTTGGCATAACAATTGCCATTTGGTGATAAATCATGTGCTTACTCTTGATGCGAGCGATTTCGTGTCCGAAAATGTAAAGCAACTCATCTACGCCAAGCCACTCCATTGCATCTAAATTGATACCGACAAGGGGTTTTTCCACGCCAACAATGTAGCTTTGAATGTGACCTGTGCCTCGAAATAGATACAATTCAGGAACTGGAGCAACATCAAGAATTTGGCAGGTTTCTACAAATGTTTGATGTAATTCGGGAAAATTACGCGGCGAAATTCTGATTTCACTACCAAGGCTTTGTAGTCTAAGTAGGCGATCAATACCGTATTCGTTAATTTTTTTGAGTAGCAAGGAAACACCGGGCATATTTTGCAAAGAAGCCAAGGCTTTGCGATCAAAGGGGTGCTCGTAGGCTTCAGAACTTAGTCCAGTTAATATTTTTCTCGTCATGGGTTTTGAGCTTTTAAATAGCAGTTTAGAAAAATTAAGCAAACTTGCACCATAGTGTACTAGGCATTTTTCGCTATCTTACCCAGATAGAATAAACAGTAGGGGCGCGCAGATGTCCGCCCTTATGAAAAAATTTGGAAGTTTACAATTGATCTATGCAAATTATTTATTGGCTATTAGTTGCTGTAATGGTTGTGGGTATTATTGGTGCTGTAGTTCCAGCCATTCCCGGTAGCAGCTTAATTTTAATTGCAATTATCATCTGGGGAATCGTTAGTAGTTCTTTTGCAGCTATCAAGATTCCACTAATTGTGACAATTATAGTTTTACTAATCAGTGTTGGAGTGGATTTTTTAGCTAGCTATCTAGGAGCAAAACAAGCAGGAGCTAGCAAGTGGGGGCAAATTGGCGCAATTGTTGGTTTGGTGGTAGGATTTTTGGGATTATTGCCAACTTTACCTTTTGGAGGACCACTGTTAGGAATTTTACTAGGCCCGCTTTTAGGAGCAATTATTGGTGAGTACCTTTACCGACGTGAATTTGGGTTGGCGATTAAAGCAGGTATAGGAATTGTAGTCGGGTCTTTGGTTGGAAATTTGATTCAAGGGTTGTTAGCGATCGCCGCAGTTGTAGTTTTTGTTGTGACAACCTGGCCACAGGTATATGGCTCTTAGCATTTAAAAAATCTGACAGATTTGAGAACAAAGGAAATAGCTAGCAACTAGCTGTTTGTTATAAACATTCAAAAAGACTATCTATAGTAAACAAAAACAGCGGTTCCTCCCATTTATTCTATGAGAGGAACCGTTTCACTAAATATTTAGTAACTAGAAAGATTATATATACACTTCATACTCCATTTATCTAAAATATAGTTTAACAAATAAAAGTATAAAAACATACTCTTGCGATTGTGCTTACGTAAATAGTTTTTCTTCAAATTAGAGCTATTGCCTATAATTTCAGCCCTAAAGAGTCAGAGATATACGAAGCGCAGATATGTAAGAAATTAAAACTTTATGAAGACGATTTACTAGTTGAAGATGTGATGAAGACCACTCAGTAAATATTGCAGGTTATAAATCTATGTGATTTTATGGAGATAAGAAATACATCACACAAGTTTCGCTTTCACTGACAGTATTTTAAATAGATTACTGATAGTAAAGGTTAAGCAATCAATTTCTCTGTTGCAGATTATTATTAGGACTCTCAAACGCTAATGATTAGTTTTAAATCTAAATTACTAAACGCGACTCTGGCTGCTAGTTTTGCAATCCCCTTAGCTACTGCTGGGATGTTTACATCTGCTGGTTCGGCTCAAGCTGTAAGCCTGACTGGGAGTATTGGTCTTAGTGGTACAGCTGTCATTCCTAATGATGGAGTCAATCCAGCTAGTACTACTATTAAGTTTAAGAATGTTAATGTTGCCAGTAATACTAGCGATGATTTTTTAGCCTTCTCACCAACCTTATCAGGCACAGGTATTACCATTAACACTCTAAATTTAACCAAGATAGCTAATATATCAAGCACAACAGCTACATATTCTACAGGCGTTTACACTCCATTCATTAATTTCGGATCGCGAACCCTAGGTAGTACTACTGCGCTTCTTAGCTTTGACCTAGATGATTCTGTAGTTACCAGAATTCGGAAATCGGGTACTGACATTAATGACGTGATATTGGATGGGATTACAGGGAAATTTAATTTCAATGGACAAACTATCGCGACAGGCAATTTGGGCGCTTCTCTTTCTGGAAAGACAAGCACTTATCAATTAACTCTTAACGCAGTTAGCGTTCCTGAGCCAACCACAATGCTAGGCTTGGGTGCAGTAGGTGCAGTAATGGTTATGTCTCGCCGTCGCAAAAGTGTAATTCAATAGTCCTATCCTAAATATAAAAAAGTTACTTTTAATTGCTAAAAGTAACTCTAATTGATCTATTTCGATCTGGCTGGAATGCAAAATTTTCCCAACCAGGTCGAATTTTTAATCCTACTAGATAAATCTATATGAATGGTGAATTTTCTTAACCTTAGATAGACTTAAAGTGACTGCAAAGATTGTTTCGCTTCGCTTGCGATCGCATCTACTTCATCATTAGCCAGAGTTTCTAAAATAGATTTGGCTTCTGGATTACCCAAACGAGCCAAGGCTTGTACAAGTCTGTAACGAATTTGCCAATCTGGATTGCTAGCATAGGGAGCCAACAGAGGAACTGCTTGTACATCTCCCAAGTCACCCAAAGAACTAATAGCAGCAGTTTGGACTAATTCGTTTTCTGATGAAAGTGCCTCTTTAAGTAATTCAAAAGCTCGTGGATCGCCCAACTCTCCTAATGTAGCAATAATACTGAATTGTATTAGCCATTCATCGGTTGTATGATAAAGCTGCTGTAAATCCTCAAAAGCTTCACGTAACTTCAGAGCGCCCAAACAGTCTGCTGCTGCTGCTTGTACATCTACTTCGGAGTCATGAAGTAAGCGATCACGCAAGATATCCAAGGATAACTGTAAATCTTGGGTTCCGAGTGTATCCATTTGACTCACAGCTGAGTAACGAACACGGGAATTGCGATCGCCAATCGCACTTTGAATTAATTCAAAGCCAACGGCTGGCTCCAATTGGCGGATTTGATTTACAGCACGTAAGCGATCGCCTAAATCCTCAGAACTGAGCAATTGCTTAACAGACTCCGGAGTAATACTCATTTAGTTATCCTTGATTTTCAAATGTATAAAAAAGACAGACGCGATTAATCGCGTCTCTAGTTTTGGCTTTTGTACACGATTAATCGCGTCTCTATTTTTGACTAATCTTGACTAGCAGCCATTGCGCGAATAACATCACCACGAGTGAGAATACCAATTACTAAACCTGTGCTGTCAAGTACTGGTAAGCGGTGAACGCTGCGATCGTGCATGATTGTAGCTGCTTCTTTTAAAGTTTTATCAGGGGAAATAGCGATCGGGTTTTTACTCATCACCTCCCCGACGGTTTGCCCTAGAGCCTTGTGCAAATCACGGTCATACGTAGCAGGATTTTTTAAATAGATAACACTATCAAGAAACATAATGTACGCAGGTGGAGTAACACCAGTTTCTTGCCACATCAAATCGGTTTCCGAGATAATGCCTACCAATTTACCGAGATCATCCACAACAGGTACTCCGCTGATATGGCGTTCTGCGAGAATTTGGATAGCTTCCTTGAGTGGAGTTTCCTCCCGGACAACAATAGGATCGCGGCTCATTACATCGGCAACGGTTTTAGGCATTTATTTGCTGACACCTTAAATCAAAGTCCCTGCGCCTATTGTAGAAAATTGCGGGACTCAACCTGATGCAATTAATAGATTGTTACGGGATTAGTCATTAGTCATTGGTCATTGGGCATGGGGCATTGGGCATAGGGCGTTGGGCATTGGGATTGAATCTTCAATTCTGAATTTTGTTAGCGCAGCGTTAGCGAGTCCGCGAGCGTCATTTTGAATTTTGAATTGATTTCTCCTCTGCTCCCCCACTCCCTTTTAATGCAGCAATAATTTGAATATTTGCTTTCGGAAAAGTAAACTGCTCTAGTTCTTCTAAAGTTACCCAGCGAATTTCATCGGATTCTAAAGGTTGGGGGACACCTGTAACATGTCGGCAGTGATGTACTGTAAGAGTAACGCGCAAGTTTGTATAGCTGTGGTCAATAGTAATCAGATGCTCTGCCACTTCAATTACTATTCCCAGTTCTTCGGAAATTTCTCGTTGGATACATTCTTGAATGGTTTCACCTGGCTCTATTTTACCACCAGGAAATTCCCACAAACCACCCATCGCTCCTTCTGGACGACGACGGTCAATTAAAATTTGCTTTTGGTCATTCCAAATTACTGCAACACCAATAATTTTATGGGGTGGGAAAGAACTGGTTTCACTCATAGTTGAATCGGGAGTAGGGGGAACAATTCCTAAATTTTTATTCTTGACTAATAACAAAACTCGGCAGATTTGTTGTAGCTCTGCCGAGTTGAGATTTATTGCAAAGGTCATCTAGCACTGTTCGTTTATCCACAAATGTGCATTAATCATTTATAAATACGCCTTTAATATCGTGTTCAGTTAAAAACTTATTATTAAAACCGCAGAGGGTTAGAAGAGAGGAATTTTTATGCTTTCTGCATAGGTTTAGGAATTATAACTAACTAGCCGGACATTATATGATTGATTGAATGAATCAAAAAATTACAAGAGTTCACAGAGAAGCGAAATCAAAGACTCCGCGTTCCTCTGCGTTTAATATTTCAACCTGAATTCGTCACTATTTTGGATATCTTAAAAACTTAGCTGATCTATAATTGGAAATTAGCGGCAAAGATTTCGCAGAGACTTATTTTCAATTCGTATCACCGTAACTATGACTAGTTATTTAGTCCAAAACTATTGATTGAATTTCCCAAATTTTACATTTTTAGTCAATTTCGCTGTTGTCAGTTTCAGTTCCTTGTAGGGCCATTTCAAAATTCATTCTCTGTTCAGCGTTACGCAAGAAATAACCACTAATCATCGCAGAAGCAAGAAGCCTACCTAGATTTTCCCGATTTGTAGTTACAGTAACACCAAAGTGTTCTGAAGGTAGATTACCTAATAGTCCTGTAATATTCCGTTCCATCACTTGAAAGACTTCGGCAGACGTGGGTTTGGATAGCTGGGTAACTGTCTCTGGACTCAAGGATTTAACGTACTGCCATAGTAAATCGTTAGTTTCTGATTCACTATTAAAAAATTCTGAGACACGATTGGATGGGTTACTCATTTTTTAGCTCCTTAACTACCACTATTAGCTGCGGTGTTTGTGATTTGAATATTAAATGTCTTTTTGGATTTGACTTAGTTATTTTGTCTTCCTGTCAACTAATTTAACAGCCTAGCGTCAGAGTGGAAGTAGGTGTAACCGTACCAAAGTCAGCGTATTTTCTCACCCTAATAAATAAGTAAGGAGTGGGGAGTTAATTAAAAACTCATCACTCCTTACTCCTAACTTGCCAAATATTCATCCATGTTGGCTTTAGACTTGCGAAGTTTGCTTAAAGCTTCTCGCTCAATTTGTCGGACTCGTTCTCGACTGATGTTCAATATTTCACCAATTCTAGCCAAAGTCAGGGCTTGCCCATCAGTTAAGCCAAAGCGTAGTGTGATTACTTCTCTCTGTTGTGGCGTGAGATCGCCCATTAAGCGATCTAAATCATAAGATAGGGAAGATTGCATAACAAACTCTTCGGGAGAAGCTCCTGGATCTTCTAGCATTTCTCCGAGTTCGGTGTCGTAGTTATCACCCAGCCGCAAATCCAAGGAAAGAGGCAAACGCGCCTTTTCTAAATACTCTCGTACTTGTTTGGGCGTCAATTCTAATTCTTGAGCTAGCTCCCCAGCCGTCGGAGCGCGTCCCAACTTTTGAGACAATTGGCGCTGTGCTTTCTTTATCTTATTTAATTTTTCGGTGATATGGATCGGCAACCGAATGGTACGAGCTTTTTCGGCTATAGCACGAGTAATCGCTTGCCGAATCCACCAATAGGCATAAGTAGAAAATCTATATCCTTTGGTGGGGTCAAACTTTTCTACACCCCTTTGCATACCGATACTACCTTCTTGGATCAAGTCTAGTAAATCGACGTTGCGCTTGATGTATTTTTTGGCAACAGAGACTACCAGCCGCAAATTGGCTTCTACCATCTTGCGCTTGGCAATTTCACCATCTGCGATCGCTTCGTTCAACTCTGCTGGTTCTAGGTTTGCCGCTATGGCCCACTCTTCTAGAGTCGGTTGATGACCTAGCTGGGTGGCAAGAGATTCTCTTGATTCGTGCAAAGCGCAGGAACGTTGCACCTGTTTACCATAAAAAATCTCTTCCTCGTGGGTTAAGAGTGGCACACGGCCAATCTCACGCAGGTAAGTCCGCACGAGGTCTGTGGCTGTCTGAGCGGTCTTCATGGCGCTACTCTTTGGTAATGATGGGTTTGGCGGTAGGGTCATTAAGGGATAGATGCTTTTGTTTATTTATTAGGGTTTACCCAGTCAGACTGGAAACCCATACTACGGTTTGCAACTTACGCGCCTGAGAAACTCGGCTGCTGATAATAATCACATTTAGGCTTCTTAACTGCTAAAACTACAGTTATTTCCTACTTTTCACAAGTATCTACAGTTAGATAAAAGGTTGCTTTTTAAACATTTTTATGGAAGTCCTATTAACAATTGTAACATTTATGAGAAGATTTTGGCTAGATGGCGACATAAAATTTCCTGGTTTTTCCAGTTCATCCAACGTTGCCCTCTATACTTAAGGCTGACTAAAAGTCAATTTAAGAAATTATCTAGTTCAAATAATTTTCCTCATATTTGTTAAAGTATCTCAATGAGAACTATATTCATTCTCTTCTAACAATTGTTTAATTTTTTCTGAGAATTGGGCATAGGGCATGGGGCATGGGGCATTGGGGTAGTCATTCCCCTTATCTCCCCTGCTCCCCTGCTCTTCTGCTTCCCTACTCTCTACTCCCTAGAGATCGGGCAGTACTCTTGGATGGTTTTTACATCCAAAGTCGTATTTTGTAAGGAACGGATGGCGGCGACGGTAGCTTTTGCACCGGCGATGGTAGTAATGATGGGAATTTTGTAAGCTAAGGCTGTGCGGCGGATTAACCTAGCATCAGTCTGGGCTTCTTCCCCTGATGGTGTGTTGATAATAAGTTGAATTTTCTGGTTTTTGATCGCATCTAAGACGTGGGGACGACCTTCATGGAGTTTTAACACTAATTCAATATTTAATCCCTGTTCGAGAAGAACTCGGCGTGTACCAAGAGTAGCCATCACTGTAAAGCCCAAATCGATAAATTCCTTCACCACACCACTTGCAGCAGCTTTATCGCGATCGCTCATTGATACAAATAGAGTTCCCGTTAACGGTAAACGCTCCCCAGCACCCATCTCCGCTTTGGCAAAGGCACGGCCAAAGTCGCTGTCAATCCCCATCACCTCACCAGTGGATCTCATTTCTGGGCCCAATATTGTATCAGTTCCTGGGAATTTATTAAAGGGTAATACTGCTTCTTTTACAGCAATATGTGTAGGAATGACTTCCTCTGTAAAATGTAGCTCCTCTAAGGTTTTGCCCGACATAATTAAAGATGCTAGTTTCGCTAACTGTACGCCTGTAGCTTTAGATACAAATGGCACTGTGCGAGAAGCGCGGGGATTAGCTTCTAGAATGTAAACTTGGGGAGAATAGCTGCTTGCGCCGACAACGGCAAATTGAATATTCATTAACCCAACGACTGACAATGCTTGTGCTAGCTGTATCGTCCAAGTGCGAATCTGATTGAGAACTGCTGGTGATAGGGAAATGGAAGGTAAGGAACAAGCGGAATCTCCTGAGTGAATCCCTGCCTGTTCGATGTGTTCCATAATACCACTAATCACTACTCGTCCTGTATGATCGGCGATCGCATCAACATCGACTTCAATTGCGTTTTCCAAAAACTTATCAATCAAAATCGGATGTTCTGGTTCCACTAATACCGCAAAGGTCATGTAGCGTTCCAACTCAGCATCGGAATAAACGATTTCCATCGCCCGTCCCCCTAACACATAGCTGGGACGCACCACCACTGGATAACCAATGCGTTTGGCGACAATCAGCGCGTCTTCATAACTCCGAGCAATACCATTAGGCGGTTGGGCAATGTTGAGCTGTTGGAGAATCTTTTCAAACCGCTCCCGGTTTTCTGCCATGTCGATTGAATCTGGCGATGTACCCCAAATTTTAGTGAGGAGTTCTGAAGTGTCATTGCTGAGAAACTCTTGTAATGGGAGAGCCAGCTTTAGCGGTGTTTGCCCGCCAAACTGGATTATCACCCCAACTGGATTTTCAGTTTCGATAATATTAAGGACATCTTCTTTTGTTAAAGGCTCAAAGTAAAGGCGATCGCTGGTATCGTAATCTGTCGAAACTGTCTCTGGATTAGAGTTGACCATAATCGTCTCATACCCCGCATCTTTCAAGGCATAGGCGGCGTGACAACAACAATAGTCAAACTCAATTCCCTGTCCAATGCGGTTGGGACCACCACCCAAAATCAACACTTTTGGCTTGGTTGCTGGCAAAACTTCTGTTTCTTCTTCGTAGCTAGAATAGTAGTAAGGGGTAAAGGCTTCAAACTCAGCGGCGCAGGTATCTACGGTTTTGTAAACTGGGATAATTCCTAGTGACTTGCGGTAGGCGCGAACTTCATCTTCGGTGGTTTTGGTGGCGTAAGCAATCTGGCGATCGCTATATCCGTCCCGCTTCACTTCATAAAGTTGTTCTTTTGTCAATTGCTGTAAAGGTGTCCGCTTGAGGAATTTTTCAACATCTAGCAGTTGCTGAAATTTATCTAGGAACCACGGGTCAATACCAGTCAGTTCGTAGATTTCCTCAGCACTAATTCCTAGTTGCAAAGCATGGCGTACGGAGAAAATGCGATCGGGGTTAGGTGTCCGCAGTTGAGCGCGAATTTGTTCGCCACTGGGTAATTTTTCGGCTTGATCGCAACCCCAACCAGCGCGTCCGGTTTCAAGCGATCGCAGTGCCTTTTGAAAGGATTCGTTGAATGTTCGCCCAATTGCCATCGCTTCCCCCACAGACTTCATTTGGGTTGTCAGCACTGGGTCGGAGCCAGGAAATTTTTCAAAGGCGAAGCGGGGGATTTTTGTTACCACATAGTCAATTGTCGGCTCAAAGGACGCCGGAGTTTTCTTAGTGATGTCATTTTTAATTTCATCCAAGGTGTAGCCTACTGCTAGCTTTGCTGCCATCTTGGCGATGGGGAAACCCGTAGCTTTAGAAGCTAAGGCTGAACTGCGGGAAACGCGCGGGTTCATTTCAATGACCACCACATCTCCAGTGACAGGATTAACGGCAAATTGAATATTAGAACCGCCAGTTTCCACACCTATCTCGCGGATAATTTTAATTGCCATATCCCGCAGCCTTTGATATTCTTTATCAGTGAGGGTTTGCGCGGGAGCGACGGTAATAGAGTCTCCGGTGTGAATGCCCATCGGATCAAGGTTTTCGATGGAACAGATAATCACCACGTTATCTGCCAAGTCACGCATCACTTCGAGTTCATATTCTTTCCAGCCTAGTAAAGACTGGTCAATGAGAATTTGCGAAACAGGACTAGCATCTATACCTACCTGTGCCATTTCTTCAAATTCTTCTTGATTGTAGGCAATGCCACCGCCACTTCCACCCATTGTGAAAGCTGGACGAATAATTAGGGGATAACTACCAATTTGGCGGGCAACAGCTTTGGCTTCTTCTAAAGATTCGGCTGTATCGCTAGGACATACAGCTACCCCAATCCTTGCCATTGCTTCACCAAACAGCTTTCGATCTTCGGCTTTTTCGATTGCTGGGAGTTTAGCGCCAATTAACTCAACACCGTACTTTTCCAACACCCCTTTTTTGGCTAAAGCAACGGCGAGATTGAGGGCAGTTTGTCCTCCCATCGTTGGTAGTAGAGCATCAGGGCGTTCTTTTTCGATGACTTTTTCGACCAATTCTGGAGTTAGCGGCTCAATGTAAGTGCGATCGGCCGTTTCTGGGTCGGTCATAATCGTTGCAGGGTTGGAGTTGACCAAAACCACTTCATAGCCTTCTTCTCGGAGTGCTTTGCAGGCTTGAGTGCCAGAGTAGTCAAACTCACAGGCTTGTCCAATCACAATTGGGCCAGAGCCTAACAGTAGAATCTTCCGGAGGTCGTCACGGCGGGGCATAGTCGTTGCCTTGGAATACGAGAATACAAATCCTGATCATTTTAAGGGTCTTTACCCCCTATGGTGCTTTTTATTATTAAGTTTTCTAAGTTTGATGACAGGAAGGGAGTGGGGAGAAAAAAAGTAGGGGACAAGGGGGACAAGGGTGAATTATTGAACAAGTCTGTCTCTTATCTCTCCCCTCTTCCTTGTCTACCTTGTCTCTTATCAATGCCCAATCCCCAACGATTATTTTGTATTTCTAATTTTATTTAATTATGATGCTTAAATTTATAAAGCTTTTGCGAATTTTTATTATTTAATTTGATGAACCTTGGGATAAATGATGATTTATTTTGGTATCTATCTGTTTACTTATTTATGCACAAATAAATTACTTAGATAAAAATTTATCTAAAATAGCTAATTGCTAAATATTTTCAACATTAAATATTATATAAATATGTTTACTTAGATGAAAAATGGCAGAGAAATAGGGATACCATTCTCTGCCATTTTTTATAATATTTTAATAGTTGGGCTGCCAACTTTTTCTTTGTGTCTAGGTAGACAAATCTAGATGATGAGAATTTTAGCTTTGAGCTGCTTGGACAAACCCTAAAGTTAAGCTGTCTTTGGCGAGGAAGTGAGATAAATGATACGCACGTTCCTCAGTTTTCAACAAAATCTTTTCGTACAGATAACGTGTGCCCCGATCGCCTAAACTCTCTGCCTGAGCAGCTTGACGACGAATTACGCCAATGATTGCTTGTTCGGCAGCTAGGTCGTTTTCCACCATTTGGCGAGAGGAATATACGCCTTCAGATTCTTGCTCAAAACAGGTTAATTCTGCTAGTTTGCTGAATGTAGCTACTGGCACACCACCCAGTCCATCTAAACGTTCGCCAATTTCATGAACGTGATCTTGTACTTGGTTGTAGCTTTCGTTAAAAAACTCATGCAGAGAGTAAAATTCTGAGCCTTCAACTACAAAATGATGCTTTTGGTACTGCAAGTACAGTGCCTGGAAACTAGCTAATACAACATTAAATCCTTCTGTAACTGGAGCAGTTACACTGTGATCCAGCAACACAGGATTGTCATATACATTACCAAAATTCCGTAACAAAGTTTGCGTTTCAGACATTGTTCTCCTTGCTATTTAGCAATTATATGATTTTAACTGCTCATTCTTTACATATTAACATTTTCACAATAACAGCAAGCCAATTTGCCATCACAAGATTTTGTATTTTTGTTTACTAAAAGTCTTAAGTTTATCGTTTGCTGGATTATGGTACGCTGATCAAGTTGTATATATTTCTCATTAGTATTGACATAAATACTTAAGTGTGCAATCTTACCAAGGGAGTTAGGAGAGACGGGGGAGTAAATACCTCCTTGTCCTAATACTCTTCGTCATCTCCTTTATGGTATGATTGCAAAAATTTTATTTTTTTTTCCAAAATTAATGAGAATTGTTTGCACTTAAGGTATGCTGGTTTAAAGAAACCAGACTACTTAGACTTTCAAAAAGCAGGGAGTTAAATGGTGGTAGTTACTGCAAATTTGTTGCACTTTGAGGGCAATTCTCTTGAAATCGTATAGTTCAGAAATAGAAATAAACCACCTTGTAGAGGTGAATTGGGTAGACCGCTGGCAAGTTTATCAACGCTTAGAGGAGTTAAACATTCCCTGTAGTTGTGCCGCTAACCAGCCATTAAAAGTTGAAATTAGCAATCCGACTGCGGCTGTTCAACTTTGGAGTGTAGTACGGCGATTTACAGCCTCTCGTCAAGACCAGATTTGGACTCTTGAGTGTTGCTGGAAAAGTCGCTACCAACAGTTCTAATCTTTAGCTGCTAAAAATATCTCGCTCGATAGCTTGTATTAATTAAAAGGAGGTTAAAAAATGGGTGGATCTCACAAGATGGAAGTCTCAGAATTTTGCCTTGAGGGCAGATTTATAGATTTTGTTATTAAAGATGGCTATAAGCTGAAAGGTTTACTGCTGGCCACTCATGAGGGTGAATACTACGTTAAACTCGCTAAACATTTACGGGCTGCTTTTGACTTGCGGCTACCAGCAGGTACTTGGCTACAAGTTGTTGGTTATAAAGAATACGATATAAAAAAAGACAAAGTTACGCTGAAAGCTGAACGTGTGATGGCGGCACGTTCTGAAATAGCGGCAGTTCAAACCATCGCTGCACCACACGAACCCCCATCTATTGATAATGTCAAGGTAAAACCAGCTAAGACTAAGGCCACGATTTTGGTGTGTCAAAAGTCTGATTGTATGAAACGTGGTGGTAAAGCAGTTTGTCAAGCGTTGGAGGCGGCTCTAAGCGATCGCGGTTTAGAAGACCAAGTTACAATCAAGGGCACTGGTTGTATGAAGAACTGTAAAGCTGGGCCGAATTTAGTTATGCCAGATAAAACACGCCATAGCCAAATTCAAGCTGCACAGGTTCCAGCCTTGATGAATCAGCATTTTGGGGACAAGAGTTTATCAGCACAGCCTGAGAATTTAAGGGAAATTGCGATATATAATGGCAAACTTTGGGGAAATAATTCATAAAATCTTGACATTTTCGTGAGAAAGCTTAATAATATCTTCTCAAGTGTGTTCCGTTAATACTCGGCCCTAAGTCCGCTAGAAGTTTGCAATAAAATCAAAAAACTGGCTTTAATTAAGGCCAGTTTTTTGAATGAATAGGGTTTCTATTGAACAATTCTTAACTGCGATGCTCCCATAAATTGGAAAAATTCAAGGGAATGTGGTTGATTGATGAATACGTAGATGCACTGAAGCTTGTCGTTAGATATCGCTTACAGTGGAAGCATCAATCATCAATGACTTAAAAACCAATGCTACATAACCCTGATTGGATACACATCGTTTCTTTTATGCTTGGCATGATAGTCACGATTTTTGCATTTTGTCATGATTGGAATCGCCTTGCTAAACTCTACCGCACGAAAGAAGCGGCGCCACAAAACTTCTCCCGAATGCAAAGCGGTTGTGTGGGGTTGATAAACTACAAAGGAACTTTAAATGTTGGTACAAATCCTCAAGGGATTTATCTGAGTATTTTCCCATTGTTTAGTTTTGGACTTACGCCGTTGTTGATTCCCTGGAGTGCCATTAGGAAAATTGAACCTGCTAACCAACTATTTAGTATTAAGCATTTTCGTTTGTATCTTAGTTCTCCAAAAATCACCCTGATTTTAAACAAAAATATTTTGGAACCAGCTAAAGAATTTCTAGCTACACAGGGATTTGAGTGGATTTAGACAAATCCCATTTTTACCTGGCTGATATCGTAGGGATACAGAATTGCGATCGCTTATATTTTTATGCGCTCTTGTACGTCTAGAGGTAGTTTCCGAAACTGCTTTTTCGCAACCTTTGAAAATTTAACTTCGTAACTCACGCAACATTTTTGTTTATTTCATTTTTGATTTCGTTTTGAATTTCATCCCAAGACACAGTACCATTGATGCGTATATCTTCCCTAGTTTCTTTAATGGCTTTTAAGTCTTCTTCGTCCTCTACATCATCGATTCTTTTTAAGACTGCATAAATTTCATCTAAAGTACTGTCATAAGCTTGATGTAACAGTACGTTAATATCTTTAATTAACTGTTCTCTTTCGTCTGTTGATTTCATTGTTAATCGTCCAAGCGTGGTTTTACTTTTTCTGTTAGCATCTCTAGTTTCGCCTAAAAGTACATTGACTTTCACGACGATTTACTAAAGTATTTTGGGATTATGGTTCAAACAATACAAGCTAAAGAAATTACCCTACTTGACTTAGAGAACAGTTTTGGACTGCAATTGGTTGAGGATGAGCAATTTTTTAGAGAGTGGCAAGATAAATTACCAGAAATAACCGACACGGAAAAACAACAACTCGACCGAGTTAAGGCAAGTTACGCCAATTTACTAAAGTACTCTCCTTTGCTAGAAAACACCGTTAAGATGGTGGTGCTGTCTCCCTTACTAGATTTAGCAGACTTTTATTTATCGCCTTTTCATGTCAAATCTGAAAAGTCTGTAGAAGTTACTGCTGACGATGAAGGCGTAACGGTCAAAGGGCAGATTGATGTCTTAATTTTATTTGAACAGCTAGTAGTAATAGTTATAGAGTCCAAACAAGCAGCTTTTTCTGTAGAAGTTGGTAAAGCACAACTGCTAGCTTATACGTTGGCAATATCTAACACGGATAAACCAATATACGGACTAATTACCAATGGCGGTGGTTTTATTTTTCTGAAGTTGGTTAAAGAAGATATACCAAAGTATGCCTTGTCTCGCTTATTTTACATCTTCAATCCAGGGAATAAGTTGTATACAGTTTTGCGTGTATTGAAGCGTCTTGGTAAATTGGCGACAAATGCCAGTTAGTCAAGAGACCTCTTGCAAAAGTCAAAAAATTAGGAATGTCATTCTGAGCAGAACGCAGTGGAGAGAAGAATCTTATCAGATGTTTCACTCCGTTCAACATGGCAATTTAAGCATTTATGCAAGAGGTCTAAGGACTATGCCCTTCTAATGGAAGACTGTAGGGGTAGCCTAACCCAGGTATCGCTTCACAATTTCTAGTGAAAATTACACAACCTCAGTTAGAGAAGACTGCAACAACTGTCGCATGGATGTAGCTTGCAGATGGTTAGAGAAGACAGCTAAAAAGTCATTTAGGTCTTGGATAGCTTCACGAATAGATTCTGAGGAAGCACCTTTAGATAAGGCATAGTGATATAATCGCTCTGCTGGTTGAGTATAATTAGCAGCCAAGCAGTAAAGAGCTAAATTAAAGGCATTACGCCAGTCTTTAGTATCTTTTTCGTAATTCTGCTTAACAAGCTTGATGGCAAGCACTAGGTCAGTTCGTGCTTTGTCTGGTTGGTTAAGGGCTAGGTAGGCTAAAGCGCGATTGTACAAATACCAATCATCATTAGAATCTAATTCAATAGCATGGTTGAAATCTGCAAGAGCTTCATTGTATAGCTTTAGCATCAAGTAAGTTTCACCGCGATGTGCGATCGCCCAGGCATCTTTGGGGTCAAGTTCAATTGCACAGTCAAAATCTTGTAGAGCTTCGGTGTATCGCTTCATTAAGCAGTAAGTTTCACCGCGACTTGCGATCGCCCAGGTATATTTAGGGTCAAGTTCAATGGCACGGTTAAAGTCTTGTAGAGCTTCGGTGTATTGCTTCATTGAGCGGTAAGTTTCACCGCGACTTGCGATCGCCCAGTCAAGCTTGGGGTCAAGTTCAATGGCACGGTTAAAGTCTTGTAGAGCTTCGGTGTATTGCTTCATTGAGCGGTAAGTTTGACCGCGACTTGCGATCGCCCAGTCAAGCTTGGGGTCAAGTTCAATAGCACGGTTAAAGTCTTGTAGAGCTTCGGTGTATTGCTTCATTAAGCGGTAAGTTTCACCACGACTTGTGATCGCCCAAGCATATTTAGGGTCAAGTTCAATGACACAGTTAAAGTCTTGTAGAGCTTCCGTGTATCGTTCCATTAAACGGTAAGTACAAC
>NZ_JBALDA010000086.1:0-2500 GCF_036917535.1 Nostoc sp.
GGTTCGCTATATTGAATAAGTGCTTGAAACGGAGCGCGAAAAAGCGACGCTTTTCAAGACACCGAACCTTGAAAATATTATAGTTTGAAAGCGATTATACAGCAAGTGGATTGCGTCAAGCAAACAAATAAAAATAACTAAGCTGAAGTTAAAAAAGAGCAGCTATTTATTGAGCACAAACGCTTCAAAACGGAGAGTTTGATCCTGGCTCAGGATGAACGCTGGCGGTATGCTTAACACATGCAAGTCGAACGGTGTCTTCGGACACAGTGGCGGACGGGTGAGTAACGCGTGAGAATCTGGCTTCAGGTCTGGGACAACCACTGGAAACGGTGGCTAATACCGGATGTGCCCTTGGGTGAAAGGTTAACTGCCTGAAGATGAGCTCGCGTCTGATTAGCTAGTTGGAAGTGTAATGGACTCCCAAGGCGACGATCAGTAGCTGGTCTGAGAGGACGATCAGCCACACTGGGACTGAGACACGGCCCAGACTCCTACGGGAGGCAGCAGTGGGGAATTTTCCGCAATGGGCGAAAGCCTGACGGAGCAATACCGCGTGAGGGAGGAAGGCTCTTGGGTCGTAAACCTCTTTTCTCAGGGAAGAAAAAAATGACGGTACCTGAGGAATAAGCATCGGCTAACTCCGTGCCAGCAGCCGCGGTAATACGGAGGATGCAAGCGTTATCCGGAATGATTGGGCGTAAAGCGTCCGCAGGTGGCAATGAAAGTCTGCTGTTAAAGAGTCTAGCTCAACTAGATACAAGCAGTGGAAACTACATAGCTAGAGTACGTTCGGGGCAGAGGGAATTCCTGGTGTAGCGGTGAAATGCGTAGAGATCAGGAAGAACACCAGTGGCGAAGGCGCTCTGCTAGGCCGTAACTGACACTGAGGGACGAAAGCTAGGGGAGCGAATGGGATTAGATACCCCAGTAGTCCTAGCCGTAAACGATGGATACTAGGCGTGGCTTGTATCGACCCGAGCCGTGCCGTAGCTAACGCGTTAAGTATCCCGCCTGGGGAGTACGCCGGCAACGGTGAAACTCAAAGGAATTGACGGGGGCCCGCACAAGCGGTGGAGTATGTGGTTTAATTCGATGCAACGCGAAGAACCTTACCAAGGCTTGACATGTCGCGAATCTTGATGAAAGTTGAGAGTGCCTTCGGGAGCGCGAACACAGGTGGTGCATGGCTGTCGTCAGCTCGTGTCGTGAGATGTTGGGTTAAGTCCCGCAACGAGCGCAACCCTCGTTTTTAGTTGCCAGCATTCAGTTGGGCACTCTAGAGAGACTGCCGGTGACAAACCGGAGGAAGGTGGGGATGACGTCAAGTCAGCATGCCCCTTACGCCTTGGGCTACACACGTACTACAATGCTTTGGACAGAGGGCAGCAAGCTAGCGATAGCAAGCAAATCCCATAAACCAAAGCTCAGTTCAGATCGCAGGCTGCAACTCGCCTGCGTGAAGTCGGAATCGCTAGTAATTGCAGGTCAGCATACTGCAGTGAATTCGTTCCCGGGCCTTGTACACACCGCCCGTCACACCATGGAAGCTGGTAGTGCCCGAAGTCATTACTCAAACCCGCAAGGGAGGAGGATGCCTAAGGCAGGACTGGTGACTGGGGTGAAGTCGTAACAAGGTAGCCGTACCGGAAGGTGTGGCTGGATCACCTCCTTTAAAGGAGACCCAACTCAAGTCAAAAGTTAAAAGTCAAAAGTCAAAAGACTCAAGACACAAAAAATGTAAAAACATTGACTTGAAGTCATCCTAAGGTCGGTCGCAGACATTTGCAAATAATAATGTAGAAAGCTTTCAAACTATGATTTGGTTCGATATGGGCTATTAGCTCAGGTGGTTAGAGCGCACCCCTGATAAGGGTGAGGTCCCTGGTTCGAGTCCAGGATGGCCCACCTGAAGTCAATTCAAAATTATGAATTCAAAATTCAAAATTAAGAAGTTATTTTTGAATTTTGCATTTTGAATTTGGAATTGTATCCGGGGGTTTAGCTCAGTTGGTAGAGCGCCTGCTTTGCAAGCAGGATGTCAGCGGTTCAAGTCCGCTAACCTCCACCTGATGGCGAAAAGCTTTAGAGAAAAACCTTTGAGAAATCAGCAACATGACTTAGTTAACATGACTTAGTTAAATAGAGTCAGACTGCTGAGAATTATCTCAGCCAGAACCTTGAAAACTGCATAGTAACGCGAAATTAGCAGGCAGACACAGACATTCTGTATGGATGTTGTAGTGAATGCAAAAAAAGACCAAAACAAGAGATTGGTCAAGCGAATAAGGGCTAACGGTGGATACCTAGGCACACAGAGGCGACGAAGGACGTGGTTACCGACGATATGCTCCGGGGAGTTGGAAGCAAACATTGAGCCGGAGATTTCCGAATGGGGCAACCCGAAATACTAGCTGCTGAATATATAGGCAGTCAAGAGCCAACCCAGCCAATTGAAACATCTTAGTAGCTGGAGGAAAAGAAATCAATAAAGAGATTC
>NZ_JBALDA010000087.1:0-9772 GCF_036917535.1 Nostoc sp.
AGGATTATGGAACTTCTACTTGATGGCTGCTTAAGAAAATCCCAATTACAAGACCAGCATTGCCTCACTTATCTTTTATTTCCCGACAACTCTATGGATGCAAAAGTGCGACTTGGTTGGTTAATTGATCGAAAAACACGTCGCGTCGAAATTTATAGACAAGGACAACCAAAAGAAGTATTAGAGTCTCCCACTAGCTTGTCTGAAGAAGATATATTACCTGGTTTTGTTTTGGATTTACGGATAGTCTGGGGTTAATTAAAATTCCCAATCAGAGATGTTGCATTGTAACGTCTCTGCAAATATCATAGATAGGCAAATTATTCAATCCGAACTGTATTGGCAACACTACAGCAAAAAATGAATTTATATTAAAAATGAGCGGATTTATTTGTAAGTATTATGTATAAATTATCATATCTAATAATCCAGAGATTTACAACCATAACAGATTGTATTTTGCTACCCGTATTCTTGAAATCCTTAAAATATTCTCAGTGTTTGTTTTTAATTTTTAATTTTAACTGATGGAGGACATCTGCGGCAGAAAGGGCGATCGCATGAGCAAAAAGTGGTATCGAGTCCAAAAGCTGAAAACAATATTCGTCCTAGCATTGGCAGTTGTATTTACTAATGCTGTAGTTTCGTATAGCAACACTGTGAAGCTGATTCACAACCAGCAATGGCTAACATACTCCTATAAAGTTATTACCCAAATTGAAAGTATCCAATCTACACTCAAAGATACTGAAACTGCACAACGTAGTTATTTAATTACAGCAGATGCAGATGATTTCCAAACTTATCTTGCAGCCGAACAACAAACAAATAGCAATATTCAGATTCTCAAAAATTTCACTGCTAATAACCGTCAAAAGCAGCATTGGATCGCTTTTCTGGAGCCGAAAATTACCAACAGGCTCAACATTTTACAACAAGAAATTTACCTTAAAAAAAACCAGGGATTAGAAGCAGTTCGGCAGCAAATATTATCTGATAATGACAAGCAAGTTGGCAAAGAGATTCAACAACTGATTAACGACTCTTTGAATGCAGAAAAAAATTTATTATGGCAAGAAATGCAGCAGTCACAAGCAAATTCCCATAAGGCGATAGTGACATTTTTTATCGCTGCGATTGTGGATTTGGTGCTGGTGGTGCTGCTGTATGATTTGTTGTGGCGTTATATCAGGCAACTTCAGCAGACAGAACTGGCCCTACGTCAAAGCGAAAATCGTTTACGAGCCATGATAGATGCAGAACCAGAATGCATCCAGCTAATTGCCAGAGATGGCACCCTTTTAGAAATTAATGCAGAAGGGTTGGCAATGATGGAAGTAGAAACTGCTGATATCTTGATTGGTAAACCAGTTGATGCTGTAATTGTGCCAGAGTATAAAGCCGCCTTTGCCAACTTGCATAAAAATGTCTGTCAAGGTAATAAAGGGACTTTGGAGTTTGAAATCGTAGGATTTAAAGGCACTCGCCGCTACATAGAAACTCATGCCGTACCACTGCGTAACGAATTTGATGACACGTTCATGCATTTGGCACTGACGCGAGATATAACTCAGCAAAAACAGGCAGAACAGAAAATTCGCGAACAAGCAGCGCTGTTAGATGTATCAACTGATGCAATTCTGGTGCGAAATATCCACAACCAAATCATATTCTGGAATAAAGGTGCCCAAAGTCTATACGGCTGGAAGGCTGAGGAAGTTGTAGGGAAGAATGTTTTACAACTTTTATATAAAGAGATTTCACCACAGCTAGAAGATGCTTACTTGAGGGTGATAAATACAGGTGAGTGGCGGGGAGAGTTGCATCAACTGACAAGGGAAGGCAAAGTAATTATCGTTGAAAGTCGGTGGACACTGATCCGAGATGATAATGGACAACCCAAATCCATTTTGAGTGTGAATACTGAGATCACGCAGCAGAAACAACTAGAAGCTCAACTTCTGCGATCGCAACGTTTGGAGAGTATTGGTACTTTAGCTGGCGGTATTGCTCATGACCTCAACAACATCCTATCGCCAATTTTAATGTCAGTTCAACTGTTGCAGAAGAAATTGCCCGATTCGCAGAGTCAGCAAATACTGCAAACTTTAGAAAATAATGTCAAACGCGGTGCTAATTTGCTCAAACAAGTGTTATCCTTTGCACGGGGTATTGAAGATAAACGGACAATTGTGCAAATTCAGCCTTTGATGGCAGAGATTGAGCAAATTATCGCTCAAACATTTCCTAAATCCATTGTTTGCCAGATAGATATCCCTAAAAATCTCTGGTACGTTCGTGGAGACATAACTCAACTACATCAAGTATTGATAAACTTAGTAATCAACGCCCGCGACGCTATGCCCAATAGTGGCATTTTAAGGATTGCGGCGGAAAATCTGGTGATTGGCGAACATTCGGCTCAGATAAATATTGATGCGAAAGTGGGTTCTTATATTGCGATCGTTGTGACGGATACTGGTATGGGGATGTCGTCAGAAGTCCAACAAAGGATTTTTGAACCATTTTTTACCACTAAAGAGGTAGGTAAAGGTACAGGTTTAGGACTTTCTACAGCATTGGGTATTATTAAGAATCACGGTGGTTTTGTCAATGTTTACAGTCAAATAGGCAGAGGTACTCAATTCACAGTCTACTTGCCTGCCTCAACATTTAAAGACACACATTTGCTGTCTCAACAATTGGAATCAGTTATAAAAGATGGCTAAACAACAACGAACTACTATCACTGTATAGATTAACAGTAATGAAAGTACCTATAAAATAACTATTAATCCAGAAACAGTACAGTTTATAAGTAATCAGCAGCTGCGATTGACAAACAACAAAAAAAATGTAATCAAATACTCGGTAAAATTAACGAGCGTTCTAAGTAAATCGATGTGAATATTTATCATCAGGAAGAGGCAGAAAATAGGAGGAAAGAGGATTTTAGCCTACTTTACTTTTATTAATATAGTTTGATTTTTCCACTCGTTCTACTTACAATCATATTCCAAAATAAACTACCGCTTTGCTAACGGCAGTTACTTCCCGTTGTTGGGACTGCCGTTGCTCTAGAAAAGAGGTGTAGCACAATACTTCTTGATAACTCTGCATCAGAATATCAAAACATTCTTGACACAATACTTTTCTATGTCCAATGAATCTCTTTGGAACGAAAGGCTCTATCCCAATCGTTAGCAATCACCTCCATGATATTGATCATGCCTTCATAGCCAAAATATGGCTTGTCAACGTAAGTTTCTCTGTTAGTGGGGCTAAATACATCAAAAGCAATTTTGATTCCCAACTCCTCTGCCATGTATTTTTCCCATGCCGAGCCAATCACAGCATCAACATCAAACTCTTCTAAGGTCTGTTTTACCTGATAGCCATCTGCCGAAAATACTATATGGGAAGTAAGACCGAGGCTGTACAGTTCTCGCTCCAAAATTGAACGAGAATCAGGCATCGCCGAGCGAAATAATAAGATTTCTGGAATCATCTCCAATTCTTCAAAAAGCATTCTGACTAGTCCAATACCAAGCGTCCCATCCGCAGATACGGCAATTCTACAGTTACGATATCGGGGAATAATCATCAATGCTCGTTTGCGAAGTGTATCTACGACCATTTCTTCGCCTTGTTTGATGATTGGCTCCACTTTTTCATCTATCTTAAAATGTGCCGCCAATGCCTTCAACCACCGATTAGTGTTGTTTACACCTATTGGTAAAGGTATATCATTGAGGATAAACGGGATGTCATGAGTCTGTTGCATTTTCCGAGCAAACTTATACCCAACATCATGACTGAGAACAATATTGGCGGTTGCTTCACCAGCTTGTTCTAGTTCTTCAAAAGAGGTATTATGAGAAAATACCGTCTGCACTTTAATTCTTAAAGACTTTAACGTCTGCTTTACCCATTCTAAATCAGCCCACCAAGTTGGATTCAGATTTGCCTGTGGCGCAATGATATTTACAATCCTTGGCTTTCTCCCCCTTCTCTTGGTCTGCCTTTTTTTGATAAAAGGAAGTAAAGCCTCCAAACCCATCTCCAAGCCATCATAAGCATTGCCCCGAAACCCACCAGCAAGTAAAGGAACGAGTTTAGCTTTGATATCTGGCTGAAGCTGATTGCATAATCCCGCAATATCTTCACCAATAATGTCTGCCGCGCAAGTTCCAACGACAAACATAACCTTAGAATCAAAAGATTGATCCGCTTCTTTAATCATCCCTTTGAGTTTCTCAGACGCTCCCATCACAATGTCTGACTCAAAAAGACGAGTACAACCTACTTTCCGCTTGGTGAAATCAACCTCATGAGCATCATATCCAGCTGCGACAGTGGACGCGCAACCCTGTGGAGACTGAATCACAATACTGACATCTTTAATACCAGCAACTGTAGTTGCAATACCTTCAAGGGCACAGCCAACTACTGGGTCTTTACTATGGTTACAATTGTCAAAAGTTGTTTCAGCAGACATTTTTTCCTCCTGTTTTTATAAGGCTTGACTATGGTAAATGCATTTCACGCAGCCTGTAGCGAATTTTGCCTAACATTTCCGTGTTTCGCGCAGCCTGCAACGGCTTCTGTTGTCCCTGTAGCAACTTCTGCTTTGACGTTTTTGTGTTTCGCGCAGCCTGTAACGGCTTCTGGCTTAACGTTTCCGTGTTTCGCGCAGCCTGTAGCGACTTCTGCCTTGACGTTTCTGTATTTCGCGTAGCCTGTAGCGACTTCTGCCTTGACGTTTTTGGCTTAGTACCAATTCGGTATAAAGATACGCCAAACTCAAACTATATGAGGAACGAACCGCATTCGCGCAGCGTCTCGTAGAGAAGAACGCAAAGGACACAAAGAAAGAAGAAGCCTAGATCATTTGGCTGCGCCTCTGCGTGAGACAAATCCATACTTTTATTTAGCAAAGTCACATTTCATTTATTACTCGTTCATACATTTTCCCCGTCTCTTCTCTGCATATACGGTACAATCAGGCATGTCTTGAGCTAATTTTCCGCTTAGTGATTGAGTAGATGCTAACCCGGAATCTTTAGGGAATACCATTTGCTTGGTTAAAGCACTCCGAGGTCTAAAGCCATATTGGAGTGCTGTTTCAATACACCTTGCGACCTTTAAGGCTCCGCGATATCCAAATCTGGGACGATTTAAGATAGCATTTAAATCGACTACGGGAATATGGGGGAAACTCAAGGAAGAACCAAAATAAACTACCGATTCTGCATCAAGACCACCAATGAAATCCAGTAATTCATCTTCTGTTTGTTTCATGGACTCGTACTTGCCAAAGGCCAGCGTCCCTTTCGTAATCAATATTTCCGGGTCTAACCCTGTTTCCAACAGGTAGTCTACACTGGTTTCTCGTGCTTCTGTACTCCAGGGATGGAAATTATAGATTACTACACGCATCCCAAAATCACGATCCAACATGTGAGCAAGGGATAAGCACTTGATAGCATCATGTCCTTCGATAATCGCTAACTTCCCTTCTATATAACCCTTAGCTGCTTCAAATTCAGTCTTAATTGCGGCATATTCCTTTTCCATTAGGGCAGCCGCTTGTTCTTCCATGCCTAAATATTTTGCCGCCCCTTCGAGCCATTTTTCTGTAGCAGCGATTCCATAGGGAAGGATAGTAGAATTTAGCGGAGTACCAAACTTGTCTGACATGGCTTTGCCGATGGTATAGCCAAGATCCAAACATAAAGTACAGTTGACTGCCGCACTTGGTGCTTGCTTGAGTTCTTCTAAAGTACAATCACCAGCGATGACACTGTGGACTCGTGCCCCCATTCCTTCTATCAATCGCACCAGTTCTTTAACATCAGTTTCGACTTCTGTTCTTTCAGGGCCCATCTTTGCGCCCACAATATTGACAGCATCAGCTAGTTGTGCCTTCCGTTCTGGAGTTGGCGGCTCCATAAAGTCTACGATTTGCCGAAATACGATATCAAATCCACTGCGATACTCTCCGGCGAATCCTTCACAATGTATCGTCATGATCTCAGCGTCGATTTCGGTGCGAGCTTTATTCACGACGTCATCAACACAGTCCCCAATAATACCAGACGCACAACTAGTGGCAACAACGATCGCATCGGGATGGTATTTTTCATCTACTTCTCGAATCGCGCCTTTTAATTCTTTTTCTCCACCAAAAATTACCGCTTTCTCACTCATGTTCGTAGTCACCACGGGTTCATAAGGGGAACCACTATTGCGGCTATTAGTCAGCTTGTATGCCCGCTTAACTCCATAAGCACAGCCACTGGGCCCGTGAGAAATGACGATCGCATTTTTAATCCCACTTAAAATCTTCGTTGCAGTCCAAAATTTACAGGGGCGGGTATGACTACCTTGTAAAGTGGTCTTAATTTTACCCTCTTTTGCCAAGCGATACAGTTCGCTCAAATTTCCGTAAAATACGACATTCTTATCTATACTTGTTGCAGTCATGATCGCTCTCCAGTCTTTCAATAGCTTCTGTAGCAATACCCTGTGAGTCGTAAACCAGGCGACTGAGCCGCCCTCTGAAACTAATCAGTTAAACGGGTGCTGCCTGGTCTACAATTGATATAGAATTGCTGAGTATCGTAAAAATTCTAGATGGAAACACCATCTCATGATTTGGCGAGAGAGTTGGGGTGAACGACAGAAATATCACTGTGGATAGATGCCATCTCCCGGCATTGCTGAATTGAGGGATGATTTAGCAAGTTATAAAATTTCTCCCCCTGCTCCAAGAGCACCCCCTGCCTTAAGAGCCTGCCTAAATTCATCCCCCTGTTCTGCAACGCCCCATCCCCCATATACATCACTCTCTTACCAAACGTTTAAGATCCATTCGCGCTCGTGCTTGTTCTCCATATCTGCAAACATGGTATTAGCAATGGTGTCTGCTAGCCATTCTGCTCCTTTATAGCCAATCACAGGATATTTCCACAGACCTGCACGGTCAAAGCTGGGGAAACCAACCCGAACCATTGGAATCTTGTGATCGATAGAAATATATCGACCTTTGGAATGACCTAGAATCAAGTCGATTTCGAGGGATTTATCTTGAATGCGGCGCTCCAATTCCCAGAGGTCTGCATTCCAGATAACTTCGATGTCGGTGGGTGAGTTTTTCTCCAAAGCAGCAATTCTTGGATCTTTTGCACAAGCCTTGTTATCATCCCCTAATAACAATAGCGCTGGCTCTAACTCACATTCCAAGCAGAACTCTGCTAAACCAATTACCAGATCGGGATCTCCGTAAATAGCTACCTTCTTGTTAGCAAAGAACATATGGGCGAGGTCGGCGATCGCATCGATAGCCTTTCCACGTTCTCTGACTAAAGATTCTGGTATTGGTTTGCCAGTCAGTTTCTGGATATTTTGCAGCCAGACGTCAGTGTTTTTGATGCCAATTGGTGTCGGGCCAATGATTGCAGGAACCTTAAACTTCTCTTCTAAGAATTCGGCTGCGCTGCCTCCTTCATATTTGCATAAAGCAATAGTTCCCAACGCATTAGCAGAATCAGCAATTTCTTCAATGGTTGAATTCCCAAAGGCAAAACTTGTCTTATCGGGCATGGTAGGCGCATCAAAAGATTCTGTATCCACTAAGATGTTTGCTGGAACATCCATATCTTTTAAGATGCGCTTGATTTCCGTGACATCTCCAGGGTTAAGCCACCCAGTAATGAGGTTCAACTTGCCAGTTGGTTCGCCTTTTTTTGCCAGACTAGAAATGATTGCATGTATGCCGACATTATAGCCACTGACCTGGCTACCTTTGTAACTGGGGGTATGCACGGGAACAAGAACAATCTTGCGATCGGGATAGGCCACCTTTAACTGACCGTTGAGCTTGTTAATGGTTCCTTCGATATCATCCCCAATTGTCTCAGTTGAACAAGTCGTAATAATTGGAATAATCCGTAAATCGGGATATCGTGCGACTAAGGTGTGTACGGCTTCCTCAATACGTGGCTGTCCTCCAAGGACAGCGCTATTTTCATGGAGTGAAGAAGAAGCAATGTCAAAATTTTCCTTCAAATGCTGGGCAAACAGCAGACGAACGAACATACTACACCCTTGTCCTCCATGCACCAGAGGAATACAATCTTTTACTCCAATTGCAGCGTACTCAGCTCCAGCAGGCTGACAGGTAAATATAGGATTGATGATTCCCTTACGTTCTTTCTGTTTTACAACTACAGACATTCTCTTGACTCCTATGTGGTAAAAAATTGCGTGATTTTGTTTAGCGTTGCTGAACGAAGATATGAAGTGTCTTTTTGAGCTTAAAAAAGTGGAGCGATGCCTGCGGCGATCGCTAACGCTAACGCTGCATCCAACCAAGAAGCAAGCTACCCATAGCATTGATTACAGAAGAAAAGTAAAATTGAATTTCTTCAAAATCTTGAAAGCTAGATGAGATGCTTCTGTAGTCAGACGGTACGCGGACACTACGCTTGTTGGGAATGCTTTTGGTGTAACCCGTCAGTGACATCGCTCTCTACTCTGTAAGTCTCTATTCTGTAAGAAAATTTCTGCACAAACACTAACAGGATGACAAGACTCTAATTCATACTTCAATTCAACAACGCCGTTCGTTTAGTGAGGTAGTCTGGTCTTCTCCCTTAACACTAGCTTCTTACGAAGGGGAGAAAGGGAGACGCTAAGAGCGTCACCCAGAGGTTGAATTACCGATCTAATTGCTTTAATAAAGCGAATAATGCAATTCACCATTCTTCGACTTGGTTATTACAATATCGACCAGCATTGCCTTAACAGACTCCAATACTGCCTTCTTTTGCGAGTTCTCCATGCTATTTAACCATGAAAACCTAATTTCCAGGTCAGCTGCGAGGATCTTCGCATCTGCATAATAACTTCTGTCAATCAAGGTTTCTAGAACCACCTTTTCTCCAGTCAAGATTTGGGCGGCCATATTGAGAACACCATTGATGTTTTCTTCCCGATCCCATGCACGCGAGTGAAACTGCCACAAACAACGTTCTTGAATTAATTTTGTGACTTCCGCAGCTCGCTCTTGAATGTATGACGCGATTTCCTTAGCTTGCACTTGAACTTGTGGTGCAACTTCCTTAGCTTGTGGTTGAACTTGTGGTGCAACTTCCTTAGCTTGTGGTTGAACTTGTGGTGCAACTTCCTTAGCTTGTGGTTGAACTTGTGGCGCAACTTCCTTAGCTTGTGGTTGAACTTGTGGTGCAACTTCCTTAGCTTGTGGTTGAACCTGTGGCGCAACTTCCTTAGCTTGTGGTTGAACCTGTGGCGCAACTTCCTTAGCTTGTGGTTGAACCTGTGGCGCAACTTCCTTAGCTTGTGGTTGAACCTGTGGTGCAACTTCCTTAGCTTGTGGTTGAACCTGTGGTGCAACTTCCTTAGCTTGTGGTTGAACCTGTGGCACAACTTCCTTAGCTGGCTGTTTGACCTTTGAAGTGGCTTCCTTAACTTGCTGTTGAATTAAAGAAACGACTTCCTCAGATACCTCTTTGGTTGCTTTACCGTTGCCATTACCATTGGTACTTGGCAGATTTTGCTGACCACGGATATCATCTTTGGCAAGTTTCATCAGAGGCGAATAAATGGCATTGTACATATCACGCGCCATATTCACCGCACCTTCAAAACCCATGTAAGGACCATTGTGGTAGCCATGACCATTCACATAAGGCAAATGCAACTTCTTCACCAAAGCACCCACCCGTGGTCCAGTCAAAACCAAATCCGG
>NZ_JBALDA010000088.1:0-10556 GCF_036917535.1 Nostoc sp.
CACACTGAACCCTTCCCGAACTCAGAGGTGAAACGCTGCTGCGGCCACGATAGTTTAGGGGTTGCCCTACGCAAAAATAGCTCGATGCCAGGTTTGATTATACAAACTATTAGCCCCAAGCGATGAAATAAGCTTGGGGCTTTTTTGTTTTGATAATGAATTTAGTATTGAAAAATTAGACCTGCCTTGAAAATATAGCGGTTATCAGTTATTTTACCCATTCCGGAACGACTTATTTTTACCTGACTTTTTAACTCCATTTATCTGCATAATTCTTCCAAAGTGCTATCGTTAGACTGTACCAAGTGCAAATGTCAACAGGCGTTTTAAATGGCTGTGGCTTTATGGTTTTGTCCATTCACACTCAGGTCAGACAAAAGGCGTGGATACTGCCTTATTTAAATATTTAATTATTTAACAAAGTACTTGCAGATTTCGCGCAACATTTTGGTATTGGTGAGAAAAAACAGGCAGTTTTGGTTGTTGATCAAGCAGGGTGGCACAAAAGCGCTAAAGTCAAAATTCCACAAGGCTTACAGAAGAGTTTTTACCTTCTCATTCTCCCGAATTACAATCAGCTGAGCGTTTGTGGACACTCACGAATGAACCAATTGCGAATCTGAGTTTTGAAAGTCTTGATGAGGTTGAAGAAGTTTTAATTCAACGTTGTCGTCAAATTATTGACCAGACTGATTTTGTACATGGTTTAACCCATTTTCACTGGTGGCTGGAAATCGCGGCTTAATTATGGGTAATTTGCCGGAGATGATATATAGCAGCCGCCATCAAGGTTAGGACATAGAATAGAAAAGCCCTTCCACTTTTGCGTTTTATTTCTGTGATGCCCAAACCCTACAGCTACGACCTGCGCCAAAAAGTTATTGAGGCGATCGAACTCAATGGCATGAAGCGCTGTGAAGCCAGCGAACATTTTAACATTAGCCGCAACACCATTAATTTATGGTTGCAACGTAAAGCTCAGACGGGGGACTTCCGAGCCAAAGTAAGTGAGCATCGGAGCAAGAATAACAAGATCGCTGACTGGGAGAAGTTTCGAGCCTTTGCCGAAACCTATGGCGACAAAACCCAGGTGGAGATGGCTCAGTTGTGGGATGGAGAGATTAGCGATGCCTACGGCGAGCTACGCTAACGCACAATATCACGTGCCTTGAAGAAGATTGGGTTTTCGCGAAAAAAAAGACCTACGGCTACCGTCAAAGAGATGAACAATTACGCCAAGCCTTTGTCGAACAGCTAGCCACCCTTAACAATGAACAGATTGTTTACGCGGATGAGTCAGGTATGGATCATCGAGACGACTATGGTTATGGTTACAGTCTTCGAGGAGAGCGCTTTCATGACCTGAAGTCCGGTCGCAGAAAAGGTCGAGTCAACATGATTGCTGCACTTTGTGAGCAACAGTTGCTAGCACCCTTCACGATTGAAGGAGCTTGCAATCGAGAGGTATTTGAAACGAGGGAAAGAAACGTGCTTGATTCCCACTCTTAGACCAGGACAGAAACTGGTGATTGACAATGCCACCTTTCATAAAGGCGGACGCATTGAGCAACTGGTTCGGGCTGTAGGCTGTGAGGTGTGGTACTTACCACCCTATTCACCAGACTTAAATCGGATTGAAAAATGCTGGTCGTGGCTAAAAAGCCGCATTCGCAAACAATTAGAGTATTTTGAAACACTGCCAGAAGCTATGGAGCATGTCCTAAGTTTAGCGTCCTAACCAACCTGGCGGTTGCTATAACAGACTGATCGCTGACTTCAGTTTTGAAGCCAAGTATGGTACGTGAGTCTCATACTTAGGTTAAAGGTTTATCGCCTGCCGATCACGTATCCTCTTCCCCTTTTGGTGCAGACATGATTTGCTTTTGCTGTTCTTGTAGCCAGTTTTGAAAAAGTTCATTCAATAGGCGCATTTTCATAAATTCATCCAGTTGTGCTGGAATAAATTTTTCTAACCGCAAAATCACAAACCATTCAGCGATACGGGTAGGAGGCAATATCTGACCTGGTTGACTGCTAGAGAGCATTTGCACCATTATCGGATGTAGTGCATTCAGTTCAATCGGGCCTACCAAGCCACCAGTTTGGGCTTCCGGTCCGAGTGAGTATTCCCGCGCCAAATCAGCAAAAGAGTTTTCTTTTGCCTGAATCCTGAAGTAGAGTTCTTGGGCAATTCCCACATCCTGGGTTCGCAGTAAGGAATAAATTACTTTGTCCAGTTTTGTCTTGGACTGAAAAAAGTAAGATTCCAGTTTATTACCCCAAGTGGCTTGCTTGAATTTTTCAATTTTCAGCTTACGAGTCGTAATAACTTCTAGTTGATCGGGAGTCAGCCCTTGATGTGCCATCCAAGCCTGGATGTCTTCTTCATTTTTAAACTGTTTTTCAGCGTAAAACTGCTGTTTAGCTTGGGCTACTTCTTCAGGGGTACACTCTATTACTACCTTGGCGGAGCGTGAGTTTTGCTCTATCGCCTCATCAATGATTAATTCCCGCTGCAACTGTGGCAGCATTTGGTAACTTGCCAGTAAAGAAATCAGTTCACTAGCTGTAATTGTACGATTACCGATTTGGATCGCTTCAGTCATTAGCTTTCGGTCATCTCAAAAATATCTAGTCTGTTAAAGAAGCTGTACCTTAGCCTAGTGTTTAGGAACTTTTACCTTAATTCTACAGAGTTAGATATACTAACCTCACTTTCGCAATAATTAAATAGTTACTTGCTAACATACTTAAAAATATACAGTTTATATGAGTTTTTATCAAAGATTCTACGCAAATACTAGCAGATGTGAAGATAAAGACAAAAGACAGTTCTCGCCACTACGACTTTAGAAGACAAGTTTATCAGACTCAGCTAGAGTGTTTTGCGGTTTCTATTATTCTGTAGAGGCACAGTGGTATTAGTGTCGCGGCTCTTTTCCCAACCTCGAAAGAGCGTTTAGTAGATAAGGGTAAACGCCAAGGACTTTAGTGAGTCCGCGTACCCCTACGGGAAAGCAAGCTACGCCCAGTGTCTCGCATCTAAGCGTTTAGAATTATCTCAAGTAGAGCAAGCAGGTATGATGTGCTGAGGGCGACGCTCCTATGTTTCTAAAACTTCTCTACAAGATGCTGCGCGAACGCTATGGAGCATCTAAGGGGTATACTTAAAAAAAGTATAAAAACGTACATATTTTTGAGGACTTTTCACACAAGGGTATTTATGTATCCTACAACCAAAAATTCTTAGGTCTACAATGACTCTAAATAGTTCAAAAGATCCGCCATTTCTTGAGCACTAGGTTGGAATTTTGGCATTGGTGGTGTTTCGCCACTAATCACTTGGTGAATCAGCCCATACCGAGACTTGTGCTTTGAAACAGCTTGCAAACTGGGCCCCACTCGCCCATCTGCTTCTAAGCCATGACAACCAGCACAGTTAATTTGAAATATCGCGTGTCCTTGAACTGGGTTTCCTGTTAGGGATAGAACACTCTTGACGTATGGATCAGAGGCTTGAACTAACTGAACACCAAAAAAGCCTAAAGGGACTCCTAGCAGTATAGCTAGCGTCAATAAAACGATCCGCTGAATCAAAATTTCAGGTTTGGTAATCTGGTTATCCAAAAGGTTTGCTGTAAAAGTCTAGGTGTGCTAAAAAGTTTTCATTTCCTACACATAGCTTAAAAGTTCTTGATTGTGTCTGCAAGCACAGAAGACTATTTTCTTGTGGGCATTCGCCCTCCAAAAAGGCTGTAGGGCGCAGGATTCATACGAAATTTGGTAAAATCAAAAATAGACAATGAATATTTAATAATTACAAAGAGGAGATTTACAGTGGTTGAACCCCTGCTATCAGGTATTGTCCTTGGTCTAGTTTTCGTCACTCTCGCCGGACTTTTTTACGCTGCATATAAGCAATACAAGCGCCCCAATCAGCTGGGAGGATGAGGGAATGTCCAGTGCTTAGTGTTGAGCTGAGTGCTGAGTGGAATGAGGCAAGGGGACAAGGAGGACAAGGAAGCAATTTTCTTCTCCACTCCCCATTCTTTTCATTCCATAATTCTGTAGAAAGTAAGTGATGTGTTGCCGTAAACTTTTTGGCGGCAAATTTCCCAAGCGGGAATCTCTGGCTGTATCCAACTTTGTAAAGCGTGTTCAACTGCGATTTCACCGCTAGCATCTAAAAGTTGATAATGAGCGATCGCTTCTAATACTGGCTGGTACAATCCACTGACATAAGGTGGATCGAAGTAGATTCTATCGAATTGCTTACCTGATAAAGTCTTTAACTGGTGCGTAATATCTCCCCGCAATACTCGAAATTCTTGGTCGGCATTAGCTACTTGCTGCCAATTTTGTTGGATGGTGGCACAGGCTCGGCTCGATTGTTCAATTCCCACTACTAGGCTGGCTCCTCTACACAAAGCCTCTGCGCCCATTGAACCAGTACCAGCGCATAAATCTAGCCAGCGACAACCTACAATTTCTCCCTGCCAAATATTAAAAACTGCCTCTCTTACTCGCGCACTAGTCGGTCTAGTTTCTTTTCCTGGTAAAGTTTTTAGCTGGCGATTGCCGTAAATTCTCAGGCTCATTATTCATTAAACATGGAGCATGGGCCAAATAGGGCTTTGGCATTAATTCAAGGTCGATGGTCATTTTCATTTATTAACAAATGACAAAGGACAAATGACAAATGACAAAATAATTAGGCAGGAATTTTTTCGCGGACTTGAGCAACAAAATTAGACAGTATTTGCAATCCGATATTAGAGGATTTTTCGGGGTGAAATTGGACTGCCATGAGGTTTTCGTGAGCGATCGCGGCTGTCACGGTTTGAGTACCGTGAGTGATAGTTGCTGCACGGATTAGCGGGTCTATTGGGTCAACATAGTAGGAATGGACAAAATACACCCAAGGATCGGACGGTAAATGCTCCCACAAAATACTTTTTGGTTGAGTGATTTCCAGTTGATTCCAACCCATGTGAGGAATAGTGATGTCAGGTTCAAGACGAAACCGCCGCACTTTTCCTTGGATAATTCCTAGTCCTGGTTGAGTACCTTCTGCACTTGATTCAAAGAGAATTTGCAATCCTAAACAAATTCCTAAAAAAGGTTTACCAGATGCGATCGCTTCTTTAATAGGTTGTTCTAAACCACGCGATCGCAGGTGTTGCACTGCTGGATCAAATGCTCCTACTCCCGGTAGGACTATTGCATCTGCCCGCTCTAATTCTTTTGGAGAATAAGTAACATTAGGAGTTGCTCCAGCTTTTTCCAAGCCTTTGCAGACTGAGTGCAAATTTCCCATCTCGTAGTCTACGACCGCAATCACTGGCATTTACCTGCTCCTTGTAAATTTATTATGGAGGGTTTTTCTATTCTAAATAATATTTGTTATGAAGAAAAGAATTCTATTAACTTCTTTTGATATTTGGCTAAAAGATCAACAGTCAAATTCTTCTGATGATTTATTACTTGAAGTTACCAAACTCGATCTGATACAGCATGACTTAACTTTTTTACGTCAGTTACCTGTAGATGTGCAACTTGCCAGTACTCAGGTAATGGAAAAAATCAAGGCAATCCAACCTGATTACATCATCTGTTGTGGCATGGCTGCAAGTCGTACACAATTAAGTGTAGAAGCAGGTGCTAGCTGCAAAGAAATTGTTTTACAGACAGAAGTTGATTTAGAAAAATTAGTGGCGGGAGCAGCGGCAATTGAAATTAGCCACGACTGTGGGAAATTTGTCTGCGTTCGCGTAGCGTCTCGAAGAGAGGGTCTTTACTATTCAGTGTTGGACTACCTAAGCCAAAATAAACTTACAGCACGTTGTATTTTTGTCCACGTTCCGGTTCTCAATCAAGAAAATTTGATGGGGATTCTTGATATTTTTGCCCATCATGTTGCAAAAGCTGAACCACCAGAGAATTTGCGTAGGCGTAGCCCGTCGGAGACATCGCTCTATCTAGGGATAATTTTGCATAACCCTGGTTCGGAACCAGTGAAGGTAAATATTTTGCAGGCGGCGAGTTATTTAAGTCAACCGGATGCACCATTTATTCAGTTACCATCTTTTAGCCAAAATCTTTTAGGTAAAGTTTTTGCCGGGCCAGGCGATCGCGTCATGTCTGATGTACTTAGGGGAGTGCGACAAGAGATTTTCCCTGCCCAAATTGAGATTCCACCAAAGCAAAGTCGGATGTTACTCAATTTACCAATTCCTGTGCAAGGATTGACACCACCCCTGAATGGACGGTCTACATTGATCCGACTGCAAAGTGATGGTACTGTCTATGCAGCTAGCCTAGCGATGTTTGCACGGGAGAATCCTGATGGCAGTGAGCGATCGCCTACTTTAGAAGAATGGCAGAATCTACTAGATAATGGCGATTTGGCTGGGCCACGAGATAAAACTCCTACTCCCTTAGAAGAAACTGGCAAGCCAAGAATTTATGGACGAGTTGCGGGAGTAGTTGGTGGTTCACGATGGAGAGCCTTATTAGTAGATAATTCTAAAGCTAGGTATCTAACTATTCCCCAGCCTGGTCAAGTGTTTTCCTACGCTTTAAATACCCTGCATGGCGGTACATTAGGAACTGGTCAAATTCAAAGTGCGCCTATGCTAGTGCGCTATCCTGACACCGCATATCGCGCTTATGGCAACTATGGAATTCAATATAATCTCAAGTTGCCGCTATACAACAATACTCAAAGTCCTCAAACTGTTAGTGTGTCGATACAAACACCACTCAAGGAAGATCGGTTAGTCAAACCAGGGTTACGCTTTCTAAGTACACCAGATCCTCAAGTATTCTTCCGAGGAACGGTACGGGTACGTTACAAAAATGAGCTAAATCAGCCACAAACTGAGTTTGTGCATTTAGTGCAAAAGAGAGGTCAACTAGGAGAACCGTTAGTTTTATTAAAGATGAAACCAGGCGATCGCTCTTTAGTAGAAGTAGATTTTCTCTATCCCCCGGATGCTACACCACCGCAAGTATTAACAGTCTCAACTCAAGCTGAACCTCGGTAATGAGTCATGGGTAATGGGTAATAGCTTTTCTCCAATTACCTATGACTAAAAAATTTTAGTCAGATCATTCACAAAATTCTACTGTTTAGCAACTTGGCACGGCTTAAAGGCACACCTGTTATCAAACACCCAGTTAGCGCAATGGCTTACAATGTTTACTGATAGCAGGCATAGTATTTATCAAACAGACAGTGTTTAAAAACAATTCAAGATTGTAGACGCCTATTGAAGTTGCAATAATAGATACTGTGACTACTAAGGTAGTAGTCCAAGGCCTAATCTCACGCATAGATTCTTTTGTTTTTATTGATCGTGCAGATAACCTACATACACTACCCGAATCTAGTCCTGGCAAGTAACGTCACTAATTATACTACTTACAAGCAACCATGCCATATTTTAGGTTGAAAAAGAATTCAGAATCCAGAATACAGAATTCATGGCTTTATTCTGACGACTAACTCCTGAATTGTGTTTTGATAAACAATGTTATCGCCAAAACCTAAAAATATTAGAGCAAATATTAAGAAATTTAAAGATATAAAAGTTATTTTAAGTTTTTTATCATTAAATCAGGGTCAGCAAAATACTTAGTAATTTACGACTGCAAAGCTTTGGACTTTAACTATCACGGAAAACAACACTTTACTTATAGAAACCATATCGTATATCCCTCTAGATTCCTACGCCATCTGTTCGAGCCGCTAAATTATGAGAATTGCGTTGCATAATGTTAAGTAAAATTATGGAAATCTTATTTTTCTATGAAAAATGCACTAATTCTTAAATTCTCATTAGATACTGTGACATTCACTTAGAGTAAGGCTCCTGGTATGCCCATTCCCAACACTTCTACGCTGGAAGGATTGCGAGTACTAGTGGTCGATGATGACCTCGATTCTTGTACCTGGATGACTTGTTTGCTTGAGTTTTATGGAATTGAAGTTCATTCAACTTTCACAGTACATCAAGCCTTAGCAACGTTTGTCGAACTTCGCCCAGATTTAGTACTTAGTGACATTGCCATGCCTGGTGAAGATGGTTATTCGCTGCTACGTCAGATCAGGCAAATTGAAGATAGGCTTGACAAATCCACTCCCGTTATTGCAGTTACAGGACTTGGAAAGTTAGAAGCTCGATTTTCAAAGTTGCAAGCAAGGTTTGACCAATGGTTATTAAAGCCTGTGGACATAGATGAGTTGATTAGGGCGATCGCTCACCTAACAGGGCGGTCAATATTGATCAGTGAATTAACTTCTTCATATTGATAAGGCTTTTCACCCCAAGTTTGTGTATTTAGGGTGAATACTTATTCCGCTCCATGCGTTGCAATAGAAATAGCAAACTATAGCAGGCAATAAAAGGACGGCATGGCAACGGATCAGAAAATCAATCAAGAAACTGAGTTAAATTCGCTCCAGCAACTTATTGGAACCACTATCTTACTGGTAGAAGATGAGCCAGAAATTGCAGATTTGCTCACCTTTATTTTGGAAGCAGCAGGTGCAGAGGTAATGATTTTAAGCGATGCAGAAACAGCCCTTGATTTGGTCGAATCGCTTCATCCTGATATTTTGCTGTGCAACATGAAGTTGCCCGATCGTGATGGAAATTGGTTAATTGAGCAAATTCGAGTGCATTCTTGTCCATCTATAAGAGAGCTGCCGGCGATCGCTATCACTTCTTATACACGGGAAGTCTCAAGCTATAAGGCTTTGAATGCTGGTTTTAATCGATTTCTAGTCAAGCTTGAGAGTCCAGAAGAAATTGTAGATGAGATTGTTCACCTGTTATCTACCGATATTTAAATATAACTAGTAAAGCGTAGACACATATTTCCTTGTAGTCAGACATCGCTTTAGTCGATTTCTTTAGCTATAAAAATTAAGCAGACAAATATTTTTGGCAATTAATATCAATTTTCTGCCCGCAATAACCAAAAGCCGCTATAAGTCATACCAGAATCATCGGGTTGAACTAACAAAAAATGCAAACCTCGGCTTTGCTGCTTGCGTTGTTCAAATGCTTGGGCTGCTGTTGTAACTTCTGGATCTTCAAATGTGGCAACAATCCACCTATCCACTAAGCTAGCTTCTAATATTAAGCCATCTGGTGCGCCAGAAATGTAGTTCAAGCTTACAGGACGGGCTTGCTGCAACCACCGTGCTAGGCGCATTGATTGCCGTCCACCATAAATTACGACACCAGGAACAGGGATTGTTGATGCTAAACCCAAATTGATTGGTTTGAAATGTTCTGGGATGTGCAAAATGGGAATGGGGCGATCGCTAAATCTCGTTTCTACATCACTAGCAGCTAGAGTCGCAAAACGCCATTGTTCTCCCCAGAGGTTTTCTGGTAATGGTGTTGGGGGTGGTTTATCCAACGTTAAGGGATATTGCTTTTCTTCTAACCACTGCTTTAACGCCAAGGTGTGGCGGGTAGGTTCGACATTAATACTTAAATCGCGTCCAGCCGCCTCAATTAAGCTTAGAGACTGCGGACGAAATACCTGAATTACATCTGGCAGTTTTTCACCAGCAGCTAGCTCAAGTTGAGTCGCAACCCAATTAGAATTTGCTGCTGACTGGAGACAGGTGGCTTCATATTGAAAGCTGCGAGTTGTGTCACAAATCAACAACTCCCATAAAATTTGTCCAGACGCATCTTGTGAAGGACGACGATAAAAATCAACTTGCCAAATTTTCATAAATTGGGAATGGGGCATGGGAGAGATCAATGAGAGTTAAAACTGGAAATTTCATGTTCAGAGGCTCAACGTTGATGCTCAGAAGCTAAACGTTGATGCTTAAAGGTTCAACGTTGATGCTAATTCTCCCATGCCCAATGCCCCAAACTTAATTTAAAAAGCCTGAATCCATTCTTTGACTGAATATTCAGTCCAAATACCATTTTTCCAGTAAGGATCGTTTTCAATTAACTGGCGCACAGTGGCTTCGTCTTCGGCTTCGTAAATGCCAAAAACTTTTGTGACATCCTTGGTGGGGCCAATGGTAATCAGTGCACCGGATTCTTTCTGTTTTGCTAATCCGTCTAAATGAGCTTGACGGTGGGGGGTACGTTTTTCGAGAACGTCTTCGCAGTAACTTCCCCAAAGTACATATTTAGGCATAATTCCTTGTTACTCCTACTGATTAATAAGATATTGCTTGCTTTTACCCTAAATTTTCTCTATAAAAAAAGAGTTAGTACCATGCAAAACTCAAAATTTAGACTCAATTTGTTGCCTCAACCAATCACGAAAACTAGCATGATAAACACTATAATGGATTTCTGCTCCTATTGATTATAAATGTAAAAATTCTCGCCACTTGTCTAAAGTTACCTTGATTTCATATTCATCTACATCTAATCTTTTTGCTATTGTTTCTATTGAAATTGATTGCTCTTGAACCAGAAATGTTGAATATCGATACAAAACTTTACATTATTAGTTAGAGTAGCTTTAAAAAGCCCAAAATAGTCAACATAACATGATTTCCTCAAACC
>NZ_JBALDA010000089.1:0-101642 GCF_036917535.1 Nostoc sp.
GGCAAAGAAGCGGTATCTGCCTTAATTAATGCTTTGCAGGATAAAGATTCCTCTGTTCGTTGGAGTGCCGCACAAGCGTTAGGAGAAATCGGCAAAGAAGCGGTATCTGCCTTAATTAATGCTTTGCAGGATAAAGATTCCTCTGTTCGTTGGAGTGCCGCACAAGCGTTAGGAGAAATCGGCAACCAAGAAGCGGTATCTGCCTTAATTCATGCTTTGCAGGATGAAGATTACGGTGTTCGTTGGAGTGCCGCACAAGCGTTAGGAGAAATCGGCAACCAAGAAGCGGTATCTGCCTTAATTAATGCTTTGCAGCATGAAGATTACGGTGTTCGTTGGAGAGCCACAAAGGCGTTAGGAAAAATCGGCAACCAAGAAGCGGTATCTGCCTTAATTCATGCTTTGCAGCATGAAGATTCCTTTGTTCGTTGGAGTGCCGCAGAGGCGTTAGGAGAAATCGGCAACCAAGAAGCGGTATCTGCCTTAATTAATGCTTTGCAGGATGAAGATTCCTCTGTTCGTAGGAGAGCCGCACTAGCGTTAGGAGAAATCGGCAACCAAGAAGCGGTATCTGCCTTAATTAATGCTTTGCAGGATGAAGATTCCTCTGTTCGTAGGAGAGCCGCAGAGGCGTTAGGAAAAATCGGCAACCAAGAAGCGGTATCTGCCTTAATTCATGCTTTGCAGGATGAAGATTCCTCTGTTCGTAGGAGAGCCGCACAAGCGTTAGGAGAAATCGGCAACCAAGAAGCGGTATCTGCCTTAATTAATGCTTTGCAGGATGAAGATTCCTCTGTTCGTAGGAGTGCCGCAGAGGCGTTAGGAGAAATCGGCAACCAAGAAGCGGTATCTGCCTTAATTAATGCTTTGCAGGATGAAAATTACGATGTTTGTTGGAGAGCCGCACAAGCGTTAGGAAAAATCGGCAACCAAGAAGCGGTATCTGCCTTAATTAATGCTTTGCAGGATGAAGATTCCGATGTTCGTTGGAGAGCCGCACAAGCGTTAGGAAAAATCGGCAACCAAGAAGCGGTATCTGCCTTAATTAATGCTTTGCAGGATGAAGATTCCTCTGTTCGTTGGAGTGCCGCACTAGCGTTAGGAGAAATCGGCAACCAAGAAGCGGTATCTGCCTTAATTAATGCTTTGCAGGATGAAGATTCCTCTGTTCGTAGGAGTGCCGCAGAGGCCTTAGGAAAAATCGGCAACCAAGAAGCGGTATCTGCCTTAATTAATGCTTTGCAGGATGAAGATTCCTCTGTTCGTAGTAGTGCCGCAGAGGCCTTAGGAAAAATCGGCAACCAAGAAGCGGTATCTGCCTTAATTCATGCTTTGCAGGATGAAGATTCCTTTGTTCGTAGGAGTGCCGCAGAGGCGTTAGGAAAAATTGCTGGCTCTGAAGTTTTGTGTCAGATATGGGAGTTACAGTTAAAAACACCATCATGGGATAAAAGCGATGCAATTTCTAAAATTCAAGAGCGGTGCAAATTTTATAACCATGAAATTCGTTATTCTATCTTGAATGAGGAAACAAACAACGCCGCTCCTTCAACCAGTTCTGTAAACACATTTAATCAAACATTCAATATGTCACAAACTTATAACAATGATTTCACAAGTGCTAACTTTAGCAATATCACAGGCAGTGTTACAGGAAATATCCAAGGTGATAACATTGGCACTCAAAACAATTATGCGTCTACAGAAGATATTGCTAAATTAAAAACTGTGCTTGAGCAGTTGCTTGAGAAAATGGAGCAGGATAAACCGACTGTAATCGATGCTCAACCTATTGTTGCTCAAGCTGTTGAGAGTCATCCAGTACTTAAAAATAGGCAAGCGATTGAACAAGTTATCAAAAATAATCCAACGCTCAAAGTACGTTTGCAAAGAGCAGTGACAGCAGCAGGTATTGAGACTATAAAAATTTTATTTGCTCCTGCTGGGATTCCGATTGAAGCGATTAGGGCTTGGAATGAACCTATGTAGAAGTACCCTCCTATTCCTGTTTCACTTTAAGAAGATGTTTTAAAAGTTCTTTGGTCGGTAGCAAAACGTTTTAGATCCCACTAAATCCCTCTTAAAAAGTCTACCGTGTATACACAAGTCAAATTACCCCCCTTAATCCCCCCTTGGAAAGGGGGGAAAAACAAATCTAGTTCCCTCCCCTTTACAAGGGGAGGGTTAGGGTGGGGTAAAACTAAAGTACATTTTATTCCTATTTCTGCAACTGCTGCACAAACGCATTATGTTCCGGTGACTTCAACCCCGCTTGCACCACCTCCAACACCCGCACCATCTGATTGTTTAACAGCGCCTCCACCGCTAACCACAAACCCGGAAACACCCCAGAGCGAATAATTCCATCTGCACCCGGAGATAGCAATCGATAGTCGCCATCAATTAGGCAAAACCATTCAATTTGATTCTCGTAAGATTGCCAGATTACGTACTCCAACACCCCATTACGGCGATAAACCTGCTTTTTGCTGCCTGTATCAATAGCAGCACTACTCGCTGCAATTTCAACAATCAATTCGGGAGATCCTTCAATATAACCGTCGCTGCTTAAACGGGTTTGTCCGCCTGCGTCTGGTTCAATAAACAACGCTGCATCTGGCTGCGGTTCATTGTCTAAATCTAGTCTGACTGTTGGTTCAACGCTTAAGTCAACGCCAGGAGTCAGTGATTGGTAGACACCTAACCAAGTCATAACGCGACTGTGGGGTTTGCCATGTTGCTCATGTCTTAAGGGAGATGCCACGTAAACGATTCCTTCAATCAGTTCTGCTTTCTTGATATGGGGTGCAGCCGCATAACGCCGTTCAAATTCAGGGCGAGTTAGGCGATCGCCACTTTCAAGCGGAGGCAGATGTCTCTGGGGTGAGTACTCTTTAACCATTTGCCAATCTTTGGAGTTGCCGGATACTTCTGACTTTAGCAAACCTCAGTTATCAGTTAAGAATTCTTGATTTACTGCTTTCCTCAAATTTTAAAAATCATAAAATGTAATCTTAATCGTCATCATGAGCTTAGACACCGCTTGGTTAAAATATCATTTGATAGGAGAAAAAATGAAAGCAACAGTAATTAATGAATACGGCAATGAAGACGTTGTGAATTACACCGATATTGAGCGCCCAGAGCCGACGGCAAACGAAGTTCTGGTGAGAGTTCACGCCGCGGGGGTCAATCCGGTTGACTGGAAAATCCGCAACGGTGCGGGCGAAAGGTTTGGGCTGAAATTACCCATTATGCTTGGCGGCGAGATTGCCGGAACAGTTGAAAAGATTGGTGGTGATGTCAAAGATTTCAAAGAAGGTGATGCAGTCTACGGCATCATCACTTCTGGAGGTTTCGCCGAATACGCGATCGCCAAAAAGGGCGACATCGTGCCCAAACCGCAAAGCCTCGATTTCCAGAATGCAGCAGCGATTCCGCTCGGTGCGTTGACCGCGTGGCAGGCAATTTTCGATTTAGCCAATCTCACGAGCGGACAAAGAATTTTTATCACTGGCGCATCGGGCGGAGTCGGCTCGCTGGCTGTCCAACTCGCCAAAGCAAAAGACACATACGTGATCGGTATGGCTTCGGGACGCAATGAAGATTTCGTCAGGGATTTGGGCGCGGATGAGTTCGTTGATTACACGAAGCAAAACTTCGAGGATGTCGTTAAAGATGTTGATGTCGTCTTCGATACGGTCGGCGGCGACACTTTTGAAAGAGCGTTTCAAACTTTAAAAAAAGACGGCTTTCTGGTGACGGCGGTGGAATTTCCGTCTGAAGAAAAAGCGCGGGAATTCGGCATTAAAACCGCGCGGGTTTTTTGCAAGCCGAACGCGGAAGAATTAACCGCGATTAGCGAATTGGTTGACGAAGGACGATTAAAAGCTCACGTTTCAACCGTCTTGCCACTCGCAGAAGTGAAAAAGGCACTTCAACTTTCCGAAGGCGGTCGCACGCGGGGCAAGATTGTGTTGCAAGTCGAGGCATAGCTTTGAAAGGTGGCGAAAATAACAGCGCAACCCAATAATTCAATGGACGTGAGGGCGAGACAGCGACTTTCTGATCACGTTGCGTGGTTTCCCTTTGCTTGCGTGTAGTCAGTTTCGCCCCACGTCATCTCAAGAGATGCTGCTTTAGCTGACAGTAATCAAGAATAAACTGAAAATTGATAAATTTTGTTTCAAAGGTATAAATTGATAATCCTTAGTTAATGGCTGCCCTATGAACTTGTTGCACCACTTCGGGATATTGATATCATGTCCGCCTAATTAGTTATAATTCCCGCATCTGTGCAAAAAGAAAGAAAACTCTTTCTCCCTCTGCCCCCTGCTCCCTTGCAGTCTTAATGATAAGTCTTTCATCGGACACGATATGACCCACCCGTGCGACAAAAGTTCGTTGCTCTTTTTGCTCTACACCCTCGCCCAAGTTAGGCATCACCGACAATTGATGCTGCATAACAAACGCCAACTCGCTATCATTGGCTAAGTGGGATGCCAGATATAGCCGTAATCACATAGATTAGGACATAATGACAAGCGTAAATGCTAAAAATAATAGTTCTACCTCCTGCCTCCTGCTATACATCAATGGCGATACCACTTAATTAGCAGTCTTGATCAACTGCTTACACTCGCACCCATAAAAATTAGTTTGATTCACTTTTTATTCCCGCTCTCTATTGTGATACGCATTGGCTAAAAGTACTCTAAATAAGTACGGGGTGCAAAAAATACAAAAAATTTTTCAAGAATCAAGATTAAGGATAAGGTTATGGCAACCGAACAGTTAACTAGAGACAGCGACAATCTCGATTTAAATCAGCTGTTAAGAACGCTGAATGCTGTTAAACAGGGTGACTTCTCGGCTCGGATGCCCATAGACTATACTGGTGTAGCAGGAAAAATCGCTGATACGCTCAATGGTATAATCGATCAAAATCAGCAGATGGCGGCAGAACTACAACGGATTGGTAACGTTGTTGGCAAAGAAGGCAAAATTGCTGATCGCGCCTTTCTCGGAGATGTTCGTGGTTCTTGGTCAGATTGTATTACTTCTGTCAATACTTTAATTACAGATTTAGTTCAACCAACAGCTGAAACTACGCGGGTAATTCGATCAGTCGCCAATGGTGACTTATCCCAAACGATCGCTACAGAAATTGATGGCAGACCTCTGCAAGGTGAGTTTCTCCAAACTGCTAATATTGTCAACACGATGGTAGAGCGGCTCGGTTCTTTTGCATCGGAAGTAACGCGGGTTGCGCGTGAGGTGGGAACCGAAGGTAAGTTGGGTGTCCAAGCCGAAGTGCAGGGTGTGGCTGGCACTTGGAAAGATTTGACTGATAACGTTAACTTGATGGCGGGTAATCTCACCGGACAAGTTCGCAACATTGCCGAAGTTGCGACTGCGATCGCCAATGGTGACTTATCGAAAAAAATCACTGTTAATGTGAAAGGCGAAATTCTCGAACTAAAGAACACCGTCAACACGATGGTGGATCAGCTTAATTCTTTTGCATCGGAAGTAACGCGAGTTGCCCGTGAAGTGGGAACTGAAGGGAAGTTGGGCGTACAAGCAGAAGTTAAAGGTGTCGCCGGAACTTGGAAGGATTTAACAGACAATGTTAACTTGATGGCAGGTAATCTTACAGCCCAAGTCCGTAATATTGCGGAAGTAACAACGGCGGTAGCGAATGGCGACCTTTCTAAGAAAATCACTGTAGATGTCAAAGGCGAAATTTTAGAGTTGAAAAATACCGTCAACATCATGGTGGATCAACTGAATTCTTTTGCATCGGAAGTAACAAGAGTTGCGCGTGAGGTGGGTGCAGAAGGTAAATTGGGCGGTCAAGCAGAAGTGCGTGGGGTAGCGGGTACGTGGAAAGACTTGACCGATAGTGTAAACTTCATGGCGGGAAGTTTGACGGCACAGGTGCGGAATATTGCCGAAGTGACTACGGCGGTTGCAACAGGCGATTTATCTAAAAAAATCACCGTCGATGTCAAAGGCGAAATTCTGGAGTTGAAAAACACCATCAACACAATGGTGGATCAACTGAATTCCTTTGCAAGTGAAGTCACAAGAGTGGCGCGGGAAGTAGGAACTGAAGGGAAGTTGGGCGTACAAGCAGAAGTCCGGGGAGTAGCGGGAACTTGGAAAGATTTAACTGATAACGTTAACTTAATGGCAGGTAATCTCACCGGACAGGTGCGGAATATTGCTGAAGTTGCAACTGCGATCGCCAATGGCGATTTATCTAAGAAAATCACTGTTGATGTTAAAGGTGAAATTCTCGAACTGAAGAATACCATCAATATCATGGTGGATCAACTCAGTTCTTTTGCAAGTGAAGTCACAAGAGTTGCTCGTGAAGTGGGCAGTGAAGGTAAACTGGGCGTACAAGCCGATGTCAAGGGTGTGGCTGGCACTTGGAAAGATTTGACTGACAGCGTAAACTTCATGGCGGGAAGTTTAACGGCACAGGTGCGGAATATTGCCGAAGTAACTACGGCAGTGGCAACAGGGGATTTATCTAAGAAAATCACCGTCGATGTCAGAGGTGAAATTTTAGAACTTAAAAATACAATTAACACAATGGTGGATCAACTCAATTCTTTTGCATCAGAAGTAACAAGAGTTGCCCGTGAGGTGGGAAGTGAAGGTAAACTGGGCGTGCAAGCAGAAGTGCGCGGCGTAGCTGGCACTTGGAAGGATTTAACCGATAGCGTAAACTTCATGGCGGGAAGTTTGACAGCACAGGTGCGGAATATTGCGGAAGTAACTACAGCGGTTGCAACAGGCGATTTATCTAAGAAAATCACCGTTGATGTCAAAGGTGAAATTCTGGAGTTGAAAAATACTATCAACACGATGGTGGATCAACTCAGTTCCTTTGCATCGGAAGTGACGCGAGTCGCGCGTGAGGTGGGAACTGAAGGTAAATTGGGCGTGCAAGCAGAAGTGAAAGACGTTGCTGGTACTTGGAAAGACTTGACAGACAGCGTAAATTTCATGGCGGGAAGCTTGACAGCACAGGTGCGGAACATTGCGGAAGTGACAACTGCGATCGCCAATGGTGATTTATCTAAGAAAATTACTGTTGCTGTCAAAGGCGAAATTTTAGAACTCAAGAATACCATCAATATCATGGTGGATCAACTCAATTCCTTTGCAAGTGAAGTAACGCGGGTTGCCCGTGAGGTGGGAAGTGAGGGTAAATTAGGCGTCCAAGCAGATGTGCGCGGCGTAGCTGGCACTTGGAAAGATTTAACCGATAGCGTCAACTTCATGGCGGGAAGCTTAACGGCGCAGGTACGAAACATTGCCGCCGTCACCACAGCTGTAGCTAATGGCGACTTATCTAAAAAAATCTCCGTTGATGTCAAAGGGGAAATTTTAGAGTTGAAAAACACCGTCAACACGATGGTAGATCAACTCAATTCCTTTGTAAGCGAAGTAACGCGGGTGGCGCGTGAAGTGGGAACTGAAGGTAAGCTGGGCGTACAAGCAGAAGTTAAAGGTGTAGCCGGAACTTGGAAAGATTTAACTGACAGTGTAAACTTCATGGCGGGAAGCTTGACGGCACAAGTGCGGAACATTGCCGAAGTTACCACAGCAGTAGCAAACGGCGACTTATCTAAAAAAATTACCGTCGATGTCAAAGGTGAAATTCAGGAACTAAAAAACACCATTAATACAATGGTGGATCAGCTAAATTCCTTTGCATCGGAAGTTACCAGGGTTGCCCGTGAGGTGGGAACTGAAGGGAAATTAGGCGTACAAGCTTACGTTAGAGGAGTGGCTGGAACTTGGAAAGATTTAACAGATAATGTTAACTCGATGGCAGAGAACCTTACCGGACAAGTTCGCAACATCGCTGAAGTTACCAAGGCGGTAGCAAATGGCGACTTATCTAAGAAAATTACCGTTGATGCTAGAGGGGAAATTTTGGACTTGAAGAACACCACCAACACAATGGTGGATCAACTTAGTTCCTTTGCATCAGAAGTAACGCGGGTGGCGCGGGAAGTGGGAACTGAAGGGAAGTTAGGCGGACAAGCACAAGTCCAAGGTGTGGCAGGGACTTGGAAAGATTTAACAGATAACGTTAACTCGATGGCGGGGAACTTAACGGCACAAGTACGCGGTATCGCCAGAGTTGTAACCGCCGTTGCTAACGGTGACTTGAAACGCAAACTGATGTTAGATGCCAAGGGAGAAATTGAAACTTTGGCAGAGACAATCAACGAGATGATTGATACTCTAGCAACATTTGCCAATCAAGTAACCACAGTAGCGCGGGAAGTGGGAATTGAAGGGAAGTTAGGCGGACAAGCGAGAGTACCTGGGGCGGCTGGAACTTGGAAAGATTTGACGGATAATGTGAACGAACTTGCTGCGACACTGACAACTCAGTTGCGAGCGATCGCCGAAGTTGCTACAGCTGTAACTAAAGGTGATTTAACTCGTTCAATTGCCGTCGAAGCACTAGGAGAAGTAGCGATACTCAAAGACAACATCAACCAGATGATTGCCAATCTGCGAGAAACAACGCAGAAAAACACTGAACAAGATTGGTTGAAAACAAACTTAGCCAAGTTTACCCGAATGCTCCAAGGTCAGCGAGATTTGGAAACCGTATCTAAACTGATTCTCTCAGAACTCGCACCCTTAGTAGGAGCGCAACACGGTGTATTTTTCTTAATGGATTTTGTTGAACATACACCGTGTTTGAAACTAATCAGTAGCTACGCTTACCGTGAACGCAGACATCTAGCTAACCGCTTCCACTTGGGTGAAGGCTTGGTGGGACAATGCGCTTTAGAAAAAGAGCGAATTCTGTTGACGGAAGTGCCCAGCGATTATGTGAGAATTTCCTCTGGGTTAGGAGAAAGCACGCCACTTAATGCTGTGGTGTTACCTGTACTTTTTGAAGGACAGGTGACAGCAGTGATTGAATTAGCATCCTTCCGCCGCTTTAGCGAAATTCATCTGACATTCTTCGACCAGCTTACCGAAAGTATCGCGATCGTTCTCAACACGATCGCCGCCTCGATGCGAACTGAAGAATTACTCAAGCAATCGCAATCTTTGGCTGAAGAACTGCAAACCCAGCAAAGCGAACTCCGCGAAACCAACAAGCGCTTAGAACAACAAGCTCAATCACTCAAAACTTCTGAGGATTTACTCAAAGGACAGCAAGAGGAACTGCAACAAACCAACGCCGAATTAGAAGAAAAAGCAGAGTTGTTGGCGATGCAGAAGAAAGAAGTTGAGCACAAAAATCAAGAAATTGAACAAGCAAGACTGTCTTTAGAAGATAAAGCCGAACAATTAGCTCTTTCCTCAAAATACAAATCAGAATTTCTCGCCAATATGTCCCATGAACTGCGGACACCGCTAAACAGCTTGTTAATTTTGGCGAAATTACTAACAGATAATATAGATCGCAACCTTACCGCCAAGCAAGTCGAATACAGCCAGACAATTTACTCAGCTGGTACTGACTTGTTAACCTTAATCAATGACATTCTGGATCTCGCTAAAATTGAATCTGGAACCATGTCCATTGACATGACCCAAATGCCATTGACAGACTTGGGCGAACAGATTGAGCGCACCTTTCGACAAATCGCTCACAGTAAAGGACTTGGTTTCGCAATTGAATTTACTCCCGAATTGCCACTCACCATCTATACAGATGTTAAACGCATACAACAGGTGTTAAAAAATCTCCTCTCCAACGCTTTTAAATTTACAGAGCAAGGGGAGGTACGCTTACGGATTGCGGTGGCCAAGCTAGGGTGGAGCAACGACAACGAAACTTTAAATCGTGCCCAGCATGTGATTGCTTTCTCAGTCAGCGATACAGGCATTGGCATTGTCCCCGAGAAACAGAAAGTGATTTTTGAAGCATTCCAGCAAGCCGATGGCTCTACCAGTCGAAGATACGGCGGTACCGGATTGGGTTTATCAATTAGCCGCGAAATCGCCCGTCTCTTCGGCGGTGAAATAAAGCTAATCAGTCAACCTGGTGAGGGTAGCACCTTTACATTCTACTTGCCACAATTGAGTCCTGAGTCTATATCCAAACCACTCTCCATTCCCCACTCCTCACTCAGTACAGACGCGATTAATCGCGTCTCTACCCACTCCCCACTCATAAATGACGATCGCACTACCATTGAAAGAGGCGATCGCGTGTTACTAATTGTCGAAGATGACGTTAATTTTGCCCGTATCCTGCTAGATATGGCGCAACAGCAAGGATTCAAAGTGATCGCTGCCCAAACTGGTAGTACGGGTTTGATGCTAGCACAGCAATTCCTACCTTCAGCGATTTTGCTCGATATCCGGCTGCCAGAAATGGATGGTTGGACGGTATTGGATCGTCTCAAACATGACCCAAATACTCGTCACATTCCCGTACATATCATGACTGTTGAAGAAGGAAAACAGCGCGGTTTACAATTAGGTGCGATCGCATATCTGCAAAAGCCCTTAACCAGCGAAACAATATCTGAGGCGTTGACTAAAATTAAAGGTTTTGTTGAGCGCCAAGTAAAAAATTTATTGGTAGTCGAAGATGATGATACTCAACGGCTAAGTATTGTTGAGTTGATTGGTAACAGCGATGTTTCGACCACTGCTGTGGCTGACGGTGCAGCAGCTTTAGAAGCTATTCGCACCCAGCATTTTGATTGCCTAGTTCTTGATTTAGGGCTACCCGACATGACCGGGTTTGAACTAATTGAGCAGATAAAGCTTTTACCTAACGGTAAAACCTTACCAATTATTGTCTACACAGGTAGAGAAATTAGCAAAGCTCAAGAAACAGAACTCAGACGGATTGCCGAGACAATTATCATTAAAGATGTGCGATCGCCCGAACGTCTTCTCGATGAAACAGCATTATTTTTACACCGAGTCCAAGCAAATTTACCTGCACCCAAACGCCAAATACTCGAACAACTGCATTCACAAGATTACTTACTCACTGGCAAAAAAGCGCTAATTGTAGACGACGATATGCGGAATATCTTCGCCCTGACTAGTATGCTGGAGCGTTATCAAATAGAGGTTATATATGCTGAAAATGGCAGAGAGGGGATTACCTTGTTAGAAAATACACCAGATATTGATGTTGTTTTGATGGACGTAATGATGCCAGAAATGGATGGTTACGAAACAACACGTACAATCCGCCAAAACGATCGATTTAAGTCTTTGCCGATTATTGCACTGACTGCTAAAGCCATGCTAGGCGATCGCGAGAAGTGTATTGAAGCCGGCGCATCAGACTACATTACTAAACCCGTAGATACTGAGCAATTGCTATCGCTATTGCGTGTTTGGCTATATCGTTGATACTACTGTGTATTTTTTATCCGTCCGCTCCAACGTTTTGTTAGATTATGCTCTGGCGACAATTTTACGATTTCCCAACTACTTTCAACTTGCTGTTTTTGTAAATCCGCAAAAATTGCGTCCAAGTTATAGTTGAACGACTTCAAAAATCCGAGCGGCTCGATCATCAAAGGGCAGCGATATAAAATTATTCAAGAATGCTTCTTGTAGTCCTAATGAGAACATAACTTAATACTCTGTATTACTGTTTTCTCCTACTCCTTGTTTTATTGAGAATTATAATGCTTACGCTGTATTAATTTTGAATTTTGAATTTTGAATTCCGCTCTGCGGTACTAGCTGTTCAAATTTATTCACTGCTTGCGGGTTCTCCTTATTCATCATCAGAATTGGGGCAATCTGTCTTGATCTGTCCTCCCTCAAGTTCAACAACAGACTTCAGTTCTACTGACACCGGAACTCCCTCATAAAGATGGATATCTTGGCCTTGATGCTCGATCGCCAACTGTGTTCCCTGTCGTAGCAAATACGTCGCCGATTGGTGATTGATATCAACCTCCAACCGCTGCCCTCGAATGGTTAAGGGAAATTGCAGCCGTTTGATAGTTTTAGGCAATCTCGGATGGAAAGATAAGCGACCATTATAATCTCGCAGACCGCCAAATCCATAAACCAGCACCATCCAGGTTCCCCCCATAGCAGCAATATGGCAGCCATCTTTCACATTACCAGCCACATCGCCCAAGTCCATTAGTACTGCATACCTGGCATATGCGTTCGCCTTTTCCATATAACCAATTTCTGCTGCCGCAATGCTCTGAATACACACAGAGAGGGAGGAGTCTCCCGTCGTCAAAGGATCGTAATAGTCAAAGTTACGCCGCTTTTGTAGGAGTGAAAACTGATGCCCCAATAAAAACATTGCCAGTACGACATCCGCCTGCTTAATCACCTGATGCCGATAAATTACTAGGGGATGAAAGTGTAGTAGCAGTGGATATTTACTTGCAGGTGTATTCTCAAAATCCCAAACCTCATCATTTAGAAAGCCATCGTGCTGGAGGTGAATTTCTAATTGTTCATCGAAGGGCAGATAAATATTGTCCGCCGCCTTCTTCCAGTCTTCCAGCTCAGAAAGTTCCAGTTTGGTTTGATCAACTAGAACGATAAACCAATCTGGGTTTTGTTCGCGCAGAGTCTCAACGGTTTTTGCGGCATACCACAAGTTCTCTCTCGCCATCAAGTTGGTATAGGTGTTATTATTTACCACAGTGTTGTACTCATTGGGTCCTGTGACACCATGAATGCAGAACTGACCGCCCATTCGCTGTGAAAAGAACCCAAGACTGTACCACATCCGAGCCGTTTCAACCAAGATCTCTGCCCCTTCTTTGAAGAGAAATTCCTCATCCCCCGTCACTTCAACATACTTTTTCAGGGCATATACGATATCTGCATCAATATGATATTGAGCTGTTCCAGCCGCATAGTAGGCAGATGCTTCTTTGCCGTTGATCGTTCTCCAAGGAAACAGTGCTCCATTTTGGTTGACTTCCCGTGCTCGCTGTCGCGCCTGCTCCAGGATACTGTACCGAAACATTAGCAAATTCTTGGCAACACGGGGGGCTGTGTAAGTCAAGAAAGGCATGACATAGATTTCCATGTCCCAGAAGTAATGCCCCTCATAGGCTTGGCTTGTAAGTCCTTTAGATGCGACACCTGCTCCTTCGGCTCGGGCTGATGCTTGAAGGATCTGAAACAGATTAAAGCGCAGCACTTGCTGCATCAACTCTGGGGTCACATCAGGGTAAGTCGGATCGCCGTCAATTTTGACATCACTACGATCCCAAAAATCATCCAGGTATTGTCGTTGGCTTGCTAGCAGATCGTCGAAACCATGTCTTATGGCGCGATCAAGGGTTCGTTCGGCTCGTTCGCACAACTCTTGGGTAGGAGAATCGCGGGAGGTATGATAAGTCATGTACTTGACCAGTCGAATAGGGACACCTGGTTGAGCATCCACACAAAAGACTACCTTGCCATCATCTTCTGAACAATCACTGTTGTAGAAGTAAGGACACTCGGTTTCAAACCAATGCTCAACGCCGCACGCCAAGGTCATCTGACTGTTTCTGGTGATGTGGCCCAGGATAATGCGACGCTCCTTGATGTAGTGCTGCTGAGGCAACAGTACACGCTCTTTGAAACCCTTAGCGAGGCGAGGATCTCCTTCACTGGCAGCAGCAGTGGGGTCATAGTGCATTTCTGAGGAGATGACGACTGGAGCCTTAGCATTGAGAAGAGTCACTTCATAAGAAATAGCTGCCAGATGTCGATGCACAAATGAAACAATTCGACGTGACCGGATAGAAACTTGCTTACCAGATGGTGTTTCCCATACGATTTCCCGATCGAGAGTGCCGCATCGCATATCGAGGGAGCGCTCAAAATTGAGTAGATTGGCTGTAGGGAGGTAGAACGGTTCATCATCAACGTACAGCTTGATAATTTTGCTGTCGGTGACATTTACGATAGTTTGCCCCGTCTTAGCGAAGCCATAGGCTTCCTCAGCATAGACAATGGGCCAGGATTCATAGAAGCCATTAATAAATGTGCCATTTTGCCAGACAGGAGCGCCTTCCTCAAAAACCCCTCGTATTCCCAAATAACCGTTGGCTGTAGAAAACAATGTTTCCATCTGTGCCAGAAAATGGGGATAGAACTGCTTTTCGACCCATCGCCAAGGATCGGGGGGATAAACGTATCTAGGCGGGTTTATAGGTTCACGCTGTAGCATTGTCCTTCCTTATTTGTTGCTTCATCCACCTGTTTCAAGTTGCGTTGTGTTTGAGTTAATGCCGATGCAACGTTTCAAGCTGCTTGCAAGTTTAATGATACGATCGCTTTCACCAATTCTTCTGGATCTACAGGCTTAGAAATATGCTGTTGAAATCCCGCAGTGATCGCTTGTTGACGATCCATCTCACCAGCATAAGCAGTCAAAGCGATCGCCAAAATTGTCCCTCCTTGTTCTGGTTTCAAACTCCTCACTTGTCGCATCAGCATATAACCATCCATTTCTGGCATCCCGATATCGCTGACGATCAAATTTGGCTGGGATTGAGTCAATACTGTTAAAGCTTCAATGGCTGAGGCGACAACGGTAACAGTTGCACCATACTGCTCCAGCATGAAGGGCAAAAATTCCCGCATATCTGCATCATCATCCACCACCAGAATCTCTAAGCCAGACAAGGGCGAAGACTGAGCCGCCCCAAGTGAGGAGTTATCTTTTGCATCCTTGATTCCTTTGCTTTCTTTCTGTAAGTATGGAAGTCTCACAGTGAAAGTTGCTCCTTGTCCTTCGCCGAGACTTTCTGCTTGCACAGTTCCTCCGTGAAGTTCTACAAGATGGCGAACGATCGCTAATCCTAAACCTAAACCGCCAAATTTTCGAGTTGTCGCCCCATCTGCTTGACGGAAATAATCAAAGACATAAGGTAAAAACTCAGGTGCAATTCCCTTTCCTGTATCAGTTACACGAATTTGTATCTGTGAGTCAACTTGCCCTAATTTAATTTTTACCTGTCCGCCGATGGGAGTAAACTTAATGGCATTGGAAAGAATATTCCAAATGATTTGTTGTAATCGATTGGCATCGCCTAAAACTTCCCCAACACCAGATTCGAGAATTGTCTGAATCTGGATAGACTTAGCCTTTGCCGAGAAACGTACTGTTTCGATCGCAGCTTCAATCACTGATACCAAATTAATCCGGTCGAAGTTGAGGTGAAGTTTACCCTGAAGGATGCGGGAGACATCAAGCAAATCTTCAATTAATTGAGTTTGCAACTTGACATTGCGCTCAATGGTTTCTAGGGCGCGATCACTTGTTGCTTGATCGAGCTTGCGGCTTTGCATCAGTTTTATCCAACCCAGAATCGGGTTGAGTGGTGTTCTTAATTCATGAGATAGCACAGCTAAAAATTCATCTTTGATCCGATTTGCTGATTCAGCAGCGCTTCGTGCCGTTTGTTCGGCTTCATAAAGATGAGCGCGAGCGATTGCTTGGGCACATTGTTGAGCAACAGCCAAGACAAACGCTTGATCTTCTCCACTAAGTTGTTGGAGTTTGGCAAATCCCAAAGTTATACCGCCAACTGCCCAACCTTCCACCATCAATGGAATAGAAATCCAAGCTTCAAAATTGTATTTGGCATAAGTTTCAGCCAAATGTGGGTAACGATTTACCCGATTTTGTATTGGTTCAGCCCAAATAGGTTGCCCAGTCCGTACAGCTTCTGCTAAAGGAGAGAGTGAATCGATGGCAAAATGACGCCAAGTATCTATCAAATCTTGGTCATAGCCAACCGCATGTACAATTTCTAATTCAGTTTTCGCTTCATTTAACAAAGCAACAAGGGCACAGCTAGCTCCCAAAGCAGCCATGCTCTGCTCTACAATGACTTCAGATACTTGGGTTGGTGTCAGTAATTCTGAAAGGGCAGCTGTGATCGATTGCAGACGAGCAATGCGCTCTAACGCTCTTTCTGCTGTTCTTTGTGCTTGCTGCGCTTCTTGGTAAAGGCGGGCATTATCGATCGCGATCGCCGCTCGATGGGTAACATCTTCTGCTAACGACAAGTCAGGCTTGCTGTAACGACGTTCTGATTCCGCAGTAAAAAAGGAAATTGCACCAAAAATCCTTTCCCGTGCTATCAATGGACAAATTATACAGGATTTTAAACCAAGTTCGCGCACAATTCTTAGATGTTCTGCGTCTAGGATGCCTTCTAATAAAGCTGCATCTGAAATTTCAGTTACTATTTCAGCAATTCCTGTACGCAGCACTTTCGGCACACCTTCGGATTCAGCCAACTTTCGCGGATAATCCTGATAAAGTTCCCAACCAAGTTTCACTTTCTCTGGATCTCGGTGAGCAACTGCTACCCGATTAATTGATAGGTTGTCTTGCAGCAAATCAACGCTGCACCAATCGGCAAAATCAGGCACAACCAAGTTTGCCACGCTAGCAAGCGTGCTTTTGTAATCGAGAGAAGAAGCGAGGGTTGCACTGACTTGAGCCAAAAACCTGGCTCGTTGTCGCTCGACTTCTGCTTTTTGTTGGGTGGTTTGCTCTTGAATCAATTGAATACGTGCTGAACTTTGCCAGGGTTTTGAGATATCCTGCTGACCCAAAACAAAGGATTGAATTTGTCCAGTTGTCTCTAATTGCTGCAAACACTGTTCTAGATCAAGTTGTAAACCAAAAGCACTCTGATACCTCTGTTCTGCAACCTTCGACAGCAATTTCATGATCATGTCACAAAGCATTTGCGGGATATCAGGGTTCAGCTTGATTGGAGATAGTGGAGATTTTTCCAGATGACAATGCACCCACTCTAAAGGGTCTTTGGCTTGAAATGGTAGCTGACCTGTGAGTATTTCATAAAAGGTGACTCCCAGAGAATACAAATCGCTACGATAGTCAATTCCTCGATTCATTTGCCCAGTTTGCTCGGGTGACAGATAAGGTAAACTGCCTTCAATGCAACTAGAACTGCTAACTATTTGCTCCTGGTATGGAATAAAAGCAGCAATTCCAAAATCAGCAATTTTGACCTGATTAGTTTCCAGGTTAACTAAGATATTTTGCGGATTAATATTCTTGTGGACAATGCGATCGCTGTGGATTTGGGCAAGTTTGCTAGTGATTTCAATCGCTATCTTCAAAAACGGTACAGGCTGTTGAAATTGGTCTAGAAACTGGTCGAGCGATCGCCCCTGAAAATCCTCCATAATTAAATAAGGGATTCCCTGATCCATCTCCAAGGCGTAGACAATGAGGGCGGCGGCAGTATTTAATCTTTGAGCGATCGCATACTCATGTTTGAGTTGTTCGATATTATTGGGCGTACACTGTTCTGGATTTAGCCCTTTGATAATTACCGGACACTGATCTTTAACTCTAATTCCACGGTATATGACTGCTTTTACCCCTGTTTTTAACAAAGTGACAATTTTAAATCCGGGTAATGCAATCCTCATGCCAAATACTCCAGCCGTACTTCTTTAGGGATAATCCGAGCTTAATTGTATTTTAGATACATTTCCTTGGGTAGATGAAATTTAGATAATATCAGGTTGGGATAATCATTTCTGCTGACTTAAAAACAAAAAGTAAGCTAAAATTCAACCAGAGTAAGCATTTCCCGCTCAAAAACTCCCCATGTTTGATAACTTGCAAACCCAAATTTACCAACTAGAACAATTTGCCAACAGCCTCGTTTCTAACCAACTGACACACCTAAGTGTGGTGAGTATTGGTATCATCTTTGCAGCTGGTTTGCTCACCAGTCTTACACCCTGTATGCTTTCCATGCTGCCAATTACCATTGGTTACATCGGCGGTTATGAAGCCAAAAGCCGCCTGCAAGCAGCTGCTCAATCAACTTGGTTTGCTTTAGGTTTAGCAACTACATTAGCAGGGCTGGGTATCTTAGCAGGTTTTGTCGGAAAAGTCTACGGTCAAGTGGGAATTGGTTTGCCGATTATCGTCAGCATTATTGCCATTCTCATGGGGCTGAACTTATTAGAAGCATTGCCTCTACAATTTCCATCCTTGGGTGAAACAAATTGGATTTCGCCGGATTTGCCAGCAGGGTTGCGTTCCTATTTGCTGGGACTGACTTTCGGCTTAGTCGCATCCCCTTGTAGCACGCCTGTTTTAGCGAGCTTACTCGGTTGGATTGCCAATACACAAGACTTAATTTTAGGTGCTGTTTTGTTACTTTCTTATACAGCAGGTTATGTAGCGCCATTGATTTTAGCAGGTACTTTTACAGCTTCAATTAAAAAATTACTGGAATTGCGTCGCTGGTCTGGTTGGATTAACCCAGTTAGTGGGGCGCTGTTGGTAGGATTCGGTGTATTTTCCTTAATTTCTCGGATTCCCCTCGGCAGTTTTTAATATCAATACATTTGTTAGATTTTAGACATAATGACTTTAGAAGATTCGGCGTCCAAAGAATTAAAATGGTGGGCGATACCTGGGCAGTTCTTACGCCAAGAGCTTTTGCCTGTACTGACTAATTTACGACTAGCGATCGCACTACTGCTATTGATTGCAATCTTTAGTTCCACAGGTACAGTCATCGAACAAGGTCAATCACCCGCATTTTACCAAGCCAACTATCCAGAACATCCAGCTTTATTTGGTTTCTTAACTTGGAAGGTAATTCAAGTAGTTGGATTAGACCACGTATATCGTACTTGGTGGTTTCTAGCATTACTCATCTTATTTGGCACTAGCTTAACTGCTTGTTCATTTACGCGTCAGTTACCAGCCTTAAAAGCTGCCCAGCGCTGGAAATATTACGAAGAACCACGACAATTTCAAAAGTTAGCTTTGAGTACAGAACTAGATACTGGTTCCCTGAATTTTCTGAGCGAAATATTACAGAAATACCGCTATAAAATTTTTCCAGATCCAGAAAAAGCAAATCTCCTTTACGCCCGCAAAGGAATAGTCGGACGCATCGGCCCAATTATTGTTCATATTGGCATCGTTGCGATTTTGCTAGGAGGAATTTGGGGGGCAATGACTGGGTTTCTCGCTCAGGAAATGGTTGCTAGTGGCGATACATTTCAAGTAACAAACATTGTCGATGCTGGCCCTTTAGCAGCTGCCCAAGTCCCGAAAGATTGGTCTGTGCGCGTCAATCGTTTTTGGATTGACTACACACCATCTGGCGGCATCAATCAATTTTATTCGGATATGTCTGTCTTGGATAATCAGGGAAAGGAAGTTGACCACAAGAAGATTTTTGTCAACGAGCCTCTGCGCTATCATGGCGTAACTTTCTATCAAACTGATTGGGGAATTGCAGGTGTTCGCGTCCAATTTAACAACAGTCCGGTTTTTCAGCTACCGATGGCGCAATTGAACACTAACGGTAACGGGCGCATTTGGGGAACCTGGGTGCCGACTAAACCGGATTTGAGTGAGGGTGTCTCTCTGTTAGCGAAAGACTTACAAGGGATGGTATTAATTTATGATGCCACTGGGAAACTTGTTGATACAGTCCGCGCGGGGATGTTCACTGAAGTTAATGGTGTGAAGCTGAAAATTCTGGATGTCATTGGTAGCACTGGCTTACAAATTAAAGCCGATCCAGGCATACCAATTGTTTATACAGGGTTTGGCTTGCTCATGCTGGGTGTGGTAATGAGTTACTTTTCTCACTCGCAAATCTGGGCATTGCAAAAAGGCGATCGCTTGTATGTGGGTGGCAAAACTAATCGCGCCCAAGTTGCTTTTGAACAAGAAGTTTTAGAGATTTTAGATCGGCTGAGTTCACAGCCAAAAGCTGAGGAAAAAGAGACAGCGATTGAAGTTTAGACGTATAAAAACGCAAAGGAAATTGCAGAGGAACGCAGAGGACTACTTTGCGTACCTTTGCTTTTTCAAGTTATTTACAATCAATTACGCCCACACAGTTACAAATTAGGAAATTACGAGAGGTATTTATTAAACATTGAAACAAAAAACTTCTCTGTCTGCCAAGCTTCCATCTCAGGGACGGGTTTGCCTTCTACCTTTAATCGCTATCTTGTTAAGTATTGCTTCTTGCACTGCCGAGCAGAAAAATATCAAGCATGTTTCCCTTATTGGAACTGGGGCAAGTTTTCCCGCACCTTTGTACGAGCGTTGGCTTTCAGATTATAACCAGCGAAATCCCAATATAGAAATCAACTATCAAGCTATAGGAAGCAGTGCCGGAGTGCAACAGCTCATCGATGGTACTGTGGATTTTGCAGCTAGTGATGTCGGAATTACAAGGGAACAAGCAGCCAAGATAAAACGGGGAGTAATCGCTTTGCCAATAACTGCTGGTTCTATTGTTCTAGCTTATAATCTCAAACCAGTTGCACAACAGTCGTCTCAAGTCAATGTGCCAACTGCTCTCAGGCTACCACGCCAAGTTTACGTAGATATCTTTCTCGGAAAAATTACGAATTGGAATCATCCTAGAATAGCCGCGGCTAATCCAGGAGCAAGTTTGCCCGATTTGCCAATTCAGGTTGTACACCGAACAGATGGTAGTGGAACTACAAGCGTGTTTACGCAACACCTAAGCGCCATAAGTCCAGAATGGAAAAGCAAAATTGGGGCTGGTAAATCTGTAGCATGGCAAGTGGGAATTGGTGGAAAGGGTAACGAAGGTGTTACCGCCCTGATTCAACAGATACCAGGAGCTATTGGCTATGTAGAATACATTTATGCCAAACAAAACAAACTTCCTGTCGCTGCTTTAAAAAATAAATCTGGTAATTATATTACACCGACACCAAAATCAGTAGCACAAACTTTAGAAGCAGTGAAATTACCAGATGATAACTTAATTGCTTTTATCACCGATCCCACAGATGCCCAGTCTTATCCCATCGTCACTTACAGCTGGCTTTTGACTTATCACCAATATCGCAACCGAGTCAAAGCTCAAGCGCTGAAAAATTTTATCGATTGGGCTGTGATTGACGGGCAAAAATCCAGTTTGGAACTTGGATATATTCCTTTGTCTAAAAAAGTTGTGCTGCAAGTGCAATCTGCCATCAAGAAAATTGCTGAATAAAGCTGATTAATGCTATCTGCATCCATCAATGATAATGTTACTTTTGGTGACGCACTTCAACTACAGTATGCACATTCCCGCGAGGCGTGAAGTCTGCTTTTACCGTGACTTCCAACGGATCGCAAGCAGCCACAAAATCATCCAAAATTTGATTAGCAGATTCTTCGTGGGAAATGTAGCGATCGCGGTAACTATTAATATAAAGTTTAAGCGCCTTCAATTCCACTACCCGCTCATCAGGCACATAGTTAACATAAATTGTCGCAAAGTCAGGATAACCGGAAAACGGACATTTACAAGTAAATTCCGGCAAAGTAATGTTAATGTCATATCGCCTGTCTACACGCGGATTGGGAAAGGTAATTAGTTTACCTTCTGCAATGTCGCGTTCGCCATACTTCATTTCTTGGCTTGCTTGGGATGCACTTTCAGATAATTTATCAGTTGTCATTTGTCAGTTATTAGTTTTTAGTTGTAATTTGTAATTTGTCATTTACTCACCATGCCTCCTGCCCCTCTGCCTCTTAATACTCTTCTTTCTCCCAGTCTGGACAATTCTCATCTTCACAACCGTGAGGATGCATAGCACAAACTAATAAATTACCACCATAAACTTGACCGTGGTAATGACTACAACCGATACAGGCAGGATTTTTTTCAGATGTAGGTTCAACTGAATAAGGAAAACCCGGATCGACATCTGCTACAATGTCTTCCAGTTCCCAGTAAGCTTCCAACATCGGTTCAGCCAAATCCTGTAGATACTGATCGACTTCAGTAATAATATTATTGTGTACTTGCTCGCTGACTTCTTCCGTTAGCTCAAAAAATGCGTCTACCATTTCACTCATTCCCAGGAAGAAGCGCTCTACTTCATCAGCCACTGTTTCGACGATTTCTACTAAATCTTTTTGCCACTGTTCCATAAACTTGACACCCTTGCAGGCTATAAACAGGACGCTTTATGTTATCTGGCTTGAAGCACTAGAATACACACTAGGCAATGTATCTTATCAAGTTTTTACCCCAAGTGTCATGTCAAAATGCCACTTCTTAATGATATTCCGCTCAAAGAATGCTTTTTATTGATCGCGTTGCAATCGTTTTAACTCGTCTTGCAGGTTTAGCACTTCTTGGCGCAATTTATCTACATTCTGATCATTTGACGCCTCTTTCACCGTTGGCTCTTCATCTTCCTCTAAAATTTCAATGCGGCGAGGTTGAGAAGGGGGAGTTTCTGGTGAGGCTACACCCGATGGTTGGGCTTGTTGGGCTTGCTTCATCATTTCTTCAACGAAGCGGCGAGCTTCTTCTGTGTTCATTTCGCCCTTGGCCACCATTTCATCTGCCAGTTTTTGGACTTGCGATCGCACTTCGGCTAATTTTCCCCCTGCTTTCTCACCCGCGTAAGAAGCTAATCCAACACCGAGGTAAAAAGCTTTTTGAACAATATCTCCAAAACCAGGCATTGTTGCTAACCGCTCCTAAAAATAGGGCGACCCGGAGACTAAGCCTACCACAAGCCTCCCGTGTTGCTGCTACCTTCCGGTTCTGACAAGATTTGGGTGTTGCAATCGCATAGATCCAGGTCTTTTATAAGCATAACATTAAAATTCAGTAAATGTGTGTTATTCCATAACAATTCGCCATTCATAAAGCTGATAGTTGACGCAGCCGTGTTTCACCAAGGGGTCATCAGCCACAATCACTTCTGCTTCCTCCTTTGAGGCAGCCTCAAACAGCAACATCCCACCTCTTTGCTCTGCCCAATAGCCTGTTCGCGCTTTGTGTCCTTTAGCAATCAAGTCCTGAATGTAGGCTTTATGAGCAGGTACATATTGGTCAAATGTAGGTTTATCGACTTTGCCTTCTTCAATTTTTACAAACCACGGCATAATCTTCTTAACTCCAGTTACAATAGACAGTCTGCTTTAGTTATTACTATTTTTGAGTAGCAAATAAGTAGCAATATACACCAGGTACAGCGATTTACTGAAGATTTTACTAAAATAGCAGAAGCGACGCATCTGTGAATGTTAGACCTCTAAGTGCGATCGCAGATCATCCAGTGGAGATGACGAGTTAGTGGGAATCAGTGGTTTTGTTGGTGTCGCCTTATCAGGAACAAATTCAAAGCGAATTCGGATTTTACCTTTCTGCCAACCGCCACCCTGAGTTAGTAAAACCTTACAGTTCACGCCATTTGCAGCCCAGGCTTCAGCCTCGTCCTGTTGTAAGCTGGTGTTCTGAAATACCAAATTTACCACAGTCTCCATCAATTCTTCACCTGTTGATGTTGAAGCCCCAGTTAAATTAGTATCCTGAGCCATAGAAACAACATCCTCGTCGGACAGAAAAATTTGATCGCTCATTTAGTTTTCTCTTTCGGTAAACAACATGGCCGGTCAAGCGCCAACTCGATCTGCCTTTCCTAAGTTTTCCCACTAACGACCAATTACTAAGCAATAAAAATAATTAATATAGAGAGATGAGCCGTTTTTTTGTCGCCCTCCTACCACCGCAAGACATTCAAGACTACGCCAACGAGATTAAGCACTACTTTGCCGATTGCTATGCTAGTAGCGGGGCGCTAAAGTCTCCGCCTCATATTACCCTGCAACCGCCTTTTGAATGGGCAGATGCTAACTTGCCACTGTTAGAAGCATCCTTGAAGGAGTTTGCCAATGGACAACAGCCAGTCCCAATTACACTTAAAGGATTTAATGCTTTTGCGCCTCGTGTAATATACATTAATGTCGTCAGAAGTCAAGAGCTTTTAACTTTGCAAGCTGATTTAATGGCTCATACAGAAAGCAACTTGGGAATTGTTGATCAGGTTTCTAAAACCCGTCCTTTTGCACCCCATTTAACGGTTGCATTTCGGGATTTAACAAAGCAGAACTTTAAAGCTGCTTGGCCAGAATTTGAAAGTCGTCACTTGCATTTGGAGTTTACTGCTGACAAATTAACCTTGCTGCTTCACGATGGAAAGCGCTGGAATATTAAACGAGAGTTGGCTTTTTTCTCTGGTAGTAATTGAGCGATGTTTTTGTGATGGAAGCTGGTGCTGTTTGATATTGGAGCTAATTTTGTTTTGGATTAATCGGTAATTTATATATTCTCTAATCATTGGTGAGACAGAGAAAGAGTAGCATTTTTTATACTAGAGAGCGCTTTTGCAAAGATTCTAAAGCATATAGTAATTGTGGTGTTGGTATAGTAGATGATATTTGCGATCGCAGTTCTGAAAAGAAAACTGGTTGAGAATTACTTCTTAACAACTCAATAATCATATTTTCTATGTATGACAAGCGTTTAAAATGACAGCTTATAGCAAGCATCGCTACTTTTGAGAAGAAAGTAGCGATGCGATGTAGAAGATGTAGCTTGCATCAACACTTAACTCTTTAACTAGAATCTTGGATATTTACCCTCATTTATTGAGTTGATACGCAGGCGTCACGTCTTCAATTAACACCTGATCGCGGGGCACTCGGAAAACTTTGAGGGTTGAGAGTGTTCCCCCTACTTTTTTAATATCGCTGACTGCCTTTAACGTACAAGTCAAAGCTTTTGATGTCACTTCAACCAAATTGTATCCGTGGGTTGCGGAGTTAAAATATTGGATATGTGCATTACTAGCTGTAAGCACTTGAGTAATCACGTTGATTGGTGCTAGGGGAACTCCCAAAGAGCTAGGACCAGTTTCCTCAGCAAAATTGGAGGATGTGGTTGAGCCAACTACAAACTCTACCCCTATCGGTACATCAAGTGGGTCATCAAAGTTCACTTTTTGATACCCAGTAACAAATGAGTGGAGGTCACCAGTGATTGTCACAAAGTTTTTAATTCCAGCCTTTTTGAAAGTTTGAAACAGTAGAGCGCGTTCAGCAGGAAAGCCATCCCACTGATCTAACGCCACGAACAAATCCGGGGTCGGTTTTCCCAGGAATTGTGTTGCGAATGCTGACAATACCTTGAATTGCATGGTCATCACTTCATTACCCCAAATCTTCCAGATACTGGAAGATTTGCAAATTTGATTAATGAACCACTCACGTTGTTTGGAACCTAGCATAGTTCGGTTTGGATCGCTTCGGTTGGGACAGTCTGGGGTGATATATCGCTTTGCTGTGAGATAATGCTGCTGTTGCGCTTTAAGGTTGTCGCAGGGAGGGCCATTGCGATATAGGCGCTCGTCCGTCATTACTAGTTCTAGTAAGTTGCCAAATTTAAATGTGCGGTAGATTTGCACAGAAGCCAGCGGATTCTTATCACTCAGGAAAGGAATACTGGTTGGGGTGTATTCTGCCCATGCTTGATTTGCTAACTGACGAAGCTCTGGTTTAAGAAATGGAACTTGGTCAGGAGCACTCACCCCAAAGCAATCGTTGGCAAACTCGTGATCATCCCAAATGGTGATAAAGGCAAAGCGCTCCCGTAGCTTTTGCAAATCTGAATCTCCATTGCAAGTCTGATAAAGGAATCGATAATCTTCAAGCGTGGTAGCAGCAGGTTGACCACTAGGTAGCCGGAGGGGACGAATGCTATTCTGAAAACTTGTGCCTCCCACTGTTTCATAGATGTAATCACCCAAAAATACAACAAAATCTATCTCTTCTTCTGCAAGGAAGCAATAAGCGTTGTAATAGCCGTTAGTGTAGTCCTGGCAGTTAATGTATGCAAAGCGAACTTGGTTGACCTTTGATTCACAAGCAGGCAGTGTCTTGAAGCGACCCGTTCTGCTGGCTGTTCCTTTATAGATAAATCGATAGTAATAGGTGGTAGCAGGTTGGAGCTGCCAGGAATTCAGGCGAACTTTGAGGGTGTAGTCCTTGAACGCATCTGTCTGTGCGACACCACGCAAGACGAATGTGCTAAATTTAGAATCTGTAGAAATCTCAAAGGCAGCTTGAACCAGACCAGGTTGAGGTGGAACAACACGAGTCCACAGAGTAATCCCGCGCGGTTGCGGATCCCCAGACGCTACACTCTGCGGAAAAATGGGTGTGGTAGCATTAACAGATTCTACAGCAAACAATTCTTGGACTAGATCTTTGGTCATTCCTGCTATCTTGGGAAGTTTCTTACCCACCCAGATAACAACGCCTGTTGCCAGTGAGTACTTCAGAAATGTTCGTCTATCCATTTGCTTATTTAATTAGGTATAGTCAGTGTATAACAATAGCTTCAGCTACAGCAATTCCAAATTCAAAATTTTGCATGGTAAAATTAACTCTTCACCCCTTTTAGTACCTCAAGCTTGCTCATAAATAATCATTAATTTTGATAAGTTCGTAGTGGGTAGAGCAGTAGGGGCGCACAAATATGCGCCCCTACACGTAGTATCATTAATAGTTGAGAATAAGCGATCGCATTTCTTTCTTTATCACTCTCTGTAGTTGCCTACGCTGAACATCTCAAAGAGTTGCAGCTTGTCGTCACACATCGCTTAACTTTTGGAACACCTTGCAAACAAGAAATGTTAGATTTATTTATTTCTACTTACCTAATTTTTGTAAAACAAGATACATTAAATGGTAGTTTAATCGCAAAGGAACCAAAACGTATGGCCGTTAGTAGTCCTGAAGTCATCCGTCATATATTGATCGGATTGGGATATTTAGCTCCTGAAATCGATCCTAAGCCGGATCTGACTAAATTTGCTCCTTGGAAGCGGAATAACAATTCTTTGACAGATGATCCTACTGAAGAAGCAATTAAAAAGTTTCAGAAACAGTACTCACAAAAACTTACGGTTAATGGTAACGCTGATGCAGATACTCGAACTGTAATGGAAGATACAGTCAAAGGGCTTCAGAATAGATTGAAGTTTCACGGTTTTGCAACCAATGCTGAAATTCCAAAAGACTTGCCTTTTTATGGGCCAGCTACTTATACAGCAGTCAAAAAATTTCAGAAATCTCAGGGTTTAACTGAAAATGGTATTGCTACTTTTGAACAGCGTCAAATTCTACAGCAATCTAGTCTGACAGATAAGCCCCAGCCCCAGTCACAAGTCAAGCTGAGAGATTTGTGCTTTCAATTCCAAAAGAATCCTAAAAATCCTTCTTACATCGCAGCGTTAAATAACTTACAACAAAATTTACCCAAGGATGTTTTACACAAAGTTACTAACAAATGGAGGGGAACAAACGATCAAAATCCAGAGATTGTCAAGTTGACGAATCTATTTACTTATTATGATGACAATAATGCAAACCATCGTGATGCACTAAATCACTTACAAAGTCAGCTTACCCCAGCCATCTCTCAAGCATTTTTAAATCTTTGGAATAAAAAGTAACAAATTGGACTTATATATACGTAATCTGCTTTTCTACATCTGATATCTTGTCCGGCTAAAGACTAATCATTTAGACGGCAGGGGGCAGGGGAAAGAGACTTTTGGGATTTTTGCACAGATGCAGTAATCATACAGCAGTTTTCAGTTGAGTTGACTACAAATTTAGTAACCTAGAGAGGTAGTAAAAATACTTACGGTAAAGCCTGCTCTGTACTCAACCGATTTACGCCAACGTGTAATTGATGCTTATTTGGGGTTGGTTTGCTCACTGTAGTCTATTCAGATGAAAACTGCTGTAAGTCAGGTTAAAATGTTCCACCTACACTGCTATTGCTCAGATACTCCTGGTTCAATCCGTGCCCCAAGCTGAAGAACCCGTCCAAGATCGTCAGCGTTTCGCCAGGTTTCAATTATCTTTCCGTCGGCAATATAATGAATGAATGTAGCAGTGAATGTCTGTTGACGATCGCGACCTGGTATGCCAAGAAAACTCTCCTGGATGCAAGTATTAGTCGCACGCACAACAACTTTGTTACCTTCAGCAATTACGTCTTCAATTGTCCATTTCTGCTGGATAGGCCCAAATGAACCAAAGAGTTTGCGTACCCCTTCAGGGCCAAGGGGAAGCCCTGGTAAACCACCGTGCATTTTCCAAGTTGGGGCGGTTATCTCGCAAATTTCTTCGATCTTATGCTCGCTAATAAGTTCAATCCAACGTTGAGCAATTATTTTGTTGTCCTCAATGGAAGACATTGCTGCTGTTCCTCTACCGAAAATTAGGCGAACTCTAATTATTTATTTAGACAGACAAGATGCACTATTGTCAATTAACCAAGCATGATATTGAACTATAGCAGGAGGCAGGAGGTAGAACTATTACTATTCCTAGCATTCACGCTTGTCATTATGTCCTAACCTATGTGACTACGGCTATAAAATCAGTGCAGGTCATATCCCCTTTTTATAACTCCAAAGTTTGACTACGCCTAATGTGCCAGCATCAGTAATATTTGTGTTTTTCGCTGCGGGCTTTTAGATTAGCATTTGTGTAATAATTTCATCTTCTTGTCCAGTTGCAAAATTAGCAAAGTGCTTTGCCAAAGGTGGTATCAATACTAGGGGATTGCTAAATCCAGAGAAAACATGAACGCCTTCAAATCCGGGAATAGCACCAATTAAGGGGAGTTGATTGCTACTAAACGCGACTAAGCAGTGATACCAAGTCCCTGGTAAATTCCCCAATGCTGGTAAAATTTGACCAACACTTTTTTGCAACCATTTTTTGCTTACGTCTGAGTTTACCTTGGCATGAGGATCTGCGATCGCCCGGCTAATTTGACCGATGCGGATACTACCATCTTGAAACTGAATCGCACCCGCATCTAAAATCGCTGGTACTAACTCATTACCAAGTTCATCCCATAATTCATCAACTTGAGTAGATTCAGCTTCTAGTTGAAACCGTTGCAGATTGGCTGGCATAACTAAGGTGCGTAACCTGACATCAACGGGTGGGGTTTCAATGATTTCTTCGTGGGTAAAATACAGTTTGATGGAAACACCAGCAGATTTGAGAAGCTGACGGCCCAGTCCACCCGCACAAACGACAACGTTAGCGCTGTGGAAAGTTGCAGTAGTAGTTTGTACACCATCTTGCAATACTTGCAATACTTGAGTAATCTGCATTTCACCCCCAGCACGCTCAAAAGCTTGGATGTAAGCTTGTGCTGTTTTTTCTGGGTGAATATGACCGTGTTTGACAGTTAAAGCCCCAGATATTGCCTCTTGATTTAGCTGCGGTTCCAACTCACAAGCTTCTTGAATATCGAGTAAACGGGGTGGAATGGCAAAATGATTATATGATGCCGCAGTTGCTTCTGGGTCGTTATCGGCTGAAATAGTCAGTAATAAATCTAATTCCCGAAATTGGATATCAGCGTCTAACTCTTGAGATAGGATATGGTAACGTGCGATCGCTTCTTCGCACAATCGCCGAGTTAGTGGCGTAGTACCAGACCAATAAGCCAGTCCACCATAACTATAGCGAGTTGCATTTTGTGGTGTAACATTTTGTTCTAGCAAAAGTACAGCAAAACCTTTCTTCGCTAGTTCGTAGGAGAGTGCAGCACCTGTAATTCCACCACCAACAACAATCCAGTCGTAGGTTTTCATATTTTGCAAATCGTGAATAGGTCAACCCCTTCGGGGAATTCAAAATTCAAAATTCAAAATTCAAAATTAATAATCCCCATAATTAACAATTCAACAATAATTTGTACTCGGTTATATAGATATTTAAGTAACTAATATTACTAAAATTATGCATAATTTATTTCCGTTAAAACTTGAGAATTATTAATAAAAATATTTCAAATAGTGATTAATGAGTATAAAATTATACATTACTATCAAAGTATGATCGAGGCGATGGCTAAATCCCGCAAAGAAGACAGCCATCGCCCCTATCTAAACCCCAAAATCGATAAAGGCGATCGCCAAATCTCGCAAAGAAGACAGCGATCGCCTTTATATAAACCCCAATATCGGAGTATGAATATCATCATGTCATAATTACCAGAATCTGCCCAGTCCAAGTTAGAACAATTTTTGCCTGGGGAAAATTTAGATACACCTACCAGCCATCAACCAACCGGACAACCATTACCTCGGCGAGAACCGATTAAACATACATTGATTGGTTCTGCCAAAGCTGTTACCAGCACCATTCACTATTTACAAGTAATTGGCTACGCCAGCGTTGGCGACTGGAGTCCACTAGTACCCACCAATAACCTAGATTAGGTGATGAGCATTTTAATCCGCCAGATTCTTATGCAATAACCTAGATGTAGAGACTAGCAATTGCTAGTCTCTTTTTCTATTTGATTTACAAACCAGTAGGGGCTGGTTCACCGAGAGCAGAAACCACGCTTTTACGCACATTACGCTTGCGTTCGCTTTTGCGAATACCTCCAGCCATCTGATACTCATAGCTATTCCTACCAAATTTATAAGCAATACCACGCAAAATTTTCTCAGAATAATCTGCTAAATCTTGCTCATTTTCAAGGATCTGAGTTAGTAAGACATCAATAGTGGAGAGGGTAGTATTGTATGTTTCTAGAGATTGTTGCAGGCTTTGGATTTTTCCAGTATAATCTTTGACTGACAATCCCTCTCCGACATCTAGACTTGAATTGATAGATTTAATGCTTGCTAGACGTGTTTGAGCTTTACCAAGAATACGTGAATTTCGTTTTGGTCTTGCCATAATTGTTACTCATTTTTCAAATTTACCATAACTCTATAGTGGACAATTGTTTCAAAAGTTGTCATACGTAAAATTATTGGTTTTTATTTAAAAACCTAAAATTTAAGTAATTTCCAGCCACTTCTGATAACGTGAAGGCGGAAGTTGATACAGAGTGCGCGAAACACCCAAACGTGAAGGCAGAAGTTGATACAGAGTGCGCGAAACACTCAAACGTGAAGGCAGAAGTTGATACAGAGTACGCGAAACACTCAAACGTGAAGACAGAAGTTGATACAGAGTGCGCGAAACACTCAAACGTGAAGGCAGAAGTTGATACAGAGTGCGCGAAACACCCAAACGTGAAGGCAGAAGTTGATACAGGTGAGGCAAAATAGATGTGACTACGGCTATAACAATTTTTTGTGCAATATTATACAGTTGGTGGAATTGATGCTGGTGCCGCTATTGGTAGTCCTGGAGTTGCTTCGGGGAACGTTATTTAAGTACCCGTTCATGTACCCGTTAACGTTTGTGGTAATAGTGTCAACGTGATTGCTTTACTTAACCCAGCTTTTGGGAATACTTGTGTAAATGCGTAATGATTTGCGCTCTATTGACTATTACAATTAAATAGCGATCGCTTCTTCGCATAATAGCTGAGTTAGTGGTGTAATACCCGACCAATAAGCCAGCCCACCATAACTATAGCGAGTTACATTCTGTGGTCTGCTGTGTTGCTCCAATAAAAGTACAGAAAAGCCAGTTTTAGACAGTTTATAAGCGAGTGCAGCACCCGTAATTCCAGCTCAAACTACAATCCAGTCGTAGGTTTTCATCTAATATGTTGCTTGTAAACGTTGTAAAAGATATTCTCCTGCCAGGATAGGCGGATAGATAGGCGATTGTTCTTTCTGGCAACTCTCCAAACAAGTAATTTCTGTATCATCATTAGGATGACAGAAAAAAGCCATAGAATACCGAGACTGATTTACCCTATGATCAGTAGGAATCATCACTCGATGCTTAGTTGAGCAAAATCGATGATTTGTCCACCGTTGCATTAAATCGCCAGTATTGACTATGACAGTATCAGGAATTGCAGGCGCGGCAATCCACTCTCCAAATGCTGTCTGTACTTCTAACCCGCCAATGTCATCTTGGAAAAGTAAGGTAATACTGCCATAATCGGAATGCTCACCAGCACGCACTTGTCCGGATTTCGCTGGTGTCTGCAATGGCGGATAGTGGAGTAAGCGCAAAGTATGATTTTGTTGATTATGTCTGATAGTAAAAAAATCTTCTGGCAATTCTAACGCCAACGCATAAGCTTGTAATATCGTGTTAGCAAGTTCTGTACAGCGATCATAGAAGCTAACAATAGAAGCATCTATCCCGATAGCTGCTTGTTTGTTTACATTAAACGCCTCTTTTAAGTCGCCTGGTTTATTGGGGTTAAGACGTTCTCTCTCAATTCCAACGTAACCCATATTACTAAATTCATCACTCCAAGCTTGCTTTTGCTTAACTTCTAAAGGTAAATTGAAAAAAGATTTGCTATAAGTGAATACTTGTTTGATTAAGTCTTTTGATATTCCGGAATTTTGTAAGTAGACGAAGCCAATTTCATGACAAGCTTCATAGATTTGTTTGATGACAGCTTGCCGATTTATTGCGTTGCCCTTAGTAAAATTAGTAAAATCAATTACTGGAATTGTGACCATTAATTCAAAATACCACATCTTTACGCAACTTCAGATTTTGAATGCGAGTATCTTTGGTAGCTGGTACATCTTCCTGAGCAAATGGAATCTGCTTAAAGTTAGCAGCCAGATATTCTGCTAATGCATTTTGTTCAAAACCATCAGCAGCAAAGGTGGCTAAACCTGTGCGTTTAGCATCTTTATTAAGCGATCGCCTTTTAGTGTACATATTTTAAATTGTATTGTGAATTTACTACCAACAATTTTGGCTCTTAAGGTATACCCTTGGTAAAGATCCCCTGACAAAAGATTTGGATCGATTTAACAGCACTTATCTAAATAATTTTACTTAAAAGCGGTTTTAACATCAGATTTTGGTGGCTCAATGAGAAGTTGCTCTCGTTAAAGTAGCAGATTGAGAGTACTATTTTGAAAATTGTATCAGAAATATATTTAGTATTTTACTCACTAAGTTGGTAATATTTAAACTACGCTAAATAACGGATCTGACGCAACAACCCCAATTCCAGGAGCAGAATTTTGGGGTGAGATTGTCATCAGATTTTAGACAAAGGGGAATAAGTATTTTAGGCGTTGCTGAATCAAGGGATGATTCTTGTAGGGTGGGCATCCTGCCCGCCCGGAAATACAAGGGACGGGCAAGATGCCCATCCCACAAAACTAGTAAAATCATCCCGCAATTATGCAACGCCGTATTTTACTTACCCTCTATAACCCTAATTAAGAGTGTGTGGTGACTTCTAAGCGAGTGTGTGAGGAGATTTCAATGAAGCCCCAAAGATTAAACTATTTTTTCTGGCAGAGTTTATTACTAAGTACTTCGTTAGTAATGTCTGTAATTGAGCCTGTGCATGTTATTCCTATTCTAGCAGCAGAAATACCAGCTACCAAGCAGCAACTATTATCTCAAGTAACAATCACAAAGTCAGTTGCACCGATTAGAGAAATTCGCAGTCTCAACCAAATAGAGTATCCGCTTACCGATGCCCAAAAGTTAGTACAGTCACCAACTCCCCAAGCAAAAGTAATATCAGTGACGGGTGTGAAGCTGAATAGCACTAGTAAAGGGTTAGAGGTAATTTTAGAGACTAGTAGTAAGAGCACTCGCCTGCAAGTAACGCCAAAAACTGAGGGTAACTCTTATGTTGCAAACATACCTAACGCTCAGTTGCGTTTGAGCAGTGGCAATACATTTCGGCAATCAAAGCCAGTAGCGGGAATTACTGAGGTAACAGTTACCAATATTGATGCTACTAGTATCCGGTTGACGGTAACGGGTGAGGCGGGTGCGCCAGCAGTGGAGTTGTTTGATAGTACTGAAGGTTTGGTATTTGGAGTAACTAGCACTGCAACCACTGGGCAGCAACCAACAACGCCGCTGCAAAAACCCCCATCTGAGCCAAACCAAGCACCAATTGAACTAGAGGTAACAGCATCGCCAGATACAGACTACAACCCAACTGATGCAAATGTAGGAACTCGAACTAATGCACCGCTACGCGACATTCCTCAGACAATTAATGTTGTTCCTCAACAAATTATCAAAGACCAACGCGCTCTCACCATTGGAGAAGCGTTAAGAAATGCTGGTGTAGTAGGCGGAGGTACTTTCGCTCAGTCAGACAGATTAATTCTTCGAGGCTTTACTACTCGTAACATTCTTACAGACGGTTTGAGGAATTATTTTGCTGGGTTCAGAGACCTAACTAGCATTGGCAATGTTGAGCGAATTGAGGTGCTGCGAGGCCCAGCCTCTGTACTTTACGGACAAGGAGACTTGAATGGAACAATTAATTTAGTCACCAAGCAGCCCTTAATAGATCCTTTTTATGCAGCTTCTTTTTCTGTGGGTAATTACGACACTTATCAAGGCACACTTGATTTATCTGGGCCGCTGACAACCGATAAAAGTGTTTTGTATCGCCTCAATGGTTCCTACTTAACTTCAAACGGTTTTGTTGATTTTTATAGCCAGCAGCGATCGCAGATTGCCGGGGCGCTAGCATGGAATATTGGCAAAAACACGAAACTGACATTCTATACAAGCTATGCCGATTTTAGTCGTAGCGCTTACTATCAAGGGATACCTACAAAAGGAACTTTGTTTTTTAATCCCTTGGGTAAACTCTCTCGAACTCGATTTTTGGGTGAACCAGACAAAGAAAACCAAGACACTTCAGACACTCGATTGAGTTACAGACTAGAGCATCGCTTCAATGATAACTGGTCTTTGCAGAATGCTTTCCAAGCAATTTTTACCAAATATAGTAACGATTTGAAAACACGTCCCATAGGTCTATTACCAGACAACAGAACCTTAAGACGAGATGCATTTACTAATCCAGAAGGTGTCAACTACTACGTTTATGATTTAGATACTCACGTTGCAGGGCGGTTTAAAACTGGAAGTATTGAACATCAAGTAGTTTTCGGAACAGAATATGCTTGGAACCAGTATTATGCTGTTCAAAACAGGTATGATTTCAGTTCTATTGATATTTTCAATCCTATTTATGGGAATACAACACTTGGTAAACTTCTTAGTTCCGATGGAAGTGGAACCAAAGTGGATAACTTGGGTGTATATGCTCAGGATTTGATTGCCTTGTCTGAAAACCTGAAACTAGTTTTAGGCGGTCGTTATGACTGGTCATCGCAAACAAGCTATACGATCTTTGACTTATTTGGTTCTCCTTCTTCAACTTCAACAGCAAGCGAAGCTTTTAGTCCTCGTGTCGGTATAGTTTATCAACCGATTAAACCGCTTTCGCTCTATGCTAGCTACAGCCGCTCTTTTATTCCCCAGACTAGTCGCACTGTTAATAACGAGTTGTTTAAACCCCAGCGCGGGACTCAATACGAAGTGGGTGTCAAAGCTGATTTGCTTGGTGATAAACTTTCAGCTAACTTAGCTCTTTTTCAGCTAACTCAATCTAACGTTCCCACACTCGATTTGAATAATCCTGATTATTCTATCCCCGTAGGAGAGGTAAACACTCAGGGTGTGGAGTTGTTTGTTACAGGTGAGATTTTACCAGGCTGGAATGTGATTGGTTCCTATGCATACGCCGATCCTCGAACTACAAAAGATAATAGTACTCCTTCCCCTGTCGGCAAAACACTAATCGGAGTACCACTCAACCAAGCTAGTCTTTGGACGACATACACAATTCCCAAAGGGAACCTGCAAGGGTTAGGGGGTGGTGTTGGTATATTTTATGTGGGCGATCGCTTTATTGATACCCTTAATACTTTGAAAGTGCCCAGTTATGTCAGAACTGATGCGGCCTTGTTCTACCGTCATTCTAAATTTGATGCAACCCTCAACTTCGAGAATTTATTTGACCTTGCATATTTTGAAAGTGGTAATAACACATCAGTGACTTATGGTAGTCCATTCACTGTTACTCTGACATTGGGATGGAAATTTTGATTGACCATTGACAATTAACGGTCAGCCGCTACCAATAGTTATGCTTATCCGCGCTATTTCTGTTTTTTGCCTTTTGTCATTGTGTGCTTGCAGCTTGTTTTCACACCTACATAACCCCTTACCTAAATCACCATCTCAAGCAGATGTCCGTGTAGTCAAACATACAATGGGTGAAACAGCAATTCCCCTACATCCGCAAAAGATTATTTCACTAGATCCCCAATCTACGGAAGTAGCTATTAGCTTGGGAGTAAAACTTTTTGGCTATCCTCAAAGAGAAATACCAGCATCATCGCGGCGTTCTGATGCTGTAGACATTGGCTTGCCACCTAACTTTGAGAAAGTTCTCTCTTTGAAGCCAGATTTGATCGTAAGCATCGATTTCGGTTTTTTAGAAAGCTACAGTTTATGGTCGCATATTGCGCCTACTGTTGTATACCAAATTACCAAAGATGTCGCAGGCTGGAAAAGATTATTTATGCAACTAGCCCAAGCATTAAGTCAAACACAAAAGGCAAAACAAATAGCAGCGCTTTACAATGCACGAATAGCCCAATTCAAAGCAAGCATGGGCGAAAAACTCAAACGAATTCAGGTATCCGTTGTACATATTTTTCCAGGTAGGATAATTATCCGCACTGAAAACTCGTTTTCTGGTTCAATTTTACAGGAGCTTGGTTTAGACCGTCCGCCCTCGCAAAAACCGAGTGCTGTACCAGATTTTACTAAGATATTTGGTAATACTAGTTGGTACTTTATATCCCCTGAACTTCTGAGTTTGATAGATGCAGATGTTTTATTTGTTATAACTTCTAACTTTTCTCAACCCGACGATGCAAAGCTGGCAATTCAACAGTTGACAACACAACCTTTATGGTCAAAACTCAATGTAGTCAAGCAAGATAAAGTTCATATAGTAGGGCAACATTGGCTTGTTGGTTATTATTTATCTGCAAATCTTGTACTGGATGATTTGTTTAAGTACTTAGTTGACAACAATTAATTAAATGAAAAATCAAAAATCATCTGTTTGCTATTCGCTTTCAAGTCAGCACACCACAAAATATGATAAAGATTGTTCAGCAATCAGCCTTTATCTTTTAGCAACAGGAATTTTAATACAATACCAACTATTACGTACAATCCCAATATTTTTGGTGTTTAAATCTTGATAAATTAGAATTAGGCACTTAACAAGAAAAAATGCTCAAAGTTCGCTATATGTATTAGCATTGACTACAACACATTTATTGTGTAGTAGTTGGTTTCATAGGTTTTGTTAAATATCGGACTAAATCATCTATAATTCGGTTTGCGGAGATTGGACCCATACCACGCCAGTAAGAGCCAACTCCGTAGACCTTTGAGCGTTGCACAACCTTTAACTTATGCCATAGTGGAGATGCCAGTAAATGCTGTTGTATTGAGCTAAGATTTGGATTTGCTGCTGGCCAATCTTCAACTAGAAATAAGATATCTCCATCAACTTCGTGCAAAAGTTCCTCAGATATGGGAAGAAAAGCATAGCGTCCTCCTAAGCGCAAGCGGATGCTGGTTTCAAAACTGAGTAACTGATTTGACGGACGTTGAATACCAGCATCGCGGAAAACTTCTCCTTCAAAAGAAGCAGCTTCCGGTAGGAAAAACCCATCACTACGCAATTCGACTACTGATACAACCGTAGTTAATCGCCGCTGACTCATAGAAGCTCTTAACTGTGCTAAACGCCTATAATAGTTAGCCATTAACTGCTGTGCTAAGTCAGTTTTTCCCAAAGCGTCGGCTGTAAAAGCGAAGAACCCTTTCCACGGTGCATTTGGGTCAAAAGTACCTAAAACTGTAGGCGCAATGTGAGACAACAGTGGGTAGATATTCTGATGGGAACTAAAGCCTAAAATCAAGTCTGGCTTGATTCGTAAAAGTGTCTCTAGATTCGGTGATTCAAAATCAATATCTTCAATACCTTTAAGCTTGCCTACTAATTGCTGCAAGTTATCTACAGTATTTTTTGGAGCAGCAATGGGCTTGACTCCCAAGGCAAAAGTAGGTTCTAATAAAGCAGGCATCAAAACAGCAACTCGTTGTGGATGGGTAGGAACCATAGTTTCACCCATGACGTGTTTAACCACGCGCATACTTGTTTTATCGGGTGATTTAGTTAACAGATAACTTTTGTTAGCTGGTAACGTCCACAAGTTACAACTATACAATAATAAAAGTAGTAACAATGCCATTAAAAATAGCCACTTTTGCATGATTGTTACTTTTACAATTGCCACTTTAAAGTTGCCTCTACCTCGAACGGTTCACCCCGAAAAACCCGATTAATATTAAAAGCACCTTCATAATAAAGAATATCAAACAGATTTTTGAAATTGAGTGCTGCCTGGAATTGGTTGTGGCGGTAGTATAGAGCAGCATCAGTGCGAACATAACTCGGCAACGTGTAGGTGTTGGTCAAATCACCTTGCCTGTCCCCAAAATAGAACACACCCAAGCCGCCTCCGAACCCTTGCAATTCACCTTTAGGAATAATATAAGTTGTCCATATTGAAGCGCTATTCTCAGGAGTGTTAGCGAGTAAACTTCCGACTTTATAAGTGTTGTCACGAATCACACGACCATCAGTATAGTTGTAAGCAGCAATAATATTCCATCCTGGGGCAAGTTCCCCGGTAAAAAATAGCTCAACGCCTCTACTTCTCTGCTCACCGACTTGGATACTGAAGGTGGGATCGTTAAGGTCTGTTGTTACAATGTTGCTTTGGGTGAGTTGGTACAAAGCAAGTGTTGCAGATAACTTATTATTCAGCAAGTCGGTTTTGACGCCGACTTCATACTGAGTACCACGGGTAGGCACAAAGGTATTGCCGTTGGCACTTGTACCGATCGCCTGGTCAAAAGAGCGACTGTAGCTAGCGTAGAGTGAAACTGGTGGAATCGGTTGATAGACAATGCCCAAGCGTGGGCTAAACGCCGAGTCGGATTGATCGCTAAGACTTGAGTTGATAACGTCCCTTTGCCTTGCAAAGTCACCGCGTCCACCCAACACCAGCTTCAAATTAGGTGCGATCGCTAATTGGTCTTGAACATAAACTCCTAGCTGATTGTAGCTCAGTTTGCGTTTCAAAATCCTGGTGATGTTTCCTGGTGTCTGTCCATAAACTGGATTGTAAATGTCAATCGAAGGAAAGGTTCGTTGTGTAAAACCATAGGGTGAAATTATACGTTGATACCAATCAACGCCGACGAGCAATTGATGCTCTAGACCGAAAGTGTTGAACTTACCCACCACATGAGTGTCTTGAGAAAAATTGCTCATGGCAAAGGGGTCCCAGGCTTGGTAATAGCGATTAAGGCTACGGTTGTCTGCCTGTAAAGTTATTAGTCCTGTGGTGATAGTGTAAGGTCGCTCCATAAACGCATAGCTAAAGCTATTGTACAAAGACCATTTGTCACTAAAATTATGCTCAAAGTTATAGCCAACTCGACCTTGTGTCACTTTCACTTTGTCTTGCGTCGGATCTCCCACATGGGTGTTAGGAGAAATCTTGCCATTTGGATTAGGTAGTACTGTCCCCTTTGCTGGTAAACCTAGAGGGAAGAATTCCAATTGTCGTGAATTAAGATACTCCCCTGATATAGTCAGTTTTGTGTCTTGACTCGGTTGCCAATTAATCACAGGTGCGACAAAAGCCCGCTCTGCGTATACATAATCAATATAGCTACCGGAATTTTCGTAGTCGGTATTCAAGCGATACAACAGCTTTTTATCAGCAGTCAGTGGACCTGTGAAGTCTATGGAGGATTTATATAAGCTATAGCTTCCGACATTGCCCTCTATTGAGTAGTAAGGTGTACTCAAGGGCTGTTTAGTTACTAGATTATATACACCTCCCGGCGAGCCGTTCCCGTACAGCACCGAGGCTGGTCCTTTCAACACCTCTACACGTTCTATGTTGGCAAGGTCATTTTGAAATGTACTACCAATTAAATTAGTCAGGTTATCTCTCAAGCCATCTCTGAGAGTATTTGAAGCCTCAACACTGAAACCACGAATAATCACACTCTCGCCAATGCGGCTTGGTTCCGCGTTCTGACCAATACCAAGATTTCTCAAGACATCGCCAATGCGTCTGTCTGCTTGATCTTCAATCACCTGCCTGGGAACAACTTGAACCGTTTGGGGAATGTCTCGATTTAGCGTATTTGTTCTTGTCCCGGTAGTGGTATCAGGCACGCGATAACCAGTGTCTGGTGGAGCAGTCACTTCTAATTCTATGGCTGGTTGGTTCTCTGGTGTCTGCTGTGGTGGCGTTGGCTGCTGTGCCGTCGATGCAGTAGTACTCACTGCAAATACCAACCCCTCAGTCTGACTGTCAAATAATTCCACTATTGGTACTGCTGTTTCTCCAGTCACTGTTAACCGCAGTGTATTGCTATCCACAGGTGCAACTATTACATTGGTAATACCTGCTGCTGGTTTCTCTTGTCGGAAACTCTGCCTACCAGCCAATTGCAATTGGGCATTCTTAATATCTACAACGTAGGAATTAGTTTCAGTTTTTCCAGAAACGGACAATTTCTCAGAACTGGGTGTGACTAAAATTACCTCTATACCTTTATTTGTGGCATTTACTTTCACGTCTGTTACCGATACCACCGGAGTTACTGCTTGGCTAAGTTCGGGGACATTTTGCTGACGCGGTGTCCTTAATAAGGATGTAGCGCTGGTAAGAGCAGATTGGACATCGCTGAGGTTCAAAACATCATGACTGAGTTCGACTTGATTAGCTGCTGTCTGTTTGAGTGAAAGTTGCCTAGAGGTCGCATTTGCTATCTGCTGGGCTAGAACAGGGTGAGTATACGTTACGATTGAGGCAGTTAATAAAACACACTGCCAAAACAACATAGAAAGTTTTTTTAAAACCACTATTACTCCTCACTATTTGCTTTGAAGTCAGCACACCACAAAATATGCTAAAGATATGGCGATCGCATCAGCAATCCGCTTTTATCTTTTAGCAACATAAATGCTAATACAATACCAACTATTACGTACAATACCAATATTTTTGGTGATAAAACTTTGACAAATTACAAATAGATGCGATCGCAATCAATGTAGTATTAGTAGTGTTAAAAATATCTAACCAACTATATTGGTAAATATTTATGAACTGGTATTATCTTTGAGCATTTTTATTCAAGTTCAGGTGATAAATTTAACTATCAATCTCAGTTAAGCTTTTAAACTAATTTTTGCTAGATGTATGGCCATGAACAGCGAAAAAGCTAATAGCTCTTGGATCGACCACTACCGTAAGCACGGTTACGTCGTACTCGAAAAAATTCTGCCTTTGGAACTGATAGATGCTCATGTAGCAGCTTGTGAGGAAATTCAACGCCGACATGGCATTTATCAGAAATTTCCTTGGAGAAAAGACCCACTGGAAAACGAAAAAGCCTTTGGGGAGGAACTAATAGCCCTCGATGATAACCATGAACATACAAAAAGTCTTAGAAACGATCCGACACTTCGTCAATATTTGAATGCCCTTTTCCAAGAAGAGGCGGTACTTCAATACGGCTTTACAAGTTTATGGGAAAGAGGCCGCGAACCGCACTCGGACACAGTAATGTTGTTCCGCGACCCACCTGAGAAAGTCTGTCGTGCATGGTGTGCCCTCGAAGATATCCATCCAGACTGCGGAATGTTTTATGTGATACCTGGAACGCATAACAATGAGCGTCTTCGTATTTATGATGAGGTTCTGGGCGGCAACCCAGAGATTTTTGAGCTGCTTCGCTCACCATCACCAAATGATTCAGAGAGTGCATTTTTGGAAAACCGAGCTATTTGGAAAGTGGTTTGTCAGAAAACAGCCTCTCTCACAAAAGATCTACCAAGAGTTCCATTCTCGATTAATAAGGGTGATGTAGTGTTATTCGATCCAAACGTCATTCATGGCACTATGCCTGCACCCAATCCATCACTTACCCGCAAGGCCATTGTCACCGAATGGCACACGCGATCGGTTCACAGCTACTCCTACTTTGAATATTTTGGTTCGCAGCACGACAAAAGGCAGTCATTACTAGCTAACTGAAAAATCGACTTTTTCGCTCTAAAAAAGACATAAGAAATTTTCTAGCTCATCAGTGGTGAATAATTTTTTAGTGTGTTATCAACATCTCATTCAATTAATGATTGCAACACATCTTTCGGTAAAGACGTGATAAATCGTGTCTCTACAAATGGTCTATTTATCGCATTCTTTTTTCAAATTGGTATAACTTTTTAGTCTTAAAATCGCTTAACCCGGCGGGACTGCTTCTTCAAAGGGACGGATAATCGCCGGCGCTGGTGTAACTTCTGGTTTAAAGATTCCCTGCAATGCTTGTTCTAAGGTTTGCGCCATGACAATCCGGTTTTCGTAAGCCACTACTACCCGTACCAAGGTTGGCAGACTATTCTGTGTGGCTTCTAGATAGATTGGCTCTACATACAGCAGCGATTGCTCAATGGGAATTACTAGTAGATTGCCTTGAATAGCTCTCGAACCCTGGCGATTCCACAAGGAAATTTGCTGAGAAATTACTGGGTCTTGGTTAATTCGCGCCTCAATTTGCTCTGTTCCGTAAATCAGGCGTTCTTTAGGAAAGACATATAGCACCAACTTACCGTAGTTTTTGCCATCCGATCGCGCCGCTAACCAAGCAATTAAATTAGTCCGTTGTTTGGGAGTATAGGGTAGGAGCAGAATAAATTCTTCAAAGTCTACACTGGGTAGACTAGTAATCAAATAATACGGATCTACTGGACGGGGTTCACTACCATAGATTTCATTCGGAATCTGCCACTGGTCTTCCCGATTGTAAAATACTTGAGGATCGGTCATGTGATAGGTCATCAACCGCTCAGATTGAATTTTGAAGAAGCCCTCCGGATATCGGGTATGACTGCGGAGATTGACTGGCATTGTACTGAGTGGTTTGAACATATCGGGAAATATCGCTGACCAAGTGGCAATGATTGGATCGCTTTGATCGGCAATGTAAAACTTCACAGTGCCGTGATAGGCATCAATCACTACTTTGATAGAATTGCGAATGTAGTTGATCCCATCGCTACCAGTGTCTGAGTAGGGATAGCGATCGCTCGTTGTGTAAGCATCAACAATCCAGTAAAGATAACTAGGATTACTTGGTAAATCTTGATTAGCAGCAGCAGCAACTAAATAGGGATCACTGTCAAATTTCAGGAAGGGTGCAATCGCTTGAATTCTTTGCTTGACATTTCGTCGCATTAGCACTCTTGTATCTGGCAAAAAGTCCCTTGTCAGAACCATCTGCCAATCTTTCAAATACATCGCATATAGCCACCGTCGCCATGTTGAACCGATTTCAACGCCACCTAGACCCTCATAATAGTTGTAAACATTATCACTACCGCTAGGATAGTCTAGCTCTCTAACTCTTGTGCCAGTCATTACGTAAGTATCAGTAATCTCACCGTAATAAATCCGGGGTTGCCCAATCGGAATACTTTGACGAACGGCTTCATTAGAAGTTGTGAGAGCGCTACTATTACCGCTAATATCTTTAACAAAATATTTTGGTAGCCCACCCGGCCCAACTGTATTAACTGGACTAACAGTAAACCCGAAACCGTGGGTATAAATTAAATGGCGATTAACCCATGTTTGAGCTTCCTGCGGAACGGCACTATAATCTAATTCTCGTGCGGCAATCAATACCTGCCGCCGTTCTGTAGATTCAACTACTTCCTGCTTAGGTTCTGCCGACTTTTCGGCAGAGGGTCGGCGTGAAGTTTCATCTGTTTTGAGAGTATATCGATCAATATCGGCATCAGGGAACCGATAATACGGGCGAATTTGTTGCAGTTGACGGTTAGTTTCTAACAGTGGTCGCTGATCCCACAGGCGAATATTCCGAATTGTCGAGTCATTCTTTTGAATATCAGTTTCAGTCAATGTTCCTTGGGGATTGAAGCTTCTAGAATCAATTGCCTCTAAATCGAATGCTTGGCGAGTCAAGGCAATAGTCCGCTGAATGTAGGGTTGCTCTCGTTGCAACTCATTAGGTTGGACAATTAAATATTGCACTACAGTAGGTAAAACAACATCAGCAGCTACAACTAATACTAGATAAACCCCTAATCCGTAAAATACAAAAGAACGATACTGAGATTTGGGTTTCCAGAAAAACGTTCGCCAAAGTAGATAAAAGGCGATCGCTACTGCCACAATGCCCAAGACGGTGTAAGCTGGCAACTGGGATGTCACATCGGTATAGCTAGCACCATAACTCACACCACGGCTAGAATACACGAGTTCATAGCGACTTTGCCAATAACTCAGAGCCACTACCAGCATCAACAAGCCACCCATACCGAATAAATGACGCTGCTGCTGGGCCGAAAAACCAGGGAAAATTCCCTGACTTAAACTATCTGCCGACAAGAGATAAGTGAGGGTAACGGCGACGAAGCCATACAAACATAATCCCATCAACCAGAGTTCTAACAGTTCCCAACAGGGTAAGGAAAATATGTAAAAGCTGATATCTCGACCAAATAAAGGCTCAGTGCTGTTGAAAAGAGTGGGGTGGAAATATTGCAGCACCTTTGGCCAGTGTCGGAATATGATGAAGGCAAAAATGGGACTGGAGAGAATTGCGATCGCAGTGAGTAAAAATTGAGGATAGATTAAGATTGCGATCGCTACTCCCACAATTAAACTGAGATACCAGACTTGAGAGACAATCTGCCTCAAAAGTTGCCAGATTGTCTCCGGTCGGAACAGGGCGGGAATGGGTAGAATAGTCTGATTAACTGGAGAATGCCAGTAGAAAAGAGCAATTTGACCATAGTGAGCCAGCATTAACCCAATCAACATGCTCAGAACCACAGTTAAGGGTAATAACCAGCGCAATTTTAATGATTGAAAGCGTTGCTGCCCAAGTATCCGGGTTTTGTTGCGTTTTGGATAATCAGGACTGAGAAAATTTGTTAATTCACTGTTGAGTTCTGCTTGCTCAATCTTTAGAGACTGGGAATATTTTAGCCGTTGTGCTAAAGCCAGGTTTAGCAGTAGATAGGCAGCAGTTATTCCAGCCACGACTATCCACAAAATACCACGAGTCAGCAGCCTCAACAAAAATACTTGGAGATAACCGACTTCCTGAAACCAAAAAATTTCTGCTCCCAGACGGGAACCCAGATCCAGGAGTAGCCACAGCCCCAAGAATACAATTAACAGTCTAAAACCCCATTTCCAATACATTGATATGTAATTTTACCCCTCTAAAAGGCTTTGGGAAGTCCAGCTTGTTTTAAAACTCCGTTAGCGGTATGGCGTGACTTGATGGTTCCTGCTTTTAGTCTGGTAAGCATTTTTGACACCAACCCAGTTACTAGCAATTGGCATTCGCCAACCAGTTCCAAAAGCGCGATCAGTGATTTTTATGCCGGGGGGTGCTTGTCGCCGTTTAAATTCAGCCCGCGCCACCATTTGAATTACTCTGTCTACAATCACCGCATCGTGACCAGCTGCAACAATTTGCGCTGCTGATTGGTAATTGTGAATCAGGCGTTGCAAAATATCGTCCAAAATTTCGTAAGGCGGTAGAGAGTCTTGATCTACCTGGCCTGGTTTGAGTTCGGCGCTGGGTGCCTTAGTCAAGACGTTTTCCGGGATGATTTCACGCTCGCGATTTAACCAATGGCAAAGTGAATACACACGGGTTTTAGGAACATCTGCAATCACTGCTAACCCGCCATTCATATCGCCGTAGAGTGTACAGTAACCAACTGCCATTTCTGACTTGTTACCGGTAGATAAAAGCAGATAGCCAAATTTATTAGCGATCGCCATTAATAAATTACCGCGAATCCGAGATTGGATATTTTCTTCAGCCAGTCCAAACTCCGTACCCGCAAACAAATCATCTAAAGTATGATCGAAGCCTTGCATTAACTCGCCAATTGGTAAAAGATTAGTCTTAATCCCCAAATTTTCGGCTAATGCCACAGCATCACTGATGGAATGCTCGGAACTGTAAGGGGAAGGCATGAGAACACCGAGGACATTTTCTTTACCAAGTGCAGCCGTGGCGATCGCAGCTACTATTGCAGAGTCAATCCCGCCGCTTAAACCCAACACTACTTTAGAAAAGCGGCACTTACGAGCGTAATCTCGTACTCCCAAAACCAACGCTTGCCAAATTTCTTCATCTTCCGATTCATAGACAGGTGCTATAGAACCCAACTGGAAATCATGTTGCGCCTCGTCAAATTCTACTATTAATAAATCAGTGTCAAAACCACGAGCGCGACTGATAATTTCACCTTGACGATTTAAGGCAAAACTACGTCCATCAAAAATTAGGTCATCATTTCCCCCAACTTGATTAGCGTAAATCATTGGTTGTTGAAAACGTACTGCACTATGCTTGAGCATGATTTCGCGGAACTGTTGCTTACCAGCCGTGTAGGGCGAAGCAGATAAATTTACAATGAAATCTACACCCAAAATTGCTAAGTCAGCAATCGGATTCACTGCATAACTACGTTTGCCCCAGAATTCCTCATCGTTCCATAAATCTTCGCAAATAGTTACGCCAATATGGATATTATCGAGAGTGAAATAATTGGCTTGCAAACCTTCTTCAAAATAGCGACGTTCGTCAAAGACATCGTAAGTAGGCAAAAGTCGCTTGTAAAAAACTTGCTTGATTGTGCCATTCTCTAACAAAGCCATGCTGTTAAATAAAGTTTTACCGCCAGTAATATGTGCTTTGATATTCGATTCAACAGTTCCTACCAACACAGCTAAATTTGATGGTAAATCTTGAGCCAAGTTTTGTAAAGTGATGCCCATCGCTTCCACAAAACTAGGATTTAGTAATAAATCTCTTGGTGGATAGCCACACAAAGAAAGTTCTGGTGTCAACAACAAACGTGCACCGCTAGATGCTGCTTGTTGTGCCGCCTCCAGGATTTTTTGGGCATTTAAAAGCAAATCACCAATTGTCGGATTAATTTGAGCGATCGCAATTTTCATATTGTTTGTCATTTGTCATTGATCATTTGTCATTTGTCATTTATCAAGAGTCATAAGTTGCTCTAAACTTAAGACTTTTAATTCTGAACTTTGGATAGAGATTGGTTAAATAAACACTAAAGGTTTATCTTTTAGGGGAGCAAAAGCTTCAGCGTCAAACTTATACAAACTAGCTGGACGACCAGCACCTCGTGATACCTTAATTCCGGTATCGCATAAAAAACCTAACTTGAGTAGACGCGCTCTAAAATTAGAATAATCGGAAAAATTGTCACCTAAAACTGTGGCGTATAACTGATATAAATCATTCAAGGTGAACATTTCAGGCAAGACTTCAAAAGCCACTGGGCTATACTCTAATTTATTTCGTAACCGCCGATGTCCATAAGCCAGAATTTCATTATGATCAAAAGCTAATTGCGGCACTTGTTTTACCGGATACCAAGCAATGCCAGTCATACGATCGGCAATCAATTCGGCTTCTTCAAATCGCACTAGGGCAAAGTAACTAACTGATAAATAACGCACACCATAACTATCAGTTGCTTCCCGTGGATCGCGATTCGGGCCGCCAAATGTATACAGTTGTTCTAAGTAGAGATTGTTGACCTTAATTTTCTCTGCCATAATGCGATAGGCGGCATCTTCTAAAGACTCTCCTGGACGTACCAAAGTACCGGGAAGACTCCAATGATTTAAAAATGGTTCTTGCTGTCGCATTACTAGTAGAACTAACAGCCGATTTTGTACAGTATCTACAGAAAAAATTACATTATCAACACCAACCTTGAAATCGGCCAAAGGTTGTTGGTTTAACGGAGTTGGTATCTTTTTTTGTGAACGTCCTGGCATTCGTACAAATGCTCTTGATTAATATAGGCAACTACAGGGGCTGTGAGGGCTTGGGGATCTCCATGTTCGCGGTAAGCTGTTGAGGAAACATCTAGACCGATCAGACTAGCGATCGCAATCTTCCCTCCCAGCTTTTGCACTACCTCTGAACTAGATTCATCTATTGCATATCCCGGTCGCGGGACAATCAGTAGTTGCACTTCCTGTAACAAATCTTCAATGCGATACCAACGTGGTAGCTGATTCAGTAAATCGGAACCAACGATCAACGTTAATTCAGGATCTTCACCCCAAGTAAACTTAGCTTTTTCCACTGTTTCCAGTGTTCTGAAGCTACTTAATTCTTGTTCCAAAGCAATATTGTGCCGTGGCGCGTCTATATCCGCAATCAACAGTCGCAACATTGCCGCCCGATGTTCTAAGGGTGTTTGATGGGACTTAAATGGATTATCCGCTGCCCAAACCGCTACCCAATCATAACGCTCAGACAACCAATTCAGAATTTCTTGATGTCCAGCTGTTGGTGGATCGGCACTAGTTCCAAACAAAGCAATTCTCATCATCTTACTTTGCGTCCTTTGCGGTTCGTTTTTTAGTTTCCTCAGTCAACTCTTGCAGTGCGGCAGAAATCTCCACCTGCACCGTGACAGGATGATCTAAACGCCGTGTCTGTTCTGGCAAACTGGCAACTGAGGCGGCGGTACGCTGACGAATTGTTGCCAACGACTCCAATGGCTGCACCAGTTCACCTTCTTGCACTACCAACTGTAATAAAGGTTCTTCTTCCAGAGGAATTTCGCCTAAGAGTCCCAATCTGTCTGCTTTTACCTGACCTCCCATAAACAAGCGAAAAATCTGCTTGCGCCCTGGATAAGTAACTTTACCACTGGACTGCTTCATGACTGGGATGCCATCAATGTCTACAAGTTTATAAACTCCATTTACGGGCGAACCTGTAACTAGTCGTGTTCCCAGTCCGTAACCATCAATCTCAGCCCCAGCAGCTTTTAATCTGGCAATTTCCCACTCGTCTATGTCGCTACTAGCAAAAATTGGCACACCGGGAAGGAGCGATCGCACCTGTTTTGATAAGGTAACTAAATCTCCTGAGTCCAATCTCACTCCTGTTAATTGCATTTTCTCGGAATTTACTTTTTCGGCCAAGTGCTGGGCAGCAGCAATGGTATCGTAAGTATCAATCAGCAATGGCGCACCCGGAAAATATCGATGAAATGCACTAAAAGCTTGTTCTTCAGTGCCTTCTATTGCTGACAATGCCATTACTAAGGCGTGTGCCATCGTACCATTTGGCTTTTGTCCCAGTTGTAGCGCTGCTAACACATTGGAAGTAGAATCTAACCCACCTGCCAACGCCGCTCGTGCTGCCCACAAAGACCCTTGGGGACTAAATGCTCGCCTTGTGCCAAATTCTAAAAGTGTTGCTGATTCTCCCGCTACATCCCGCAACCGTGCTGCTTTTGTAGCAATCAAAGTCTGGTAATTAATCGTATTTAGGAGGTAAGTTTCCACTAGTTGCGCTTGCCAAAGGGGTGCTTCCACTCGCAACAGTGGTTGATTGGCAAATACAGCCGTCCCTTCTGGTACTGCCCAAACATCACCTGTAAACTTTCCCTCAGCTAAAAGTGACCAAAAGCGATCACCAGCATGAGCAAAAATGCCTGTTGCTTGTAATGCCGTAATTTGCGCGGAACTAAAGCGGATTTTGGCTAAATATTCTAATGCCTGCGTCAGCCCCATTGCTATTAAATAACCAAAACCCTCTGGCAATCGCCTGACAGACAATTCAAAGCTTGCCCGTCGTTGTTCTATACCTTCGCCTGTGTAACAAGCTGCCATTGTCAACTGGTAAAGGTCGGTCAGCAAGCTGTAGTCATCGGCAGAAAGGTTCAGTTCCTGGTTCTGCTGGCTTTGCTGTTTATGTACATAGTCCAAATCTGGCAAAGTTGTCATGCAAGAGCTTCCTTAAAAGATGCTTCTTTTATTTATGGTAATATTTACCATAAATAATGTCAACTCTTGGCGAGTATATTGTCTGAGATTGTCGTAAAACAGTAGATTTATCGGCAGCTTAATCCTAAATTCATCAAAAAATTAATATTTTTTAATAGTAATAGCTAGTAATAATGTTAATTAGATCAGGCGGCTGATGAAGGAAAATAATATTTTGGTAAAGCAAGTTTGTTTATGAACCTCTTTTCCAGACTGGGGTTGAAAAAATAGCTAAATTACAATTAGAATTAATAAGAAAAGTTTGGCTTTTTGACAAATTAAAGTATTGCAAAGTTATCTGAATAAATATTGCGTATAATTTCAAGATATTGAGAATCAAAGCAAGCCTTGAATATCAGCATTAAAGTATAGGTATGACAATCAATGGCGACTCGAAAATAAGGAGTCAAATATTATGACTATTTCCGAAATCATTGCGAACATAACCCAGTATATTTCTGAAGCTGCAATGCGGATTTTTGGACCTAATGATGATGCTTATCCTGTTATTGGCTTACAACCTTTTACAGGTGAGCCTTATGATCGGCGTAAAGATGATAATTAGTAGGTGTTGAATATAGGAATGCAACTTAAATAATAATTTGTGAAAATCACAAAACTTAGATATCCGACTTCTTAGATAAGTCGGATATCTCGTTGTTAACTAATGATTAAATAGGGCCATATTTGCAATTAGCAGCCGCGATCGCACTCGTAACCCAGGCTTGAATGTTGAACAGGAAAGCATTTCACTGATTCTTGCTTTGGCGAGTAACTCTCTGGGGATTCTATTCAACATCTTTAATGCGGGTTTTCCGTTCTAGAATCTCCTTCAGCACCAAGGTTACTACTGCTAGCAACGCTAACAGTACAGCCGCAGAGAAAGCCGCTTCAGTTTCGTACTGTTTGTAAGCGTCTTCTACAAACAGTGGTAGGCTCTGGGTTCGGTCAGCAATGTTGCCAGATACGACTGAAACCGCTCCGAATTCACCCATTGCTCTGGCATTAGTCAAAATTAAACCGTAGAGTAAACCCCAACTGATACTGGGTAGGGTGACGCGCCAAAATATCTGCCAATCTTTCGCACCTAGAGTTCTAGCAGCTTCTTCTTGATCCTTACCAAATTCTTCTAAAACCGGAATCACTTCCCGCGCCACAAAGGGCATACTCACGAAGGCTGTAGCTAGCACCATACCTGGAAAGGCAAAGATAACCTTGATATCATGGGCCAAAAGCCAAGGGCCAAACCACCCATTCCGGCCGTAAAGTAGCACAATCATTAATCCTGCAACTACGGGCGAAATTGAAAAGGGCAGGTCAATAATGCTCAAAACTACGGCGCGTCCAGGAAATTTATGACGAGCGATCGCCCAAGCTGCACATAGTCCAAACACTGTATTTACAGGCAAAGCAATCAAAGCCAACAACAGTGTTAGCCAAGCTGCATGGATAAAAGCTGGTCGCGTCAGGTTGGACAGAAACGGCCCAACACCTTTACTAAAGGCTTGGACAAAAACGTTGATTGCTGGGATGTATTGAACTAGGGCTAAATAGGCGATCGCTACCCCAATCAAAACTATTGGCACCCAACTCTTGTGTTCTTTCGGCTTGGCTGTATCTGATACAGATGCAGATGAGTGAAAACTTGGTTTATCTAGTGTCATATCGCCTTGCCCATGCTTGTAAGAAATTAATTGCTAATAACAGTACCAACGAAATCGATAGTAAAACTATGCCAATTACTGTTGCACCAGGATAGTCGTACTGCTCTAGCCGTTGAAAAATCAGTACAGGTGCGATCAAATCTTGGAAGGGCGTATTGGAAGAGATAATCACAGTCGAACCATACTCTCCAACTGCACGAGAGAAACCCAAGGCAACACCAGTCAAAATCGTGGGAAATAAAGGTGGCAAAATCACTTTCCAGAAGGTCTGCCATTGAGAAGCACCCAGACACCAGGCAGCTTCTTCAATTTCATGTTCCATTTCTTGAAGCACGGGTTGCACAGTTCTCACAATAAAAGGTAGTGAAATAAATATCATTGCTACCGCTACTCCCGTGCGGGTAAAAGACACCTTAATTCCCAGTGGTGCTAGTAGCGAACCTATCCAGCCGTTATCGCTGTAAACTGTTGCCAAGGTTAGCCCTGCTACCGAAGTTGGCAGTGCAAAGGGTAAATCTACTGTGGCATCAATCAAGCGTTTTAAGGGAAAGTCATAGCGAACCAGAACCCAAGCAATCAGAGTTCCAAAAATCCCATTTAATAAGGCAGCAAATATTGCCGTCACAAAAGTGACATTATATGTTGCTAATGCGATATCACTGGTTGCGATCGCCCAAAACCTAGATGGAGGTTCTGTACCTGCTTTCAGAAACATTGCAGTTATGGGGATAAACAACATCACCGTCAAATATGCAATGGTGATTCGCCAAGTCCAAGGAACTCGCCCCAATCTCTTCCAGAATAACGTTTTGCGTTCAACTTCCACAGAAGGAGATACAGATGTCATAGTGAAAAATTCAAAATTTAAAATTCACAAGGAGCTTTTTGCCAGTGTTGGTAATTGCTAATTCGTAATTCCAGCACAGACCAACTACTTTTAATTCTGAAGAAAAGAAAGTTGTGGGGTGATAATTACGAATTACGAATTAAGAATTACGAATTATTTTTTGGCTTGAATCTTGTCAAATATGCCCCCATCTGCGAAGAACTTCTGATCAATTGCTTCCCAACCGCCCAAGTCTGCAACTGTACCTAAAGTTTTCAGCTTGGGAAATTTGCCTGTGACTTCCTTGGTTTGAGCTAAAGTCTCATCTACAGGACGGAATCCCAATTTGACAAACTCTTGCTGTGCTTCTGGGCTATAGAGGTATTTCACAAAACCTTCAGCAACTTCGCGGGTTCCATGCTTATCGACGTTTTTATCTACCACGGCGATCGGATTGTCGATGGATATATTCACATCGGGAACGACATACTCAACCTTCTCGCCCTTTTGCTGTGCCAAAATAACTTCGTTTTCGTAGTTGATTAAGACATCTCCCTGCCCTTGCTTGGCAAATGTATCAGTAGCTTCCCGCGCATCTTTAGGCAAGATTGGCACATTTTTGTAAACTTTAGTCACAAATTCAGTAGCTTTAGCCTCATCGCCACCTGTTTTAATTACAGAATCCCATAGTGCTAAGAAATTCCACTTAGCACCGCCGGAAGTTTTAGGGTTAGCAGTAATCAATTTCACACCGTCTTTGGCTAAATCTTGCCAGTTCTTGATGCCTTTAGGATTACCGGAACGAGTGACTATTGCTGCAACAGATTTGGAGACAATACCATTGTTGGGAACTTCTTTCTCCCATCCTGGCTGAATCAATCCAGCCTTCTCAATCTTTGTGGTGTCTCCAGCTAGTGCCAAGTGAACAACATCTGCTTCCAAACCATCAATAACAGCACGAGTTTGGGAACCAGAACCGCCATAGCTTTGCTTGAAGACGACTGTTTGATTATGATCTTTCTTCCACTGTTCTACAAACTTAGGAATAATTGCTTCGTGAGCTGCTTTAGTAACTGCAAAGGAAACCAGAGTTAGTTCAACATTATCTTTGCTTGCAGCCACAGGAGTAGCACTAGCAGCAGGGGTTTCAGAGGCAGAATTACTCGCTGTTCCACCAGAGCAGGCGGCAAGGGCTACACTCAATACAGTACCTACCAAAAAGAGTGATACGAAGCCTTTGAGCGAATTTAGTCTGAACCGATAGGTTCTATGTTCAGCGTAGATGCGTTCGCGTAGCGTCTCGCAGAGAAGCAGCTTGTCGTAAGACATTGCTTGTAATCTTTTCAGTAAGCGTTGCCACAAACTCATTCCATTTCCTCCACTAATCTACAAATAATTGATGGGAATACAGTTATATAATGTTTATAATACTGGATGATTCCATGTATCTAGTACAAACACCAAAAAACCTCATATTCTTTATCAAGAATATGGTGATTTTACCAGTTTTGTGAAAAATTAAAAATGCTTTTACTTTCAACTATCAAATTGCGTACGTGCAGCCCACTGTAGGCATCGCAATCAGCTACCTGATGCATCAAGCAACTTGCTAGGGAATAGCTAATTTTTGAGGAGAGTCTGTTCTAGGGATTGACTTGACTCAACGCAGTACAACAAAATCAAATAAGTTGTGTAGTTGATGCTACTGGTGTCAGAGCAAAAATTAGACCTTCATTACTGTCAAATAACTCAACTGTGGGCAATCTTGCTTCACCGACAACTGTAACTCTGATGGTAGTTGCATTTATATTTATGACTATTATCTCTGTAATTCCCGCAATGGGTTTCTCTGAGCGGTAGGTGAAGCGATCACCATTAGCTAGACTTAACTGAGCATTGGGAATATCAGCAATAAAATTATTACCTGCACTGCGATTGGTGATTTGTAACTTTGCTCCTTGAGTAGTTTGTAAAATCACCTCTATACCCTTTTGTGTCTGGGTTGCCTTCACCCCTGTAACTTGATTAATTTCTGAGGTTGGTGTTGGCGATTGTACAAGCAATTCGGCGCTAGTGTTGGGAAGTTCTATTTCACTGAGTTGACGAATCTTTCTAATTGATTTGGAATTGATTTGCTCAGATGCAATAGATTCGCTTTGCGCGTTGACTACTTCCTGAGTATTTGCGCTGATTGCAGTCCAAAGCCAAACACTAGCCATCACTAATAAAATCTTCAATAACTGCTTTTGTCTCACTTGTTTCCTCTACACTGCACCTGCTTATCAACAGATATTATCAATAAGCTAGTGCCATGAAAAAGTGGCTTTGGTCGCTAGCGGGAGTTTTTTGGTTGCTAGAAGAAGCGTTTCCGTTGTATCAGGTATTCTTTGGGGTTGATGCCAAATTTATTTCTAAAGGTAGCAGCAAAGTGATTGCGACTAGCAAAACCGATTATTCGGGCAACTTCACACACTCAAAAACAAAACCCATCTAGAAATTATCTAAATGGGAAAAATCGAACAACCACTTATTATTAACTGAATGCATATTTCAGGGGCAGCCCGTCCTGAAAAACTAGTAATTCCCCTGGTTGGATTTGTGTCCAAACTTCGTTGTCAGTTAGGGGTGTAGTAGCAATGACAGCAACGCGATCGCGTTCAGTAGTCACTTCCCGAAAATCTACGGTCATGTCTTGGTCAATTAAATGAGCAGCGGCAAAGGGCGCTTGGCGAACAATGTAGCTGAGTTTAGTTGAACAATAAGCAAAAAAGTGTTCTCCATCTGATAATAAGTAATTAAATATACCAATATTTGCAATTACAGCAGTAATTTCTTGCAGCACAGAGTACAGTTGCTTTATATCGGGCTTACCTTTAGGAAAGCGCGATCGCAATGTTTCTAGGATCGTACAGAATGCTTTTTCACTATCGGTGTCACCTACGGCTTGATAAAAGCCCAAATTTTCTGGATCAAAATCTGGCAAATTACCGTTGTGGGCAAATACCCAATACTGACCCCACAATTCTCTGCGGAAAGGATGGCAGTTGTGTAGGGCAACTTCACCCTGAGTAGCTTTGCGGATATGGGCTATAACATGGGTTGAGTGGATGGGATAACTCCGCACAAACTCCGCTACCGGAGAAACAACAGAAGGTTGAGCGTCTAAAAACATTCGACATCCCTTTGCTTCAAAGAAAGCAATACCCCAACCATCGCTATGGTCATCTGTTTTTCCTCCCCGTGCAGAAAACCCTTCAAAAGAAAAGCAAATATCCGTTGGAACATTGCAATTCATTCCGAGCAGTTGGCACATGGACGTTGCAGCTCTCAATTTTTGACTAAGGCCTCAGGATCAAGATACTTCAGAATGCTGCCTTGATTCTGGAGCGATCGCTTCAATCTTAGAATTTAAGGCTGAGATATTCCAAATGATCCTCAAAAATAAATATTTGTCATTTGTCATTGGTCATTAAGTCAAAAGTTAGGTAATTCTTTCGCTGCTGCTCTGGTATTAATATTTATTAAAACATCTGCTGTAAATATTGCTCATAGCCTAGTTGTTCTAGTTTTGTTTGCTTTGCGATTACAGATTCACACAAGGTTTGGCGATATTGTTGCACTTTTTCGAGCAATTCTGGTTGATGAGTTGCGAGGATTTGTACTGCTAAAAGTCCGGCATTTTTGGCATTACCGATCGCTACTGTTGCCACAGGAATACCACCAGGCATCTGTAAAATAGAATACAAAGAATCTACACCTTGTAAGTTCCGAGTGGGTACAGGAACACCGATCACAGGAAGGGGAGTTAAAGACGCTACCATTCCAGGTAGATGGGCAGCACCACCAGCACCAGCAATAATTACCTTAATACCGCGTTGGTGGGCGAGTTGAGCATATTGCACCATACGTTCTGGGGTACGGTGAGCCGAAACGATCGCCACTTCGCTCTCAATGCCAAATTCTTCACAAACTGCGATCGCATCTTTCATAGTGGGCAAATCGGAATCGCTGCCCATGATAATACCAACTAGGGGAGTCATAATAATTTAAAATTCAACATTTAAAATTCAAAATTATTTGAGCTAGCTTATGGAAGCTAGGTGATGCGGATCATCATCTCATCTATTGGCGTTGTTTGAATTGATTCATTGATGTTGGTTGCATCTAAAATCAGATTTAGCTATCTTCTTGTCAGTGTGATGACCCAAGCAACACAAAATCCTGTAGATATTATCAATGCTAGAGTACCTGGTTACAAAGATTTGCAGATACTCTTGGTTAATCAAGAGGGCATAATTGAGCAAATCTTGCCAATGGGTACAGTAGAGAAAGACATCTGTGCATCCGTGATAGATGTTGCAGGTGACTGGATTTCATTGGGTGGCGTTGATTTGCAAATTAACGGTGCGTTGGGTTTGGCATTTCCTGATTTAACGGCTGAAAATGCTCATGTACTCCAGAAAATAACGCAATTTTTGTGGGATGTCGGGGTAGATGGATTTTTACCTACGCTTGTAACAACTTCAATAGAAAAGATTCAGCGATCGCTTGCAGTCATTGCTAATTTTACTCCCCTCTCTGTTGACACAGAGGGGTTGGGGGTAAGGTCATCTGCCAAGATTCTCGGAGTACATCTAGAAGGTCCATTTTTAAGTTACCAAAAGCGCGGCGCACACCCGGCAGAGTACTTGTTACCCTTGACAATTGACGAGGTAAAGCGGGTTTTGGGTGATTATGCCTATGTTGTAAAAGTCATCACCTTAGCGCCGGAGTTAGATCCCACTGGTGAAGTAATTCCATATTTGCGTTCTTTGGGAATTACCGTTAGTTTAGGACATTCTCAGGCAACATCAGCCCTAGCACAACTTGCTTTTGAACTCGGTGCAACGATGGTAACTCATGCTTTCAACACCATGCCACCGTTACATCACCGCGAACCAGGATTATTAGGGGCAGCAATTACCCATCCTGATGTGATGTGTGGTTTTATTGCTGATGGTGAACACGTTTCGCCCACGATGCTACAAATATTACTCCGCGCTAGCTATCAAGAAAAAGGGCTGTTTCTCGTTAGCGATGCTCTTTCACCTCTGGGGCTATCCGATGGCATCTATCCTTGGGACAGTCGGCAAATTGCAGTTCAAAACGGTACAGCACGACTAGCCGATGGCACTTTATCGGGGACGACTTTACCCTTATTAGTGGGAGTGCAGAATTTGGTAAAGTGGGGGATTTGTGATGTAGAGACTGCTATTTTACTAGCTACAGATGCACCTAGACAAGCGATTGGTTTGCCTGGAATTGCCAAAAGTCAACCCGCTAATTTATTGCGCTGGCATTGGGATGAAGCGACAAAAGAACTAGCTTGGCAGCGATTATTGGGCAAATTTCGCATCCAGGTAAAAGAATCAAGGTGATAGGGAAAGAAGCGTTAATATACTCAGTAAAAATGTACATTTCTGAGATAAACATCATATGGTGTAAATATTTCTGGAAGAATTACTCCAAGCTGTTGTATGAATTATCGGGCAATCGCTATGGCTTCGACAAATTTATTCTGGGAGGTCTTTGCTTGAATTCTAATTTGGTAAACATTGACCTTTTCTAATAACCCAAGTTGCTAGTTATCAAAAAGTGCCTTTACTTAAGTACAACATTTTATTTTTTGGTATTTAGCAGTACTTAAAAAACGGCTTTTTGTATAACTAGCAACTTACGTTAATAATGAATATGCCTGTTCAGTGACAATATCAATATAATGTTCCATCGCCTCAAAGTCACCGCATAGGAAAGCTACTTCTGCAGCTAATTCGTACAAGGCAATGATCATTTCATATTGTTGTTGCCAAGCCTTTTCTCCCAGCATTGATAATCTAACACTGGCATAATCACGACTGGTTTGATAAGCAGTGGCACTTTTGGCTTTGCGACAGGCAATCAGATTGAGTTGGGCTAATTCATCGGGCTAATTGTCCAAATGTACTTAGGCTCATACACTGGGCCAGAATTCAAGAGTATGCCGACGACAATACTGTATTCAGTTTGTCCTGTGTCGGCTGGGACGCGATCGTATGACACGAATCGCTTCAGGGTGACTAATATGCCACTGATAGAAAGGGTTAATTGCCGCATAAAAAAATTTTAGGAGTTAAGAGGCAGGAGGGTTATAAAAAATTTTTCATGAGGCTAGCTTTTAACTAGTGATCACGTGAAATGTAGAATTAGTGGCAATTTTTGTCAGTGCATCGGCAATAATTTTGGGATTAATGAACAGCGTTTCATGACCTCCAGGGCATTCAATTAGCTCATACGTGCCAAGGCTTTGTGCCATCTTGATATAGGTTCCTTGTGGAAGCGAGCGGTCATCTTTGCAGAACAACACTGTTTGAGGGATATTTAAGGCAAAGAAGTCATTGGTATTGACCTTGGTATTTAATAGAACGAATGGTTGCGGTACCAGATGACTCAGCAGTGCATTTTGTACTTCTATTGAGTCATCTTTCATGAGAGCATTACGAATTAAATCTTCCAGAACAGGTATGCTTTTATCAGGAGAAGCGATCGCAGCATCAATCAGAATTTGGGCCGATTCGGGGAGAAGCATATCTAATTGCGAAGCACCATTTGGCAAGATAAAGGCATTGTGAAATACAAGATGAGCAATCTTCTTGGCTACTCTGGGTGCAACTGCTTGCAACAGAAAACCCGCACTGGAATGACCGACGAGAATAACAGGTTCTTGTTGTTGCTCTAGCACAGCCGCGATCGCGTCTAGGTAATCAGCAAACGTTACCGATGCACAGTCATCATTAAGATTGTTTCCAGGAAGCGTTGGAGCGACTGCGGTGTGACCTGCATCTTCAAGTTCTTGAATCACGCCGTCCCAACACCAACCGCCATGCCATGCACCATGAATGAGGACGAAATGTTGACTCATATACAATACCAATACATTTTTGCTAACGTTCATTGACTTATTGTTAGCAAAATATTAGCTAATTATTAGCCTTCGCCAAAAAAAGAATGTGAAGATATAGAACTGACGTAGTAGAGTCATTGTCTCTCACAATGACAACTCAAAAGCTCGCGCATTGCCCATGTTCGACATCCTATCACTGAAGGCAATCGCCTAACTGCATCATTAGCCCAAACACTTCTTCTTCTGATTTAGAAGCACTCAGCGAGCCTGTATTAGCACAATTGCATTTAGGTAAACAAGCTCCTGGTTACAAAGCAGCTAAAAAAGCTTTATCAAATTTCATTGCAGAATTGGTAGATTCATTCTTCAAACAGATATATTTACTCTGAATTAATCTAGCTAAAAGCTGTTCCTAAACTGGCTGATTTTGCCTTTATTTTGTAACTTAAATTGTTAATATAACTCCTCGTTCTGTTGCTTGATTGCACAATACATATAAGCAATTACTTGGGGTTTTAGTATAAATTTGGGTATGTGTTGCAAAGTCACTTACTCAGCTAAATTATTCAGTTTACTTAACTCATCAAATCTTCATGTATTTAAAGTGTAGTTTATCTTTTACAGTAAAAATAGTGGGAATAATAGAATAAATCGGATTAAGCAAATTATTTAGCTATGAGCCAAATATGTCCTATCTGCAAAACCTGTGCTTGTCGCAATGTTGCACGCTGCCGGACTAAGGAAGCAGGTAGGCTCTTTCTCTGGTTCCCCGTTCCACATACCCTAAAAAAAGTCACTTCCTACCTACAACAGTTTGCCCTTAAGTATGAACTGATGCCGGAGCGACCAGGTTTGAGTTTGGAGTGTAGACCCGGACAGTCCCTAGAAATTGCCCGTAACCTGGCCAAGCTACTTGCACCAAGAGAATTAAAAGAGACGCAAGTCCTTTTCATTCAAGGCACTTTCCAACCTCAACTCCATGATTTTAGTGACATAGCCTCATTACAACGCTTCATTAAGTTGAACCAATCCGACTGGCTGGTTGAAATGCTGGCAACAGAACGATTCACCAGTTACTTCCAACCAATTGTCTCAATTAACAATACATCGCAGATTTTTGGATATGAATCGCTTTTGCGGGGACTGGATGAAGAAGGCAATTTAGTGTTACCGACACCAATTGTGGAGTTAGCAACCGAAGCCGGACTTTTACCACAACTAGACCAAGTTGCTCGACTCAGCACAATCACTCAATTCAGCCGCTATCAAGTGAGTGGGCACATCTTCATCAATTTTGCACCAACATCACTTTATGACCCAGGTTTTTGCCTACGTAGTACGGTAGAGGCAATTGATACTGCCGGAATTTCCCACGATCGCGTTGTTTTTGAAGTTGTGGAATCAGACAATCCTCAAGATTTAGCCCACCTGAAGACAGTACTTAAATACTACCGGGATGCTGGGTTTTTAGTCGCTCTTGATGACCTTGGTTCTGGCTATTCCAGCCTAAACTTGCTGCATCAGTTACGTCCAGACTTTATTAAGTTGGATATGGAGTTAATTCGAGATGTGCATCAAGACCTTTACAAAGCTTTGATTACCGAGAAGCTTCTAGAGATTACTCAAAAGTTAAACATCCAGACTGTTGCTGAAGGAATTGAGTGCATTGAAGAGCTGCACTGGCTGCGAGAACGAGGTGCAAATCTTGCTCAAGGCTATTTGATTGCTAAACCCAGTGCAGTGCCTGTCACTACAACCCCTTACTTTGAGCAGATTGCGTTAACTGTAGCATCGACACATTACCAAAGCGAGCCTGAGCGAATTGTCGCAGCTGTGACGCAGCGCATTCGCCAATCCTTGGAGTTAAACGAGATTTTGCAAACTACGGTAGCCGAAGTGCGACAACTGTTTGAGGTAGACCGAGTGGTAATGTATCAATTTAAGCCAGACTGGAGTGGGTTAGTCGCTGTAGAATCCTTAGCAGAAGGGTGTATGTCGATTTTGGGATTTCACGTCATGGATACCTGCTTTCAATCCACGCGTGCAGCTTACTATCAACAAGGTAATACCAGAGCTATCGAAGACATTGAAAATGCCGGTCTATCACCGTGTCATGTTGACCTCCTCAGAAGTCTGCAAATCCGGGCAAACCTTGTCGTACCAATTTTGCAGCAAGGTTGTTTGTGGGGACTATTAATTGCTCACCAATGCCGTCATACCAGACAATGGCAGCAATCGGAGATTAACTTGTTTAACCAGTTAGCAGGTCAAGCAGCGATCGCTATTCAGCAATCAGAACTTTACCACCAATTACAACAAGCAAACCAGGAATTACAGCGCCTTGCCTGTTCCGATGGTCTAACCCAAGTGGCAAATCGCCGCTGCTTTGATGACACATTAAACACGCAGTGGCAATGGTTGGCACGAGAGCAAAGTTCGCTATCTTTAATTTTGTGTGATGTCGATTACTTTAAGCTTTACAACGATACGCATGGACATCTGGCAGGAGATGATGCACTTAGACAGGTTGCTAAGGCAATCTCTCAGACAGTTAAACATCCCGCTGATTTAGTTGCTCGTTATGGCGGAGAAGAGTTTGCAGTTATTTTGCCGAATACTAATATTGAAGGGGCCATTGCAGTTGCAAGAGATATTCAGACCAATATTAATGCATTACAAATGCCTCATCCCCATTCTCAGGTGAGTGAATTTATTACCCTAAGTCTTGGTGTGGCAACCATCACTCCTCATAGCCAATTATCTCCTGCAATCTTAATTGCTGCTGCTGACCAAGGACTCTATCAGGCAAAAGCACAAGGAAGAAATTGTGTGGTGCAGATGGATTGTGAGAATGCTGATATTAAATAAGCTAATACGCTTGTAAGTTGTATAGTTCAAATCACTAGAAAGATGTAAAAACGCGGACATACGGAGATGAAAAGACACATTAACCCACTTTTTACTGTCTTGCCTACAGCTGTCGTCAAAAGGGTGATCATTTCCCCCTGACAGTGCCAGTAAATCTTTTTCACAAGCCGTTGCTGGAATGATTTTTCAAGAATCTCAATGGAACGAGAAGCTTTTCTTGATTGGATAGATGAAGAGGTAATTATCTATCAGCATCGCTTAAGTAGAACGGCATAAATAATCAAAGGTTTGTAGTGAGAACTTTAGTCCTTTCTGCAAGATGCTACACGAACAAATGGGGGCTTCAGCCTTCACTAATATCATGTCCAGTTAAAGACTTATCATTAAGACCGCAGTTCTTGGCAGAGGGGAGGGGTTTTTGGGCTTTCTGCATAGAGAAAGGAAATTATTAAATTGATTCAGTGTATTGGCACTTTGATTTTAGCAGCGATCGCCCTGAAATTTCTAAAATATTGGCTGATGGTAGCCAGCACTAGTGCCAAGAACTTAGAAAAAAATACTGCCGACGATGAAAGTATTGATGCTTTCTTTAACGCCTTCTATCACAGAATCAGCGGGGGAATCTGGCTGTGGGCTGTCATCTTGTGTGCCCAGTTTCTCAAATTGCCAATAACAGTTTCGCAAAATTTGTACATTGCGCTGCGAATCTATCTAATTATTGCCGTCGGCTTACTTATACTCAAAGCAGTCGCTGCGATCGTTGATAGCCTAGATGCTCTCAGCATCAGATACTCTAATCCTGATAACCTGCTGAGGTTTTATGATCGCCTCCGACACCTAATACCCTTTTTAAAGCGCTGCTTGGAATTTGTGATTTATGTCTGCATGGCAACATTGGTAATTCAGCAAGTGCAGTTAATTGCCAATATCGCAACTTTTGGCCCGCGAATTATCAAGATAATCGGTATCATTTTCATTAGTCGCGTGTTGTTTGAGGTCGTTTACTTACTGATTGAAGAGGTGCTGTTCAAAGACCAGAATCTAACTGATATTCAAAGAAGTAGACGTCTGACGCTTGTTCCTCTGTTTCGTAGTTTCTTACAATACTTAATTTACTTTGGTGCTACAGTTTTCATTCTCTATGCCCTGAGTATCGATCCAACTCCCATACTTGCGGGTGCTGGTATTGTCGGCATCGCTGTGGGGTTAGGGGCACAAACACTAATTAACGATATTGTCTGCGGTTTCTTTATTCTATTTGAAAACTATTACTTAGTAGGTGACTATATTGAAGCTGGAAAAGTCGAAGAGAAAGTTGTCGAAGGTATTGTCGAGGCGATTGAACTCAGAACCACTCGTGTCAGACATCCTAATGGTCAATTGCAGATTATTCGTAATGGCGATATTGGCTCAATTACTAATTACTCCAAACAGTATATTTTTGCAGTAGTAGAAGTTGGTGTGCCTTATGATTCCAACTTAACGCACGTGTACAAAATAATTGAGGAGGTGGGACAGCAGTTAAAAGCAGACAATCCAGATGTACTTGAAGGCACACAGGTGGATGGAGTTGAAAGTCTGGGAGAGTCTAACTTGTTGCTGCGGACACTAACAAAGGTGAAACCGGGAAAACATCTTCAGATTCAGCGCGTTCTTCGGAAGATTTTTACGAACGCACTGCTTCGAGAAGGTATTGTAATTACTGTGCGCGCTGAAAGTGTTGAAGGTTAATTTCTTATTACATTAGGCGGATTTATAGTTATTAATATGACATAGAAAACAAATTTGAAAGCAATAAAAATGTGCCCATTTATACAATAACTTAGTAATAATTGTTATAGGCTTAAAAAGCCCTTTACTTTTATACTTTTGGCGAAACTCCACCGCCAAAAAAGCACCAGAGCGATAGGAAATTACCTGTTACCAAATGCGATTGATACTTATCAAACGCAAACCTGGTTAAGTTGAACAGATTCTTGTCAGCAGAATAGGTGATTTCCTACGCCCTGGTTATTTCTTTTAATTATTTTACTCAATGGCTTTAAGCGATATCAATGCTATCTCTAGTGCTTTGGCATTTACTATTTATTTAATGTGAGTTCGACGGTTAGAAAAAGGCAAAAAGCTTGCTAAACATGAAGCGTGGGAAACTGATTGTCTTACCTGCATCAAAGCCCACACATTGGCTTACCATCGCCTCAACGGGAAAAGTCAGAATTTAGAAGAAGCTGCTCGTGCTGTGTTGAAAGATTTGGGGGAGTTGAAGCGGCCGTATATTAACTGCGGTGGAGGAGAAGCTGTTGGATGTGATAGAGCGAGAATATAGGATTGTAGATGAGCAATGATTCTTGGAAAACTCAGGAACGAGGGAAAGACAATGCAGAGTATTAAGTTATGTTTTCATGTTGGGGCTGATGGCATTTTGCACCTTGAGATTCTCGTAGGTATTGTTAAATCTGATTTGGAAGGGTATTACTGTCTTGAATAGCAAAATCTCTGATCTAAATTTTGTTAAATTGACAAATAATTAATTCATGTACAAATAGAAATTACAATCAAAAAAGAAGCGTTTTTACACCATAAAAAACCCCACTAACTTATAGAAAGTGGAGTAATTAAAGTTACAAATTTAGGAGTCAATCATCGCTAACAATCGCTATTTACACTGGACAAGCGAAATTATTCTAAAGCTTTCTTGAGTTCGTCTTTAATATTTTCTACAGTGTGATCAACTTGGGCTTCAGCTTGCTTTGCTTGTCCTTCAGCTTTATCTTGTGGATTACCTGTGACTTCACCCACAACCTCTTGAATTTTTCCTTCAATATTTTTTGCAGTCGCTTCTATTCTTTTTTCGGCACTCATGGTTTTTATCTCCAGCTTGTAGTTGATTCAAGGAACTCCAAAAATAAATTACTGCTACCTGCAAAGCGGGTCGAAAAGCTCGGCCATTTCACAGGACGGGTAAGACGCTCATCCTACAAGTAATAAAATATTTGAGCTATTTTATTACTTGGAAATCCCTAAGCTATTAAATAATCTAACAGTTGTGTATTGTTTTTTACTTCCATCAACCGATAGAATATTTTGGTGAATTATATTAACTTAAGATAGATGTCGGTCGGGATTGTAGCAGATAATGCAAAATATGACAATCTGATAAATAAAATTTATATATATTAAAAAAATAACTTTTTTCCAAATAAATGAACTATAAGTTAAAGCAAAATTTAAATCAAAGGAAAATAAAGGAGTGCCAACAAAAAGTCAAAAAAATATTTGGAAGAATGAGATTAATGACATCATTCGAGGTGCTTGTGGAGGTTTTTTGTTTGGCATACCCTTGCTGTACACAATGGAGGTTTGGTGGATTGGATCGCTGGCAAAACCACAACTAATAATGATGGCGATCGCATTAATGTTTATTGTGGTTTACTTGCTCAATTACACAGAAGGCTTTCGGAAACGCAGATATACAGGCCTCGCTCATCAAGCTGTAATGGATACCATCGAAGCGATCGCGATCGGACTAGCTTGTTCTACCTTTGTGTTATTACTATTGCGAGAATTGACACTAGAAACCTCCTTAAGGGAGTCTTTAGGTAAAATCATCTTTGAAAGTGTGCCCTTCGCTCTCGGTGTAGCATTAGCGAATCAGTTGTTGGGAGATACTGAGAACAGTAATGGAAAAGGACAAGGAAGCGATCAGGGAAATAGCACAACCAAGAACAAAGGGGATGAGTTACACGCTACCTTTGCTGATGTGGGTGGAACCCTGATTGGTGCAACCATAATTGCATTTAACATCGCTCCCACTGATGAAATTCCTATGCTAGCAGCCGCAACCTCTCCACCTTGGGAGTTGGCAATGATCGCCGCATCTTTGCTGATTTCTTATGGCATTGTATTTCAGGCAGGTTTTTCTAACCAGCAAAAACGTAAAGAGCAAAAGGGAATTTTTCAACGACCATCAAGCGAAACCATTATGTCCTACCTAGTATCATTGCTAGCAGGTGCTTTTATGCTGTGGTTTTTTCAAAAGTTAACTCTTAGCGACCCCTGGACAATGTGGTTAGATCACACATTGATACTGGGTTTACCTGCAACTATTGGTGGTGCAGCCGGAAGGTTAGCAATATGAATAAAACGGAACAACAACCAAAGCGCTCAATAGCTGAGTGGATAACATTCAGCATCGCCTCATTCATCCTAGCAATCATTGTGAGTCTAGTAGGCTACACTTGGCTGAACGAAAAAAATCAACCTCCGATCCTTTCTGTTACTAAAAAACAAACAATTCGAGAAGTTAATGGCCAGTTTTATGTTCCTTTTGAAGTTGTAAATAGTGGAGGAGACACAGCTGAGTCAGTTCAGATTATGGCTGAGTTACTGATTAACGGCAAAGTTACAGAAACAGGAGAGCAACAGATCGACTTTTTATCTAGTGGGGAAAGCGAAGAAGGCGCATTTATATTCAGCCATAACCCGCGCCAAGGTCAGTTAAATCTACGTGTTGGTAGCTATAAATTGCCATAGGGGACTGACAAATAAAAAAATACCCCACAATATTGCATAATCTATTTATTGGAAGTATATCCTTTCCCAACCCTCACGCCGCTTGCTTTCATCGCGGGAACGTTAAGATGCGAGTTTGGGTGAGCGATCGCGCTGGTAGGGTATTTCTGTACCTGACGTTGACGTAGCCTCTGTCTGCAACACGCTGTTTGCGTTCGTAGAAAAGTTGAAATCTGCTGTATCAGTCTTATATTTTATTGCTTCCCCATATTTCCAAGACAATAGTCCTCGCCTTTTTGAAAGCCTTGAAGAAATTAAATAATTTTGGTAAATAAATTATTGTATTTTTCTCTCACCAGAGATATAAAATAGGATTAATTGTTTTGAGGCATATTTCATCAGAAATTTATATACTTGATATTTGTAATATGTAAGTATTACAAATATCAAGTATATTTGACATACAAAACTATCAAGGAATATTTCATATCTATTATTATTGGTATTCCTAATGATGATTTATTGGTGTTTACTAGTCATGACTATTGGATTTTTGCTTATGAAGGTAATGACAATATCTCTGCTAGTCTTGGAGATAACCTAATTGATGCTGGAGAGAATAATGACAAGTTTTAGAGCAGTAGACTTGATAATAGCAGTTGCTTTAACTCTCTTGAACTGAGCAAGGCATTGTCTGATCATGAATATTTAATTGTTGCATTTTGATGATATTATCTTAAAAAATTAAGGAGTAAACCTCGTGGGAGTTACGAGCAATCGATTATTTAAGTTATTTGTAAAATATTTTTCAGCAATCACAGCCATAATAACGGTTCTCCCATTACCAGTTAAAGCCGCTACATTTTTAGTAACTGAGCGCGCTGGTTTAGGAGGCAATGATCAAGTTAATTGGGAAAGTTTAGGTAAAGTATTTAATCCCTCTACCCTTAATTTTTCTGCTTTTTTACCTAACTCTTTTTCAGCAACATCGCAACGTGGTTTAGGGTTAGATATAAATATAACTCCAGCTAAGAATCCTCAAATTACTCCACCATTTGTTTTTCAAACTTTACCTTCACCTGGCATTCAGAGTAACTTCGGTCTAGGTGATTTTATTCTCTTCGGAGGTATAGACCCAACAGGTTTTATCCCTCTTCCTCCTGGTACTTCCGATCCTGGTACTCAGGGGAACGGCGGGCCTTTTTCGATTAGTTTTGCCCAGCCAGTTTTTGGCGCTGGAACTCAGATAGCTGTAGACACTAGTAAATTGAAAATAGAAAATTCAATCGCCGCTTTTGATAACGCCAATAACCTATTGGGTACTTTCTCAGTTCCAAATATTTCGTCTTTAGCATTAGATAATTCGGCAGTATTCTTGGGAATTCGTAGTGACACTCCAAACATCTCACGACTTGTTTTTAGCAGTTCTGCTCCCCAATACGGCTTGGCTATTAACCAGGTAAGCATTCTTGCAGTTCCTGAACCAACTTATACCTTAGCGATATTAGCTTTTGGTGTTTCAGGTGCTATTTTAAAACGACGCCAACACACTTGACATTCCCATAAGGTCAAAATAGCTTTCATTTAATAAGTTAGAGATTTCGGACGTACTCAAACTTATGTAAGCACATAACGTAAGTTCCAGATAATTATTGTCTTTAACCAAATTTAACTCAATGTTATACAAAGAATTAGAAAACATCATAGACACTAAGATACAAAAAGCCATACGGAAGCACGAAATTATAGTTGCTTTCATTAGTAGTATTATTGGCTTGATTTTTATCATGGGTTTGTTCCATGCTATTTTGCTTAACCACACTGAAATTCAAGCATTTTGCTTGTACTGATTACTGTTTGTAATCAATAGCTCTTTACTATCAAGCATTCCCTAATGTTCTTAAAACTAATCCAAGTTATACATCTTTTTTATAAAATGGAATTGCACAGATGGAGAGTAAAAATAATGGCAAGGCTATATTCGTCTTATTTTTGACTGTATTTATAGACTTGCTTGGCTTCGGAATTATTCTGCCAATACTGCCTTTGTATGCTGAACAATTTGATGCAAAACCTAATGAAGCGACTCTACTTATAGCTATTTATTCTTTAATGCAGTTCTTATTTGCACCATTATGGGGCAGATTTAGCGATCGCTACGGTCGCCGTCCGATTTTATTGCTGACTTTATTCGGTTCGGTAATTGCATACGCAGGCTTAGGTTTTGCCAACTCCTTATGGATTTTGTTTATTGCTCGTAGTCTTGCTGGGATTATGTCAGGGAATATTGCCACTGCTCAAGCGTACATAGCAGATATTACCACGCCAACTAATCGAGCTCGTGGCATGGGTGTAATCGGCGCAGCTTTTGGTCTTGGGTTTATTCTCGGCCCAGCGATTGGAGGTCTTCTAATTGGGTCAGATGCGAACAATGCTAACTTTCATCTACCGTCGTTGTTTGCAGCTGGATTATCTTTATCGGCATTTCTTTGTGCTTTGATATTACTTCCAGAATCTCTAAATTCTGAAACTAAAGCCAAAATCCAAGTTTATCGCCACCATCAGCGACGCCTAAACTTGCGACATCTGTCACAGAGTTCACAGTTTTGTGTACTTGTTGGCATCTACTTTTTAGTCACCTTTGCTGTCGCAGCTATGGACTCTACATTAGCTTTATGGTCTAAGCAGCAACTAAATTGGGGCCCTCAACAAGCTAGTTATCTTTTTGCTTTTATAGGGATTGTCAGCACAATAATTCAAGGAGGACTAATCGGATTCCTCAAGAAACAATTCGGTGAAATCAAGTTACTTATCTTGGGAATATTAGGATTAGGTTTAGGATTACTATTAATTGGATTCTCGGAAAGCTTAATTTTATTATTAGTCGCTACCACACTTGTGGCATGGGGAATTAGTCTCAGTCAACCAATATTGAACAGCTTGATTTCCCAGATGACACCCCCAGAAGAACAAGGACAAATATTAGGAATCGCCAGTTCTTGCTCTGCATTGGCACGCATCGCTGGGCCAACGTGGGCAGGAGTTAGTTTTATGAAATTTGGGAGTTCTGCTCCCTTTTTGAGTGGATTTATAGTAATGCTAATAGCTTTGACTCTTAGTTTGCGAGTGACTAAAAGTGCATCTGAATCAAAAACAGAACGTGTCGCCTGAAAATCTAGGTCTGAATTAAGAATTACGAATTAATATGACAGGTCGCCGAGTATTATTTTTAGGCATCTTTGTAAGCATCCTCCTCACCTACGCAATTTGGATTGGTGGGAGCATTCCTGCAAGCATTATCAAACTTCCCGATCAAGGATTAAACTGGTACTACTGGAAACTTCCCCAACCAACCTTTTGGAGTCGAGCGACGGCTTGGGGTATGTACCTTGGGCATCAGTTTAGCATCTGGGCGTGTATCTTGTGGGCGCAGCGATCGCAGTTGAAATACAAATCAGCGTTGCATCCGATAAATTACCTCATGCTTGCCATTAATGGTATATTCATCGCTTTACACTTTCTCCAGACATATATTTGGTACGATGCTCTAGCTCAGGATACTTCAATTTGGGCTTCTCAAGGTGCGGTTGTACTCTTACTAGTCTTCGTACTGATTTTAGAAACACCTCGACGCGGTTTATTTTTTGGCAATTCTGTTCCATTCCATCAACAGTTTTTGCAAATTATCAAGCTGTACCACGGCTACTTTTTCTCCTTCGCCGCTATCTACACCTTTTGGTATCATCCAATGGAAGCGACTGTGGGGCACTTAATTGGTTTTCTGTATATGTTCTTGCTTCTGCTTCAATCGTCGTTAATCTTTAACCGCACCCATTTAAACCGTTGGTGGACATTCACTTTGGAAATTACAGTGCTTTTACATAGTGTCGTTGTGTCGTTGATGCTAGGACAAAGCAAATGGCCTACATTTCTCTTTGGTTTTCTCGGCATTCTGGTGCTTACTCAACTTCACGGTTTACCTGTAGGTATCTGGACTAAACGTACTATCTACGCAGCCTTTTTAGTGAGTGTACTGGCTGTTTATGGACTGACTGAACGCGGTTTGGGCAGAATTTACGAAGTAACCTATATTCCTTTGATTGAGTTTGGGCTGGTTGGGGCAATTTACTTAATCTTCCTGCTCATCTTATGGACAATTTTTCGTTTACCAGTCAAGACGTAAGTAATATATCGCTACGGACTTGTGTTCTGAACCAACGAACTCTAGTTTTGGTCAGCAGCATAAAGTTAGCCAACTGCTAAATTATTCAAGCTGCCTTTGTAGCCACTAATCTCAATCACAGCATCCGTGAGGGCAGAGAATCCATTAGTGTTATCGTTGAGTGCCAGAAAAGTCTGCACCTTATTGCCTGTACCAAGGATAAAAGTTGCCGCACTTTTAGCTACAAAAGCAGTTGCAGTCAATATCTGTTGTACATCTGAGAGATTTAGACTCGCAACAGTACCAAGTTGAACTAAATTATCAGCGCTAACTGCATATAGCCCATCAATTTTATCTTGAGAAATGTTCAAGTCAGTTATTTTATCAAAGCTAGACAGCAGCGAATCACTCAGACTACTGAACACAAATTTATCAGCGCTACAACCGCCTGTGAGGGTATCACGCCCAGCCCCACCATTGAGGGTGTCATTACCAGTACCACCAACTAGTTCGTCATTTCTGGCTAATCCAAAGAGTTTATCGTTGCCGTTTTTGCCGGAAATTTGATCGTTACCAGCCCCACCACTGAGTTCATCTGCACCGTTACCACCTTTTAAAGTAATCTTTGGCACATTTCCGTCTGTAGTGGTTTTGCTGATTAATTGACCATTGGTATCATACAGATAAGTGGCAACTGCATCAGTAATGCCATCACTGTTGTTGTCAATATCTGCGGAAATTAGTTTGCCATTGCGATCGTAGTTGAAAGTGGTAATCTCATCGGGGATGCCATCATTATTTTTGTCAGCTACCTGTGCAGAGAGTTTGCCGTTAGCGTCGTAACTATAAGCGGTAACTTGATCCAAGATGCCATCATCATTATTGTCAATTTTTTCTGATTTCAGGTTGCCTTTAAAATCGTAGCTGTAGATGCCAACTGCATCAATTACACCATCATTGTTGAAGTCATAGCTAGCGGATGCGCGTCCATAATCACGCAAGGTTAGGAAATAATCAACTTTGCCGTCGCCGTTGTTGTCAATGCGTAAGAGAGAGGTAGCAGCAGTACTTCTCGGATAAGGGTTGAGTCATACTAAGGTTTCTTCAGTTTGATTGGGGAGCATTTTGTACAAGATTAATTAAACTTCTTGCCTTTGATACTGCTTCGTCTTCTTCTACTAGTACTAACTTAACAATTCCTAAACCAATAGAATCAGATGATGTATCAACTAATTCATCCAAATACACAACCTTAATTTGCCCTGTCGCTAATGAAGTTCAATAAGCAACAGGTACACCAGGATCAAAACTGCGTTTGACCCAAAATATCACAGCTTACCAGGATTTAGTCGGTTTGTACTGTTTCAGGTATAAAAAGCTATTTCACTACCACTATCGAGCAAACCAGAGAGCAACCGCTTGTCTGATTGATTGCTCATCAGGTTCGCTGTCAGAAGCCCAGGCTATAATCCCATCAGGACGTATCAGTACAGTGCTCAAGCCTAATTGTTCTTTCGCCCGGCCCAAAACATACTTCATTCGGTCGCCGTATTCACTCACCAAAGTTTTAAGTGAAGCATTCATATCGAAATTAAGCAGTATCCCGTGGCCATCGTGCATTAGCTCCCCAATCCTTGTACCATCTTCGAACTCAAAGTTGGGAACGCTGTGGCCTACTAAAGGGTGGTCGCCACCGAGATTGTAATGTGTGAAAACGCCCCACACCCTTCCTGCAATATAGGTGGCACCATCGCGCGTATTCATAAGGTCGCGGATAATTGCATTCAGTGCGCGGGCTTGTGAACCTGGTTTCATGATTGCAACCTGGGCGCGTGACCAATCCAGAACCTGCACACCAATTGGGTGACGTTCGGTATAATAACTGTCCAACAATTCTGACGGCGCTTTGTTTTGGATGGTTGCGGCGAGCTTCCAGCCCAGGTTCATGGCATCGCCCAGTCCAAGGTTAAGCCCTTGGCCTCCTAACGGTGAATGAATGTGCGCGGCATCGCCGGCTAAAAGTACACGTCCGTTGCAGTAGGTTGTAGCCTGCCGTGCTCGATCAGTCCACGTGGTTGCGATATGCAGGGCGCTGATAGTAACGTCGGTGTTCGAGACGCGCCGTAATACCTCCTGCACGTGTTGAAGCGTGACTGGCTCTCCTGCATTATGAAATGTCCCACCATCAAAATCCTGAATTAGGATGTAGCCTGGCTGAGATTGGAGGTACATGCCGATTGGTGTTACGTTTCGGCCTGGACTCAGCTTCTCTGGGTCTGCAATGTCTACTAAAGTAGTGTAGCCGGTGAATTCTGGCTCCGTACCAGCGAATTCAAAACCGCCCGCCTTGCGAACAACACTACGGCTTCCATCGCAACCCACGAGCCACTTACTTTTAAAAGATTGATCGCCTGAGTGAACAGTTACCTGGTCCTCAGTTTGGTGAAAGCCAGTCACAGCAAGTCCGCGCTTGATTTCTACATCCAAGGCTTCTGCGCGACGAGATAGTACCGTTTCAAGCTCCTCCATTTCAGATATCAAACTTGTTTCGGTCGAGCTTGGCAGGCGATATGTCCATTGCGAAGTGTCAATATTGCCCTCATGAAATGGAATGCCGGCGAAGTGTCCAACCTGACGACGCGATCCTTGTCCGGCATTTTGGTGGGGATTTTTAAGGCGTTTGTGTATCTCAAGCTCATTTAGTAACCCGCGACGGTAAAGCGCTTCAATAGTAGGCGTTGAGAGTCCCCGTATCCCAAAAGGAAGCTGCTTTAATGGCGAGTGCGGATTCTTTGCCTTTTCCAGTATTAGCACTGAACATTTGGTCAAGGCCAGTTCACAGGCTAGGAAAAGTCCTACTGGGCCAGCCCCGGAAATGATTACATCGTAAACGGATTGATTTTTGTGATTATTCATGAGTAGTTTCCATTTGTACTACCTATTGGTCGGCAGATGTTGCGTATTACGATATTTGTCTCAATGATAAGGCTGCCAAGTATATGCAAATCAGGAACTTTAGCAATGTAGTATGCAGATTTTACGGGTTCTCATGCTATGTGTCGCAATTTTTAGTAGCTATGTCTTACGGTATTTGTCGTGTGAAAATGAGAGTAATTCGTGGATAATAAATAAACGAAAAAAGTTAATTTATTGCGGAAAAATTCACAATTATACAAATTCATAATTTTACTCACCACTACTAATATTTTTTTGTTGTTGATAACGCTGTTTGAACTGCTGTTGCTGTCTTTTATGATCCACAATTGGGTCAGGATAGCCAACAGCATGACGTTCTAAAGGTGGAATTTTCCCAGTAACTAAATATTCTGTATCTACAGACCGCAATTCTGACACCCATTGCCGAATATATTCCCCCTCTGGATCGAATTTTTGTGTTTGACTGGCTGGGTTGAAAATCCGCACAGGTTTGGGGTCCATGCCGCTAGAAGCACTCCATTGCCAACCGCCATTATTAGCAGATAAATCACCATCAATTAAGTGCTGCATAAAATATTTTTCTCCCAATTGGGGATTAATTAGCAAGTCTTTAGTGAGGAAACTGGCAACAATCATCCGACAACGGTTATGCATCCAGCCGCTTTCGTTTAACTGACGCATTGCTGCATCTACAATCGGATAGCCTGTTCTCCCCTCACACCAAGCTTGGAAATGTTCTTCGTTTGTTTCCCAAGGAAAATTCTTAAAGGCGTCGCGGAAAGCACCACCAGCCAATTCAGGAAAATTATACATTGCGTGTTGATAAAACTCCCGCCAAGCTAATTCTTGTTGCCATGTGCGGATATTAACTGCTGTTTCCTCACTGCGGCTATTTTCCTGTGCTTCTATCGTGGCTTGCCAAACGGTGCGAATGCCAATTACGCCAAATTTTAAAGCTGCACTCAGTTGTGATGTTCCGTCCACTGCGGGGAAATTGCGCTGTTCTTGGTATTCAGTAATAGCTTTATTAGTAAATTCTTCTAATCGTTCTTGTGCTGCCGCCTCTCCCGGTGAAATAATCAATGGTTCATCCCAAATAAATCCTAAATCTTTTGCTGAAGGTAGTGCGATCGCTCCTGCAACTTTGGCAATTTCCTGTTCAGCTTCCGTTAATCCCTCAACATTTTGCAATGTTTCTACTGGTTGACTCTTTGGTTTAGCAAGCCAATTTTTCCAGAAAGGCGTGTAAACCGTATAAGGACTGTTACTACCCGTGCGTAACTCCTCTGGGGAGTTGAGGATTTGATCCCAGTTTTGGTTAAGAAACTCAATACCTTTTTCTTTGAGGGCATTTATAATGGTGCGATCGCGTTCTTGTGAATAAGGTTCTACATCCCAATTCCAAAAAACAGCTTTGGCATTTATTGCTTCGGCTAAGGCTGGTATTGCTTGTACAGGATCGGCATGTAGTATTAACAACTGGCTACCAACTTGAGCATATCGCTCTTGGAGTTTCTGCAAACAGCCAATCATATAAGTTACTCTCACAGGAGCAACATCATCCCGTTCTAGAATATGCGGATCGAGGCAAAACACGCCCACTACCTTCGGACTCTGCTCTTTTGCCGCAGCCAGTCCCGTATTGTCAGAAATGCGTAAATCGCGCCGATGCCAAAACAGAATTAAGTCAGACATTCCATGCTATATATAGTTCACCCGTACTAGCTTAGATGCTAGTGGTACCAATAAGCATCATTCTGGCGAGAAATTTATTCTTTTAATGGGCAGTGGGCATTGGGCATTGGGAAGATCAATAATTCTCGCCATTCTCCATACCCTATTCCCCATTCCCCTGTTTGTCAATCGGGAATGGTGGCTTTTTAGATCGAAATTGAATATACTCTTCTTAACAGTTAATTAGTCTTTTTGTCATGGCTAACCTACTACTTGACGACGGTACGATTGAGAGCGATTTAGGCGAAATAGCTCGCGAACTTGCGCCTCTTGGCATTCAACTCAAACACTACGATCCAGGAACATCGTTACTCTTCCCTAATTTGCTACACCAGGACGTTTTAACTGAGGCCGAGAAACGTTATTGCGTAGAACTCCATAACAGCGTCTTTGAATTTCTTCAGCAAGAAAATGGCGCTCTCTGGTGTGACTTACTAAATGTGCATCCAGGTTCGTTCAATCTTCACCACCTAATCGCAACCTACAGTCGTTACCATACTCATCCTGCACCTGAACCCATCTATGTGTTGTCAGGAGAAATGATTTATGGTTTCGTGCGACTTGATGGTAGTCAGGTACAGCTTTTAGTTCAGGCACAAGACTATCTTTACATCCCCGCTGGCGTTGAGCATTGGTGCAGCCCAACTGCATCGTTGAATTTCAAAGGAGTACGCTATTTTGCGATGCCTGCGGCAGGCTGCACCAACGCAGAAGGTTGGATTCCCAATTATACAGGGACTCAAGTGAGTGATTTGATCTAAAAGCCGCGTTAAAGCTTATATCATGTCCGGCTAATCACTTATGATTACTGTATCTATGCAAAAATCCCAAAAGCCTCTTTCCCCCTGCTCTCTTGCCCTCTAATGGATTTCACCGCAGTTAAACCTGCACGTAACATCTTGACCATATTCCTTTTAGACATTCTTCTGTAAATCTGAAATGTCCCAAGCTCGGTCAACTTCATGAGTGAGGTCTTTATCGTCTGACCTTAATAACTGCTCTAACTGTTGAGCTAGTTGACGCGATCGCGCCACCAATATCGTATCATCTCTCTCTATATTTGCCATTTCCCGCAAAGCTTGTTGATCGTGGCTTTTGAAGGTGTTAGCGGCTCGATGCGCCTTATAAGAGCGGAAACCCAATAACTTTAGTGCTTCCACTCCCATTTCTACCGCCGAACCAAAGGTTTCCCGCTCAACCACTTCAACCCCTCGTCGAAGCAACTCGTAGGCATGATTGCGATCAATAGCCCGCCCTAAAATTTTCAGGTGAGGAAAATACTTACGAACCCGATCAACAGTTTCGAGGCTTTTCTCGCGATCATCTATGGCTAAAACAAATAGCTTCGCCTGCCTTGCTCCTGCTGTATGTAGCAAATCAATCCGGGACGCATCCCCGTAATAGACTTTGAAACCAAAACGCCGCAGCATATCAATTTGAGTCGGGTTGTGATCGAGAACTGTGGCTTTGAAGCCATTGGCAATCAGCAAACGACCGACAATTTGTCCAAAGCGGCCAAAGCCTGCGATAATTACTGGATTTTCATTGTCATGAATGGAATCAGCTTCTCGCTCAACTGCTGTGGTTACAAAACGAGACTGGACGAACTTCTCATTAATCAGCATAATTAACGGTGTCAGCACCATCGACAATGCAACAACGGCAACAATGATACCCCCCACGGCTGTAGTTAGGACGTTATTTTGAGTAGCAAACGAGAACAGCACAAAGGCAAATTCACCTCCTTGGGCGAGGGCGAAGGCGAAAAGTAGATTCTGACTGGCTTCCAACTTGAACAACCAACCCAACCCAAACAGCACTGCAAACTTAATAATTGCTAGTCCGATGACTAATCCTAGAATCAAGAAGGGTTGTTGAATCAGCAAATTAAAGTTGATGCTAGCCCCAACCGAAATAAAGAACAGCCCCAACAATAAACCTTTGAAAGGTTCAATATTAGTCTCCAGTTCGTGACGATATTCGTTATCCGCCAAAACAACTCCGGCAACAAACGTACCCAGTGCAGGCGAAAGACCAACCTGCTGCATCGCCAGGGCAATCCCAATTACCAATAGTAGAGCTGTCGCCGTGAAAATTTCTTGCAATTGGGTAGCAGCAATAAAGCGGAAAATCGGGCGCATCAGAAACCGTCCGGCAACAATAATGCCACCCACTGTTACCATCACCAGCAAGGCTTGTTGCCAACCTGGTACATTTGCCTTTTGTTGCTCTGCGGCAACAAAGATTACCCGATTGACAGCCAAACTCACTGTCGGGCTGTTTTTCATTGCCAGTAACGGTAACAGAGCCAACATTGGGATGACTGCGATGTCTTGAAACAGCAGTACTGAAAAGGACGATTGTCCGCCTTCTGTTTTCATTAACCCCTTCTCGTTTAGGGTTTGGAGGACGATCGCCGTTGAAGACAATGATAGAATCATGCCGATCGCTAAACCCATTTGCCAGGAGAGTCCGAAAATTAAACTCAGCACAGTTACAACCAAAGTCGTAACTAGAACCTGCAAACCTCCTAATCCGAGAATCGGGACACGCAATCGCCACAGCAGGAATGGTTGCAGTTCCAAACCAATCAAAAAGAGCATCATCACCACACCAAACTCGGCGAAGTGCATTACATCATTGCTTCCCTCATTTCCCACAAAGCCTAGTACAAAAGGGCCAATGATTACCCCAGCAATCAGATAGCCTAGAACTGAACCGAGTCCTAATCGTTTGGCGATTGGTACTGACAGTACCGCCGCCATCAAGTAAACAAATGCTTGAAAGAAAAAATCTTCATTGTGCATGGTACGGGGCCTTTTGTATCTTGATCACTTCAGCTAAGTTTTGGTTTAAATGTTTGAATTGCTTGAGAAGTTCCCAGCTTATAGTGTTATCACGCAGACCGATGATTGCAGTACGATAATCATCTGCGTGTTTAGCAACTTGGTGTTGCTCCCGTAGCTGATGTGTTTCATGTACAAGAAAGGGCGGTAAATATTCCATGCCACAAAGACGCGCTGTTTGCTCAAATGGTACTAGCAGTTCTTGGATAGAAAAGTAGTTATATCCCTCCCGACAGTAAGCTTGTTCGCTTCCCCCCGTCGTGATTGCTGAGAGCAGTTTTTTGCCATGCAGCGCCGTTCCTGTATTACCATAAGCAAATCCATGCTCTAACACTAAATCCAGCCACTCCTTCAAAATCGCGGGACTGCTGTACCAGTAGAAGGGATGCTGGAAAACGATAATATCGTGGGCAAGGAGTAAATCCTGTTCAAACTTCACATCAATGTGAAAGTTAGGGTATACCTCATAGAGGTCATGAATAGTGATTGAATCCAACCCCTGAACGGCTTGAATCAAATGCCGATTCACCCGTGACTTTTCAAGTGCAGGGTGAGCAAATAAAATTAATATTTGGTTAGAACTGCCCATTGGTTTTGCATATAAGAGTTAAGTGGCTACTCTTTGCAAAGGATAGCATCCTAAGTTTATAGTAATTTGAGATTATCCTTTTTTGGTAGTAACAAAGGGAGATTAAACCATTAGGCATTTTATTATGGGAGCAACGCGATTTTGTGAGGTCGGGGAAAAAAGGTGCGATCGCTAAACCTAATCCATGAGAATCATTGCTTTGACTGCTTGACCTGGCATGACAATTTCTTGCGGGTGCGTACCCAGTATTTGGTTTATTTGCTCTTACCTTACATATCTGGTCTATGATTCCAGCTACTAGCCCACAGTAGTCAATATTTTGTACGCTGATTTGTAAGATTAATGGTGTCATGAATAAAAAATACCATTAATCTCCTCGCTTACCTGCGGAATCTAGATTTAAAAGATCTAATTTTTAAGACAAGATAATTTTTACTAAATAGTTAAACAATATATTTCTGGCAAAAGTCCAACAATCATAAATTTCATTCTGAGCAAAATGCAGTGAAGATAAGAATATCACCAGATATTTTGCTTTGCCAAATATCATAATTTAAACATTTATAAAATAGGTCTAATTACTATAAATTTTAACTGTTATCTTGCTAACAACATTCTAAAATAGAATAAGAAATATAAATATTACTTATGATATAAATCTTTTGATAGAGACACAAGAACAAGATGAAATTGTATTCTATTAACGATGTGATTTTTAGGAAAATGCTTGTAAGAAAAGAGTGTTTTTTATAAAGAATTGAAGTCAAGAGAATTACCAATATTATTACCAACAAAAACAGAATGGAGTAAACAGATGAGGTTTGTCCTAAGACGCCGTAGGTTGGGTCAATTGATGGTTATTAGCACAGTAGCGGCTACAATCAATAATTTTGTAGATAAAACTGTAGCACAAACTCAAGTAAAAAAAACTACTCCAAAGCTGAAAACTTCCACACCTGAGACTATGAAGGTGACGCTGCAAGTGAACGGAACAGCACATAATTTGCAGATCGAACCACGTGTTACCTTACTTGATGCACTTCGGGAATACATAGGGCTAATTGGTTCTAAAAAAGGCTGCGATCATGGTCAGTGCGGTGCTTGTACGGTATTGATTGATGGGCGGCGTGTTAACTCGTGCCTGACTTTTGCCATCATGCACACCGATGCTGCTATTACAACTATTGAAGGTTTGGCGCAAGAAGACAATTTGCACCCAATGCAAGCTGCATTTGTTGCCCACGATGCATTTCAGTGCGGCTACTGCACGCCAGGACAAATTTGTTCGGCAGTGGGTTTAGTTAACGAAGGACACGCTAAATCAGATGCCGACGTTCGGGAATTGATGAGTGGGAATATTTGCCGTTGTGGCGCTTATCCAAATATCGTGGCTGCTGTCCGCGATGTCTTAGGAGGAAAAAAAGATGCAGCCGTTTAACTATAAGAAAGTAGGACAAGCGGAAAATGCTGTGGGGTTGGTAGCTCCAGATGCTCAAGCTTCGTACCTTGCTGGTGGTACTAGCCTCATCGATTTGATGAAGCTGAATGTCCAGACACCAACAGAGTTGGTTGATATTAACCCATTACCGCTAACCAAGATAGAAATGCAGGGCAACAGCGTACGAATTGGCGCAATGGCACGCAATAGCGATGTTGCTTATAATGCGATGATTCAGGAGCGTTACCCTGTGTTGTCAGAGGCGTTGCTGTCTGGGGCATCGCCGCAGCTGCGAAACATGGCAAGTGTAGGCGGGAATTTGCTGCAACGTACCCGTTGTTACTACTTCCGCGACACTTCGATGCCCTGTAACAAGCGCGTTCCAGGTTCAGGTTGTGCGGCGATTGAGGGTTACAACCGTATCCACGCAATTCTTGGCGGTAGCGATCGCTGTATTGCCACCCATCCATCTGATATGGCTGTGGCAATGCTAGCACTCGATGCAGTTGTGCAAACACGCGGGCCCAAGGGAGAGCGCAGTATTCCGCTCGTCGATTTTCATCTCGTACCAGGCAATACACCAGAGAAAGAGACAGTTCTACAACACGGAGAGTTAATCGTTGCCGTAGATTTACCTGCTTCAAACTTTGCTAGGCGATCGCACTATTTAAAAGTCCGCGATCGCGCCTCCTATGCCTTTGCGATGGCATCGGTTGCGGCGGCATTAGATGTTCAAAATGGCATCATTCGCGCCGCCCGCATTGCCTTGGGTGGAGTAGGAACAAAGCCTTGGCGTGCCTACGAAGCTGAAAAAGTACTTTTGAATAAGCCCGCAAACCAGGCAACATTTCAAGCAGCAGCCACAGCAGCCCTCGCCGGAGCTAAACCTCAAAAATATAACGGGTTTAAGGTCGAACTTGCTAAACGCACAATTGTTAAGGCACTCTTCACGGTAGGAGGGATAGCGTGAATACAGGGGATAAAAATGGAGTTGTGGGCAAACCGCTCAACCGAGTCGATGGACACCTGAAGGTAACTGGTGGCGCCCGCTATGCGGCAGAGTTTCCGGTGGCAAAAATGACTTATGGTGTGACGATTCAAAGCACGATCGCCAAAGGTAAGATTGCCCAAATCGATACCAAGGCGGCGGAGCAAGTACCGGGTGTATTAGCAGTAATTACCCACCTGAACGCGCCCAAAGCTTTTGGAGAAAAGGGCGGCGGTCGCAAGCTGCAAGTGCTGCAAGATAACATTGTGCTTTATAGCGGTCAGCACATTGGTATCGTCGTTGCCGATACTTTTGAACGAGCTATGTATGCTGCTTCCCTCGTCAAAGTTCGTTATAACGAAGAAAAGCCGACCATCAATATGCGAGACAATCTCGCTAAAGCATACTTGCCTAAAGGTAAAATCCCTAAAGAAGAACCGCCCGATTCAGCGCATGGCAACGTTAACCAGGGACTAAGGGCTGCGGCTGTACGCGTCGAGCAAACCTATACTACACCAATCGAAAATCACAATCCGATGGAGCCTCATGCCACAACAGCAGTTTGGCAAGGCGATCAACTGCTGCTGTATGATGCTACTCAGGGAATCTTTCAGGTTCAACAAAAAGTTGCGGGGGTATTAGGAATTGAGCCAGAGAAAGTTCGCGTTATGTCTTACTTTGTTGGCGGTGGTTTCGGTTGCAAAGGGTCGTCTTGGTCGCATGTGCCTCTAGCAGCGATGGCAGCACGACAGGTTAATCGCCCAGTAAAATTAGTTCTGGGACGGATACAAATGTATGGGCCTGTCGGCTTCCGACCAGAAACGATTCAACAAGTTTCTTTAGGTGCAACCCGCGACGGTAAATTAACCGCTCTGCGACACGCTGGCATTTCCCAGACTTCAACTTTCGATGAATTTATCGAACCTGTTGGTAAAAGCGCCCGCATGATTTACGCTTGCCCAAATATCGAAACCAGCCACCGTCTGGTGCAACTCGATGAGGGTACACCAACTTTCATGCGTGCGCCAGGAGAATCTTCTGGATCGTTTGCCCTAGAATCGGCAATGGACGAACTGGCTTACGCACTCAACATCGATCCCATCGAGCTGCGTCTGCGTAACCATGCTGATGTTGATCCCAGTAAAGGACTGCCTTGGTCGAGCAAGTCACTCATCCAGTGCTACAAGCTAGGAGCAGAAAAGTTTGGTTGGCAGAAGCGCAATCCCAAGCCCCGTTCGATGCGAGACGGCAATTATTTGATTGGTTGGGGTATGGCGACAGCTACTTATCCTACCAACCGTTCCCCAGCATCGGCGATCGCCCGAATTATGGCAGACGGTACAGCCGTTGTCCAAAGCGGTTCGCAAGATATTGGTACGGGAACTTATACTGTGATGACTCAAGTCGCAGCTGAGGCTCTTGGTCTACCAGTTGAGAAAGTTCGCTTTGAACTAGGCGATACAATTTTGCCAGAAACCCCCGTTTCCGGTGGTTCGCAAACCGCCGCCAGTGTCAGCTCGTCGGTGCATTTAGCGGGAAATCAAGCCCGCAATCAGCTCTTGCAACTAGCACTTGCCGATCAAAAATCGCCGCTTTATCGTTCAAACGCTGAGGATGTGATTGCCGAAAATGGCAGCTTTTTCTTAAAGAATAAATCGTCTGCAACCGAAACATATCAGGCAATTTTGGCACGGCATGGTATGAAAATGCTGGAAGCGCGTGCAGATGCCAAACTCGGAGAGGAACAAAAGAAGTTCTCAATGCACTCATTTGGCTCGCAATTTGCCGAAGTCCGCGTTAATCCTGATTCCGGTGAAGTGCGAGTGACGCGCTGGGTAGGAACTTTTGGCGTGGGACGCATACTCAATGCGAAAACAGCCAACAGTCAACTCATCGGTGGGATTACTTATGGCATCGGTATGGCACTGATGGAACACACAGTAACAGACCCCAATTTCGGACGCGTTGTCAACCACGATTTAGCTGAGTATCACGTACCAGTGAATGCAGACGTTCCTGATATTCAGGTGTTCTTTGTTGATGAACGCGATCCACACATCAACCCGCTTGGTGTCAAGGGAATTGGCGAAATTGGGATTACTGGCACTGCGGCGGCGATCGCTAACGCTGTTTATCATGCCACAGGTAAACGTATTCGCGATTTGCCAATTACATTAGACAAGCTGCTGTAGATATTGCGTAGGCATAGCCAGCTGTAGGCATCGCCGAAACGATGAAAGCTCAATCATCCGATCGGCGATCGCCTGTGTTTAAACTCAATTAAGTTGATTAACTTGCGATCGCATCTGGCTTTTTGCGCGAAGGACGCTTGGATCGCTCGTGCTTTAGCTGCAAAACCCAAAATTTTACTCATGGATGAACCCTTTGGTGCATTAGATGTGCAGACGAAAGAAGTAATGCAGCAATTTCTACTAGAAATTTGGCGTAGCACAAACACTACAATTTTTCTAATTACTCACAATGTTGAAGAAGCAATTTTTCTATCTCAACACATCTACGTATTAAGCCCACAACCAAGCACAGTTAAGCAAGAATTGCAAATCCTAATTGCCAAGTAAATCTGATCCTCAAGTCAAACGTCATCTCATATTTCAGAAATACAAAGATAGAGTAATGACATTAGGTGAGAGGTTAAGGTAAAGCGCATTTTGTCAACCAGTTAAAATACTCAAAATAAATCTAATAACAATGATAATCGTGTGCTGGGTAAGGGAAGGAGGCGAGCGTCGCTCGCCTCCTTCCCTTTATTTGATTATCATTTTGATTCAAGTTTTTGTTCTTATTAAATACCCCTCTTTTGTCACTCTCCGGGAGGGCGATCGCTAGAAGCCTCATGAGGCAATCAATATAAGCTATACTATTAGAAAAAAATCGGTCTTGTATTTGTTATTAGAAAAGAATCGCGCGATGCCTGCGGTTTTTGCTAGCCTACGCTTGCTATACAAAAGCTCTAGAATTCAGAAATGATAAATGTTTTCGGAAAGTGACAGAAGCTTGTTACCGCTAGTTAGGATTACAAGAAAGAATTCTCAATTTATCTTTCATGGTTGAGGCACTATGGCACGCATTCTTCATGTTGATTCAAGTCCGCGTGGCGATCGCTCTAAATCTCGCAAGCTAGCCAAAGAGTTCATAGCTGCTTGGCAGAACCTACATCCCGATGATGCGATCGCCTATCGTGATTTAAGACAAACGCCAGTTCCTCACGTCACCGAAGATTGGATCGCTGCTGAGTTTACTCCTCCAGAAGCACTTACTCTAGAGATGACTGAACTCCTTAAGTTTTCTGATGAGTTGGTGGATGAATTTTTGGCGGCTGATCGGTGCGTTTTCAGTGTGCCGATGTACAACTTCAGCATTCCATCCAATTTCAAAGCGTACATTGATCAAGTGGTTCGTGTGGATCGCACATTCACAGTTGAGGATGATCAAGTCAAAGGACTTGCGAACGGTAAAAAGGTTTTGTTCATTACATCACGAGGTGTTGAGTATGGAGCAGGTTCTCCTTACGAAGGGTGGGATTGTCAGGAACCTGCGCTCCGATATGCTTTTCAATTCATGGGTGTGACTGATATTCAGTTCATTCATGCCAATGGGCTAGACATGGGAGACGAGGCACGAAAACGAGGGCTAGACGAAGCACAATCTAAAATTCAAGAACTAGTTGGTAGTTGGTAGAGCCAGCCAGCTAACAAGTCGATGAAGCGGACGGCTCAGAGATCGTGGTGATGATGCCAAGGTAATCTGCCGCTGCTTATCTTGGTCGTTAGTTAGGTTTACCAAAGCGATCACTATATTACCAGTATGAGCAAGAAGTTCATACGCTGACTGCGTTAAGTTGACCTTTACAAATCATATTCATAGTTTCGTAGCCACTAATCGTGATTCTAGCTGTGTAGAATGAATTTGAATCCTAAGTCAGAATTAACTAATCATCGATTTTTGCAACACAACTTGTAATTGTTCGTAATCCTTTGGCGTATCAATATCAATGTTCCCTAGCGTAAACGGAATAGAAAACACTTGATTGAGGTTATTATTAATAACTCTTTTTGCTCCTGAAGTTTCTTTCAAAGCAGCAAGTTCGGAAAAAAATATTTGACTAAATAAAGCGGGTACACCTAATGTACCCCCATACTCACAAGCAATTATCGGTTTTTTTGTTGAATAATATGCATCAACAAGTTGATCAATAATTTGGTAAGAAACAAATGGCTGGTCACAAAGTGTAATAACTACTGCTTCTATTTTTTGCGGAAGATTATTTAACAATTCAATACCGCTTTTGATTGAAGTACTCATTCCACAAGCCCAATTTGAATTGTTAACTACTGTAACGGGAAGTTGCTTAATTTGGGGATAAATTTGTTCTGCATTTGCTCCAAGTACTACTACCACAGGTTGACAAACTGAAGCGATCGCCATTTCTGTAATATATTGCAAAAAACTACGTCCTTGGTAAAGCAATAGTTGTTTTGGTGTACCCATACGAGTAGATGCACCAGCAGCAAGAATCAGAATGGCTATGGTTGATTTTTCTTGGTCTATTTGCTCAGTGTGAAATACCATAACAGTTAACAATTCAAAATTCAAAATGACGCTCGCAGACTCGCTAACGCTGCGCTAACAAAATTCAAAATTAAAGACATTTTCAGACGGGGATTTAAACCCCGACTGAAAATGAGCGGAGTCGGAGCCACTCCGCCTCCGAGCTACGTTTAGACGTAGGGGTCTTAAACCCTTTAATTTACGATAAAAACTATGTGGTCAGTAGTAAGTTTAAGTTGCTTTCATAAGATTGGTGAATTGGTTGATTGCGATTTTTTAAAAAATTACCACTGCGGTTTGTTAGCACTGCTTGAATTTCCGCAATAATAGCGATCGCTATACCTTCAGGTGTCTCTGCTCCAATGTCAATTCCAATCGGGCCATGTAATCTTTTTAATTGTTCAGGGGTATAAACTATTCCTTGCGAACGTAAATCTTCAAGCAATCTTTCAGTACGCGCTTTTGGCCCTAAAACTCCTATATAGCGTGCAGGAGATGGCAGCAACATTTTCAAAATTTCCAGGTCATCAAGGTAATTATGCGTTATCACTACAGCAACTGTGTTGACATCTATAAATACCTGTTTATGTATAATTTCTCGCCGACTCAGAATCACATCACAAGCTATAGGAAATCGCGCTCTAGTTGCCTCATTAGCTCGACAATCGACTACAGTAACGTCCCAACCTAATGCTTGAGCAAACTGTGCTACGGGTACAGCGTCATAACCAGCACCAAATATTACTAGAGGCGTGGGTGGTTGAATGATTTCGATGAAAACTTCTGCACTACCTAAAGGTAACTGATAGTTTTTTACGCTTGACTTTTGATTAGTAAAGGCTGCTTGAGTATCTGCAATTAAAGATTGAATTAAATTTGCATCTTTGATATCAGTGCTAATTTTACCATTTGGATACAGCAGTAAGCGCGACCCCAGTTTCACATCTACCTTGCCTTCAAAAGCAAAAACTGTAGCAATAACACCCAAATGTTTTTTATGAAAGCACTCCTGTGTAAAAGCGATCATATTCGGTGTACTTTCTTTTTCAAGACGTTCGATCAGAACTTGCACTGTCCCATTGCACCCCAGACCAAAGCCCCAAAGAATATCTTCAGAGGCGGTGTTATCGTAAGTCACAACAATTGGTTCGCCGTCCGACATTCGTTGTTGAGTATGCTCAAATACGTCGTTCTCTAAGCAACCTGCGCTAATTGTTCCGATCATCCGACCTGTATTTGTCATTAACATTTTGGCACCTGGTCGGCGATAGGTAGAACCTTGAGTTTTGACTACAGTGGCAAGGAAAGTGGTTTCACCACTTTTTTGACTTGACTCGAAGCCTTCTAAAATTGCTTGTAATTCGTTCATTGGATTACTTATTTTTCTGTTTCTAGCAGTTTGTCAGCTTGAGTAGACAGTCTCAATCAAAACAATGTAATGACTGTGCCATTGTGCATTGCTGCTAGTGTTAAACACGACGCCCGTTAATGATTGCAGTATATGCATTAGACTGACTGCGTTGTTTACTGCGGCAGACATCGCGGCGTTGTGTTATCCAAGATAAACGAAAATATCGCTGAAATCATGCCCCGCAAGATAGTTGTCAATTTGAGTCATTTATCTATTATTATAGTTAGCACGGAATATTTATTTTCGAGTAAGCTTTTCTTACTTAAAAAACTTGTTGGACAACCCACACATCATCGCTCCATTTATTAGGCGGCATCGAATGGCACAGAGATAGGCTGACTCATCCCATTACTGCTCAATGGCATTAAAAGCTGTAAGGCTTATTATTCATAGATTAGAGCTTTTCTTAGTGCCATTCGGTCATCTCCATTTAAAAAAACTAAATATTCTCCTTGAGCATGGCGAATACCAGTATTCCTTGCTCCAGATACTCGTCGATTTGCCTGGTGAATAATTTTAACTCACAGTACCTAACTCTATAAGGCGATCGCCAATATTAGGATAGTCAAGATAGTCCAGTAATGCACACTCTTGAAATGTTTCTAATTTCTCTAGTGATTTATGCAGAAGTTCTTTTAGCTGTTCCGGTTGGGGGGTAGCCATTAAAGAAAGCTGACCACTTTACTCAACTTCCTCACAATGAATTAACAGCTTTTCTATCGCTTCTGCTAGAGAAATCAATTCTGTCCAAGAGGAGCCACTAACTAAATTTTGGGCGTGAGCTAATCGGTTTCGCAACTGTTCAGCAGACTTGAGGAAACGTTCGCCAAACCGTTTTGATTTTAGTCCTAGTTGCTGAAGAAGTTCTGGTTGATTTAAAATCAACTCTCGCTTATCACAGAATTGCAGATAATCTAACAAATCGGTGGCTTCGTTTCTTTCTTGACTCTCTCGCCATAGTCGTTGAGCAACTTCTAAGCGCTCAGGTTTAAGGACTTTTTGCCAAGAATCTTGGGGATAGTAAATCCGCACTAGCCGCAGCAAATTCATTTCTAGCAGCGTTACTAAGCCAAACAGTAGCATTCGCACGGGTGCTTTCTGCAAATCACCACAGGTAACAATACCACTGACCTGACTACAATCTAAGACAAACAATCGCGGAGTTTGTTGCAGAATAGGTAGCAACTTTATCAGTGGGGTGGAAATGGCAATTAGTTCTTTGGGATGAAACACCCGTTGATAGTCGCTACATTTACCTTTTTTGTCTGGAATCAAACTAGAGCGTTCTACATAACCGCTAATAATATCTCCCGTCTCAACGCCGATAACATCAAAATTTTGTGCTTGCATCCAATGCAGCACTTCTTTCGCCTCCGCATCAGCTGGCATAGCTTTCAGGGGTTCTGCCACGTATTCAATGGTGATATTGTTCTCAAATAAACTCCGCAGGTCTTGAGAACGTGATTTTAGGTGTTTCATCCCCCAGCTGTGAACTCACGTTAAATAATCCTACGGCACTCACGCGATCGCCAGCGGAATTTTGTGCTCGATTACCCTTGCATAGGCATCGCTATCCCAACAAATACCATAGACTTCACTTTGTACCATCTTAGTTGGTAATAATTTAGTGATGATTTAGACAATTTCAAGTAACAAAATATTTCGCATCTAGAAAAAAATAAATATATATGTAGTTTACTATATGAGATTAATTGATTAATTTGCGATAACAATGCCGAAAATCCTGACAAAAAAATGTTATTACTAAAACGACGTAACGAATTGATAATTGGTAGAATTTTACCAAGATAACCAAAATTGATAATATTATTATGCCAAGGAAAGAACAAGGATGGGTTACATTTCAAACCTCAGAGGACGAGCGGAAGATTTTAGAGGAGTTTTGCGAACAGTCTCAACGCACTAAAACTGAGATTCTGCGGGAACTTGTGCGTAGTCTTACTCAGCATTCTTCAACATCAATATCACCAGCAACTCACCAAGAACAACAGGAAGATATTGACTACGCTCAAAAGCCTGACATAGAAAGTAGTATTCAAAAGAAACCACTAAAAGTTAGCTCTCGCAATATTCTTAAAGGTGTAGTTAAACGAGTTGTTTATGGAGCAGTTAATAGTGAGGTGACTCTGGAAATTATTCATAAAGTAGAATTAACTTCGATTATCACCAGAGCTTCTGCAGAAGAGTTGGAATTATCTGAGGGAAAAGAAGCTTATGCAGTTATTAAATCTAACGATATTGTCATTGCTAGAGAATAGAAATACATTGATTCTGGGTGTTAGATATTAAGAGAATAAGCTTTCTTTACTAAAATTTTGAAGAATTGAGTATATATAGTTGATGCGATCGCTTATGTAATAGCTATTTTTGTGTAAATGTAATATAGCGTAGAATAGCATAGCTGTGCTGACCTACTGAAGTTGACACAGATAATTGTCCTCCATAGCCCAATACGCTTGGGTTAAGCATTTTTTCTCTTCTCTGTGTTTCGCGCCAGTTGCTAAGAAAGCAGGAACGCTAAAAGTGAACAAGTCGGGGAACCGCAAGGGCGCACTGACGTTCTCTGCGCCTGGAGCGGTAGCCTACGGCAAGCCCTCCGGGTGACGCTCCTGCGTCGCTCTAAGCGTTCGCGCAGCGTCTCGAAGAGAAGCTATGCTGTAGGCTTTACGCTGCGCTAACAGATCTCCCCACTCTCTAAGTAGAGCTGATTCGTTTTCTATAACAAAACACTCAAGCTTTCGAGTCCATGTACTCTGGGGTTAGGAAGTGGTTTCAAAGGTTGGGTTGAGTCAACGCGGAGGTTCGGAAATTCTGAGAGTAAAGCTTTTAGCCCAATCTTGGCTTCTAATCGAGTTAAAGGTGCGCCCAAACAGAAATGAATTCCATTCCCAAAGGCAAAATGTTTATTCGGTTCTCGGTCAATGATGAAGCGATCGGCATTCTCAAAGTGATGTTCATCTCGATTGGCAGAAGCTAGCCACGGGTGCACAAGTTGCCCAGCAGGAATTGTTTGATCTCCAATTTGGGTTTCTACTTGCGTGAATCGATTCAAAAAAGTAATCGGGGAATAATAACGCAGTACTTCCTCAATTGCACTCGGTAATAGAGACAAGTCATTGCGTAAGCGTTGGTTTTCATCGGGATGCTCATGCAGACACCAAATGGTATTGGTAATTAAGTTAGTTGTCGTCTCATTCCCTGCTGTCAACAGTAGGATGCAAAAATCCACAACTTCCTGTCCAGTCAACTTTTCTCCTTCTTCATAAGCCGCAATTAAATCGCTGATCAGGTCTTGCCCTGGATGGGATTGCCGCTTTTCCAGTAATTGGCGAAAATAGTCAGCCATGTTTTTTATCGCTGTTGGATCGCTAGCTAATACCCCGTCTGACCAGTGCTTGAAGTCTTCTCGCTCATCAAGGGGTACACCAAGAATTTCTCCAATCACGATGATCGGCAAAGGTGAGGAGAAAGCTTGGATTAAATCGACCTGTTTGTGTTGCTTGATTTGATCCAGCAACTCGTGAGTCAGTTCGGTAATCCGAGATTCCATAGCCTCGACTCGATGCGGCGTAAACACCTTTTGTACGAGGGTGCGTAGTGACTGATGTTTCGGCGGATCGGTCTGGGGTAAACTCTGAGTAAAATCTTCTCGGCCGAGGGGTTGGGGCGATTTAGATGAAAAGGTTTTCCATTCGCTTAATACTCGTTCCACATCGTCATAACGAAACACCATCCAAGCTTGCTGCTCTGTGTCATAGAAAGCAGGCGCTTCTTGACGCATTTGAGCCAGCCAGGGATAAGGATTGAGCAGGAATTGTGAATCGGTTGGTTGGAACCGTAAATCATTAGTCATGATAAATCTCCTTAAAAAATTGCAAGTTGAACTGAGTCAGATGCTGGCATTATCTGACGTATCATCTACGAGAGAGAAATTTGTTGTGGAATTACGGAGTCAGCGCTAGAGCGATGTCTGCGACAAGACGTTCGCGTAGCGTCTCCGACAGGAGAAGCGTCTACCCACTGAATCCAGATTTCATCAATACAGGTATGACAAAAATCTCTAGACGCAAACACCAAATTAGGAAAGCGTCCAAATCAAGCCTTTTTGAGACCGTCTCAATTATGAATTACTCTTGTGCTAGTTTCAGCAGAGTTTCAATTACCTGCTTGTGCAAAGATTCCTGCGGGACTCCTAAACCAAAGAGGTAAGCGAAGGTTAGACCATTGAGCGCTAGACGAATCAAAGTCGCGATCGCAGGATCGAGTCCACTTGCTTCAATTAGCCGTTGCCAATCAGCAAATTTTTCTTGCCAGGGCTTAAGTAATTCTGGATTTTCAGCAACCGCTGCAAGTATTGCCGATTGCATTGGACTAGAGTGAGTATTATGATTTTCAAATGACCGGATATAGGCTCTTAGCCAATGTCCTGGTGTATTCGGTGCATCATCTTGCTCTAATTCATGCTTTAGTGATGCTGTCTTTTGATCGATTAGCTGTTGCAACATCCCAGCAATCAAGGCTTCTTTGTTGGGAAAGTGGTAAAGTAATCCACCTTTACTAACACCTGCTTCGCGGGCAACTGCCTCCAACGTCAATGCCTTTGAACCATCAGCTACTATCACTCGCGCTGCTGCTTCTAGCAATGCATTACGGGTGGCAGACGTAGATTTTGTTGTTTTGCTAGTAGTCATAGAGCTTGGATGATGGAACTAGATAATTTGTCTGGCAACGAGATTGTTAATATCCTCTCTCATTGCTTCGTCTTTGGGCAGCAAGGCTAGGATTAGATTTATTGGGTGAACTTGCTCTCTTTGAAAATCGGTGGGATGTAATCATACAGTGTAAAGTTTCATCCAACAAATCCGTAGCACGTCGAACCTGCGGATTTTGAGACAGCAGCGAATTGCTATGGGAACCCAAAGCAGTTTGATCAAAAAAGGGATTTGCAATTGTGAACATAACATTCTCAATCCAAGATTGATATAGATTGGATTCAAGTATTTACTATTAGTAAACCGTCCAGACGGCTTATAAATGTATACTACCGTCCAGACGGTAAAGTGTCAAGGAGGTAATTTGAGATTTTGGATAATTTGACCTACTCAGGACTTACGCACAGATAACGGAAAATTGAACCACAGAGCACGCAGAGGGCACGGAGGAATAAGAGTTTCAGAGAGTTTTTGCGTAAGTCCTACTACTGACTGTACGTTCGCTCCTACCTTGAAGGGTAAGAGGAATTAATGCCTTATTGTCCAAGGAAAAACCTTATTCGAGGATCTGATTGTAGTGATGCCATGTAATACATGGAGAAAGAAATCGAGGGTTACTGTGTATTACATATTGGGGCAAATATAGCGAAGCTGTCACAAAATTTAAACTAAACCGTTTAGTTTAGTTTATAAAGCTTAATATGATTGGCTTTTGAAGTATTAAGTAAGCAGCACATTTCTATGTGCTGTTTAGGGACACAGTAAAGGCATTATAGTATTAAATTCATTACTTTAAGCCCGTTTGTTCCCAAGGTTTTTTCAATATATTCTGTAACTATAACTATCAATTCTTGCATATTATTTGAATGAAAGCACTTGATCTAGTTTGGTGAATATCTCATCAATATTATCAACTTTTAATAAATGCTTGCTTAATATCAAATGTTTTAATTCAGTTCTAAGTGCTTTTAATGTTTCTAAGTCGTTTATTGTCGAGAAATGTTTGTATGCTTCGTCGATTTGCTCATTGAGCTGAACTTCATCTAGGCAATACACTTCTTTAATGTTTTCGTCTTTATTTATATTTTGCTTAAGACAATATAAATCGAGTAAGTTAGAAACAGTTTCTGTATAACTCTTAATTACGAAAGTGCTTTTCCCCTTTTGTGTTAATATCTCTTCATCAGCACATGCCCTGGCCTCATTTACTAAAAACCTCACATATTCTTTTTCTGTTAAGATAGTTTGACCAAATACTTCTTTTCTATTGTATCTCCTGATCATTCGAGAAATTCTAGTTGCCCACTCCCCGTAAACATAGATTGTTGCATCATATAATTTATAGTCATTTCCATAGAAGTATACCATTGTACCGTCAATAACATAAAGACTATTTGCTTTCGGGATGAAGAAACTATAAATTCTGTTTGTTTCTAATTCATCATAGAGTTCTTTACTCCCAGGTGCGTGACTAAATGGACATTCTTCACTTAGAAGAGTGAATTTTCTTCCAAACCACTCGACAACTTGCTCTGGTACTAAATATTTTTTATAACCTTCGTCATTTCTAATGTTTTTTGATAGGTCATACCTTGGACAAAACCAACCTGTCTCAGATTTGATACTTTTTAGTGCTAATGATAAATCATCTAGGAATAACCTTTCTGCATAGGTTTTAGAATTTAAATTATCCTTATTTATCCAATAGTCGAAAGGAAGATAAACTAAATCCATTTCTAACAGGTCTGGAGCTGTTTCTGTAAAAATTTTGCAAAATCTAGACTTTCCACTTGCAACAGATCCTGCAATACCTATCATTAAACTTTTACCTAGTGCCTCTCTATGTTTGTTCAACAGTAATTTATCAAGTTGAGACAAACCTTCGTTAATTGTTAGTGGTTTCATAAGACTCCTTTATACTGTTTTACATGAGTTAACATAGGACTATTTAATAACATGCTATAGCCAAATTGATTCCATTTCTGTGAAACTCTCACCCTTCAAGGTAGGAGCGAACGTACAGTACTGAAGTTGACACAGATAACAGATGTGCGAGCCTACGCTTGCACTACGAAATCTGATGCATTGAGAGTTGGCGCAGTAGTCAGGGTTGCAAATAAACCGCCGCTGCCAAAACCAGCCGCACTACCATTTTGGTTGTAGAACAGCTGCCCACTCACAGCGTCGTAGACAATTTTCGCCGTGCTAGCCGCCCCTGAAGAAGTGATTGTAAAATCATTGGCACTACTAAAACCTGTACCTGGAGTTGAAATAATAGCACTAAAAGTAGTTTTATCCAGGATAATCTTATCGCCTTGGGAATGTTTGAAATCAGCGATCGCATCTAGACCAACAGCAACACTGGCAAAAGCAGCATTGGTGTTGTACAGAAATCCGTCAGCACCCGCACCACCAACAAGGGTATCGTTACCAGCCCCACCAATAAGAGTATCATTACCAGTGCCACCCCGCAGCAAGTCGTTGCCACTCTTGCCGTCAATAGTGTCGTTACCCCCCTGACCATTAATCACATCAGCAGAGTTGTCAAAACCCGTGATGTTGTTGTTAAGGTTATTGAGGAATGTCACACTGTTGGTGTTAAAGATGCTGCTAAAATTCCAGTTGGCATTGAAGACATCATAACTGTCGCTGACAAAAACTTGTCCGTCAAACGATATATTACCAATGCCTGCTGTCGGAAATTTTGAGGGAAGATTTTCCAGGTTTTCCAATTGAAAGTTTTCCAGGGTGACTTTGGTATTTGCAACGTCTTCAAAAGTGAGTTCCAAGTTATTACCATTTTGAGTTAGTTGCAGATTCCGAGCAGTTAAGCCAGCGCCGATAAATTGCAACGTGTCAAATGAGGCAATCACTGGCGCTAATCCACCAGTGCCCACACTACCAAAGTCAGTGATGGTCTCATTGCCATCGCCGACTCGGACAATAAAAGAATCATAGTCAGTACCACCAACAAAAGTGTCATCACCAGTACCACCAACTAAAGTGTCATTGCCACTACCACCAACAAGAGTGTCATCACCAGTACCACCCCGCAGCAGGTCGTTGCCACTTAAGCCGTCGATGCTGTCATTACCCCCTTGGGCATTAATCACATCATTGGAATCATCAAAACCTGTAATGTTGTTATTCAAGTCGTTGAGGAAAGTGACGGTGTTTTTGTTGAATAACGTAGTTTGAGTGGAGTTGGCATTAATCACATCAAAGCTGTCGCCGATAAATGGTTGTTCGTCAAATTCCCCAAATAGAATATTACCGATAGCAGGTCTTGCTGTCGATGCAGGTAGGTTATCCAGGTTTTGTAGCTGAAAGTTTTGCAGAATAACTTTAGTATTTGCTACACCTTCAAAGGTGAGTTCTAAATTGTTGCCATTTTGAGTTAGTTGTAGATTGCTGGCGTTCAAGTCAAGATACCCAGAAAATTGCAACCTGTCTAATTCGCCAATCACCGACGCTGATGGGTTTGCTCCAGTACCAATACCACCAAAATCAGTAATGATGTCAACGCCATCTCCTTCCCGAATAATAAAGTTGTCATTTCCACCGTTACCTGTCAAGGTATCATCACCAGCTAGTCCGTTAAAAGTTTCGTTGTTGGGAGTACCGATGAGGTTATCGTTTTGATCGGTGCCGTTGAAGTCAAGGGTAGGGGTAGCACTGCCATAGATGACATAGCTTTGTCCAGCTTGGAGGTTGCCGTTAGGAGAGGACAGCCATGCTCCGATAATCAAGTCGTCAATGCCATCACCGTTAATATCCCCCGCCTTGCTAACCGCTCTGCCTGCCTGACGAATGCCATTAATGGCGCCATTGATGGCGAAGCCATTAGTGCTATTGAGGTCAGAGAGGTCGAAAGTACCGCCACTGCCCACATTTGTGCCCCCATACACCACGTAGCTTTGCGAAGCACCAAATGCTCCAATAATTAGATCGTCAATGCCATCATCGTTAGTATCTCCGGCATTGCTGACTGAATAACCTGAATGGCTCGATGAATTAATGCCATTAATGGCGAAGCCGTTAGTACCATCTAAAGAAGAGAGGTCAAAAATGCCGCCACCGCCCACATTCGTCCCCCCATACACCACATAGGTTTGCCCAGCTTCATTAGTGAAACTGGGGGAAGCCAGCCATGCCCCAATAATCAAATCGTCAATGCCATCGTTATTGATATCTCCCGCATTACTGACTGAAATACCTAATCCGTCACCAAAATTAATCCCATTGATAGTAAAGCCATTGGTACCATTTAGGTCAGAGAGGTTGAGAGTGCCGCCACTGCTCACATTTGTCCCTCCATACACCACATAGCCTTGCCCAGCATATTGATTGCCGTTGGGGGAGGCATGATATGCCCCAATAATTAGGTCATTAATGCCATCGTTGTTGATATCCCCTGTATTGCTAATTGAGTAGCCTGAGAAGTCATCCGCAGCAATCCCATTGATAGTAAAGCCATTAGTACCGTTTAGGTCAGAAAGGTTTAGGGTACCCCCACTTGCTACATTCGTCCCCCCATACACCACATAGCTTTGCCCAGCACGAGAATTGCCGTTAGGGGAAGCAAATGCTGCCCCAATAATCAGGTCGTCAATACCATCGTTATTAATATCCCCTGCATTGCTGACCCTCAAGCCTGAGTTGTCACCCGCAAGAATCCCGTTGATGGCAAAGCCATTAGTGCCATTCAAGTTAGAGAGGTCGAAGGTGCCAGTACTTCCTACATTCGTCCCCCCAAAAACCACATAGCTTTGCCCAGCACCAGAGTTGCCGTTAGGAGAGGCATAAGGTGCCCCAATAATCAGGTCGTCAATACCATCATCGTTGATGTCCCCCCCATAGCTGACTGAGGAGCCTAAGCCGTTATAGTAAGCAATGCCGTTAATTAAAAAGCCATTAGTGCCATTCAAGTTAGAGAGGTCAAAGGTGCCGTCGCTGGCTACATTCGGTCCCCCAAACACTACATAGCTTTGCCCAGAAAAATCATTGCCATTGGGATCAGCACCAGATGCCCCAATAATCATGTCGTCAAAGCCATCATTGTTGATGTCTCCTGCATTGCTAACCGACGAGCCTGACTGATCTTCAACAGCAATGCCGTTGATGGCGAAGCCGTTGTTGCCATTCAACGAAGAAAGAGTAAATGATGAAATAGCCATGATTTTTCTTTTATAGTTAGGGAATAAGCTTTAAAGGTCTAAACTTGAAATTCCGTGTTCTAAACAGAAAGTATTGTCATAAACTGCCACAATCATAAATCAGTAAAATAACGCGCTTTTATATGGGATTTCTTAATCAGGATAAGTGCGATGTCTATGACGGGCTATGACGCTCCTACGTCGCTAACGCTACGCTATCGGTGACGATAATTATCTACTAGCTATATTTCCGCTGATTAGTTTATATCGCTTTTCCAACTGTTACAATCAGCTTGTTCATAACTTTATGAAAACAATATACATTATCTATACAAAAAACATTCTGTAATAATACCAGTTCAAAAATGTTTGTGACAGATACCCCACCTGCGCTAACACGTACCCTTTCTTTACCAACTACGGTGTACAACACAAATCTTTTGACCTGCAATGGCATTGTATCGACTAACAATGGCATTGCATTGCCTGACAATAGCATTGCATCGCCTGACAATGGCATTGTATCGACTAACAATGGTATTGCATTGACTGACAATAGCATTGCATCGCCTGACAATGGCATTGTATCGACTAACAATGATATTGCATTGAGTGACAATAGCATTGCATCAACTGACAATGTTATTTCTCTCGTTCCCATGCTTTGTATGAGAATGAGTCAAGCCTTATCAAGCTAGATTTTTAGAACTTATGTGTTAACCGTAGCCCTTACCAAGGGGAGGATTGGAGAGGTAGGGCAAACGCATATAAATTACTTTGAACCTTTTTGAATTGTTGCTTGATAGCGACCTAGCGCAATTAAAGGAAAGCATTGTTGATACAGATGATACTTGAGATAAAAATGGCAAGGGAAACCAGTACCTGTAAAGTCCGCCTCAAACCAAGTACCATCTGGCTTTTGAGTTGCCATCAAATAGCCAATTCCTCGCTCAATCACATCAAGAGCTAATTTACCTGTTGCTTCACCTGCTGCTATTAACCCAATTAAAGCCCAAGCAGTTTGAGATGCAGTACTATTTCCTTTTCCTTTGAGACTGGGATCGTTGTAGCTACGGCAAGTCTCGCCCCAACCACCATCTGGGTTTTGACATCCAACTAACCAAGCTGCTCCCCGTTCTATACTGAGTTTATGTCTTTGAGGATCGATTAACGCCAAAGCTGATAAAACGCCACTGGTGCCGTAGATATAATTTACACCCCAACGACCAAACCAACAGCCTTCTGTTTCTTGTTCGTGCAAAAGATAAGTAAGCGATCGCTCTAAATTATCACTATCAATTGTCAAGTCACAAGCACCCAACATTTCTAGTACCCTAGCGGTAACATCTGCGGTGTTTGGATCGATCATCGCTTTCAAATCGCCATAAGGGATGGAGTTGAGCCAATCTTGATCGTTGTCCAAATCAAAAGCAGCCCAACCACCTGGTTTACATTGCATAGATGCAATCCAATTTAACGCACGAGCGATCGCAGCCTGCTTGATTTTTTCATTTGGGAGTTTCGCCAAATGTAGAGCCATCACCACCACCGCTGAGTCGTCTACATCGGGATAAAAGCGATTCTCAAACTCAAAAGCCCAAGCCCCTGGTTTTCCTTGACGATTTTTAACAGTCCAATCTCCGTAATCTAAAATTTGTTTTTGCAACAACCATTCTCCAGCCTTTACTACAGCCGAACCATCTGGTGCAAAACCAGATTCTATCAAAGCACGCATCGCCCAAGCTGTATCCCAGACGGGTGAAACACAAGGCTGTACCCGATAACTATCCTCTGTTTCAATGACAAAGTTATCAATTGCTTGCAAACCACGTTCTACAATCGGATCGCTTCGGTCATAATCCAGACACCGCAAAGCTAGCATGGAATTCAACATTGCCGGAATAATGCCGCCCCAGTCGCCTGTAGCTTCTTGGCGCTCTAAAATCCATTTTTCGGCGGCTTTGATGCCTTCTTGACGAAAGGGTACTAAATTCAGGCTTTCTGCTAACTTGAACCCCCGATCAAGGGTGAGAAATAAATCTGTCCAATCGCCACTTTGGGGTAATTCCCACCGGACTCGATCAATACCTTCAGCGTATAGCTCATCTAGGTTGATAGTTGGGTTGGTGAGATAAATAGGTTTGCGATCGCATACAATCAGTAATGGTACGGTGCTGGAACGTGCCCAGCTAGACATCTCGTAGATATTCACAGGGAAAGCATTTGGCAACAACATCACCCAAGCTGGTAGCGAGGGAATACCGCGCCAGTTGTAGCAGCCAATCAACGCTAAGTGTAACTTGGTAAAAATCCGAGTTTTGCTGATCCCACCCCGTTGGAGAATAAAAGCTTGCGCCCGAATCATTGCCGGATCGGTTGCTGGTACACCTAGCAATCTTAGCGCCATGTAGGCTTCAACCGAGGTGCTAAGTTCTCCGCCATCACCATAGTAAAGTTCCCAGCCGCCATGCTGCCGTTGCTGTTGACGCAAATATGCTTCAACTTTGTGTAAAGGTCTGATTTGGTCTGTTCCCCAAATTTTATGCAGGAGAACAACTTCAGCTGTGATGGTAACATTCGATTCTAACTCTGCCCACCAATAACCTGCGGGATTTTGAATCGAAAGCAGATATTCTCGGCTAGCTGCGATCGCATCTGCAACTTTATTGACTTTTACCCTGTCTTGTGTTTGCATGAAAAACTATTTAACCTCAATACCCAACACTAGATATAAACACGGTATTACAGCGAAAAAATTTTTTTCCTATATCAATAGACATAGTATTCTGTCTGAGCCACTGATAATTTGCAATAGGTGATGGATGTAATTGTATTAGGATTTATGCTCTTATCCTTGACAATTTGGTTAGGGTTACTGGGTTTTTGGGGACAGTTTTGGCGGACAGACCAGCAATTAGAGTTTACAGAAACTCAGCTAGAATCGTTACCTGTGGTTTGTGCTGTAGTTCCAGCCCGTAACGAAGCCCAATTGCTACCAACTACACTGCGATCGCTCCTACTTCAAGATTACCCTGGTTCTTTCAACGTGTTTTTGGTAGACGATCGCAGCACAGACCGGACAGCAAATTTCGCCGAAGGGGTTGCCCACGCTGTTGGTAAACCCCAACAATTGCATATTATCTCAGGTGAATCACTGCCTCCCGGTTGGTCGGGAAAACTTTGGGCAGTTGAGCAAGGCATAAAGAGCGCGAGTTTATTTGCACCCGATTATTTTTTGCTGACTGACGCAGATATCGAACACGATCCTGGTAATCTCCGCCGACTCGTGAAGAAAGCTGTGCAGGAAGATTTAGACATGGTTTCGGTAATGGTACGACTCAGATGTGAAAGCTTTTGGGAAAAATTTTTGATTCCAGCTTTCGTCTTTTTCTTCCAAAAACTCTATCCTTTTCGCTGGGTGAATAATCCCAACAATCCCACAGCCGCCGCTGCCGGGGGATCTATTTTGATTTGTAGAGAAGCTTTAGAGCGAATCGGGGGAATTCAATTCATTCGCCAAGCTTTAATTGACGATTGTGCCTTGGCTCAGGCTGTTAAGAGAGGAACTGGGGACAAGGAGACAAAAAGACAACTTGCAACAAGTCTTTCCTCTCTTCTCCAATCCCAAATACCCAATCCTAAATACCCAATCCCCAGTCAAGGTCGTATCTGGCTGGGATTGAGTAGTTTGACTCGTAGCTTGCGCCCTTATGACTCGTTAGCGACGATTTGGGATATGGTTGCTCGTACTGCCTATAGCCAACTGAATTATTCACCATTAATACTATTGGGAACTTTGATAGGAATGCCTCTAATTTATTTAGCTCCACCTGTATGTGTGATTCTGGGTGCAGTTTGGAGCAATTGGGCGATCGCATTTGCAGGTTTATTAGGATGGCTGTTAATGACTTTTGCTTACTACCCGACGATCCGCTTTTATAAATGTTCTTTCTGGTTCGCGTTGAGTTTACCTGCGATCGCTTTTCTCTATACTCTGATGACTCTAGACTCAGCACTACGTCACTGGCAAGGGCGCGGCGGCGCTTGGAAAGGAAGAGTCTACCCCAACCCAGATAATTTATAGCTAGGATAAAATTTAATTTCAAAATCGTTAGTGCTAATCTAAAATTCAAGTTAAGCCTAAAGTGGTTGATTAAAAAAATTATGACAACCGCAACACCAACAAATAATCCTGTTATTATCCCCAAAAAGCTGCCTTTTCTAGAGTCTATTTGTTGGCAGACTGCCGATGTGTATCGGTTTACTCCAGAACAAATGCTGAGTCGCTACGAGCGTGGTTGGCAATATCGCAATCTATTTAATAATCTTGAAGGTGAAGAACTAAATTTTCTTCAGGAACTCGCTAGGCGCTATAAATCCTGGTTGCAAGTTTGTTTATGACTTTCAGGTTTGAACACCGTAATCAAATTCTCACAGTTCTTGAATGCTTAGATTCGGACATACTTAGGAAGGGTTCTGCTTACTTCGGTGGTGGAACCCTTCTTACACTCGATTTTGAAGAATATAGCAATCGCCAAGGTAATTAGGACACTAGGTTCAAGACAAACTCGATTGCATCTCGTAGACAATCAAACTTGTCAAGTTGTTTGCGGATA
>NZ_JBALDA010000090.1:0-351020 GCF_036917535.1 Nostoc sp.
CGGTGCGTCTTATTTTGTTTCTTCCATCCATAACGGAAGCGAGCGCGTCAGTAAACAGCTTCTGTCACTCTGGGAAAACTTTTGCCATTTCTGAATTCTAAAGCTTTTGTATAGCAAGCGATTGCGCTATTATTTCTTAATAACAAATACAAGAGGGATTTTTTTCTAATAGTATAGCTTGTATTGATTGCCTCATAGGGCTTCTAGCGATCGCTCTGACGGAAAGTGACAGAAGAAGGGTATAGCCGTAGTCACATAGGTTAGGACATAATGTACAAGCGTAAAAGCTAGGAATGGTAATAGTTTTACCTCCTGCCTTCTGCCTTCTGCCTCCTGCTATACATCCAATAAAAACTGGCGAAAGCCTCCCTTTGTTTACTCTAAATTATTGAGGGGATTCAAAAAGGTAAAATTATCAAGAATCGTTACAACATAATCATGTCAGCTATCCAAACAACTGTGGTTCTTGCCATGACGGCCGATGGAAAAATTAGTGCCGTAGATCTGAAAGCGCCTCGTGAACCCGATGTAGTCGATCAAGCACACTTGGAGTATCAAGCCTCTCTTGCTGATTTAATCCTGGTAGGGGCTGGGACAATTCGGGCTGAGGGGAAAACCTTTACAATTTGCGATCCCGAACTGTTGGCAGCACGTGAGGTTCGAGGTCAATCTCCCCAGCCGATTACTTGTGTTGTTTCAGGTTCCCTTGACCTATCGCCGGACTTGCCTTTTTTGAGTCAGGACATTGAGCGATGGATATTTACCACACGAGCTGCTTTGCAGCGCAGTTCTGATACAACAACTTTGCAAAAACTGGCTGAATTAATTGATTTGGGAGATACAGACCTAGACTGGGATCGGGGCTACAGCTTGATGGCAGAGCGGGGTGTTCACAAAGTCGTTGCTTTGGGAGGTGGCTCTTTAACAGCTGCTCTAGTTCAGGCAGGGCGAATTGACGATTGGTGGTTGACCATTTGGCCGGTCATTTATGGAGGAAAACAAGCCCCTAGCCCAGTGGAGGGAGAAGGTTTTGTTCCCAATGCTGCTCCTCATCTCCAACTCATAGAAACTCGTCAGGTTGGAAGTGAGTTGTTTTTACACTACCGCACGGTCAAGTGAAAACGCGCTGCCAGAATTAAGCACTATGATCGTTGATACTAGAAAGCAGGGAAGCAGGGGTGCTTTTGCCTACAATTCCACTCAGTTTGTACCTTTTACCCTACCCCCAAGATGAAGTTAAAAGTCAAAAGTTAAAGGGCAAAAGAAAACTTATGAAGTCTTAATTCTTTTCTTTTTACTTTTTACTTTTAGCTTTTGACTTACTAGCCCCTGCCTCCTGCTTCTCATCAACCAGGGGGCCAATTTAACTGTCGCCCTCCTAAAATATGCAAATGTAAATGATTGACTGTTTGACCGCCGTCATCACCAGCATTGATCACAACTCGATAACCATTTTTCAGTCCAGCCTCATCGGCAACACGTTTAGCAGTTAACAAGAGATGCCCCAACAAAGCATGATCCTCAGATTCAGTGTCAGCTAATGTAGCAATGGTTTTTTTGGGAATGATCAGGATGTGAACGGGCGCTTGGGGATGGATGTCTTTGAATGCCAGGGCTAAATTATCCTCATAAACAATATCAGCGGGAATTTCCCGACTAATGATTTTGCTGAAAATCGTTTCTGTACTTTCACTCATGCCAATCTACCTACTAATCTGCTAGAGATTTTATATTAAGTCCGCCTAATTACTTATCATTGAAAAAATTTGATTGTGCGAGTATATCTCAATTTACTGTTCGGTTAGGTTTTTTCAGGTATAAAGCTATGAAAAAACCTGCTAATCTTTTAAAAAGACTAGCAGGTATGGCTTATCATTAATCGGAGCGGCGGGATTCGAACCCACGACCTCCACTACCCCAAAGTGGCGCGCTACCAAGCTGCGCTACACCCCGGTCAGCATTTCTATTATATAGCAAAACTGTAGGATAATCAAGAGGCAATTTTAAAAAACCTTAAGCATCCCACTAGCTTGCAGTAAATTTGGAACAGCAGAAGCATTCCATTTACCTTCTACACATCGCCCTGTATTCAAGATGAAACGCAGACTGTAATTATGAGGATAGCCTTCCACTTCCATCCATAATAAATCGCTTTCGGCTTCACAAGTAATTTTTTCCTCTTCCATCAATTCAGTTGCGAGTTGCTTCATGGTATCTGCTAGCTGTGCTAGTAGACGACAAAAATCATTTAACTCGGCTTCGGTTAATTCAATTGCCCAATCATCTGTACCTACTAAACCTTTAAACTCAGGTGTATCGGGGTTCCAGCCAATACGCCAACCCGATCCGGTTTTGACAACGCGTTCCATAGTTTAGTTTTTTAAACGCAGAGGGACGCAAAGGAAAAATTATCATTTTAGTAGTTCGGCACCTCCTCGTTGTGGTGGCTGTGGGGTAGGTGATGTAGTCGGACTGGGTGCGGTATTGGGGTTAGGAGACAGGGTATTTTGAGAAGTAGGATTAAATATATTGACTAAAACTTGCACTAGGGCATCTCGCTGGCTGCGGGTGAGACTCTTGATGGCTTTGCGATCGCCTTCTATCGGATTTTCCCGTAGTGCATCATTTCCTGGATAGGTAGTATCATACATAATTTCGTTTGCACCCAGGTAATCAGCTAAAGTTAGCTTCCAATCCAAGCGATAAATTGGGGCCCGCCCTTTAGTATAAATGTGATATCTAATTAGGCGACTTGCTAAGGTGTTGTTTTCAGCAACTTTTCCATTTTCTTTGCTGATATACTTATTTTCCTTGGGAAAATCTGGCAATTGCTGATATACTTGCTGCCAAACATCGCTAGGAGTGATTCTTTGAGCATCAGCAGGTTGGATACTAAACAAATTTCTATGTATTGATTTATCCGCGCCTGAACTCAAAACAATTACACTCACTAACATTAAGGTAAGCAGTAGTGGTGTCGGCCGTAGCAAGACGTTGAGCCAGTGCTGATTTGCGAGTTTTGAGAAAATTGATTTAAACAGAAATTTTTTCTTTTTCATAGAACAATATTTTGGGCGTTGCTGAGTGAAAATATGAATTTGCCTAATTCAGAATTCAGCACTCAGCACTCAATCTTATAGTTCGCCGATAATTTCTGGTTGAGTCAATTCATCAGACATTTCGATTATTGCCCTTAGCACTGGCTTCATCATCGCATCTTCGTTAGTTTCAAAGTCTTCGTAACGCCGACGTTTAGCACGATTTGCTACCTGAACCGTAATGCGGTATCGATTTGAGGCTGCACTAATCAAATCCTCAGCACGGTGCATAATCTGAGATTGAGTTGTCTCGAACTTAGAACGCTTTAGCATAATCAGTGGTTCTTGGGGTCATTCTCCAGTGTAACAGTACTAAATCAGTCTGCTGCTGTCTGTTAAATCGCCAGCAACCTCTCCATTGATAGAGGCTAAGATATTTTAGTCACTTTATAAGTAACTTGTAGTATTAATAACGCACCTTCATGGCTGACCTTGTGGAAACTGCGATCGCAGCGGGTAATTTCAATACCCTAATAAAAGCTGCTAAAGCTGTAAATTTCATAGAGACTTTGAAAAGTCCTGGTTCTTTCACGCTCTTTGCACCGACTGACGAAGCTTTTGCTAATCTACCAGAGGGAACTTTAGACTCGCTACTACAAGATATCCCCAAGCTCCAGAAAATTGTGGCATATCATATCGCTAGTGGGGATGTCAGGTCTGATGATTTGGTACAAATTAACGAGGCAGAAACACTGGAGGGATCAATTGTAGCCATTGAATCTGCCGATGGTAAATTTAAGGTAAATAACGCCAATGTCCTGAAAACAGATATTCTAACAGACAATGGCGTGATCCATATCATTGATGCGGTGTTGATGCCTGCAATGGTGGCGGGAAGGTAATGTAATTGGGCATCGGGCATTGGGGCAGAGGGAAAAAACTTACTGCAACTTCTCCCCAGTTCCCCAGTCCCCAATACCTAATCCCCAGTCCCCAAAATGCACCCACTCCGTGCGGGAACAGTCAATGACAACTGTTGAGTTTCTCCTTTACTATTCCACTCAACTTCAGCATTACCATATAAAAGTTTGTTGGGTTGAGTACGCAAAGTGGCGACATCTGCATTCGCTGTTGCTGAACTTGTACCAGCGTTGACGATAATTATTAATTCTTCTGTCCCTAGAGTTCGTGCAAAGATATAAAGTTCTCCTTGAGCATGAAGAACTTGGTAATCACCTGTACGCAAGGCTGGGTAATTTTGGCGCAGGGCAATTAATTGACGGTGAGTATTAAAAATTTCTTGATTCCAGTTACTCTCTAAAGGAAAGCCACGGCGTGAGTCGGGGTCTATGGCACCTGGTAAACCAACTTCATCACCATAGTAGATGCTGGGGGCACCTGGAAAAGTGAGTAACAGTAGAGTTGACAATTCTATACTGGCTATATCGCCGCCTGCAATGGTCATCAATCGCGCTGTATCGTGACTTGCAAGCAAATTGAGTTGAGTTAGCTGAATTTCCCAAGGGTAAAGTTGTAGTAGTTCTTGGATTTTGGTGGCGTACTCGACGGCAAATAAGGGTGGGTAGGGTTGATAGTCGCGACTTTGGACTTGTTCTAAGACTACGCGATCGCCAGCTGCAAAGGCAATTGTTGGTCCGGCAAATAAATAATTCATCACGCCGTCAAATTGCGTCCCATCTAGCCACTCACGTGAATCTACCCAGACTTCGCCTACAATGTAAGCTTCGGGATTGATTGCCTTAATGCGATCGCGAAATTCCTGCCAAAAACCAGGAGTTCTGATTTCAAATGGTACATCTAATCGCCAACCATCTATGCCGAATTTAATCCAATATTCGGCAATTTCCATAATATATTCTCGGACTTCTGGATTATTGTGATTAAATTCTGGTAAAGCACGATTTCCCGCCCAACCCACGTAGTTAGCAGGGAAGTTTCCATCATATGCTGAAAGGGGCCAGTCTTGTATTTTGAACCAATTTACCCAAGGCGAATGGGGGCCATTTTCTAAAACGTCGTGGAAAAAGAAAAAGCCCCGGCTGGAATGGTTAAACACCCCATCCAGAACAACTTTGATATTTCGTTGATGGGCTGCATCGAGCAATTCTTTAAATGCTTCGTTGCCCCCTAACATCGGGTCAACTAGATAATAATCGTGGGTATGATAGCGATGATTGCTGGCGGATTGAAAAATGGGTGTAAAGTAAATCGCATTAATCCCTAAATTCTGGATGTAGTCTAAATCCTCCATGATGCCCCATAAATCGCCGCCTTTATAGCCTTGGAGGGTTGGCATCGCATCCCAATCTTCCCAACGGGCTTCCTGCAATAACCGTTTGCGCGGCTGTTTACTTCTGGCAAAACGATCTGGGAAGATTTGGTAGAAAACCGCGTGTTTTACCCAGTCTGGTGTTTGAATTTGCATGAATAACTTTTTGTATGTTCAAAAGCGATCGTTGCAAATATTAGCTTCTTTATGGCTCTTACTTATGATAGAAAATCTGTCATTTGTAAGTATTCATTAGTGATTTAGCCTTTTTCATGCTGTTTTATACGCAAATGTTATCAGTCTTAACTATTTTTACTACAATTTGTTTTAGTTTTTAACAAGTCAACTAGATAGATTCGTCACTGATTGCATTCTGAGTCGGAAATTTTTCTTTAAAAAATTTATTTATTACTTAATTATTCTTAATTTTCTTTTCTTCACTTTGTCCGTAATGATTTAGGCAGACAATGGATTAGTTTAATAGCTTCATAAAAATTACCTGTTACCTCAGATTTCGGTAATTCTTAGATGCAACCGATTAAATATGTCTCAGTAACCACAGAAAATCACTATGAGGAATACGTAATTCAAGAATATGAGTTATGAATTAGCAATTGTCTTAGCAATAACTCTTACCTCCTAAACTTATTTGATGTTATCTATAAAATAAATAGATAACTATAGTCGCATCAAATAATCGAAGCTAAAAAACTACATAGTCTGCGTTAATCTAAAGCGACTTATCCTGCTAGAATCACTACTTTATTGACAGCAAATAAATTGAGTTTGAGGTAAAAATGAGACACGAAAAACTTTCTCCTGGACTACTTTTGGCATTTCAAGACTATCAAAATGAAGGAGATCGAGCTTTAGTTACACACAAGCGATCGCTTGGCATCATTGCCCACAAAAGCCCGGTCAAGCCCACTAAAAGCGTCGTTTTTATTTACTGCGACCCTGATGCAGACTTAAGTTATCTATCACAATATAATATTGAAGTCAATCAAAACTCTGGAAGTGTGCGGACGGCTTTCTTACCGATAGAGAGTTTAGATGTCTTATCTGAAGAAGATGTGATTCAGCGGATTAAGCCATCACGCAAACTTCATTTGAGGATGGACACTGCAATGAAAACAGTCAAACTGCCGGAGTTCCAGAATAAAACCGGACTGACTGGTAAAGGAGTAATCATCGGCATTATAGACAGTGGTATCGATCCGAAACACCCCGCCTTTGCTGGACGAATTTTACACATTTGGGATCAAACATTGCCAGGGCCAGGAGTCACAGAGGGCGCTTATGGGGCTGAATTTACGGGAGCGCAACTGACAGTTTCTCAGGATACTGGTGGTCATGGTACTCACGTTGCGGGAATTGCTGCCGGTGCTGATGCTAGTTTTAGTGGTGTCGCACCAGAAGCGGAATTAGTTGTCGTCAGGTCTGATTTACAGGATGCCCACATTGCAGATGGTGTGCGTTATATTTTCCGAGTTGCTAGGGAGTTGGGACGCCCAGCAGTGGTAAATCTCAGCTTGGGCGGACACGCTGATGCCCATGATGGTAGCGACTCCCTATCAAAGGTCATTGACGCCGAAACTGGGCCAGGAAGAATTGTTTGCTGTGCTGCGGGTAACGAAGGAAACGACAACATTCATGGACAAGCGACGATACCCAGTGGACGCACTCGTGGTATGCGGTTTAATGTTCCTTTGAATCAAGTAGGCATAGTTTGGTTAAACGCTTGGTATGCTAAAGACAGCGAATTGGAAGTGTCTGTGCGGAGTCCTAACGGTTTTGTTACCCCCTTCCAAAAAATCATTACTGACGGTAATGCCGCCCAAGATTACCAATTACCAGATGCACGGGTGCAATTAGCGACACCAGCACCAGACCAAGCCAACGGCGACCATAACTTCTTTGTGCAAATACGCGGTATTGACCCCTCGCCAGTAATGGGAGGTGTTTGGCAGTTGCGAGTCCGCAACCCTTCTTCAACTGACACGCGTTTAGATGTGTGGACACTAGATGACAGTTCATCAGTGTTTTTTACAGGTAAAAGTGTAAAGGATGCGTTAAAAATTGGTTCACCAGGAGCTGCTAGCAGTGCAATTACAGTTGCAGCCTATACGACTAAAACTAAATACACAGATATTGATAACCAAGTGCGAGAAATGGGCTTAGAACTGGATACTATTTCGGAATTCAGTAGTGAAGGGCCTCTACGCAATGATGGACAGAAGCCTGATGTAGCAGCACCAGGAGCAATGATTGTTTCGACGCTTTCCGCCGATGCAAATTTTGCTCGCTCATCGATGATTAATTCCAAGTTTGTGGTTCAGGCTGGTACGAGTATGGCGACACCGTTTGTTAGTGGCTTAGTGGCCCTGCTGTTGCAGCGAGATTCTAAACTCGATCCGGCTGCGGTGAAAGACTTGCTACGTAAAAATAGTGCCATTCCTGGAAAACCCGCAGGTACATTTGATGACAAATGGGGTTATGGAGTGATTAACGCTTTAAATCTGTAATTAGACTGAAAAAGGTAGATATTATTTCTGCACAAGGGTAGGCGATAAAAACCTACAACTTTGATAAATTAGGGTAGGCAATTATTGCCTGCCCTGTTTACCAAGGAATTGCTGATGAATTATCAGAAACTTGATGCCGCTCTTGCTACAGCGCTGAATGATGTTCAAAATTCACAAGAAACTAGTTTGGGGGTTTTCATCCATACTGAACCAATTCTAGACTCTGCTGCAACTAGTTTTTTAGAAAGTTTAGGCGTTAGTGGTGTTACCAGTGGGAAAGATATTTTCACAGCAACACTGTCACCAAATACCATTTCTCAGTTATCAGAGCAACCTTGGGTGATGAGTCTGAAGCGATCGCAGCAATTACGTTTGGTTAATAAGAGAATAAATATAGGAAAGTTGGGTGTTTGATGGGCATTGCCCACTCTTTGTACAAATAATTTTTTGCTATTACTGTGAATCAGGTTTTGGTTTTTCTGTAAACTTACACTTCACCTCAATTTGCAGATTACTTTCAGCTGAACCTTCTGTGATGTAAGGAATACCTGCTTTGCCGCCCAACTTAATGCCAAATGTAAGTTTTACCTCTTCAATCTCAGCAGTGTTGAAGTCTTTAAAAGCACTAAGAGCATAGATAGTATAAGAGCGAATCATTTGCCGAGCTTGTTGCATTCGAGCGATCGCATCTGTTCGTACATCCTTGTATTCTATGCCATCGTCGTCCTCCTCAATTTCCGAACTTATTTCGGTGGCTGTGACGTTAATCTCAATCTGCTCAATCTCTCCATCTGCTTGGAAAAATAGTTGCTGTACTTCTGACATAAGCTACCTCGATTAAAGTTTTGTAACGTATCTGAATAAATTTCAACTTGCTTGCAGAAAACTAACAGATGGTATTGTTTCTAGTAACACAGCCATTGATTGTGTCTGTCAAGATTATCCCGCATTTACCAACCCAAGGTGTGTTAAATGGCACGATACGCGCTTGTTATTGGTATCGCTGAGTATGTCAGCCCATCATTACCGCGTTTGTCAAAGACTACAAATGATGCTGAGGCGATCGCGCAACTCCTAGAGCAATATGGTGATTTCCAGTCTGTGCAAAAATTGCCACAAGGCCGGAAGACAAAAGTTACTGAGGCTGAAATCGGTCAAGAACTCAGAAAATTGCTGCTAGAGAAAGCTAAAAATAATGAAGCGCTGATTTATTTTAGCGGACACGGTTTTATCACTTCTGATACTTTGGGACAACAAGAGGGATTTTTAGCAACTTCTGATTGTCAGGTTGAAGTTAAGGGAAACCAAATTGTGGCACAAAAATATGGTATTTCCCTCAACAAGCTTAATAAATTAATCGGAGAATCTCAATTAAGTAGTTTGATAGTGCTACTTGATTGCTGTCATAGTGGCTATTTCCTAGAAAGAGAGTTAGTAGAACAAACTCTAACCGCTTTTCGTTCCCTAAAAGATTATTACTTAATAGCAGCTTGTCGCCGTTTTGAACAAGCAGCAGCGATTCTGAGTGAAGAATATAGTATTTTCACAGGTGCGGTTATTAAGGGATTAGCATCTGAAAATGCAGGTAGTAGTGGGCGAATTAGTAGCGATCGCTTATTTGATTTTGTCAGCAACGAATTGATAGGTTCAATACAAGAACCCATTCGCATGAGTTTGGGACGGCCAATTACTTTGGTAAGTTATCCCAAATTAGATATTCTTAAAGAAGAAATTGCTTTCAATCAGGAAAATCCCTATCGGGGACTTTATGCATTTGAATCAGAGCAAGCACAATATTTTTGTGGACGAGATGAAGCAGTTCGTACACTGGTTTCACGGTTAGCAGAGAGCCGATTTTTAGCTGTAATTGGCTACTCAGGTAGTGGTAAATCTTCTTTAGTGAAAGCAGGTGTCTTACCGCAACTAAAAAGCGATCGCCTTCCTGGAAGCAGCAAATGGGCGATCGCATCTTTTACACCAGGAGAACACCCCTACGGAAAACTATTTGATATTTTAGCTCGACAACAGCAGCAAAATCAGCCACATATATTGTTTATTGATCAATTTGAAGAAATATTTACCCTTTGCCAAGACGATGAAGAACGCAAAGCTTTTATCCGCTTGGTAACAGAAGAGGTAAAAACAACTGAGAGACAAACACGCATAATTTTGACAATTCGTGGTGATTTCTTAAAACGTTGTAATGAATATTTAGAAATTATTACTCTTATTAATAGCACTCCTCCCACATCATTTCTAGTACCACCGATGTCTTTTTCCGAGTTAGAAGAAGCAATTGAAAAACCAGCAAAGTTGCATGGCGTGAATTTTGAGCATGGTTTAATGTCGCAAATTATGAATGATGTTGTCACCCGTCCGGGTGCATTACCTATATTGCAATATGCGCTTAAGGAATTGTGGCGAGTTTGCATTGAAGAACCTGAATCACCAGAACCGCTTTTGACTCGCAAAGGCTATGAAGAAATTGGTGCAGTTAAAGAAGCTTTAGACAAACAAGCAACAAATTGGTATCAAGGTTTAATGCCCCTAAATCAGGCTTTTGCACGTCGCTTGTTTATGGAATTGGTGCAATTAAGTGAAACTGGAGAAGTGACACGGCGGCGTGCTAACTGGGAAAGATTAGAATCAGTTGCAGATTCTCCACAACAATTGCAAAATGTTGTAGGAGCACTAGCGGGTTCTGAACAACGTTTAATTATCACCGATCAAAATACTGTAGAAGTTGCTCATGAAGCACTTTTATCTGAGTGGAAATTATTAAATAGTTGGATTGCTGAAAATCTAGAAAATATTCGTCTCAGTCGTTCTTTAGAAGTAGATTGTCAGGAATGGGTACAAAGATTTAATAAATCAGATGATGCACTGTTGACTGGTGCAAAATTAGCTGTAATTTCTGAGTGGGTGAATAAGACTCAGCCAAGACTTACGCCATTGGAAGAAGAGTTTTTGCATAAGAGTTTGGAAAGACGTGACAGAGAAATTCAAGATCAGTTAGAGCAGGAACGTCAACTTAGAGAACTAGCAGAGTCTCGACAAAAAGAAGCAGAAGCTAGAGCCATAGCCGAAATTGAAAAATCTATAGCAGCAGAAGATAAAGCTAAAGCCGAAGCTGCAAGAGCAAAAGAAGCAGAAACCAGTGCTAAATATCAAAAACAACGAACTAGCCTGGCGATCGCCTCAGCATGTGGACTAACATTACTGACTATTTTTATAATTGGATTTGGAATTAGGGCAGAACAGAACAAAAATAAAGCTCTTGAAGCTCTTATTTCTGAGCCTATACAGCTTTTTGAAACGAACAATCAGCTTGAAGCAATGATAGCAAGTATCAAGGTACTGAAAGAATTTAGAAAAATGAGTGTAGAAGATGATGTGTTTCTAAATAAACTAAAAGCGTCTGTAATTGATAACGTGCGAGAGCGTAATCGCTTAGAAGGGCATACTCAGGAAGTTATGGATGTCAGTTTTAGCCCTAATGGTGAAATTATTGCCTCTGCAAGTGTTGATGCAAGTATAAAGCTTTGGAACAAAAACGGTAAATTTATAAAATATTTAGAAGATCCAAATAAAAAGGACATTGAAAGCATCAGTTTTAGTCTCAAAGACCCAGTAATTACCTCTTCTTCTGCCGATAATGATGGAATGATCAGGCTTTGGAATATCAACAGCAAATCAAAACGCGAACTTAAGCCGCAAACACTCAGCCCTGATAACTATATTGTGCAAGTAAGTTTCAGTCCTGATGGCAAAATGATCGCCTCTGCCAATTGGGATAAAACTGTAAAACTTTGGCAGGTAGTAGATGGGAGGCTTTTACACACTTTCTCCAAGCATAATAATGTCGTTTGGGAAGTAAATTTTAGCCCCGATGGTAAAATAATTGCCTCGGCAAGTGAAGATAAAACTGTAAAACTTTGGCAGGTAGTAGATGGGAGACTTTTACACACGCTGAAGGGACATCTTAATGCCGTTATGGGTGTGAGTTTTAGCCCCAATGGTAAAATGATCGCTTCAGCAAGTAAAGACACAACCGTAAAACTTTGGCGGGTAGCAGATGGCAAATTGCTACACACCTTTACTGGCCATAAGAATTATGTTAACAAAGTCAGATTCAGCCCCAATGGTGAAATGATTGCTTCAGCAAGTAAAGACACAACTGTAAAACTTTGGCGGGTAGCAGATGGTAAATTACTACACACCTTCACTGGCCATAAGAATGGAGTCAATAATGTGAGCTTTAGCCCTGATGGTCAAACAATTGTATCTGCTAGTGACGATAATACTGTCAGAATATGGAGTTTGAATCCAATTGATACTCGTCCTAATGTTAATGATCTATTAATCAAAAGCTGTAATTGGCTGAAGAATTATCTCACAAATAATTCTAAACTACTTTCAGCAGAGCGCTCTATCTGTGATGATATTTAATTTTTTTAATAAGTAAATTTATTTAATTTTTTAAAGAAATTTTAGTTTGTTTATATAATATGGAAGGATTGGAAAAATAGTTATTTAACTAATTGAAAAATAAAAATTATGTTAATACAATTTTACTAAGAAAAAATAGAGGTTAAAGAATGAAAAAAGCTTTAGAAAGTTTAAGTAAAATCCAAGTTTTGTATGGTGATTTGAGTGGTGAACTAGAAACTTTAACTTCGATTCAAAATTTCATCTCTCAGATGGAAGTATCTTTGAAAGAACCTTGCTTAAATGAGCCACAATTAGAGACAGATGAATCGGAAATTATAAAATTTCAAGAGACATTCAAAAATTTTTTAGATGAAAATAAGTCTGTAAGCCAAGTTGAACTTCAAAAATTTGCTAAAGGAGTTGAGAGACCAAAGTGTAGGTGTCCACATAAACCTTGCCACCCACAGGAGACAATCAGTTTATTTCTGAAGTCTTTTGAAAGCTGAGAATTAATACTTGCATATAAATAACAAACTTATACTTTAGGACTTACGCATCGTACATAAGTACTACATGCAATTTGGGTGTTTCAGCCATGTTTAAAACCTAGCTAGTATAAAGGAAGCGCATAAATCAGGGTTATGCAAAGCGCCTGAAACTGAAAAATACCGTCGTGCATATTATGGTTAATTTGTACAGTGTGTAAATCCTAATGAAGTGAGTGTTTGTAATGGCAGTACAGCTTATACTTTCAATAAGTAAAATTTGATATTTGAATTAGTTTTTTGATTAACAGGCAGCGCTATCTATTACCAACAGCATTTTAGAAAATTCATCCTAAAGAATCAGACGATCCCCCTTACCTGTGGTGGCAGACAGTCCTAAACTGAAGATGAGAGTTGAAAGGCAGTCTGGAGAAATTTTGTGAAAAAAGTATTATCAATCATCCTTGGTGGTGGCGCGGGTACTCGGCTTTACCCACTAACCAAACTACGTGCTAAACCAGCAGTACCAGTGGCGGGGAAATACCGCTTAATCGATATCCCTGTAAGTAACTGCATAAACTCCGAAATATTCAAAATCTATGTCCTGACACAATTCAACTCAGCTTCCCTGAATCGTCACATCGCCCGTACCTATAACTTTACTGGCTTCAATGAAGGGTTTGTGGAAGTGCTAGCGGCACAACAAACACCAGAAAACCCGAACTGGTTCCAAGGTACAGCCGATGCTGTACGTCAGTACCTGTGGTTAATGGAAGAATGGGATGTAGAAGAATATCTAATTCTCTCAGGCGATCACCTCTACCGCATGGATTATCGCCAGTTTATCCACCGACATAGGGAAACGGGGGCTGATATTACTCTCTCAGTTATCCCCATTGATGAGCGCCGCGCCTCAGATTTTGGCTTGATGAAAATTGACGATTCTGGCAGAATAATCGATTTTAGCGAAAAACCCAAAGGTGAAGCGTTACTCCAAATGCAAGTTGATACAAGTGTACTGGGATTATCAAAAGAACAAGCCCAGCAACAGCCCTATATCGCTTCAATGGGGATTTATGTCTTTAAAAAAGATGTTTTGTTCAAGTTGTTGAGAGAAGGTATAGAAAGGACTGATTTCGGCAAAGAAATTATTCCTGATGCCTCTAAAGATTACAACGTTCAAGCTTACCTTTTTGATGACTACTGGGAAGATATTGGAACAATCGAAGCATTTTATCATGCAAATTTAGCCCTGACTCAGCAGCCCCAGCCACCTTTTAGTTTCTACGATGAACACGCACCAATTTATACCCGCGCTCGTTACTTACCTCCGAGTAAACTTTTAGATTGCCAGATCACAGAATCAATTATTGGCGAAGGTTGTATTTTGAAAAATTGCCGCATTCAACATTCAGTGTTGGGAGTGCGATCGCGAATTGAATCTGGTAGTGTCATTGAAGAGTCCCTACTCATGGGTGCAGATTTTTATCAAGCTTCTGTAGAACGTCAATGTAACGTAGAAAAAGGTGAAATTCCTGTAGGTATTGGTACTGACTCGATTATTCGCGGTGCCATCATTGATAAAAACGCCAGTATCGGTCACAATGTCAAAATCATCAATAAAGATAACATTCAAGAAGCTGACCGAGAAAGTCAAGGTTTCTACATTCGTAGTGGTGTCGTTGTCGTGCTAAAAAATGCTGTAATTCCTGATGGAACCATCATTTAGTCATTAGTCATTAGTCATTAGTCATTGGTTAATAGTTACAAGCAACATAAAGACAAAGGACAAAGGACTAATGACTAAACTCATCTTACTGATTGGTCTTCCAGGTAGCGGTAAGTCAACTTTGGCAAAACAATTACTGGCAGAATGCCCCCAAATGGCGCTAATTTCTACAGATGCCATTCGGGGGCAATTATTCGGTTCCCAAGCCGTTCAAGGGCCGTGGCTACTGATTTGGCGCGAAATTGAACGGCAATTTCAGCAAGCTATTTCCACAACTAATACAGCTATTTTTGATGCCACCAATACCCAGCGTCGCCATCGTCGTGAAGTGATTACTTTCGCCCGTAACCAGGGCTTTACCCACATTAGGGGAATTTGGGTAGATACACCAATTTGGCTATGTTTGGCACGGAATAAAAGGCGATCGCGCCAAGTTCCAGAAGAAATTATTTTGCGGATGCATCGTCAACTCCAAGATGCTCCCCCAAGTCGGGAAGAAGGATTAGACAGCCTGAGCCGCTTATCAGAAAAATCGGAGTACGGGAATTGCGATTTCTTGGTGAGCGAGAACCACACTTGATTTTCTATATTTTTTGTTAATTTGAAATCAGATTCTTTTTGTTTGGCACTATACCAGGCAAATTAAATATCTCTCATCTTCAAAAAAAACATAACGGGAATTTCTAATTAGGAGGCTGGTAGATGGCTGCAACCGACTTCAAGGACTATTACGCTATTTTGGGAGTCAGTAAGACTGCCAGTTCAGAAGAAATTAAACAAGCCTTTCGTAAACTAGCCCGCAAATATCACCCTGATGTCAACCCAAACAACAAACAGGCAGAAGCACGCTTCAAAGAAGTTAGCGAAGCCTACGAGGTTATATCAGATCCAGATAAACGCAAAAAATACGACCAATTCGGTCAATATTGGAAACAAGCTGGTGAAGGTTTCCCATCTGGCGGCGCTGGCCCCGATATGGGTAACTTTGACTTCAGTCAATACGGCAATTTTGATGAGTTCATTAATGAGTTGCTAGGACGCTTTGGTGGTGCTACCCCTCGTGGTGGGGCGCGGCAAAGTCATTCACGAAGTTACTCTTACCGCACTTCTCCAGGTACTTCAACTCATTTTAGCAGCAGCTTTAATGATTTTGGGTTTCAAGATGGAAGTGTGGGTAGTACCCAGGATAGTGAAGCTGCGATCGCTCTAACTTTTGCTGAAGCATTTAATGGTGTGAAAAAGCGTTTCAGTCTAGGTAATGAAACAATAGATGTCAACATCCCATCTGGGGCTAAAACTGGTACTCGGCTACGGGTGCGGGGCAAAGGTCAAATCAACCCCATGACTCAACAACGGGGAGATTTATACTTAAAAGTCGAACTTCAGCCGCACACGTTCTTCCAAATGGAAGGCGATAACTTGGTATGCGAAGTGCCAATCACACCAGATGAAGCCACTCTGGGAGCCTCTATTGATGTACCGACTCCCGATGGTTCTGTTAATGTCAAACTACCAGCAGGAGTGCGTTCTGGTCAATCTCTACGTTTACGTGGCAAAGGTTGGCCCCTCCCCAAAGGTGGACGCGGCGATCAGCTGGTGAAAGTGGCGATCGTCCCACCAAAAGACCTTAGCCAACAAGAACGGGAATATTATGAAAAAATCCGGGCTATACGTACTTATAATCCCCGTAGTCATTTGAACCAATTCAGGCTTTAACAAGCAAAAAGAGAATCCCCATAATTAAACTCTCGTCATTACCCACATTTTTGTAACAGTGAAAGTATTATGCTAAACCACATATTGTCTAGAACTTAAGTTCTACGTTTAAGAGCTACTGTTCACTCAAGTGGACTTGAATCATGTTTGGGTGAGTGTTTAATCAAACCTGAGATGAATTGTTATTAGCCTTGGAATTCTATTCCGAGGCAGAATAGCAACGAAGCTAAAGATAAAAAAGATAGCCAAGCAAAGTCGAACTCTTAAAATTTGATTAGGGTCTGAATTACCATTCAAATCTTGAGAGTTCCCAATTGTTAATTCCTAGTTTTCAGCACCAATTCAATTTATTTTAAATATTTATAATCAGTTGAATTGTTTTAACAATGTTTCAACACTAGCATTATGATCCAAAAAAGAAAATAAATGCCAGTCGCGCAATTTTCCTTCTTTATCTAATACAAACTGTGCTGGTAAAGGCGCTCCTAGTGCTTGTCCTACCTGATATGTACGAAACACTCGACAACTATGATCGCTCAATAGTGGCATTTTTAAGCCTAAATCCTTCACAACTATTTGACTCTGCCGTTCATCGGTACTAGTAATCATTAAAACTTCTATACCGCGATTTTTGAATTGCTCGTAGTTTTCATTCAAGGCTTTGATGTGAGGAAAACAAAAAATGCAATATTGCTTTTCGGTAAAGATGCGAGTAAAGGCAAGTAACACTGGTTGTTTGCCTTTATAATCAGACAATTTTACTAAAGTTCCGTTGGTAATATCTGGCAATTGAAAGTCTGGTGTTTCCACTCCCAATCTGAGTTGGTTGCTAGCTGGAACTGGTAAAAAATTGCGGAAGAATCGCTCATTTAATAAGCCACGAAAGTCAGTTGAAGTCAGCATAATTTTAACCTTGATTCTTGACTATTTAAATACTATTTTATAAAAAACCACAGATATATACGGAGGTTGACATTGTTTAATGTATATCTCTATTTATCTGTGGTTTTCATTGGTTTTGCTCTCAACTCCAAAAGGCTGGATTAGAGTTTTTTAGCTAGCGAAATTTAGACAGCAGAGAAGTAAACTTTAGACTTCACTGGGTCAGGATTCATTGTCTTGTCACCAGGTTGCCAACCAGCTGGGCAAACTTCGTCAGGGTGAGACTGAACATACTGAATTGCTTGTAATGTCCGCAGGGTTTCATCAACGCTACGACCAAAAGCTAGATTGTTAATGGTGGCGTGCTGTATGATACCATCTTTATCGATGATGAACAGACCACGTAAGGCAATGCCTGCTGCTGGGTCAAGAACGTTGTAAGCGGCGCTAATCTCTTTCTTAATGTCGGAGACTAGAGGATAATTCAGGTCGCCAACGCCACCAGACTTACGATCTGTTTGAATCCAAGCGAGGTGCGAGAATTCACTGTCAACGGAAGCCCCAAGGACTTCAGTATTGATTTTCTTAAATTCTTCGTAGCGATCGCTAAATGCTGTAATTTCAGTAGGACAAACAAAGGTAAAGTCTAGTGGGTAGAAAAACAGGATGACATACTTACCGCGATAATCGGAAAGTTTGATTGTCTTAAATTCTTGATCTACCACAGCTGTTGCTGTGAAATCGGGAGCTTGTTGACCAACGCGGAGGCTTCCTTCGGTTCCGTAAGTAAGGGACATTAACCTAATTCTCCTTTATCGGTTTAGTAGCGTTGGAATTTGGGTCAAGTAAAATTTACCCATCCACGCTCTCACAGTTTAATTACAATCTGTTACAACTATATCATACTCATAACGATTTTGAGTAGCAAATGCCTGATTTAGATACAAGAGAATGGTTGCTTACCAACGGCTTGGGAAGTTTTGCCAGCGGTACAGTTTCTGATGTTCGCACGCGCACATATCATGGTTGGCTGTTTGCCGCGACAAACCCACCTTCTGGGAGGACTCTGCTGTTTTCGCACCTAGAAGCTAGCTTGGAAATATTAGGGAGCGTTGTGGCACTGGGGACAAATTTTTGGGGTAACGATCAGATTGAGCAGACAGGCTACGAGCGACTACGTTGTTTTGATATTAACCCAGTTCCCAAATGGACTTGGGGTCAAGATAACTGGCAATTAACTAGACAATTGGTGATGCCCTATGGTTTGGTGGAGACTTGGGGACAAGGGGGACAAGGGGGACAAGGGGGACAAGGGGGGATAAGCAATGCCCCATGCCCCATGCTTAATGCCCACCTCCAATTTTGCCATCGAATTTTAATCCAGTATTGCTATGAGGGAAGTGAAACAGCGATTTTACGGTTGCGACTGTTGATAGCAGAACGTGACTTTCACCACCAGCAAACTGCTAGTCAAGAATTACAGTTTTCACAATTGCTAGGGCAACAGCAAGTTTGTCTACAAGCAATCAATTCTGGGCACTTCGGCATACCTTGGCACTTGCGCTGGACACAAGGAAATTATCAACCAGATGCAGTTTGGTATTGGGATTATAGATTGTCTGAGGAGACAAAACGGGGGTTAGGCGACAAGGAAAACCTCCACAGTCCTGGTTACTTGATAGTCACACTTCAACCGGGAGATACGGTGACTTTAGAAGCACGAGTCGGTTTTCCCGACTCAGTGCCAAGTGTTCTCACCCGGAAAACCTTCGCAGAAGCTGTGCAGGCAGAGCAAGAAAGGCTTTCACTGATTTTTGGATGGAGAGAAGGAGGTACGGGAGCAGAGGAGCAGGGGAGAAATCAATTCAAAATTCAAAATGACGCTCGCGGACTCGCTAACGCTGCGCTAACAAAATTCAAAATTGAAGATTCAATCCCCATGTCCAATGACACCAGTTGCTACCCTTCTCCTGACGGAGACGCTGCGCGAACGGGAACGCTAAGAGCGAACAAGTCGGGCATTGTCCGCCCAACGCACTGGCTCCCCAATGCCCAATTCCCAATCTGGCAACAACTACTCAAAGCAAGCGATCAATTTATCGTCTATCGAGCCTCAATTGCAGGCCCCACGGTTATTGCTGGTTATCACTGGTTTAATGACTGGGGACGTGATACATTAATCGCTTTACCGGGGTTGGCACTAGTTCCACAGCGCTTTGACCTAGCAAAAGGAGTATTGCGAACTTTTGGGCATTATTGTCGTCACGGTTTGATTGTAAATGCATTTCCTGATGTCAATGGCGAACCAATTTATAACAGTATTGATGCGGCATTGTGGTGGATTGAAACTTTAGGACTTTATTTAGAAGCTACCCAAGACTGGGATTTTTTGGCAGAGCAATTCCCTGTAGTACAGCAAATCTATAAAGCATTTGTCGGTGGTACACATTTCAATATCCAGGTCGATGCTACCGATGGGCTAGTTAGTTGGGATGCTCGTGGTGTAGCTCTCACCTGGATGGATGTGGTAATTGGGGCGGACCCTGTCACACCCCGTTACGGGAAGCCAGTGGAAATCAATGCGCTGTGGTATTCTGCTTTATGTTGGCTGAGTCAGTGGGCAGAGCGCTTGAGCCAAATGGAGTATGGCTCATCAGTACGTCTTACTAAGCAAGCACAGCGTTATGCTAACCAAGCACAACACGTGAAAACCTCACTGCAAAAGTTCTGGAATCCTCAGCTAGGTTATCTGTACGATACTATTGAGCCGGACGATCGCCGGAATTTTCAAATTCGTCCGAATGCCGTTTTGGCGCTGTCGCTACACCATTGTGGGTTTTCTGAACAGCAAGGGTGTCAGATATTAGATTTGGCAACTACCAGCTTGCTCACACCTTATGGTCTTCGCAGTCTCGATCCAGCAGACCCCGAATATAAAGGGAAATATGAGGGCAATCAACAGCAACGCGATCGCGCTTATCACCAAGGTACTGTTTGGGCTTGGCTAATTGGACCATATATTCGGGCTTGGCAACGTTTTTATCCACAACAATCACTGCCTTTTGATTGGCAACCCTTGCTAGAACACTTTTTCTTTGACGCTTGTCTTGGTTCTATTTCTGAGATTTTTGATGGCGATTCACCTCACACACCCAGAGGAGCGATCGCTCAAGCTTGGTCAGTTGCCGAAGTAATCCGCCACATTAAATAGTTGTAGGGACACAGATAGTCTTGGATAATTATTCTTGATTAATATACGTTCACAAATTAATGTTGCTAGTTTTAACCTACAAAACCCCTACTATACAAGATTTTTATTAATTTATCTGATTATCCAAAAGTGATTAGAGATTTTCGATTATTTCACAAATTGAGGCTGCAAAACCAAAAAAATTTATTTTCTTCTTTGAGAAAATATAAACATGAAAAAAGTTTTTCAAAGAGATGTAGTATTATTGATAGTTGCAATGTATTTCGGGCTTAATTTAGATGCTCTATAAGATGGATGATTGACAGCGCAATTACTATATTATGAAGCTAATTTCACATTTACTTCTTATAAAAAACATCATATCTTAACGCTAAACAAGCCCAAAGAAGTATAGATATGAATTGAGAAATAAATTAATAAAATAAAGTACAAAAAATCAAGTTCACGTAGGAAGAATTGTAAATAAAATGACTCAACCTAATAACAAGACTAACCTTCAAGAGGAAACAGATTTAGGGACTTCCATTGCTCTGGCTGCTACTACAGATAAATGGCAAGTATTGTCGTACAGTGCTCCAATCCTACCTATACATGCCGCTCTACTTCGGACTGGTAAAATATTCTTTTTCTGTGGCTCAGGTAATGATCCCAATCGGTTAAATACTCCCTATGACAGTGTGGTCTGGGATGTAAACAAGGGAACCTTTTCCCGTCAAGCGCCTCCATTGGATAGTAACAGTCAACCTATGGATTTTTTTTGCGCTGGTCACTCCTTTCGCCCTGATGGTCAGTTACTAGTTGCAGGTGGAACTTTGCGCTATGACCCATTTTATGGTTCACCCTATGCTCTGATGTTCGATCCCATTGCTGAGAAATGGGTCAAGATACTATCAATGAATAATGGTCGCTGGTATCCTACGGTGTTAACACTAGGCAGCGGTCGAATCTTAGCAGTGGCTGGTCTAGATAAAGATGGCAAGCTCAATAGACAACCAGAAATTTATTCTGCTTTCTTTCCAAATGGTTGGAACGCTTTTCCAACAACTAGTGCTTTACCGTCATACGCACATCTGTTTCTACTAAGTAGTGGAAAAGTTTTTTATTCAGGTGCTCAGATGGGTGGTAGTGGAGTGACACCAAGGATATTAACCGTGCCAGAGAAATTTACACAATCCATTACAGAAAAAGTGGTGACAGGGCTGCAAGACGCAGCTTTTGGCGATCAAGCTGCCAGTGTGCTTTTACCACCTGCACAAGATCAAAAGGTGATGATTCTCGGTGGGGGTAGTGGTAAGACAGCAACAAAGAGGGTAAATATTGTCGATTTAAAAGCTAATAATCCAACTTACGTAGCAGCAAGGCCTTTAAACTATGCCCGGATGCATCACAGCGCAGTTTTATTGCCCGATCGCACAGTGTTTGTTTGCAATGGTAGTAAAATGAATGAGGATACAAAACAATCAATGCTGCCAGCAGAAATCTACAATCCAGCTACAAATACCTGGACAGTAGTAGCTAAACAAAATGTCCCCCGCGTATATCACTCGGTGGCCTTGCTGCTACCAGATGGTAGGGTCGTCACAGCTGGAGGGAACCCTCAACGAAGGGTGAATGAACTGCGATTAGAAATCTACAGTCCTGCGTATATGTCGCGATCGCGACCAGTTATTCAGAGCGCTCCGAAAACATTGGGTTTCGGACAACAATTTACGATTCAAACACGCCAGGCTGCGAATATTAAATGGGTTAGTCTGATTAGACCAATGGCAACCACTCATTCTTGCGATACAGAACAAAGGTTAGTGGATGTGCCCATTACTTCTAGAAACGCTACTTCTCTTAAGGCCACGGTAACAAACAATCGAAACATCGCACCCCCAGGCTGGTACATGCTTTTTATTAGTGATAACAATGGAACACCCTCAGTAGCAACCTGGACGCAAATATATTAGTCTTATCTGTTTATATTCGCACTGCTACCTAATAAAAGTCATTAATTCTAGGAAGGAAAATATGAATTACAAGCTATCACGTCGACAGTTTGGACAGTTGGTACTTGCTGGAACTGTAGTATCTGGACTTAGTTATCTCACCAAGAAAGCCTTGGCAGAAACACCAAGTTTAAATATTGTAGGTATAGGTTCTAGCCCGATGGTTACTACTGACCAAACAGCTATTACAGAGGTAAACACTACTGAATTAGTAGAGAACACTCCCTTAAACAGTGTAAGCCCAGATATTAAGCCTGTAGGACTAGTTTTGCAATCCTTAGTTACAGGAAAGGCTCAGGTACTTACGGATAAAAGTACACCTCTATTAGAGTCTAATGAAATATTAAGTGGTTTTACTTCTTTAAGCGATGGCACACTTGTTATAGCTATTACTCCGGTTGCGATTAGTCAAAGACAGGCGACACCTACTCGTATTACATTTTTAGGTACATCTGTAAAAACTTTGATAGTCTCAGGACTTAAACAAAATCAACAGCTTGGGAGCTTGCTAGGTACTAACGATGGGCGACTCATTGGTTTAGTAGGTAAGAAGAACGGTACACCACCAATCAAAATGGTAGATATTAATCTTCAAACAGGAGAGATAAGTTCTATTAGTAAGATTAAATTCCTGGACGATGAGCGGGTCGACAATTTAGCTGAGTCCCCAGATGGAATACTTTATACTTCCATAGTTGGTGCGGATGGTGATACAACTCTGGTGCAGCTAGATTCAAATCAAAAAAAGCCCATTAAACTAGGACAATTGAAAGTTAATGGTCAAGCATGGAATAATGGTTTACAAAGCTTAGTTTGCTCTGCAACAGGTGAACTCCTCGCTTTTGGAGCTATGAGATATGAGACACCTAATGCTGTGTATATTGTTGATAAAAACAGTGGAAATATGACTCGGCTACAAGATTTTGATACTACTCTGATTACCCGTGCTCGTGCTTAGAAGGAATTGAGATGATATCTCTAACAAAAAAACTGCCTAGCCCTCATCTTTGCTTGAGGGCTTTTTATTAGCATTGATCGGTACAGCTTATTATTAAGAATATTTTTGACTTATTTTCTAATTAGTTACCCCTGGAAATTCTGATTGATACAGAACAGCAGTAACTCAAACAAATTTATCATTTATCATCTCCTACTTGGTACTGGGCAATTTAAGCCATCCAATAGACCGGAGCGCAAAAAGGGCAGATAATGATTCTGCCCTTTAGACGTTAAAACTTAATTTTCGATTTTAAAGTTTAGTAGCGCGATCTATTGTATCCACCGCCACCACCGCCGCGACGATCGCCACCACCGAAAGAACCACCTCTATCTTCCTTTGGTTTAGCTTTATTCACTTTCAGGTCGCGTCCCATCCACTCAGCCCCATCAAGAGCATCAATGGCAGCTGTTTCTTCAGCTTCTGTGCCCATCTCTACAAAGGCAAAACCGCGTGGACGTCCTGTTTCACGGTCAGTAGGTAACTGAACCCGCTTTACAGTACCGTGTTCGGCAAACACAGAATTAAGGTCATCTTGTGTTACCTCGTAGGATAAATTACCTACATAAATTGACATGCATTATCTCCAAAATCATAGGTGTGTAGAGATTTAGATTTCGGAGGCAAGCTTGTTAAGACCAAAAGGGAAAAGCCTGTCAATACTAAAAACAAACAATGTAACCGAATTTTATTCTCACTTGATTACCTTAGCACATCATTGAGTTCTTACCCACCGTAACTAAAGATTGGGGATTGGAGAATGAGCACAAAAGGCAGAGGTGCAAAGAGGCACAGAGGAAAAACTTACTGCAACTTTTCCCCTGTTTTTCCACTTCCTCATCTCCCCTAGTACCCAGTCTCCTCATAATATTGATTAGCAGAAATTCCCCAAATAATTGCAAAATAAATGCAGTTAGTCATTGTTACTAATTGGAAATGCCGACTACACTTGCTGATGCACAAAATTTACTTTCTGACCTGATCGCCCGCTACTGTGGGCATGTAGATTATCTGATGATTCGCCTTGAAGAAGCAGAAGGGACTGATATCTTGTTGCGTGGCGACAAAGTAGAAACCCTTAGTGAATGTCTTTCCATTGGTGGACATATTCGCGCTTGTTATAAAGGCGGATGGGGGTTGAGCTGCTTTAACCAGCTGGCAACAATCAAAGATCGCATAGAAGAAGCGATCGCAGCTGCACGGATGGTTGGTGATGAAGAAACTTTACTCGCACCCATTGACCCGGTGCAAGCAGTATGCACTCTACCCCTAAAAGGTACTGACCCCCGAAATATCCAGCTCTCGCAGAAAAAACAATTGTGTGATCGCTATGCCCAATTGCTTAAAAGCGTCGATCGCCGGATTACCACTACCTCGGTGCGTTATGGTGACATCGCCCAAAAAGTAATCATTGCGACTTCAGAAGGTACTTTAATCGAGCAATCTTGGGTGGATATGGAAATGCGCTTTGCCGCTACCGCCAGAAATGGCGAAACCGTACAAACTGGACGGGAAACTACTGGCTCTCGCAAAGCTTACGAAGATTTAACTGGTTTAGATGAACAGGTAAAAGGTGCAGCCCAAAGAGCGATCGCTGCTTTATCTCTACCACCGGTCAAAGGCAATACTTACACTGTAGTCATTGACCCAATTCTCACGGGTTTATTCGTCCATGAAGCTTTCGGACATCTTTCTGAGGCTGATATGGCTTACGAAAACCCCGATTTGCTGGAAGTTATGACCATCGGACGGCGGTTTGGCCCAGAAGAACTGCAAATTTTTGATGGTGCGGCTCCAGAGGGACATCGCGGTAGCTATTTTTACGACGATGAAGGTACACCTGCTACTACTACTCAACTAATTAAAGATGGAGTTTTAGTGGGACGTTTACATTCTCGTGAAACTGCTGGCAAATTGGAGGAAGCGCCTACGGGTAACGCCCGCTGTCTCAACTATCACTTTACTCCCATTGTGCGGATGACAAATACCTGGATTGAACGGGGTAAAACACCAGTCGCAGACTTATTCACCGATATTAAAGAAGGAGTTTATGCCCGTAATTGGTTGGGTGGAATGACGAATGGGGAAATGTTCACCTTTAGTGCTGGGGAAGCGTGGATGATTAGGAACGGCAAAATTACTGAACCTGTCCGCGATGTGACGCTTTCGGGAAATGTATTCCAAACCTTAGCGGATATTGAGGCACTTGGTGATGATTTTTACTGGGATGAATCCGGCGGTTGTGGTAAGGGAGGGCAAAATGGCTTGTCAGTAGGTTGTGGTGGCCCTAGCCTCCGAATTCGAGATGTAGTGGTTGGCGGGGAAACATGAACTATCCGCTTCAGTCATAAGAATCATAATCTGCAAAAGAATAGGAATTGGTTTTGCCATAACCTCTGCCAGACGAACATCACAATTAAGTATAGATAGCGATCGCTTTGCACTAATGTTTAACGTGAGCCTCCAACAAAGGCTCACGTTAATGCTTAAATTTTTAAGGTGAGCAACATCCCTCCCAAGTATGAAATTAACTCACAACTCTAGGTAGTAGCGCTAGTAGTTAAAAATAGCTAGTCTAGACAAAGTTGATTCAATATCAACTCTAGTTTGATTCATCACACTAATCCTCCGTGGCGCGTGCTGGGGATTTCACTGTTAGTCTGGATAGTCCAAAATTATTCACAATTGCTCGCTTGCGGACTCGCTACTACTGCGCTAACGTAATTCGTAATTAAAGACTGTTTCAGACTCTTATTTAGACTCAAACTGAAATGAAGCCACGTATATATATAAAAAAGGGCAATTACACTCAAAAATTACAAATTAGTTAAACGTTCCTTAGCACAGTGACAGATATGAAAGCAGATCAACTCCTGAAAAACTATGTCGCAGGTGTCAGAGACTTTACTGGTGTCAACTTGAGCGAGGCCAACTTAAGAGAAGCCAATCTCAGTGGCATAATTTTAGATCGAGCAATTTTAGATGGAGCTAATCTGAGTCATACTAATTTAGCCCACGCCAGTTTGATTGAAGCAGACTTAAATGGAGCAGATTTGAGCAATGCTGACCTTAGTGGTAGCAACTTAACTGGAGCTATCTTGGATGGAGCTATCTTGGATGGAGCTATCTTGGATGGAGCTAATTTGAGTCACGCTGATTTGACAGTTGCCAAACTGATTGACACTAACTTGAGTGAAGCGGATTTGCAGGAAGCAAACTTGATAGCGGCGAATCTAGATGGAGCGGATTTAAGTGGTGCAGATTTAACTGTAGCCGACTTATCCCAGGCAAATCTCACTCAAGCAGATTTGAATCAGACAAATTTGAGTGGAGCAAATTTGGATGGAGCCAATATAGAAGGAACTATTCTAGATGAGGATGTTTAATCTCGTTTCTATACAGAGCATGGGTTCTAGGTTGCTGACTCAATATATTAACCCAAACAGTACCTCGGAACAACAAGAGCAAAACTCGAAACTTTAGCTTCATACAGCAGATTGCAATAGGCGTGAGGCTCCCAAAGGGAGAGGCCAGAACCAAGGGAGAAGACTGCACTGGTTCCCTTAATTTCCTCTTTGCAGTCCCTACAGCTTACACACAAGTCTTTTGGAGTTGCAATAGCATTGTTGCGGCTGACAACACGATTGTTTTGACTGACAATGCGATTGTTTCGACTGACAATACCATTGTTGCGGCTAACAATACCATTGAGATGAGAACTTGGAATATTACACAAAAGTCTATAACTTCTGTGTACACACGATCTGCTTGCTAGAAAAAGTCAAGTGGATATATTTTCTATACACAAGGATATTACTGTGAAAAAGTTTGCTACAAGTATTGTTATTTACGATTGTCATAATTAAAACAATTGACTCTCAACTATCAATGGTGAACTCTACCCTCGTTGTCACACTCTATGTCAACCCTATGACAGGGAATGATACCAACAATACTGGTTCACGGTTGAGTCCGTTTAAAAGCCTCACCCGTGCTTTAAAAGTAACTAAAATCCTGACGATAATTCATCTGGAGTCGGGGACTTACAATATCGCTAGTGGTGAGGTATTTCCACTAATCGTCCTTGGAGGAGTGACAGTGGTGGGTGATGAAGCTAATAAAGGTGCAGGAATTGTAATTTCTGGGAGTGGTGAGTATCAAAGTCCCAGTTTTGGTATACAAAATATTACGCTGCTCTTGGTAGATAATGCCAGTCTTTTAGGTGTAACTGTCACCAATCCCTCAGCCAAAGGTACTGGTATCTGGATTGAATCGGCTGCACCTACTTTAAGTAACAATACTCTGAGCAACTGTGGGCGGGAAGGTGTGTTTACCACTGGTACTGCCAAACCCGCAATTTTAGATAACATGTTTGTGCAAAATACTGCTAGCGGGTTAGTAATGGCAGGTCATAGCCAGGGAGAAGTACTGCGGAATGTATTTCAAAAAAACCCTTTAGGCATAGCAATTAGTGACTTTGCCACTCCGACGATCGCCAATAATAAATTATCAGAAAATCGCACAGCGATCGCACTTTCTCGTAACGCCCAACCTGTGCTACGTCAAAATCTCATTGCTAAAAATACCCAAGGTGGTTTATTAGTCAATGGTAATGCAGTCCCTGATTTAGGTAATACCGAAGATCCTGGTGATAATATTTTTCGCGATCATAGGGAATTTGATTTATATAATGCCACTACACAAAAGCTAGTTTCCGTAGGTAATCAATTAAATCCGTCTCTAGTCAAGGGTTTGGTAGAATTACTCCCAATCAGTCGAGTAACATTTAACACTATTTTTTCTGATACCTCGACAGAATCCCCACCTGAAAAACTCCCCTTGCCCCCTTGTCCCCCTTCGGATTCGCCAGTCCCCCAGACGCTCGAAGACTCGCTAACGCTGCGCTATCGTGACAAAGACCGCCAAGACGGGGGCTGGTCTCACCTTGTCCCCTTGTCTCCCCCTCCCCCCCTCCCCGCCTCTGTCGAACTAAACGGACATTGGGCAGAACCATTTATTCAAGCATTAGCGAGCATGAATTTAACTCATGCTTTTGCTGATGATAGCTGCCAGCCAGATAAACCCATGACTCGCGCCCAGTATGCAGCTTTGGTGGCGATCGCTTTTAACCCATTTCCCAAAATCCTATCTCCTGATTTTACAGATGTACCCAAGGATTTTTGGGCTTATAGCGCTATCCAAATCGCGGCTAGCGGTGGCTTTGTTGGCGGATTTAGCGATCGCACTTTTCGCTCCGAGCAAAGTGTGCAGCGGCTACAGGTGATTGTCTCCTTAGTAAACGGACTGGGACTACCAGCTGTTGATTGCGATGTTTTAGAAATATATAGCGATCGTCATACTATTCCCGACTACGCCCGGACAGCTGTTGCCACTGCTACACAATGGGGAATAGTTGTCAACTATCCAGATCCGAAAATGCTTGTGCCTTTACGTTCGATAACACGCGCCGAAGTTGCAGCAATGGTTTATCAGGCATTAGTCGCCATTGGGCGAACATCTGTGATTAAATCAGTCTATGTGGGGTTGCATTTTAAAAGTTGATAAGTAGAATAGGGAACACTTGCCTATCGGCTTGGCAACTATTGGAAAAAAAACCATGTAGTTAAAAGCACGCTAGGCTAATATGCGATGGGTGACAAATTTTAGAACTATTGCCTAAAGCTAATAGCCCGATGTTAACAACACTTCCAGACACCTCTGCCAACTTGGCGATCGCCTTATTAATTAACTATAGTTTCGATCTCGGTGGGTATAGTGCCAATGAGCTAGTTGAGCGTTGGCAAACGCAATACCCCCTTAATTGGCTACACCTGGCAGTGATTGAGGCACTATATCAAGGTCGTTATAAAGCGGTTTCCGTGCAGCAAATTTTAGTATTTTGGCAGCGCCGGGATCAGGCTGCATATCATTTCAACATGGAATTTGAACGAATGATTTGTAGCAAATTTCCTCAAAGCTTAACCTCATCGGCTGCACCAGCTCTACCGCCAGCCAAGATAAAACCCACTGTAGAGCAAGTGACAAGTCCTCAATTACCACCAGCTAAGAGTCACAACGGCTATCAACACAGCAATACTGCAACTCTCCAACTGAAAAGTTCTCAACCAAAGACATCTTTGAGTGAAGAAGAGGAAAAGCAAGAAGATAGAGATGATAAAACTGTCTTAAAGTCTCCACTTTCTGGGAAATTTACCTCTTCGGCAACCCTTGAGCGATTATCTGCTGTTAGCCAAAGGCAAACTTCACAAGAAAGTCCAGCACCTTCCCCATCACCCAACCATAAACGAAAGCCAAAACTGCTCCCACCTGCTGTTATTCATGCCCCAATCGGGCAATTTACTCCCGAAAAAAGCGATCGCTCTGATTCTTTTACATCTAAACTCAAAGCCATGTCTGGGGAGCAAAGGAGCAGGGAGCAGGGAGCAGGGAGCAAGGGGAGAATAACAAATGACAAATGACAAATAACTTTTCACTCTGCAACTAACAGCTTAAAGCGCTCATCATCGGCAATATCATCAAAATCTAGGTCAGTTGCTGCGTCTTCTTTATACCTGGGATTAAGTTCAATTGCTTGTTGTAGAGTTAATAGAGATCGGTCAACTTGTCTTTGCAATGCGTAACAAGCTGCTTTATTGTAATAGGCACTGGCGTAATCTGGCTTAATTTCTAAAGCTTGGTTAAAACTAGCGATCGCTTCATCATCGCGTCCCAATCTTACCAAAGTGTAACCGCGTTTATCCCAGATTTTGGGAGAATTGGGTTGGAATTCTAGCGCTTTATCAAAGGACATGATTGCCTCTTCGTATTGTTCTAATGCTACTAGAGAAAGACCGCGATTCAACCAGGCAACGGCATCGTCAGGTTTGATTTGTGTAGCTTTGTCAAATGAGGCAAAGGCTTGCTGATGTTGTTGTAAGTTTCCAAAAGCAACGCCGCGATCGCACCAAGCTTGATGATAATCTGGCTGAATCGCAATCGCTCGATCGTAGGATGCGATCGCATCTTGGTAGCGTTTCAACCTTCCCAGAGTTAGACCACGTTTTAACCAATTCACAGGTTCATCGGGTTGGATTTTCACTGCTTGGTTGTAAGCTGCGATCGCATCTTCATAGTGTCTTTGAGAAAACAGCCCATCTCCCTGTTTTACATACTCATCAGCAGGGAATTCTGGTTGTTGCGGCTGTTCTTGTATTTCTTCTTCAACTTCCGAATTTACCACTTCTAGAATGGATTCCGGCGTAATTTCAGATAGTTCTTGAAGAATGAGATCCTTTCTTTCTTCGGCATCCAATTGTAACTCAGAGAGTTGAGAGGCAAATTCAGTTTCTAATCTTTCTAATTTCTCTAAAATGACAATCTTTTGTTGTTGAGCATTCCATTGTAATTCTGAGAATTGCGAACTAAACTCAGAACCAAATTTTTCTAAATTATCAACGATTAGCTCTTTGGATTTTTGAGCATCAACTTGTAATTCAGATAATTGAACTTTAAATTCTGACTGCAATACTTCTAAACTCTCAATAATTTTATTTTTTTGTTCTTGAGCATCTATCTGCAATTCAGCTAATTGAGATTTAAATTCTTGATCGAATATACCTAGATTATCAACTGCGCTCTCTTTTTGCTTTTGAGCATCAATCTGTAATTCGGATAACTTTTCTACAAACTCTGACTGCAATTTTGTTAAACTTTCAAAAGTTATATCTTTTTGTTTTTGAGCATCAGACTGCCATCCAGAAAGTTGAGATGTAAACTCAGACCTTGATATTTCTAAATCAGTAACAGCTAGTTCTTGCTGTTGTTGTACACCTGACTTTAACTTAGACAGTTCTTCTGCGATCGCAGATGCTAATTTTCCTAAATTATCCAGTGCTATATCTTTTTGTTGTTGAGCATCAAACTCTAACTTAAGTAACCCCGAAGCAAATTTTGACTCTAAATTTTCTATATTTTCTTGAGATTTTTTTAATTCCGCTTCTAATCTACTCAATACCTGTGCTTTAGCTAAATCTAGATCGGATATCAGAATAGATACATTTTCGTGTTCATTTTTAATTTTTTGTTGTAAAGCAGTTGTTTCCTGTTCTAATTCATAATTTATTTTTTTCGCATCTTGAATGACATTTTCAGCTTCTTGTTTAACAGTGGTTAGCTGATTTTGTAATTTTTCCATTCCCTGGACTTGTTGCATTGCCCGATCAACAATTTCCCGGATTATCACCCGTCGCAACAGCCATAACAAAGCAATGACTGCGACTGGAAAGAGACTTAATATAACTAGCCAAACATCGAGTAATATGGTTGTACGGCTAAAAGTGTTCTTAAAATCTGATTGAACTTGCTGTTGAATTCGCTTTTCTGCTCGTAGTCGTGCTAATTCTTCCCGTTCTGAATTCGATAATATCGGAGTCGGAGTTAGTGCTGGGTTGGGTGATGGTGCAGATTGTCCACTGGCAATTCCAACGGATAACAATAAGGGTAAAAATACAATCGTGCTTTTTACAATTAAAGTGAAAACAGCTTGATTTTTGCTCTGCATAACAACCATCTGAGTCTGTTGGTCAGTTTTTGAAGCGGCGTGCCTCTCTCCAATCTATAACAGAATTAAGTGGTTAAATGTTGTAGAAGCAGTGTAAAATTCTGAGCAATCTTTAACTAATCGGTTTCCTTATCCTTAGTGTACGTACAACTTTAGTCGTAGAATGCAGTTAATTTTGTGACAATTTCTGGTGCGTTACTACTATAAGATTACTACGTTGTAGTTACTGCTAAAGATGGTGAAGGTCAAGGGGTAAAAAGAATAATTTATCAACCAGTGGAAGACAAAATGCGAAAGCATCGACGCTTTCTTAGACCATGCACCAAAGAAGGTTTGGACTTTATTTTTACAGATAACAGGGCGTTGAAACTGGAAGTTCTACCTGTATGGGAAGTGTCAGATGTGATTACTTCGCATTAACATTAGATTATCTACAGTAAGTAGATTACTTATTCTCAAATTAACTTAACAAAGGCGGTAGAAAATGGGTCGCATAAATCCTTACACACTACAATTGCAAATTACCCGAATGTTTGAGCAAGGGCAATCATTTTTTGCCACAACCAAGGTACAGGAATGGTTGAAAGAACATAAGCACAATCCAGAAGACTATGACATTATTTTCCATAAAAAACCCGCACCTCCTGGTTCCAAAGAAGTGATGGTTGTGGAAATTGAATTACGCCGCAAAGATGGACAACCTGTCGATCCGTGGTTGCAGGAACAAGCAAATCTCCATGCCTGATTTTCGCAACTATAGCAGTCCTAAATTAGATGTGAAAACTTCTTTTTCTTTTTTTGAAATTTCGCAGAAAAAGTGGTTTGTTCATTTTCACAACTTAGATAGGATTGCTATATAGAGAATAGGGCTAAGATTGAGTTGTATCGTTACATTAGAGAGAATCAAGATGCTAGATGCATTAGAGTTCCAAGCAAAAATTCAAAATGGTTTTATTCAAGTTACCGATGAGTACAAACAAGAACTCGGTGAGGCAGAAGATATTCAAGTAATTGTTTTAGTAAAGAAAAAAATATCTCCAAAAAAAGACATAATTGATGAATTAAGTGAGAATCCAGTTCAAGTCAATGGGGTACTCAGCTGTGAAGAAATTTACAGTTGCTGGTTATGACGAATGGTGCATCTTTTATCGATACAAATGTTTGACTCTATCGTTTATTTGACGACCAAAGGATTGAACTAACTGAAAGAGAAAGAAAGCGCAATATTGCTATTTCAATTACGTCAAATCAAGGAATAATTATCAGTACGCAGGTAATAAATGAGGTTTGTGCTAATTTACTGAAAAAAGCGGCTTTTAATGACGAGCAAATCAAAGCTGTGATTCAGTCACTTTATCGTCGCTGCACTGTGGTAGAGTTCAACTTGACTATTTTTTAATCTGCATCGGATATCCGCAGTCGATATAATTTTTCTTTTTGGGATGGTTTAATTGTCGCTTGTGCGCTGTCAGCAGGTGCAAGTATTCTCTATTCTGAAGATATGCAGGATGGGTTAGTAGTAGCTGGTCAAATAGAGATTGTGAATCCGTTTAAATGAAAGTCTTGATTAGGCAAGGGTTATAGACGAAATAGCGGAATTTTCCATAAATCGCTGCTATACCCCATGACCCTGACTTCGATATTTTTACCAAGGTTGAAGTGACTCTAAGTATGGTAGGGACAAAGAGTTGAGTACAGTAATCGCATTTTTAGCTCCATCTGTGGTTTCATTACTAGTTCCGATGTTCATCCAGGTAATCCAAATACAGGAGGAACAAAATTTTATAGCATTTTGAGTGCGGACTTATTGTCTACAACAGAGGTGGGTACGGTAATTTACTCTAAGAGTACATCAGTACCAGAATCGATGACTCTTGGTGGTATAGCGATCGCTAGTGCTATGGCGTTGGGAATGAAACCCAAGAAAAAACTATCTGGAGTGACAAATTAATAATCCCACTTTGAAAATTAATGTAAAGACGTTAGATAATAACGTCTCTACACGCATATTTTTAAGTAAAACTACCAGTAGGATTCTTACGTTTGATACCAATTACAGATGGTTTGGGAAGACTTCTAGGTTGACCCTTTCCACCGTCAGCAGTTGGGATGTTGCTTGGCCAACTACTACCACGAGGGACAGTCCGAGCCTGTTTGAATGTAATACCATTCAAATCCAGTAGTTCAATCTCACGACTCAAAATCGTACCATCATTAATTGGGCTATCTTCGCCGGGATGCTGTACAGAAATAATCAGCGTATCTCCTACAAAAGTCGGTCCTGTCATCTCACAACGCACTGGCCCCTGAGCAAAGGGTATTAACTCTCCCGCGTGAGTACCAGTAGTAGGAATGTAGAATAGCCAGTTATTACCGAAAACTCCTGTAAAATTGGAAACATTACCACTGGCTGTGTGGTCGATGATAGTTACAGTACCAGCAGCACCGACATTAAAACCATTGTGAGTGGTGGTAGACATATCCGTTACCCCCCAAATATTTGCCTTATTGTCGAACACTAAATTATCGACGTTGGCAAAACCAGCACCAGAAATCGATCCAGCTTCTCCACCCTGAGCAAATCTTTGCCAACGGAAGGTTAGACCTGTACCATCAGCACTATCTTCAATAATCTTGTACAATCCGCCGGATTGCTGCGTTGCGTTGACGTTTGTACTTAACTTGGCAACCTGGAAAATGCGCGAATCTGGATAACCGTCGCTTCCTGGCGCACCGTCAGTATAGGAAATGAATACTTCTTTGGTGGTTGGATGCACTTCTATATCTTCTGGACGCGCTGTCGGAGTTCCGCCGGCCAAATTCGCTGCTAAAAAAGCATCACTGAGAATAGCACCTTGGGAAGTGTAGAAGTCAGATAGTTTCTTACCTTGATAAGCAGGTAGTCTCTCTGCTTCATTGGTGCGATCGACTGCGAGAGAACCGCCATCTATAGTTTCACCTGCAATACCATTACGTTTTGGTAGCGGTAAAAGACCATTTCTTTGAGCTGAACCCAAAGCAGCAAACTCCACAGAAGAAATTACTGATGGCGAAATGGGATTGGTGGGAGTGGTTAAACGTAACGGTATCCATTGACCCGTACCATTTGGATTGTAGCGGGCGGCATACAATGTACCACTTTCCCATAAACTGCTGTTGGCTTTACTGGTTGGTGAAGAAATAACACCTGTACTGATAAATTTCCAGGTGTGTCCTCCACGTCTATCATCACCCATGTAGGCGATTAATGGTTTCCTCGCTTCGGCACGGATGGCAACGTTTTCATGGCGGAAACGACCCAATGAAGTGTGCTTGCGAGGGCGGAAATTTGGATTAACAGGGTCAATTTCGACAATCCAACCGTATTTTTCACCAACTAAACCGAAGGTTTTACCAGTAGTACCATCGATGTAACCTGTTTGAGTACCATTAGGGTTGACTGGTTCTGTAACACCAACAAAACCTCCTACACTTCCTTGAAAGTTCTCTTCGCCACTTAAAATAGTTCCCCAAGGAGTTGTACCGCCAGAACAGTTATAGCTAGTGCCAATAATTTTGTTACCTAATCCATCAGAGGAGAGGTTAAATACTTGGGTTGCAGCCGGGCCAGTGGCGATGAGATAGTTTTGATCGCCTTTTTGGTAGCTGCGACTTCCCCAAGAAGTGACATTTTTATATTCATCACTTCTTTGGCTATTAATTCCCAACCCAGAAAGACCATGAAGGCGACGATTTCTCGCATCACCTTTAACCACAGCATAACGGCTACTAGAATTACGTCGGCAGAGGCGGACAATTGATCCGCCTAAGTTATATAGAACTTCGCCGTCAAATTCAATACCTCTGGTGGTAGGTAAAGCCCAGCCAATCACTGATTCAAAAGTGGTAGTCAATCCTTTAACATCAGCAGGAGCTTCTGGTGCTAGATCGGAAAATGGAAAACTGACGTATTCGTGATTAACCCACAAATAGCCGACATCGTTGGTTCTACCCAGAGGAATGAAACCCGTATAATCGTTGTTGTAACCGAAATATTCATCTTTGTTAGGAAAGACGCGATCGCCCCAGCTGATAATTACATAACGTTCATACTCTGGTGGCACTACCAGATCGTCAACTACGTTGTAGCTATTTAACTTCGCATTTGCAGATGGATTGATTACCTGTCCCTGACCGATTCCCGTTGGTAAGAAACTTTTCTGCTGTTTATAAATAGATAAAGAATGGGGTAAGCGCACTGGTGTAAAACTCAGTGGTTTGTTGCTTGCTCCGGCAATACTAGAAACACCATCTATAATTGTGTCTCCCAACACAGCCGCACCAGCACTGCCAGCAAAAAATACTAAAATTTGTCTGCGACTTAATTTAGACATTAAACTCTCCTCTCTTGTGACATCAAGAATTTCGTAAAAGCAAATCTTGATTACTGGCAGAAAAAGCCATCAATTATTTACGTAAAATGCCATATATTTTGAATGGTCAGTAACCTGTTTTTAAACAAAAGGTTGTTTGCTATTTAGGTCAGCTAACTAGACAAAAAATTTTCAGTTTGTCATATAATCTAATGACCAAAAATTAATATCAGGTTATATCTTGATTAAAGAGGATTTATTTTGTACTAAATCTCAAATTAAGAAGTTACAAATCCAGTCAGGAACAGTGTCAGCGCCCCATCTGTCCTATTCTGGAGATGGATAAATCAATAGTGTTGTGGGTGAGACTGTGTTTTTCAGCGTTGTGATACCGACTTATAATCGCCAACCGATTTTAGAAAAGTGCCTCCGCGCCTTGGAGGTGCAGGAGTTGAGTCAGCCAAGTTCGGTTACTGATTACGAGATTGTCTTAGTAGATGATGGTTCTACTGATGGCACATTGGAGTGGTTAACAGCACACAAAGAAGAGTTTCCCCATGTGCGCTGGTTTGAGCAAGATCATGCTGGTCCAGCTGCGGCTCGGAATTTGGGAGTAGAGAAGGCCCAGGGAGACACAATTATCTTTATTGATAGCGATTTAGTAGTGCTGAAGAATTTCCTGCAAGCTCATACTGATGCACTAGTGCTAGGGAAAGAGAAATTGGGGAGTGATCGCTTTTTCACTTACGGTGCAGTTATTAATACTTGTAATTTCAACAACCCAACGGCTGAATCCTACAAAGTCACAGATTTTTCAGCAGCTTTTTTTGCTACCGGAAATGTAGCAATCCCCAAACATTGGTTAGATAAAGCCGGACTTTTTGATACTAGTTTTCAACTCTATGGCTGGGAAGATTTAGAATTGGGTGTACGGTTGAAAAAACTAGGTTTGACATTAATTAAATGTCCAGAAGCCGTAGGATATCACTGGCATCCAGCATTTAACTTAGAGCAAATTCCCCGATTAATTGACCAAGAAATTCAACGCGGACGGATGGGAGTTTTATTTTATCAAAAGCATCCCACATGGGAAGTGCGAATGATGATTCAAATGACTTGGCTGCATCGCTTACTTTGGGGGATTCTTTCACTTAATGGTGCGTTAAATGAACGGACAATGGCTCCATTTTTGCAATGGCTAATTAACTTAGGTAAGCCTCAATTAGCTTTAGAAATTGCTCGAATTTTTCTCAACTGGTATAACGTGAAGGGTGTTTATGAAGCCTATGCTCAAATGCAGCAAATATTGTGATTTAAACGCCTTTGGGAAGTACCACAGTGTAATCAATCTGTTAAAACTTTGTTGGTCATATCGCGCATCTCAACTCAATACCTGATTCTCTGATGGTGAACGAACTGGCAGGATTGACTACCGTATAAACCAATACGCTTAGGTTAAGGCTAAAACTCTTTATCAAAGTCAACTTATTTAATGAACCGCAGAGATGCAGAGGAAACAGAGAGAAGAGAAAAAATGGGCGTTGCATAATGGCGGTATGAACTAGGCAGGAACTGGAACATCCCGAAATTTCAGATAGTGTAGTAATAATCGAATGGAAGATGAACTGGCGATCGCAATCTACACAAATGTGATGTTGATCTTCGGTTTTTGTTTAAGGGACTGTTATGTTCCCGGACGAGAGCGAATACAATCGGGTATATGATGGCGATCGCCTAATATTTCTAACAAAGGACCATTAACGTCAAGTTTAACCATACTTACCGACGCGACCAAAATATTCACTCTATAGCGATAGCGTCCCAAATCAATTCCTAGTAAACTGCAAAGCATAATCCGAATCGTGGCTTTATGGGAAACTACTAAAACATTACCTTGGGGATGTTTTTCTTGAATTTCAGCAATTACAGGCATAGAACGGTTAGCAACATCTACCGCAGTTTCTCCACCTAATGGTGCATTCCAAGCGGGTTCTGTCAACCATTTTACATAGTTTTGGGCGTAATTCTCTTGGGCAAAGGATTTACTCTTAGTTTCCCATTCGCCGTAACTACCTTCTCTAAGTCCGTCACGCAACTGCATATCCATACCGATAGCATTACAAAATGGCTTAGCAGTTGCAATTGTGCGCTTCATCGGGCTAACATAAACAGCTTCCCACAATAAGCTTTGATAAACATCGGCAAAACTCTCTGCCATCTGTATCCCTTCAGAGGTCAACTCCGCATCAGTTTCACCGCAGAAATTACCACTTTGACTAAAAGTAGTTTCTCCATGTCGCAGTAAATATAAATTGAGTGTCATAGCTTGTATCGCAATTGGGATCAAGGAGTTTGTGCAAAAATAAACTACCATCAATCTCGCAATCGAGTCTGTGACACCAAGACAAAGTAATCAACCAAAAAAGTCAATCAACCACAAACTTTTGATTTCATTGACAAAAGTAGCGGTAAGAGCTATTACTCTAGTTTGAGCCGGGATACGGATACCGTTGGCGAATTCTCCAAACAGCAAAACTGAACCGATTGAGAGCTTTCTGAGCAATTTTTGAACCATCGTAATAGATGGTTGTTCTCAGTAATATAAAGTTAATGACATTGTTTTTAACTCTATTGAGAATATACTTTGCTTCTTGACATAATGCGCCCGCCCTGCCCCTAGCAATCAAATTGAAGATTCATTGCTTGATGTAGGTTTCTAACTCAGATATGTTATTATGTCAAAATCGCCCCACCCATTAAGCGCTCATATCGATACTTCAACTCTTCTTTCATTAAATACCAACGCTCTAAAGTAACATCCATTTCTATTATTTTCTCCGCTGCTTGCCGCGCTAAAAGTAAAACTTCTTCATCGTCAACTAAACTGGCTAAGGTAAAATATGGCACTCCAGATTGACGAGTTCTCAGTACTTGCCCTGGGCCACGAAGACGCATATCCATCTCGGAAATAAAAAAATCATCCTGAGATTGTTCCAATACCTTCAAGCGTTGTTGAGCGTCAGGACTTCTGGAACTTACGAGATTGTCTTGGTAGATGATGGTTCTACTGATGGCGCATTGGAGTGGTTAGCAGCACACAAAGAAGAGTTTCCCCATGTGCGCTGGTTTGGGCAAGATCATGCTGGTCCAGCTGCGGCTTGGAATTTGGGAGTAGAGAAGGCGCAGGGAGACACAATTATCTTTATTAATAGTGATTTGGTAGTGTTGAAGAATTTCCTGCAAGCTCATGAGTCGGCGCTAGTGCAGGGAAAGCAGAAATTGGGAAGCGATCGCTTTTTCACTTACGGTGCAGTTATTAATACTTGCAATTTCCACAACCCAACGGCCGAACCCTACAAAATCACAGATTTTTCAGCAGCTTTTTTTGCTACTGGAAATGTAGCAATTCCCAAACATTGGTTAGATAAAGCGGGACTTTTTGATACTAGTTTTCAACTCTATGGCTGGGAAGATTTAGAATTAGGTGTGCGGCTAAAAAAACTAGGTTTGACACTAATTAAATGTCCCGAAGCCGTAGGATATCACTGGCATCCAGCATTTAACTTAGAGCAAATTCCCCGATTAATTGACCAAGAAATTCAACGCGGACGGATGGGAGTTTTATTTTATCAGAAGCATCCTACATGGGAAGTGCGAATGATGATTCAAATGACTTGGCTGCATCGCTTACTTTGGGGCATTCTTTCACTCAATAGCACACTTAATGAACGGACAATGGCTCCATTTTTGCAATGGCTAATTAACTTAGGTAAGCCTGAATTAGCTTTAGAAATTGCTAGAATTTTTCTCAACTGGTATAACGTGAAGGGTATTTATGAAGCCTATGCTCAAATGCAGCAAGCATTGTGATTAACCCGGATTTCTCATAAAGCCTGAGAAAATAGGAGTTAAAAACTGCCAAAATATTTATCGCATAAGAATTCTACGAATTTTAAGCATGATCCCTCAAAAAATAGAGTTAAATCGTCTGTTTGGTTTGGAAGCATTACAGTTCGATGGTCTCATAACAAAATAAGTTGCACATCGCCTAACCATTAGGCAAGGCAAAGCGACTAAAACACATATAATAAAACTTTAGCGACCAAAGAGAAGAGCAACACAACAGATGACGGATAACCAATTCAACTTTGATGTGTTTTTGTGCCATAACAGTGAAGACAAACCTGCTGTCATAAAAATTGCTCAAAAACTCAGAGAATTAGGTATTTTACCCTGGTTTGATCAATGGGAACTCCGTCCTGGTTTCTCTTGGCAGAAGAGTCTGGAGATGCAAATTGAGCAAATAAAAAGTGCTGCTGTGTTTGTTGGTAAAAGTGGAGTTGGCCCTTGGCAGGAAATGGAACTCAGGGCTTTTCTAGAAGAATTTGTGCATCGAGGTTTACCTGTAATACCAGTTTTGTTACCAGATGCACCTTCTTTTGTCGAGCTACCCGTATTCTTGCGTGGAATAACTTGGGTAGATTTTCGCGAAGAAGATTCTGAGGAAATTGCTTTAAGGAGGTTGATATGGGGTATTACAGGTACAAATCCGTCATCAAATCTCATAGAAATTGAATCAGTATCAAGCGATAGTTTAAAACCAGCCACATTAAATGAAGTATTTCGCACTATTGGAATACCAGATTTTACTTATGTTGAACCATCAAATTATCGAGATGTTGTAAACGATATTTTTGAACGAGGTAAACACATATTAATTTATGGCCCATCTGGATCTGGAAAAACATGCTTAATCCGTCGAATTTTCTCTGACCTTGGTTGGAAAGAGGATGATAATTATCAGTTCATCTCTTCTCTAGATGATGATGCTGATCAAATAGTAAAGAAGTTACTAAATGACTCTCTGACTGGTACGAAGACAATTCCTATAGTGATTGATGACTTTCATGTTTTGACTCAGGAAACAAGAATTTATCTAGCTAGGAAGCTTAGACAGCTTTCTGAGAAAGTGTTTAAGATAGAAGAAAAAGAATCAATATCTAAATTTATTCTAATTGGTATTTCAACTTCTCCATCTGACCTTCTTCATGGTGGCTTAGATTTGGGAAGGAGACTAGGCATTTATAAAATGCCATTCCCACGATCCAGTGATTTAAATAGCCTTATTGAGCAAGGGGAAAGGAAATTATCAATTCAGTTCTCCAATCGTGATGGTATTGTTGAGGATTCATCAAATAGCTTTTATATTTGTCAATATCTGTGCCAAAGAATATGTATTGAATCTGGGATTAAGCAAACTTTAGATTCAACAACTACACTAAATTATCCAATTGAGGATGCTAGAAGGCATCTGGTAACAGAGCTTTCTGAACGTTTTAAGCCTTTTCTTATATCTTTTGTTCAAAATTCAGGAACGTCTAGAGATGAATGGCTTCCCTTTATCGCTATCATCGCTGTCATATCAAGCTTGCCTGATTCTCAAATAGCACTAGCTCGTATAGTATCTATGTCTGGGGATTTGGGTATAGCTATAAATGCTATGAAGGAAAAAATTTTACCTTCTATTAATGCCAGTGCGGAAGACGGGGGATTTAGGAAGGTCTTTCATTATTCTGAAAGCACTAAATTGCTATCTCTTGAAGATCCAACGCTCAGATATTATTTAAATCATCTTGATATAAATGATTTTATTCATTCCGTTGGTATCTCACCTGAACAATCCCAGCAGATCCTTGATATGACTCGCAAAATAAGAAGCATAGATGGACGCATAACTGTTAATTTAGTAACAGGAATAACTATGTCAGAAACGAGGCGAGAGGAAGTTTTCATTAGTTATAGCCACGCAGATGCAGAATGGTTGCCAAAGTTACAAACACGTCTGAAGCCTATGATCCGCAACAAGTCAATCACTGTTTGGGTTGATACTCAAATTAGGGTAGGAATGTTATGGCGTAATGAAATCAGTAAAGCAATAGAACGCGCAAAAGTAGCAGTTTTACTGGTAAGTCCTGACTTTCTGGCATCAGATTTTATTGCCGAGAATGAGTTACCCCCATTGTTAGATGCTGCTCAGGCAGAAGGACTCACCATCATTTGGATACCGTTAAGTTATAGCAGCTACGAAGAAACAGAAATTGAAAAGTATCAGGCAGCGCACTCTCCCAGACAACCTATAGACAGCCTGAGCATAGCAGAACAAAATCGAGCCTTGGTGGACATCTGTAAAAAGATTAAAGCAGCATCGCTGATATGATTAAGGTAATTGCACTTTTGTCAAGATAGTGGAGGAAAAGAAGACAAATCTAGCTTAGATACTGGTTTTTATGGTGTTTTATGTTTATACGTTAAATTATCCTATTTTTGAATCTAATTTAAGGATGTATCAATTAAATTTTCTTAAATTTTGTTCAAGTTAATGATTTTTTCTCACTTGTGAGAAATCCGGGTTAAGAACCAATTAAACTTTTATTTATCCGGTCAAATTACGTTAAAATCGCCCCACCCATCAAACGCTCATATCGATACTTCAACTCTTCTTTCATTAAATACCAACGCTCTAAAGTAACATCCATCTCTATAATTTTCTCCGCTGCTTGCCGCGCTAAAAGTAAAACTTCCTCATCGTCAACCAAACTCGCTAAGGTAAAATCTGGCACTCCAGATTGACGAGTTCCCAGTACTTGCCCTGGGCCGCGAAAACGCATATCCATCTCAGAGATGAAAAAGCCATCCTGAGATTGTTCCAATACCTTCAACCGTTGTTGAGCATCAGGACTTCTAGAACTGCTCATCAATAAACAGTAGGACTGAGCCGCACCCCGACCAACACGCCCCCGCAGTTGGTGCAGTTGTGATAGCCCAAATCGCTCTGCATTTTCAATGAGCATTACTGTAGCATTAGGTACGTCTACACCAACCTCAACAACGGTAGTAGAAACCAAAATTTGCGTTTGGTTATCGCGGAATTTGGTTATAGCGTCGTCTTTTTCGGCTGAACTCATGCGACCGTGTAGCAACCCAACTTGAAAGTCAGGAAAAACGCTTTCCTGTAACTTTTGATGCTCGTCAACAGCCGATCGCAAATCTAATTTTTCTGATTCTTCCACTAAAGGCAAAACCACATAAACTTGTCTACCTTGGACAATTTCTCGGCGCATCAGGTCGTAAGCATGGTTGCGTTGCTGACCTGACAATACTGTTGTCTGAATCTTTTGCCGTCCCGGTGGTAACTCATCAATTTGGCTCACATCCAAATCTCCGTGTATCGTCAGTGCTAAGGTTCGGGGAATTGGAGTAGCTGTCATAGTTAACACATGAGGTTGATTGCCTTTTTGCTGCAAACGTGCCCGTTGTTCTACCCCGAAGCGATGCTGTTCATCTATGACTACTAATCCTAGTTGTTGGAAGTTTACAGGGTCTTGAATCAAGGCATGGGTTCCTATTAACAGAGGTAATTCACCAGTTACTAGCTGAGAATGTATTTGCCTTCGTTTCGCAGTTTTTGTAGAGCCTGTAAGTAATTCCACTGGTAAATGCAGTAGATTAAACCAGCTAACTAACTTGCGATAATGTTGTTCTGCCAAAACTTCTGTAGGAGCCATCAGCGCTGCTTGGTAGCCAGATTGAATTGCTGCAAGGATAGCCAGCACGGCGACGACTGTTTTACCAGAACCGACATCACCTTGCACCAAACGATTCATTGGCACAGGTTTTTGTAAATCGTTGAGAATGTCGTTGAGAACTCGTTGCTGTGCGCCAGTGAGTTGAAAAGGCAGTATTTCGTGAAATTTCTCTACAAGTTGACCGCGTGGGACAAGGATGGCGCTGGTTTGAATCGCTCTTGCTTGCTGCTGACGTTGCAGTAACCCAAGTTGCAGGTAGAAAAATTCGTCAAAAACTAAGCGACGACGGGCAACTTGTAGGACGGCGCTATCGCTGGGAAAATGGATATTAGCGATCGCATCTTTTAATTCCATCAAACCATACTTCTGCCGCAAACCACTTGGCAAAGGGTCTTTCAGGTTAGCCGCAGCGGGTAAAGCAGCAATTACCGCCTGTCGCACTGTATTCGCCACCACGCCTTCAGTTAGTCCATAAATTGGCACTACCCGCCCAATATTTAGCGACTCAATCGTATCTCCTGGATTTGCCAAAACCTCTAGTTCTGGATTATCCAGTGTCAATCCGTATTTGCTTTCTTTCACCAACCCACAGGCTGCTAGAATGCTACCTACTGGATAACGGCGTTTTAAACTTTCTTGCCAAGCGCGACTGCTAAAGCGCGTACCTGCGTAAAAACGACCAATTTTGATTTGACCGCTGTTATCTTTTACTACCAATTCTAAAATTGATAATTTCTGATTTTTAGGGCTAGTAAAGCAGTTGCAACGCTTCACTGTAGCCACTATTGTCACCGTCTCACCCGCTTGTAACTCGCGGATATTCACTTGACGCGCATAATCAATATGGTCACGAGGATAGTAGAAAAGCAAGTCACGGACGGTATGTAAACCAAGCCGTGCCAAATTATCAGCTTTTTTAAAACCTATTTCTGGTAAATCACTGAGTTTTTGCTCAATTTTTGGTGCAAGTCTCCGACTCACTTCAGTAACAATTGGAGATTTTGGATTTTTAATTTTGGATTTATAAATTCTCCCTTGCTCCTCTGCTCCCTTGCTCCCCTGCTCCCCCTCCTTCCGCTGCTCCTCTTGCTGTAGTTGGGAAAGATACCTACGAGTCTCTGCTACTAAATGCTGCCTTTCTTCCAGTGCTAGATGTGGATAACTAGCAAATTGCACCGCTAATCCTTGCCAACGGCGGCGTTCAATTTGAGGTAAGCCTGTTGGGAATTTGCCCAAAGTTAGGCTGAGAAATTCACTGAAACGGTATTCTCTGCCCATCAAATCTGTAAAGCCACGTTCAGCTTCTATTGCCAAGGCTTTGTGCAATCGTATCCAATCTGGTTTTTCATTAATCATTAATCATTGGTCATTTGACTCTGGACAAAGGACTAATCCTCAAACCAACTAGCGCGCCATGCAGCTTCCGCTTCAGCGATCGCCTTTTCTTTATGTCTCTTTTGATACTCTCGTCCTAGCTTATTTAGCTTAACTAAAATACTGCGGATTTGCCTGCGCTCAGAGGAAAGTGTCACATCAGCAAATTCAATTTCTCCTAGCCGCAGGTTAATAGCCATGATTTGAGTCAGTCCAGAATCTTCTGAGTGTTGCTCATTTTCAATTTCAATTACTAAGTTTAATAAATTGGGTGGCCCCGGCATTACCTCAGCAGATGCTTCTGATGCTGCCGCCGCCGCTGCTAAAATCGGTTCTGGTAATTTTTTCGGTAATACTCGAGCTTTTTGTAACAAAAGATTAGCATCGTGCGAAAGTTTTTTCAGTATCTCTTGCATGACCTCTTCTAATTTCTGTTGCCATTTTGCCAGTTCTATAGGATCGGAGGTGTTGGCAGTGAGATACTGAGAATTAGAAGTGGAAAGAAATAGTGAAGATGAAGAAGATGTTACTTCCTTATCCACCTCATCCACCTCATCCATCTCATCTCCCTCATCCACCTCATCTTCCTCTGATTCTTCACTTTTAAGATAAATGAGCAATTGTTCAGCTGCCAGTTGACCCAACTTGCGGATGGCTTGTTGCAATTGTTGGCGCTGATTCAATGACAAATGCAGAAAGTTTTCGGGATATCCTTGGGTACAGAGGTGATAACTCGCGAGAATCAACTGTTTGCGTACGGCTAGCCCCAAGGTGTTTAGATAACTAGCATAAGCGCTTTGTAGTTCGATTGCGATCGCCCGGATCGCTTCTTGGAGTGCTGCAATATCCTGCTCAATTCGCTCGATTGCTCTTGCCATATTTTTCGCTCTTGCCCATCTGAACCATTACATAGTACAAATGTACAAACTTATTTTAGGATAACTTTTTAGAGAATTTTAGATTTTAAATTAAATGCGAAATTTTCTGTCTTTACTAAATAAAATACAGGTCAAGCAAATCACCTGACCTGTTTTGTAAAGAGTTATTAGTCATTCGTCATTTATCCTTGGTAAAAACTAATGACTAATGACTAATATTACTTGGTGCCCATTTGTGCAGCGACTTCATCAGCAAAGCTCATTTCTTGCTTTTCAATGCCTTCGCCCAGTATATAACGGACAAAGCGAGTCACTTGAATCTCTTCGCCTAATTGTGCTTTCACTTGCTTTATCAAGTCTTCCACGGAAATACTCTGATCGCGAATGTAAGGCTGATCGAGCAAAGTCAATTCTTTCAAGCGTTTTTCAATCCGTCCCTGAACAATTTTTTCTTTGATGTTTTCAGGCTTGTTCGCCAAATCATCCTTGCCCATTTCAATGTCTTTTTCTTTTTGGGCAACTTCGGCGGGGATTTGGTCTACACTTACATACTCAACATTAGGACAAGCCGCAACTTGCATTGCAGTGTTCCGTGCCAAGGTTTGGAACTCTGAATTAGCAGCTACTGACTCAGTTTTGGAACCTAGTTCTACTAATACACCAACTCGACCGCCAGTGTGAATGTAGCTGTCTACTACACCTTGTGTGCCCTCTGCTATTGCAAAATTAACAAAGCGACGCACTTGGATATTTTCACCAAGGGTGGCAATGGTTTGCTTGATAAATTCTTCTACAGTCGCACTTTCATTATCAATATAGGGTTGAGCCAACAAAGACTCAACACTATCAGCAGTAGCTGCTTGCTTTGCTAGATTCTTAACTAAAGCTTTAAAAGCCTCGTTACGAGCAACAAAGTCGGTTTGGCAGTTGACTTCTATAAGTACACCCACTCGACCTCCGGGCTGAATGTAAGTGTCAACTAGACCTTCTGCCGCAATGCGATCGCTTTTTGTCCCCGCCTTAGAGATGCCCTTTTTCCGTAGCCAGTCTGCGGCTTCTTCTACGTTACCTTCAGTCTCTATCAGCGCTTTTTTGCAGTCCATCATGCCAGCACCAGTTTTTTGGCGTAGCTCTTGGACGAGTTTTGCAGATATTTCCGCCATTTTGCCTCAATTCCTAACTTGACCTTGAGTTGTAATCACTCACCTAATTTAGTACTGAGTGCTGAGTTTTGAGTGTTCAGTTATCAATTTTATTCTTCATTGACAAATCACAACTTACAACTTCAAAAATCAAGACTCAGCACTATCCAATTTGCTAAGTGTTTCTATCTTACAGAAAGTCGGCGGTAAAGCCCACTCCAACAAGAGGGATGAGATGAACCGCCGCCCGCCGACTTGAGGCATGGGGTATTGGTGGCTTTTCCCATGCCCCATACCCTATGCCCACGAAATCCCACTTCTTTTAGGGGTGGGATGAGCTTACTCAGCACTCAGCACTATTCTTCTGTTTCCTCGTCGGGAATTACGGCATCAGTATATTCGGTTTCTTCGTAGTCATCGTCATACTCACTACCGTCGTAATCTTCGTAATCATCTTCAACATCCAGCTGACCGTGACGACCTTCATAAATGGCATCTGCCAATTTTCCGACTATCAGCTTAATCGATCTAATAGCATCGTCGTTTGCTGGAATGGGGATATCTACTACATCGGGGTCACAGTTTGTATCCAGCATGGACACAATGGGAATATTCAGCTTTTGGCATTCTTGAACTGCGTTATATTCCCGGCGTTGGTCTACGATTACCACGATATCAGGCACTTTTCGCATTGTTTTAATGCCGCCCAAGTATTTCTGAAGCTTCGTCATTTCCCGACGTAGCATTGATGCTTCTTTTTTCGGCAATAAATCTAGTGCGCCAGTTTCTTCACGGCGTTCTAAATCTTTTAGACGGTCAACCCGTGTTTTGATGGTTGCCCAGTTGGTCAACATTCCACCCAACCAGCGTTGGTTAATGTAGTGGGAACCACAACGGCTAGCTTCTTGGGCAATAATTCCAGCTGCTTGGCGCTTAGTGCCGACAAAAAGAAATTTTTTCCCTTGTTCTGCGTGCGATCGCATATAGTTATAAGCATTATCCATCAACTGGGCAGTTTGCACCAAGTCGATAATATGCACACCATTGCGGGAAGTATAAATGTAAGGAGACATTTTTGGATTCCAACGCCGGGTCTGATGCCCAAAGTGAACTCCTGACTCCATCATTTGAGCCAATGAAACTACTGGCATATATTTTTCAACTCCGATTCGGGTTAAACCTCCATCCAAGTGTATTTCCCAATCGGGAAACACCCGAATTCTTAGATGTGCGAGATTAGTTAACCATACTAGGTTAACATATTCTGAAGAGTTATAGTTGCTTGACCAAGTGAGGTCAAGAAAATAGTACTGCCTACTCAACAATCGGGCAGCACTAGTAATGAAAATCTTGCTGTTTTAAATATCTACTCGCGGTCTTCTCGATCTTCGGGTTTAGGTTTTTGTCGCCGTTGTTCGATCTGATCGTCGATAGTTTCTCTCATTTTGCGATCGGCAGCGTCCATTGCAGAATACTTAAAGCGGTTGATTATACCACTAAACAAGTTGCCAAAGAATCTTTCAATTTCTTGCATAATTTTATACCTCAGTATTTAAAGTAAATTTTTGACTCTACATTAATCTTGGACTTTATAGTGAAAGTAGGAAATAAAACGCTAACGTGTCCTTGAAGTATCTGTTAATCTCTTAGCGTCTCTGGGTGCTTAGAGGGCTGGCGGTTTATTAATCCTTTGATTCAGTTTTGCTTGGGAATTACTGTATAAAACAGTCTTCTCAATTAAATTAGTATTGTTGAGACTTACTAGATTGAAATGCGCTAGAGATTCATCTATTATATTCTGTCTCAGGTAATAAATGTAGCAAAAACATAGGTAACAAATTGTCTACTTGGCAATCTTGTTTTTTTTAGCAACAAAAGTTTCTAGTTCATCAACTTGAGTTATTTCGGGAATTTCTGAATGTTCAGGTGTGTCTCTTCATGGTTGAACCGCTTTTTTAACCCACTGTATGATCGTATTATGGTTAACTCCCGTTTGCCGATTACTCAATAGTATCGGGGTCTAGATTGAGCGAGCGCAACCTTGCCTTTAACTGTTCTATCTGCAACTCTGCCTGTTCTGCTCGTTGGCGTTCCTGTTCTGCTCGTTGGCGTTCCTGTTCTGCTCGTTGGCGTTCCTGTTCTGCTCGTTGGCGTTCTTGTTCTACTAGTTCTTCTGCTTGCTGTCTTGCTAAAATTTCTTGCCTTAAAGCCTCTACCAGTTCATCAGGTATCAGTAATTTTTCCCCTGTATCCTCTCGATAAAATCCAATTAGCCTTCCCTCAACCACCAAGCGTAGTTGTAACGGTTCACTGCGTCCATCTTGTATCGGTTCGTAGATTTCTCCCCGCAGGCGATAGCCACGTAACTGTTGTTCTACCCACTCGCTTTTAGGGTCAAATAGCCAGTATTCGTTGACACCTAACTGCTCATATAGGGTCTTTTTGAAGATTTCGTCTTGTCCCTTAGTCCCAAAGGATGTCATTTCAAAAATAACTGTGGGTACTTGACCCTCTTCCCAAACTTTATAGTTGTCCCGACCACCAGGTGCAACATCAAAAATCACCATTACATCTGGGGCTACCCGCAACTTGGGAAAGCCCTGTGCATAGTAAAGAAATTGATTTCCCAATACTGTTGCCTGACGATTTGCCAGATACTGTTTGAGGACTTCTAAGGTAGTTAGTAAAGCATAAAGGTGGTCGTAGGTTTCTGCCACTGGTTGACCATCAGCACTGGGGTAGAAGATTTCTGATTCGACACTAACAGGTAAAGTAGCCGTCACGTCGCTTTGCTCCGAATTCAAAATTTAAAATTCAAAATTCAAAATTAAGAATTTCCATAAATAAGTTAACTTGCTTTGTATCCTTTTATGTTTTGGTCATGGTTGTAAAATCTAGTGCTACAAGATTATCTTAGAGCAAATTCTAATTTCCCCTAATTTGGAATTTGGAAGCTTTGCAAAATGTAACTGGATAACTCACAAAATCCATTGCCTTCGGCAGCTGCGGTTATATAAACGGGCTGATGTTGCAATTTATCTGCATATTCCAGCACATTTGCCACGCCTACAGAAACAGGAAAATAACGGTGATCGAATAAACTTTCATCATTGGGACTATCGCCTACAGTGACAATTTGTTCTGGTGAATAATCAGGCAAATATTCGCGCAATACCTGCAACAATCCCACAGCTTTATCTTGTCCTTGGGGTTTAATGTGACACTGCACGTTGCTATAGGTAAATCCCCAACCCATTTGTTGACAGAGATTATTTAGGGTTTGTAGTTGGTTTTCACGCAAACCAGCTACATCAAAAGTCCAGTCGGTGATGCGAAAGCAATTATCAGCAGATTCTTGGATTTGGGGAAATTTAGTTTGTAAATTCTCAAAAGTCGTAGCTAAGTGCTGGCGATGTTGAACTAAATCAAAAATGGGTGTTAAGACTATTGGTTTCTGATTTCCAGGTGGAAAGTACAAACCGCCATTTTCTGCCATCGCACCTGCCACTGGCATTAAACTACTCAATCCACTTACCCACCCAGCAGAACGTCCTGTGACAATTAGCACTTTAATATCAGCTGCGGCTAAATCCTCTAAAGCTTGTAGCAGTGCTGGAGTAAATTTTCCTCGTCTAGTCAGAGTGCCATCCATATCTGTGGCTATCAAACGAATCTTGCTAAAGCTTGTAGATGAAACCTCAGATAGGGGAGAGAGGCTCAAATGTCTGGACATATACGGTTTGTAAAAGGCTGTAAAAAATATTAATCATACAGCAAGATGACCTTGAAGATTTGGGCATCCTAAACATCAGGAGTCAAGTTTTTCAGTTTCCAACCATGTCCACTTCAATGTTTCTTGCCCAATCCTCTGGGAAAAAGACTACTAAAAAGGCATCCCAGGAAGTGCCAGCAAATAATCCTGAAATACCATCATTATTGTTGGTAACTTCTGGAGGACTGGCTTTAGTGGTGATTGCTTTGATTGTGTATAGTAAACTCCAGATGGATAAGCTGGAGAAAAAACTTAAGTTTGAACAATTTCGCGCGCGAGAACTAGAGAAGAAGTTTAAGCTGGCGCTGGAAACAATTCGCAAAATGGAAACTAATCCCGATTTGGTCAACTCACGGGACTTTAACCTGGATTATCTGCGAATGCGGATGTCAGAAGAGGTGTTTCATTTTGCAATCCTTAATCAAGTGAAGATTCAGATTAAAGATAAAGTTACTCAAGCGCTGCGTCCAAATCAAGCACAACTTGGATCAGTTGGAATTGCTAATAGCGCTGGACGGCAGGTAGATGAAATTTTTGATGTAGAGTATGAGACTGGTAGTCCAGGGAACTCTGCCAAGCGAGTGCTGTTTCGGATTCAAATCCGGTTAATGAAGTTACCGACGCAAGCAACTTCTGCGACTATTAGTCAAATTATTGACTGTATAGAAACTTACCTAAGCCCCATAGAAGACGAAGATAGTTGGCAACCAACAATTCAAGGTCGGATTGCTACCATGCATTGGGATCAAAAGGCTAAACCTACGCCTCTACTGGTGCTGGAACAATCGAATGAAGGGGTAAATGTGACTTTTCGCACTAGTCGCCAACCAAATGCCCCAACTCAGCCAAAGTCATCTGGAATGAAAAAATCAGGCTCGGCTAGACAATAAATTATTTATAGATGATATTTTTGTCAATGCGTAAGTCCTAGTAAGTTCAAAAATCAAAGCGGATTCCTACTGGTGATATTTATTTGCGTCACAGCTTAGTTATCAGTTGTGATTTCTCACTTTGGAATCATGACTAGATGGGTGTATTTGAGGAATTACGGGTTAAAAGACCATCTTCCATTTCTACAATGCGATCGGCTATGTCTAAAATGCGGTTGTCGTGTGTCACTAATAAGATAGTAGTTCCCTGATTTTTGGCCAGGCTCTGCATTATTTCCACGACATCGCGTCCTGATTGTTTATCTAATGCTGCTGTTGGTTCGTCTGCTAGTACCAAGGGGGGACGATTCACTAAGGCGCGGGCGATCGCAATTCTTTGCTTTTGTCCACCAGAAAGATTGTCTGGGTAATAATCAACTCGTTCTTCTAGACCAACAGACCTTAGCATAGCTTTTGATTTTGCCATTGCTTCTGTTTGAGAAATATTATCGTTCAATTCCACTGCCATTTGCACATTTTGCTTGGCTGTCAAGAACCCTAGCAAATTGTGAGCTTGGAAAATATAACCAATGTTGCGTCGCATCTGCACTAATTTGTTTTGACTGACGCCAATAAGTTCTTCACCTAAAAATTTTAAACTTCCTTGTTGTACAGACCGCAAACCACCAATTAAGCTCAGTAATGTTGTTTTACCTGAACCTGATGGCCCGGTCATAATCACAATCTCACCTGGAGAAATTTCTAGGTTAATATCAAATAATATCTGTTTTCTCAGTGCGCCTTTGCCATAGAAGTGATTGAGATTTTTAATGGCGATTACAGGTTCCTTTTCCATCATATTTTTGTTTGAGTTATAAATTAATTGTAGTTAATTTCAAAAATTAAACTTGCTTAATTATGATTATAATTTAAACTTAGTTGTTAATATCTTTTAATTAATATTGAATTAATTAAAAGATATCTGCTGGATCGGCAGAGCGTAATTTTCTAATTGCGATCGCCCCAGAAATAATGCACATAATCATAGTCAAAATCAATACCATTATCGCTCGGTCAAAACTCATAAACACTGGTAAAAGTGTTGCAGTCCTGGCACTATTATACATAAATAAGGCAAAAACTATTCCAGGGAAATAGCCTAAAGTTGCTAATAATAAAGCTTCTTGAAGAATAATTGTCAATAAATAGTTTTGTGTATAACCTATTGCCTTGAGAGTAGCGTATTCAGCTAAGTGGTCTGCAACTTCTGTATAAAGAATTTGATAAACAATCACAATCCCCACAATGAAACCCATGACAGTCCCTAATGTGAAAATAAAGCCAATAGCTGTACTCTTTGCCCAATAATTCCGCTCAAAGTCAATAAACTCTTGTTTAGTTAAAACATTTACTTCATCAGGTAAATACTTGCGTAATTCTTGAGCAACAACATTAGCATCGGCTCCTGGTTTTAATCTAATTAGCCCAATATCAATTAATCCTTGCTGACGATTGGGAAATATCCGCATAAAGTTAATATCACTCGTAATTAAATTACCATCTGCACCAAAGGATGCGCCTAATGTAAATAGCCCTTCTACTTTAACTCGCCGCCTTCGTACTTCTGCTGTTACAATCTTTCCTTGCTCATAATTAGCAGCGATCGGGCCATACTCTACCCTAGAAGAACGGTCAAATAGAACTACATCAGGTAGTTTAAGTTTATCTAAATTTTCCTGAACTCCAGGTAAGTTAAATAGGTTATTTTCTGGATTCATTCCAAAGATTAGGATACTCCGAGGTCTGCCTGTAACAGGATTTTTCCAGATTGAATAGTCCAAATATATTGGATGTACTGATTGAACTGCGGGTAATTCTAAAGCTTTATATAATCGTCGTCGAGAAAAGCTTCTCATCGCCAATATAGCGTTAGATTGACTGTTAATTAAAACAATATCGCCTTGCAAGCTGTTATGGAATCGAACGTTACTATAATACAGAGCATCTCGAAAGCCGAGTTGCATAAACATTAAAATATCTGCAAAAGCAATTCCTGCTAAAGCCACAGCTAGGCGAGTTTTTTCTCTTGTCAGTTGTAGCCATGATAGAGGTATTTTCTGATTCATTTTATAGGTATCTCAGCAAGTTTAGCGATTTGAGATTTTCCACCCATTATGGTGATACCTGTATCAGAATAATAGAATGTTTAAAAAACATATTTTTAATTCAAAATATCAAATTATCGATTGGGGTTACTGCTCACCTACAACTTAATTAATTATTAATATCAACAATAACTTTGGCGTAAGTTAAACCAGAAACTTTTAGGCTATCTTCTGGAGACAGAGCAATTTTAACTTCTACAACTCTGGCATCCACATCTGCTGCTGGATCTGTATTCAGCACATCTTTTTTACCAATTTTTCTACCAATTTCAGTGACAGTTCCCTTTAATTCGTCGCTAAATGCACCGTTATCACTGGTGATAGTAGCATTTTGACCAAGACGCACTTTACCAATGCTGTCTTCAGTAACTTCAGCAATTACAAACATTTGGTTGGTTTGGCCAATTTCTGCAATGCCATTTGCGCCGACCGCTTCACCCGATTTGGTATAAATTTTTAAAATCTCTCCAGCGATTGGTGCTTGAACGTAGCTTAACCTTAGTTCTGCTTCGGCTTTTCTGACATTTGCGATCGCATTACTAACTTGGGCTTGTGCTACTTGCACATCGGTAGGAGTAACATCTAAAATTCTGCTCAGTTTGGCCTTTTCTTCATCAATTTGTCTTTGCAAAGTTGCTAAAGTTTTGTCACGGTTAACTCTGGCTTCGATTAACTGCTGTTGCAAAGTTGCTAAATTTTGTATTTGGTTTGCTCTAGCCTCAGCAAGTTGCTGTCGTACAGTTGCTAATGTCTGCTTCAAGGTAGCTTGGCTTTCAACCACTTGCTGATTAGCAGTTATTGCACTCAAACGTCTATTATCCCGTTCTTGCTGAGAAATCGCACCTTCTTTGTATAAAAAATCATAGCGTCCAGCATCAACTTGGGCATTGCGCTGTTGGGCTTGAATACGTGTAAGCGTTGCTCTGAGAGCTTCTTTTTGACCACTGAGTTCAGCTTCTAGGCGATTTACAGTTGCTTGTTGGACAAGTTTATCACCACTTAATTGAGCTGCAATCCGGGCGATCGTTGCTTGTTGACCATTCCTTTCCCCAATTAACTGCGCTTGTAGGCGAGCAATAACTGCTCTTTGAGCTTGAATATCTCTTGGAGATCCAGCCCTGACTTGTGCTAAATTCGCACGGGCTTCTTGGACTTTTGCTTTTGCCTCTTGTAGTCCAGCTACTTGGGTATCGCGGTTGTCCAAAATTGCCACAATTTGACCTTGCTTTACTCGTTCACCCTCTTTCACCAGAAGTTGCTGAATTCGTGACGATGGTGCTAATCCTGATGATGGGGCGGACAATTTAACAACTTCGCCTCGCGGTTCCAAACGCCCTATAGCACTAATGCTGTTAGTAGATGGCATTACTGGTACAGATGTAGTTAGTTTTCTCAACTGCTCAATTTTGGCCGTACCTAATATCCCAGCAGCGATTACTATTGGTACGGCTACAGCGATACCCCACCAAATCTTAGGTTGTTCATGATTAAGTTGCTGCTCACTTGGCTTTGGCTTTTCAGTCACCCTTGACATAGTATGTTGCCCATTTACCTGAATTGTGCTGATGGAAGTAAAAATAAAAGGGTTTTTAATCAACAGCCAGCTGTTAGGACAAACAACAGTGGTTTCAAGCTGGGTATCGCTTAAAATCCATTGTGTGATGAACGTTCAACACTATGGCTTTACAAAATGGAATTTTCTATAGCCGCTCATTATCTATGCAATACATTTTGATCTCTCTCCTACAAGGAGAGAAGCTTTGAGGCTAACTAGTACAGCACGGCGTAAATAAACAGACCATTCAAGATAGCACAAAAGCCCGGAATACAATTATGCGTGACTTTTGACTTCCGTCTTGCAGTACTGTTTTAGGTCTGTATTGAAAGTGAGAAACGCTATAGTAGCTGGCTATTCAATAACTCTGAGTATTATTGAGACATGAGTGCAATGGAAGTTAGTAGAATTCACAAGCAGTATGAATCTAGATATAAAGACGCGAGATATCACGTCTCTACACAAAATCCTAAATTGGTATGATGCGGTACTTTACTGCTACATTCTACTACGGCTATAATTAGTCACAAAATTGAAAAGAAACATCAAAAATAGACTGTTGCCTTTGTTAGACACAATCTTGCTACAAAAGTTAGTCTTCCTTAGTCAATCAATGATTAACTAACTAAAAAATGTCTATCAACTTCAGCATTCTTAACATCAGAGTTTCCTTAACTTTCTGGTCAATGAGTTAGCTGTCTCTAGTTGTTTGCACCTACCAAGACAACAAACCATTTTGTAATATTCGCTTCAAAAACCTTACTATTCTTCCTGTTGCTGTTTTGGAACTCCATTAAACTCTCGTTGAATGAATTCTACATTTATCCATTAGCTGAAAACGTAACAGAGCCTACAGATGGGGGAGATGGAGGGGATGATTAAGTTGGGAGATCGAATAAAACTGTAGTCATGTAATTTTCTGCCCAAACTGGGCCAAAGGCTTTTTCTAGTACGCGGCGGGTTTTATCGTTTTGCTGCTGTTTGGTGCAGTAGTTGTGTTGTCCGGCAAGATTTTGTGTAACTTGTTCAACGGAAACTGGATGTGAGGCGATCGCTTGGATACAATGAATGTCTAAAAATTCTCGCACCCGCGACAGAAACATTGTTTCTTCTTCTGGGGAACTGGGGCGCACAAAGATACAAAAATCTGAAAAAATATTTCCCCATTCTGGTAATTCACGGGGTTGGGAAAAGTTAAGCACTGTTAGCTGTGTCAGTCGAGAAGTATAAGATTCTGGTAAGGTGCGTTCTACATGGATAGGAGAAAGGTCTGCGATCGCTGCACTAATTTGACCTCTACCCCCAACTAAATCACAACCAAACATCGGCAGGTTGTATTCTGGACGAGGAAACATGACGCAGTGCAAAATATCCAGCATATTTCCGATTTTCGCCAGTTCCAAATGCATTTTCCGAAACTGGGGCGTTTGATAGCAACGGTTTTCAATCGTCAGTTTTTCGCCTTCTAGTCTACCTTCCACATACCCCAACTCATTAGGCAAATGGTAGGGTGATAAATCCAGGTGCTGATGCCAAGCTGCCTCAATACAATCAGCTAGCTGACGAATTAGGGAATGTTGTTGCTCGCGCAGCGAGGGCATAGAAGTAAATGACATATTCTAGTTGAGAATGCGATCTAGTGGCCAGTCTACAACTTGTCGTGTCATACCTGTTGTGGTCTGCAATCAATATAAGCAAACACTTACACCCAGCCAACGTAAATTTATAAGACAGATACTTTTCACAATGATTATTTATTTTGTAGTCTAGGTTACAGAAATAATTTTAGATTAGCCCATTTATGAAGGCTAATAGAAAGCTATGAAACTAGATTCTCATAGACCAGATTTTGCTATGCAAGCAAGAAGGCACAATCTGGAAGACTTACAGAGGTTCAGAGCTTCTACTTGGGTAAACCTTTTGCAACTTCCCAACCCCTTTAGTTTTGACGAAGCACTTTTATTGTGTCCGGTTTCAGCAGATGAGTGGTTAGCCTGGATTCCAGATCATGGAGAGGCAATACTCAATATCAGGCAATTTAGTTATTGAGCATTGGGCATTGGGCACTGGGCATTGGTTATTAACTTTGGACAAAGGACAAAAGCAATAGTCAGTAGAAGCTTATCGGTACTACAGACTGATTGTCACCTCTGCCCAGCAAAGATTCAATGATTGAGGATAAGTTATTAATTTATTGTACTTAACGCTGATTTACCCCTCTTGCACGTCACGTTCAAGTGCCCACTCACGCCAAGAAAGTCTGCTGCTTCGTGTTTATTCATGGTGTTACCGCCAAATCTCGCCGTCATCCTAACATACACTGTGGCGGCATTTGACGATGTTAGTCAAGTAAGTGAGGACGATTACTTTCTACTATTACCTGACTTTTTTAGAGAAATTATTTAGCTAATAGAGGCATTCGCCTACAGGTACATGCTATTATAAAGTCAATTTTTTGGTGTTTATCGTGGATAAAAAAATAGACATTAATGCAGAAATATCTCAAATCAGAGTAGTGGCTATATTAATATTTATATTTACTTTGGGACTTATGCCTAAACGAATATGGAAACTATCAGTTGACTGGTGGTATTGTCAGTCAACTGTTGGAGAAAGAATAGATGGTAGAGGGAGAAATTTATTTAAAGATTTCGATGAATATGCCGCTTTTATGACAAGACTTGAAGCTCAAAATGGTGGAAGGTTTCCAGTAGTTGATAATTTTTGGTTTACGTTTATTGGGCGCATAGTTATTTGGTTTATATTATTCATTATTGTAAAAACAATTATAGACTTTATTAAGTAAATTCAAGCCTATCAATCAATTCAAAATTTACTTGATCATGTCGTTACTCTGTAACCGTCTTAGTCTCTATATAGAATGGTAAGAAAACTTGCTACAATCTTTGTTGTAGAGGTAAATAAAGCTTTTCAAAAATCAATTTAGGAAGGTTTTTTAGAAACTTTACTATTTTCTATCGTTATATTCTATCAATTCTCAAATGTGCCACTTCAGAAATAATTTTTTTAAACTCATCATTACTCATTAAATTGTGGCAACCATCGTAAGGATCAAAACCAAGCTCTGAAAAATTGTAAGGTGAAGATTTTGCAAAAATTACAAAAGAACCTTCCATATATCTCACTATTAGTCTTGCTGTTTCAGGTAAAGGTTTTTCTCTATTATTATCCAAATCATAATTATAATATTCATAATCCCATACAGAACGTTCTCTATAAACCCCTGGTGTTATTTCTGTAATCTCTTCATGTTTATACTTATCTTTTTTGTAAATACCACTCGGTTCTAAATAGTTTGTTTCTATCCTGAAGTAAGACCACTCATGATTACTATTAAATGAGTTAAATTTCAAATTTTTAGGTTTTATAATATATGGAATACTATTTTCACCTGAAGATATTTCAATGCAATCTTTTTCAACAGATTCTATTGCTCCTGCCATATCTATTCCACCTCCCTCTGGGCAAAACATATGATTAGCACTAGCAATGCTTCCAACAATATTAAGAACTGATAAAATTTCTTGTTTATCTTCCCAAACACAACTGTAAGGAATTGAAATAGGGAATATTTCTTTCAACATAGATTCCCACTTAAACAAGTTCTCTAATCTTTGCTTTCTAATACTCATAATTTTTACATAATAGAGACTATTGACTTCATTAAATTATAAATTATATAATTTAAAAACAGCAGGCTTATATCAACACTGAATAAAAAAACAAAGTAAAAATTGGATTTTCTTTCTGCTGCTCAGTTATACCAAAATAACGCTCCAAGGCAGCAAAAGAGCGATGACCAGTAATTGACTGAATATGCCGCAATAGAATACCCACATCACTTATTAGTATTTCGGCTTTTCCTAGAGCCATTCGGACAAATGACTATTGCCACAAATCAGTGACATCGTATCCCAATTCCTCTAGCATGTGCCGCAGCAGGGGTAAACTGAGTCCAATTACATTGCTGTGACAGCCTTCAATTTTTTCCACGAAGAAACTTCCAAAACCTTCAATGGCAAAGGCACCAGCACACTTGAGGGGTTCACCTGTAGCAACATAAGCTTTAATTGCCTTCTCGCTCATTTGAGCAAAGTAAACTCTTGTAACTTGAGACTTGACTAAAGTGCGGTTTTGGTCGGTGTCAATTAAGGCATGACCTGTGTACAAGTCGCCAAAGTTATCTTGCATTATCTGCCAACGAGCGATCGCTTCAGAGAAGTCTGCTGGTTTGCCGTAAATTTCACCATTGATGGACAAAACTGAATCACAACCCATAATCAAAGTTGATTTAAACTGTGGGGCTACAGTTTCCGCTTTATACTGGGCAAGAGTTTTGACCAATTCTGCTGGTTCACTTAATTCAATTTGCGACTCATCAAAGTCACTTGGTTTAACTATCGGTTCAATACCAACAGTTTGCAGCAAGCGGCGTCGGGCTGGGGAAGCTGAGGCAAGTACAAAAGGTGGAATTTTCATGATCTGATAAACTTAGTAATTGGGAATGGGGGAGCCACTGCAGTCTTGGGGTCTCCCCAAGTGGAGCAAGTGGCGTCATTGGGGAGCCAGTGTGTTGGGGAGACAGCGCCGTGGGCGGGCAATGCCGACAGCCAAGCAACTGGCGTCATTGGGCATTGGTTATTTCCCTTGTTCCCCTTCTGCCCCAGTCTTTTTTTTTGAATTTTGAATTTTGAATTTTGAATTTATTTCTCCCCATTTCCCAATTAATAGACAGAAAAAGAATTGACAACCTCGTCAATCATTCGTTTAACTTTCGCCCAGCGTTTTTCAGGAATTGAAGCGTTGAAGGTAAAAAGTTTACCACGGCTAACAGCAACGCTGGTGATGTTATGTCGTTCCTGTTGATTGGGGAGTTTAACCTCATACTCTAAAAGGTAGTATGTTTTACCGTCTACTTCTCGCTGTGCAGCATTGACTAATTCAGCTGAACGACCAGAGTCAGGAGGCGCAAGAGCCGCTTTTCCCAATTTATATCCTACTTCTGTTGGGGTTCCTAATTCTGACAAAGTTTTGCCTTCTGGAACTGGGCTAATCACAACTGAAACATTTTCGGACACCTCAATCAAATCGTGGAAAACCACATCTGGCCCGTTAGCAACTTTAACTGGCAGCCAGCCGTTAGGATATAAAAACTGATAGCCATCACTACTGTCTACAAAGCTTTTGAGTCCAGCCGCAGCCGCTACACCAGAATTACTCAGGCTGAAGCTCAACACCAATAGCAAAATTAATACAATTCGTTTCCACATTTTTACAGATTTATTTGGGCTGGAGACAACACTAGCCAGTTTGTCCAGAAAGCGGGGAGCGATGTAGTAACCCATGAGCTTGTTTATGAATAGTTAGCACTTCTAAAGTTAATGTTAAGTTTTTCTGGGGACAGCGATCGCTTCAAAATCGTCAAAAAATCAACATTGAATATTTGAACACCTAATCAGCACATTTATTTTTTTCTGTCAACGCGTCAATTATGGTGATAAAAATTACCTATTTAAAACAGACTTTTTATATGATAGCTTTATCAATATTTTTAGTTGTAAAACATATCCTTAATCCAAGTTTTTCTACATAAAGAAAATAAAATAACTGATTTAATTTAGCCAATAAAACTCTGATTGTGGGCATTTTGGGCAATTTTTGAACAGCCATTATCAAGAAAAATTGAGAATTTTTCCAATTAAGATGTCATTTCCTGTAGAGTTAATTCTCAGGTAGATCGGAAGACTTCTTATTGACTTGTAATAGCTATCTACGTTATTGACGACAGTCGAACAGGTGGTTTAAGTGTGGGTGAGGTATGAAATTTAATAAAAATTATAAAATCAACTGGGTGCGTTTTGCAGGCATACTAGCAGTGTGTTGGATGATGCAACCTACTGTGGGGCGAGGTCTGACGACAAGCTGTTTTGCATCTACGCAACCAGCACCAATTGCTAAAATCCCACAACTGAGTGAGATTGACCATCCGCTCACCAGTGCCGAAAAACTTGTACAGTCCCCAACTAAAGAATTAGTACAAGTTACGGGAGTGAAAGCTAATCCTACCGCTAAAGGTGTGGAGATAATTTTACAAACTTCCTTTGGGGAACAGTTGCAAGTCATAAATCGCAGTACTGGCAATAGCTTTATTGCTGATATTCCCAATGCTCAACTGCGTTTAGCTAGTGGCGACACTTTCACATTCCGCTCAGAAAAACCAGCCACAGGAATTACTGAAATAACAGTAACGAATCAAGATGCAAATACCATCCGTGTAAGCGTAACAGGTGCAACAACTTTGCCAGTTATTCAGCTGTCTGATAGTCCTAGTGAAGGGTTGATTTTTGAAGTAGCATCAGTTGCATCTTCCACACAGCCGCAACCCCAAACATCACCAACACAAAATCAGCCCACTAGCGAAACTCAACCAACTCAACCATCGGCACAAAGCGATCAGCCGATTGAATTGGTAGTAACAGGTGAACAAGATGGGTATCGCATGCCAAATGCTTCAACTGCAACCAAGACTGACACCCCCTTGCGTGATATTCCTCAGTCAATTCAGGTCATCCCTCGTCAGTTGATTGAAGACCGTCAGGCAACCAGAATCGGCGATGTTTTGAGAAATGTGAGTGGCATTCAACAACCCACAAGTGGTTCGCGTAGTGGTCATTTTGACATCTTTTTCATTCGTGGTTTCAGTAGCGCTAATGAGGGTGTTTTGCGAGATGGACTTAGAGACAGAACAAATTCACGTATCGGTTCGCCAACAATTAATCTCGAACGTATCGAAGTCCTCAAAGGTCCTGTTGCCGCCCTTTACGGTCAAGGTGGTCTGGGTGGCACGATTAATCTGGTCTCGAAACAGCCTCTTAGCGAACCCTATTACGCTATTTCTGCATCGGCAGGAAATTACGATTTTTATCGCGGGACGCTCGATTTTTCTGGGCCGCTGAATCCAGAAAAAACCTTACTTTATCGTCTGACAGCCGCAGCCGAAACCTCAGGAAGTTTTATTGATTTTGTCAACAGCCAGCAGTACTTTATCTCTCCTGTTTTGACTTGGTTGATTAGTAAGAACACAACACTTACTCTGACCACAGAGTACACAGCTGCGCCGCGCAAGGATGAGTTTGGTATCCCTGCAATTGGAACAGTAGTACCCAATCCCAACGGTCGCATTCCTCGCAATCGTTATATCGGCGAACCTGACGATGCAGATAATCGCTACGCACTGCGAGTTGGTTACAACTTCGAGCATCGCTTCAGTAACAACTGGCAATTCCGTAATGCTTTTCGAGCGGCGTTTTTCACAACATCCGCACCAGAGGTTTTTCCTTCTTCCCTAGCTTCAAATAACCGCGATCTTCAGAGAATCTTTTCTCAACCAGGTGAAATTAGTAAGACGGATGATTACAACTTAGATACATACGTCACTGGCAAGTTTGCGACGGGTAGCATCGCGCATCAACTGCTCATTGGCTTGGATTTATTTCGAGAGGTTAACCGATATGACGGTTCGACTCGCGCGATCGCACCACTCGATCTGTTTAATCCAGTCTACGGTAGTCTGCCAGGAGCAGTAATTTCTAGAACTAATAATCAACAAACGCAACAGGCTTTGGGTATTTACATTCAAGACCAGATTGCCCTAGCAGATAATCTTAAACTTTTATTGGGAGGTCGTCTTGATATCTTGAATCAAAAACAAAATGACTTTCTCGCTAGCAGTAAAACTTTTCAACAAAACGAAGGCTTTAGCCCACGCGTCGGGATTGTTTATCAGCCAATTACGCCACTTTCGCTTTATGCTAGCTACGGTCGCTCGATTACTCAGGTACTCGGAACTACATTCGATACTACTATATTTGAACCGGAACGTGGCACGCAATACGAGGTAGGTGTTAAAGCCGATTTGAACGATAAAGTTTCTGCGGTTCTAGCATTCTACGACTTGACCCGCGCTAATGTTTCAACCCCCGATCCTAGAGATACTCGGTTTTCCATTCAAACTGGCGAACAACGCTCTCGCGGGATTGAATTCGATTTATCGGGTGAGATTTCCCCAGGATGGAATATTTTTGCTAGTGCTGCTTATACTGATACTGAAATTACTTCAGACAATACCTTTAGGGTTGGCAATAGCTTGGCGAATATTCCGAAATATAGCGCCAGCTTGTGGACAACTTATGAAATTCAGAAAGGAGATTGGCGGGGTCTAGGCTTTGGTTTAGGACTTTATTATGTAGGCGATCGCCAGGGAGATTTGGCAAACTCTTTTGAGTTACCGAGTTATGTACGTACCGATGCTGCCATCTTCTACAAGCAAGGAAGATTGCGGACAGCGCTCAATTTTAAGAATTTGTTTGACATTGAATATTTTGAAAATGCTGGTAGCAGCGCCCGGGTTAATCCTGGTGAACCATTCACAGTGGTGGGAACAGTAGGGTTTGAATTTTGATTTTAGGTAATTTGGAAGCATTCACCAAAAATCAAGACGACTTTCAAACTAATTCCTGTTGTTACTGGGTTTATTATGCAGTGCGATCGCTACAAACAGAAAAATCCCAAACAGTAGACGATGTAAATAGTTGAGCGGTGGTGTAAGGAATATGAAATTAAACAAAAAAGATGGAATAAGCTGGGTGCAATTTGTAGGAATATTGGTATTGTCCTGGATGATGCAATCTGGTGTGGTGCGAGGTCTAACGACAAGCTGCTTTGCATCTACGCAACCAGCACCAATCGCTAAAATCCCGTACCTGAGTGAGATTGACCATCCGCTCACCAGTGCTCAAAAACTTGTACAGTCTCCAACATCAGAATTAGTTCAGATTACGGGAGTGAAAGCTAATCCCACCGATAAAGGTGTAGAGATTATTTTACAAACTGCTCTTGGGCAACAGTTGCGAGTTACAAATCGCAGTGCTGGTAATAATTTTATCGCTGATATTCCCAATGCCCAATTAAGTTTACCCAGTGGTGAGGCTTTTACATTCCGCTCTGAAAAGCCAATTACGGGAATTACTGAGATAATAGTCACAAACATTGATACCACTACTATCCGGGTGACAGTCATAGGTGAAGCTAGTGTACCAATAGTTGAGTTATCTGATAGTCCTACTGAAGGTTTGATTTTTGAAGTGGCATCAGTTGCATCTTCCACGCAACCATCACCAGCCGAAAATCAGCCCACGAACGAAACTCAACCAAGTCAACCATCAGCACAGGCTGATGAACCGATTGAGTTGGTGGTGACAGGTGAGCAAGATGGGTATAACGTGCCTAATGCAACAACTGCGACTAAAACTGACACGCCCATTCGCGACATTCCTGCTTCAATTCAAGTCATCCCCCGTCAAGTGCTGGAAGATCAGCGAGTGACACGAGTTCGGGAAGCGGTTCAGAACGTTAGTGGGGTGACTCCCGGAGGCAACGGTTCTCAATCTACGGTTGGTGAAACTTTCATTTTTCGAGGATTTGAAGGCAATCCTAATAGTACCTTTGTCAATGGTTTTAAGCGTTACAACACCTTGGGTCGCCAGTTAGATGTCGCTAACATTGAACAAATCGAAATTCTCAAAGGCCCAGCATCAGTCCTTTACGGTCAGGGCGAACCGGGTGGCATTCTCAATATTGCGACCAAGCAACCCCTAAGAGAGCCTTTTTATGCTGTTGAAGGAACAATTGGTAACTTTGATTTCTACCGTCCGGCACTCGATATTTCCGGCCCCTTAAATACCGACAGAACAATTCGCTATCGCTTAAATGCAGCGTATCAAAACTCTGGTAGCTTTGTTGATTTTGTGAATACCGAGCAAACATCTCTAGCGCCTGTGATTAGTATTGATTTGGGAAAGAATACAACCCTGACACTGGAAGCTGACTATCTCAATACAGCCAAAGTAGAGTATTTGGGTATCCCTGCGGTTGGTTCAGTGCTTCCAAGCCCCTTTGGACGGGTTCCCCGCTCTCGGTATATTGATGACCCAGATTTAAACATAGAACGTAGTTTTATTGGGTTAGGCTATCGCTTTCAACACAAATTTAGTAATAACTGGTCAATCCGCAATGGGTTCAGAGCCGAACTTGAAGATTATCAGGAAACTTTTGCTTTTAATTTAGGACTGCAACCAGACAATCGCACAGTGAATCGTAACGCGAGATTCGATGACGCTAGGTCACGGAATTACTTTCTGCAAACTGATGTTCTTGGAACTATCCAAACAGGAACAGTTAAGCAGGATTTACTCTTCGGCTTGGAATTAGGCCGAACTAATTACATACGAAAAACATTCAGTCCAACACCAGCTTTGCTACCCATCGATTTCTTTAATCCAAATTACGACCAACCTGCAATTCAATTTAATAGGAAAACAACAGATACAGAAAATCCTCAAAATTTAATTGGTGTCTACGCCCAGGATTTAATCTCTATTGGAGACAACCTAAAAATTTTGCTAGGTGGACGTTTCGATTTTGTAGATGCTTCCTATGAGGACACGGTACGGGGGTTTTTTAATGAACCAGAAGATAGTGCTTTTAGCCCTCGTGTAGGAGTGGTTTATCAACCGATTCAGCCAGTTTCTTTATATGCCAGTTATAGTAAATCGTTCCAAGCCACTGGTGCATTCTCCATAAACCCAGGTGAAAGACCGTTTGAGCCAACTAAAGGTGAAGCATTTGAAGTCGGGGTGAAGACAGAATTTCTAGATGGCAAACTTGCAGCAACCGTAGCAGCTTATCAAATTACTAAACAAAATATTGTCGTATCCGACCCAGCCAGACCAGGATTCAGCCTTCAGGTGGGTGAACAACGCAGCCAAGGTATTGAGTTCGATGTCGCCGGAGAAATCTTACCTGGATGGAAAATCATTGCCAACTATGCCTATATTGATGCTGAAATCACAGAAGATACCAGACCAGCTTTCAAGGGAAATGAGCCGAATAACATTCCCCGTAACAGCGCCAGTTTATGGACAACTTACGAAATTCAATCTGGAGGTTTGAAAGGGCTAGGCTTTGGCGGTGGATTATTTTTTGTGGGCGACAGACAAGGAGACTTAGCAAATACATTTACATTACCCAGCTACGTGCGAACAGATGCCGCAATTTTTTACCGTCGTGATAACTGGCGAGTCGGGCTGAATTTCAAAAACTTATTTGATGTCTACTATTTTGAAAGTGCCAGTAGTATCAACAGTGTGTATCCTGCTGCACCATTTACTGTCTTAGGAACGTTTTCTGTGAATTTTTAATTTCGTTTGTGTGATGAGTATGAAATTTAATAAAAACGATCGGCTCGGCTACCTAAAATTAGCGGGAGTATTGGCAGTATTTCTAGCAGTAGTGATGCAGCCAAATAAAGTGCGATGCTCCGAAGGGAGCCGCCAAGGGCGATCGCAACCAGTACCAATTACTAAAATCCCGTACCTGAGTGAGATTGACCATCCGCTCACCAGTGCCAAAAAACTTGTACAGTCCCCAACATCAGAATTAGTTCAGATTACGGGAGTCAAAGTTAATCCCACCGATAAAGGTGTGGAGATTATTTTACAAACTGCTCTTGGGCAACAGTTGCAAGTTACAAATCGCAGTAGTGGTAATAATTTTATTGTCGATGTATCTGGCGGGCAATTACGTTTACCGTCAGGTGATACTTATACATTTCGTTCTGAAAAACCCCTTGCGGGAATTACTGAAATCACAGTAAATAATCTTGATGCAAATACTGTGCAAGTAACGGTGGTAGGTGAGAAGGCTTTGCCCACAGTTGAGTTATTTGACGATGATGCTGGTCTAGTTTTTGGTATAAGTTCTGTTGCAACGGCGACTTCTCCACAACAGCCACCCGAAACACCTCAAACTAATCACCCACAAAACCAGACACAGCCAAGTCAACCGTCAACTAGTGGTGATGAACCGATTGAGCTGGTAGTGACAGGCGAACAAGACGGATACAGTGTGCCAGATGCTAGCACTGCCACCCGAACCGACACACCTGTGCGTGACATTCCTCAGTCGATTCAAGTAGTTCCCCAGCAAATCCTAAAGGATCAACAAGTTGTTCGAGCATCAGAAGCGTTGCGTAATGTGAGTGGTGTCCAACGAACAATAACCTTTGGTAACACTAACGACAGATATCTCATTCGTGGTTTCAATCAGTTCGTCAATCTCCGTGATGGTTTTAGAGACCCTGACCAGAACATTGTGGAAACTGCTAATTTAGAACGAATCGAGGTACTCAAAGGACCCGCTTCAGTCTTGTACGGCAATGTAGACCCTGGTGGTGCGATCAACTTTGTTACCAAACAACCACTCGAAAATCCTTTTTATGCTTTGGGATTGCAAGCTGGAAGTTTTGGGCTGGTGCGACCAACCTTAGATTTGTCAGGTCCATTAAACTCAGAGCGCACACTACTGTATCGGTTAAATGCGGTTTATGAACATGACGGGAACTTTCGAGACTTCGACCAAAAAACTGAACACTATTCCGTCTCGCCTGTATTGAGTTGGAAGATTGGCGATCGCACAAACTTGATCCTTGAGTTTGAACATTTATATGACGAGCGGGCTTTCGATCGGGGATTAATTGCCTTTGGTCGAGGAGTTGCGGATATTCCCTACAATCGAGTTTTAGGCGAACGGGACGATCGTATCATCAATACTCAGAATAGAGTAGGATACCGTTTGGAACATAATTTCAGCCAAGACTGGAAGCTCCGCAGTCGGTTTCGCTTCTCTTCAAGCGAGGTTCAAACCTCTAGAATTGAATCTGGGAGATTGGACGAGCAGACTGGGATACTGAGTAGATTCTGGGGTGATGGTCGTGGTAATACCAAACAATATCTGCTGCAAAACGATTTAGGTGGTAAGTTTTCGACTGGCTCAATCAAGCACACGCTTCTATTTGGGGTTGATTTGTCCAAGATAACAGATGAGGGCGATCTTCGCTTTGGGGCTGGCCCTAGCATTAACATCTTTAATCCTGTTTATGGAACTGCTCCTCGTCCCAATCGAGAGCTGCTGACCGATATCATTCCAAGCAAAAGTGAAACAAATTCTTTGGGCATCTTTTTACAAGATCAAGTGACGCTCACTGATAACTTAAAACTGCTGCTCGGAGGACGCTTCGATCTTGTCAATCAACAAGATTACATCGGCAACACCCAACAGCAGGATGATGCTTTGACGCCACGCATTGGGATTGTCTATCAACCGATTCAATCAATTTCCCTTTATGCTAGCTTCAGTCAATCATTCCAACCGAACTCAGGAACTCGTGTAGATGGTTCATTGCTTCCACCAGAACGCGGGACTCAGTATGAAGCTGGTATCAAAGGTGAATTTCTTGATAATCGATTGACCGCAACCCTGGCAGCATACGAAATTACCAAAAGCAATGTCGCCACAACCGATCCTAACAATACAGATTTTGTTATTCCGGTCGGAGAGCAGAGAAGTCGAGGCATTGAGTTAGATATTGCAGGTCAAATTCTTTCGGGATGGAATATCATCGCTTCCTATGCCTACACCAATGCCAAAGTCACACAAAGCAATGATGGACAACAAGGAAACCGACTTGCCAACGTGCCATTTAACTCTGCTTCCTTGTGGACAACCTATGAACTTCAAACTGGGAGTTTGCAAGGGCTAGGCTTTGGCTTGGGTTTGTTCTACGTGGGCGATCGCCAAGGGGATCTCGCTAACGACTTTGAAACAGATAGCTACTTGCGGACTGATGCCAGCATTTTTTATCGGCGAAATAACTTGAGCCTTGGCCTCAACTTCAAAAATCTTTTTAATGTTAACTACATTGAAGTTAGCCAAACCAGAGCGTTAATTAACCCTGGCGCACCATTCACAGTGCAAGGCACGATTTCGTGGGAGTTTTGACCCTGGATTTCTCACCTTTTCTCCCTAGAAAAGGTTCGGTATTAATTTGTATTGACAGTGGTGTGATGAGTATAAAAGTGAACGAAAATAATTGGTTAAACTTCCTGAGATTGGCAGCAGTACTAACACTATGCTGGATGATGCAACCTACTGCGGTGCGAGGTCTAACGACAAGCTGCTTCTCTACCAGAGCCGGGGCATTGAGTTTGATGTCGCTGGAGAAATCTTGCCAGGTTGAAAAATCATTGCCAGTTATACCCATATTAATCCTGAAATTACTGAAGATACCAGACCAGCCTACAAGGGAGATCAGCCGAATAATATTGCCCGAAACAGTTCTTCTTTATGGACAACCTATGAAATTCAAACTGGAGGTTTGAAAGGTTTGGGATTTGCAGGCGGATTGTTTTTTGTTGGCGAGATCGCCAGGGAGACTTACCCAATACGTTTACATTACCCAGCTATGTGCGAACAGATGCAGCAATCTCTCAGAAGTTCATTCTGACTTCTGGCGACTGATTCCTAACTTCTTTTTTTAAATTTTATCTCAACTGTTCGCTATGACAATCACTATTTCCGAAAAAGCCTTTGATGAACTATTTGAGGAGACGGTAGAACCTTGCCAATACCCAGATCCAGATGATGTGTTGGATGTGGTGTGCAAATTGCCGCAATGGCAAGGACAAGGTTACTGGCGGAATATTCAGTTGCGTCAAGGGTTGGTGTTGACAATTGGGAATTTCCAAATGTGCGATCGCACAATAGTAACATTCACAGAACATGAAAGCAACTGGTTAGACTATCACTTTCATTTTTCGGCGTTGCATAATTGAAGTATGAATTTGAGCGATCGCGATGAAATGTCCAAGGTGTGCATCTACTCATATCCGCAAGAATGGGAAAAAGTATGGTAAACAAAATCACATATGTGTTCATTGTGGTCGTCAGTTTATAGATTCCTATGAACAGCAGGGCTACCCTGAAGAAATAAAAAAAGAGTGTATAGAGATGTACGTGAATGGTTCAGGATTTCGTGCAATTGAGCGAGTTAAGAAAGTCCAGACGCTCACGGACTCGCTAACGCTTCGCTATCATACAACTGTAATAAATTGGGTTAGAGAGCTTGGAAATACCCTACCTAATTCACCTGAATATAATGAGATACCAGAAATTACTCAAATTGATGAGCTTGAAACTTTTGTCGGTAAAAAAAAAACAAAATTTGGTTGTGGACAGCAGTAAATAAACATGTTCCAGGAGTTATAGCCTGGGTTTTAGGAGACCGTAGTCAAGACACTTTTAAGCTTTTGTGGCAGATAATAAACTGCTGGCATTCTTATTTTTACGTCACAGATGGCTATCCAGTTTACCCTTGTTTTATTAGCAATGAGGATCATATTGTTAGTAAAACTTATATGACACTCGTGATGTGTGAAAATAGTCGTTTTAGACCGGAGGCGGAGCATCTCCGGCTCCGCATTACTTAGCTAGGCTACATCGTAAAACTTTTTGTTACTCTAAGTCTGAGGAAATGCTTAAACTCTCTATTCAATTGGTAATACATTATCTCAAGTATGGTACCGTGGCGCTGCGGGCGCTACGCGCCCGCAAGCTTGAGGCGATCGCATGATTCATACTTGGATTCAGCAACGCCGGAAATCGAGATGCGAACAGGGAAGCGCCAGATTTCTTCACTCAATGCCGATCAGTTAGATCGCATCCACCGTGTTGAAGAGATTTTGCGGTGTCAGCTGCACAACCGACCTTCATTGGAGCAGTTAGCGCGGCAGGTAGGACTGAATGAATGCACCCTAAAGCAAGGATTTCGTCAGGTGTTTGGTAAGACGGTATTTACCTATTTTCGTGACTATCAACTCGAACAAGCCCAGCAACTTCTGGTGACGGGCAATTTTAAGGTGGAAGAAGTAACGCAGATGGTGGGCTATGGCGATCGCAGCGCTTTTACCAAGGCATTTCGCCGCAAGTTTAATATTAGTCCCAGCGATTGTCGTCGATCAATCCAGTACTTCTAAAAATTCCGTTTCAACCACAAACAAATTCCGTTTCAACCACATCGCGATCGCCCAAGCATTCCTCTTTTCCAGTAAGCTTACTGAGAAAGATTTTAGTTAAAGTTTTGTGAAATGGTGTGTAAGGAATTGTTATGAAGTGTTGGCATTTGTCTGCTGGTGTTTATCTCTGGCTCGCAATGTGTTTATGGGGATGCGGTAGTGCTTTTGCCATTGAACTGATACAAAATCGGGAAAATTTAGCTGTTAATCTAGCTCAAAGGGTACCCTCTCCAATCGCTCGCGAATCTCTAAAAAAAGGAGTGAATCAGAACAAAGCTCCCCTTGAAAAAGCAGGATCGGGGGAGCAAACCCAAAGCAGGATTCGACAGCTAAGTGAGATAGAACTGACTCACACCAGCGCCAGAATGTTTGTACAGTCGCCAGCACAACAAACTCTCCCCGTGCCAGAAGTTGTGCAAGTGACATCCGTGAAAGCTAATCCCACTAATAAGGGTGTAGAAGTAATTTTACAAACTAAACGCGGACAACAGTTACAACTGGTTAATCGTAGTGCTAAGAATAATTTTATTGTTGATATTCCCAATGCTCAACTACATCTACCAAGTGGGGATGCATTCACATTCCGCTCCGATAAACCAATAACGGGAATTACCCAAATAACAGTAATAAATATTGATGCCAATACGATTCGGGTGACAGTCACAGGGGAAGCGAGTTTACCAATTGTCGAGTTATATGACAGTGCCAATGAGGGTATAATCTTCTCTGTTGCCAGTATTTCACTCTCCACCTCACCTCAAACACAACCAAGTCAACCATCGGCATCAGGTGATGAGCCAATTGAGTTAGTGGTGACGGGTGAGCAAGATGGGTATCGCGCGACAGATGCTTCAACTGCTACCAAAATCGACACCCCCCTGCGCGACATACCCCAATCGATTCAAGTAGTACCTCGGCAAGTGCTAGAAGACCAGCAGACGAGAACCCTCGCAGAGGTGCTAAGAAATGTACCCGGTATAGCCCAAGCAGGATCAAGCCGTGATACCTATGAGTTACCTTTGATCCGAGGCTTTTTCGCTGGCTTGGATATCAAAAGAAACGGATTAAGAAACATAAGTAATCTATATCAGGGTTTTGATAGGGCTGGTATCGACCGAGTTGAAGTGCTCAAAGGGCCTGCCTCTGTTCTCTACGGTCAAGGTTCATTGGGAGGGGTAATTAACAACATCACCAAACAACCCCTGAGTGACCCTTACTATGCACTGGAAACCTCTGCTGGCAGCTTCAATTTCTATCGTGGTGCTGTTGACCTGACTGGTCCGCTCAATCCCAGCAAGACGGTGTTGTATCGCCTCAACCTCGCGGCTCAGACAACCGAAAGTTTTGTTGACTTTTACGAGCAACAGAGATATTTTGTAGCACCTGTTGTTTCTTGGCAACTGGGCGATCGCACCAAGATTACTTTCTCAGGCGAATATCAGGTGCGACCCGAAAAGAATGGTGCTACGGGTATTCCTGTTGAAGGAAGTGTCCTACTCAATCCGAATGGCAAAATCCCGCGCAATCGTAGCACAGCAGAGCCATTTAATACGACCGATACAAGTGCGCTTCGCGTTGGCTACGATCTCGAACATCGCTTTAGCTCTAACTGGCAAATCCGTAGCGCCTTTGAATATTCGTCGTTTCAACGGTATAAAAATGATCCCTTTAATATCGCCTTAGCTGAGGATGAGCGTACTTTAAGTAGAGACTACAGCAGGGGTGTGAATGATGAAAGAAATTATGGTATTGAGACGTATGTGGTGGGTAAGTTTGCCACAGGCAGCATTAGGCATCAACTTGTCACAGGTTTTAATTTCACCAAGCATACTGATAATACGACTAATAATAACGGCGAACTTGCTGCCCTTGACCTGTTTAACCCGGTATACGGTAGGCAGCAAAGTCCTGTTACCGATAGGACTAACTATTTTTCCTTCACAGATATACTTGGTATTTATGTTCAAGATCAGGTCACGTTAACTTCTAATCTGAAGTTGCTATTAGGTTTGGAGTTTGATACCTTCAACCAGACCTCCGGGGAGCGGTTTGGCAATACCGAACAAAAGGACTCTAGCGATGCTTTTAGTCCGCGTGTCGGGATTGTCTATCAGCCGATTAAGGCAATTTCGCTGTATGCTAACTATAGTCGTTCCTTTAACCCAAATACTGGAAGAGCCTTTGACGAGAGTGCATTTGAACCGGAACGTGGCACTTCCTATGAAGTGGGCATCAAAGGAGATGTTAGCAATCGACTGTCCGCGACCCTTGCCTTCTACGACCTGACACGCTCCAATGTTTTGGTTACTGACACTAGACCGGGCGTACCACCAGGCTTCTCCATCATAACCGGAGAGCAGCGCAGTAAGGGGATTGAATTCAGCATTGCTGGTGAAATTTTACCAGGATGGAACATCATTGGAGGCTACGCTTACACGAATGCAGAAGTTACCAATGACACTAATTTTAGTCTGGTAGGCAACTTGCTGAATAATGTTCCCAAACACAGCTTTAACTTATGGACATCCTACGAAATTCAATCCGGTTGCTTCAGAGGTTTGGGCTTTGGTTTGGGATTATTCTACGTTGGAGAACGTCAAGGAGATTTAGATAATACCTTCACTTTGCCTAGTTATTTCCTGACTAACGCGGCTATCTTCTATAAGCAAGACAGATTCCAGGCATCACTTAACTTCAAGAATTTGTTTGACGTTAACTATTTTGAATCTGCCGATAGCAGGGTAAATGTTTTTTATGGCGATCCGTTTACGGTACAAGCAACGATTTCGTGGGAGTTTTAAGGTCAGTTCAGGGAATGGATGGTGATGTTCGTCAACTGAACAACTCAGCGTCTACACACAATAAAACTATTACAGCCATATTATGAAGCGATGCGGCGATCGCACTCTCAACAAACTGAAAATGGGTATTTGTGATCATTCAAAATCTCTGGCGTTAAGCCGCTTTGTGCGGCTCGTGTGCAAATTTCATCCATTGTCTGCCCCAATACTTTTCGGGTTTTGGAGAAAGGGAAAAGGTTTGAATTTACCTTTTCCCCAAGCCCATTAACCTTTCCCCAGACCAAAAGAGAGATTATTGGGTTTATCCGAAAAATATTGCCTCCGCACCTCTGCCTATTGTGCCCAATGCCCTTTGCTGAGTAAAGAAGTGAGGAATCTCACTTCTTTACTCAGCACTCGGAACTCGAAACTCGGAACTGTTTTGCCCCATGCCCAATGCCCTAGATAGATTATTCTGGCTCGCTACAATACTTATTCATCTGATTCACTAATGTATCTGACTGTTTGCCAAGAGCTGTAGCTGTTGTCAGTGCTGAATCAATTTCGGCTCTCGCCTTTTGAATTTTTTCTCTCCCAGATTCCGAGGCTTCTGCTGTCTTGGTTGCACCAAGCGCCTTACCTGCTTTAGCGATCGCTTGACTAAGATTTTGAAAAATCTTCACAAAACTGCTTTGAAATTCTTTCAGCTTCGGATCTGTTAGCTTCAGTTCTGCAATGGATTTAGTCACAAAGTCTAAATCTTTAGATAGCTGTATGCTAGTTATCACTTGCGTTCCTTTATTTTTATCAATTAGAGAAGTTCCAGCATTCACAACTCGAATCAGTCGTTGGCACTGGGAAACTTTATTGTCGCTGCAACTAGTAACGCATAAAGCAATACTTAGGCTCACAGGAGCAAGAACAGTATATTTATATGAAATAGACATTAACACCCCAACAGCAATCAAACCCACAATATAGTATCCAATATTACGAGTAAAACAGGTATTTGGGCGAATGGCAGGAAGTTAAAATACAGCCTTTGCCTTGACTGGTTCCCAGCCTGGGAGGCTTTGCCTCTAGTGGCTTGACCAGAGGCAGAGCCTCTCAGAATACATTCCTAGTGGGACTTAAACATTTTTGAGGAATAAATAAGCCTCAAACCCTTGCGGGGTAAGGGAAATACACCAAATGCCCGAAAACGCCTGAAACCCAGATATATTAACAAACCAAGCAAAACAATGTCAAAACCCTTTGAGATATACGTTTGAGGTCATTTTATCGGTGTTTTTTGCCTAAGTCCCACTAGTCTTCAGACTGGGAACGAGGATTTATTAAACTACAGAACTGTGATGTTTGCAGTAGCTTTGCTTTTTTCATTTATTTAAACCACAATCTCCTGTATAGGCTTACAGGTAGCTGTAAGACACAGGAATTTAGATTGATGAAAAAGTTTTAACCCAACGCAATTGAATAGCGATATCAAGAGCGATTGCAGCCAGCGCAAACCATAATAAACTTTCTGCCGCCAACACCAAAAAAGGCCAAATTGTGCTGTGAGAATTCCACCCAAATTCTATCTGAGTTAATCCGCGCACCAAGCCAAAGGCTAACACACCACCAGCTTTGAGTTGAGGATTTTGATCTGAGCGGATAATATAGCGGTAGGTGACACCAAATAATAAGCCAGTAAAACTTGCAACTACACTACTCACCCACCAATGCCAGTTAAGATCAATTTGCAGACTTGCGAAGATCTGAAAATACTTTGCTAGTACAAAAATATTCAAGAGACTGGCAAGCACGAAAGCAAAACATACAGATAAACCTCCAATTATTCCAGCTTTGAGAGATTCTATGCGTTCTGCCATTAATTGAGGCTCTAAGGTTGAATTCACTCTATATAGAAATTAGGGATGGGTATTGGGAAAATTCTTCCCCAGTCTTCAATATGATAAATGCTAGAGCAGTTTTGTAATTAATTAAATTGTTGTTCTCAGATGGGAATTTTGATGATAAATTCGGTTCCCATACCTGGTTGAGAATTCACGTCTAATACACCGTTGTGTTTCTCTACAACTATTTCGTATGCTATCGACAAGCCAAGTCCAGTGCCTTTACCAACGGTTTTTGTAGTAAACAACGGCTCAAATAAGCGTTTTTTAAGCCGTTCAGGAATACCAATGCCATTGTCAGCAATCCGAATTACAACCAATTGTTCAGAATCTATTTCTGTTGCAATTTGAATCTGAGGAATTAGATTGCTCATTTTGCCATATATTATAGCTTCGTCAAGAGCATCAATTGCATTTGCCAGAATGTTCATAAATACTTGATTCATCTGCCCAATATAGCAGTTTACCTCTGGTAATACTCCATAACTTTTGATAACTTCAATGGTGGGATGATCGCCATTAGCCTTGAGGCGGTGTTGCAAAATCATTAGTGTACTATCTAGTCCTTGGTGCAAATCAGCAGATATTTTGGCATCCCTATCAGAGCGACAGAAGTTGCGGAGTGAATTAGAAAGGTTCCGAATTCGTTCACTTCCTAGCTGGAGTGAATTCAAAATTTTTCCCATATCTTCGAGAACAAAGTTTAGATCCAAGTCCTCAATAGCAATGGTAATTTTGGCTGTTGGGTTTGGATACTCTTGTTCATACAGTAGGAGCAACTCGGTTACTCCTGCAATGTATCCTTGCAAGGGTGAAATATTGCTGGAAATAAAGTTGATAGGGTTGTTGATTTCATGTCCAATACCAGAGATTAACTCTCCAAGTGTTGATAGCTTCTCTTGCTGCACCAGCTTGACTTGGGCTTTTTGCAAAGCCTTGGTGCGATCGCTGACTTGTTGTTCCAAAGATTCAGTCAATTGTTTGAGTTGTAAATGCACGCGCACTCTGGCAATAACTTCCTCTTGTGCAAACGGTTTGGGAATATAGTCTACTGCACCAAGGGAAAATCCCTTCGTTTTGCTTTCCGTATCCGCTAAGGCAGTGGTGAAAATAATTGGAATGTTTTGGGTAACAGGATTGGCTTTCAGGCGACAACAAGTTTCAAATCCGTCAATACCCGGCATTTGTACATCCAGCAAAATCAACTCTGGTTGATTGCGTTCGGCTTGGGCGATCGCACTTTCTCCATCGACTGCAACACGGAAACGAAAACCCTGACTATTGAGCGCTTCACACAGGAGAGATAAATTTGTGGGATTATCATCCACAATCAAAATAAATCCGTTATTTTGAGTTTTGCTCATGATGAATTAAAAATTAAAATTTCACTCAAGTTAATTAATGTATTGCTGAATAAAAGTTTCCAAACGTTTGAGTTGGAAATTACTAGCAAGCTGGACAATTTGCTGGACAAAAACTCTTAGGCGATCGTCCGATGCAGAAAGTTGTTCAGTCAGTTCTAAAATTTTTTGAATATCGCCATCTTGTACGAGTTCAAGCAACTGTTGTAAAACCTCGTTGGCAGGAGAAATAATCTCATTTTCTTGATCCAAACCACCTGCCTGGTTTTTTTGAATTGCATCTACCTTGCCGTCAAAAATCCATTCTAGGTGCAAAAATTGTCGTAGCATTTCTAGTAGTGTTTCAGCTTCTACAGGCTTTGGTAGAAATGCATCTGCACCTACATCAATACTTTTGTGCTGGTCGGCTGCAAACACACTGGCTGACGAAGCGATGACAGGAATTTCTTTAAATGGTCCAGACTGACGCAAACGATTGATCAACTCAAATCCATCCAATATAGGCATCACTAAGTCAGTGATAATCATGTCTGGTTTCTTGGCTAGAAACTGTACCCATGCCTCCTGACCATTACTAGCTTCTACAACAGTAAACCCAACTGGTTCTAATAAATTTACAATTACCGATCGGTTTTCCCATTTGTCATCCGCAATCAAAATAGTACGCCTTTGTCCTTGATAACCAATAACGGTTCCTTGCTCAACCACTCTAGAAACTTTTGCCCAGTCTTTAGATTCTGGCAATTTTGCCTCAAACCAAAAAGTGCTACCTTTGCCAAATTCACTTTGCACCTGAATTTGACCACCCATCAACAAAATAATTTTTTGGCTGATTGCTAATCCTAAACCTGTACCTTCAGATTGTCGTTTCTGACTTCCTACTTGCTCAAAGGGCTGAAAGATTTTATCGGCTTGTTCAGGGGTTATACCCGTGCCAGTATCTATTACCTGAAAACGAATTTTGTAGTTAGTTTTTCCATTGTCATTTGATTCTTGACCAATCACTTCAACTTTGAAGGTGACACTGCCTTGATGAGTAAATTTCATGGCATTACTAAGCAAGTTAATCAGTACTTGCCGTAAGCGTTTTTCATCAGCATGAATACCCGTTGGTAAATCAGGATCGAGCTCAATATGAAATGCGATGACTTTTTGTTCTGCCTTGATGCGGCAAATTTCGGTCACGCTATCTATAAAGGCAGGCAAGTAGAAATCAACAGGATACAATTCCAACTTCCGAGCTTCTATCTTGGAAAGATCGAGGACATCATTAATTAGAGTTAAAAGATGAGAAGCACATTGATAAATAATGCTGAGTCCTTTGCGTCCTTTTTCACTCAAAGATTCTGTGCGTTGGAGAATTTGTGTATAGCCCAGGATACCGTTAAGAGGTGTGCGTAGTTCATGACTCATATTGGCGAGAAACTCACTCTTGGCTTGGCTGGAGTTTTGAGCGATTTCCTCTGCAATGCGTAGTTCTTTCTCGATGCGCTTGCGCTCGACAATTTCAGTTGAAAGTACTCGATTAATAGCTTCTAACTGGGCAGGGCTAGGTAGTGTGAGAGCTTGAGGCATGAGGTAAAATAACGCAAATGCCGTATATATCGAAATAATGGCAGTTAGAGCTTTTAAACTACCTGCAATCCAATAGTCTGGATGCCAAAGCGTCCAAATATCCATCAAGTGTCCAGTACCGCAGGCAATGATAAAAGCACCAAATAACACAAAGACTCCATTGAAAGGAACGTCTTTACGCTTGGAAATAAAGTAAATCAGTAGGAAGGGAATAGAATAATAGGCTAGAGCGATCGTGGCATCAGAAATAATGTGGAGCGAAACTAATCCAGTTTGCCAGAGATAACAATGTCCGTGGGGAACAAAACCGTTAGAGTGGAAAGGATAGTTGAAAAATGTCGGCATGATACTAGGGGTTGCTAGATTTGAAAGATATATCCAGAACTCTAGTATTCCCAAACAATCAAGTAGAAAAGCGCGATCGCTACTTTTTTATATTAGTTTTCATTATTATGTAGATTACTAGCGTACTAATAAAACGTGAGTTCGACGAATTAAAAAACAGCAGGAGGTAGCGCAGGCAAGTCTTTTGGATAAATATCAAGTGAGGGTTTTTTAGGAAGATAAGTATAAGCAGCCAAACCCGCTATCAAATTGACCAAGAAGTTAAATACACGTTGCGTTGGCGAGAATGTTCTATCTGGCACAGGTTTTTGAGATGGTCATTAACCGACTTGGCGGACTGCACGTTTGCGTAAAAGAATTTTATCAATCAATTTTACCAAACGATTTTTCATGTTCTTATCTACCTACTTAGTATACTTATTTATTAACTTCTTAATTTTTTTTAAGCTTATTTTTTATTTTGCTAAATATTGACAAGTCTTGAAAAATGGGACTGTAGAGATATAGTCTTATTATTTGTTTCATGAAATTACTTTTAAAAACAGATAATAGCGAAATATTAATTGCTTCTTACCTTATGGATTAGTTCGTTTTTTCAAAAATCAAATAGGAATCTATAGCTGTTCTTAACAGTTTAGAAATAGTTATAACTATTTCTAAAAAAATTATTTGGATTTTTCTTTGTTTTGTAGTGTTTAATTAATTCAAGACTTATTGCATCAACAATTAAATTTTTACGGGTATAACAAACTTATGTAATCAGCATTAGCACTTTATTCTTACTTTTTTGTAACAAGAATAATGTATAAGTATATTACCAAAATTTTCGATACTCCATATTAAATTAATGTTTCCCAGAGTATTAAAAAATTATAAAGATATGCTTAGTAAACTATATATTTGCCGACTTAGTTTAACTAAAACTATAGGATATTTCCATAAAAACACGTAGTTTTCCATATAATATCATAAAAACAAAGAGTGAAATGTAAAATTTAGATGAAATTTGGGAAAATACTGTGAATCGAAGTGCGGGAATTACTAAACTTTCAGGGCATTTAACTGTAACAAAAGTATTCCTCAAGTTTTGAGTAACTAGGTTCAGTCAATAAAGTCAGCAGATGTTTGCCTCTATTTTCCACAGACTTTACACATCTTCGTTCTGCAATTTGGAATATGAAAACAAACTCATCTAACTCGCTGTTAATAGTATCAACTGGCCCACTAAAGATTTCAGAGTTGCCTCCCAACTCCGTGGGTACAGGTGATGAATCTATTCATCTTTCTCTAGTAATTCCTACTTATAAAGAGCGTGAAAACATCAAGAATATAGTCAGCATATTGAGTCAATTACTGGATGAATCTATTGCAGGAAACTATGAACTAATAGTGGTAGATGATGATAGCCCAGACCGAACCTGGGAGATAGCACAATCTTTGACGACAGAATACCCTCAGTTGCGGGTAATGCGACGCCAACAGGAACGGGGGCTGTCTTCAGCGGTGATTCGTGGGTGGCAAGCAGCTACAGGGAATGTGTTGGGGGTGATTGATGGAGATTTACAACATCCACCAGAGATACTCATACAACTGTTGCGTAGTATTGAGCAAGGAGCAGATTTGGCAGTAGCTAGCCGTCATGTGGAAGGAGGCGGTGTTAGTAGCTGGAGTGTTGTTAGGCGTTTCTTGTCTCGTGGCGCTCAGTTGTTAGGCTTGGTAATCTTACCGGAAGTACTGGGTAGAGTTTCTGACCCGATGAGTGGTTATTTTATGGTGCGCCGGAGTGCGATCGCAGGTGCAACACTCAATCCAGTCGGATATAAAATTCTCCTAGAAGTAATTGGTCGAGGAAAAGTAGACCAAGTTGCCGAGGTTGGGTATGTATTTTGCGAACGCAAAGAGGGCGAGAGTAAGGTGACATGGAAGCAGTATATAGATTACATCCACCACTTACTGCGATTGCGGCTTTCCACAGGGAAAGTAGGACGATTGCGTAGAAAAGTCAATTTCCCCATCGGTCGATTTGTGCGTTTTGGGTTTGTTGGCTTTAGTGGTGTGTTTGTGGATTTAACGGTGTTTCACTTGCTGCGTACTGTAATTCATTTAGGTTTAACCCGCAGTACGATTCTTTCGGCCGGAGTGGCAATCGTAAATAATTTTCTATGGAATGATATATGGACTTTTAGTGATGTTTCTCAGGGGCAACGTGCTTTGCATCAACGTTTCAAGCGATTCTTGAAGTTCAGTGCGGTCTGTTTGGCAGGAGTTATATTACAAGCTCTAATAATTAATTTTCTCTATAATATCTTGGAAATAAATCAGTATTTAGCTAAGTTGATAGCGATCGCAGTTGCTACCATCTGGAATTTCTGGGTTAACTTGAAACTTAGCTGGCGCGTCACAGACGTGAAATAATCACAACGAGGGATTTGAGATTTAGATTTTTGTTTTTAGATTTTAGAACGAACTTAAATCTCAAACGTCAAATCTACAAATCCATGAGTGTGAGGCCCAGTAATGAGAGTTCTTTTCCAAGGTGCATTTTATTTTTACAAACAAATTATCTCGTTGCTACCTGCATCTGCTATACATTTCCTGCCTCTGGCAGATAAAAACTCCAGTTCACAACGCAAGCATTGGCATAATTGGCAGACTCGTCTTCCTCCTTCCTGGGTTCATCTCTTGCCGATCTTAATGTGGTTGATCGTCGGCATCAGCTTGCGCCTAGTCAACTTGACTGCAAAGCCTCCTTGGACTGATGAGTTTGCCACATTAGTGTTTAGCTTGGGGAATACTTTTTTATCAGTTCCCTTAGATCAAGCGATCACACCTGATATCTTATTACAACCACTGCAACCAAACCCAGCGGCTAGTATTGGTGATGTTATTCATAACTTAGCTACACAAGATAGTCATCCACCACTGTATTTTGTGCTGGCTTACCTGTGGATGAAATTATTTCCTAGCGATGGAGGATTGGTATCGCTGTTTGGTGCGCGATCGCTACCAGCTATATTTGGTGCTGCCTCCATTCCGTGTGTTTACGTATTAAGTAGGGTAGCGTTTCGTTCGTCATTAGTGGGACACTTGACTGCTGCCATGATGGCAGTATCACCTTATGGCGTATTTTTAGCACAAGAAGCGCGTCATTACACTTTGGCAGTCTTATGGGTAATTGGTTCCCTCACCTGCTTAGTAATTGCCACACGCCATATTCAAAACCGCACACCTTTACCTATATGGGTAGCACTTTTATGGATAGGAATTAATGCTTTAGGTATTGCTACTCATTATTTTTTCACCCTCACTCTTTGCACAGAAGTCGTAGTTTTGATTTTTCTTGCTTGGCTTCAATTGCAAACTAGCAGCAAATTTTCTCTCCTCTTCTCTCCTCTCTGGCAGCGCATCTATGCCGTTGCTATAGGTACTTGTGTGGCGGGTTTAATTTGGATACCAACCTTGTTAGAGAACGAAAATCGTGGTGCTTTGACCGAGTGGATTCGAGGTTCGCGCGTTGGACTAGATTGGTTCAGCCCAATTTTTCAAGCTTTAGGAACATTGATTGCAATGATTTCCTTATTACCAGTTGAATCTTCTCAAGCTTTGGTTGTGATTCCTTCTGGATTGGTGATGTTGACTTTCTTTATTTGGGCAGTGCCAATTTTGCTGCGTGGGATCAAAATTCAATTACAGCACCCAGAAAACCGGATTATGATTCAGGTGCTTGCTGGAGTAGTTATCAGTGCGATCGCTTTATTCTTTATCTTTACGTACTTTTTGAGTATTGACCTCACCAGGGGTGCTAGATATAACTTTGTTTACTTTCCCGCGATCGTTGTTTTACTAGGTGCAAGTCTCGCAGTTTGTTGGCATCCTCCTCAGGAATGGATGGAAACAGAGCCAGGGAAAAATGGGATAACAAGCATAGGTAAATGGGGAATAAACGGGAAAAAAGCCGTAATATTAATTTGGTTAATGGGATTTTTCAGTGCAGTTACAGTAATTTGCAATCTCGGCTATCAAAAATATTATCGTCCTGACCTGTTTGTGCAACTAATTCAACAAACATCCCCAACACCAGTACTGATTGCTACCACCCACAAAACTTATGTACACACTGGGGAAATGATGGGAGTTGCCAGGGAGATAAAACTTGCAAATTCACTTCAAAATCCTCTGTTTCTCCTTGCTCATCAAGATCGAGATCCGAATGCTTCTACCATTGCTCTGGAAAATACTTTAAAAAAACTACCACGACCTTTTGACTTGTGGCTGGTAAACTTTCACGCACCCATAGCAGAAACGGTGAAAACATGTGTCATGTCTAATACTCAATCTTTGCCAACCGTAGACGGCTACGAATATGAACTTTATCATTGTCAATAAGCTGGGTAGTGGGGAGTGGGGAGACAAGGGGACAAAAGTAGAACTTGCAATAACTCTTTCCCTTCTCCTTGTTCCCAAGTCCTCTTTCCAATGCCCTGCAAAAGCCTTGTACAAAACTTTTGACTTTTGACTTTTAACTTTTAACTTCCGCCTTGCGGTAATGCATCTTGTGGAAGTTCCTCAAATATCAATATCCATAGCAGACTAGAGAAAGAAAAACAAAATATATCTGACAGGTTTTCAAGTAGCGAAAGCTATAACTAGCTAAGGAGGATTTATGCGTGCAGTATTGATGGCAGGGGGTTCGGGAACGCGGCTTCGCCCGTTAACTTGCGATCTGCCGAAACCGATGGTGCCGATTCTAAATCGGCCAATTGCCGAACATATTATCAATCTCCTTAAACGACATCAAATTACAGAAGTTATTGCGACATTGCATTATTTACCTGATGTCTTGCGAGATTATTTTCAAGATGGCAGCGATTTTGGTGTCCAGATGACCTATGCTGTCGAAGAAGATCAGCCTTTGGGTACAGCTGGCTGTGTGAAAAACATTGCCGAACTTCTTGATGAAACTTTTTTAGTTATTAGCGGTGATAGCATAACAGATTTTGACTTGACGGCAGCGATCGCATATCACAAACAAAAAAAGTCAAAAGCTACTTTGATTTTAACCAGGGTTCCCAATCCGATTGAATTTGGAGTAGTAATTACCGATGAGGAGACACGGATTCGGCGATTTTTAGAAAAACCCTCTAGTAGTGAAATTTTTTCTGATACCGTCAACACTGGTACTTATATTCTCGAACCAGAAGTTTTGGAATATCTGCCAGCAAACGTTGAAACTGACTTTTCCAAAGACTTATTTCCCTTATTACTAGAAAAAGATGAGCCAATGTATGGTTACATTGCTCAAGGTTATTGGTGTGATGTTGGTCACTTAGATGCTTATCGCGAGGCTCAGTATGACGCGTTAGATCGAAAAGTGCAACTAGATTATGCCTACAAAGAAGTTTCTCATGATTTATGGGTAGGCCAAAATACTTATATCGATCATACGGCTGTAATTGAAACTCCAGCAGTGATTGGTGATAATTGCCGCATCGGGGCAAGAGTACAAATTGAGGCAGGAACCGTAATTGGGGATAATGTCACTATTGGCGCTGATGCTAATCTTAAACGTCCCATAGTCTGGAATGGGGCATTCATTGGCGATGAAGCAGCTCTTTCTGCCTGTGTGATTTGCCGTGGCGCTCGTGTAGATCGCCGCGCTCAAGTATTAGAAGCTGCGGTTGTAGGTTCACTTTCTACGGTGGGAGAAGAAGCCCAAATTAGCCCTAGTGTGCGTGTTTGGCCCAGTAAAAAGATTGAGTCAGGGGCAGTTTTAAACATTAACTTGATTTGGGGGAACATCGCTCAACGCAATTTATTTGGGCAACGTGGTGTCCAAGGATTAGCTAATATCGACATCACCCCTGAATTCGCTGTGAAATTGGGATCTGCTTATGGTTCTACTTTAAAACCTGGTTCTAAAGTAACGGTTTCCCGCGACCAGCGTAATATTTCTCGGATGGTGACGCGATCGCTGATTGCTGGTTTAATGTCAGTAGGTGTTGACATTCAAAACCTTGATGCTACAGCTATCCCCATCACCCGCACAGTTATACCCACAATGTCGGTAGCTGGTGGTATCCACGTCCGGGTACACCCTGATCGCCCTGACTACATTCTGATTGAATTTATGGATGCCAAGGGCATTAATATCACCAAAGCCGTGGAAAAGAAAATTGAAGGGGCTTACTTTAAGGAGGATATGCGGCGGGCGCTAATTCATGAAATTGGCGATGTGTCTTACCCCAGCCAAGTGATTGACCGCTACTGCACTGCTTTTGAGAAACTGTTGCATGTTCATACACTCCGCAACAGCCGCGCAAAAGTGGTGATTGACTATGTTTATGCTGTATCGGGGGCAGTTTTACCCCAAATGCTGGATAAATTTGGCGCTGATGCGGTGGTGCTGAACGCCAGTGTCAATAAAACGGCGATGTCGGTAACTGACCGCGAAGGACTGCTGACTCAGTTAGGTCATGTAGTGGAGGCACTGAAAGCTAACTTTGGCGTGCAAGTATCGGCCAATGGAGAACAGCTAATTTTAGTTGATGAATCAGGCTACCCAATTCGTGGGGAAATGTTAACAGCACTGATGGTAGACATGATGTTAACTGCTAACCCCAGAGGAACAGTAGTTGTACCAGTTCATGCTTCCAGTGCTATTGAACAAGTTGCCCGTCGCCATGATGGCAGAGTGATTCGCACTAAAGCCAACCCTACAGCTTTAATGGAAGCTTGCCAGAAGAATCCAAATGTGGTATTAGGAGGTAGTGGAGAGACTGGTTTTATTTTCCCGCAACTGCATCCGGGATTTGATTCCATGTTCTGCATTGCGAAGATAATTGAAATGTTGACCATACAAGAGCGTTCGCTTGCTGCTGCGCGATCAGAATTGCCTCGTGTAATTCACAAAACTTATACAGTCCGTTGCCCGTGGACAGCCAAGGGTGCTTTGATGCGTTACTTAGTCGAAACTCACCCAGCCCAAAACCTAGAACTCATAGATGGAGTGAAAATTTGTCAACCCTACGATGACAGTTGGCTGTTAGTTTTACCAGATGCCAGTGAACCACTGGTGCATTTGTATGCAAATAGCAACGATCGCGAATGGGTAGATGAGACTGTGAGAAACTACCGCACCCGTGTTCAGTCGTTTGTGGAAAGACAACAAGAATATCAACCAGCCGAAGTTTAATTCGTAATTTGTAATTCGTAATTGAATTAATTAATTACGAATTACGAATTATGTTGATAAGGTTCTAAATTATCATTGAGAACATTCTGGTAAATTTTTCTTGGCGTAATTGCAATCAAAATAAATTAAAGCTTCTCTTGTAGAAGCGAATTCTGGAGTTGTCCTATATGGGCTACTTGTTGGACTTGCTTCATATAGTGCTCGCCTCCTTTCACTCTCCTCCACACACGATTATCATTTTCAATAAAACTATTTTAAGTATTTTATAGCCGTAGTCACACAGGCTAGGACATAAGGATGGGGTGAATGCTAGAGTTAGCAATAGTTTTACCTCCTGCCTCCTGCCTCCTGCCCTCTGCCTCCTGCCCTCCTGCCCTCTGCCTCCTGCCTCCTGCCCTCTGCCTCCTGCCTCCTGCTTCCTGCTTCCTGCTATAACTGATTGACAAAATGCGTTTTATTTGAAACTCTCACAGATGATCCTCCTCTGGCTTTTTATTATTTTTCAGCAAGCCCTACTTAGGAAATATCTTTTTACTTCAACCTAATCAGGAAGATTAAGCGATGTCTACGCAAGAGGAAAGGGGGCAAGAATTAGGGAGAATTCCTGCATCTTTCTCCCCTTCTCCTTGATCCCCTACCTCTCTAGTCTGAATTATCAAAAGAATTATCAAAAAGCGTTACAGCTTTGTCCCACACTCAGCACAAAAATTGTGAGTAGGAGCATTCTTAGCATTGCAATGGCTACAATACACTGGCTCGGCTGCCGCTTTCGGTGCTTGCTTCTGTAAGCCGACCATTTGAGCGTTGCTCTTACCAGGAGCTACCATTGGATAGCAGTTTTCGTCTCTGGTGACATGGACATTTAAGATTACTGGCCCTTTGTGTGCCAGCATTTCGGCGATCGCATCTTTTAATTGACTGCGATCGCTGATTATCATGCCCTTAATGCCATAAGCTTTTGCCAATAACTCCACGTCTGGCATCCCTACTTCCATGTCGGAGCATGAGTAACGCTCACCATAGAAGGCTTGCTGCCACTGGCGCACCATCCCTTGCCAGCCGTTGTTGATAATTATTGTCTTGACATTTATTCCATACTGTGCAACTGTTCCTAGTTCCTGTAAACACATTTGGAAACTAGCATCACCACTAATACAGATGACTTCTTCATCAGGAAACGCCACTTTCGCGCCAATTGCCGCAGGTAAGCCAAAACCCATCGTTCCCAAACCAGCGCTAGAAATCCAGCGCCTTGGGCCATTCTTGAGGAATTGTGCTGCCCACATTTGATGTTGTCCGACATCTGTTGTGTAGAAAGCGTGGGGTGCTTGGCTATTAACTTCTACAATTACTTCTTGGGGTGAAATGCTGTCGGAATGCTGCGGCACTATTAGAGGATATTCATCGCGCCAACGGTTAACTAGATTCAGCCATTCTTGGTTTTGATTAGGTGTAGCCTTAATCCCTATTTCTTTACAGCGGCGCAACAAGTCTACTAACACATTCCGCACATCGCCGACGATGGGCACTTCGGGAATACGGTTTTTGCCGACTTCTGCCGGATCGATGTCGATGTGAATAACTTTGGCGCGGGAGGCAAATTCGTCTAACTTGCCTGTAACGCGATCATCAAATCTAGCGCCGACGCAAATCAACAAGTCACAATCACTAACAGCGAAGTTAGCGTAAGCAGTGCCGTGCATCCCCAACATTCCCAAAGCGAGGGGATGATGTTCATCAAAAGCACCGATCCCCATTAAGGTTGTGGTGACAGGGATATCGAATAATTCAGCTAGTTGTTTGACTTCTTCATGGGCACTAGCTGCGATCGCACCACCACCTACATACAATAGCGGACGGCGACTTTCAGTAATCAACTGGATCGCAGCATGAATTTGGCGGGGATTTCCCTTCACCGTGGGACGATAACCGCGTAATTTCACTGAACCTGGTTTTACAGGTACATAGTCAAATTCTTCTAATGCTACATCTTTGGGGACATCAATCAAAACTGGCCCCGGACGCCCAGTACTAGCGATGTGGAAGGCTTCGGCGACAATTCGCGCCATATCTTTGGGATCGCGCACCACATAAGAGTGCTTGACGATTGGTAGGGTAATCCCGTAAATATCAGTTTCTTGAAACGCATCTGTACCAATTGACGGACGTGCTACCTGTCCTGTAACCACAATCATCGGGATTGAATCCATGTAGGCTGTGGCGATGCCTGTCACCAAATTAGTTGCTCCTGGCCCAGAAGTACCAAAGCATACTCCTACTTTACCTGTAGCACGGGCATATCCATCAGCGGCGTGGGCTGCACCTTGCTCGTGTCTCACGAGAATGTGCTTCATAGCACCAGTTGCTTCCACCTTATACAGGTCGTCATAAATTGGTAGAATTGCCCCACCCGGATAACCAAAAATATAATCAACTCCGTGGCGATGAAGGCTGTCAAGCAGAGCAAAACCGCCAGATGCACGTTTGGGTACGACTGGCAAGCTAGAAGTACGAGACTGTTTGTGATTCTCGGTTTGTGGGAGACTAATTTGGGAAAGCGATTCTCCTACGGAGACACTTAGTGAACGCACGGCCAAACCTCAGACTATAGCTAAAATTAATGCTGAATTCTGTAGTTAAGATTTCATTTTAATTGAAAAGTCCAATTAAATTTCAAGAATTTTATATATTAAATATAAAGCTAGATTATTAGCCTACATTAATTAAATTACGTCTTGCAAGACTTTGCGGGTATTTTGCCAAGCCCAAACACCGACAACTACGACAACAACACTCATTGCTACAAGCACAATTCGCAAGCCGAGAGCATCAGTTAAGGGCCCAGTAATGGCCAGAGGTAACGCCAGAGCGATATTAACGGCATGATTTTGAAAGCCAAATACTTTACCGTGCATGGTAGGTGGTGTTTGCTGTTGAATTAAAGTTTGCATAGGGACACCAATTAAGGCAGCACCTACACCTAAAAATGCACAGAGTCCTAGCGCCAGCAACAAGTTGTGCGTAAAAGTGAACACCCCTAAAACTAGTGCCATCATCAAAAATCCAATTAAAGGTAGGGGCTTGCGATGCAATTTCTCACCCCAGTTACCTAAAATTGCCGCACCAAATACCATACCCACCCCTGCTGCTGCCAAGAAAAAGCCAAACTGTTTTTCTTTTAGACCAAACTCCTCGGCTAATCGAATCGTCAGCACCGTTAAGGCTGCAAACACGCAATATAAAGTTGTCAGTTGCAGCATGGCGTTCAATATCAAAGGATTTTTCTTGAGATAGCGCAGGCTCTCAGTGAATTCAGACCAAAGGTGATTTGATACCCGATGTTCCTTTGGTTGTTTGGGTTCTTTAAACTTTATCGGCTGCATAATTGCAGCTGATAATATGTATAGTCCACCAACCACAAACTCTTGGCCGTATTCTTCTCCCATAAAGCTTTTTGCCAAACTTAAAATCGGCTCTCCTATTGCAAAGCCAACAATTAAAGCTCCCATCATCGTGCTGCTAAACAGCGCATTGGCTGCCAACAAATTCTCTCGCTTCACCAATAAGGGAATGGCTGCTTGCTCGGCTGGTGCAAAAAACTGCGTCACTGTGGAAATGCCAAAAGTCAGGATTAACAAAATTAGGAACTGTCGTGGCAATAAGGGAAGACACAGCGTCAATATTCCCCGCACAATATCTGAGCCAACCATAATCAGCTTTTTTGGCAAGCGGTCAACGAAGATACCACCGGCAGAGCCGAACAAAATTGCTGGGATCGTAAACGACAGCATCAAGGTTGAGTACATCGAGTTTCGTGCCAACCCTGGAAGCGGTGGGTAGTTCTCCAGTAGAGCAATCAGCAAAACGAAGAAGACCTTATCTGCTAACTGGGACAGCAGTTGCCCAATCCACAGGAGCATAAAACCACGGTTTTTTAGTAGTGCGCCAAAGCCGTTATTAACAGCAGCAGGTTCAGTTGGAAACATTAGATACTTTCTTTAGGTAGATGGGGCATGAGGTATGGGGCATGGGGCATAGGGCATGGGGCATGGGGGATAATTTTTCTTGACTATCTCCTGTCACCTGTAACCTTTTGCCTTCATCACTCCTAACTCCTCACTTTTAACTCCCGTTTACTTACTTCATTGTCCGGATTAATTTGCTTCATAGCGTTTTAACAGCATAAGCAAAAATTCAGCTGCTGTCAGACGACCTTTGGGTGGAATAATCTCAATGGACGAATCTACCCAACAGCCTTGTACAGTTTGGGGAGATTTCCAAATGGACAAATGATCCACTGCTGGCTCTGCATAAAAGTTATTTTGCCCACTACCTAGCAAACATGAACTCCAATGGGTGAAATAATCATGACTCATCCGATGAATAGGAAAATTTCCCTGTAGTGGTACTCCCCATCCATCTATAGCAATAAACGCTTTCACACGACCACCTAAGAGTTGCCACAAATGTGCTGCCCCTATTGCCCCAACTACGCCAGCACTAAAGCTAATGAATATAATTGGTGATTCTAGAGAGTCGATTAAGCGATACCTGCAATGAGCTACGCTAAGGCGCAAAAACTGCAAAATATGCAAGGCTGATAAAACTAAAACATCTCTTCCCGGATAAACCAGTATATTTGCGGTATTAGGAGCGATCGCGCTATTACCGACTAAATCTAACAATTCTACTCTAAAGCTTTCAGTTAACTCTGGCTGATGAATTCCAGGGCAAACAATTATATTCATTTCTAACATTACCTTTGATTTTTTTACTCTTCCGATATACAGAGCTTTTTCAAAAATCAAGTAATAATCTTATATATTACCTTATTTTTACTGAAAAGATTATAGCCTTTTCACAGCTTTTTCCGAAAGAATACTATTTAAAAAAATAATAATTTAGATTATAAATAATCTTAAGATTAACTTAATCAGTCAAATGTTTATTTTTATCATTAGCTTTGTAATTTTAGTCTTAATTATTTTTGTTCTTATATATAATAGTTTAATCCAAAAAAAGAATCAAGTTAGTAATGCATTTTCTACTGTTGATGTAATTCTGCAAAAAAGAAGTGATTTAATACCTAGACTTGTTACCTTAGCTCAAATATATATGCAATTTGAGCAAAAAACATTGATAGAAATTAGCAGACTTAGAAGTAAAGCAACCTCAAAGAGTTTAAGCGACAATAGCCGAGTTGCTGTAGAAGACCAAATTTCGAGAATATTAAGCCAAATTATAATAGTATTTGAAGCATATCCTGAATTAAAAACAAACGACCATTTTATCAAATTACAATATTCCTTAAGTGAAGTAGAAGAACAACTTTCTGCCGCTAGAAGATTTTATAACTCTGCCGTAACTGAATATAATAACGCTGTAGAAATGTTTCCAACAAATATTATAGCTTCGTGGATGAAATATCAATTAAAATTACAGTTTCAAGCTAATTTACAAGCAAAAAACAACGTAAATATTAAAATAAATCATAAGTAAACTTAAAAAAATATGTCAAAATCAAATTCTGCACAAAATCAGGAATTATTAAATGGAATAGCTAAACTATTAGAATACAAAAATTACAATTTAGCACTTCAGGGCTTAGAAAAGTTTTTTCAAAATAATACAGAACATAATACAAAAGAGTATTTATACGCACAAGTATTACTTTTAGACGCATATCTCTACAATGGACGCTTTGATAAAGCAACTAACTTATGCCAAGAATTGAGCAACAGTAAACATCAAACAACTCAGATATTGGCACAATATTATTTTGCCGAAATATTTCCAGAAGCTAAACCTACAGCACAAAAATCATCAATAAATTCAACTAAAAGTTCACTTACTCCTGCACAAGCAACTGAACTGATAAACACTGGATATGAAGCTATTACTAAAAAACGTTATCAAAAAGCAATCCAAGCATTAAAGATTTTTTGTCAAGCTGCTTCTCCAGCTACGAAACACTATTTGCTAGCACATAAATGGCTGGTAAAAGCATATCAAGAAAACGGGCAAATTAATCAAGCGATCGCTCTTTGTCAGCAACTCCTGATTAATGAAGACGAAGCAACGAGAAAATGGGCAAAGCAACTTTTATTTACAGACCTATTTACAAATAATATTGATGTATCTGCAACTTCCCAAAACCCCATTGCATCAGAAGTTAAGCTACAACCACCAAGCGAAACCTTGTCAGAAGAACCCGAACCAGCTATTGAAAAATTTACACCAAAAACATTAAAAGAATTCAAAGTATTTTGTCAAAAGAATTTGTTGAACGAATTAAAAGTATTTGAATCTCGTAGGAAACAAGTTTTATTATCTATTTTTACTGCTCATTTAGTTTTTTTATTTGTTGCAATTGTCTTAGTTAGGCTGTTTCCAGTTATATCTTATCTTCTTAAAGTTTCTAATGAAAATAGTTTGTTTTTTGAAGTTAAATCTAAAACAATAATAGCAATACCATTTCTATTTATATTTTTCTTCTTTAGCTATTTGTTAGGTTTTTTATTCATTTTTTGGATTTGGATAACTTTTTATAGCGCAGCATTTGAAACATTTTCTAGCCCATATAAATTAAAAATACCCGAAAAAATATTTACTTTTATTGATGAAAAACGAAGATTAAAGTATATATATCATTCTTCAGTCAGAGATATCAAAAATATTACAGATAGCTTTAATCACAGCCAGTTGTTTCAAGGAATCATAAAATCAAATAATATTATACAAAATGATTATATTTATGGCAGAGTTCATGGTGTTGATATCCACTTTTCTAATATTCGCGCAGAATCAGAATTGAAACACTCTCGGACAAATCCTTTAGATATTCCATCAGTTACTATTTTGCAAAAAGACACAATTTACTTAAATTGGTATAGGTTGTATCATCTTACTATTATTCCACCATTTATATCTTATTCATTTTTTTTAGTTATTAGATTATTAAAGATAATTCCATATATATTTGGTAGTGTTTTGCAAGGTAAAAATGTTGAATATGAAAAATTTGAAGGTGAAGTTTTTAAAAATCAATTTACCCGTGCAAGTGTAGTATTTAAAGGATTATTTTTTAAAGCTAAGTTTCACAAAAGTCTGCAAACTGTTACAATTGTTCAACCAAAAGTTATCAACGCTAATATTCATGCTCTTAATCATGCTAAAAAACAGCTAATTAAATTAGAAGATCCAGAATTTGCTAAATTTTTCACTATTTATGGTGATGACCAAATAGAAGCACGCTATGTCTTATCTACTAGTTTAATGGATAAAATAGTTAACTTTCGCAAGAAAACCAATAGAAATATTTATATTTCCTTTGTTGATGACATGATATACATAGCCATTGAAGAAGCAATAGAAAATAATATATTTGACCCTAATCTATATAAAAGTGTGTTAAGCTTTGCGCCTTTAAGAGAATATTTTGAGACTCTCAACTTGATGTTGGGAATTGTTGAAGACTTAAATCTGGATAAACGCATTTGACAAAAACCTGCACCAAATTAATTTCACTGAAAACGCGGCTTTTTGGCATCTTAAACACTTTCGCTATTCCAGCAATATAGCAGATGCCGCATTGGTTCAATGCCTAATGCCCAATGCCCTACGTAAGTTTTGTATGTCTTTTGATGTATTATCTTGATTTCCCCACCTATCCTATCCCCCTGGATGGGATAATAAGTTACTAGTGGGGAAATGTACAAACTATTCCCTGACTTTATATTTCTCTGCACTCTGGTTATATTGAGGAACTAATTGTGGTTGCCACGCCGGAAAAAGTACAACACACCCACGAGCATCTATCAGGTAAAGACCGTGTAGCCGTATTGCTTATGGGCTACGGCGAAGTCGAAAGCTACGAAGATTTCGCCAACTATAACGAACAGGCTTTAAATCTACTGACAGCAAAATTCGCACCAGTACCAACCTGGATTTATCCCCCTTTGGCAAAGCTTTTGGCGCTATTTGACCGCCACGAGTGGGGACACACACATCACGATTTTATTTCCCCACACAACGCCATTTTTGAGCAGCAACGGGCTGGGATTGAGAAGAATTTACAAGAAAAATGGGGCGAGAATGTCCAAGTTTTCAAGGCTTTTAACTTCTGCGCTCCTTTTCTACCTAATCAAGTCTTGGCAGAAATCAAAAACCAAGGCTTCGAGAAGCTGCTAATTTATCCACTGCTAGTTGTTGATTCTATCTTTACTAGTGGGATTGCGATCGAGCAAGTTAACAATGCTCTGGTTGAATTGACTGATGGTGGAGAACACTGGGTTAAAGCACAGCGCTACATTCCTTCTTTCTTCAACGAACCAGCGTATATCGATTTAATGGCTCATCTGGTTGAAGAAAAAATTACTGCTGATTTAGCCGCAGCTTACCTACCTTCTCAAATCGGCATTGTGCTAATGAATCACGGCTGTCCCCACAAAGCGAAAGGATTTACTTCTGGGATTACCGAAAGTCAAGCGCTGTACGATTTGGTTCGGGATAAGTTGATTAACCGCTTTCCCTTAATCTCCGTGGGTTGGCTCAATCATGATACGCCCTTAATTGATTGGACACAGCCAAACGCCGAGCAAGCCGCAAATAACCTGATTCAATTAGGTGCAAAAGTGGTAATTTTTATGCCAATTGGCTTTGCCACAGAAAACCACGAAACTTTATTGGATGTACACCATATCATCCATGCTTTGGAAAAACAGCATCCTGGTACGAACTACGTGCAAATGGCTTGTGTCAACGACCATCCAGAATTTTTGGCTATGGCAGCCCAATGGGCTGATAGTCATATTGCACAGCTGTTGTCAGACCAAACTTTGGCAGTTAATCCTCAACTAGCTGGGCATCATCACCACCATCATTAAGTTTTGTAGAGTAGGCAAAGCTTTGCCCACCTTACATTTATGGTGTATTCAGTTGATTAAACTCAGCGAGACTGTCACCAATCCTGCTGGTCTTCAAAACCGTGCTTGAACTTTTCAGTTCACACGGCTCCTCAACATCTTGGTACTTGTCATGTATACCCTACAAAACCGCAGACTGGTAATCGTTTGCGGTTTTTATATAGTGGCAGTGCCGATGAAGAAGCTGGAGGTTGATGTACGACAAAAACCTTTGTTCACATTGCGATGATTCGTCTGATGCTCAAACAACTTGCGTGATTAAAATCACCCATTAAAAACTTTTCAGACATCCTCTGAGGTGAAGTAGAAGAAATTTTACAAAAAAATATTTCATGGTCACGAAGTCCGTAGGTTGCCATTATCCCATAAGCCCATTGCCATGAGAGGGAGTTATCGAAAAGCGATCGCACTTGGATTATCTGCTCATCGCTTGGGATATTTCGTGGCTTAGTTTGGGAGTTACCATAGTTGCCAATGTAAGGCTTGAGATTGACCTTTATTCCTGCAAGTTCAGCCAATAGCTGTAATTTTTCGCAAGTCCGTTTGCGGCTGCGACTATTAGCAGGAGTTGATGTGGCAGGGGCGATGAGTGAAGTACTAGTCATACCAATTTGAAAAAAGAATGCGACAAATACATACGGACATACCTTTGTTCTGTCTGGCTTTCTTAATGCATGAATTTTGTTAGCGCAGCGTTAGCGAGTCCGCGTTCGCTTTTAGCGTCTCGTAGAGAGCGTCATTTTGAATTTTGAATTGGTATCACTTCCCCCTTGAGGTTTTTGAAGGTCGCATCATAATCATTTCTCCAAGTAAATTGGGTAGTCGGTGTGTCGCCCTTCTGAGCAAAGTAATTAGCACGGAGTTTCTCTATCCACTCTCCCCAATCCCCACTTGCCCTGAGCGCAGTCGTTCGCGTAGTGTCCCGCAGGGAAGGGATACCCAATTTTTCTTGTTCTGGAGCAAGATATCGGCTCCAATCAGACTATTAATATTACCCTATATCGTGGTGGCAAGATTATGCTGCCAACTAAAAAAGCCGCCAAGTAGCGACTTTTGGTGAATGGGCAGTACCAGACTCGAACTGATGACATCCTGCTTGTAAGGCAGGCGCTCTACCAACTGAGCTAACCGCCCGTTTGACTAATTCTTAATTAATATAGCAAAACATTTCGCATTGCGCCAAAAGTTTTAAGAAAATCTTTTTTTCTCTTATACTGACTCAGTATTCAGTTACTCACAATTTAGGATGCCCTCTGGTCGGACGCACGATCGCATTACTATGTATGCTCTGCCGTTCGTGGCGGGCGTTACTTTCTGGCAGACTCGCAGTAGCAATGCGACTTTGTTGGTTGCAGGCGGGTTTCTGTTTGGCGGACTGATGTTTGGCCCTGATTTGGATATTTACTCTGTGCAATTCCAACGCTGGGGTTTCTTGCGCTGGATTTGGCTACCTTATCAAAAAAGTCTCCGCCATCGTTCTTTTTTATCCCACGGGCCGATTATCGGCACGATTCTGCGGATACTTTATCTGGGGTGTTTGCTTGCAATTTTGGCAATTTTCGTTTTGGTAATTGCCCAAAGGTTGTGGAATCTGAGTTTTAGTTGGCAGGATTTGGGTGGAACTGTGGGGCGATCGCTCATGCAATACGATACTGAATATATCGCTCTGTTTTTGGGGTTGGAACTCGGTGCAATGAGTCATTCTCTCAGCGATTGGGGCGGTTCGGCATACAAGCGCTTTCAAAAACAGGGAGTTCGAGGGTTGCTTCCTAGTGGCAAAATTAAGAAGCGGAAAGTTACAAATCGCGGTAATCGTCGAGCTACAGTTACCAGAAAGAGCAACGGTAGAACGACAAAGGACAAATGACAAATGACAAATGACAAAGTTGAGACTTTGGGGGCGTTGCAAGAATTAATTGAGGTGGTGGCGAAGTTGCGATCGCCTGATGGTGGTTGTCCTTGGGATTTGGCTCAAACTGCCGAAACGCTGACTCCATTCGTGATTGAGGAAGCTTATGAGGTGGTGGACGCGATAAAGAGTGGGGATAAGAGTGCGATCGCCGAGGAGTTAGGCGATTTATTATTACAAGTAGTATTACAAGCCCAAATCGCTAGTGAATCTGGGCAATTTTCTCTCAAAGAAATCACTCAGGGGATTTCCCAAAAGTTGATTCGCCGTCATCCTCATGTGTTTGGTGATGTGTCAGTGACCAGTGTGGATGAGGTGCGGCAAAATTGGGAACAAATCAAAGCTGCGGAAAAGGGCGAAGCATCTCCAGACGTGCAAAAATTTAGTGCTAAACTCGCTCGTTATGGACGTACTCTTCCCCCACTGACGGCGGCAATGAAGATTTCTCAAAAGGCTGCGGCAATTGGTTTTGAATGGGAAAATATTCAGGGTGTCTGGGATAAGTTTCATGAGGAGTTGGGAGAGTTTCAGCAGGCTTTAGCTGAGGAAACACCCGAACGACAACAAGCAGAATTAGGCGATTTACTATTTGCAGTTATTCAGCTAGCGCGTTGGCATAATCTTGACCCCAGCACCGCTTTGCAAGGCACAAATCAGCGCTTTGTCCGGCGATTAGAAAAAATGGAGGCAGTTGTTGACCGTCCTCTTTCTGATTACAGTTTGAATGAGCTAGAAACTCTCTGGCAACAGGCAAAAGCTCAACTTGCTCAAGAAGGGAGTGGGGAGTAGAGAGTAGGAAGTGGGGCTTCAAATTGGTATTATAACTTAAAGCTTCAGGCTCAAAGATGCAACTTTCAGGCTTAAAGGTGCAACCTTCAGGCTCAAAGATGCAACTTTCAGGCTTAAAGGTGCAACCTTCAGGTTCAAAGGCTCAACCTTCAGGTTCAAAGGTGCAATCTTCAGGCTCAAAGGCTCAACCTTCAGGCTCAAAGGTGCAACTTTCAGGTTCAAAGGCTCGACCTTCAGGTTCAAAGGCTCAACCTTCAGGTTCAAAGGTGCAACCTTCAGGTTCAAAGGCTCAACCTTCAGGTTCAAAGGCTCAAGCTCCCCAATTTCTACTCCTCATTATCCATTCCCTTCTTCAAGATTTTTTAGCATCAAACCACTTATCATATAGCGATTGATAAGTGCCATTTTCTTTGAGACTCAGCAGAGCTTTATTAATTGGTTTGCGGTAGGGACTGTTATTGGGCAGGATGATGCCGTAGCTTTCTTCACGCAAGATACTGCCAACAATCTCTACCTTCCCTTTGCCTTCATTGGCAGCATAGAAGAGGAGTACAGGCGCATCAAACACCACAGCATCAGCTTTTTTTGTTTGCAGAGCATTGTAAGCTTGCTCAATATTGGGGACTTCTAGAATTGAAATCTTATGTTCTCGCAAGTATGTGGCGGCTGTGCTACCCGCAGTTGTAGCCACTATCTTGCCGGGTAAATCGTCTATGCTCCTGATATCACCTTGAAGTTGTTGCACTGTTAATGAGGTAGTCACGCTGGCTGTAAAGTAAGCAACAAAAAGTACTCCAATGAACATCCAGATAATACCTACTAAGCGTCCCATTACTCCCTTGGGCATTTCGTCAGCTTGGGTTGCTAATGTGGCTGCTGCCCACCAACAGGCTTTAAAAATTCCAGGAAAGTATGATTTAGGAATCATCCCATTTTTGTGATGACGTTCAGATAACCAAATAATATGGGCTGCTACCACAATTAGTAGCAGAGCAATGCCTATTACCTGCAAAAGACTAGTAGAGAAAAATAATTGTAAAAGATTTGGGAAGGCATTTTTGGTGTTCTCTGCGTTTCTCACCATAATTTGCAGCCCCCCAGCAAAAATAGGTAATGAAAAATCAAAATTCTGTTCGCGTTCGGCTGTAATCGAGATAGCTGCAATTCCCAAGTTGGCTTTGCTTTCCTTAATAGCAGAAAGCAGTTGCGGCACAGAGGAATATTCAATAAATTTAAACTCTACACTTATTTGGTTAGCGATGCTGCGCCAGAGGTCGATACTGAATCCCGATAGCTCACCTTTGTCTGGTATCACAAAGGGCGGTATAACTCGTGTAGCTACTAATAACGGTTGTTGGAATTGTGGTTTTTGCGCTATTCCTGGGGACGCGATTAATAACAATACCAGAATTCCACTTACTAATCCTATGCAGGTATACAGTGCTAAGGAACGCTTGATTTTGTTTTTTGAGTCATATCTGCCAATCGGGCTTTTTCTCTCAGCCATCAGCTGGCAAAATCTACTAGCGATCGCATTTATCATCAGAATTTTCTTAGGGTTGTGTGCATAATCTATTTATCATGCCTACGTTGTATCAAATATCATGTTGGTTATCCTCATCAAACCAATTTTTTTCAGATTTTAGGAGGACTGAGAACTAGAAAGATAGATTACCTCGCCTGTAGTAGAGTTGATTGTTTCAAATTGGCGTAGGCGTAGCCCTTCGTAGACATCGCTTACACTACTTACCCACTCATTCTTAATCAGCAACTTGGTTGTACCAATTTTGACTTATTCTTCTGGTACTGCTGTTGTAACCATCAGATGCTCCTTAAGCTATAAAAATATTTGCTTAAATCTATTTATATGTTTATTGCTATACAATACTCTAGGTGGATTTCTTGATGAATTCTTTATTTTTAAAATATAGAGTGTCAGAGGTCGAGATGACTATATTATGTTCTAATTCACTTTGTAGAACTCAGGTTGTCAAGGCAAAGCTCTATTTTTTGAGCAATAGTTTTGAGATGGGCCTTTGAGGTACATTTGGTTTATATAGCATTTTGCATCTATCTAAATGAAGGAAGTTCATCCTTTACCCCCCTTAATCCCCCCTTGTAAAGGGGGGAGACCGGAAATCTAGTTCCCTCCCCTTTGCAAGGGGAGGGTTAGGGAGGGGTATTTTTGTACTTGATTAACTTGCAATCTGCTGTAATTGGCGATACTTTATCTAACATACACTTTTTAATCTTTGCAAAGTGTGAGCAACATGGATGTAGACGATTTCAGTCAACAAATAGAGATATTGCGCTCACGCCTAACGGGATTAGTGCAAAAGAGTGCAAGTGAGCCTCCTTCACAGCAAGAGCTGACATCAGAAGCTTTTGAAGAACTTCAAATCACTTTAGAAGAACTAGAAATTGCCTTTGAGGAACTACAAGCAACACGAATCGCAGTAGAGAAGGAGCGCCAGCGCTACCAAGAATTATTTGATTTTGCACCTGATGGTTACTTGGTAACTGATACATCCGGCATTATCCTGGAAGCTAATCGTGCTGCTAGCATACATCTCAATGTTTTACAGCGATTTTTGGTTGGTAAACCGCTGCTTACTTTCATCGCTCAGTCAGATCATCAAGCTTTTTTTAATTACCTAACTCAGTTGCAGCAGCTCGACCGAGGCGGGGAATGGGAAGTGTGTTTACAACCACGAGAAAAAATCTGTTTTGATGTAGCTTTGACAGTAGTTACCGTCCGTAACGAAAAAAATCAGCCAGTTGCTCTGCGCTGGCTAATGCGTGACATTAGCCAGCGTAAGCATTTGGAGTTGCAGCGCCAGCAGTTATTTGACATTGAGCAAGCCGCCCGAATTGCAGCCGAAACAGCAGAGAAGCGCTCTAATTTTTTAGCTGAAGCAAGTCGTGTATTGGCATCTTCCTTGGATTATCGCACTACCCTAAAAAGCGTCGCGCAATTAGCAGTGCCTACTCTTGCCGATTGGTGTATTGTGGATGTGATCGAAAATAATTTGGCAGTCTTCACTAACCCAGTTATTGCCGCATCAGAACCAGCAAAGGAAGCACTGATCCGAGAACTCCAAGAACGCTATCCAATTCCTGTTGATGCTGATTATGGCCCAGCGAAAGTTTTACGGACTGGTAAGCCGGAACTGGTTACAAACATTCTTGAATCTTCATTACAGAAAAATTCCTCGTCCAAGGAACACTTCAGTCTGCTGCGCCGACTCGAAGTTAAGTCTCAGATGGTAGTCCCACTGTCAGTACGCGAACACAAGCTGGGGACAATTTTATTTGCGTCTGCACAACCAGAACGCTATTACATTGCTGTAGACCTAGAAATGGCTAAAGAACTTGCTCAACGAGCAGCATTCGCCATTGAAAATGCCCAGCTTTATCAGCAAGCCCAAGAAGCTAACCGCATCAAGGAAGAGTTTTTAGCGATCGTTTCCCACGAACTTCGTACACCCCTCAATTCTATACTGGGTTGGATTCAACTAATACGTACTCGAAAATTGGACGAAGCAAATACTTCTAAGGCATTGGAGACAATCGACCGGAATGCCAAACTTCAAAGAAAACTGATTGAAGATATCCTGGATATCTCGCGGATTGTACAAAGTCAAATTCGCCTAAATATTCGTAAAATTGACCTTGTGCCTATAATTCAGGCGGCAATTGAAGCTGTACATCCCACCTCTGAAATTAAGAATATTCAAGTTGAATATCATCTTGATTCCTCAGTTGGTCAAGTTATGGGTGATGCAGAACGCCTGCAACAAGTAGTCTGGAATTTGCTCTCTAATGCCGTCAAGTTCACACCTAACGGAGGGCGAGTTCAAGTATATTTAGAACAGGTAAACTCAAATGTTCAGATAACCGTCTCTGACACAGGTAAGGGAATTAGTGCTGACTTTCTACCTTATGTCTTTGAACGCTTCCGTCAAGCTGATAGCACAACTACTAGAACAGACAATGGTTTGGGGTTGGGGCTAGCAATTGTCTATCACTTAGTAGAAATGCACTCAGGTACAGTCTATGCAGTTAGCGAAGGGGAAGGACAGGGAGCAACATTTACAGTGTTGTTACCTCTAGTAGAACCGCAACCAGAGCTTTTAATTAAAAAGAGTGAAGTAAAAGTCGATAAATCAATACTCAACGGCTTGCAAATACTCGTTGTCGATGACAATACCGATACGCAGGAGTTAATTAGCTTTGTTCTTGAAGAGTCGGGAGCGCAGGTGACAGCGGTTAGCTCAGTAGGTAAAGCCTTAGAATCGCTCGAACGATTAAAACCAGATGTTCTAGTCAGTGATATTGGAATGCCAGGTGAGGATGGTTATTCTCTGATTCGGAAAGTGCGAGCGCAGGAAGCAGAGCAAGAGAAGAAGATTCTAGCTGTAGCACTAACGGCATTTGCTAGAGATGAAGAACACAGGCTCGCTCTGCAAGCTGGATTCCAAGTTCATGTATCCAAGCCAATTGAGCCAGAAGAGTTGGTGAATGTGGTAGCGAACCTTACCAAAGGTAGCAAACAAGTTTAATACCCAATTAAGCTTTTGGTAGCAAATGCGTTGGCGTAGCCCACCGCAGGCATCGCCGATATACAGTATGATTGCAAGTTAATAAAGTACAAAAATACCCCTCCCTAACCCTCCTACGGTGTACACACAAGTCTGAAATAGCTGATTAACCAAGGTTTTACCCCACCCTAACCCTCCCCTTGTAAAGGGGAGAGAACCGGAAATCTCATTTCCCCCCAATACATCAGGGGGATTAAGGGGGGTAAGGATGTACTTCATTTAGATGCAAAATGCTATAACAAATGCGTACCCCGAAATAACAAATGCGTACGCCAAAACATGTCCTGTTCCCTACCTCCTTAATAAAAAACGGAGGCAGCTACTAACCACCTCCTGACAAATTAAAGCTTGGATGGACTGAGAAATGCTTTGACAGCAGCCTAGAAACTCAGCTAGCTACGGCTCAAAAACATAGTCAAGACCACTCCCAGGATAATCGATCCACCGCCAAGGATGAATGACCAGAAGCGATAGTAACTGTTAACAATAGTGCCATTTTCACTCTGAAGTTGAATCAAATCCATCCAAGGCGCAACACCTCGACGGAACCAACCCACAGCGCCAACTTGTTCGCCAATCAAGCTTTGGACTCGCTTCATCCCAAACAGGAAATTGCCGATAGGGCCAAAGCGTGAGGCGTAATGCAGATAAAGCATTCCGCTACGATCTTGAATTTTTAAATCGGAACCAAATTTATAACCAGCGTCGCCACGACCAATAAGTTGACCTTGCAGTTTTGCAGGTTGTCCGCGTAACGGACTGGCATAAGGGTCTGACATCAAGGTGAGAATATCGGTTTCTGGTGCTTGCTTGTAATCAGGAAACATCACCAAGGCTTTGATAAGAATTCCGATCCCTAAGCCAATTAGTGGCGCACCCAATACTAAACCTGTGTTTGGAGAACTCGACCACAGAATTACACCCATTACCAAACCAACAAAGAAACCAATTGTTTCAGCGCCGTACAATACAACATCTAAAAAGAAGTTGCCGTAAAGTCTACTTTTATTAAGACTTTTACCTTCTCCAATAACTCGCCCCATATCAAACTCGGTTGGTAAACCCAATTGTTCGGCGTATGTGCTTAATGCACGAACTCGTTTACCTGTCAAGGGGTGAGTGGAATTTAACTCCATCCACCAACCCCAAGGATTAAACATATCCCAAAGAAAGACACGACCAACTTTTTGAGTATCAGATGCAATGCGGTAGGCGGTTCCTGTGGAAGCGGCGGCTTTATGGTCATAGATACCCAAGGCACGAGTTCCTTCAATTAAACGGCTGGGTTCTTGTGTGCGCGAACCTTCTTCTAATATTCCATAAGCAATCTTCACCAAAGCGCGGGATAATCCATTGGGATTACCCGTACTTTCAGCTGCAAAGTGGTCAGCAAAGTATTCTCGTGTGCGAGAGAGGTACAGCAATAGATAAGTACCGATGATATAAAACACGTAGGCAACTAGGGCAGCAGTTTGCATCGCATCTTTAATTTTGCTATCACCACCGCCGCGCCCAAATCTTCTAGCTGTGCTGTAAATCAAGTAACAAATTTGCACTAAGGTAGAAGCTACTGTCATCACTGCAAAGTCCCAGTGGACTATGTGCCCCAATTCGTGAGCGTAAACGGTAGCAATTTCATCGTCATCGAGGTATGTGAAAAGTCCCTGACTGACGACTAGACGGGCGCTGTTCGGCAATGAGCCATAAGTAAAAGCTGTGGGGTTTTGGTCGTTAATAATTCCCAAACGGGGCGTTTTCAGCTTTTTTTGTTCACAGACTTGGCGAATAATTTTAGCTGTCTCTGGACTGAGGGTTTCAACTTCTGCCAACTCTACCCAACGAGTTTGGTAAAGCCAGCTTTGAGTTAAGTCCATGAGAAATGGAGACAAGAAAAAGGCGGCGATATTAAAAATTAGGGTAATACTAATAGCGATCGCTAGTCCTTGGAATGGATTATCGCTACCCAAAATAAATACTAAGCTCAAACCTAAAGCCAACACCATACCAAACAACAAGGTGATGGTGACACCAGAAGCTAACGCCAAACTACCACCCACTCCCCCCATCGCTAATTTCATCTCAGTCGTAGCCGCACGACCAGCTTTTTGGCTAACGTTAGATGGTTGACGGAAGGATTGACTAGCTTGTTCTGCCCAACTGCAAGCCTGTGGATTGTCACTCATGATTAACTTTTGACACAGGGCCTTGGCTTTTTCGATTTCACCTGTGGCTTGATAGGCTTTCATCAGCCACATCTGTGCTGAAAGATAATCTGAAGAATTGTGTTCAGCGCAATCGCGGCAGAATTGTTCGAGTAATTCGACCGCATCTTGATAACGTTTTTGGTTTAAGGCATCTAATGCAGATTGCAATGACATAGGATCTCCCTAGTGAAGGAGTGGTATTTGATCTATCAATACTCAATAGATTCAGCGATCGTCACTGCAATTTCGGAAAAATTTAAATAATGACAGTATAAAATGCTTACTTAAGTAAAAGACTAGAGAAACATATATTACTATGTCTCTCTAGCCTGGGGAACGCATAAATCATTTTTAGGATTTTCAAATAAAAACGGTAATAATACTTATAATATTTTTGTCGTTGTCAACTTACTGCCTCTTTGTCCTATGTTTGATGTTTAGAGAATAAATGTTTTGAATCCAGTCTTACTTCACCCAATCAGAGTAATTATTGATTACCCAAATGGTTCACCCGATTGGAGGAAGACGAATGATGAACATAACCTGAGATTGATAAGATGAAGAGAAAGTAAAGATTTGTACTATGACTATTCTTAATATTGCCTCTCCCTTAATTACGATCGCAGGACAAACCCGCCAAGCTGCAAGTAAGCTAGCAATTCTTTCCACTGAGGCAAAAAATCAAGCACTTGTGGCGATCGCTCAAGCTTTAGAATCAGCTAAAGATGAAATTTTACAAGCAAATGTTGCTGATTGTAAAGCTGCTGCCGCCGAAGGGATTCCCCAACCACTTTATAAGCGCTTGCAGTTGGATGAACATAAATTAAGAGATGCGATCGCAGGGGTACGAGATGTTGGTAAGCTAGCCGATCCAATTGGTAAAGTCCAGATTCACCGCGAACTTGACACTGGCTTAGTTCTGAAGCGCATCACCTGTCCTTTAGGTGTTTTGGGGATTATTTTTGAAGCCCGTCCAGAGGCGGCGATTCAAATTGTTTCTTTAGCAATCAAATCAGGAAATGGTGTAATCCTCAAATGTGGAAAGGAAGCAGTGCGTTCTTGTGAAGCAATAGTTAAGGCAATTAAACAAGGATTATCTCAAACTGCTGTTAACCCAGATGCGGTACAGTTACTAACAACTAGAGAAGAAACTCTAGAACTTTTGAAATTAGATAGATATGTAGATTTAATTATTCCTAGAGGTTCTAATTCCTTTGTCAGATTTGTACAGGAGAATACGCGCATTCCGGTACTAGGTCATGCTGACGGGATTTGTCATCTTTATATAGACAAAGCCGCTGATATTTCTAAAGCAGTTCCAATTACCGTCGATGCGAAAGCGCAATATGCGGCTGTTTGTAATGCAATTGAAACTTTGCTAGTTCACCAATCAATTGCTACAGAATTTTTACCAAAAGTTGCTGAAGCTTTGCAAGAACGCCATGTGGAATTAAGAGGTGATCAACGCACCTTAGAAATTTTACCTAATATCAAAACTGCAACAGAAATAGACTGGGAAACCGAATACAGCGATTTGATTTTGTCGATCAAGATTGTAGACTCTATAGAAGATGCGATCGCTCATATTAACGAATATGGTTCTCGTCATACCGATGCCATTATCTCTGAAGATCTAGCATCTGTTGAAAATTTTTTTGGACTAGTAAATTCAGCAAATATATTTCACAATTGTTCTACGCGATTTGCTGATGGTTTCCGCTATGGTTTCGGCGCAGAAGTAGGGATTAGTACACAACAAATGCCTCCTCGCGGCCCCGTTGGGTTAGAAGGATTGGTGACATACAAATATCAAATGACTGGCGATGGTCATATTGTAGCTACTTACACCGGGGCAAATGCTAAAGCTTTTACTCATCAGGATTTAGTGTAAAGTATTCTCACATATAGGACTCATGTCTGATTTCTGAACAAGAGTTAAAATAAAACCCCGATAAAACGGGCTTTTCAAGTCTCAATATGTTTTCAAAAATTAAATCAAAGTCCTATAGTCGGGCCAGTTACAAAAAAGTAGATTTCGCATGAGTAACAAAATATCCAAGATCGGTATTATTGGTGCGGGGAATGTAGGTGCAGACGTAGCAAATGCTTTAGTGCTACTCGGTAAATGTGTAACAGTCGTGCTTTTTGACCGAACTTTATCAAAAGCTGAGGGGCAAGCATGGGATATTGAAGACAGCATTCCCCTACTTAAAGACATGGAGATTTTACCATCAAATCAGTATGAAGATTTAGTGGATTCTGATATCATTGTTGTGACTGTTGGGGTGCCGCAGAAACCTGGACAGACCCGATTAGATACGTTGAGCGACAATGCACAGATCATGCGTTCGACGATGAAAGAATTGGATCGAGTTGCACCGAATTCAATTGTACTTATCGTTAGCAATCCAGTGGATGTATTAACACGGATTGCGATTGCCAATTCTACAAGAGCAGAAAACCTAATTTTTGGTTCGGGAACCGTTCTTGATACTGCTAGACTGAGATATCAACTTGGTAAGCAACTGAACGTTAGTAAACAAGACGTTCATGTTTATGTGATTGGAGAGCATGGAGACAGTGAATTTGTCGTTTGGTCTAGTGCATTTATTGGGGGAATTCCATTAGCTGAATTTCCTATACCACAAGGAACAATACTAGAACAAATTCAGGAAGAGTATGCAGAGTTAACCCGTAAGCGAGGCTATAACATTTTTGAACGTAAAGGAAATACTAGCTATGGTATCTCAATAGTAGTTTGTCAGTTAGTTGATACCATCCTGCGAGATGAAAAGCAAATGTTTCCAGTATCGGTAAGAGCAGATTCTAACTATGGAATTGGCAGTGAAGTTGTTCTGGGACTTCCATGTATCATTAGTTCCCAAGGTATTGAGCGCAAACTGGTGTTACCAAGAAATGCTCATGAACAACGTTTATTAGAAGAGTCAGCCACCAAACTGAATGAAGCCTACAATTCTTTGGATAATTAAAATCAACTCAAATAGTCTGTTTAAAAACGTCCTTTTTTGAATGTTAAACTAAGGCTTTCAGTAAAGCTTGGAGTTTCAGCAGCACCTTTGCAAACTCCTGGTCAAAATCGGAGCTAGCCACGATACCAGTGCCAGTATACAATCTCGCGCGATCGCCATTGTCTCGTTCCCAGTCGCAGACTGAGAATGCCTGATGGTGGGCTGCTGCCTCTTGACTTGCGGCAAGCAGGCTAATGAAAAGCATTTTCAGTCAGAGGCTGGAAACGAGGTTTTAAAACTACACAACAACTACAAGCGCCATCGCTCTTTTTTAGTCTAAAGTCCAGTTAGCTGCCATTGCCTTTTTGCTTTAAATCCTGCAAAAGCTTTATATAGGTTACTTCTCAAGAAAGATGAACACATGTAAAGCCCTTAATAACATGAAGCTCAGGTATCTCTAGCTAGACGGACTATGCAAATCTAAAGCTTTGCATCAATAAAGAAACTCGTCAATCAGACAGCGTTCGTTGACATGAGAACGAGTGCTGTAGGACTGATGTTAACCAATAATGACAGTACTTAAGGAGATTCAAATGATGAACAAGACGGAACAGCAAATCGTGAAGCCGATTGAGCACAAGCAAACAGATACAGACTTTGCCAATGCCGAGCAGGCGATGCCTAAACCTCTAGTAATAGCAGGAACATCTGATGGCTTGCTGTTTATTGACTCCAAACAGTATGTAGAACTTGAAGGTTGTTCCATCACTGCTCTTGCCTTGAGCCAGGATGGACTGTGGGCGATCGCCGATCGCAATTCAATATGGCATCGCGACCCTAACGGCGAGTGGCATCAAGTTGCTGTGATAAATGATTTGCGATTGAACTGCATCTTGCCAATCGAGGATGCGGTTCTGGTAGGAACGTCGCAAGCTCATCTCCTCCGCATTACTAACGATGGAAGCACGAATCGGATCAATTGCTTTGAGGCGGCTGAAGGACGTTCCCAATGGTATACACCGTGGGGAGGACCTCCAGATGTTCGTTCGATGGCAGTAGGTCAATCCGGCGAACTTTATGTAAATGTGCATGTCGGAGGCATTCTGCGCTCTGACGACCAAGGACAGTCATGGCAACCCACCATTGACTTTCATGCAGATGTTCACGAGGTACGAACCATTCCGGCTCGTCGGGATCTCGTGTTGGCAGCTACAGCTGAGGGGCTAGCAATTAGTCAAGATAGAGGAAACTCTTGGAGCTTTGATCGCACAAATCTACATGCTGATTACTCACGAGCTGTGGCAGTGTGTGGTGAGACAATTTTGATGACCGTTTCTATGGGGCCATCAGGTAGCAAGGCAGCCATCTATCGCCGTCTACTTGATGAGCCAGGCACATTTGAGAAGTGTGAGCCAGGGCTACCGGAGTGGTTAAAAGACAATATCAATACAGGAACCCTTGCCACTTTCAGGAATATAGCTGCTTTCGGAACTTGTGATGGTCAAATCTTCCTCTCGAATGATGCTGGCTTGACGTGGAAGCAGATAGCAGCTTCTTTGCCTAAAATCTTGTGTGTAAATCTGATGTGATCCACTATTTACAGCTGAAGAAATACTGTTTTTAAAATTTAACAAAATATAAGCACATAAGTATTTCAGCAACTAATTAGGGGTCTAGCAGTTTACTCAGCATCAAATCAGGGCAAACGTATCATGTCAACAAGACCCTCTAATTATCAACAAACTCAAAAAAAGTCGCATTAGTCGATGCTTATTGACAAGGATTTAGGCGTAGGCAAATAAATCAAACGATAAATGCTGATTTTTCGTTGATTCTTAACCTCCGTTGTGAGCAAGTATAATTTATTCTTGCACAATCAAACAAACAATTTGGTACTCCAAAGCTTTGCCTACTTTTTTCGATGCATTGGCTTTAGTTAGGCGATTTTTATGAGCTAGCACTTTTTCCACATCTTCCGAAACCACTCAAATGATAAAAGTCCCTCGTCTTTTATTTGAGCGTTTCAGGGATATTGCTGTTTACGCTGCCTGAGTAAATCAAAAATGGATAAAGTCAGCCTTGCAATTTATTCTATAGCAAGGGATTAGGAACTGCTGGGAGCTGAATAGTTTTCCCAATCCCCCGGCAACGTCAAGGACGAACGCGCAATTCTGCCAGTGCTTTACCTGCCTCAAAAAATGCCCTCTCTACAAAGCGTTCGAGGTTGAGGCGATCGCTTTGTTCTTTTTGCGTCAACTCCTCCACTTGAGCAGCGCTAACCGTAATCGTTGCTGTAGCAGGATTTTCTGGATCGAAGGTATCCTCCGCAGAACTATAAACCGAAGAAGTTGAGGAAGTTACAGGCTATAGCAAAACATGTATATACGCACTGGTATAGCGAATTTGGTGTTGAAGGATTAAGCGATCGCCGAAATGAAAATCAAGGAGCGACTCCCTTAATAGATGACATCCACTAAGCGCATCTATGGCACGCTTTGCAGTCAAACATCCCAGATGGGGGATTCTAGAATGGGGGAAAAGTTGCGGAATGGTTGAGTGAAGTCATGGGGAAAAAGATTAGTAGATACAGGGGATGGGAGATATTACGGCTTCGGACTTTTAAGCTACGAGTACCTTGCCCATCTCACGCAGAAAGCGACCATTTTGAGCAAGAAGCTTTGAGTTAGAGATGATTCACTCTTGAAAAGTATGCTTCAATGTAGCATAAATCATCTGAATCTATTACGCTCCATGAATGACGCGCCCTCTGTCACTCATTGCTACTAGCTTACCGCGCTACTTACAGCACCCTTAAGGGCTGCAATTCCCTGTTCAATGCTAGCCCACAGACCCATGTCAGGTTCCTTACCAGCTATCTCTCGCGTTCCGACGAAGTAAAGAACGCCTTTAAGAATCTCTTGGTGAGCACGATTTTCAAAATTAACTCGGTTGAGCGGTTCCATCAAATTTTGAAGGTCATCATTCAAGGACTGGGCAACCTTGTGTAGAACCAGCCCGGTCATTGTCTGTTGATGCTTTAGCAACTCAAGCTGTAAGTACTTGTCATACAGAGTTAGCTCGGAGCCGCTCATCATTTGGTTTACCTTCTGGGCATGTTGTTGAGTAATGTCGCGAGGTTCTGCTGCGTTGCCGTATTTAGAAATAACTGCTTCGATGGTGCCGAGATTTTCGCGATCGCTGCTTATCATTTTTTCGAGCCGCTCGCAAATCGTATTGTCCTCCGTCTGTGCTATTAACTTTTGCTCACTTTCCAACAGAACATTCTGAAAAAGCTTTAGATCAGCAAGCTTAGTAGCTATATTTGTCACATCGGCCATTATTATTAACTCCAGACTACAGGTTTTATTGGTTATGACAAGCTCTCCTCACTTTTTCCATATTCTCGTGAGATTTGAGTAAGTCCGTCCCTCCTCAGAAAGATTTATATCAAGTTTGGTAAGTATGTTTAGTATAAATAGTAGTGATGTATAACTGTATCAATTTCTGTCGCTGTGGTCTGCAATCTTAATAATGCTTCCCTGCGGGACGCTACGCGAACGTAGATACTTGGCCATTTACGTCTAAATACTGGTGATAGCGATAAATCTGCCAAACTATAAGCGTTACGAGTTAGCAATATTGCATCCGTCAATTCAAAAGTTACGTCATGCGCTCTACCTAAAAGGCTGTACGCCGCACGGGCGTAATTCTTCTAGTAAGGCACGTTTCATATTAGCAGATGAGAGTTGGTCGTTCTTCTGTGAGTTTCTGCTTACAGGGGGACTGTGTTCAATCACACCCCCTATTTTTTGCCTTGCAATTGGCTCTCGTAGTCTAAACTCCAGTTAAAAGGGTTGGGGCTTAAGTTGACACCAATGGCAAGATGCCCACCCCACAAGAGATTTATTTTTTGGAGGATGCAAATTAAAATATTTTTAGCTTATCATACATAATACTAATTCAAAATTCAAAATGACGCTCTCTACGAGACGCTAAAAGCGAACGCGGACTCGCTAACGCTGCGCTAACAAAATTCATGCATTAAGAAAGCCAGACAGAACAAAGGTATGTCCGTATATATCTGTCGCATTCTTTTTTCAAAATGGATTGTTGGTAATATGCCAACTCTCTTTTTCAAGAGCGTTTCTAACAAAATTGTGGTAAATATCTTTAGCTGGCATACAAGATTAGTAATTAACTTTAAACTAAGGCTTTCAGTAACGCCTGAAGTTTCAGCTGCACCTCTGCAAACTCTTTATCAGGATCAGATCCAGCCACGATACCAGCACCAGCATATAATCTGGCGCGATCGCCATTAATTAATGCTGAACGAATTCCTACAATAAACTCACAGTTACCTTGAGAATCTATCCAACCTAAAGGTGCAGCATATAAACCCCTTTCAAAGTTTTCATAACGACGAATTTCGGCACAAGCTACATCTTGTGCTGCACCTGCAACGGCTGGTGTAGGATGCAATTGTCCAACAATCTTTAATGGGTGTATGTCAGCAGGAACCATAGCACTGATTGGTGTCCATAAATGCTGGATATTCGATAATTGTCGCAGCCGTGGTGCTAATATTTGCGGTAATAAACCTAACTGGGATAGGCGTTGTGTAATGAAATCAAGCACTAGGGAATGTTCGTGCTTTTCTTTTTCACTATTTAGTAAGCGATTGGCATTAGCTGCATCTTCAGCAGGGGTTTTACCTCGTGGTGCAGAACCAGCTAAAGCATCAGTGATTAACTGTTGATTATTAATACTAATTAATCTTTCTGGACTTGCACCAATAAAGTTTTGTCCTTTGCCATTACTTGTAGAAAAAATATAACAATTAGGATGGTTTTGTCTAAGATTATTTAATGATTTAACTAAGTCAAAGTAGTTGCTTGACTTGACATCTAATATATCTGCTAAGACAATTTTGCTTAAATGACTAGACCGAATCTTTTCTAAAGCAGATACTACTGAACGTTTAAAATGAGCAGCATTCGTAACGGATTTTTTGTAGAAGTTTGCTGAGAAACAATCAATATTAGCAGAGTAATATTCTAAAGATTGGATAAATTCAATTTTATTTTGCACATTCTCCAATAATCTTTCAATATTTACATTTGCATTGATAATTATATTTGTTACTAATATACAACGCTGATTTTTTACAGCTACTTGCCAACGTGGAAGAAAAATGGTAGCAGATGGAAATGGATAATCGACTTGGGCATTTTTATCAAAAAAGCTGAAATAACAAAAAAAGTGAGGCCCAGAAAAAGGTTTGTTCGCGTTACCAAAATTAATTATATTTTTTAGACAAGATTTGATAAAATATTCTGTTTGATTAAAACGATTTGAGCCATCAATCTGTAATTTTGCTACAGCATCAATTGCTGCGATCGCTTCTCCTTTACCTCTATCCTCAAAGTAAAAATTTATTTCATTTACTTGTGTAAGTTTATCCAATACAAGTAGAGGGTCAACTAAATCAATTTCTTGGGAGACACTGACAATTTGTCTGCAATTATTTTTGACGCACTTTTCTTGCACTGTTACCAGAAACTGATATAAATCTTTGTGCTTTACAAAGAAGTTGCTCCGACATGGTAAAACTGTCATGGATTTAACGATAGTAAATTTTTTTTAAGTTAACTTCCTAAAGTGTAATTAATCGTGGTCGTATTTTTACAGGTAACATATTAAGTTGCTATTTCACCAGCGTAGGGTTTGGCTTATTTGTGGTGTTCTCAGACTATGATAAGACAGTTTAAGCCTGAGACTGCAACGTGAGGGTGAGTGTTAACAACACAAAGTTAACAAGCCATAGTAAAAGTGACAGTTGTTTGTATATCACCCATATCTAGCGTCTCTTTAAATCATAAAATCTCAAGTGTGAGTAATATTCCGGTAATTTAATTAATCACAACTAATGACTACCAACCAAATTTTATATCCCAACACTAAGTTATGGATGGCAGCGATTAAACCGCCAATGTATAGCGTTGCGATTATGCCCATTTGGGTAGGAACAGCAGTAGCATTTTCCGAAACTAAAATTTTCAATGGTGTAGTATTTTCTACTTTTGTAGTTGCGGCAATCTTAATTCTTGCTTGGGAAAATATCAGTAATGATGTGTTTGATTCCGAAACTGGTATTGACCAAAATAAGCACCATTCTCTGGTGAATTTAACAGGCAATAAACCATTAATATTTTGGATAGGAAATTTGTGCTTAGGTTTGGGGTTACTGGGCATACTAGCGATCGCCTTTTGGCAACAAGACCTAACTGTTATCGGTATAATACTGCTGTGCTGCGGTTTAGGCTACACGTACCAAGGGCCTCCCTTTCGCTTAGGATATCAAGGTTTAGGCGAGATTATTTGTTTTTTTGCCTTTGGCCCCTTAGCAGTGGAGGCAGCATATTATAGCCAAACCCAAACTTGGTCAATGACAAGTCTAGCAGCCTCAGTGATTGTTGGGATTGCCACAACCTTAATTTTGTTTTGCTCGCACTTTCACCAAGTTAAAGATGACATAGCGGCAGGCAAGCGATCGCCTATTGTCCGTCTCGGAACCCAAAAAGGTGCTCAACTCCTAGTTTGGTTTACTGGTAGTATTTATCCTCTCACTTTGCTATTTGTGCTATTGGGAATTTCTCCGGCTTGGACATTACTAAGTTGGGTGAGTTTACCCTTTGCTTTCAAATTATGCCGCCACGTCCAAGAAAATCACAACCAACCGGACAAAGTTAGTAATTGTAAATTTATTGCCGTAGCAGTGCATTTCTGGGCTTGCTTGTTGTTCGGCTTGGGATTTATGATTTAGGGCATTAGACATGGGGGAGCCACTGCGGTCTTGGGGTCTCCCCAAGTGGAGCAAGTGGCGTCATTGAAATAGAGAGAAAATGACTAATGACCAATGACTAATGACTACAGATTTGAATTTCGTCCTTATCAGCGAAGATTTTTGCGATCGCTTACCACTAATCACGGAAATTGGAATATTCGTGAAGGTATTATTCTCCGTCTTACCGATGAATCAGGTAAACTTGGCTGGGGAGAAATCGCCCCCATTAGCTGGTTCGGTTCCGAAACCCTAGAACAAGCCTTAGATTTTTGTCGCCAACTCCCAGACAAAATTACAGACGAGATAATTTTCTCCATTCCAGATAAGTTACCAGCTTGTCAATTTGGCTTTGAGTCAGCGTGGGAGAGTGAATTCTTTTCCATGCCCTATGACGCCAGTTCTCTCAAGTCGGCAAAGCCGCCCACAAGACTGGCTCCCCCATGCCCAATGCCCCATGCCCAATTTTATAGTGGCTTATTGCCAGCCGGGGAAGCAGCTTTAAATCAATGGGAAACGTTGTGGCAGCAAGGATATCGCACGTTTAAGTGGAAAATTGGTGTATATACGATCGCTGATGAACTAAAAATTTTTGAGTCACTGATACACACCTTACCAGCCTTTACCAAACTGCGATTAGACGCAAACGGTGGACTCAGCTATGAGGAAGCTAACTTATGGCTGTGGACTTGCGACAATCTCAAGGCAAATGGAGAACTACCCCTAGAAATCGAATTTATTGAACAACCGCTACCTGTTGAACAATTTCAGCAGATGTTGGAATTGAGTACGAGTTATAAAACTGCGATCGCTTTAGATGAATCTGTCGCCACACTTGGGCAACTTGCTGCTTGTCATCAACAAGGTTGGCGAGGAATTTTTGTGATCAAGCCTGGGATAGTGGGATCACCATCTCGTCTGAGAAAGTTTTGCCATCAACATAAAATTGATACTGTATTTTCATCAGTATTTGAAACTGCGATCGCAAGACAAGCAGCACTCAAACTAGCAGCCGAATTATACCAAAACAACAGAGCAATTGGTTTTGGTATCGACCATTTTTTTGAACAAGAAGAAACGTGGTTTCAAAGTTTATGGAACGACCTTTAGACTGTCTTAATAACCTGAATCGGGATGATTGGCTTATTGGTTATAACAGCCGTCAATTTAATCAAATAGCTCAAGAATTATATTTAGAACTAACACAACTATCAGCGTGTGGAACACCACCAAAAATTATCTTAGCCGAACGCGAACCATTACGATTTTTAGCAAGTTTTATTGCCGCTTGTGCAGCGAATTGTCCAATTTTTCTTTGTAACCCCGACTGGGGAACACAAGAATGGCAACAAGTCTTTGATTTAGTAAAACCAGATATTATTTGGGGAATAGGAAATCAAAAATCGGGAATAAAGAATGAAAATAATTACCAATGCCCAATGCCCAATGCCCTATTCCCAAAAATTATGATTCCCACAGGTGGCTCATCAGGGCAGATTAAATTTGCCATCCATACATGGGAAACTCTCACAGCATCAGTACAAGGATTTACAGAATACTTTCAACTAAAGCAAGTCAATTCATTTTGCATATTGCCGTTGTATCACGTTAGCGGTTTAATGCAATTTATGCGCTCATTCCTTACCGCAGGTCAACTATGTATTCAACCATTTAAAGCTGTAGAATCAGGTCAAATCTTAAATATTAAACAATCAGAGTTTTTTATATCTTTAGTACCAACACAGTTACAACGCCTTTTGCTAAATTTAGAATTAACTGAATGGCTATCCCAATTTAATACTGTACTTTTGGGAGGTGCGCCAGCATGGAACGAACTCCTAGAAAAAGCCAGATTTCATTGCATTCGGTTAGCACCTACCTATGGTATGACAGAAACCGCCTCTCAAATTGCTACCCTCAAACCGGATGATTTTCTTAACGGTAAAATTAGCAGTGGTCAAATTCTTCCCCATGCAAAAATAACTATTCGCAATCAGCAAGGCGAGATTTTAAATTCCAATCAAATCGGAAATATCACCATTTATGCTCAATCTTTAGCCCTTGGTTACTATCCGATAATCCGAGAAAATCAAACTGATTTCCAAGTAGATGATTTAGGCTTTTTAGACAAACAAGGTCATTTAAATATAGTCGGACGTAACAGCGATAAAATTATTACAGGTGGAGAAAACATTTACCCCGCAGAGATTGAATCAGCTATACAAGCAACTCAAATGGTTACTGATATTTGTATCATTGGCATCCCAGATAAACACTGGGGACAAGCTTTAACAGCGATTTACATTCCCAAACAATCAGATACCTCTGCTTTAAAAATCCAAACTCTACTCAAAGACAAACTTAGCAAATTTAAAATTCCTAAATATTGGATTTCCCAACAAAACTTGCCCCGCAACTCCCAAGGAAAAATTAACCGCCAACAGTTACAGCAAATCGCCACAGAATTCCTCCAAAATCCCATTACATAATCTCTCTCGACTTTATTCTCTCTGCACCTTCTGCGTCTCTGCGGTTCATTTCCAACCATTGGATAATCTCTTCAGGCAATTCCTGCTTACTTCTACTACTCGCATCAATACAAACATGCCTAGTAATAGCCTTAGCAACTACCACCTCAGCCACCGCAATTTCGTAAGTAATTTCAAACTTATCAACACCTATTTTTTGCGGAATTAAACTAATCAGCAACTTATCCCCTACAAACATAGGGCGCAAAAAATCCACACTAGTATGAACAATGGGAAAAGCCACAGATGGATTAATAAAAAAATCTTTGAGATTAATACTTGACGCTTCTAAAGATTCTTCATAAGCTTCATGGCAAATACTCAAAACGTTAGCAAAATAAACTACCCCAGCAGCATCAGTATCTTGAAAGCGAACCGTGCGGTTATAAGTAAAAGGCATTTTTGACAATTAAATATTAAAAAACAGTAGATTTATCTCCTACTTGACAAACTAATTTTATTGCAACTAAGTAAGTTAGTGATAAAAATTTAATTTCCCCAATTCTGAATTTATATCTAAAAGTTTAGTCTTATTCAATGCTTTGGGGTTGAATATATGGTGAGGAAAGGCGATCGCTTCTATATTAACGGCAATGTTGGTACATCGAAATCATTAAACGAGCAGATATTGTAAGACGAAGCTGCTAGAGCTTTCACCAGCTTACTGTCGAGAGTCAGCAAAGTAGCACCTACCTGAAAATGCTTAATGCACACACTGGTATCTACCACGCTTCTAAGAGGATTGCTCATCTATCACGGTCTTCTCGAATTAGTTCAGTACTATTAGGTAATCCAAAGTCTGCTGGATTTAAGCGGCGGCGACTAATTTCCTCTAGGAGTTTTGGGACATTTTTTCGCCTTTCCTCTTCCGTAGGATGCGTTTTTACCTGCAAAGCGTTCTGCAAGATTGTAATAACTTGAGTATCAATTGAGTTATTTTCAGCTTTAGCTAACTCTTGCAGTTGTTGGTATAACTCATCGGGTATGTTTAGCGTATGAAGGGTAGCCATTGATTGACCTCCCAAAAGAATTTATTGGTAATCGTAGCATGATGTAAACAAGAAGGGACTTCATGGAGAAAACCCCTCTCACAGGAGAGGAGTACAGTAGGTGTTATGGTTTAGATGCTATTTATTGAGTGTTTCAATTGCTTCTTGAATCAATTGCTTAGTCTTGTGAAGATTTATCAGTCTAGTTTGGTCGTAGCGTTCAGGGAGTGGAAGTAACTTACCCTCTAGCGTTGCCCTAATTAGCGCAGCTTGTTCATCAGTAGGTTCTCCAATTTCACAAAGCATCGTGCCAAGGGCTTCAGAACTTCTCCAACTAGGATTTCTTAAACCTGTTTTGTGGTCTTTGAACTGCCCAATAGCTTGCATTGGAAAAGCCAATAACGGAGTAATCCAGCTTATTTTATACCCTGGGTTTCCTGCTGCCTTGATTCCGTACCGTGCAGCTAAATCTTTCAATTCTTTAAGGGTTTTGCTTTCAAGTTCAGAACGTGTAAACATAGAAATGCCTAATTTTCTAATTGGGTTTGGCAGCTATCCCAACTTGCGAGGCTTGGCTAGCTGCCAATTAAATTATCGCACGACTTCACGCGATATAATTGTGTTTTAAAATTTTTTATGCCTAATTACGAAGAAAAACCTTATTTAAAAAAGCATCAATTTACCACTGATAGAGAAGAACCATTAACCGCAAAAATAACTCTCAGACTTTCCCCATCCATCCTGGAAAAATTAAAAAGTTTAGATAACTACCCTGAATTTATCAGGCAAGCAATTTCCGATGCACTGAATAAGCTTGAAAATTCAAACGATACTACAGAAGATTGATACTAATTCGTAATTTGTAGAAAAGTTGTTGGCTTTGGCTAAAGCTTTTAGTCTTGCATAATATAAGTATCAGGTATATGCAAATAAAGGGTAGCAATTGCTTTATTTCCTACGAAATTTTATGGTAAAGGGAGAGAAAGGGCTATCACTATAAGGATATCCCAAATCCTTAGAAGTTTTTAATAATTCAGTTTGACAAATAAATTAGAGATATTTTACACTTTGATAGTTATTTGATGACCTTTGTGAGTAAAATTTATCATAGCTTGCTATATAATTACAGATATGTTTGGAGGTAAATGAATAGAATAGAAAATAAACCAACTGTACTAGATTTATTCTGTGGTGCTGGAGGAATGAGCTTAGGATTTCAAAATGCTGGTTGTGAAATTATAGGAGGGATTGATAAAAATCCGCACGCAATTAAAACCCATCATAAAAACTTCCCCAAATCTAGACTTAAGCTAGCAGCAAAAGAAATTGAATATATAACTGATTTAAATCAATTGGGAATCCAACCAGGCGAAGTAGATATTTTAATTGGGGGGCCACCATGCCAAGTATTTTCAGTAGTTGGTATTGGTAAAATGAAGTCTTTAGAAAAGGATCTTGCAAAAGATCCTAGAAATTTTATGTATAAATATTTTATTAAATTTATCAACTACTACCAACCTTTATTTTTTGTAATGGAGAATGTAGATAATTTACAAAATAAAGTTATATTTAACCAAATTATTACGGAATTAAAATTAGGTCTTCCTGAGCATAAAAATACCTATCCTGGTTACAGAATATATCCTGAGGTTTTGCTGGCTTCTGATTATGGAGTTCCTCAGTCTAGAAAACGTCTTTTTATAGTTGGTGTGCGTCAGAGTTTATTAAATACAAGCTTTGATTTTTCTGTGGTTCAAAAGTCTAAATCTGTCTCAGTAGGTGAAGCTATTAGCGACTTGATACCACTAAAACCGTTAACTAGATATACACCACTTATATCTTTATATATACGATATTTATCTTTAGGAGAAAGGATGATTGGTTTTGCAGGGGAAAAGCAAAGAGATATTAGAAAATCTTACCTTTGCGATCCTGAATCTGAATACCAGAAAAAAATGAGAAAAGGTTTAACAGTGGAAGAACAACTAGAGGGTGTGTGGAATCATATATGCCGCTCTCATAATCCAGTAGATATAGTTTCTTTTGCCATGATTCAACCAGGAGGAAAGTATACAGATTTACCTGAATCTTTAAGACGTTATCGCTGGGACATTTTTGACGATAAATATAAGCGTTTACCTTGGGATAAACCTTCTTGGACATTAACTGCTCATATGCAAAAAGATTGCCTTGCTTACATTCATCCTAAGCAAAATCGTACAATCTCTGTTAGAGAAGCTGCTAGACTACAAAGTTTTCCAGATAACTTTATTTTTGATGCACCTATGACTAGGATGTTTGAGCTAGTTGGCAATTCTGTTCCGCCTCTTTTAGCAGAAGCGATCGCCAAACCAATTGTTGAGCAAATAAAAGCCTACAAAGCAAGTCTTTAGGTCAACTTAGCTTTGTCTATATAGGTGATACTGTTTTAACTTTTATGGCATATTTTCCAATAGCAAACGTCTGTCTAAAAGAGTATTTCTGTGTTCACAAGAAGTTTCTGATATGAGCTGACATGCATAGCAAGCAGAACCATTTACTTTATCTTCTCCAAACTCTTCTTCAATACAAATGGGGTCATTAGAGCAAGCATCTATATTGCGAAGAGCTGATTGAAGAATACGGTCAAAGTGGGGAACTAAACCAATCAAACCTCCCAGTGTACCATCACCACCTGACTGTGCTGTGTAAAGTAACAAGCCTCCTACTGTTTTATTGTTAATTGTGCAAGTATACACTCGTTCTCTAATTGCGGCAGAAGAATAACCAGAGTCAACTGATAGAGCTGTGATTAAACGGTGAGACAGTGTATGCCACCAAACAAAGACAGGATTTAAATAGTCTAAACGATGTAAATCTTCATCCTTATTTGCTAACATAGCTTTGATTTTTTGATAGCTACTTGGTGAGTTGTGGGCAGCTAGCCAACGACTATAAGCTTCACCTTGTAAAGGAAAATGCTCTGAAATACCCTTTGGCTCCGTATCAGATACAAAATCTAGAAAAATACCCTCGCCAAATAGTTCTACACCAGGATGCCAAGCTGTACTCTCATTAGGTGGCATATACTCAACTGGGATAATTATCGGTGAGTTCTCCTGACTATCGTTTTGATTTGTATCAATGGGCCGTGTATAGCCAATTTGTACCATTACTACCCTCAATCTGCTCAGAGGTGTTACTCTCAAAATTCGACCTGAACCTAACCTAAAGGTTGTTACATTCTCTTTGTAAACTTCAAACTGATTTGGTCCTCCTGGTTTATCTGAGCGCTGGGGTGGGGCACCATCACAAGCTGCATTATGTAGGCTCAGAAACTCGTCTTGTCTAAGTGTTGCTTCTGTAGACTTTTTGGGATTTGTTATTTCACTTAATATGTCATAAATAACCCCAAGTATCTCAACCTCTTCGTACTGCTTTATAGTTGCAGATATTAATGGATCTAATCGATTTCCTTTAACGAGATTGTCTAAAAGTTGAACTAGCAAATTTTTAGAATTGACAGGTATAGCAACAAGAACATCTAAGACTGCACGACTTTGAAGCAAACGATGTAACTGCGTATCTAATGGAGGAATTGTTAGTGCAGTTTTAATTTCAGAAACTCGTAAGTTAGCAGCACCGCGTTGAATTATCTTAGCTGGTCTATTACAATCTACCCGCCGATTATTTTCTTCTGGAAAACGTCCAGAACAGGAGAAATTTCTAGAATAAACCTCCCCAAAGTTAGCATTTTCACGACATTCAGGACATTCTATTCTAATATTACGTAATGCGCCCCCTCCACCTTGCCAGCGCAAATATTCAGGTTTACTACATCCTTTCTTATGTTTGATTAGTAAACTCCAAGACACTTCATCTAGATGTCCGTGAGAGCAAGCCAAAACAAAGCGTACCGCTTCTTCACGAGACTTAGCCCACACTTTTCCCCATTTACTAGCAGTTTTGCATCGAGGACAGCCAATTAAAGACTGAGGTTTATATCTGTAGAGAATGCCATGCGTAGGGCAGAGTGACCACCTTGGGAAATAATAAGCGTGATATACCAGTCTGTTTTCTTTTACTCCTAATTCAGCGTTAGAGGGAATACGAAATATTTTTTTGTTATTCAACAGAGTTTGTGAAAGTCGTAGGTCTTGAATTTCATATGCTTCTGGATGAATATTTTCAAACAGTGTTGAGTGGCTGGGAGCAGCGATAACAACAGGCCCATCTGGTGTTTCTAAAACGCTACTTGGTCCAAAAGTTGTAATGTATTGTGAAGGACGTAGAGATTGACCATTAGCTGCCATAATTTAACTTTGTTGATTTCCTTGGTTTTGATCGTTAGAGCGAATACTACCGAAGCGTGTCATTCCTTCCACTTCACGCAAAGACTGCGGAGCATTTCGATAAACAACTGTAAAGTTTCGTTCTTGATGTTGTTCATCTCCCAAAACAACAGGCAGCGTTGGATCTTTATCAATGGCATACTCTTCATATACAAGATTACTCTGCTGGTCTGCTACTATTTGCCAACGATCAAATCCTCCTCGTACCTCTCGATCAACTTGATCTTCTGGTGGACGACGAATTTCGAGTTGAATTTGCGATCGCCTATTAATAACCTGATTAATTATCTGTAACTCATTAGCAGAGCTACGAACGTTTTGCATATAAGGAGCATTCTTTTTTGCTGCCCATTGTGCTGAAATTGGTACACCTTGAATTTCGCTAGATTGTCGCAGTAATGTAACGGCTACTGGCCCCATACCTCGCTCTCTTGCTCTAGCTGCAAATGGCGTAACTGTAATTGGCTCAACATAGCGATAAATTGCTCTATGATAACCAGTGAAAAATTCATAATGATCTAAGTCTCGTGGACGACTAGCCCTGAAGAAAGTAATCACTAGCCCTCCCTGTCTGCGACCCACTCGGCCTGTAGCCTGAATGTAGGCTGAAGTTGTTTTGGGTTGACCATTGACGATCATTAACCCCAAGCGATCAATATCAACCCCTGTACCAAACATTGATGTACTTAAAACAACGTCTTTAGCTTCAGGTAATTCTTGTTCTAAGCTAGTTAACAATCCAGGTAGTTCAGTAGAATCCATCCGACTCGAAAGTTCAATTTCTTCACCTAGCTCTCTTTCATTAAATGCCCCAAGTTTAGCAACATATCTTAATCTTTCAGGAATATCTTGACGATAAAGAGTTCTCGCACCAGCTAACTCTCGAATCGCATTGAAATAACCTACTAGTGTCCAGAATGGATCGCAATCGCGATCGCTGTAGCCGCCTTGCTTGAGTTGCCAAATGTTTTGGAGCATTGATGAATAAAGCCGGACAATAGGAGTTTGAGCGCCTTTACCGGGAGCGCAAATAGCAACATATAGACGGCCTCCGGGATGCTGACCGTTTGCGTTTGTATCTATTGGGTGAACATTTGCTGGTGTTCTAGCAAAGAAAGTATCTGCTGCTGTTAAGCTAAGAGGCGGGAACTGAAAAACATGACGGTCAAATAAACATTGCACTTGCGATTGTGACTGGCGAACTGTTGCGGTAGAAGCAATATATTTAGGGCTAATAGTTTGACCCTGATACATTCGCTCAGATAATGTATCGACTGCCGTTTCATAAAGCCCAACCATACTACCAAGAGGTCCTTCGATTAAATGAAGTTCATCTTGCAAAATTAAATCAGGTGGTAAAAGTATATTCACACCTTTTTTTTGTTTCTGAGGAGATTTTGGCTCAACTCCTGCATTTTCACGATAGTACCCTTCTCTACTACAATAGCGATTTACGTTGCCAAAAATAGCCCCTGCTCTAGGCTCAAAGGCTAGGCGAGCAAATTTATCAACTGTAGCAACTAGAAGGCAAGGTATTCGGGAGTATATTTGGTCATCAACTGTAAATGCCGAAATAGGTATTCTTAAGGAAAAGATTCCTTGCTTAAATGCTTCAGTTACATTTTCCCAAGTAAAATTATTTGGTTGATCGAGTAACGAACCTATAGATTGATTATTAAACTTTATCGGAACTTTTTCATTCCATTTATTTCCTGTATTTAGTTCACAGTCTGGATTAGGACAGTAAATTTCAAAATCTTCAATATTTTCTGCTCCCTTACTTCCTATATAAGCTTTTTTAAAATATCCTGGTCTGCTGATTCTAAAGGAAAGTAGTCTGGCATAAATTAAGTAAGGGATTACCTGATTTCTCCACCAATCATCTAATTTTTCCGATAAAATTCTCGTACCTTCTTTTAGAGTAAAAGTAATTGATAGCGTTTTGTAGCCTTGAGCAAGGCTCTTATCAGATTTATCAAAAACTAGAGTTGATTCCATTTCCTCTAATGGAATAACTTGGCTAGAAAGAAATGTTGGGTTCATATCGCCTTTCATCACCAAATGAATAGTATGTCCTCCTTTCTTAGTTACCAATCCATCTTTAGGAAGTGCCAAAATTGCTCCGCAACAAGGACAATTAATAATCTGAGCAGGTTCTCCCTCGACTCCTCTTTGACCTTGCAAAGCTGAAATAGCACCACGCAAAGAAGTATTTGGAGGCACAAACTTATCTTTCAGCGCATTAGGTGTAACATTTCCTCCAACCCACAAACCAACAGAGAAGCGAGAACTTCCCCAAACATTACTATCACTTAATTTGCAGTCTTTCGGTCGCCAGCCAACAGGACGACCAGTTCCTAAATTTTCCACTCGCAAGACTTCACAAGCAACTATTAAGCCCAAGGCACGACGAAACTGTTGAATAGTTAATAGTCTGAGTGTGTATCGAGAAATTACACTAACACCATGACCTGTGCGATCGCCGTTAGTATCTTTCTCAGACCGAAACCTTCTCAATCCCATTGTGAAAGCGGCTAGGCCCAAATATGCTTCTGTTTTGCCACCACCTGTAGCAAAAGCTAGTAAATCACAAGTTCGACGATCTGCATGTAAAGGGTTTGCGATCGCCGGAATATTCATCAAGACAAACGCTAGCTGGAAAGGTCGCCATTTAAACTCTTGTCCTCGTCTTCTCCAAGATGCCTGTAAATCAATTGCTTTATTCGCAAAGCAGAAAGCAAGCCTAACTTCTTTATCCTGAACAATTAAATCAATGGCTTCCTGCATTCGTTGCTGTGCTTGATGACAGATTGCTATATGTCGATTAGCTGCTCGATGATATTTAAGCTCCAATTCATTAACTTTTTGTTTATTGATCCAGCCTTCATAGCCATCTACAAGCGGTTGTAATGTTTCTTGCATTGCAGTTGTATTCCAAATTTGTGCAAGTTTAGCAGTACTAAGTTCAGGAGTCTGTCCCATTTCTTGTAAATCCCAATCAATTTCAGGAGATTGAATTGGGTAACAAGGTACATATTCTGTTCTACAGTTTGGCAAGATAAACTTTTGTCGTTGCTGTTGTCCTAATTTAGCTTCAACAATATCTCCATCAATCCACTGCAATGGATTTTCTCCTTGACAAGAGCGCTCAGGATCTATTTCCTTCCAAACAGCAGAGCATAAATGACCCCGCGCATATGCTTGATACTCTCGATATATAAGTGCTAATGACTCATCTTCCTCCTCAAGACTTCCTGGTTTTGGCTTTTGAGAAGAAGGCTCGAAACTATCAAAAGGTAAAAGTTCTGTATTTTCCCCACAAACAACCCGAATTTGAGGTTGAAAGATTATATCTCTGGTTGCAACTCGTTTTTTTCCAGCTTCATTCTGTTCACCACTGGGAGCAGTTTCATTGATAATATATATCGATACTTTATGGGAATTTTCAGCAGGACGATACACGCACCGCACGCTGATTTTAATTCTCTCTATTTCAGCTATGACTAAGTTTTTAGTGTTCTCAGTAATGGCAATTGTTTCAGATGTAATATAGCAACTGGGAACTCGCTTGAAGACTTGCTTGCCTTGTGGATCTCTTTGGTCAATATACCGCGCCCAAGTTGCACAAATAGCTATACATGGCTCAATTGCATTTGTGGCTCGGACGATAAAGGAAATTCCCACAGAACGTGGCTGGGACTTTGGATCAAGAACTGGAGCAGCTGCGGCAACTGGCACTTCTTCATCAGAATCATCGTCACTATATTCGTCTATTCCAGTACCCAAGGTTTCTGCTTCACCCTCAATCTCCTTCTCATCATTGGCATCTTTGGGAATCAGCACACCTGTAATGAACTCGTTTCGTGGATCTTCTTCTTGTGGCAGAACCTCATAACAAGACTGTTTGGGACCAAGAACTTCCTGTTTGAGACTTAGTAGCAGCTCTGTTCTTACTGACACTATGCACCTGATTTCGAGAATTTTTAGGTTGTTTTTATATCTTTTATTGTCCCCAAATTGCAGTATCAAATAACACTAAATTAGAAAAATTTACGATTATTTTACTCAATAGACATCTCCAGAAATTAATTCTGCGTTGCCTGAAACCCCTGTATAGACGTAGCATTACTACGTTTATACATTCATTTTCGGAGATGTCTAATCCACTTTTGAGTTACCACAGCGATAGATGGAATGGCAAAAGCCTAATTAGGCTTAAGTATAATGGCTTTCACGCCACATCCTCAGCTTTTTAACAAGTGTCTAGTAAGTGTATACTAGTATTCCAAGTCAAATATCAATCCTGGAATACTTTATTCAAAAATTTTTTCAACGGAGAAGGGGAGATTCGAACTCCCGGAGGTTTTAGCCTCATCCGATTTCAAGTCGGACGCAATCGACCACTCTGCCACCTCTCCAGTAAATCTGTCAAACTTGTGTTTACCCTAATTTAAGACGCTATTCAGGCGCTTTTGTTGGTTAGCACTAAAGCTGACAGATCATACTATACCTTATCATCTACGCAGATTGCACTACTGAATGCGAATGTCTACGACACAATACGCGATCGCTCATACAAAATCTCCTCTGATGCCACCTGAAAGTCATTCCCCACCCAAACTAGGGAAACTTGCGAAACCACACCCCCCTCTAGGGTGACAATGGAAAAGTTACGCAACTTCTCGCTGTCATTTTCCACAATCCTGGGGACACTAGCCGCATTTAAGTAAATTGTCCCTTCTGGACTTCTAAAGATAGATTTCCGCAGCACCTTAGTATGTCTTAGAGTATGGTGCATGTGACCAAACGTCACTAGGGGAATGGTTTTACCAGCAGTCAAGGCTTGAGAAATCGCCTCGCCCAAATCTGGATCGCCAAAGTCACCGCCAATTGGATGCCAGTCTTTGCCGCAGGGGTCTTCGGGGCGATCGCCTAATCCACTAGGGCCGTTGTGACCTAAAAATATAATTGTTTCATAAGCAGCGCTTTTAACTGCTTTGAAGATGCGATCGGCAGATTCTTCCAAACTCGTCACACCGTAACGTTCTTTACAGATTTCCGCGAATTTCCACTCCGGGCCACCCCAGGTAAAGGGACGACCCCCCACTACAGTTAAATTCCAAGCGGGAAAATCCAACTTACCGTAACCGACATGGGACGGGCCTAATAAATCGAGTTGTTCTTGTACCCAGTCTTCCTTAGAGCGGTCATAAGGAGCTTTTTTGCGTCCCCACTCTGTAGCGGTGTACCAAGCATCGTGGTTGCCCATTACGGCTGCTTTGGGAATATCGAGAGAGGCGATCGCTCTGACCACTTCCACTGACTCGTTGCCAAAATCCCCGACAAACAGCACTAAGTCAACACCCAAATGCTTGAGTGCAACGCCATCTTCCACTTCCCATTGGTCGTGAATATCTCCAACTACAGCAATTTTGAGGTTTATCGATTGAGTTTTCTGACTGGTCATGCCACTTTCCTTGCCGTCTATCTCCAGGATATGAAACTCAGCCCGATTTGGACACAACCCGAAAATATCAACCGTCCACTATTTTTGGTAAAAACTACTATAATTGAATCCACAGGACATAAATTTGCAACATAAAGCACCCCTAAACTGTGTTTACCACTGCATTAGCTCAACGAGAAAACACCCAACTGGGTGAACTACCACTAGATTTGTTTGCGGCGATTGAGAGTCTCAAAAAAGAACTCAACGCAGTTATCCTGGCACATTATTATCAAGAGCCAGATATTCAGGATATTGCCGACTTTATTGGGGATTCATTACAACTGGCAAGAGCCGCCGAAAAAACCAATGCAGATACGATCATCTTTGCTGGTGTTCACTTCATGGCAGAAACAGCAAAGATACTTAATCCCGATAAATTAGTACTTTTACCAGATTTGGATGCTGGTTGTTCTTTAGCAGACAGTTGTCCACCAGACGAATTTGCAGCTTTTAAAGCAGCGCATCCAGATCATCTAGTGGTATCTTACATCAACTGCTCTGCTGATATCAAGGCGATGAGCGATATTATTTGCACCAGTTCCAACGCTGTGAAAATTGTGCAGCAGATACCAAAGGAACAGCCGATTATTTTTGCTCCAGATCGGAATTTGGGGCGGTATGTGATGGAACAGACTGGACGAGATTTGGTACTGTGGCAAGGTAGCTGTGTTGTCCATGAAACCTTTTCGGAAAAGAAAATTGTCCAGTTAAAAATTGCCTATCCCGAAGCAGAGGCGATCGCGCATCCAGAATGTGAAAGTAGTGTATTGCGCCACGCCAGCTTTATTGGCTCCACAGCCGCTTTACTCAAGTATTGTCAAAACAGCCCTACCAAGGAATTTATCGTTGCTACGGAGCCAGGAATCATTCATCAAATGCAAAAATTAGCTCCTGACAAGCATTTTATTCCTGCACCGCCGATGAATAATTGCGCTTGTAACGAATGTCCGTTTATGCGGTTAAACACCCTAGAAAAACTCTACTGGGCAATGAAAAATCGTACTCCCGAAATTACCATGTCAGAGGATATTCGCCTTGCTGCACTGCGACCAATGCAACGAATGCTGGAGATGAGCGTGTAACCAGTATTTTTTATACAGATGGTAGAGACGCGGTTTTGTTGCGATCTCTACCTACAAGTTATTTTTTCTAACTTCTTGCAATTTATAAAACATGATGCTAATATTTTAAATTGTGAGACAAATCGGGTCGGTGTCCGAGTGGTTAATGGAGACGGACTGTAAATCCGTTGGCTAGCGCCTACGCTGGTTCAAATCCAGCCCGGCCCACCACTTATGAAGCTATAAGTTACAATGACTGGGTAAGCATCAAAACTCCTAGCATTTTAACCTCTAGCTGAAAAATTAGAATCAAACTTCGCCCGTGTGGCTCAGTGGTAGAGCACACCCTTGGTAAGGGTGAGGTCACGAGTTCAATCCTCGTCACGGGCTTTCGCCTGAGAGATTTAGAAGTCCTAAACTGACTTAAACTGCCTTAAACCTGCCTTAAGCTTAGGACAGTTTAAGCCGCTTGGCAATCAACGATTAAGGGTAGACTGAGTTTTACCAAAGTCTACCCAGAAGCCATCAGATACCTAGTAGGGCGATCGCCAAGGACTAAGGGCGGTTAGATGGAATAAATGTACCTAACGCCTATTGTTTTAACGTTCTTCCTTTTAGGAGTTAACTGACTCCAGTACCGACTTCCGATTTGGCGATGAAAATCATCGATCTTATTAAGGGTATAGTCCGATTCCCAGCCAAACTTTTTCATTTCCTCTAGGATTCTATCGAAAACTTTTTCGACTACATGGACGTAAACACAAGTCTCATTGTTAGCTACTTGTCTTTCTAGAGAGCCTAATTGAGTTTCTAGTGCAATCTGTGTCATAATAAAGATTCCTTTGGTTTTGTCGTTATTACTGAGGGATTCCTAGCGCTTCCTGATGACCGTCAGGAGAGCGCTTGTTATTTTTCGGTATTTTTGGCGTTAGGCACGAGTACCTTCATAACCATGTATTGGTTCAGAGATATTAACTGTCCGATTTGCTGACAGTAATCGAAATGCTCTTTTTTGAGTGTTTCGTAATCTTCATCTGAGAACCTAACCGAAATCGATTTAGCCATAACCCCTCGCTTTTCATATATCTAATATATCCGATGAATACACTGGATGCATCAGTGAATCTAAGAATATTTTCGTATATTTAGTTACTAAGAACTAACTAAATACCATACATGGCGGCAATCAGAAATCGATGTTAAAAACACTAGAATCCTTATCAGGTAAAGTTTACACGACGGTTTTAGCTGACAAAAAATCCCTGAAAGTGATCTAAGTAGCATTTTAGTAGTCATAGGAAAATCCCCCAGGATTCCTGAGAGATTAAGTGGATATTCAATGGTTATATTTTTACTAGATAGGCATATCCGGTAAATCTGGTCTATTAATCATGTGCCCGTAAGTCTTCATTACCATTGTTGTATCTGTATGCCCCAGTAGGTAGGCTAGCCCGGTTAAGGATATATGCTGCTCTATGGCATGAGACGCCATCGTATGTCTAGTAGTATACGGTTGCCTATAGGATATCCCCTGAGCTTCTAATACTGAAGCCCAATAACGCTCACGAAAGTTATCAGCGTCTATTGTACCACCTCTAGGCCCAGTAAAAACTAAGGTATTTAAGGTGTCCCCAGGCTTCTTAAGGCATAACAAAAGTACCCTAAGTCCCTCAGACATATTAAGATATCTTATATTTCCTGTTTTTGTCCCTTTACGTATCCGGGTGTAGCCGTTACCTAAAAGGTCTTTTGATAAGCTATCCTTAATCACGATTTCATTTCTAATGAAGTCTATGTGTTTCCACTGAAGCCCTATAGCCTCGGATATCCTAACCCCTGTAGCTAACAGAAATCTCACAAATGGGCCATAATGCGGATAAAGGCTATCAAAACCGTCTAAGATTTTCCTAATCTCTTCATTATTAAAGGGTCGGATTTCCTTGGCGTTCTTCTTAGGTGGCTTAATGCCGTAGTAGGGATTAGTCGCCAAATAGCCGTTAGCTACTCCCCAGTTACAGCAGAGTCTAATCATCCCCAAACGATCACGGTGTGTTCTAGGGGCTAAGTCCCATTTTTTAATCCATTTAGTATCAAGCACTTTAGGGTTGACCTTGGCTATCATCTGGCGCACGTAGCGATAATGGTTAGCCAATGTACGATCTGGAAGAACTAAAGAGTCTACCCAAAGATCCCATAGCTCTAATAAGTATGCTTCCTGAACTTTCAGGGTTAGTCGGTAGCTGTTTAAGGTTTTATCAAAATGACCGGCCAGGATATCCTTTCCTATTCGGGCGGCGATCGCCTGGGCTGTTTTATAATCTTGGTTGTTCTCGTAATCACCCCCAGGAATAGGGTTGAAACTATAGCGTTTCCCTGCGACTGTGAACCTTAGCTGAATACTACCATTATTGTTTATGGGCTTAATGTCCCTCATAATCTGGAGTCCTAAGAGCGTCTTAGGAAGCTATTAGCACATTCTGTAACCCCTGTCTATCCTAGATAACTACGTTGTTCTGCTGCGATCACACCAAAAAGACCCCAGATTTTATCTAAGGTCTTTGAGTAGTTAGTATTGCCAGGGGTGCTTAGGTTGGCTGGATGATATCTAACAAGCGCTCGTAGGTGGTGGCGTCTAGTCTGGGTCAACGGCTTGCCATAAAATAGTTCTGGCATTACCATCTGACTCTACATAATCGACTTCGTAAGTATTACCGTCTATTAAGGTTACTTCAAATACCTCTGCGTCCCTGTAATCATCATCGTCTAAGGGCCGTACCTCAGTAATCTGTTCTAGAGACTCTATTTCTACTTTGGAGCCGTCAGTTAGTATAAAAGTTATGTCTAGCGTTTTCATAAAGTTAACCTTAGCTTTTCTGGCTCTTACTATATTGTACCCTGAACTGATTAGCCTTGTCCACCTTGTCTAATCCATCCCTGAACAGCCTTTGGGCTTCCTGATGGGTCAGTTCCCCCTTGGCTACTCTACGGTTTAGTTCACCCAGAAGTACATAGGATTCCCTACGGTATATTTCCACCCACGAGCCAGGTCTGAATGTATCAGAATGCCACCGTCTACCTGAATCACCAAACTCAGGTAGCCTGTAACTCCTCAACTTAAACTCCGTAGCATCTACATCAATACCCGTAGGGTGATTAGCTAGATACATTTTCCGGTTACTGATGTCGTGTAATGCTCCTGGTAGCACTACAAAGGCCCTGTGTTCTTTATCTGCGGGAGTTAACACCCAATCCTCAACCGTTCTACCGGATTTAGTCTTCTTGGTTTCTCGGCTGAGAATAGCCTGTGTCCGCGCCTTAGCCTCATCTAGGGTTATTTTACCTGACTCGTAATCTTTAACGATGGTATCCAAAGGTACTTTAGCCCACTGATGAATATGGTGTTGCTGCATTTTGCCATAGCCTTTAGTCACCAGGGACTTGTCTACCTTACCGTGATATGTGGGTAGCCAGTCCGGCACAGTACTATCGTTAGTCTCTACTTTGGTCATGTACTTAGCTAATCCATCAGCTAGCTGTACAGGTGTCATAGCAGCGAGTCTGGGGGTTAATGACGGCATCCCATATATGCGATCGCCCATGTACTCGTGCATATTGGTATTTCGGTTGAGAACCGCCTGTTTACCATCTACCTCTACTGAGTACTCATAACCCTTAACTTTTCTGGTCTTAAACCCGCCTTGGGCTTTGGCTAGCTCTGGCTTACCGTCCCAGATGGTTAACCTGTTATCCTTAACACTCAAGTGGTCAGGATTAGCCGCTAAATACTTCCCAGTACTACTGTTAGTCTGCGATCGCTGGAGTCCCTTAGCTTCCTTCCGTGCCCTTAAGACCTCCTGTAGTCGCCTACGCTGGTCATGATTTAAACCTTGTATAAACTCCAGACGTGCTTGATATATCCGTGCAGCATCTTGAGTACTACGGAGCACCCTAGACTGTTTGATGACCTCAGTCTGCGTTAGGGATTTTTTAGACTCTTTTGGAGGTGATTCTAGGGCTACAGTAGCTTCTGACTGTGCCCTCTTAGCCTTTAAGACTTCTAAAAACCTTTTTCTCTGCTCAGGATTAAGACCTCGGTAGAACTCTAGCCTTTTCCTTTGCTGATCATTGAGGCTCTGGTGAACCTTTAGGCGTTCTTGGTGAATCTCAGCAGCCTTTTTAGATGATTTGAGTACCCTTGACTGCCTCCGAACATCCCCACGGGTAACTTTAGGTGCATCAGGAGTTTCTGTAAATCTACCGTGTGATCCTCTGGGGTGCTTATCGGGATTGAAGTTAGTTGTTTTGCCTGACTTTAGAATCTTCTTAGCCATCTAGGGAAACATTGAGTTTCCTAGATTTAGTCAACTCAGAGTTGACTATTTAGTTAATAGAGCAAGGGGGTTACTTATGGCTAAACTAAAACAAGCGAGTATCAGGTTTGACCTACAGACTTATAAGTGGTTAGAGTCTGAGGCTGAGAAGACAAGTACGCCGATTAGTGCCCTGGTTAGAGAGGGTGTAGTTCTTCTGAGGGCTGAGAAAGCGCTAATGGCTCAAATGAGGTCACAGATAGAAGCCCAAGGGGTTACTTACCCGTCGATGAAGCGACCGAAGTTATCAGAGAAGTGATTGTTACTTACCCGAACTTACAGATATAGGCACATTAACCCCTAGATAGCAAACAAGGGATGTAGCGCCAACTACAACCCTTACCAAGATATTTTTAAGTAAAACAAAATGAACTATAGTTTGATTCTAACACAGAATACCCGCCATGACGACTACGTAAATGCTACGGAACTTTGTGAGAAGTTTAGTAAAACCTATTCATCTTTCTGGAAGTCACCTGACATTAGGGCTTTTGCAAAGGCTTTAGATCATAAGTTAAAAAGTTCCGAATCTGCCGAACTGGCTCAGAATATACATCCTAGCTTTGAGTCTCCTGGGCGCGGTCGAAAAGGTAGCACCTGGGTTTACCCCCTACTTGCTATCAAGTTAGCTGAGTGGCTATCCCCAGACTTTGATGTATACGTTAAGGAAACTTTTAAACGATACTTAGAGAATGATGTCACTCTAGCTGATGAGATTATCCAGCGAGAGGATGACCCAGAAAAACTAAAGTGGATTGCAGTTAGGACTAACAGTAAGATAACTCGTCGGGCTTTCACTGATGCTCTACAAGCTAGGGGAGTAACTAAGTTTGGCTATGGAGCTAATACAAACGCTATTTACCAATCTATCTTCGGTAAATCTGCTAAGGAACTTCAGATAGTATTAGATAACTCAAACCCCAGAGACGGAATGAACATGCTGGAGTTAACCGCAGTATCCTTTGCTGAACAGCTAGCCATTCAAAAGATGACCTTAGCATCTGCTAAAGGAAATAATGAGACTAAACGCTATTCTCAAGAGGCTGGTTTACAGGTAGCTGGCTTGCTAAAATAACACACACACTTTAGGTATACCTCTATGCACAACAATGCTTTAGAGGTATTTATATTAGGCTAATGAGTTCTGCTTAAACTTCCCGTATTCAGCATTGATTGCATTCATGACAGCGCTGGCAATATCTTGAGGGTTTTGCATCTGAGCGCCGTTGACATTTACGGTCGGCGCAAAGGCTTGCCTGTTGACATCCGAGGTCTTAGGAATACTCAAAGGCGTCCCAACATTCCAAGATGCATTAGGGTCGTTCAAGCCTGGTATGCTCTTATTTAACCATTCGGAAGCCTGGGGGATTCTCAGGACATCTCCCATAGAACCAAACAAATCATTCTGTTTACCTACTTGGGGTAGGTTTTGGTTATATTCTGCCTTGGGGTCATTTTGAGACTGGTTAGACTCGTATATTTTCCTAGAGATCTCGCCGCTTGTTATGGTCTTCGGAATATCAGAAATAATCTGAGCGATCGCCGTACCTAGAGACATTATTGAACCCGATATTAACGAGGTAAAAGTAGATGCTAACGATACCCAGTCAAAAGTAAATACCTTGGTTAGACCCCATTCAAAGGTCGTTGCTAAACCTTTCCCGATTAGAATCCAATCTATTTTATCTACTGATTTAGCTAAGTTTTTCATCATGGCATTACCAAAATCGAACGAGCTGTCAAAAACTTTAAATATTGATTTAGGGTCTTCGCCATTTAAGACCCCGTTGACCGTTCCAGCAAAATCGGAGAACCAGTCAAAAGTACGGATAACTCCTTCCATAGGATCAAAGTTTAACCCGTAGCGATTATTTAATGAACCAAGGGATTCCAGTAAACTCTTAAAAGACATCATGGAACCCTGAACCGCATCCATAGCTGACCGATCTTGCATACCTGGAAGCTTTTTTAAAAACCCAAACATACCTCGGCGTTCGTCAAAAAGACCTGCTTTAGCTTCGGCGATCATGGAGTCTACCGTACCTGAAAAAGAGTCTACTGTGTCATTAGTTACCGCTCCTTTAGCCCCATTAAGTAGTATTTTCTCTCTGGTTTCATTAGTGAGCTTCATCCAATCCTCAGTACCTTTACCCATTGCCTTCAGTTGGTCAGTAATGTTTTTCTGAAGTAAAGGAAACTTCTGGAAAATATCAATCTGGAATACTTCACGTAATCCCATAGTCCCGGCCAATGCCCTGTTAATAGCCGAGCCAGATTGGTTGGCATCTAAACCCCTTATTGAGGACAGGATACCAAATCTCTTGGTTAGCTCCATCGATTCTTCTTTGAACTTACTTATATCCCCCTTAGCATTTCCTGCGACTGTAGCGGATATCTGATTAAAAATGGCGTTGTAGTCCTTGTTTTCTCCAGGTAACTGCTCTGCCATTTTGGATATTTCATCGGCAGTTTCCGCGACCAATCCTTTAGCTTTGGTAAAGTTTACCCCTAACTGACTTGCCAAATCCCCCGCTAGTGCTAAGTCGTTTATTTGGGTTCTAGCAGCAGTCTGGATACTACCGATCGCTGCCTGGATACCACTACCTACCATTTGGATACCCTGGACGATCGCAGAAGCCCCTAGCTGACCAAACAGTGCAGCCCCAAAGAATCCTTGGGAGCCACCTAGCTGACTTAGATTAGCTCCTACGTCTCTAAAGGAATCTATCTGTGACCTAAGTCGGGTTAGGTCGGTTTGACCGAGGTTACGGATGTCGTTCAAGCCTAATCTGATATTGGCTTTAGCCCCTAATGATTCTATGGTATTTTTTATCTGACCTAGCTGAGGGGACAGGAGGTCACGGGCGGTTAAAGTTACTTGAATACGATTGTCGGTCATAAGATGTTAAATATTCGTAGTGTTTTAAAAATAACCAGATGCATTAGGCTGACTCTTGAGACTCGATGGCGGTCTTGAGTAGTTGTCTAACCAGATAGCTGGTAGAGACACCAAGGGAGCTAGCAAAGTTATGGGCTGCCTCTAGTTCCTCATGGCTAATAGGGATCATCAGGCGCTTGTCCTTCTGTAGCCTTGGTTGGTCATTGATGATACTGATAATGTTAGTTGCGGGTCTGCATTTACCCTTGGTGTAACCGCCAGCCTCTCTGGCCATTTGTATTAGATTAGACATCTCAGTTATAGAAGTAAGTTCTATAAGTAATCAGTCAGATGTCTGTAGTCGCTTCAATGAACCCCGGAAGCCATTTCTACACTATCGAGGCTGACAAATAACCTAGATTCTCAGTTCACTTCTAGGGTACCAAAACAGCTAGAATCCTTACAGGGTAGCGTTTATTCCAATAAGTTAGCCAGCATGACTAATAATCTGGGGAAACCCACTAGGATTATTAACGCCAAAGCAGCAGCTAGGATTATTAGGTATTATGCTTATGAGTCCGTGTCAGCTTACTAATGACGGAAGATTTCAAATCCGTGATATTTACTGCTTTGGAATATCAGGGTTAATCTTGTTATCCCTAGCGTCAAAGCTTTACCAGCAAAGGCTTGTAGGGATTTTGAGGCTATCTTTTCCCTATCTGAATCCCTATTTACCCGCATTGGGTGCTGCGTGGTCTAAGTCTTACCCTGTAAGCATCCTGGGGATTTTTAAGGTCTATTTAGTTGCTATTTAGCCTTATTGGAAGTCTAAATACTTCTAGTTGCCTCTAGTTCGGTAGGGTAGCCTGTTCTGGCTAAGTGTTCTAGTCATTTCTTAGCCCCCCATGTTCGCTACTAAGCTAACTAGGAGCCAATATTGCCGCCAGTTGACTAGCTGTGGTCTATAGGGCCGATTCAGGTAGGAAAAAACTAGCCTCAAAATCGCTGAAAGCCTTTGTGGGTAAGGATATCCAGGTTGGAAAACAGGGATAATCCCATATTATAACTGGAAGTTTCCGGGTGTCACCACCTAAACCCTTATCAGGTAAGTATTTGACCTACTTGGTGTCACCATGACACCCTTGGCGATCGCAAAGCCATAAGGGGAATATGCACCTTCAGAGGATTATTGGTTATGTGATAAGGCTTTCTTATATTCCCTATGTGGACACAAGTGGGTTAACCTGGCTAATATTAAGTATGGTTTAGTCAAATAAAATACTTAATAAATGCTAGTAAGAGGGAGCTAATCACGTGTCTGTCTACCTGAACATATTGCCGTCTATTGAAGGAGATGAAACCCCTAATGAGGTAATAGCGCTTGATTCCCTCACCCGTAGAGACATTTTAGACTGGCTTGATACTGCTATGAAAGAACCACAGACATACTCTCTAGCTGTTGCGGATGCTCTAAAAAAGGTTAAAAGTCCTGAAGAACGAGCTAAAACTTTGACGCTATCAGAATACTTAGAAAGAAACAATATCGTAGTATCTGACGGGGATTTTCACTTACTAGCCACACGTGTGTCTAAAGAATATGTGAGAGCATACGGAGAAAAGCCCGAAATAGTACATAGGGAATCACCTGTGACAGGTAAAAGAAACAATAAAGCCTATGCCTACGCTCCGGGTGAGGTTCACATAATCAACGAAGTACTCAAAACAATACCTCACGTAGTAAATCTGAGAAAATAAATCTTAGGGGTATCTGGCTTGACCTTTGAGTACACCTATTCCTTAGTGACGGTGCTAAGGAACTCTAGGGATTTATTGTGTTTCCTTTAGCTCCATGCGATCGCCACGGCTAATGATTGTGTAAGGTGATACTGATTTGTAAACTAAACCCCTCTGCGGTAATCTAAGGACTACCAGAGGGGGCTAGGTGGTTATTGGCTAGGATTAACCATCATCAAGGCTGTTGAGGTATTCAGGGTCATCTGTTAACTCAAATGTGACTATGGGGGCTAATGAGTAGTTGAATAAGTATTTATACTCACCGGGGGTTATTGTGTAGAGGTAGGTTTGTTCTAGGTTGCTAGTATCTTTTAAACTTTTCTTAAAAGAAGACTGAGATACTAGCAAGTTACTGCTAACCCTCTTTTTCTCCACTTCATAGCCCATCAACCCCAGGATGCCATTAGCGACTACAGTAGGCTTGGTCATATCAACTTTTATGCCGAGTCTTCTGATTGCTACCGTGCCCAAAGAGATCATAGCTGCCTCAAAGTCCGCCAAATCAGACTTACTAAACTGTCCTTTCTCGATCACTGGGACTAAAGCAGCAACCAGACTATCCATTGTTTTCTTGTCTTGCTGGATGAACTTGGCATCATAGTTACTCAGTTTTCCATAGTCCTGATAATCTAGCGACCATGCGAGTTTTTTGTCCATTGTTGCAAGCCTATGAACCCTTAGAGCATTCTTGCCGACCTTACCATACCAAAGGATATCCTCAACGGTTAGGTCTTCTTTATTCATCCCCTTGGCAATAAAGAATCGATCCAAAGCTGCCTTATCTGTCTTAGTAAGTGAGGTGGTGCTAAAAGCGGTCAGTCTGCTAGCTTCCTCATCATCCAGCAAGGGGGCATCTGCTATCAACTGCGCTTCATTTTGCCTAATCTCTTCTTTAGCTACTACTAAATCAGCCTTAGTAATGGTTTTCTCTAATGCGTCCTTAGCCTCTTCAGTGACAATATGTCCCGCATCAGCTACCATCTGCCAGAACTTTGTACCTCGGTAGATTTTACCTTCCAGTTGTTTTTCTAAGTAGACGGCTTGAAACTTAGTAGCAGCTTCCATGTCAGGGTGATTCGGAACCTCGACCCTAATATCATCATCCCCCTCACAGCAGTTAATACGGGGTAAAAGTATCCATTCAGTGCTTAATGTATTATCCCCTAAACTGATAATCTTATCCTCAACAGCGCGGGTATAATCACTAGTCGGTAGCTTGTCATTGATGTAGGCATAAACGTTACCTAGAGGGTATCTAACCCGTCCAGTTGCTTGTAGACAATCCGCAGCGCCTAAATCCTGGGGGTTATTAAAGATGCCAACTACGTCATGGAAGTATTTGGAGTTTATATCAGTCCCAGTGCCTAATGTCGGACTGGTGATAACTACTTGGTACTTTTGCACTAAAGAGTTAATATCGCTCTGGTCGTATTGGGACTTATTAGCGGCAGTGAAGAGTGCTATGTTAACTTGAGGATATCTGGCATTCAGACGGCCATGCAAAGCCTCAGCATCACTAGCAGAGTCTAGAGGCACATAAACTGTTTTACCTTCATCAATAGAAGCGCAAATGCGACTGTATGCGGCATTAGCATCGGGTAGTTTTACAAAGCGTTTCTGATATGGTTTATGCTCATTTATGAATACTTGGCAACTATCTGACTTTGTTAAGTACTTCAGTACCTCAGCTTCGGTATTGGTCACTGTGGCACTAGTGGCGATGATGCTGGTAGCCAACTGAGACAGGATTTTCAGCACATCAAAGGTTTCAGTTCTGACTTTGGCAATAGTGGTTTCAGTTGCAGTCAGAAAATAGCTAAATGCCTGGTCTACTTCATCTAGAATCAGGATTCTGGGTTTTTTCGTCCTCACCTTCCATTTTCCCCCTCTGTATAGGAAGCGATCAAGTGAATCGTATGTGGTGATATAGCGCTTAACTTCTGAGGCATGAGTATAGCCTGCCATTGCTTCCTTGTTGTCATAGGCAATAAAACCAAACTCAGCTAAATCATGTTCCCACTGACGTACTAGTTGTACTCGGTGGCATACGACTTGAATCTGAGTATCTGGAGTAACAGCTAAGATGTCTCTGATAGTGTCTACTAACGCTCTGGTCTTACCTGTACCGATCGCTGATTTGATAATGGTCAATAGCTCCTTCTGATAGTCGATACCCATCTCTGAGACGTACCGTGAGTTTTTAATGATGCCAGTAGGTAAATCAGCAAGTTTCTGAAAGTTCTTGTGAGCATCAATAGCGTCCTGGACGTAATAAGATAACCCTCTGGTAATATGATGTCCCTTAGCTTCTGACTCATTCCAGGGGGTTCCATCTGCTTTTACCTCAGCGCCGTATTGCCCCTTTGCTGCTTCAAATATCAACTCAACTAACTTTGAGGGAGTCATAGTACCAGTGGTCAACAATGCGCCCATTGTCTGACCTAACTTGAACATTGTATTAGATGCAGTCCCCTCAGACCTTGATGAAGCCTTAAGGGCCTTAGTCATCTGCGCCCTTTTGTTGGCAACTTGGCGATCGCTTAATGGAACGGGTGCGATCAGGCTTCTATACTCAGCAACTAGCGTCTCTAGGGACTCAATAGAACCATCGACATTTACTGTGGTTCCCTTTGAAACTTTGGCTTTTTTAACGGAGTCAGGCGATGGGGTAGGAAAGTCAGCTAAGGTATAGCGGCGATCGCCGTGTAACTCTAGTAGCTCAACCATAAAAGGTGAGCTAGGGTCTTTCATGTGGTAGAAGCCAGGCAGTCTTAGAACTCTCGGTAAATCCTTAATCACTGGATCGCCCCCTGTCATTTCAGCCAACATGGACTGATAAGGGGTAAATAGCTTGATGTCTTGACCTGGGTTTAAGAACCAGTAAATATGCTTACCATTCTTAGACTGTACTATCGCGCTTGCTGGCGGTAACTTGTCCAGGTTCTGTGGCTCTACTCCATCCAAATCTATAAATAGAGCATTAATGCCGATAATATTACTTGCTGTTCTACCCACACCATCAGTCTGGTTAACTGTATAGTAAACACCCGCGCCCTTACTGTTCAGTGCGGCTATGCGATTCATGGTTGATCTGTCTGCTGAACCATGCCAGTTACCGACTAGGGACTTATTACCACTTTTGGAATCATCAAAAGTCTGAAAACAGATGTCATTATCTTCATGTATGGCCTCTAAAAGTCTGATTACATCTTGATACTGGCTTTCACTTGACTTAGTAGTAGAAGCAGTATTATTATGGTTAATAACTGAGGTAGAACTAATCGCTACGGTTTCGGTAGTCATTGTTTTTTGTCCTTGGTGTGTATTTTTTGAACTAAATATTGAACTTTAGGACGACTAGCTGCTAACTGGTTGTCCTATTTGGTTTTTGTGGGTTGCACTGGGAACCCTAGCGCGGCTAAACGGATGTACTCAGACTGGGAATATCCAGCGATCGCCGCCAGATGTTTAATCCTTGCCACTTCCTGCTCATTAGCGCGAAAGTTAACCTTTAGTGTTCTAGTCATCTCTGTATTCCCCATTGACCTTACTACTAATAAAACAGTCAACCTTTTCCGTTAACGGTATAGTCGGGGTTCTAGGCTCTGGTAACTCAGAAGTAACTCTATGAAACCTTAAGAAAATCTAAAGATATTGAAATATCCTTATGATTCCAGGGGGTGGATAAGGGTGCAACGAAGTACGCCTATGATTCCTTTACAGTCATAGGCGCGGACAGTTGGATTTATAAAGGTAGTCGGGTTAACTTAAAAAGTTCCCCACGGATATCCTGCGTGTTCAGCTAAGATTTTTACCTTTTTTTGTAGCTGATAAACCTGATCCTGAAGCTCTTTGATATCGTTCTGGGTTTGTTCTTGATCTTCCAGAGACATTCCTGATTTTTCTCTCAGTATGCTCAGTATTAACTGATGCTTGCTAACGCCCTTGTCCTGTAGCTGTGCCTTAAGCTGAGAATCTAGGTCATCAGGTAATCTCAGGGTCATATTAGCCATTACAGTATCTGTCTTATTTCTTAGCTGGTAATGTACTAATGATACCACGTATGGTATCCTGTTGTCATCTATAACTGGCACATTTTAGTCATAAACTGGCACGTTAGGGTTAACCCTTTTACAATCATTCTGGTATTTTAGGCTGACTTTAAAATACCTGGGTCAGCCTCAGAAACTTCGGGGGTAACTAGTAACGAATATGGTAGTCTTAAGTAACAGTGTTATCATAGAGACTGCAAGTACTTAAACTATTTATGATAACCAAGATTATCTCTGGGCTGCTAGGGGTGTCCATAGTGCTGTCCAGTTCCTCTGTTCTAGCCGAACCTGTCTACATGGGGCGGACTAATGACGGGCGATCGCTATTTTATAATGCTGATTACAATCCAACAATGACAGAAGATTTTCTATTGGTCTTCGAGTACATCTTGAAAGGTGAACGAGGTGCTGTTAAACGCGTTGCTGTTACTCCCTGGTGTACTGGGGGCGACGTTAGGTTACACCCAATAGCTAAGTTGAAAACTCAGACTCCTGGTTGGTATACCAAAACTGCTGATGGGGCTTTTCTATATGTCGAGGCAAACAGCCCAGGATCTAAGAAAATGCTTAAGTTTGCCTGTGAAGTTGTGGAGTTTAAGCACGCCGAGGCGACTGCTGATGATGATTAAGGGATTAGCTGCGATCACATTAGTTAGTTGTAAATGAAAATAGTTGCCCTGTAAGCTTTCTAGCCATTTCGGAGCTTCGTAAGCTGTATCTGTAAGGAGCCTACATTCGGGATAAAACAAGTTTTACCTTAGAACTCTGGTAGCACAGTATTTCTACTGACGCCTATTTTAGCCAATAGGTATATCCGGTAACTTGGGGCGGTTGACCAGATGAGCGTAAGTTTGCATAACCATTCGGGTATCTTTATGCCCCAGTAAATATGCCACTCCGGTTACTGGAGTGCCTTGGTTTATGGCATGGCTAGCAGTTGTGTGCCGAGTAGTATAAGGTCTTCGGTAATCCACGCCGACTTTAGTTAATATTTTAACCCAGTATCTCTCTCGGAAGTTCCCGTCGTCTATGGGCTTTCCTTTGACTGTAGTAAACACTAGGGAATCCTGGTCGGTTTTGGAGGGTCTGAGTGACCACAATAGCAGCCGTAGTTCCTCAGACATTTCTAGCTGTCTGCTGCTACCTGTTTTAGTCTCTTTTCTAACCCTTTGATATCCGTTACCTGCCCAGTCCCTAGATAGACTTTCTTGGATGGTTACAAACCCTTGGTCAAAGTCTATATGACGCCAACGCAATCCAATGGCTTCAGATGTCCTAACACCTGTAGCCAGTAAAAACTTAACAAAGGGCGCGTAGTGCATGGCGAACTCTTCAAAGCCCTGGATAATCACTTTAATCTCTCTGGAAGTAAAGGGTTTGATTGGACTAGCGTAAGCTTTACGGTTTTTTAGTTCGTCATAAGGGTTACTAGTTACCAGTTTTATTGGTACTGCCCATCGATAGCACCTTTTCAAATAACCCAGGCGTTGATTAAAAGTTGAGGCTCCTAAGTTGGACTGGGTTAACCATGTGGTATCCATCAAATCAGGGTTAGCCTTAATAATCTGCTGCCTAATAGCTTTGTAATGGTGTTCCTGGGTAGCTACAGGAAGGTCAAGACTGGCTACCCAGTAATCCCATAAGCTTAATAGGGATTTAGGACTTTGATGTTGGGTATCAGCGTTAGCTAACCTCGGCTTAGGGGCTAATCGGTAGCGGTCTAATGTGGGGTCGAAGTTCTTAGCTAGAATATCATTCTGTATTGTAGTGGCGATCGCCTGGGCTGTATTTAAATCTCTCTTGTTGTCAAATCTACCACCAGGGACAGGATTAAACCCATAACGTTTACTATTAACACTAAATCTTAACTGAATACTTCCTTGGTTATTCCTGGATGGCTCTATTTTTCTCACTTACCTTAAACCTGACTTAAGTTTCACGTTTAAGGCTTGTTAAGTCTTATCTAGGCTACATTATCAGCCGTTAGGCTACACCCTTGGTAAGGGTGAGGTCACGAGTTCAATCCTCGTCACGGGCTTTTAGTATTTACAAAGCAGTCAACGACGTAAAATTAATGACCATAAGTTTTTGGCTAAGGGTGTTTGTAGCACAAAATCAGATTCGTGAAGTGTTGTTTATGACTCAGGTTTAAGTAGTTCAACAAACTCCAAAACTTTTTGTTGCTTTTGGGGTGTCAGTTCTCGCCAGTGTTCAAGTAGTTGAACTTCATTACCCATAAATACTTCGCTATTGAATGATTTTTCTATTTTAGTGGCAGAAGCCTTATTTCCTGTTCCCTGCTAGAAAATTTTGCTTGGAGTACAATCGTCTACCATAAACACAAATTTAACTTAAATTTATATTTAATCAGCAAAAAGGCTTATTGCTTTTTCAAAACTTCATATTCAATAAGCAAAAAGGCATATTGCTTACTCAAAATGCTTGATTACTTTCTCAAACCCCAGTTTGCTTTCTCATTTCAGTAGATTCAGCAAGTAAAAAGAGATATTGCTTTCTCAAACCCCAGTTTGCTTTCTCAAACCCCAGTTTGCTTTCTCATTTCGGTAGATTTAGCAAGCAAAAAGAGATATTGCTTTCTCAAACCCGTAGCTAAAGGCGGGCTGTCCGGCCCACTCCACAAGATTAGATAATTTATTTGTTGGAAGTCCCAAAGATGGAGCCAATAAGCTTAATTAAGTAGAACGGTGTGGAAAAACAAAACTATAGTTAAGAAAAATTAAATACACTCAAGCCCTCTTACCTCCTGCTTCATCCAACGATAAATATTTACGCCGACCTACTTACCGTTAAGCAAACGCTTAAACTCCGCATTGACGACTTGGTAACACTCGCACGTGATATCTTCTAGACCTAAGCGGTCAAGGATAGTTATTTGCCCGCGAGTATAGTTAATTAGCCCCGCCCTTTGAAGAATAGAGGCATTGAGGCTAACAGTGGAGCGATTTACACCTAGCATTGTGCTGAGAAATTCTTGAGTCAGTGAAAAAGTGTCTGTCTCTACTCGGTCGAGAGTCATCAGCAGCCAACGGCACATTCGCTGTTCTATTGAGTGCAGGCGGTTACACGCAGCTGATTGGGCAATTTGATTAAACAGCGCTTGCGTGTATCGTTGTAGTAGATTGTACAACTGAGTATCTGCGGTGACATGAGTTTTAAATGCATCTACTTCCATCCTTAAGCCAGAGCCAGCAACTTGCATAAAACCCTCGCCCGGAATCCTATCGGCTCCCAGAAATACTGGAAGACCCACCATTCCTTCATTGCCCACCGTAGCCACTTCGATTGCCAAACCGTCCGTCATCACTGTGAGCAAAGAGGCTACGCCATAGTTGAGAAAATAGACGTGCTCAATTGGTTGGTTACGTAAATAAAGTTCTTGCCTGAACTCTAGAGAGACAACCTCCATATAAGGAGCAAGACGAGAGTATTCCTCAGAGGGTAGGGCAGCTAAAAGTTGGTTTTCCACAAGTGCAGAATGCTTGAAACACAGATAGCAAAAGGCTGTTTAAGCCAGTCTTATACCAATTCAAAATTCAAAATGACGCTCTCTACGAGACGCTAAAAGCGAACGCGGACTCGCTCTAAGCGTTCGCGTAGCGTCTCTAAGAGTTGCCATGCCGTTGGCGTTCGCGTTAGCGTCTCTGAAAGAGAAGCCTCTCGTTCGCTGTCTTCGTCTCTGAAAGAGAAGAGAAGGCTTTACGCTGCGCTAACAAAATTCATGCATTAAGAAAGCCAGACAGAACAAAGGTATGTCCGTATGTATTTGTCGCATTCTTTTTTCAAATTGGTATTATCTGTATTAAATAAACGGTAGCAATCAAGAACCTCTGACAAAAGATTTATCTTTTGTAAATATTTTATGTTGCCTAAACAACATATAACCATTATATGTTAGTTATATAACATAGCAGTGTAACTTACGAAGCTGCTTCAATACTGATTAAAAGATAACTACTAAATGCCAAATATTACCAAAAAATGGGGTTACAAAAATCACATCGAATTTTGTCACACTTCCCCAATATTGCTTACAATATAGTGGCGATCGGAGCTTCTACGGGCGGGCAAAAGCCAATCATCCAAATTTTGTCGGCTTTACCAGTAGATTTCCCAGCAGCGATTATTGTAGTTCAGCACATGAATCCTCTCTACCATAGTCGTCTGGCACATATCCTCAGAGGCTACACAGCGTTGCCCGTAGAGCAGGCAAAATCAGGGCAAATAATGCGTCCAGGGACAGTTTACACTTATCTTCAAGATCGGCACCTAGTAGTTGATGCTAACGGTAGTCTGTCTCTATTAGAGTCGCCAAAGATCAACTTTGTTCGTCCTTCAGTGGATAAACTATTCATGTCGGTAGGACTTAATTACGGAATACGAGGGATTGGTATTGTCCTAAGTGGGTGTGGCAGAGATGGTGCTTTAGGAGTGATCGCAATGAAAAAGTATGGCTGCATGACAATTGCTCAAGATGAAACTACTTCGGAGTACTTTAATATGCCCTCAGCTGCTATTGACACCGGGAAAGTAGATTTTGTTCTGACTCCAGAGAGGATTGCCAAGAGTTTGTCCAGCATGGTAATGACGGAATTAATAGCATAAAGGGTAATTATATTACAGCTATTTTCAGGTAAATAGACCACGCGGTAGGGGCGCAAGGCCTTGCGCCCCTACAACAGATGTGGTTCAAATACATGAAAACTGCTGTAATTAAATTGTTCCCAATTACCCAACAGATGACCTGACGGCGGTCAGTATGCATTGAGGTTGTTATATCAAGTCCGGCTAATTAGTTATAATTCCCTTTCTCTATGCAGAAAACCCAAAATCCCTCCCCTCTGCTGCTAACCATGATAAGTCTTTAACAGTACAAGATATTATCCCCTCGCCACCTTCGACTTGGCAGGTTTTCTAACGATTCCGCCACTCCATTAAAAATCGATTTTCATCACCATCAACCACTTTAAATCCAAGACGCTCATAAAGGGCTTTGGCTGGGTTCACTCGCATCACATCTAATTTAACCAAAATTCCCCTGACTGCTGCTTGTTCTAATAATTTATTTAATATCTGAGTACCAAGACCCTTGCTTTGATGAAGAGGCAGAATAGCAATATAGTTTAAGAATAATGCGTCTTGTTGCTCGATTACAGAAATAACTCCAATATCTATTCCTTCGTGACAAACGATTTCAAACAGTAAGCTGTCAAAGTCTTCCCTCATCCCATTAAGTTGAATTTCTTCTTTCCAACCCCATGTCTGTTCAACGTATGAATAGAACGTTTGTCGATGCAAGTTGTAGATAAAATCAAAGTCGGAAGCTGTTGTTTTTCGGGTTTGAAGGGAACTCATGATATTTTGTATGAATATATCCCACTATTCTAAAAATCCCTACTTCTTTTCGTAAAATGTGCTGGAAAACCTTGATTTTTCGTTTTTAGTTCTCAGTCAGCTTAAGCTTTGTAGAACAATTAGTGGGATAGGTTCATCGTTTAAGTAGGACGATCGCATCATTGAACTACCTAACCCCGATGAAACTGAACTAGTTGCAGGCATTCTTTAATGTCCGAATCGTAATCATAGTCAGAAATTTATTTACCTTTCTCTGAAACTTTTAGTTTTTAGTATTATTCTGCTAAGTTTCCTTGTTGGTGGGTGTAAGAAGGACGATAATTTTCGTAAGGAGCTAGGGTTACTGCCATGAAATTAGATCGCATCACCAGCAATCCCAATCGGATGAATGGACAACCTTCTATTCGTAATCTTCGCCTTACCGTTCGTCGGGTGATTGAGTTATTAGCTACCTACCCTAATCGTGAAGAACTGCGCCAAGAGTTTCCCGAATTAGAAGATGAAGATATTCAGCAAGCCTTAATTTTTGCATCGTCCTACTTGGACGATCGCATTATTGAACTACCTAACCGCTATGAAACTGTTGCTTGATCAGGGATTACCACTCTCTGCAGCAGCATTGCTACGTGATACAGGTATCGACACTATCCATGTGGGCGAAATTGAGATGTCTGAAGCTGAAGATACAGAAATCATCCAGAAAGCTAGAGAAGAGAGACGTGTTGTTGCTACACTTGATGCAGATTTTCATACATTGCTGGCGCTTGATGAAGCAACTACTCCTTCAGTCATTCGCATTCGTATTGAAAGGTTACGTGCTCAAGCATTAGCGAATTTGTTGCTGATGGTAATTGCTGAGTGTGAAGAGGATTTGGAACAAGGAGCAGCTGTTACGGTTGAGCCAAGCCGTATTCGTATTCGTCGTTTACCGTTGTTGCCTGATGTCTAACTTTTCGCATATTTAACTAAAATTTATATTTAATCAGCAAAAAGGCTTATTGCTTTCTCAAAACTTCATATTCAATAAGCAAAAAGGCATATTGCTTACTCAAAATGACATTTTACTTTCTCAAACCCCAGTTTGCTTTCTCATTTCGGTGTTTTCCGCAAGCAAAAAGAGCTTTTACTTTCTCAAACCCCAGTTTGCTTTCTCATTTCGGTGTTTTCCGCAAGCAAAATCAGCTTTTACTTTCTCAAACCCCAGTTTGCTTGTTTATTTAAGTAATTTACGCATTCATTTTGGTATATAGTTAAGCCGTTAGCTTGCGCTTGCTTCATTCAGCAAATATTTTTCAGGCTAAGCAAGTGAAACTGATAAGCATTGTCTGTCAAAGCAATAAATTTGGGTGTGTACCCTCTCGACCACAATACATTTAATTGCTATGAAACTGTTGCTCGATTAAGGATTACCACTCTCTGCGAGAGTATACTTGTGCCAAATAGCTTCGATTTCATACCCATTAGGCTTTGGTGACTGCATTTTCCTTTCCATGACTTCTGCCATTCCTAGCATCATGCAAGTAAGGCTTGGCCATTTCATAGAAATTACTAAATCTTCCCATAAAAAGAGTATTGGTGATGTTTCCTGTTGTTTTTCATTACCAACTATAACGTATAAGCCATTCTCCGAGCTGGAAATGGGAAACAAGCGTGAAGAAAAATTTTTGCTATTCAGAAGAGAAGATAGAACTTTGTGCTGGTTATTCTTTGTGTTTATTGATAGCTGTAATTTCTGTTCGTCCTTCTTTAACCAAGAGGCTATAGAGCAATATTTATTAATTGCTTCTCCTAACGGGAAAAAAACGTCATCGTCCAATGGAAATTCAAATTCAAAATAACTGTCGAAGGAATCCCAATTTTTGTTGGGGTTGACACCAATAGGCAAACAACTATTACCCCTTTGGTATAGTTCGCAAACTTCTAATGGTAAATGAAATGGATAATTCTGAGTAATTTCCTGGATCTGCTCAACACTTAATCTTGGAAGATAATCTGTATTATAACCGCCGCAAACACTCCAGTATTCAAGACAGCCTATATAACCACTCTATTCTGCAAGGATTGCAATCCTATCAATAACAGAGTTTATTGTTGACATTCTACACCTCCAAAAAAGTCAATTTTTACTATTCCTGTAAAACGGTCTTTGACACAATCCTAGTTTTCTTCAGGTCTGCTTCCGAAAGTTCTTCCCCGGCTTGCAGGCGAGTAGCAGAAGTTTGCAATACTGTCGCCGCCCCTTTATCTCCAATTTGTAAAGCGGTTTTAGCTGCTGTTTGCAGCATCGTGGCTGCACCAGTGCGATCGCCTTGTTGCAATTTCGCCTCGGCTAACTGGGTTTGGCGATACTTCGCTAATGCTAAAATAGACTGTTGTACCTGGGGATTAGAATCTGGTTGATACGCTCGCATTACATCTGCATACACTGGCACCAGGGGCGAAAGTAAACCTTGTTCGTTAACCAACGGGTCATCATAACGGATTTGTAGATGCGCGATCGCTTGCTTACCTTCTGGCAATTGTCCCAGATAAATGTTCGCCAAAACTACCCGTTCTACATCCTGCATCAAATCTCCCAAACGGACAGCAAAGCTACCATCAGCTTCAGTTTCCACTGGTAACTCAATTGTGTCTGGGGCAACTTGGGCAATGGGTTTCAATTCTGCTAGTCTGACATTGGGCACTAGAGATAACAGCAAGTAGGCATTAGTTAGCCCAATAGATTGAATCCGTCCAAACAGTCGGCTAAATTGCTCCACAGCTTGTTCGGGACGTTCAATATGAGCTAAAGTCCCACCACCGACATCGGCAATGTTTTCTAGCAAATCCTGATTCCAGCTATTGCCAAATCCGAAAGTGTTGATAGTTAGGTTTAGCTTGGCAGCCTTTTGCGCCAGTTTAAGACAGCGTTTATGATCATCTCGCCCAATATCCCACTTCCAAATTCGTAAACTGCTTTCACCATGTCCATCCGTCAGCAGAAACGCTTGGGAAACAGCGCCCCTTGTACCCTTCATCAGTTCTGTAATTCCCAATTCCAAACCATCAGTGATCGCAGTACCGCCGCTAGCAGTCAGTTTGCTTTTTATTTGAGATTTGATGCTTTCGGGGTCTTCGATTGCTTGGTTGGGGATAATGACTTCCGCAGAACCGGAAAAAGCCACAACTGAGATGCGATCGCCTACTTTCAACCGATCGATTAATCCTTCCACAGCCTGAATCACCGTTTTAATTGGTTGTCCATGCATGGAACCACTTCTATCCAAAATCAAGCAGAGATTAAGGGGCAGATTTTGATCAGACTCACCAGCGATAGCAAAAATCGTTATTGCTAGTTGACGTTGGCTACTTGTTTGAGCCAGATCAACATTATTGTCATTTAACGCCGAGAGCAATTTAACTTTCATCTAAACCTGAGTTTACTGGGGAGGGGTATCTTGCAAAACTGTTTTCGAGACAATTCTGGTTTTCTTGCGATCGCTTTCGGATAAATCTCCACCAGATTGTAGCTGGGTGGCAGAAGTTTGCAACACCGTCGCTGCACCAGTATCCCCCATTTGCAAGGCAGTTTTCGCAGCCGTTTGTAACATCGTCGCCGCACCAGTGCGATCGCCCTGTTGCAATTTCGTTTCCGCTAGCTGGGTTTGGCGATACTTAGCTAATGCCAAAATAGAATGCTGCACCTGGGGATTCAAGTCTGCTTGATAATTTTTGACTACATGGGCATAAACTGGGATATTTGGTGTAACTAAACCTACTTTGTTGGCGGCTGGATCGTCGTAGCGGACTTGCACATTAGCGATCGCTTGTTCACCTGTTGGCAATTGTCCCAAATAAATATTAGCTAAGATTACCCGTTCTGCATCTTTCATTAAATCTCCCAACCGCACAGCAAAACGTCCATCAGTTTCTTGTTGCAGTGGTAACTCAATTGTGTCGGGGGAAACTTGGGCAACGGGTTTGAGTTCCGCTAGCCGGACATTGGGCATCAAAGAAAATAATAGATAAGCATTAGTCAATCCCACCGTTTGAACGCGGCTGAACAGGCGATTAAACTCTTCGGCTGCCTGTTCGGGTTTTTGAATATAAGATAAAGTACCTAAGCCAGCATCTGCAATTTTTTCTAAAACATCTTGGTTCCAGTTGTCACCAAATCCCAAAGTATTTAAAGTTAAATTATAGCTAGCAGCCAATTGAGCAAATTTCAAACAGCGATTGTTATCACCGTGTTCATTTTCCCCGTCAGTTAACAAAAAGGCTTGAGAAACAGTATCTTTTCTCCCCTTCGCTAACTCCTCAATTCCTAAACGCAGTCCTTCATCAATCGCAGTTCCACCATCGGCACTTAGGCGGTTAATTTGCTGTTTGATTTTCTCTGGATTTTCGATACTTTGACTGGGTACTAAGACTTTGGCACGGTGATCGAAAACTACTACACTGAGGCGATCGCCACTTTTGAGCCTATCTACTAGACGATTTGCTGCTTTTTTCACCGTTTCTAGCGATCGCCCATTCATCGAACCACTATGATCGAGAATTAAGCATAAATTCAGGGGTACATGGCGGTCTTGATTTTCCGCGATCGCCGAAATTGAAATTCCCAACTGACGTTGACTGTTCAGTTGATTTGCGTCCAAATTACCATCATTCAAGGCAGGCTGCAAACTAACCTTCATAACTTCAAGTCCCTATTCAGGATATACATATTAATAAATAACTTCAAAGCACTACTTTAGCTCTACGGGAAACTTATTATCCAACTAAATACACTAATATAATCAGAATATCTTAGAAGCCAAGCATTGGCAGATGCGAAGCCGCCTTCAGCATTAGGGAGAAATCCGCACCTTGAGGGAAGCGTGCATCGCGCTAGGATGTATTACAGTTAACGGCATAGTTTCAGGCGATCAGTTGCTATGGACATTTCCCCAATTAAGGCTGTTCAAGCCCCATATTACGGCGATAACTTTTACCGGACACCACCGCCAGATTTACCTTCCCTCTTATTGAAGGAGCGAATTGTCTATATTGGGATGCCACTGGTACCTGCTGTCACGGAATTAATCGTAGCCGAATTGCTGTTTTTGCAATCCGACGACCCCGAAAAACCGATTAAAATCTATATCAACTCCACCGGCACTTCCGGTTACAGTGGCGACCCCATTGGCTTTGAAACCGAAGCCTTTGCCATCTATGACACCATGAGATATATCAAGCCTCCTATCCATACCATCTGCGTCGGTTCCGCGATGGGTATGTCAGCGATGCTCCTCAGTGCTGGTACAAAAGGTTGCCGTGCTAGTTTACCTCACTCCTCGATTATCCTGCATCAGCCTAAGAGCTACGCCCAAGGTCAAGCAACAGATATTCAAATTCGCGCCAGGGAAGTTTTGGTAAATAAAGGGGCATTAGTTGATATCTTACATAACACCACTGGACAGCCCCCAGAAAAAATTACTAAAGACATGGATCGGCTGTTATATCTAACACCTTATGAAGCAAAGGAATACGGACTGATTGACCGAGTTTTTGAGAAAGAAGAACTTGCAAATCCCCCACTCCCTGCCAGTGTCCTTTAGTGAGTGCTGAGTGCTCAGTAGTGAGTTATTAAGTTAGGAGTTATGAGTTATTCCTAACTATGCTATTGTCCGCAAATTATTAAAAACGGAGTAAATTATGCCTATAGGTGTTCCAAAAGTTCCTTACCGGATGCCCGGTGGACAATATACAGATTGGATTAGCATTTATGATCGCCTTTACCGGGAACGGATTATATTCTTAGGGCGAGATATTGATGATGAAATTGCTAATCAAATTATCGCTGTAATGCTGTATCTGGACTCAGACGATCCAGGTAAAGATATTTATTTATACATCAATTCTCCTGGTGGGATGGTTACATCTGGCATGGCTATTTTTGACACCATGCAACATATCAAATCAGATGTGGTGACTATTTGCGTGGGTTTAGCTGCTTCAATGGGGTCTTTCCTGCTGGCAGCTGGCACCAAAGGCAAACGGTTAGCATTGCCTCACTCACGGATTATGATTCACCAGCCTTCAGGTGGAACCCGTGGACAAGCAACCGATATCGAAATTGAAGCTAGAGAAATTCTGCGAATTCGTCACCAGCTCAATGGGATATATGCCGATAAAACAGGTCAGACCATAGAAAAGATTGAAAAAGATATGGATCGGGACTTTTTCATGTCTGCCGAAGAGGCAAAACAATACGGTTTAATTGACCGTGTGATTGAAGAACGAACCTCGGTAGTAGCTGGTTAGTAAAAAGGTAGGGAGCAGGGGAGAAATCAATTCAAAATTCAAAATTCAAAATTCAAAATTGAAGATTCAATCCCCATGCTCAATGCCCGATGACGCCAGTTGCTACCCTGCGGGAACGCCAAGGGCGAACAAGTCGGCAAAGCCGACGACAGTCGCCTTAAGTCGGGAAACCCTTTCGGCAGTTCCTCCTGGGGGGAACCCCCAAGACCGGACTGCCTCACCACGGCGTTGTCTCCCCAACGCACTGGCTTCTCAATGCCCAATGCCCTTTTATGAACAAACTGTCAACATTGAACTTTAAAATAGAAAATTAGCCTTTATCATTAATAGTCCGGGCTTGAAGCTGATATTGACAGATAATAGCCAATAGCTAAATATTCGATAGCTGATAGCTCAAGATGGATCTTGGAGATTGCTACCGTTTACTAGGTTTAAGATCGGGAGCTTCTTTTGCTGATATCAAAGCGTCTTACCGACGACTGGCGCAGCAATATCATCCCGATATCAACCCAGATGACAACAAAGCCAAAGATAAGTTTATTGCCTTGACAGAGGCCTACAAACTCCTGCTGACGGTAGTACTACCAGAGGAAATTGGCGCACATTCAAGTCAGGTGTCAACGTCTGGACGTGAGGACGCCAAGGCAACGCAACGGCAGAAAACACCAGTAACAACGGTGACATGTCAAGAATCAGGGAAACCAAAGCCACCGAATCTATTGGAAATAGAAGAACGGCTGAAGTGGAAGACTTATGAGCAATTGCAGCGATTTTTGCAAGAAAAACGATTTCCGCAAGCGATCGCTCTGGCGGAAGCTTTAGCGGATCGTTTGTCAACAGATGCAGAAGTTCGTCAATGGCTAGCGATCGCCTATCAAATTTGGGGACGGGCGCTAATTTCTGAAAAACAACTGCTCAAAGCCAGAATTTATCTCAAAAAAGCTTTGAAGACAGATCCTCATAATAAAAGTCTCTGGTATGAAGTGCAGCGCGATTTCCAACGATTAGAGCAAATTTTTTAAAGATTTACAAAATTTATTGAAAACCAAAATCTTGTTTCCAGGTTTTAAAAAGGAAATGGTCTTCATTGGGCTGCTACCACTGAGACGGGAGGTGGGAGCCTTTCAAAGAGCATTCCCAGTCTGAGACTGGGAACGAATTACGAATTACGAATTACCGCCATCCGCGCAGCACTGCTCCCAAGGTAGCGATTCCCTCGACAATCTTCTTAGTGGGTTGAAAGCTAAAAGCTAACCTGATGGCATCATCTCCCTGTCCATTGGCGTAGCAGCGAGTTCCTGGGAGAAAGCTGATGCCATGTTCATTGGCAGCAGTTAGGAGTGCTTTGGCGCTGATGTCTGGCGGCAATTTACACCAAACGAAAAAGCCACCACCTGGTCGCAAAGCAACTACATCACTGGGAAACTCTTGAGCGATCGCTTCTAACAGCAAATTACATTTATGCTTGTACCAGGCGATTAGCTCTTGAATGTGATAATCTAGTTTGCCTGTAGCACAGTAGCGGGCGACCACATGGCTGACAAATGGCCCCACAGGCCCTTCACTTTTAAACATTGCCAACCGCTCAATAATTGCTGGATCGCCACAAGCCCAGCCTAGTCTGATACCAGGCGCAATGATTTTCGAGAAAGTATTCACATATAACACCCACCCCTCCCGATCAAGGCTTGCCAAGGATGGCACAGCTTCGCCTTGGAAGCGCAAATCACTATAAGCATCGTCTTCCACGACCAACACGCCATATTCAGCCGCTAACGCTACCAGTTTTTCGCGGCGAAATAAGGGCATAGTAGCGCCTGTGGGATTATGAAAAGTGGGTATGGTGTAAATAAATCGGGGTCGAATGTTCTGTTTCTTCAAGTCGCTCAAAATTTCTTCTAGGGCATCCACATCCATTCCCAATTCGTCTACAGGAATGGTAATTAGGCGTGCGCCAGCCTGGACAAATCTACTAACTACTCCCAAAAAGGTTGGCCCTTCCACAATTACGACATCACCAGGTTCAACAAACACATCTGGTAGCAAACCCAAAATCTGACTAGAACCATAGCCAACAATCAGGCGATCGCGATCGGCAGAGATTCCTTGAGCTTGCAAGCGGAGGATAATTTGTTCGTAAAGTTGGGCAGAAGGTGGTCCGTAATTGAGAGCGATCGGAGCCTCTTGTGCCAGTACAGCAGCACTTGCAGCAGCCAAGTCCGCGTGGGGAAAGAGAATTGGGTCAGCTAGACCATAGGCAAAGCTAACGGTGATGATTTTGGTTAACTCAGTGCCGTAAGTTGGTGGTGTCAGATTTCTAGCTCTTTCGGCGAACAAATCAGCAATTTGGTAAGCAGAAGTGGTAGAAGTCATAAGCAATTCAAAATTGGAAGTCAGAATATAGAACACACAAAAAGGCAATTAGCGAAAAGTCATACGTATGTATTCTTTCTTATAACATCATGACAAGTATCGTAAATATTGATTACTAGAACAAAATTACTATAGTGAAATTAATTAACTCCAAGTGGCAGCAGCTAATTCTAAGCTTAGGCTGCCTACTACTAATTATTGCCTGTCAGAGTTTATATCCCACTACTAACCCAGAGGCTAAACCTCTCAAGGTGGCCACAGACCCCACTTTTGTTCCTTTTGAATTTCAAACAGCTAGCGGGAACTTGGAAGGCTTTGATATTGATTTGATGAATGCGATTGCTAAAGTAGCAGGTTTTGCAGTTCAGTTTGAAAGTCTGCCCTTTGATGGCACGATCTCGACCTTGCAAGCTAAAAGAGTTGATGCAGCAATTAGTGGAATCACAATTACCGCAGAACGCCTGAAAACAATTGCTTTTTCACGACCTTATTTTAAAGCCGGACTTGCGATCGCTGTCCGCGAAGACAATCAAAATATTAAAGACTTCAATAATCTCCAAGGTAAAAAAATTGCCGTCCAAATAGGTTCCACTGGGGCAGATTTTGCCAAAACCATCCCCAACGCCAAAATTAGTACTTTTAATTCTGGGCCAGAGTTTTTTCAAGACTTACTCAATGGCAACGTTGATGCTGTGATTAGCGATGCTTTCGCGACTTTGTATGCGATTAAAAATGGCAAACTCAAAGGCATCAAAGTTGTTGCAGATTTACTCACTGAAGAATATTACGGGATTGCTATGCCTAAGAATTCTCCCCATTTGGATGCAATTAACAAAGGTATAGCGACTTTGTTATCCAATGGCAATTACAAGCAAATTTATCAAAAATGGTTTGACGCTGAACCTCCACAATTACCAGACTCTTGAGGATTGGGCATTGGGCATTGAGAAGCCAGTGCGTTGGGGAGACAGCGCCGTGGTGAGGCAGTCCGGTCTTGGGGGTTCCCCCCAGGAGTAACTGCCGAAAGGGTTTCCCGACTTGAGGCGACTGTCGTCGGCTTTGCCGACTTGTTCGCCCTTGGCGTTCCCGCAGGGTAGCAACTGGCGTCATCGGGCATTGAGCATAGGGATTGAATCTTCAATTTTGAATTTTGAATTTTGAATTTTGAATTGATTTCTCCCCTGCTCCTCTGCTTCTTCCCCATGCCCTATGTCCCATGCCCTATTCCCCATTTATAAGGAATTACCTGCCAATATATGAAATATTTATCTAATATGCGTCACAATTAATACTGCCACCAAAATTCATTGATAAACTACAATCTACTGTAGTCAGGGACAGCCAAATTCTGGCACCTTGGAACGAACGGGAATAAAGGAACTTCCACTATGCTGATTTGCCCTCAGTGTAAATTTGAAAACCCCAATAGCAATAAATTCTGTCAAAACTGTGGCACGTCCCTGACTCACAAGGTCTGTCCTGAATGCAGTACCGATGATGTACCTGTGAATGCACTACGTTGTCATAACTGTGACACAGAATGTGGAACAGTGTTTTGGGCAATTATTGCTAAAGAAACGACTGGGGAAGCTTTGAGAGTAGAAGGGGATATAGGAGATGTGGAAGGTGAGAGAGATAAGCAAGCAACACCTTCCTCATCTCCTCTATCGTCTACTTCTCAAATTACATTAGGCTCCTATTTAGACTCCCAAGAGCGCTATCAATTGTTAGATATGCCACTTGCCCAGACAGAAACTGCCATTATTACTGATGTAGGTGTGAGAGTTCTAGATTGCCAGCCGTATCAAATATCACCCATTGAGGCAATACTAGAAAGTCAGGAATCAGATTTGCTAATGCCACCAGTGGAAGCGAGTGAGATTCCTCGCCTAGCTAAACTTTATATTGTTTTACAATCCCAAGGTGAGCGGGGGATACCGCCGATTCACGATGCATGGCAGCAAGGTGATATACAGGTATTAATAATTGAAAACCGCTCGGATTGGCAGCATTTACTCGACCTGTGGCAAGAAGAAACAACCAGTTCGTTAAAAATTTTACACTGGTGTTATGAAATGACCCAACTTTGGGCAGTATTAGAACCAGTAAATTGTCGTCAAAGCCTTTTAGATTTGTCGAATTTGCGATTGGATGAAGACCAAACGTTGGCACTACAAAGGTTGTATGTGGAATCATCGAATTCTCAGCCCGCCACTGAGTTGCCAGAAGATGCCCAAACCCAAACATCTACCATTCTAGAGGAGCCATTAACTATCCAAGCTTTAGGACGGGTTTGGCAAGCACTATTTAGACAGTCTCAAAGAACTCAATTTGGCTCCGTAGTCCAGATGTTGGGGGATTTAGAGGTAGGTAAGATTCAGACGATCGCACAATTGCGATCGCGTTTGGAGGAAATCTCTGTTGAACTAGAAGCACTAGGAAGCGCAACTTTGCCCCCAACAAAGGAGAAAAATACTGCTGTGTCCATCATCCCGCAATTAGATGAGTTAGAAGATATCATTAGCAAAACTGATGATATGCCAACTGTTGTGCTGGCGATGCAGTTAAGTAGCTTAGAAGATGCAGGGCGCACAGATGTAGGGCGTCAACGTCATCATAACGAAGACTACTTTGGCATTGAAACCAAAATTCATAAACTGGAGTTCCCCAAAAGTCGAATCTTAGAAGGGCATGGTTTGTATATTCTTTGTGATGGTATGGGTGGACACGCTGGCGGCGAGATAGCCAGTGAGTTAGCAGTCAACACCCTACAGCAATACTTTCAAGAACACTGGATTGCCAACCAACTGCCAACAGAAGATAGCATTCGTGAGGCAGTGTATTTAGCTAATGAGGCGATTTACAAGCTCAATCAACAAGATGCCCGTTCTGGAGTTGGGCGTATGGGTACAACTTTAGTAATGCTTTTAATTCAAGATACTCAAGCAGCAGTCGCTCATGTGGGAGATAGCCGTCTCTATCGCCTGACGCGCAAGCAGGGACTAGAACAAGTCACAGTAGATCATGAAGTTGGGCAACGGGAGATTAACCGAGGAGTAGAAGCGAGCATAGCTTACGCCCGTCCAGATGCCTACCAACTCACCCAAGCCTTGGGGCCTCGTGATGAAAACTCGATTAATCCCGACGTCGGCTTTTTCGACATCAATGAAGATACTCTTTTGCTATTGGCATCGGATGGTCTATCAGATAATGATTTACTAGAAACCCATTGGCAGACTCACTTAGAACCCTTACTTAGTTCTGGTGTTAATTTAGAACGGGGCGTTACAGATTTAATTGATTTGGCAAATCAACACAATGGTCACGACAATATTACTGGTATACTCGTTCGGGCAAAAGTACGCCCAAATCTAGAAAGTTAATCACAAATGGGCATAGGTAATGGGGCATAGGGCATGGGCATGGATAATAAGAAGAAATAACAATCACCAATTCTCAATAGACACATAGGCAAATTAACTTCGACGCCTTATAAATCAAGGGTTAAAGCCTAATTTTTGGATAAGTTTAATACTCAATAGCCCAATGCCCAATAGCCCAATGCCCAATACCCAATCCCTAATCCATTTACCTTGTAGGTTGTATTGTGGTTAGTCTGACCCTGTTAGAACCGCAACAGAAAACGCCCCTTCAGCAGTGGTGCTTTGAGAACTCCTCCATAATTCGGATTGGTCGAGCGGCAGATAATCACGTTGTTTTAAATAATAGTTTAGTTTCGCGGCATCATCTAGAACTCAGAAAAGTCGGTGACGCTAGCAATGGCAATGCTTGGCAGTTGATTAGTCAGGGTACAAATGGGACTTTTCTCAACGGTATCCTTGTACTTCAGAGTCCGTTACCAGATAATTCCCTTTTGCAATTGGCACAGGGAGGCCCAATACTGCAATTCCAAATTCAGGAGGTAACAGTACTGGAAACTGGTTTGCGATCGCAACAACAAATACAAGGGACAGAAGAAAACGCCGCCGAGACGCTTTACTCAGCAAAAAATCTGGCAAATTTCTCTTCCACTTGCACGCACGAAGGCAACTCTCCAAAAAATCTGTTTTGTATCCACTGCGGTCAACCTCTTTCAGTCCAACAGAAAATTCGCCATTATCAGGTGTTGCGAACTCTCGGACAAGGAGGTATGGGTACTACCTATCTCGCTTGGGATGAGGCTGGTGTAATTGCAGGTATGCCACAACTGCTGGTGTTGAAGCAAATGAATGCTGATATGCTGAAAATTGTCAAAGCTCAAGAGTTATTTGAGAGAGAGGCGTACACTCTCAAATCCCTTAACCATCCTGGAATTCCCAAGTATTATGACTTCTTTGTAGAAGGCGGAAAAAAATACTTGGCAATGGAATTAATCCACGGACAAGATTTGGAGAAACGTGTCTATACCACTGGCCCAGTGACACCAAACCAAGCGATCGCTTGGATGATCCAAACCTGCGATATTTTAGACTATCTTCATAGCCAAGAGCCTCCACTGATTCACCGCGATATTAAACCCGCCAATTTAATGGTGCGAAGTTCAGGAAATCGCATAGTGGTACTAGATTTTGGCGCAGTTAAGGAAATTGGCACGGCGCCTGGTACTCGAATTGGTGCAGAAGGTTACTGCGCTCCTGAACAAGAACGAGGACAACCTTTAACCCAATCTGATTTATATGCAATTGGCCCAACGCTGATTTTTCTGCTCACAAGCGAAAACCCTTTCAAGTATTACCGCCAACGAGGGCGAAACTTCAGGTTTGATGTGGCAAAAGTTCCCACCATTAGTTCCCAATTAAGAGATGTCATTGATCGCGTTACAGAACCATTGCCACGCGATCGCTATCAAAATGCAAAGGAATTAGCTGCGGCTTTAGCTGCCTGCAAAGTTTAGAGAGTGGGCAGTAGAGACGCGATTAATCGCGTCTAGGGAGTGGTGAATATTAAAAATTCCTATCCCCTATTTCCTATTCCCTACTCTTCATCCCAGGTTTCTACAGCTAGCAATTCACTAACTGGGTCTTGCATACTAAAGCCAAAGTCAAGCAGTTCTTGTTTCCAATGCTGCCATTCATTACCATAAAGCAGAGCGATTTTCCAGATGCTATCGCTTGGCTTGATAATATTAGATTCTATGAGTGATTGCACATTGCGCTGCAATTTCACCATTGGGTGAATCACTTGCTGAGTCATAACCTCGATTGAATTCAGATATTGTTGGTAAATGCTTAATTAAAACTGCTTTCCATTCTGCAATTGTTGCCGACCCGTAGAGTGGTGTAATTTGGTAAAGCTAGTCTTAACTTTTTAACTATACCATAACAAACTCAACGAAGTTACTGGTAAATTCGGTTCTGTACGGTAATTACCACCAGAAAACCTGAATTTTACCAAGCAGTCCTTAAACTTTTTGCAAAAGCCAGGCAAAAATTTTGAGAGAAGGGATAAGGGATGTTTATGTTTACCCTTTTTCCTTTAATCTTTGCCCCTTTTGTTTTTCCTCTATATCTCTACCTTTTTTCTGCAAGAGTGCAACACTACCTTTCGTAAGATATCTATTGTAGACGCCGAGCAGAATAATTAGTCCTCAAGGAAGTTCCACTAAGTAGTGTGACTTAGGACTACTGTGAAAATTCTGTTTGTTTAAATTAGGGAAAATATGCTTGCTTGTTGAAGAAGCTATAGGATATGAGCTAGTTTGAGAGTTTTTGACTGACAGGGAAATTTGCAATTGAGTAAAAATATCTACTCTTTGTGTTGATTTAAATGTTGTTTATAATATCGCAAACATCTGGCTTTAGGCAAAATAATTGCAAATCTTTATAAAATTTTAATGTTTTACTCAGAGAATAGGGTCTGTTAGGGCACAGGGTGGGTTTTGCTTTGAGGTATAGGAGCGATCGCATGGCAAAATGTCGGTATAGCATGGGCTTACCATAAAGTTCCCTTGTCTTCAAAGTCAGCATTTGAAGTTTGTGTAAAAAATTTTTAGCGAAGATGTTAGTTTCTATTGAGCAGATGGGTATCCTCAAAACGGAGGCTTGCTGATACCTAAGTATTTACCGCAGCAAGTATGTGAGGCATGGCTGGTTCGGGGGAAGAATACGTAATTACTCGTAAAAAGCAAATTGAGCGGCGACAAAAGATTTTAACGATAGTGTCGATAGTGTCGTTTCTTGGTTCTACGATGTTTGGAGTAATTTCGGCAGTACAACAGGGTAGTCAACCTAAGCCAGCAACTGCATCTCCTTCTGCTGAGTCAGTATTACAGCAACACGCGCGCGGCTATGAGTTGGTTTTACAACGAGAACCAGAAAACCCAACAGCGCTGGAGGGATTGGTTAATGTGCGGCTAAAGTTGAAAGATACTGAGGGTGCTATTCAACCTTTGGAAAAGTTGGTGAAGTTACGCCCTGACAGACCAAATTACAAAGTTCTTTTAGAGCAGATTAAGAAACAACAAACTAAGAGTAACAAAAAGCTTTGATTGCAACTTATAACTTAAACATTGATTTAAATATAATAAATTTTGGTTCTTCAGTACCTGTTATACCAAATTATTAGTTAAACATCAAAAATAGGCTCAGAAATAAAGGTCAAAAGCCCAAATCATTGCCAAAAGCCTAAAATGTTAGTAAATAATATTCATTGTTTTTGCATAATAAGGGTTTCATGGCTTTTGAAAGGTAATTTAGCATAATGAAGAGCCTAAATTTTTAAATTACCAAAATTGAGATAAACAAGTTAAAAGGAGTATAAAAATGTATAAACATCAACCTGGCAAACTTAGTAAAGGCGCTGTTCTTGATGTAGGGTTAAAGTGCGCTCATTCATGCAAATTCTGTTACTACAGTTACTTAGACAAAACTGATGATCAATTCAGGGGCATGAGAAAAGCTAAATTTAGAAGTTTTGAAGAATGTAAAGAAATATTAAATTTACTTAAAACAAATGGTTTTATTAATTTTGATGTGACTGGAGGCGAACCAACTCTTCATCCCCACATTATTGAATTGATGAGATATGCTCATCAGGAGTTAGGGTTACATGGCAGAATAATAACATTGGGACAATTTTTAATGAAAAAAATGCCCAATTGTCAGCACGAAAAACTTATTGATGATTTACTAAAAGTAGGATTAGAAAATTTCTTATTTTCTTTGCACGCTGTGAATGAAGAACTTTTTCAGCAGATAACTGGAGAAAGTTTTGATAAATTGCAAAGAGCGATGTATTATTTGGATAATCAAGGGTTTCAATATACATCTAACACTGTGGTTTTTGAGTGGAATTATAAACATTTACCACAAGTGGCTCATGAAATATTAAAGCATGAAATTTATTTGCATAATTTTATTATAATGAATGCTTATTATGAATGGAATAATAATGGCAAGGCTTTTGGGGTGCAAGCTAAATATTCAGATATTTATCCTTATTTAAAAGAAGCTGTTGAAATTCTTGAATCAAATAATCGTGCAGTTAATATTAGATATGCTCCACTTTGTGCATTTAAAGGATTAGAAAAGAATTTAGTAGGAATGGTTGGCGTTAGATACGATCCTTATGAATGGATGAACATGGCAGGTCATATGGGCGGTACGCCAGATTTATGTGCACATATAATTCCCATTCAAGAGGGAGAAATAGAAAATCATCTCATGTACAGAGAGATAGAATTAATACATGAAAATGGCGTTAAGGTAACAGGTAGTAGAGGCAGTAATCTAAAACATTTTAGTGAAGTATGTACAAAATGCAGCGCTAAAGATGTTTGTGATGGGATAGATCCAAATTATTTGAAACTATATGGAGATCAAGAATTCATTCCATATATAGAAAAGACTGGCAAAGCACCTCTTCAAAATGCGAGATTTAGCTATACAGCTCCCTTCATTGTCAAGACTAGTCAGCAAGAAGATATGAAGAGAGCAGTCAAAGAGGAATTCAGTAAGAATAAGCTGAATATTATAAACAAAGAAGATCAGAAGTTATTACCAACAATTTCTGTAGTTATTCCTTGTTATAACAGTGAAAAATATATTACTGAAACTATTACCAGCGTTTTAAATCAAACCTGTCAGGATTTTGAGATTATTGTCGTTAATGATGGCAGTACTGATAATTCTCAATTTGTAGTGGAGAAACTAATTAAAAGTTACACTAATCACCAGATAAGTTTGATTAATCAATCTAATTCTGGTCAGCCAGCTATTGCACGCAATCGTGGGATAGCAGAAGCAAGAGGGAAATATATTCTTCCCTTAGATGCTGATGATGTAATTACGCCAACAATGCTAGAGGAGTGTCTAAATTTATTAGAAACAGACCAATCTAGTGCGATTGCATATACAGATCGACAAGACTTTGGTGCTACTAATGAACTTATTTTAGCAGGCAATTATGATTTTTCACGATTACGTCATGCCAACCATATATCTTACTGTGCGCTTTTTCGTAAAGATATCTGGGGAAAGGTCGGTGGTTATCGTACAAATGTTAGAGGCTGTGAAGATTGGGATTTTTGGATTGCAGCAGGAGCCATAGGGTATTTTGGTCGTCGTATTCCAAAGCCTCTATTTAAATATCGTAGAAATACAACTGGAGTTTATCAAGATGTCCTTCAAAATTTTGATATTAAAGTTGCACAAATAATCCTAAACAACTGTGAAGTTTACGAGCCAAAAGAGATTATTGCAGCAACTGAATTTTTGTATCAAGGTTTAGCTAATGATTCCAAAGCTAAGATGAATATTTGGCAAGATGAAACTATGCCAGAGAACAAGATATACAAAGAGCTGATATTAAGTGAAATTCCTGAAAATAATTATAAGAATGTTCTGCATATCGGTTGTGGACATGGCTTTATTACAAAGGACTTAGCTGGGGAAAAAGTACTGGGAGTGGATATTTTATCTAATGCCATCAATAAAGCAAAAGCAGATGAAAACAATGGGCTTGAATTTATCCAATCTTGTCTTTTAGAGCTTGTCCATAAAACTCAAGGAAATTATGACTTAATAGTTATAACAGGTGTTTTATATTCTCAGTATATTGGAAAATCACATAATTTTATTTATTCACTTTTGGATAAACTAATTATAGATAATGGTATCCTCATTTGTTGCCACATTGATGAGTGGTATAAAGCTCGTTTTCCTTATCTAATGCTTGATTACTCTTTATTTCAATATAGACAACATACTCAGAGATTGGAGGTTTACGTAAAATGACTATTCACCAAGATAACAACAATAATTTCTCTTTTTTAAATTCTGCATCTATAACGAATGAAATAAAATTAACAACAGGTACTATAGCAGTTATCATCTCAGCATATAATCAAGAATCTTTCATTATAGAGGCGATAGAGTCAGTCTTACGTCAGATAAGATTGCCTGATGAAATTTTAATATCAGATGATGCTTCTGACGATAACACATATGAAATAGCTGATTTTTATCGTGTCCAATATCCCCATTTAATCAAAATTAACAGAAATGTAGAAAATTTAGGTATAGTAAAAAACTTTAACAAAGCTGTAAGCTTAACAAATTCTGAATATATTTCTATTTTGAACGCAGATGATAGATATCGTAGTGATTTTATTGAAAAAACTTCACTTGTGCTTGACCAATATCCTGATGTAGGTATAGCTTACTCTGATTTTGCTTTATTTGGGACAAGAGCTAAAACAACTTACAATTCTTCGTCTCTAGATAGACGTGGTTTAATAAAAGCCAATAAATTTTTCATTATTAACTTTCCTGATTTTAATGAAAAAACCAAAGAAGAATTATTGACTAAAGGTAATTTTATACATGGTGCTTCCTTATTTAGAAGGCAAGCATTTGAAGAAGTGGAAGGATATATCTATCAAGAAACTATACCTGAAGATTACTATCTTTTTTCTCAAATGGTAAGGCATGGATGGAGTGCCAGAAGAGTTCCATTACCTCTTTTAGAGTATAGGCAATATTCTAAATCTCAAACAAATACTCGTCTGGCAACTTTTGCACAATTACAGTTTTACAAACGCACTGCTGAAACTTTATATAGTGAAGTACAAAAATTAAAATGGCAAATACAAGTAAATAAAACAGAAATACCAGAAGTTTCTAATTTATATTTATCTTCAATAAATGATAAATCAAGTAAAAGTTATAACGCTGAAAATAAAGAACATAATTTTAATTTTGAATTTGATTTAACTGATATTAACCTTATTGCTTTTCCTGACTGGGAGCAATCAGAAGAACTTTTATATAAAGATTTAGTAATTCTTATTAAAAGTATTATTAGTCATCCAGAAAAAGATAAAATTACCTTGTTGATAGATAACAGTGGTATTTCTGAAGAAGATGCCAATTACATCATCTCAGATGTGGTTTTAAACCTACTCCAGCAAGAAGATTTTGAGGTTGCTGAAGAAGCAAATATTACACTCATTGGCAACCTTAACACAAAAGAGTGGAAAGCGCTGTTATCTCAAACTACTGCTCGAATCTCATTAAGAATAGAAAATAAATCAGCGATCGCAAAATCAACAGCCCAAAACATTCCAGTATGCTCATTAGCTAATATCAGTGATATCCAATTGGGTAGTTTTAATTCAGGCAAATCCAAATCTGATTTTATAAGTAGGTTATTTAGCCTTGTAGATAAATATCAGAGAGAATCGTTTGAACCATTACTGCTGACAGAGTTACGCCAAATGAGAAAACAAATGGCTGAATTTTGGCTGTCTACAGAAACAATCTGGCTTGGCAGAGTATACATGAGCAAAGTAGGTGAGGCACATCAAGTACTATTAAATCATAGCATTCAGCATGAATTATTAACTGAGACTGAACAAAGCTTTGTGAATGAGATATTAGCACATATTGCAAAAGGTTTTGGAGAACCGAAAGCTATTCAGTATTTGCTGGTAGCAATGCTTTATTGCCGTTCTTACCATTTACCATTGTCTTATGAAATTTCATTCATCCCTGATTGGTTACTAAACGACTATGTAAAATATCTATTTGATTCTCAATTTATCTTTCAAAAATCTGGAGAAGCAGATAGTTACTATCGTTATATACAGGGTTGGGTCAATTATTTACATACATCTATCTTGCGCGTTCATGATTCCATTGTCTGGAATGATTTTGCAGAATATTTTGTGACCATTGCTAATTTTATTCACTTATACTTTAATGAGACTAATCTAAAAGATATTTATGTAAAACGTGCAGAAATAATAGAATATTCTCTAAAACTCAATGGATGTGAAGTTGATTATGAGTTTGCAGATAGACCTGTAAACAGAAAGAAAATCAGGCTTGGTATCCTAGCATCACATTTCACACCTTCAGCCGAAACATTTGCCTACCTTCCTGTTTATGAATATCTCAGTCGAGATTTTGAAGTCATCTTGTACTCTCTTAATAAGACTGGTCATCCATTAGAGCAATATTGTCAACTTTCTGCAAACTCTTTTAAACTGCTACCACAGAAATTATTAGAACAGGTTAATACTATTCGTGATGATGACCTTGACATACTATTTATTGCCACCAATGTAACTGCGGCAACTCATCAAATCTGCCTGTTAGCAATCCATAGATTAGCAAGAATACAAGTTACTAGCGGTGGTTCAGTTGTCACAACTGGAATGAGAAATATAGATTATTATATTTCCGGTACATTAACTGATCCATCTCCAATAGCACAAGACTACTATCAAGAAAAGTTAGTCAAACTAGAAGGAAGTGCCCACTGTTTTAGTTACGGTACTGAAGAAGGAAAATTAACAACTCCAGTTGAGCGAGATAGTTTAGGAATTCCTGAAGATGGTGTTGTTTTTATTTCTGGAGCTAACTACTTCAAAACAGTTCCAGAACTGATTGAAACATGGGCAAAAATCATTTTTCAAGTAGCCAATTCAGTTTTAGTACTTTTACCATTTGGGCCCAATTGGTCAAATAACTATCCAAAAGTAGAATTTATCAATTACTTAAATTCCATATTTTATAAGTATGGATTAGGGACTGAACGCTTAATAGTCTTAGATCCTCAACCCGTCCCAGATCGGGACGATATGAAAGAGTACTATAAAATTGCCGATATATATCTGGATTCTTACCCATTTGCGGGAACAACTTCTCTGATAGAACCACTACAGGTTAATTTGCCAGTGATAGCTAGACAGGGAACTACCTTTCGCTCTGCAATGGGAGCCGCAATGGTGCAAGCACTGGATGTCCCTGATTTAGTTGCGGATACTGAAGAGTCTTATATACAATTAGCGATCGCACTTGGTAATGATCCTAAATTACGTCAACAAAAGAGCGTCCAAATTAAGGAAAAAATGCAGGGTAATCCTAGTTTTCTTGATAGTCGTTCTTACTCAGCTAAAATAGGTAGCTTATTTCAAGAACTTTTAAGTAAATATTTTGCAGATACTCTGAGTCAAAATTTGCAACTAAGAGATATTAACCTAATTATATTCCCTGACTGGTCACAGCCAGAAGAATCTCTTGGTTTTGTTTTAGAACAAGTGATTAAAACATTAGCAACTCATGTTGACAGTGAGAAAATTACTCTGATTATCAACACGAGTAATATTGCTACAAAAGATGCAGAGATATTTTTATCTAGTATTTCTATGAATTTGCTGATGCAAGGACATTTAGATATTAATCAGGGATTAGAAATTACTCTGTTAGGAAACTTTTCAGAGAATGAGTGGCAAGCTTTGTTACCTCGCATTCATGCTAGACTTATTTTGGAATATGAAGATCAGGAAGCTTTAGCAAAAGTACCAATCAAAAATCTAGTATGTTATGAATTAGATAACTACATTGATCAATTTTAGGCTATTGATTAAACAAAATTTACACAACTAAAGTTTGCAGTTAGTCTTTTAGGACTAACTGCAAATTTTCAAAATAATTTAAAATTACGTAAATAGAAATAAGAAAGTGGAAGTAACTAACTTAAGAGAGCAAAATGATGAATATATATCTGAATTATTGGCGGTCAGTGAAAGGGATATAAATATTATAATCTTTCCTGATTGGTCGCAACCAGAAGAAGCACTAATTTTAGAATTAGAACAAGTAATTAAAGCAGTAATAAATCATCCTAGTAATTATCAGATGGTGTTACTTATAGATACTGATGGCATTATTGAAGATGATGCTAACTTGATTTTATCTGCTGTGGCTATGAATCTACTCATAGCACAAAATTTTGATGTCAGCTTAGAATGTGAAATTTCTTTACTAGGAAATTTAGATGATATTGAATATGAATCTCTAGCCTCTGATATCCATGCTCGAATTGTTCTAGAAAATGAAAATTCCAAAAAATTATCATTATTGTCTTTAGCAAATATTCCAGTCTATGAAATAAAAGCTTTCACTAATACACATTTGGTACAGTTAGTTTTTGATTTAAGCAATAGATTATTTTTAGAGGGAAGATGGGAAGCAGCAATTACCCAATATCAAAGACTTCTAAAAATACATTCAGTGGAAGCAGAACTTTACTGGCGCTTAAGTCAGTGCTATAGAAATTTAGACTTACTAGATAAATATTTTCTTACTCTCTATAAAGGGATTGAACTTTATCCTACAGAAGCTAGACTGCCTTTTTCATTGATTATTGATTTAAAGCGTCATGGACGAATTCAAGAAGCAATCTATGTTACTGAAAAGACTTGTCAGCTATTACCAGATGATTACACTTTTCAACTTCTCAAATATTTAACAGTGCCGACAATCTATGATACTCAAGAAGAAATCATATTTTATCGTCAACGTTACACCCAAGGGCTGCAAGATTTAATTCGGCAAACATCTCTTACAACTCCACAAGAAATAAATAATGCTTTAGCAGGTATAGGTAGACTAACTAACTTTTATCTTTCCTATCAAGCCCAAAATGATGTAGATTTACAACGTCAATATGGCAAGTTAGTATATAAAATTATGGCTGCTAACTTTCCTCAATGGTGTGTACCTCTACTGATGCCTAAACTTCAGCATCAAGAAAAAATTCGGATTGGTTACGCTTCACATTATCTAGATTCTTATAGTGGAACACTTTGGTTAACAGGTTGGTTGCGTCAGAGCAATCATGAAAGCTTTGAAATCTACTGTTATTACACAGGAAATGAACCAGATCCAATTACCCAACAATTTCAAGAACATAGTGATGTTTTCTACCATATTCCTCATAATTTATCGGCAGCCTGTGAACAGATAATTTCTGATAAGCTGCACATTTTAGTTTTTCCTGAAATTGGAATGAATCCGCAAACTATGCAAATGGCAGGTTTGCGGCTGGCGCCTGTGCAATGTACAGCTTGGGGACATCCAGTAACAACTGGCTTACCCACAATTGATTACTTTTTATCCAGCGAGTTAATGGAACCGGAAAATGCTCAAGAGCATTATTCAGAAAAATTAATTCGCTTGCCTAATATTGGCGTTTCTTATCCTAAACCATATATTCCACCAGTTATCAAAGCTCGCTCAGACTTTAAGCTACCAGATGATGCAGTCATTTATTTATGCTGCCAAGCTCCTTTCAAGTATCTACCGCAATATGATTTTATTTTTGTAGAAATTGCTCATCGCGTTCCGCAAGCTAAATTTGTATTTTTGCGTGGTACTTTACTTCAGCCACGCCTGAAGCGGGCTTTTGCTGCTATCGGTTTGAACAGCGAGGATTATTGTGTATTTCTCAGTATTCCAGAGCGACTGGACTATCTGATGATTAACTTACTTTCAGATGTTTATCTAGATACATTCACCTGGTCTGGTGGTAATACTACCTTAGAAGCGATCGCTTGTAATCTCCCCATCATCACTTGTCCCGGAGAATTTATGCGCGGTCGTCACTCTGACAGTTTTTTGAAAATGCTAGGAGTGACAGACACCATAGCTAAAAACGAAGCAGAATATATCGAGATTGCTGTTAAATTAGGACTAGACCCAGCTTGGCGACGCAGCATTGCAGAGCGAATGAGCCAAAATCATGACCGTCTCTTTGACGATAAAGCCTGTGTTGCAGGTTTAGAAGCCTTTTATAAACAAGTTGTGCAAACAAGTTCGTGAGATTGCCATGACTGCAATTACGATTAACTTTAACAATATTGTCAAATTAAGTGACGACCAATTTTACCAATTGTGTCGAGATAATCCCGATATCAAATTTGAGCGCAACGCTAACGGAGAATTGATAGTAATGTCACCTACGGGAGGAGAAACTGGAAAACGTAACGCCAAACTTACTGCAAGATTTGTCTTATGGAACGAACAAACACAATTGGGTGAAGTCTTCGACTCCTCCACTTGCTTTAAACTTCCCAATGCTCCCGATCGCTCTCCAGATGTTTCCTGGATACAATTTACCAGATGGAACGCCCTTTCAGCAGAACAACGCGAAAAGTTTCCACCTATCGCTCCCGATTTTGTTTTAGAGCTAATGTCCCCATCTGATAGCTTGAGCGAAATACAAGCCAAAATGCAAGAATATATGAACGCGGGAGTAAAGTTAGGTTGGCTTATCGACCGAAAAACCTGCTGTGTGGAAATTTATCGACAAGGACAACCAAAAGAAGTATTAGAGTCTCCTACAAGTTTATCTGGATAGGATATATTACCAGGTTTTATTTTAGACTTGCAAATAATATGGAATTAACTCTAAATTAAATCAAATAAATTCTAAAGGTGCTTTTCAAGAAATACCTTAACCCACTGCATATTCTGTAAACTTCCTCATGAAAGGAGACTGAAACCCTAGCACAATATTTTCTTTAGGAACTTATTTTTTCTCAATATAATTCTGCCACATCTGCTGGTAAGCCTTCTCCATCTCACGAGTAAACTGCTTGCCATTCCACAGTGGCGCTGTTTGCTTTGATTGTCGTAGCTTCCAAGCAATTTGTTGTCTTAAAACCGCATCTTTACCTAAACGCACACCCCACTCTAAATACTCTTCATCAGTCCAGGCGATACCTTCTGTAATACCAGCATTCATCATCATGGTGTAGCTGTTACGCGCTGCAAATTGCTGTCCAACTCTGGTTACTAAGGGGACACCCATCCAGAGCGTTTCTAAGGTTGTTGTAGCTCCGTTGTAGGGAAAAGTATCTAATACAACATCAGCAATAGTTAAATTTGCTCTATGGACAGCTTCAGAGGAATCTTGGGGCAAAAATCGCAGGCGATTGCATTCTACACCCTCTTCTTCTGCTAGTTGCATAAAAAATTTCTGCACAGCTTCAGAGTCTGCTAGTCCTTTAATTAAGAAATAGCTATTGGGAACTTCTTTAATAATTTTCATTTGTAACCGTGCTGTGTCAGGATGACGCTTAAATCCTCTCTGAGCGCTGAGATAAACTACAGCATCATTAGGAATATCTAAAGAATCCCGGCGTAGAGTTGGTATACCCACTTCAAAACCATCTACTGCTATATAAGTTTGGGGCAATCTCCAAATTTTCTCTGTATAATACTCTTGAGCAGATTCTGACAAAACATAGGGATCAGCAATAAAGTAATCAACTGCTGGTATTCCTGAAGCATCCCAACCTAACCATGTTCCTTGCACAGGTGCAGGTTTTAGCGCCATAATTTCACAAGTTACATCTAGAGTGATGCTATCCAAATCGATTAAAATATCAATTTCATCTTGGTAAATTTTTTCAGCGATGTCGTCGCTATAAATTCCACCTTTATAGGCTTGATCTACATTCTGTATATACCATTCTTGTAGGGGATCATTTACCTGTTTGTAGTTAATAAAATAAGCATAAATATTAAATGCTTCATGGTTATGATGCTGAATTAACCACCGCGCCAGCAAGCCAACTGAATGACGAGATAGGCAATAGGATAAGTAGCCAATTTTGAGCTTGCTAGTTTTACCTTTTAAAGTTCGCCGTTGATATCGCTGTACTTCTTCGCTAGCATAATTTTGTACATTAAGTTGGCAAAGATGAGCAATTTTATTTTGAATATCTCTATTTATTTGAGGATTATCTTGTAAATATGGGGCAAAATAGTTGGAATTAAATAGATATAAAGCCTGATCGGAACGCAAATTTTTAGGTTGTTCTTCTAATAGTAAATTTATTAAACTTTGCTGTTTTTGGAAAACTTCACAGGCTTCTTCCCAATACGCAGGACAATCCATTAATCCTCGATGTAGCAAATGTATTGCAAACACTTGATCAATTAATGTATTTGATACCGAATAGCATAGCTTCGCTACCTCTATTCCCTTAGAATAATCATAATTTTTTAGATAAAAAGCAGCCAAATGGCGCAAAATTGCTAGATTTTCAGGTTCTAGACGTAAATATAGCTCAAGGAGTAATGCCGCAAGTTTTGGTTGCCGCATTGAGTGGGCAATTTTAACTGTAGCTGGAAGCAAAATATTAAGCAAGGATTCAGGCTCACGAACATGAGCTAGACAAGCCTCTGTAAATTCTAGAAGTGCAGGATGCAAAGGAGCATAATTGAGAATACTCTCCAACACTTGCAACAATAACTGAATATCTACAGATGGTTCTGACTGAATTAATTCAATTACCCCTAGAGAAGTTAATTCATCATCAATAAGCGTTTCCTGTTTTATAGCTAAGTCAATTAAATACAACAGATTGTTAACATCTGTAGGATTTATTTCCCGCATATGCTGGCGAATTGCCCAAGCAACTTTATAGTCTGCTAGCATCTCCCTGCGTTCAGCTTCGGTTTGCAGAACCTCTAGCAATTCAACTGTCCACTGCTCAACTTGTTGAACTTCTTCCTCACCCATACCCAGCAGCCAAGTCATCTGTGCTTCTGTCTCTTGTCCCTGCAATAGCAAAATTAATCCTAAGTTCCAGTAGTGAGATTTCACTTCTGGTTCAGTTTCAATAGCTTGTTCATAGCAGCTAGCAGCTTGACTGTAGTTGCCTTTCATGAAATATTGTTGAGCTTGCTGCTCTAAGGAGGTGAGATCAGTATGAAGTTGCACAGGAGTCATAGCTAAGAATTTTTAAGAGAGTACTATTGCAAGAATTTAAAACAAAATCAAAGTGGGTAGTATATACTACCCACTTCATGAATGTTTCAATCAATTTGATAGGGCTAAGGATTCTATTTAGACTTTAGGGGCGAGAAGTTACTTGGACAAGTAGGTTCTAGTGGAGTGTTAGCAAAGCTTGGAGCTACACTTGCTGTAAGCGCGCCAACGTTATTAGACTCACACAAAACTGCCAAAGTGGTTGCTTCACTAGTACCTGATTGTATAGACAAAGCCACAACACCTACATAGGATTTCAGCGGTGCTTTCAGAGAGTAACCATTGTTACCAACGCCAGTCCCAGTTCCATTAATTGCGTATATGTAGTTCTCAGTTTGGCTTCTAATACCCATTCCTAATGAATTCAGGTCGGTAGTGAATGAACCATTTTCTAGGAAATATGCCTGTTGAGCGCGGTTCATAGAACCAGAGTACTGTTTAGCTTCTGACTGCTTACCTTTGTTAGCTTGGTTCAAGAAAGAAGGTAGAGCGATCGCAGACAAAATCCCGATAATAATAATTACTACTAGTAGTTCAATGAGTGTAAAACCCTCATCTCCCTTCTTTTTGTCGAGGATGTGTTGGAGAAACTTGGCTTTTAATTCGGTTTTCATAAGTGTTTACCCTGGGGTAGGAAGTGCTTAGGTGTTCTAGATGTAACTTACCCAGATGCGATCGCTTTCCTATCACCTTGAGAAAAAAAGTTTGAGGAGATACAGTTACACAATCCAGAATCCTTGTATCATAAATGGCACAAACATCACTGAGCCAATGGTGTTGCTCAAAGGCTAGATTATCAACTTCGATTGTGGAAGTGCCTTATTCAAACTCAGGTGGCCATAGTTCTGATACCGCCAGTTCCCAACCTGGTAGTAAATCTGGCAATATGAGCGTGTTGCCATTTTCCAATACCACTGGAGTTTGATTTATTCGATAAACCGTTACTGTAAATTTGTCAGGGTCAATCAGTATGCCGACTACAGACCCAAGTTGCAAGAATAGCTGAATCTTCTCTTCAAGCGGTTTGATTCTGTCACTTTTAGATTTAATCTCAACCATCAAGTCTGGAACTAACTCTACAAAGTCGCGCTTGGTCTTCTTCAATCGGTCAGCCCGAACAAAAGACACATCAGGGGCACGCAGGCTTCTTTTTTCCGAGTCGTCTTCTTCTATTCTAGGTAATATGAAACCTGCGCTAGAGCCAGTCACTCGCCCTAGTTTGCGCGACATGACCCAGATATTCAAGAAGGTACTCAACCGAGTGCCAATTTCCTCTGACTCGTAATCTGATGGCCCCATAACTATAATTTTCCCTTCTACCAGCTCCATCTGCCATTCTGGATGCTCGGTTTGTAGCTCCTCTAAGTCTGTAATGGTGAGAGACATAATATTACAGAAAATACTCTTATATATATCATAAGTACCGCACTCTAAGAAAGCTACAATGTATTGTATTTAAAGAAAAACGGCTTTCTAGTTTGCCATTAGTAGCATCAATGAAAACAGATGTAATTTTTTATGAACTTATCAAGGAACTACCACAAATATTTTTTGAACTTATTGATAAACCTGAGATTAATCCCTATATCTACACATTTATTGCACCTGAAATCAAACAACAATCATTTCGTCTAGATAGCTTAGTTGCTACTATCAAGGGATTTGAAGAGAAGACTTCCCTGATGAAAATCTTCAAAAGAAAGTGATAGCATTTATCCAAGCCATTATATTTTATAAGTTTCCAAATCTTTGCTTTAGAGGAAATTGAAGCTATGCTTGATTTAGATGCATTCAAAAATACTCCATTGTACGAGAGTATCGTGGCAAAGACAAAGCCGAAAAAAGAACTAGAAACAAAATTAAAATTAATCCCAAGATGTGTTGATAAAGGTATGAGCATTCAAGAAATAGCAGAGTTTTTAGAACTAAATGTTGAAACTATCAGGAAATATCTGCAAGAACAGCCTTAGAAGTTAGGAGGATGTTTGGCAAGTGTTGAGCGCATAGTGATGTAGGCATTTGGCGATCGCTCTCTACCTGACGTAGCCAATGATAATTTTTTATGCTATATTAAGCGTAGTCGTTATGAGTTCGGATATTTTCATGACTAACCCTACAGTAGAAAACTTAGTAATTATCGGTTCTGGCCCAGCAGGGTACACATCTGCCATTTATGCCGGACGCGCTAACCTGAAACCCATTGTATTTGAAGGTTTCCAAGCCGGGGGTTTACCTGGTGGGCAATTAATGACAACAACAGAAGTTGAGAACTTTCCGGGATTTCCTAAAGGAATTACCGGACCGGAACTAATGGATCAGATGAAGGCGCAGGCGGAGCGCTGGGGAGCTGAACTATATACTGAAGATGTTATATCAGTTGACTTGAGTCAGCGTCCATTTACAGTGCGATCGCAAGAAAGGGAAATAAAAACCAACAGCATCGTCATTGCTACGGGTGCAACAGCAAAGCGTTTGGGTTTACCCAACGAACATGAATTTTGGAGTCGGGGTATCTCCGCTTGTGCAATTTGCGATGGTGCAACACCGATTTTTCACGGCGCAGAATTGGCTGTAATTGGTGCTGGCGACTCAGCGGCGGAAGAGTCAATTTACCTTACCAAATACGGTTCTAAGGTAAATATGTTGGTACGCACCGATAAAATGCGGGCTTCTAAAGCCATGCAAGACCGCGTTTTGAGCAACCCAAAAATCCAAGTCCATTGGAACACAGAAGCCGTGGATATCTATGGTAATGGTTACATGGAAGGGGTGAAAGTCCGCAATACCAAAACTGGTGAAGAGAGCCAACTGCACGCTAAAGGTTTATTCTACGCGGTTGGTCATACTCCCAATACCTCTTTATTTAAAGGTCAGCTAGAACTGGACGAGGTAGGTTACGTTGTCACTAAGCCTGGTTCTGTAGAAACCAGTGTCGAAGGCGTTTTTGCTGCTGGTGACGTACAAGATCATGAGTTTCGACAAGCAATTACGGCTGCGGGTACTGGGTGTATGGCGGCGATGTTGGCAGAACGTTGGTTGTCATCCACTGGCTTGATTCAAGAATTCCATCAACAGCCAGAAGCAGCAGACAATGAATTAGAACATCAGCAAGCCAAAAAGACTGAAGCTGAGGAAGAAGCTGGATTTAATTTGGATAGGACACGCCATGAAGGAGGTTATGCTTTACGGAAATTGTTCCATGAAAGCGATCGCTTACTCCTTGTTAAATACGTTTCTCCTGGTTGCGGCCCTTGTCATACCCTGAAGCCAATTTTAAATAAAGTGGTGGATGAATTTGACAGCAAAATTCACTTTGTAGAAATTGACATTGACAAAGACCGAGATATTGCTGAAAATGCTGGAGTGACAGGAACGCCAACGGTTCAATTGTTCAAAAATAAGGAACTTGTGAAGGAAGTCAAAGGCGTGAAGCAAAAGAGTGAATACCGCCAGTTGATTGAAAGTAATTTTTGAAATCAGCTAATCGGCATTTAAGTTGCATAAAAGCAGGGCTGTTCGCGAAGTGTTCCCGTAGGGTAGCCCTTACTACGAGCTAATCATTCTGGAAAAATGAATGACGATTAGCTTAGTAACCCAAGTTGCTAGTTACTTGATTCAGGCGATGTCTACGACGGGCTACGCCTACGCTTTGTGCAATAAAATCCCCTCCAGATGTGAAAAACGGAGGGAATATGCTAAACGAAATAATTACCGTCTATGCTATCATCGATGACCTGTTAAAGGCGATGCGGCATAGTGAAGCGGGGTGGTCTTTTAACTCAGCACGGGCTAAACGCCCCGCTACCGCTAACAGCACTCGTAACTCAGCACTCTTTATTGAAGGTGCAAGCATTCATTTTTTCTTTTACTCTCCAGCAAGCTTTTATTTAACGAGTCACTTATATAACTTAAAATCATTTAAGTAGTTGAATACTCAGAGAAAGTCTAAGGCGCGGTGGCGCTACACGCCACCGCCACTTTCTTGTAAGCGATCGCATAAATTGAGGAGTCACAAACGCATATTAGTTGATAACCCGCAACTTATCAAACTTTTAGAAAAAAGGGACGAGTCATAAATTATGTACTGTTCTATCAAATTAACGTTGTTAAGTTACTCAGCAGGTGTAGTTTTCACCTCCAAGCGGTGTTAGATATTGTGACGCGAAACAGGAGTACAGATACGTTGCTAAAGCTTTCTCCAGAATCTCCTCTATTTATTGTGTTAATCATTATTAGTTTTTTAGTAGTAACCTTGTCAACTTGGTTATCATCTAAACCATTTGTTTTAAAACCATTTGGAGTTAATGATATTGTCCAGTTACTCACATTAGAATTATTTATTTCTTTGTTGTTAGAGCGTTCTTTAGAAGTTTTTATAACTACTTGGCGTGGCCCATTCGTCGAACAATTAGATATTAGTATTCAGCAAGAGAAAGCTCTAATATCTGAAAAAATAAAACTTATGGAAGTACAACAAAACCAATTCCCTTCTTTGAAATCAAATCAAATCAGTGGACTTCCACCAGAAGGAATGAGTTTAGAACAGCAAATCATCCAAAACTTTACACAAAACCAACAAGAAGCATTAAAAATATTCAACCCACAAATGGATGATATAAATGAAAAAGAGCGCCAAAAAACAGCCTATAAATCTGATACACGAACAATTGCTCTATGGACATCTCTTTTATTTGGTCTTTTAATGAGCGCAATAGGTATTCGCTCAATCGAACCACTTGTAGTTATTGATTTAGATAATCCCATACAAGTAATTATTTTCCGTTGTTTAGATGCATTGCTGACAGGAGGTTTAATTGCAGGAGGTAGCGAGGGAATTCATAAGCTCATAAAAGTTTTTATCGATTTTATGGAAGCTACATCTAAACAAATCAAAAATCAGGGATCGTCTTGATGAAACTCTCAATGCAAGATAAGATTGCAAATATTATGAAAATTATAGTAATATCTATTCTGTTTATTTATAACTACTTTTCCACTTGAAATTTTGATAATAAAATTGACTTAGATATATAAAAATGGTTGCAAAGTCACAGGGAATTTCAAGCAAAGGATAGAAATTGTATTAATGTAAATTCAGTAATAGTACAGCGTAGTTTACCGCCGTAGGCATCGCCCCAATTCTTAGAGCAAAAGAGAGCGACACCGAGCAGCCCCTTAAAGTAGAGATCGCATAAAAAAAAGCCCAGTCATCTCTAACTGGGCTTTTAGCTATCTCAATCAAATATTAAAGGTGAGTAGTTTCGCACTATGCAGCAGGTTGTTCAAGATTAACCTTGACAACTTTGTTCTTTTCTTGCTCGGTTTTAGGCAGTGTCAAATTCAAAATACCGTCTTTATAATCTGCGATGACATTGGTATTTTGAACCCTAGCAGAAAGAGGAATTACACGCTGGAACTTACCGTAGTAAAATTCACTCTTGGTAATACCCTTGTCTTGGGTTTTAGTTTCAGACTTGCGCTCACCGCTAATGTGAACAGCGTCTTGGGTGACTTGAATATCTAAGTCTTTAGCTTCCAATCCTGGCAGTTCTAGCTTGAGATGAATTGCATCATCAGTTTCATGTAATTCAGCAGCCGGAACTCTGATAAAACCTTTTTCCAACCGTGCAGATGGGACTTTGGTATCTCCAAATAAGCCGTTGATATGACGTTCTAAAGCATTCAATTCTTGCCAGGGGTTGTAACGAACTAGTACCATAACTCTTTCTCGGAAAATTCAGCTATTGTTTAATCGTTTTTGCACTTGGTTTTGTGCTTATGTATTCATAATAAGTATGGTTCAAACTTGTGTATATTCGGTTATCATCACTTAATAAAAGGATGATTACCGCACTTAATTAGACCTAAAAAAAGATTACGGTTTACTCTAATTTTTTAGTTCGGTAAACCAGAATAAGAACTATTAAGACCAATAATAATCAACTATCTAATCTGCTCTTGAAGGGGATAGTGGACTTATATCATGTCCGGTTAAAGACTTATCATTAGGGCAGCAGAGGAGAAGGAAGGGTTTTTGGGTTTCTGCATAGATTAGGGAATCATAGCTAATTGGCCGGACTTGATATTAGAGACGATCGCTTATATTTCCAAAAAAATAACATCCAAGCTCTACTCGCTTCACCATCACACTATTCAATAAACATTTCGATTTAGTCATCGGTAAACTACTAAGATGAAATACTTTCTACATCTTTGCGACTGCATTGAATACAAGTAATATCAAATGCTGAATCCATCCACTCATAACTGCAAGTACGACAATGACAGAAAATATTATTGCGATTAGAGTGTGGTCATTGTGCGGGAACTCGCCGGAGAATAAATAAACTATTGCGCCGTGGTATTCCTAAAACTTTAGGCTAGAATTCCTTAGCCTAAAGGCAGGCATGTTAATAGGGAATCTATGATTTTTGGCTCATGTCACCTGATAATTCAGGTTTTATAATTAAAGTTAAAGGGCTTAGAGCATTAAGCATAAATGAGGTTAAAAGCTGTGAAGAAAATAGTTGTTGCTGCTTTATTCAGCTTAATCGCTGGCTCAACGTCTTTACTTTTTCCCCAAGCCGCTAAAGCTGATAGGGTAGTTTACTGTCATCCTGTTACTGACAATAGGGTACTTAAAGAATCGGCGGCAGACCACCCCAATGCTTATACAAATGGTTTTCGAGAAGGACAACAAAGCGCTCGGAACAGAGAAGCTTATAAACCTCGGACTGTGGGAGGTGAATTCGCTCGTGGTTTTCAGGATGGTTATTTGAATCTACCTTATGCTGGGCAAGAGAATGTTGTACCTAGAACAATTGTGCAACATACTACTCAGGTTTGTAGTGATGATGGTTATTACACCGTAGCGCCTTCTCCTGCTTACATCTACAACCCTTATCCCATCTATGTGTCGCCCTATCCTACTTATGGCATCAACTTCGGATTTGGAAGAGGGTTCCACTTCGGATTTGGAGGAGGGTTCCACGGATGGGGTCACCATCGAAGATGGTAGGGGTGGGGAATTTCGTCAAAGAAAGTTTCTGGGCTGGAGGATACTTTGTATTCACCCTCGAAAGTGACGAGGGAAAATTCGAGAGTGTATCTGAAATCAGAAAAAAGAAGATATTTGGATAGACCAGATGAAAGTATTTCTTGCTTTTTTGCTGGATAACCATATTTGTGCAGCAGGCGCGGTTGTTTTCCAAGGTTATCGCTGGGAGTTACAAACCAGTAGATTATCCAAGAGAACTGAAAGGCAATACACTTCGGTAGCTAACTGTTGGACATAAAATCGTAAATCTTCAGGTTGTTGTTCAAACATAATAAACCTATCACTGACACTAATAACTTGAGGTAACTGCTATAGTATCGCGTAATAATTTATGAACGCGATCGCCCTGAGTGAAAACCCGTAAAATTTGTTCTTCTGATACCTTTGTAGATTTTTCTAAAACAGTGAATTTTTCTTCAGAAAATTGAATTACTTTATTTAACACTGGAAAACACTAAATACATATTATTGACTTTGAATATGAGCGAGTGCAACAAAAACACTTCACTCTTTGTAATACTAAAAATTATCCTAAGTTAGTACACAATGAGTAACCCTCAACCCTTGTATCAAATGGTATATAAAGAGGTCTAGATATTTGCTAAGAACCAGTTTAGTTTGCAAATAGAATCTGGAAATTGCTCTTGTATATGTATTCTTGTCCACCCCAAGGAATGTAACAGGTTTTATTTGGTGGATAGTATTTCTCTGGTGTATACTCTCCATCAACCTTGGCTCGGCAAAAATATAATGTGTTCTTACCATTATTCTTCAGTGCTACCAGCAACATTTGCTGGTATTCTAAAAGCGGCAAGACCATTGCCAGATAATTGGCAAAGCAAAAGTAAAACAATGGAAATCGCTACAACCAGAGTACCGCGTTGGTTCGTTCGCAGAGACATTGATGGTTTATTTGGGCTGGCGCTTGATAATTTTATTCAAATTTTATTGATTGTGAATTTGTGCCAAGGAGTGCTTGGCTTTCCTGAGTCGTTAGTTTATGGGCGGATTTTGCCAGGAGTTGCAATCAGTTTGATTGTTGGTAATTTCTATTACGCAAGGCTAGCCAAAGAGCAAGGCAAACGTGAGCAGAGGGACGATATTACTGCTTTGCCTTATGGGATTAACACCGTCAGCCTTTTTGCTTATATTTTTCTGGTGATGCTGCCTGTAAAATTGGCGGCAATTTCAAGTGGTGCATCTGGCGAACAAGCTGCTGAATTGGCTTGGCAAGCAGGATTAGTGGCTTGCTTTGGTTCTGGTTTGATAGAATTTGTCGGGGCTTGGGGAGGAGAAGCACTCCGCCGCCTCGCCCCCCGTGCAGCATTACTTTCCACTTTGGGCGGTATTGCAATCACTTTTATTGCCATTGGTTTTCTATTTCGTACTTATGCCAATCCCGTAGTCGGCTTAGTGCCTCTTGGTGTAATTCTGTTGACTTATTTTGGGCGAGTGCGATTTGCCATACCTGGCGGCTTGTTGGCTGTTCTGTTGGGAATTGCCCTTGCTTGGGGAACAGGTTTAGCTAGTTGGGATCATGCCAAGTTTATTGCTACCCTGCAACCAATTAGGCTTTATCTCCCTTCTTTGTGGCTGGGAGAATTGTGGAGCAGTCGTTGGGTCTTGGTTGAATATTTCAGTATTATTCTACCAATGGGATTATTTAATCTTGTTGGCAGTCTCCAAAATTTAGAAAGTGCCTCAGCTGCGGGTGATACTTATCCTGTGGCTCCCTGTCTGAGGGTAAATGGTATTGGTACATTGGTTGCTGCTATTTGTGGTTCCTGTTTCCCGACTACTATTTATATTGGTCATCCTGGCTGGAAAGCTATGGGAGCAAGAGTTGGTTACTCTATACTCAATGGTATAAGTATGAGCTTGCTTTGCCTAAGTGGAACCGTGGCAATGTTGGCTTACTTTGTGCCGATTGAAGCTGGAATGGCAATTGTATTGTGGATTGGGATTGTGATTGTCGCTCAAAGCTTTACAGCCACTCCGTCACACCATGCACCTGCTGTAGTTGTTGGTCTATTACCCGGCATTGCTGGTTGGGGTGCGCTAATTGCGAAAAATGCACTTCGGGCAGCAGGTTTGGGCACACCGGAAAAACCTTTCACACCAGCCTTGATTGAGCAGTTTAAGTTAAGCGATACGTATATTGATGGGGCTTTTGCTCTTGAGCAAGGGTTTATTTTTTCCGCCATGATTTTAGCTGGCATCACAGTTTATATTATTGAGCGCAAGTTTCGCCAAGCTGCCTATTGGTCTATAGTCGCTGCTGTCATTTCCTGGGTTGGGTTGATGCACAGTTATCGTTGGACTGTTGCAGATACAGTTGTTAATTTCGGCACTGGAACTGGTACGTCTTGGACTATTGGCTATATAATGCTTGCAATTCTCTTTTTCTATGTTGATTGGCAAGAAAGGCGTAAGGCTTGATGCCATCGCTCCCCAGTCCCTAGCCGCAAGGATACGAATAATATTTATACTCTTGGCGCATCGCGATTACTGAATAGAGTTTAACGGATCTAAGTAGGTATATATCTTATCGTACATTCAAGGGTTTAAGACCCCTCTCTTACAAAGTCTGATCCGAGGAAACCTCGGATCAGACTTTGCGCTACGTCTTGTCGTAGCATATTTTGAGTCGGGGTTTAAATCCTTAACTCAAAATGTCTTGAATTTTGAATTTTGTTAGCGCAGTGTTAGCGAGTCCGCGTTTGCTTTTAGCGTCTCGTAGAGAGCGTCATTTTGAATTTTGAATTGTTAATTAATCCTCATTCCTTACTGTATAAAAGTTGAATTATCTAGATGAGATTAGTCAATAAGTTGTGGGGTGGGAATTTGCGTATCGATATCTGCTTGGGAATAAGTGGGGAGCAACCAGCTACTTTCACCCGCCTTGAATACTTTGGCAGGTTCAACATTCAATTCAATTGCACCAGTGGCTGGATTAGTTCTAGCAAGAGACTGTGTACCATCGACAAACTTAACGGCGATTGGTTGAATCAGTTCTTGTGGTTGAGCATTTGGGCCTAGAATCACTTGAGAACCTGCGGGTAAGTAAATGCCATCGCAATCCCAATCATCATCCGTGATTGTTCCTGCGCCCAGAAAATAGAGTTGGGTTGGAGATTTTTTTGGTTTATTGGCATAAACAGCCAAAGTCTTTCCAGTTTCATTGCGACACTGCGCCCGTTTTCTAGCTGTTTCTATGACATTTTTCTGAAACTGCAATTGTGCCAGTCGCTGCTGGAACTGCTCAGGTGTATAGCCAGCTTGCTCAGGTGTATTTTTTACAGTTAGAAGTTGATTGAGTGCTTGAGTTACCTCAGCATAGTCAGCCCCCTTAGTGAAATCCTTACCTGCCCAAGAGGGTTGAGCAATTAGCAGGTTCACCATTAACACCAGAGCAACAAGAACAATTTTGAGAAACTGCATATATTTATCCTTTTTTTGAAATTAGTGTTCAGTACCACTGAAACTTAACCAGATTTCAAATCCTTGAAAATTTTGCTCGCGATCGCACCAACAATAGCCATAAGATTAATTAATAGCCCTACAAGCTCTCCTTAATATCCACTAAAAGGTGGTAGCAGTTAACTAGTAACTGATGGCTGATGTCAAACTCTTAACTGGGTAACGGCAATATTGCCGGAAAAACATACATCCACATCGCTGCCAGGAGTGCGATCGCGTTTGCTATATTCTCCTACATAATAAAAATTATCGCCTTCAATTCGATAGTTCACGGGCAAAGGTTTGGTACAGGCTTGGCAAAACACCATCTCAGGATGTGGTTCTCCTGCTTGCAAATGCGGCAGATTCACATTCCAGAAGCTTCCTGGTTCTAAGGGACGCTTGAGTAAATCCGCTAAAACTTCAGCTGTGAATTTGGCAGCCAGATCCCAATTAAAATTCTGCTTGGCTTTACGATAGTGGGAAATGGCAACTCCGGGAATACCGTGCATCGCGGCTTCCCGCACGGCGGCCACTGTGCCAGAAATGTAGGCATCGACTCCCAAGTTTCCCCCAGCATTGATACCTGAAAGTACAAATTTGACATTCGCGTGAATTTGTGTTATTGCAATTCTCACACAATCAGCGGGAGTACCTGCGATCGCATACTCAGTCTCAGAACGTCGCTGGAGGTTAATAGCACGAGTTGTAGTAACTTGATGTCCACAGCCAGACTGATGATTGGCAGGAGCAGCGATAATAGAATTTCTGCCGTTTACAGCTTTGAGCAGCGCTTGGATACCAGGGGCATCAATGCCATCGTCGTTAGTTAAAAGTATAGTCATGTATATATGATATTGATTTAGCTAAAATATCAGAAAAATGCAGAGATCAACCATCACATAGACATCTGTTATAAATTAAGTATGCATTATCCAGAACTCTTGTAAAGACGTTGCAGGGCAACGTCTTTACAATCTTTTATCTCAGATATCTAATGAGTACAGCAGGAAAAGCTACTTGCATATATGAAAGAAAAAATATGCTTTATTCTGCAAAAAATATCGCTCGTGCGATATAATTTCTAGATGGTTTGCAAATTCCGCCCTAAGCATTTGGGTTAATTCCCAAAATGGGCGGTATTTCTTGTCACTAGTAGGGAAGTTAGCGTTAGGTTAATGCTTGCAACCGCCTTCAGAACAAGTTTGTGTAATCAAAAATCCCGTACAATATACATATTTGCTGGGAATATCAGAAATTTTACACTGGAGAAAATCGAGAACGAGGTGATTTTTGCAGTGGTTCTGTAGTATTTTTGGTGCAAGTCTGTCTTAGGGATCACACGATGAAACAGCTCCTCAAACAAGTTTTTAGCAGTCAAAAACACCTCATCCGGCTAATTTTACCTTTGCTGACGGTTATTTTCGTAGCTTCACTGTTTGCTACACCTGCTTTAGCCACAGGTGTGTATCAAATACCCAGCCTGACAGCAGGGAATGACACCTGGGTTTTGGATCAGGGTGAAGTTATCAGCCGTCTGAATGAAGGCAAGATTAGCAGCGCTTTTGAGGATTTGGCAAAGCAAACAGATAATGAAGTAAGAATTGTTACTATTCGCCGCCTCGACTACGGTGAAACACCAGAAAGCTTTAGTAAAGAACTTTTTGAAAAATGGTTTCCGACAAAAGCAGCCCAAGCTAATCAAACTTTATTAGTTCTTGATACAGTTACCAATGGTACTGCTATTATTACTGGGGATAAAGTCAAGCCAATGCTTACTGACTCTATTGCCGAGAGTGTAGCTACTGAAACAGTAAGTGTGCCGTTACGCAATGGTGACAAATACAATCAGGCATTTCTCGATGCAAGCGATCGCCTTGTTGCCGTTCTCTCTGGCAAAGCCGATCCAGGGCCACCCCAAATAACTGACAATGTACAAGTAGAAGGCACTTTCAAGAAAGCAGAAGAAACCAACCAAGGCAACGCTACTGCTTGGGTAGTAGGATTGTTAATTGCTGCCACCGTTATCCCAATGGCAACTTACTATATCTATCAGATAAATCAGCCTTCATCTAATGGGTAATGGCAGAGTTAGGAGTTAGGAGTTATAAATTTCTAACTTTTAACTCCTCACTGCTAACTTTAATCTTGAACATACTCTTGCCCTGTAACTAAAGCTACCTCAGCCCGGACAAATTCTCGACCCAGATAAGCTGCATGATCTAATTGAGTTACAGGAGGGGACTGAGTTTCTTCAAAAATTTTCACGCAAAGTTCTTTCGCCGTCCTGGCGCTAAAAACTGTTGTATGAGTTCGTTCTACCTTTTCTCGCGCTGGAATAACCTTTCCCGTTTCAGGATCGACAGCTAAACCGCGATCGTCAATCACATTTGTAAAATGCTTGGCATAAATTAACCCTGCGTCTCGATCCAAGTAAATAATGAAATATCCACCGGGATCGAGGTCAATATGACGCTGGGAAAGCTTATCATCAATCGCGGCTAAATCTTCAACTATTAAATCCATAAGCATTATAAAAAGGAAATTTCTTTCTTCAGGGTTTTTACACTCTATATCAAGTGTAATTCCTATCCTCCTTAGTCTTCTTGATATCTTTCAGATATTTTTGATTCCTTTTACTTAAAAGAAAATTAGAGAATTAGACTCAACTATTCCGAATAGTGCCATCTGGCATTATGGTGTTACGAAAAGTAGTGCGACGCAGACTAGATCCTTCCAAATTAGCTTCAGTCAAATCAGCTTCCCAGAAGTCGCATCCCCCCAAATCAGTTCCGCTCAAGTTAGCCTCTATCAAATTAGCCTTATAGAAGCTAGTGTTGTGAAATCTCGCTCCTCTAAGGTTAGCGTTGGTCATGTTAGTAACTCTGAGGTTCGCGTAAGACAATCTAGCACCTCTGAAATCGGCTTCGGTCAAATCCGCAGCATCGAAACAGGATTGAGCCAATTGGGTATTGACGAAACTGGCACGCTTCAATATAGTACGCTCAAAATAGAACTCGTCCATCTTATTTCCAGTGAAGTCAGCACCACTCAGGTCAATCCCCGACAAATCTACGTCCAACTTGACTCCAGAAAAGTTTCTTTCCCCAGCAGCATATCTTCTAATCAATTCATCACGATTCACACGCTCCATAAATACTTTCCTGAACTTATTAGGACTTACGCAGTGATGTTACGAAAGTAGTTCATTTTCCTCAAGCATTTTTCTCACTAAATGGCAACTCTGCATTAATTGCCTCAATCTGCTGTTGTTCGAGTTGATTCACTTCCTTAATATAGGGACGGATAATTTGTCCTAAACGATTATTATAAAAGCGATGCAAACTGTGATTAGGCATAGCAGGGAAACCGCGCCGTTTTTTGTGTCGCCCACCCGCGCCAGGGTCAAAAATTTGGATGCCGTTAGCGATCGCCCACTCAATCGGTGCATAATAACAAGCATCAAAATGTAAGCAATCTATTTCTTGAAAACTTCCCCAATAGCGTCCATAAAGTTTGTCACCTTTAAATAAACAAAAGGACATTCCTAAAGGATGAGAGTTATCTTCTTCGCTATATGCGGCAACAAACAAGACTCGATGGCGATAATCGGAGTGTAGCTGCTCAAAAAACCTGCGTGTGAGATACTTGCTACCCCACCAGCCAAACTTATCACAGGTGTCAGCATAGAATTGGTGCATCAAGGGAAACAAAGACTGAGGAATTTGAACGCCAGCTAGTGGTTGCAATCGTAAACCTGCTTTTTCCACAGCTTTGCGTTCCCGCTTGATATTGCGGCGCTGATTGGCATTGAAAACTTTCAAGTAATCATCAAAAGTTTTAAAGCCAGCATTTTCCCAGATATAGCTGTGGTGCAGCCAAGTTGTAAAACCATGCCGTTCTAACATCGGACGCCATTGGGGATCGACGTAGAGAAAATGACATCCAGAAATCCGATTTTTGGAGCAAAAAGTGTCAATTTCATGCACCATCAGCGCTGTGATTTCATCCTCGTCTTCTCCTGGGGCGATTAAAAACCGATAACCTTCCGCTGGAGTAAATGGCGTCATTCCTAGTAATTTTGGGTAATATTGGACTCCGATGCGATCGGCTAACTCTGCCCATTGGTGATCGAATACAAATTCACCAGAGCTATGTCCTTTGAGATAAAGTGGCGCAGCAGCAATCAGCGCTTTATCTCGCCACAGTGTCAAGTGATTTGGCAACCAACCAGTTTTAGCCGTAGCACTTTGGGAGGTTTCGAGATTGTTCAACCATTCCCATTCTAAAAATGGCGTTTTGAGTGGCATTGCCAAAGCATTCCAGGCATTTTGGGGTACTTCAGCGATTTTATTCGTCCAAACGACAGAATAGCGAGGCTTAAGTTGTTCCACCATCTTAGGGAAGTAGGGAGTAGGGAGTGGGGAGACAAGGAAGTCAAAAGGTAAAAGGCAAAAGTAAAAAGAAAAGAATCTTTTGCCTTTTTACTTTTTACTTTTTACTTTTCAATGTCCAATGCCCAATAAATAACTTAACTTAGCGTAATCTAATCTGCTGGTCGTTGCAGGCGATAGTGCAAAAACACTTCTTGCTCAACTGTATGAACTTCTATGAGTTCTAACTTGGGAGCTAAATCAGGTAAAAATCCTTTCCCATCTACGGGTGTGGGTGCAGTATTACCACCTAAAATCAGTGGACAGACAGTTAGCCATAATTCATCAATTAAATCTAGTTCCAACAAGGAAGCTACTAATTCACCTCCACCCAAAACCGCCAAGCGTGTTATATGTAGAGTGGCTAGTTGCTTCAAGGCTGCGAGAATATCAATTTCTCGCGTTGGTGTTTCAAAAACCAGAACCTGCTCAAATTCTGGAGGATACTCTTGTACTCCGATTCCTAGAGTTGAGGAAAGCGTCTGTAAGCGTTCTTTCCACGAAATTTCTCCTGCTGTTGTGGTGAGTAGCCAGCGTCTAACTGGTTGCTTAAAAAAGTGAATTTCCGGATTAAGGTTTGCAGAGTTTGTAATCACTATATGAACTGGTTGCCGAGGCTTCCCTCCTTGCGCCCGAAGTTCCACTAGAGTTGGATCGGTTACAGTAAGTGTTGTTCCATAAGCGTCCAGAGTCCCAGCACCGAACAAAACGGCATCAGAGGCAGCAATTTGTTTTTCTAAGTGTGCTTTATCAACCCTTGAGCCAAACCGAGCAGGCGATCGCTTAAAATCTGCTATCTTGCCATCTGCACTCATTGCTAAAACAACTGTAGTATGAAGACGATGTTGCAACATTAAATTGATTTGATAGTTTTAATATTTTCTTTAGTCGAATGTAGATTCTCAAACAAAATCATACCTGCAAGCTACTGTTTTATAATTCACCACTGTACTATATTGATATGCAACACAAATCGCTTTTACATCTAACATATACGAATTTTGGTATACCACGTTTCTTTTTGAATTATAGCAATTTGTTATTTTTAAACATTGAAAATAAAATTCTGATCATTTAATAAAATGTCTCATCTAGCTGGTCTAATTGCATATCTTTGGTGTTGTAGATTGCAGGTGCAAAGTGAGACAGTCGATGACTAATTCCCGTCAATCTTCCTTTCGTCGAATTTTAGTAACGAGAATATTGCTGCTGTTTGTTCCAGTTTTACTAGTAGGCGAAATTGTTGCCTTGAATAAGGCACGTTCTAGTATATTGGGAACGGCACGGCAAAATTTAACAGAAAGCGCCATCAGTAAAGGGGAGAGAATTGATGATGCGATCGCAATCTTAAAAGCTAATTTGCAGAGTGTAAGCAAAACAACGGTTATTCCGTCGGATTTGCCTATACAAGAGCAAGAAATTCTCACGCAGTTAAGGGAACAACTTCCAGCCAGTATTGAGTGCATCCAATTAACAAATCTCCAAAGCCACAAGGTAATTGCTAGTAGCTGTGAGGATCGAGAAATTGGAGATTTGAGATTACCTTTGCCTATTGAGGGAATTGATGTCAAAGCAATCTTCCCGTCAAAAACAGGAATGACTGGAAAAAGAAACACACAAAATCAGCAACTGCAAGTAGTTTTATCTGCACCAGTCTTTGATAGCCGAAGAAATTCAGTTTACAGCTTAAGTATTCAATCTGCATTGTACCAACAAACCAAAAATCCGCCGGGATCGCTCACAGGCGCTATGGTAGTGATTGCTGAAGATGGCACAATTTTGGCACACCCATTCACAGATTGGGTGGGAACTAATATCAATCAGCACCCTCATGCTTCCCAAATCAAGAGCATAATTAAAAATGCAATTACGGGAAAAAACGATTCGATAAATTTCTCTTTTACCGAAGGAAAAGAATTAGTCGCCGGCTATACAGCAATTTCAAATCCACTTACTCAACAGCAGCAGCAAAAATGGATAGTTTTAGCTGTTACTAGCGTCGATAATGCACTTTTTGGTTTAGAGGAAATCAAATTAATTCTTATCGTTTTGACAGTTGGTTTGATTGGTGCAAGTTTGTTAGCATCCCTATATTTAGCTCCTTACTTAGCCCGTCCTGTAGAAGAGTTGCGAGACTACGCTCTCAATATTCACTCTCACCATGCTGCACAACCAGTTCCGCACAATTTTCAAATTCGGGAATTCAATCAACTGGCTCAAGCATTAGATCAAATGGTAAAACGGCTGAAAGCTGGATCGGAAGAATTAGAAATAGCTTGGAAAGAAGCAAAAAGCGCTAACCAAATAAAAAGCCAGTTTTTAGCTACGACTTCCCATGAATTGAGAAACCCATTAAATATTATTATTAACTGTATTCGCCTGGTTGAAGAGGGCTTATGTGATGACCGAGAAGAAGAAATGGAGTTTCTCAAACGTGCCGATGAAACAACGATTCACTTGTTAGGTATTATTAATGATTTACTCGACATTTCTAAAATCGAAGCAGGTAAGCTTTCGGTCGTCTCTACACCTATTGACCTCCGACAACTATTGTTAGAGGTAATTAATTTACAATCAGTTAATGTTCAACAAAAGGGCTTGCAATTGAAATGTGAGTTAGCTCCCCAAGCAATCCCAATTAAGGCAGACGCGGGAAAACTCAAGCAGGTGCTGATTAATGTTATCGGCAACGCCACCAAGTTCACTGACACCGGAAGCATCACCATTGCTACAGAAATTCAATCTAGTAGTGGTAAATCTCAGGTGGTAGTAGCTGTCAAAGATACAGGTATAGGCATCGATCCAACTCAACAGCACAAACTATTTCGCCCCTTTGTGATGGTGAATGGCACTACAACACGCCAGTTTGAAGGTACTGGACTGGGACTAGCGATTTCACGAAACTTAATCGAACTTATGGGAGGCAGTATTACTCTTGAGAGTGCGGGACTTCATCAAGGTACGACACTGAAAATTACCTTACCTTTGATTGATATCTCGCTGTTAGCTGTTCCAAATAAAGAAGCAAATGTTGGGGATCTGGGATTTTCCTCTGGGAATGAAGCGGTAAAAGCAAGCCGCTATCCTAGCCTACAGGAGTCTGGGGTAAGTTCCTTTTTGGGGATCAACAAGTCTGTGAAAATAGAAATAGACAAAGAAAAGTTCCCGAAGTCCCAGTTGCTATTTGGAAATGAGACTTGCGAGATTCGTCTTTCGCCTCTGCAAACTATTTTGGTAAGTCTTCCAAAAGGAGGAGTTTGTGCAAATGGGACTTTCAAGAGGTAATTGAGTCAAAAGTCCATTTATACCATATTCTCTGGCTAATTGGGCGAGAATACGATGCCTACGCGGGTTGCGCCTACGCTCACCAACACCGAATGAATTACTGCAACATACTCTTTTTGGCGATCGCTTCATCCCAAATTATTCATCAACGCGATCGCTATGCTTTTGGTGCTGATTTAGAAGCGTTGCTAAATAACCAAGATAAAAGATTAGCAACCGTAGCAGCCCCAAAAGAGAACAGCGCAATAATTGCATCACGAGGTAAAACACCATCTAACCAGCTACCCTGTATTCTCGAAACTGGAAAATCTGGATCTAAACCGATTTGAATCTCTTTAGTTTCTCCATAAAACCGGGCTTCTATGCCTTTTTTGGGGACAATTTGCAGATGGCGTATTTCTTGAATATTTAGAGGAATCTTAGGGTTTTCTCCCATGAGAAACTGATTTTGTTTAATATCTCGTTCCTGTTCTGCCATGCGGATTTTTCCTTCCACAATAGTAGAAATTTTTAAATCATCTCTGACATCTTTACCAGTTCTATCTACATCTATAAATTGCAGATTTTCAGTTTTTATCTTTCCTCTAAACCATTGTTCTGATTCATATTTGGGAGTTTTAGCTACAGTAATATCAATACTGGTTTTTTGCATTATCTCTAAGTTAATTTTTTTATTATTTGGGTTGACAATAAACTCTAATGGTACTTGGGTGTCTGGCTGATTTGGTAATTTAAAATCTAGTAATTCGTAACCTTCTAGTATAACTTTGATTGGTTGTTCACTTAAATCTAGATCTAACGTATTTGGGTTAATTTTTTGGTTTAAATTAGAGTTAGGTTGCAGAGAAAAAGCCAGTTGATTACGATAAAAGTCATAACTGAGTCCAGTTACTTTTGTATTTGGTTGTAGCCGTAGTTCATCAAGGCTGATTTCACTGGTATCTTGAGGATTAGCCGACGCCATAATCCATCTACTCTCGCCGTCTTTAAGTTGGATTTTTAAAGAGTTTAATTTATTAATTTCTGGCCAAGTTTCACTTTGAAAATTTCCTGTGAAAGTTAGGGTTTGTCTGCCTTGATTTTCTAGTTTATTGATGCCGCGAATATCTTGAAGAAAGAGTTTGGATTCTTCTCCGTTATAGACAAAACTCATTTCTTGAGCAATAATATTACCTTCAAATATATGAGTGCCTGGTACAATAGCGGCAAAGGTGAGGAAAGTAAAAAATAAAAGTAACAGTAGTGCCAAAAATGAATTTTGATGGGTTGAAATTGCCTGTAGTAAGCGCTTTAGCCTGGAAGTACTGACTACAAACAAAGCAGTTAAATTTCTTTTTATAAAATTCAACCATTGGCGAATCTTGATGAAGTTGGGAAAATTTTGTTTGGCTTTTTGCCGAGATGCCATGATTTATTTCAACCAATTTGGGTTATGTTCAAATACAATTCGCCTTTCGATGCGATCGCTAGGTTCATCTCTTCGATCAATAAAAGCAACGTAGTGCAGTTCATAGCGTCCAGATGGAGCATTGCGACCATCCCAGGTAAAAATAGTTTCACCTTTTTTCGGGTTAGGGCGGGAAGTGCTATAGATTGCTGGTTGACCTTTGGAGAGGATTTCAAAGTTGGTAAATTTTACTCGATCCTCGGAATAAAAAACAAATTCATACTTACCAGAAGTTTGCCCCAGAATGACTGGAACATACACAGGTTGGGAATCCAGGCTATAGGATGCTAGAGCGCGGAGTTTGTTTGCTGGTATTTTTGCTTGTCTGAGAACGTAAGTATCCCAGCTAAAGCTGAAACGTGAACCATTGTTAGTCAATAACAAGTCATCCAATTGATAGTGATATTTATCATCTAATGATTGCACTTTTACTTGAGGGTTTTTTCCACCATTTATTTGCGGAATTTGTAGGGTGAGAGTTTTATTGAAACTGGCAAGGTTGTGGGTAGCAATGGAAATTAGGCTTAAGGTATTGCCGCTTAGGGGTTCTTCTATGATACCTTCGCAACGGTTGGGTGGTTTGCGGTGGATATAATCGGTAGATTGGGGATTGCCTTCTGGGCAAGAAGCAGCAGCTGGAAGATGGCTGAGGCTGAGAATTAATAGGCTGGTAAGAATAATTTTATAATTCATGGCTTGTTGAAAATAAAGAAGTACAGATGCGATTAATCGCGTCTGTACAAAGGGCTATTTAATGTTCCAAGTGGACAGTTGTTTTTGAATCTTAGATATGGGATAAGCAAAATCTCGGTCTTCACTTTTTCTGCGTGTAACGACGATGCCTAAAAGCCGATTTTGCGAGTCAAGTACAGGACTGCCAGAATAACCAGGTTGGAGTGCAGCTTGAGATATTTCTAATCGCTGGTTTTGATAGCTGATTTGTCCTGATTCCATAGACCAAGATTTATCTTCTCCTCTTTGAGCAGAATGACCAATAACCCGAATGGGCATTTTCGGAGTAATTGCAGTTGAGGAGATGAGTAAGGGTTGAATATCTTCTGGCAGTTTACCAATAACTTCCAAAATAGCTAAATCGAGTTGTCCGTCTATGGAAGTCATTTTGAACAGCTTGGCATCTCGTCGCATTCGCACTCGGTTTGACGGCGGTGAACTGAAAAATTCAACCTGAATATTTTTTCCCTGGTCATAGCCATCAAAAATGACATGACGATTAGTGAGGATTAATGTTCGGTTCTTTTCTCGCTTAATTACTACACCAGTTCCACTCTCAGTTCCCTGGCGTTCAATACTTACAGGAAAATTCGCAGTGATGCGTACCACAGAACGCTTAATGGGTACAGTAGGATCATCTTTAGGCAACCATTGGCGATCGTCTTCTACACTACCTAATTTATTCTCTTGCTCCGTCAATGACCGTCTTGCTTCTATATTGTTGTTACTGGCATAGACATAATTACGGTCAATTGCTTCTGCGTTGTTAAACTGTTCAATGGCTTCTTTTAGTTTTCCTTGCTGTCGGAACGTTAAACCCAAGCCAGTATTAGCGAGAGTATGAACGCTGGCTAAGGTTCCAGAATTGTCTTCTGGCAATGTTAGGGCTTTTTGGTAGGCGGCAACTGCTGCATCTAATTTCTTCTGCTCACTCAGGGCAATGCCGAGATTGTGGTAAGCATAAGCATAGTTGGGGTTGAGTTGAATTGCTTTTTGGTAGGCAGCAACTGCTGCATCTAATTTCTTCTGTTCTCTAAGGGCATTGCCAAGATTGTTGTAAGCATAAGCATAGTTGGGGTTGAGTTGAATTGCTTTTTGGTAGGCGGCAACTGCTGCATCTAATTTCTTCTGTTCTCTGAGTGCAATGCCGAGATTGTTGTAAGCAAGAGCTAAGTTGGGGTTGAGTTGAATTGCTTTTTGGTAGGCAGCAACTGCTGCATCTAATTTCTTCTGCTCACTCAAGACATTGCCGAGATTGTTGTAAGCAAGAGCTAAGTTGGGGTTGAGTTGAATTGCTTTTTGGTAGACGGCAACTGCTGCATCTAATTTCTTCTGCTCACTCAAGACATTGCCGAGATTGTAGTAAGCAGTAGCATAGTTGGGGTTGAGTTGAATTGTTTTTTGGTAGGCGGCAACTGCTGCATCTAATTTCTTCTGCTCACTCAGGGCAATGCCGAGATTGTAGTAAGCAGTAGCATAGTTGGGGTTGAGTTGAATTGCTTTTTGGAAGGCGGCAACTGCTGCATCTAATTTCTTCTGCTCACTCAGGGCATTGCCGAGATTGTTGTAAGCATAAGCATAGTTGGGGTTGAGTTGAATTACTTTTTGGAAGGCGGCAACTGCTGCATCTAATTTCTTCTGCTCACTCAGGGCAATGCCGAGATTGTTGTAAGCATAAGCATAGTTGGGGTTGAGTTGAATTACTTTTTGGAAGGCGGCAACTGCTGCATCTAATTTCTTCTGTTTCTTAAAAATGTAGCCAATAAGGTTATGAGTTTTTGCATCTTGTGAGTTTAGTTGAACGGATTTTTGACAAGCTGTTATTGCTTCATCAAGTTTTTTCTGATCGTCCAACACATCACACAGCTTGTAGTAAGCAAGAGCATAGTTGGGATTAAGTTGAATTACTTTCTGTAATGCTGCAACTGCTGCATCTAATTTATTCTGCTCTCTCAGGGCAATGCTGAGATTGTAGTAAGCAAAAGTATATTTGGGATCTAGCTTAATTGCTTTTTGATATGCTGCAACTGCTGCATCTAATTTCTCCTGGTTACTGAGCACATTGCCTAGACCGTTGTAAGCAGTAGCCAAGTTGGGGTTGAGTTGCAAGGCTTTCTTGTGAGATGCTAATGCCTTCTCTAGTTTCCCTTGAGCATTTAGCACATTCCCTATACCAACATAAGCTTCGGCATCATTAGGATTGAGTTGTAATGCTTTCTGGTGAGCTGCTAATGCTTCCTCTAGTTTCCCCTGTCGCCGTAAAGCATTTCCCAAATTGTTATAAGCTTTGCCATTATTGGGTTCAAGTTGCAAAACTTGACGCCAAATTGTCTCTGCTTGGGAGTTATTACCCACTGTTTCGGCAGCGTCGCCTTGTTGAAATAGCTGTTCAATATTGTTTTGAGCAACTACAAACTGAGGTGTGATAGCCAGAGATAGAGTTAAAAATAAAATAGTAAATATACGGTTGTGCATAATCATGCCAATACGTTCTCAGATTTTATCAAGACTCACGAAAAACTCGCCAAAAACCTGATGAATCTTTGAGACATACTCGTGAACGAGTCTTTGAACTCCATTAATGAGCCTTTGAACTGCATTAATGAGTCTTTGATACTCGCGGACGAGTCTTTAATACTCGTGGACGAGTCTTTAATACTCGTGGACGAGTCTTTGATACTCGTGGATGAGTCTTTGATACTCGTGGATGAGTCTTTGATACTCGTGGATGAGTCTTTGATACTCGTGGACGAGTCTTTGATACTCGCGGACAAGTTTTTGATACTCGCGGACGAGTCTTTGATACTCGCGGACGAGTCTTTGATACTCGCGGACGAGTCTTTGAACTCCGTTGATGAATCTCAGAGCTTCGTGGATTATAGTATAAAGGTCTAATTTGGAAAACTTTGGATAAGTTTTATTTAACGGAAAATTACAGTTGAGAGCAGTTGTTAAGAAAAACAGGTTTGCCGCCTTGCTCAAGAGATACTGTTAGTGCAGCAAGAATTTCTACTAACTGTGTGCCTACCCAGCCAGACGAAATCTCTGAAAGAGTATTGTTGAGAATAAAGACAACAAAGCAAGAGCAAACCCGCGCCAATGGTTCACCTGGCTCTAATTCCAGCACCACCTGCCTCTGATTTACTGGAATAAATTGATTGCCCTGCTGTTGAAACTCTCCATGTAGTAGGGTAAGAGGTGATGATTGCGACATTTCATCAAAAATCAAACTACCAAGGCTCCCCACAATCCCCAGCCGTCGCTGTTTATCAGGATTCAGCCAGCACAAATGAATATAAGCTTGAAAGCCATCTGGGTATGTCAGTGTTACCCATACTAAATCAGCCAAACCTTGAGGCAGAGGAGAATTTGTATTTTTCTTCCCCTCTGCTTCCCTGCTCCCCTGGTTACTGAGCGCAGTCGTTGGCGCAGCCTCTCGTAGAGAAGTATGCTCCCCTGCTCCCTGTAGCCACACCGTACCCGTTGCTTGTACTTTTATAGGAATTTGACCCAGCCAAGCGTTAAAAATAGCAATATCGTGAATCGCTAAGTCCCACAGCGCATCAACATCTTGCCGAACAGGCCCTAAATGGGTGCGGGTGGCGTAGCCATAGCGTAAATCACCTAATTTACCCGCTTGTACTACAGTTTTTCCTCGCTCAACTGCTGGGTGAAATAAATAAGTATGATCAACCATCAGTATTAAATGACGCTGCTCTGCCAACTGGCAAAGTTCCCGACATTCTGCTAGATCGAGAGTTAGGGGTTTTTCAGCTAAAACATGGTATCCCTGTTGGAGAGCGTCTTTAATTAAAGCATAGTGAGTGGTAGCTGGAGTTGCGATCGCCACCCCGATCAACCCCGGCACTTTCTTCAAATCTTGCCACTGGGTTGTCAATACTACATTTTCATCTAAATTAAACTGCTGCTTTACTGCCGCTAATCGTTCTGGATGGGGATCTACTACAGCAACTACATTTACTTGGGGATGTGCTAAGAAATTCCGCAGCAAATGCACTCCCCAACGCCCAACTCCGATGACAGCAATATTAATTTTATTTGTCATTTGTCATTTGTTATTTGTTATTTATCATTTGTCATTTGTATACAAAGGATGAGGGACAAATGATCACTGACAATCAACTGATTATCGACTAATCGCCCTTCTTTTAAGCTCAGGGTATTTGCGGTTTAGGAATTGCTAAAAAAGCTACCTTAGCTGCGGCTTGTTCAGCAGTTTTGATTGATCGTCCTTTACCTTCTCCGAGTTTGTTTCCGTGCAGCCACACTTCAGCCATAAAACGTTCTTGATTGCGATGCGGTTGAGTGACTTCTACAACCCGATACTCTGGTAAAACTTTAAATTGCGCCTGAGTCCATTCTTGGAGAGCAGCTTTGTAATTTAGTCTGGCAGGATCGAGGCGAATTTCTGTTGCTAGTTGGTGAAAGTGCGGATCTAGCCAAGAGCGAATCAATTCCAGATTTTGAGTACTTAAGTAAAGGGCACCCAAAACTGCTTCAAAGGCATCTGCCAGTCGTGACTCTAGACCAACTTTATCAGCGGTAGCACTGCCAGCGACTAGTAAGTATAACTCCAAACCATAAACTCTGGCCAATTGGGCAAGGATGCGATCGCTCACCAATACTGAACGAATTGCCGCAAAATCCCCTACTGGACAATCGGGATAATTTTCCCATAACACAACAGCCGATACCAGCCGTACCACTGCATCGCCAACAAACTCCAGTTGTTCATAATTTGCCGAATCAGAGACAGTCGGATGAGTTAGCGCTAAATCCAGCAGTTCCCACTTTATAGGTGCTTCTAGCGACAAACCAAATTTTTGGACTAAACTTTCGAGTTGCCGTTGACGGCGTGGATAGACAAGGGGCATTACGTGACAAGGGGCAGGGGGCAGGGGAGCAGGGGGAGCAGGGGAAGCAAGGGGAGCAGGGGAAGGCAACTAGTACGCTACGGCGTAAATAGAGCAATCATTTAAAATCCCTAAAAAGCCCATTCCATAATACTTTTGACTTTTGACTTTTGACTTTTGACTTCCGTCTTGCGGTACTAGTTATCTATCTTATATCCCTAAAGTTCTTGGACTATTAATCTAGCAACTTTTCGCTACTTCTCTCTATCTAGCTTTTCTTGGATAGCTTGACGGCAAAATTCAGGAGGATCATCTTTAGCTTTTACCTCTTCCTTCATTTCTTTGGTGACACGTAAATGTAAATATTCAGTTAATGGTCGCTCTCTGTCTGTGGTGAATGGCTTTAAGTTATCTGGATTACCTTTATTTTTAGACATTGTATAGAAATACAAATAAAGTTATTCTCCACGTGTATATCAGTAGAGAATGTTAAATCGATGGGCATCTTAGCCTGAGAAACTTGTTGCCCACCGATTCCCACTTTTACAAGAGGTAACTCTATTTTATGTTTACGCGCACAGAATTAGAAGTTAAAAGCTTGAGAGCGTTACGCGATTTATGCCTGATACAGTACGGCATCCAAGCAATAGGAAACCCTGCTGATAAAGCATCTTACATTAACGCACTCCTGACTTTTCCTGTTGTAGCCTGCAAGCAAGTGTCAGAAAATAAAGGATTAAAGTCTCCCATATTCTCTCAAGTAGAAGCGCTAGAAGCGACACTAGAAGCTATGGGAACACCGACACCAGAGCAGTCAGCATTACTCAAGGTGACGATGGAGGGAAGGAAACTAGAGTACCCAGCCACGGTACAGTCAAGAGAAACTCTTTGGACTCTATCGCGTTAAATGGCATCTGGATACAGCATTAGAGATCCTGGGAATGCTTTAAATGATGAATTAGCGATCGCACAAAATCTGTACAAAAATGGAGTACAAACTGTCAAAGGTTTATACTCCATTGCAGGGGAGAGAGCAGGACATAAGCCGGGTTCTGTTCTCTTGCGAGGGCAGTTATCTATCTGGGACGCCTGTTACCAAACGCCTCTAGCGGCTCTCATTGAGCGGAACTGGTAAAAGACCAACCGTAGTTCCTATCGCCTTGCTCCCAACCGGGGTTTACCGAGCCAGCACCTCTCGATACTGCTGGTGCGCTCTTACCGCACCTTTGCACCCTTACCAAATTTAATTCAAAATTCTTGGTTCAAAATCCTTAATTTTGAATTTTGAATTTTGAATTTTGAATTGTTTTGGCGGTATCTTTCTGTGGCACTATCCTCACGATCGCTCGCACTGGACGTTATCCAGCAAGTTTGGTCTTTCGGGAGTCCGGACTTTCCTCAAACCAGTGACTATGACTGATCTGCAACCGCCTGCGCCTACTCTCTCCTTAGATCCAGTGTACCCGTTGACAGAAAGGGTTGACGGTTATTGCTTTTTTTTATTCCAAGGTAAAGCGTAAGTCCAAGGTAATTTTCTGACTGTGAAAGGACAATTGATAATACTAATGGGAGGAAAATCACGACCTGGAGATAGACCTAAACGCACTTCAGATATCCTAAGCACTAATTGCAGGGAAAAATCCAACTCTTTTTTTCTGTTAAGAAAGTCGTTGTACAACTTTTTTTGCCCTTTTTTTAGCCCATTGATATCAATTAGTGGTTTTTTTGCTAAATAGGTTCCAGCTACTTGATCGCGCTCGAAAACATCTTCTGCTGTCACTGTTTCAGTAAGTGTTTTCTTGGGAGCAATCAGGCTAGGACTTTGGGGTACTGCTAAGTCGCGGGTTAAGTCTGGTGATTTTCGAATTACGCGGCGCGATTGTTTACTATGTTCAACAACTAAAGAACTGTTATCCCAGTCAACGTATAGGGCAACATTATCGGATTTATTTTCAATACTAATTCCTAAATCTTTCAAATCGTCAATTGGATATGAGGGTTTGAGTTTAAAGGAAATTCCAATTTTATCATCGAGATTTTGTTCTTTGAGTTGCTCGTCAACAATTCCTTTCTTAAACTCAAATTTAACTTGGTCATCGATAGATTCAATCATGCGGTTGAAAACATAAGAAACACCGATAATATAAATCGTCAAAATTACTAAATTCTGGTCGCTACTCCTCATAATTCAAAATCTTAACTCCTGGTGCTAATGAATCAATACGGTTCAGTTAAGCATCTTCTTTTCACTGGGACAAGAGGGACAAGAGGGACAAGAGGGACAAGGATGAGAAGCACAAGAAGAAATTTCCCTTTTGTCTGCCCCCTCTCCCTTAACCCAAACGTATTGGCTAATGAATGTATATTTGACTTGTCGCTAATCTACAATTTTTTAGGACTTACGCACACTCTACAAATTCTCGGCGACGGACACTTTCCTCAAGTCGGGAAACCCGTCCACGGAAGTGTCCTCCTCTTGGCACGGCAGTTGCTTCAAGTCGGCAGAGCCGACTACAGTCGCCTCAAGTCGGGAAACCCTTTCGGCAGCTCCTCCTGGGGGAAACCCCCTTTGAGCGACTGCCTCGCCACGGCGCTGTCTCCCCAACGCACTGCCTCGTCTTGGCGGTTCAAGAAATTAAGCTTTTTAGCAATTTTTGCGTAAGTCCTATTTTTAATTGTGCTTAATTTCTACAGAATTTTTCAGCCAACCTCGTCGCCAAAAAAAGAATAGCAAACCAAATGCGATCGCTAACATTAGTGCCCAGCAAAGTGGGTAGCCCCAATACCAATTTAATTCAGGCATATTATATGGCGATTTTTCAGTATTGAAATTCATACCATATATTCCGGCCACAAAAGTCAGTGGGATAAAGATTGTTGAAACTATCGTTAGCACCTTCATGATTTCATTCATTTTATTACTCACTGCCGAAAGGTACACATCCATTAATCCAGACGCTAGTTCTCGATAAGTTTCTACCATATCCATCACTTGCACTGTATGGTCATAACAATCTCGCAGGTAGATTCGCACTTCTTCACAAATCAAATCAGGATCGTCTCGAATTAAGGAATTAATTGCATCTCGCTGAGGCCAGATAGCACGACGTAGTTGCAATAATTCTCGCCTAATTTGATAAATATGTTGTAGTGTTTGTGGAGTAGGTCTGACTACTACCTCTTCTTCTAACTCTTCAATTCGCTCACCATAAAGCTCCAGCACTGGGAAAAAGCCATCAATAATTGCATCTAACAGGGCGTAAGCTAAATAATCCGCTCCTTGTTTACGGATGATACCTTTATTTTTTTCAATTCGCGATCGCACCCCTTCAAAGCAATCATGTTCTGGTTCCTCTTGTACTGTCAGTAAATAATTTTTTCCCAATATCAAACTTACTTGCTCGCTATAAAAACCACATGTTTTTTCCTTTGCTACTACCATCCGGGCAATAAAAAGCAATTGCTCATCATAATCCTCTGTTTTGGGACGCTCTGATACATTAACTACATCTTCTAAAACTAGAGGATGTAACTTAAAAACATTACCCAATCGTTGTAATATGTCTTGACTACCTAAACCTTGTACGTCTACCCAAGAAATCGATTCTGCCTCCAGATATGGAACACATTCCTCTGGGGTTGCTATTTGTTCGTGGATGAAATTGGTTTGGTTATAGTCAATCAAGAAAATTATCGGTGGTGGAGCATCTGCATCAATAAAAATGGTTCCAGGTATAGTCCCTGGTTGGTGATAGAACTCATCTTCATGTAGCTTATTTACTATTTTGGGAAGGCGACGCCGTTTTCGTGCCATGCAATATTACCTAATAGTTATTAGTCATTTATTATTAGTCATTAGCAAAAATAATTGACTCGCGGCAACTGACAATTTACATGTAATTTTACAAAAATTAATGCAAAGACGGCAATTTCTAGATTAAGCAATTTTTTAGGTTGCTAATTTGGTCATCAACATTTTGTTAGTAGTAAGTTGTACTCACAGGACTTAAAAGTTTTTGAGGCATTAACAAGACTCAAACCTATACAGAGTAAGGAAAATACACCAAATGCTCAAAAATGCTTGAAACCCAAATATATTAGGACTTACGCAACTGACACAATTGTCTCGGTGCATTTGTCAGATTTTCAATAAAGTATCTTTTGTCAATCAGTTAAAATACTCAAAATCACTTCAATAAAAATGATAATCGTTCATGATAGAAGGAGCAGGAGAGTGTTGCTCGCCTGCTTCCCCTCTATTTGATTATCATTATTTAGTACACTGTAGTGTAAATAACCCAAGTTGCGTTATTGGGGTAACTACACTCGCTTGTGACACTTGCGTAAGTCCTTAATAATATAAAATGGCGATCGCACTCAGTTGCGTAAGTCCTGATTGCTTCTGAATCAGCAATGGTAGGTATAAAAAAACAGTTTGCCTTGGCAAGACAAACTGTTTAAAAATATTTATCTGGGTTAGCAAAAATTAGAACATGCCGCCCATACCGCCCATACCGCCCATGCCACCCATGCCACCCATACCGCCCATGCCGCCCATATCAGGGGCAGGAGCAGCAGATTTCTTCTCTGGCTTTTCAACAACGATCGCTTCGGTGGTTAAGACCAAACCAGCAATGGAACCAGCGTTTTGCAAAGCTGAACGCACAACTTTGGCAGGGTCGATAATACCAGCAGCAATCAAGTCTTCAAATTCGCCGTTAGCGGCGTTGTAGCCAATATTGAAGTCGCTATCCCGGACTTTCGAGACGATTACAGAACCTTCAGCACCAGCGTTGTCTGCTATTTGGCGCAAAGGGGCTTCTAGCGCTCGTTCAACAATATCAGCCCCAATTCTTTCTTCGTCATTTTGTAGGGTGTTTTTAATCGCTTCTACCGCCTTAGCTAAGTGAATTAGGGTTGTTCCACCACCAGGAACAATACCTTCTTCCACAGCAGCTTTAGTAGCATTCAGCGCGTCTTCAATCCGCAGTTTACGGTCTTTGAGTTCGGTTTCGGTTGCCGCACCCACTTTAATCACTGCCACGCCGCCAGCAAGCTTGGCGATGCGTTCTTGGAGTTTTTCTTTATCGTACTCAGAATCAGTTTCTTCCAGCTGTCTGCGAATTTGACCAATCCGCTTTTGTACTTCTGGCTTAGTGACACTGCCAGCGACAATTGTGGTGCTTTCTTTGTCAATGGTGATTTTGCGGGCAGTTCCCAGCGCTTCTAGAGCAGCGGTATCCAAGCTTAAGCCGATTTCTTCAGAAATCAACTGTCCATCGGTGAGAATAGCAATATCTTCTAACAAAGCTTTGCGGCGATCGCCAAACCCAGGTGCTTTAATCCCAGCCACGGCAAGTACACCCCGCGCTTTGTTCACCACTAGAGTTGCCAAAGCATCGCCTTCGACATCTTCAGCAATAATTAGCAAAGGCTGACCAGAACGGGCAACTTTTTCTAAAATCGGCACTAAATCTTGGATGCTGCTGATTTTTTTATCTGTCACTAAGATTTTGGCGTTTTCAAATTCGACGATTTGCCGTTCGTTGTTGGTGACGAAGTAGGGAGAAATATAACCCCTGTCAATCTGCATCCCTTCAACTACTTCTAGTTCAGTAGTCAGGGATTTAGATTCTTCAACGGTAATTACACCATCTTTGGTGACTTTTTCCATTGCTTGAGCTAACATTTGACCAACTTCTTCATCGTTACCAGCAGAGACAGTGGCAACTTGAGCGATCGCACTTCCTTCTATCGGCTTGGCTACCCTGGCAACTTCTTGCACCAGTGCCTCAATAGTTTTGTCGATCCCGCGTCTCAAGCTAACAGGGTTACTACCCGCCGCAACGTTCTTCAAACCTTCTCGAATCAAGGCTTGTGCTAATACTGTGGCGGTGGTTGTACCATCCCCAGCGACATCTTTAGTTTTTGAGGCCACTTCCTGGATGAGTCTTGCACCAGTATTTTCCAAAGGATCTTCTAATTCAATTTCCTTGGCAACAGTGATACCATCGTTGACAATTTGAGGTGCGCCAAATTTTTTCTCTAAAAGGACATTACGACCTTTGGGCCCCAAGGTGATTTTTACGGCATCCGCAAGGGCGTTAACACCCCTTTCTAGAGATCGCCGCGATTCCTCGTCAAATGCAATAATTTTCGCCATGTTTTATTTCTCCAGCGCTTCCATTAGACAATTTAGCACTCACAGCGCCAGAGTGCTAATCTCTCAAGCGGCTCAAGTTACAAATGGAAATAAAAAAATTGATTAATATACAGGTGATGCTCATATTAAATACTGGCAGTAATGCTTGAATTGGGAGATGAATTTAGACAACTCCCTTAAGTCCCTTGGTATTGCCGACCCTAGCGGCACCGGCTGGTTGGCAGTAGTATTTACGTTCCTCTTGGCTTGGCTTGTAACTTGGCGTTTAATTCCGACAGTACGCAAATTCGCCCTGCGGGTAGGTTGGGCTGACCAACCCAACGCCCGGCGACTCAACCGAGAACCTTTACCCAATGCCGGAGGGCTGGCTATCTACGCGGGTGTGATTGCCGCGCTGGTATTAGCTAGCCTTTTACGACCGATCGAACTCCAAAATGTATTGGCTCAGGTGCTCACTATTCTGTTGGGGGGTTCGATATTAGTCCTTGTGGGCTTTATCGACGATCAGTTCGGCTTACCGCCCTCTGTGCGATTGTGGGCACAAATTGTCACGGCGCTGTTGCTCGTAGCTAATGGCATCAGCGTCAAAGTCCTGTTTGGCACTCCCATCGACTCGCTTCTGTCCATGTTGCTAACAGTACTATGGGTAGTAGGGATTACCAACGCCATCAACTTGATGGATGGTATGGATGGCTTGGCAGGAGGAATCAGCTTTATTACCGCCATGAGTTTGTTGGGTGTTGGTGCCCAATTTAACAATCGTGCAGCGGCAATTTTAGTACTGGCAGCATTGGGAGGTGCTGCGCTGGGATTTTTGCGCCATAATTTCCATCCGTCACGAATTATTATGGGTGATGCCGGAGCATACTTTTTTGGCTATGTGCTGGCAGCAACTAGTATTTTAGGCAAACTGCAACAAAACACAGTTTATGCACTAATTCCCACGGTTTTATTTTTGTTGTTACCGGTGCTAGACACCACTCAAGTATTTGTGCGGCGGTTACTAGCAGGAAATAACCCTCTGAGTACTCCTGGCAAAGACCATCTGCATCACCGCTTACTTGCTTGGGGACTCTCCCAGCGCCATGCTGCCTTTACCCTTTGGTCAATTACCTTAGTTTTCAACTTGCTAGCGATGAGAATACAAGGTATGAGTTTGGCTGTGATGCTGACAACCGCCAGTAGCATTATCCTGCTTTTGGGCTTTACAGTCTGGCAAAGGATACGCCAACAGCCCTAGTTGTTTGTAGGGTGAGCATTGCAGTGCTAGCCCTACGATGGTTTATTCTCCGTATGGAAGCTATCTCTACAAAGGTCTGTGACGCTCTTAGACTCGCTAACGCTTATCTACGAAATGCTACGTTTAGCTTATTACCATTCTGGAATAATTTCTTCTTTAGAAGTCCTTAATTAATCTGATCTCGGGATAAGCTAAAACCTTGATTATGTCGTTAGTTTTGATAGTGTGAAAGCGTTATTCTCTCGTTCAAGTAATTAAATTAGAAGGGCATTTTAGGGGTGTTTGATACGCCTGTGGAGAATTTGTAAGACAAGAGAGTAATTCAGACAAAGATCGTTGATTTGAAACTTACGCAACTTCGAGTCGTGTGAGGTTCAAATCAAAATTAGCTGAAGATTTCTTGGAAATCTCGCAATCGGCGATCGCCAGATAAAATTGGTGCGTTAGCCTACGGCGTAACACACCCTACAAAAATCACTAACTCCTAACTCAGGACTATTTACGCCATGACCATACCCCCATCGACATTAAAAACTTGTCCAGTAACGTAGGCGGCGGCGGGATCGGCGGCGAGGAAGCGTACCATGCCAGCGACTTCTTCCGGCTGACCGAAGCGACCGAGTGGGATGTATTTGAGAATATCTTCGGGGTTATTAAGATCATTAGTCATGTCGGTGGTGATGAATCCAGGGGCAACAGCGTTAACAGTGATACCGCGAGTAGCGAGTTCTTTGGCGACGGTTTTGGTAAAGCCGATTACACCTGCTTTGGCGGCGCTGTAATTTGCCTGACCGGGATTGCCGATTTGTCCAGCAACGGAGGTAATGTTGATAATCCGCCCCGATCGCTGTTTCAGCATAATTTTACTGGCGGCGCGTGTACATAAGAAAACACCAGTTAAATTTAGGTCTATGACAGCTTGCCAATCTTCTGGCTTCAAACGCAAAAGCAGGGTGTCACGAGTAATACCTGCGTTGTTGACTAAAATATCCACGCGACTGAACTTTTCGATGACGGCGTTAACTAGTGCGTCTACTTGATCGCTTTTAGAAACGTCAGCTTGGATCGCGATCGCCTGACCTCCTGCATCTGTAATTTCTGTAACAACTGCCTCGGCAGCTGCACTCGAACTAGCATAATTGACAACTGCGATCGCTCCTTGGGTGGCTAATTCAATTGCGATCGCGCGGCCAATTCCTCTTGATGCACCTGTGACAATTGCGACTTTATCTTGTAATAGTGTCATTTAATGTTCCTCAATCTTAGAAATACCGCGCTAATTATCTTATGGCGATTTCGGGAACAATCTGAATATTGTCTGGATAAAATCTAACTCTTGCGGGATGATAATCTTGCTGTCATACTGCAAGCTAGATAGCTAATATGATAAAGTTATACGTCGTATTTACCTAAATATAGCTATGCTAAATCAAACACGCAAAAATCAAGATCCCCGACTTCATAAAAGTTATCGAGAATCTGCGGTTTGCAATTCTCACAAATCAAATAAGATTTCTATATAACTCGAATAACAATAATTAACGTTTTACTCTAATTAAATATCTATAATTACTTCTCTATAAATAGATGAATAACTATAAGTAATATATTTGCCTGACTAGATAGACTAGAAAGTGTTGCATCTACAGCCTTTGTAGACATCACTCTTGTGAAAGCCTTTATAATGATTTTGTCAATCGTGATAGGTTGAAATACGTATTTAATCTAGATGCATAAACTAACATAATATATGTATTTTATTATAATTATTTAAGATTTTTGGTTAGCAAATCATCCTAATATTAACTAATCTAATCTTTTACTAACAAAAACCTATGAACCTATACCGATTTTATTTTTTAAGAACTACTATTGAAACAAACAATTGAAAATCGGTGTGTGTCACATGGCAACGAAAAAGCAATTTAACAGTTTTGAAGATATGCTGTCTGCTTCTGATGTACCTGTATTAGTAGATTTTTACGCTGACTGGTGTGGCCCCTGTCAAATGATGGTGCCAATTTTAGAGCAAGTCAATGCCCAACTTAAGGATCGCTTACGGATTGTCAAAATCGACACAGAAAAATACACAGATTTGGCTACTGAGTATAAAATTGCTTCTCTCCCAACCTTAGTACTGTTTAAGCAGGGTCAGCCTGTGGAGCGGATAGAGGGAGTGATGCAAGCACCGCAGTTGGTGCAATATCTACAAACAAAGATTTAAGCTAACACTTAGAATTTTGATTTTGGTTCTTAGAGGCGCGAAATATCGCGTCTCTTTCAATAGATAGATAATAATATGCGCCCATATTAATCAAATCATTGTTTGGTTGAACTTCTAGGAGCTATAGGACTCCTATTTGATTGCGTGAAAAAACTCTGTATAACTAAGGCTGATTCCCTACTCTCCGCCTTTGGCGCTTGTGCTGTACTTTGAGTCCCACGCAAATAAGTTTAAAAATAAAATCGGATTGCGATAAAACCTTAAGTAAATGTTAAGCATATTTACTTATATATCTAGAGAAAGTAGTTTAAAAATTGAGAAGACTACATTGTATAGATATAACAAAATATATTGACAAGTAAAACCATATATGAAAGGAAAGCAGCAAAGACCTGAGAAAGCCTATATTTGGGCAAATATTGATTTTGATAAGGTTAAAAATAGAATAGATGCGGTGACTTGCCAGATTGAGCGGGTTATACAAAAGCACCACCTTTCAAATCAAACTGCTAAATCAGGTAAAAGAAATAATTAGGTTATCTGTGGGGCGATATCTACGATGAGTTACACCTATATAATTTATTTTTAATGTAGCCCGCACTTTGACCATTCGGTAAGCTCAGTCATCACAATAGACATCGCACTAATTTTGCACAAGAAATTTTAGGCAATGGGACTATATTTTTGTCAAAAACCAAACAATATTAATTAATAAACATCTACAGAGTTTCTACGTATTTATTAGTCATTATTTTATCTTCAACACTCATTTTAAAGATCTGACTAATGGATAGCCAAAGCATCGGGGAGGTGAACGTTTACTTTACTCAAATGCGGGGTGGGGTTCTTTATTGTTGATTTATGCAAGAGGTCTACTGTAAACTTTGTTATCCAATCTCAAAATCCCCCAAGAAATTGGGGGATTTTGACTGCCTACTCCCAATCTCTTAAAACGTAAAAGTAGTCCGAAGTACACCTACAGTCGTAGTATCATTGTTGCTGTTACCTTCTGGGTTAAAGAGAACAAACGCACCAGGGGTAATGCTGATATTATCGTTAACTTGAAGGCGGTAATAAGCTTCTAAATGGTAAGGAGTCGCTCGATTATCACCTGCGGGCGTAAGTTGAGCAGCACCACCAGTATCACTACGGAAAAGCGGCTGACCAAAAAGAATTCCGGCAGTGTTTCCTGACTTGAATAAATCTTTAAAGTGAACTCCCGCCATCCAACTTGTAAAGGTGGTGGAAGCATCCACGGCATTGGAAGCAGCATCAACAAATATTGCTGCACCGTAGCCAGATAATGCTATTTTGGGAGACAATCGCCATGTTACCGTACCGCCAACAGAGTTGAGTGTGAGTGGTGTTCCAACTGCAACCCCTGATAAAGCACCGATATCACTACTAACTAATCCTGTAGCCAAAATATTGATTTCGTGATAACTGTGGGCATAGTTTAAACCAATATCAAAAGCAGGACTTGGCTTGAAGGTTAACTGTGTGGCAATAATACTACTACCACTAAATAAACCTGCTCCCAAAGGTGTAGTAGAAACTCCTGGTACTGCTTCATTAGCAGATTTTTCGGGTAAATTGGCATTTACACTACCGTATAAAGCTCTTAAATCAAAATTTGGCGAAATGTTAAAAATAAATCCCGCCGCCGATGCTAAACCAGTACCCGAAGTACCACCAGAAACCCGTAGCACAGGATTCAAGTTGCCAAAACGAGAAATTGACTCTTGTCCTTCACCATAAAAAGGCGTAATTACTGGGAAAGCATCTGATGTCTCTGCCGCAGTTCCCGCAAATAAGGTTAATTTATTAGCGACGGGAAAGACATACAGCAATTTGTAAACCTGAATACTGTTTGCGCCAACACCCGACAAAGTATTGACATTTAACCCCGGAAATTGCGGCTCAAAACTGGTACGAGCGCTACTTGCACTTAAAAGTGGCGAAGCTAATCCTAAACTTTGTTGCAGGCTACCCTGTCCATCAGCTCCACCCAAAAAGTTATAGGCTTGCAATCCAGTAATTAATGAATCTTTACCAGTAAAGCTAGTGGTGAGATTTAACCGCACTCTATTGACTAGGATGATGTTCGGGTCATCTTGATTAGGAGCGCCACCAGTAGCACCAATACCAGCAATAATTGCCTCTCCAGTGAGTTTGGTTGTAGTAGAAAACCGATTTGCTTCTAGTTCTGCTGTGCGAGCTTCTACAGCATCTACTCGACCCCGCAATGTTGCCAATTCCGCCGCAAATTGTTCTTGTAGTTTCTGCAACGTCGCTAAATCTTGTTTATTGACCAAATCACCAGTTGCAGTCGCAATCAGTTCGTTGATTCTGTCTAAACAAGCATTTAAGCCAGCAGCAAATTCATAGCGAGTCATCGCCCGATTACCGCGATAGGTTTGATTGGGATAACCTGCGATACAACCATAGCGCTCGACTAAAGATTGGAGTGCCTGAAAAGCCCAATCAGTCGGCTGTACATCAGACAATTGCGATACGGATGTTACTTGTGCAAGTTTGTATGAGGATATAGATGAACTTGCAGGTTGTGGTATGATTGGCTGCCGCAAGTTAACAGCAGAATCTACTCCTATATCTTGAATTTTTTGCTGTTGATTGACTGAGGGTAAGTTTTTTTGAGTTTCATTAGCTATCAGCAATTTACTAGAGATATTATTTGTTAAATCGCTTTGATGAGAATGATTCTTTTCATAGCTGCCGTCATTTTGATTAACAGCTACGTTTTTATTTGCAATTTTTAAACTAGGAAGGGCTTGCACAGGTGATAACCCGACAATTAAACATAAAAATCCCATCCCACTAGCAAAAGCTAGTAGATATTTTGCCATCATGACTCCCAACACCTATAAAATAGTGGAAAAATTCATTGCGATTTTAAAATGGATTGATAAGTAAATTTAAAGTAGATTTAGCAAGAGAGTCTTGTTAACTTTAAATTTTGGATATCAGGATTTTTTCTGAATTAACTTATCAAAACGTCAGCTTATATCGCAGGTATTAAATTCTAGTAAATACTATTTTTGGAAAGAATTAACAATACATCATATTGATAGTTTCTATAATCACGATAGCAATCCTAAATGGTTTTTGAACAATGGATTGCGTAAAATGCTTGATTCATAAGCCTTCCAAATTTTCTCTGTTCAAATATAAAAAATAATTGCTATATTGACAAAAAAATAATTTACATAAGTCTGATTTTGTGATAATGAATATAGGTATTGAGCCGAAATCCTCGGCTTAATACCTAACAAGAAATAATTTACTCAAAAAAATTAAGAGACTGCGATCGCTGCTCAATTTGGGTGCAGGTAAGATCAAGAAAAAACGGTGGAAATAACTTTCAAGTATTTAATCCCACCAATAGGCAACAACCACCGCATCACAATCCTGCTGAACATCCTCACCCCATAGCGCTCCTTCCAATCTAGTTCTCAGTCGGCGCTTCAGACGCAAACCATAATCTTCATTCGTACCATCACTTACCTCTACTGAATCAGCTCGCCATTTTTTGCCCAAGTCCAAAAGCTCAGACACTTTTGTATCTTGGTTCTCTGCAAGGATGTATAGTGTATCGGCAGGATAGGCAATGAAATGGATGATGCTGGTTTTAGGCATGGGACGATAGTTTGCCATTGCAAGTAGGGTATCGACCATACCACCAAAGCTTAAACCGTTTTCATCTGGTGCAAAGATTGGTTTTGTGAACAGAAAGCTTGCCCATAAATTTCTATGGTTGGAAAGGTCAGTAATTACTTCTTCGCCATCAAACTCATTAAACCGACGCTGCCAAACCAAAGCAGCGAAGAGTTCTTGGGGAGAATATAATTTCGCAATCGTTTAGATTTTGCCTAAATCAAGCATCACGTTTCCGGTAAGTAATATTTTTAACAAAACATTTGTAACTACCCTTGCAGTTTATTTACCCAGTGCCTGCTATGCTTATAGTTACTTCGGTCTGTCATAGCAGATAGATTATCCTCGATAATGTTTTATTTGTAAGCGCTCATATACCATCCTGGTAATGTGGGTGCTTTTACTTTATCAAGAAAGGCAGAAGGCAGAAGGAATATTGCCCTCTGCCTCCTGCCTTCTTCACACGATGTCTGGTGTTTGGTACACTAAGCTGATAATGAAGCTTTGACTTGACCAAAACGGCGATCGCGATTTTGGTAACTCAACAAAGCTTGATAAAATGCTTCTCGATTAAAATCTGGCCAAAGAGTATCGGTGAAATACATCTCTGTATACGCCATTTGCCACAAGAGGAAATTACTCAATCGCATCTCACCACTGGTACGAATCAGTAAATCGGGTTCTGGAGTATCTGCCGTATAGAGATGTTGTTCTACAAGACTTTCATTCACTTCTTGGGCGCTGAGTTCGCCCTGTTGTACGAGTTGAGCTACTTGACGACAAACTCTGGTAATTTCGTTGCGGCTACCATAGTTAACTGCAATAGTAAAGTGGATTGCTTGATTATTTAACGTCTCTGTCATTGAACGTTCCATTTCTGTCTGTAGAGACTTGGGTAAAGCCGATAAATCTCCAATAAACGAGATGCGTACTGCTTCTTGATGCATTTGAGCTAACTCGCGGCGTAGTAATCGCTCAAACAAATGCATCAGAAAATCCACTTCTTCAACGGGACGCTGCCAATTTTCTGTTGAGAAAGCATAGGCTGTCAACGCTTTAATTCCCCAATCTTTGCAGCAACGCAATAGTTCTTTGAGCGTCTTTGCTCCTTGGCGATGTCCAGCAATGCGTGGTAATCCTCGACTGGTTGCCCATCGTCCGTTACCATCCATGATCACAGCGATATGTTGGGGGATTTTTTGGGGGTTTAAATCAGTGGGTAATTTTGATTTGTTATTTGTCATTTATCATTTGTCCTTTTAGTTTCAAATAAATTTTGCAGATAGTCTGGTGTGAGGCTATTGTTCCAACTCCACAAGCGATGCATTGTATAAATGAACGTGAAGAGGAGAGTTATTTTGTTGGTTAATGACCAAGCATTCCAGTTGAGAGTACCCATCATGCGGCGTAAAGTACGCATGAAGTTGTTACGCTGATAATTTTGCGATCGCGTTTTGATTAGCGTGCGTCCAATCCGCATCAACCCAGTATCAGGGAAAGCCCAGACTCCAAACCCCCAGAATTTGGTCATGTGGTTAATTTCATCCTGTGCTAGTTCCTCTAGAACATCCTGGAGTGCGCCAGTGGTGTGAGCCATCAACCAAATATAAAGACAGGTAGCACCGTATTCTGTGGCGATACGGTGTAAGCCGTGGCGATATAAGTCTTCTTTGGCGTCATCTGTGGGAAGATAACTTCTAACTGTCCGAAGTTTTGGGGTAATTTTCTCGCCTGTTAATTGGGTGTAGATTTTGATTAATGCGGGTGTGTGCTGACGTTCTTCTTTTTCCCATAAACCAAGTTCCAGGAGTTCGCCATCTTTACCAACTGTTCCACCAACAAACCGAGCCATCTGAGGATGCAATTTTTCCAAATACTGGCGACTGGTTTGGGTATAGCCGCGAATGGGAGCTTCTGTGTCGATTGCACCGATCAATATAGATAAAAATACCTCTGCGTCTAAGCCGATAATTTGATTACGGTTAATTGTTTGCCAGTCGATGAGTTTCCAGGGACGCGGTTGGGGATTGGCAAACTGTAACGGTAAATCTTGCAGACGCTCGTGTAGTTTTTCGACTGCAATATCTTTATCTATGAGGGAACGAATGCGGCGCTGTGTTTGCAAGTAATCAGGAATAGAATAGCTTTTACCTGCTAAGTCTTCTGCAATTGGGCTAAGGGTATTAAGCATATTTTTATACTTAAGTTTTTATCTCTATGCCCAATAGCCTAAGCGATCGCACTTTGTTTTGTCAGTCGGCTGAAGTCGGCAGTTTTATGTGATAGGGTTGCAAAAGTCGGGGAAAAAGTTGGTTATAGAAAATTTGGGTTTCAAACCTCGCCCTTTTAAGACGACTTTACAAAGTTAGAAGAGAGAATTGCAGAGAATGTAGTGAAATTGTTAGAACAAGGGTAGATAAAAGTTGAGTAACAGTATAAATCATGAACGCTTATAAAACATATATTACTATTGAAGATCCAAAGCAGTTAGTATTATCTGATTTACCATTTAAAGCAGGACAGAGAGTTGAGGTGATTATTTTAACAGACGATAATCAAAAGGTTACTTTAGCAGAAGAATTAAAAAATTTATTCAAAGAAATACAAGGAATACACGCAGATAATCCCTTGACTGATGAAGAAATAGCAGCAGAAATTGAAGCTTATAGACGGGGAGAATGAAAGTTATTCTTGATACTAGTATTTTAGTTTCTGCTGCTATAGCTGATAAAAATCCAGAAGCAGTGATTTTATTTGTGATTGCTAATTCTGCTTTTGAGTGGGTTGTATCGGCAGATATTATCGCAGAGTATAAGGACGTTTTAAAGCGTCCTCGTTTAAAGTTAACTGAGGCACAATACCAAAGATGGGTTTATTTAATTGATTCAGTGACAACACTAATTAATGTGGACGTGGATGTTGATTTCCCCAGAGATAGGAAAGATGCAAAGTTTTTAGCTTGTGCTATTGCAGCAGGAGCAGATTTTTTTATTACGGGTGATGCTGATTTTAATGAAGCACAAACTTTGTTAAACACAACTATTATTTCTCTGTCTTTATTTAAAAGGTTAGTTTGTGATGTAAGGGAATAAGCTTCAATCTGGTAGGATGCATAAGATAGCGGCATAACACACCGTACAAAACTAAGCGATCGCACTTGCTTTTGTCAGTCGGCTGAAGTCGGCAGTTTTATCTGATGCAGTTGCAAGAGTCGTCAAAAAAGCCGGATTTTAATTGTGCTGATTTGATATTGAGGATTGGCTAATCAGATCAAAACCAATATTTAAGTATAAAAAATAACAATAAATTATTTAGGCTTTTAACACATATTCATCTTATCTTTACGAGTTATTTAGAAAAATTAGAATTTTTGCTGAGGTGGTTTTCCGTTTCCGAGTTCAGGATAGATAAAGAGTCTTAAAAGCTATTTATTTAGAGGGAAACAAGAAAATGTCTAAAACACCAAAGCTACCAAAACCACCCAAGGCATTTAAAACACCTAAAGTAAAAGCTGTTAAAGGCTACATTAAGAAAGATGGAACTTTTGTCAACCCTTACTTTAAAGGAATGCCTAAATTTAAATAGTTCTCTTTATTTCAGCTATATCAGCCCTCATCCTAAATTTCTAGGTGAGGGCTAACTATTGTTAATAACAAATATCAGCAATCGCTCCCTTACGCTTCTGGTAGTTCCCCAAATTGCTGACGATAACGCTCAAGTTGTTGTTGCGCTAATTCAAGCTGCTGGCGAGTTTGCTGTTCAGCTTCTTCTGGAGTTTGATAGCGCTTTCCTTGTTGGTCATACCAATACAAAACCTGACGCTGGATATTACCAGATACGTATTGCCCTCTACCGATTCCCAAACCAATTTCTGGCATCCAAAAGGGTTCACCAATTTGCAACTGATAGCTACCATCTACTAAGCGATAAACTTCAAAAGGTTGGTGGCGATCGCGTTGCCAATACTCTGGATTGTAAATAATGTAGTACAGTACCCCTAACTTGGCATAAGAGTCTAATTTTTTGTCGTATTCTCCACCCGGAGTTAAAGAGACAATTTCTAAAGCCAGGATAGGTACAATGTTATCTTCTTCCCAAAGAACATAACTCTTACGTGATTTACCTGCTTTGCGGCGTTCTACACCTAAGCTCAAAAATCCGTCTGGTACAATTGGCACAAGTGGACTAACCCCTGTGGTATGGTAAACGCCCATATCCACACTGAAAAACCAGTCATTACGGTTTGCCCAAATATATTGCAGTAAGAAGAGAAGCAGGTTGGGAATAAAGTTCTGATCTTCGTTATCCACAGGGGTATCGTCTGAACAAGGAAGTTCAGCACTGCTAGGCAATTGACGAGGGTCTGATTTCACCATAAGTAATGATGGTGCTGATGTTACCTAATGATTTTTATTCTAGATGATTCGACGCGGACGATATACTCTAGGTAAACGTTCCAAGTTAGTGGCGATGAAGAATTTTGATATTCAGCTAGATGAAGAATATGCTCAAAAGCTTGCCTATATTCAACAGGAGGCTGACCAAGATACAGTAGAGGCAATTAAATCTTCAATTGAGCTGCGCTATCAACAACTTCAGCAACAAAAAACAGATCCGTTAGCGAAACTCAAGCAAAGTAAATTTATCGGCTGTTTCAAAGGGGAAACTGACTTAGCTGCTAATTCCGAAGCCATTGTGCGTAAGCGTACCCCTACGGGGAAGCAAGCTACGCGCAGCATCTCGTAGAGAAGCTCGTTGTAGACATTAGACCTCTTGCAAAAATCCTTGAATCACCCCTCCCCAACCCTCCCCTTGTGAACTATGCATTAGTCACATCTTTCTTTACAATCTTGAAACCCTGGTTTTATAAGCATCTTGGATACTGATGTCTTAGGCATACTTGACAAATGTACCCTTGTTATTCTCGATAAAACTACGTTTTTATTGAGAATTAACGACGAAATCATAAGGGTTAGAAAAAACGTGAGTGAATACTCTCACAAATGTTGAGAAAGATCCAGGTAATGGATAGCCTTGTGAAGGAGAGGGGGCAAGATTTCAAGTTTCTCCCCTTTATTAAGCTACGGTGTACACACAAGTGCTTTGGTTCATAACACAAGTGCTTTCGTTCACAACACAAGTCTTTTCCTGAATTTTGAATAAAGTTTGCAAAAGTCGGGAAAAAAGTCGGATTTACGGAATCTTATCCGAAAACTCCAGCAGCATAACTGTAAAGTAATTTATAGTTGTCCCTAAAATCTGAACTCCCCTTGTCGTTACACAATGGACGCCCAAGCAGCATTAGCATGGTTAGACGCTATAATTCCCCCTCAGACTGGGGAACGGTTGAGCGATTTGCAAAAAGTGATTCTTGTGCAAGTTTGGTTGGGTAGGAAATACTTGGATATCGCTCATTCTTATGGTTGTACGGAAGGACACGCCAAGGATGCTGGTTCTCAGTTATGGAAATTGCTTTCTAAAGTACTGCGCCAAAAGATTACCAAAAGTAATTGTCGCGCTACTTTAGAGCGAGTTCTGAGAAAAACTACTGCAATATCCAGTCTGATTGATTACTCGCGATCGCCTCAACCTACCTCAAAATTAGAGGATACCAATTTTATTGGACGAACAGAAGCGATCGTTCACCTGAATACTTTGGTAAATCAAGGCTCGAAAGTGATTGTCATCCAAGGTGAGGGAGGTTTAGGCAAAACCACTCTAGCACAGCAATATCTCCAAACTCAGGGGTTTGACTTGGTTTTGGAACTGCTGATGGCGAAGGAAACGCAAAATATCACCCCCGCCGAACGAGTAGTAGAGGAATGGCTGAAACAAGATTTCGATCAAGAACCTGGGGTAGAATTTGGGGTTACATTGGGACGACTCAAGCGCGAACTCCACAATCGCCGGATTGGGGTGTTAATTGACAATCTCGAACCTGCATTAGATCGACAAGGTGGGTTGATTGCTTCTCACCGCAACTATGTAGAACTATTACGGGTATTAACTGATGCTAGAGTGCAATCTGTTACCTTGATTACTAGTCGCGATCGCCTTTGTGAACCTGGGCTAAATGTGAATCACTATCGGCTTCCTGGGTTAGATGAAAGCGCATGGCAACAGTTTTTTAGCAACTGGGGATTAGCCATCAACTCACCAACTTTGCAAATCATGCATCGCACTTATGGCGGTAATGCTAAAGCAATGGGAATTCTCTGTGGTTCGATTCTGGAGGATTTTGATGGTGATATGGTTCTTTATTGGCAAGAAAATCATGCCGATCCGTTAGCAGCAACAGACTTAAAAAATTTAGCGGTTAGTCAAATCAATCGTCTGCAAGCCCTCGATCCCCAAGCTTATCGCCTACTTTGCCGTTTGGGATGTTATCGTTACCAAGATATACCTAGCATTTCATCACCAGGGTTATTTTGTTTACTTTGGGATGTCCCACCTGAGCAACATCGCCAAATCATCGCCTCGTTGAGAAATCGATCTTTAGTGGAGTGCAATAAAGGTGAATACTGGCTACATCCAGTGATTCGTAAAGAAGCGATCGCACGTTTACGCCCCAGCAATGAATGGGAAATTGCCAACCACAAAGCCGCAGAATTTTGGACAGCAAGTGTTAAACAAATTGAAACCTTTAAGGATGCTTTGCAAGCTTTAGAAGCATATTATCACTACATAGATATTAATGAATTTGAGTTAGCAGGTAAAGTCATTTTAAAAAGCCGAAATAATCAATGGCAGCAGTTTTTACCTCTTGGGAGTACATTGTATCGGATGGGTTTAATTCAACCGATACTTGCGGCAATTGAGCGAGTTGTTAACAATCTGGAAGATGACCAAAATCTCAGCGAACTTTACAATATATTGGGGGATCTATATTGGATAACAGGTAAAATTAGTCAAGCGATCGCTTGTCAAGAAAAGACTATTACTTTAGCAACGCAAGCACTTAAATCACTTGTACCTCAGCCAAAAAATAGACATACAGTTTACTATCTAAGGATGCTAGAGGTAGATTCTTTATTAAGTATTGGTCTTTACAAGATAGATTTGTGGGAACTAGAGACAGCCGTAAAGCTATTTCAACAAGTGATTTATCTAGCTCAAAATACCGAGCATCATCGCTGGGCAGAAAAAGCTTCAGTCTGTCTAGCTTTAGTATATTCTTATTTAGGTTTGTGTAATGCCTCTTCTGCATTAGCAGATGTAGCTTATCAAAATATTTTGAATGAAAAACTGGTAGAACAAACGGGAAGATTTGTCTATTTTATGCAAATTTTGGGTCAAACCTATGTCAATTTAGGCGAATTTTCCCAAGCAAATCAGATATTCCATCAAGCTTTGATTTTTGCTGAAGAAAGTCACTATATACAGGTAAAAGCAAAAACACTCAATGGTTTAGCAGAAATCCATCGACAACAAACAGATTTTACATTAGCTCTTGTTAATCAGACAGAAGCAATCGAACTTTTGGATAAAATAGGTGCTAAATGCGATCTGGCTGAAGCTTATTTTCAATTGGGTTTAACTTATCAAAAGATGGCAACACTTGATGAAAGTCAAATAAATTTTAATCGAGCGATTCAGCTATTTACTGAAATAAAAGCTCCGAAGCAAGTTGAAAAAGTTTCCAAGTTGCGGTGCTCAAATTTTTGTCACAGTAATTGAGTGACTTAGTACAACGCCAATTTATTCATGGCGAGTGTAAGAATCCTCAAATTGGGTTTTGAGTCTCTAAGCCATAACTCAATACGGTTCAGTTAAGCCTCAAAGTCAGGTAAATTAAGGATTATTCCCAAGCCTGGAAATTGACTGTGGTACATCTCAAAGATTTTTCACTGTTGTCTTCAACGATACAAAGTAGCGATTTGCTAAAAGCGATTGAGATAGCTATACCTGCAACAGCAATTGAAAAAGTGATGCCTACGGCAGGCTACGCCTACGTAATAAGCAAAGCTAGTGAAGAAAGAAATGCTCCATTTTAGCCAATCATCAAACAGTTTTCTGACTTGCGATCGCCAATTGAACAAACGTTGATTTCTCGGATTTCTCTTCTTGTGCAGCTTTATATTCTTTACTTGGTTGACTCACGTACCTTTGATGAAAAATATCGCAACCGCACAAACTGCTGATATTAGCCAACAGGTAGAACAGGGTGTTAAAAATTATAAAGCAGGAGATATTCGAGGTGCTATAGAGACTTGGCAGAAAGCTTTGAATGCTTATAAAAAAGATAACAATGCCAAGAATGCAGCAATTGTCAGCGAAAATCTTGCTAGGGCTTATCGGCAATTAAATGATACAAAAGAGGCGATCGCAGTCAACGCATTAGCAGTGCCTCTGCTGCAACCCACACAGCATCGTCTTTTGCTTCGTTCCGTGGCGGCAACCGTCGATATGCAGTAAACTTATCAGCATCATAAACTTCTAGATCTGCTCCTGCTTGTAAGAGAAGTTCAATCATTTTTAAATCAAGCCGTTTTGCGGCTTGCCCAAGTGCTGTCATTCCACTACTACCGCCAGCATCATTGAGCGTTTTGGTTGCTCCACAACGAAGTAACATTGCTGCTGTGTTGTAGTCCCCTTGTTCAACGCACCAGCGTAATGGTGAGTCACCCTCGCTACCAACAACGTTTGGATCTGCACCAGCAGCCAGCAACAAGCGAACAGCTTCTATTTGCCCACGGAAAAGTGCCATCAGCAGTGGTGTAGAATCATGGTCAGCATCCCAAGTATCAACGGATGCATTATGCCGAAGTAACAGAACTAAGGATTCGATCTCACCACCATCTTCAAGTTGCTCAATTGCTTCATGTAGCAGTGTCCATCGTGGAAATTCTGGGCGAAGACTGTTTGGATCAGCTCCGTGTGACAGTAATTCTGCGATGCAGTCTAGATTCTGATTTTCGATCGCTTGAAAGAGATCCATTAACATAATTCAAAGATTTGCCATTGGATGACCTGGTGCACAGTTGACCTTTTCAAGATTCAAGCAATGTTGAAGTCCACTTTTAAGTTGTTCAATAGCATCCTTATGCGCTTGATCGGGTTGACCACCAAAACACTTATCCTGGATATTTTCTCTGAGACGCATACATTCCTGCACTGCCTGAATGCGTTGACGAATCTCTGAGCAGGGTCGCCGCGCTAGCTTCTTTGGACTTACTTTGCTGGGGCTACAACTCTCACCCCCAATCTTATCGCAAAAAGCGTGCATCTCTTGTTGCAATGTATCAAGCACCGAATCCTCACACGTCTGGTTTGGATAACGTCGAGGTATAGGCACTGGTACTGGCAAAGGTTGTGGAACTGGTTTAGCTTCCGGTTCTGGAGTTGCTGGGGTATCAGTATCAGAAGAGATAGCAATACCAACGCCAATAATGACTACAGCAGCAACAGCAATACCTAATCCGATAGCCCAACCGGGAGGGCCTGTTGCTACTTCGACGGGTGCAGCTTCGGCATCTGCTACAAGTAACCCAGTTCCCAAAGCAATGAGTTCTTCTCCTCCTGCAAAGCGATTAATTTTCCCCTCTGGAGAACGTTGACTGACTGCAACTGATTTGCCAGAAGTTACTGCTTTTGCAACTTGATCTGCTTCGATTTCTGTGGCATTCTGCTGTGAACTAATTGTTAGAGATTTGGTGGCAATACCGACTGGCGCACGCTGTATACTGGCAGTCGAACTTGACTCCAAAGATGACCCAGAAGCTGTTTGGACTCGATTTGATGCCTCTGTCTGCGCTGTTTGCATAGCAGATGGGGTAAACGCTGCAAGAACCCGCTGCTTCAAGGTTTCGTCATCACTGCGGGCAGCTGCTCGTAGTTGCTGTAAACCATTAGACAAAGTATTCAAATGCTGCTGACCTTCTTTTTGCAAAGGCGGATTGTCGGTAGACTCTGTACTTGCTGCCTGCGACTCTATTTGTTTGTCCGAATGAGTATGCAGTTGTTCTAAACGGGCAATCAAATCTAGAAGTTTGGCAGTGCTGTTGGAGGACTGTGATGTATCACCATTGGAAGAAGTATCAGGTAAGATTTCCTCATCTTCTTTTCTTCTAACTTGATTATCTTCTTCCTGGCAGGTAGTGCATTTTCTTTCTAAAGCTCCTGATTGCTGCACTATATGGGTCAATTCATGGGCAGTCAACTCATTATTACCTGGATACTTTCCGGCTCCAAAGTAAACATCACTACCATGTGTAAACGCCTGTGCACCCAACTCCTGGTTCATCTGGACTGCTTCATCACCAGTATGCACCCGCACCTGACTAAAATCATAACCAAAGCGGGGTTCCATAAAGGAGCGCACGTCATCTGGTAAAGTAGTACCGCCTCCTTTACTACTATTCAACCGACTTTCAATATTATCCCCAGCCTGCAAGCTGCCATCAGTATAACGTTGCAGCGATCGCTTGGTTTGCAGTTCTTCTTGTTCCTGCTCACAGGCTGCACATTTTCGCTGTAAGGAATCTTGAATAGGCTGTAGGCTAGGAACCATTTGCATCACTTGATTGGCCATCCAATCTGCTTCCTGTTCATACTGGTCGTGCGGTTCTCCAACTGTGAGTTTTGCCTGGAGACGATGCAAGGATATGCGACTAATGTCGTGAGTTTGGGGCTTTTCTTTGATGACTTCTGGTTCCAATAATTGCTCTTGGGCAGATTGGACTTCTTGAAAGTCTGGTGCTACCTCAGTTACTGTTTGAGGCGGGACAGTATTGATTTGTGAGCCAAAGCCGCGTATTGGATTCGCCAGTGTGGGAATACCTGGGGAGGCAAGTGATGGATTCGTAAAAGTTGATGCGGCTGATTTGTTGCGCCCAATTCGCTCGCTCATCTCACATCTTCAAGCATATTTTGAATTAAATTATACAATTTGTTTAGTGGCGATCGCTATCGACTTAAGTAGAAATTATTTTGTGCCAGCAGTAACTCTGTATGAGCGAGATTTATAATCGTAGAAAGCTGAAATGAAAAATTGAGGCGTTCGCTCTTGGCAATAGCCTTTTGTAGAGAAGCCATCGCTTTTGAAGGTGAATGAATTGGGTTAAGTTAGATTTATCTTGTCAAAAGAGAAATTATTATGTCTTCTGCTCAAGATTTAGGAATAATTTTAGAAGACACACCTGAGGATATTATATTTCCTCCTGGTGATTTATACAGTGATGAACCACCTTTGGAAACAGAACTTCACTTGCGGCAAATACTGCTGTTGATTCAGTGTTTGGAATGGTTGTGGCAAGAGCGTCAAGATTTCTACGCTTGCGGTAACATGACGATTTATTATAGTCCGCGTCAACGCAAATTTGAGCAATTTAGAGGCCCCGACTTCTTTGTAGTTTTAAATACCCAACGCAAAATACGCAAAAGCTGGGTAGTTTGGGAAGAAGATGGCAAATACCCAAATGTGATTGTAGAGATTCTTTCTGATAAAACAGCTGCTACTGATAGAGGGTTGAAAAAGGAAATCTATCAAGATATTTGGCGGACTCCTGATTATTTTTGGTTTGATCCAGTAAGTTTAGAATTTAAAGGATTTCATTTATTAGATGGTCGTTATCAAGAACTGCAAGCAAATGAAGCAGGTTGGTTATGGAGTCAGCAATTACAGTTATATTTGGGAGTTTATCAATCGAAGTTGCGTTTTTTCACTCCCGATGGACAACTGACACCCACGCCAGAAGAAGTAGCACACCAAGAACAGCAACAGCGTCAACAAGCCGAGCAGCAACTTGCTCAAATGGAGTCCATGCTTGCTCGCTATCGGGAAAGATTTGGTGAATTAACAGAGTAATACTAATTCAAAATTCAAAATGACGCTCGCGGACTCGCTAACGCTGCGCTAACAAAATTCAAAATTAAGAAAGCCAGATATTACAAGGGTTTAGGCGTGTGTATCTGTCGCGTTCTTTTCTCAAATTGGTGTAATTTTGTTTGCTATGGTAGTTGAGGTAGATACAGCCCGTCCTAGACTTTGCTCACAAATTTTATAACCTATCTTGCTAGCAGCATTTTCTGCTAAGGTCAAAATTGTCAAATCACATCCATCCTCCAACTTCCGCATCAGTCAAGGGTTTCTCTAACTTACTGTACTCTGTTTGAGCCGCCCGCAATACGTGTTTCATCTGCACTGGTTCCCCAGCATCGGCTGCCAAAAAAGCTGCATTTAAGGCGATGTTACGGATATTACCTCCAGCGACATTGAGCCGTGCTAGTTGCAGAGCATCTAAATCTGCGGTTGGGGTTTCGGCTGGAAAGACGCGCCGCCAAATCTCAGCTCGTTGTATTGTATCGGGGAAGGGGAACTGCACCACAAAGCGAATCCGCCGCAGGAAGGCTGTATCAATTGAACTCTTCAGGTTGGTAGTCAAGACTGCTAGACCTGGGTAGCTTTCCATACGTTGCAATAGATAGCTAACTTCTATATTGGCATAGCGATCGCGCGCATCTTTAACTTCACTCCGTTTACCAAATAAAGCGTCGGCTTCATCAAATAACAAAATCACTCCACCTTGTTCTGCGGCATCAAATACCCGACGCAAATTCTTCTCTGTCTCGCCAATATATTTGCTAACTACTGATGATAGGTCAATACGATAAAGGTCAAGGCGTAATTTATGAGCCAGTACTTCTGCCCCCAAGGTTTTACCAGTGCCGCTACTACCTGCAAATAGAGCGCTGATTCCCAATCCCCGCGCACTCTTGCCCCCAAAACCCCAATTATTATATACAGTACTACGTTGGCGCACATGAGCCGCAATTTCCCGGAGAACTTGTTTTTGTGCTTCTGGTAATACTAAGTCCTCCCAATCACCAGATGGCTCAATCCGTTGGGCAAGTTCATCTAAGCGCGGACGTGCTTGCACGCGGCAGGCATCCCATAAAATGTTAGTAATATCGGTTTCTGGTGTTTGTGCTAACTGTCCTGCGGCTTCTGCACAAGCAGCACGAATGGTTGCGGCACTAAGGTTAAACTGATCCACTAAGGTTTTGACTTGCCCATTCATTTGCGATGCACTTGCTCCTAGTGCGTCTTGCCAAACTGCACTTTGTTCTTTGCTAGTTGGTTGATGTACATCAAAATTAACTACTAGGCGTTGTGATAAGCCGATCCGTTCTTGACTTGTAACTATTAAAAAGCCCTTTGTGCGTTCGATGAAACGAGCGATCGCATTCAGCCGCGCTGTATCATTAGTATCCAATTCGTTGCAGTCTATGAGTAAGGCACTCTTACTTAAAATCGTCTCGCGAGTCCACAGACGGATGAGATTATCTAATTCGCCAGGTGCTAAAGGAATGACTTGTGCAGGCATTACCCACAAGCTTAAACCATGAAGTTGACAAATTGTAGCGGCAATGGCACGTTTACTAGCAGTTTCACCACTAGATAACTGGATAATTGGTAAGCTATTAACCTTGTAAGCTGACGACCAAACTGCTGCGATTCGCTCTGCTAAATCTTGGTGCGAGGGTACTAAATCGCTAACTTCTGGTAATGGCTCAATGATACCAGCTAGCCGTTCGTCAAGATATTGAATCCCCGTGAGATAATGTAAAATCCGCTCGTCAATTCTCAAGGGACTGAGAGTCAGGGAATGACCATCACCAATTTGAATTAACCGCCAATAACGTAAGGGAGCATTTGGAGCGATCGCATCCCAGTGGACGTTAGGTAAAGCTGCCAAAGCTAAACCCAAAGTTGGGTAAGCTCGTTGTGAATCGTCGTGAACTATAGCACACAATTTGGCAAAATCTCCATTTAATTCCATACCTGCACACAACAGCAACAAATCACGTTCAAAGGATGAGAGGCGAAACATTTTGCATATTCTCTCCAATGCTGATGGTGCAGGCATAGCAGCAGCCGTTTCCTCTAACGCTTGCTGTAAACGCTCTTGATTATTCTCTAACGGTTGGTTTTGCTCTTTTGCCGTGTGATTTTCTAAAATACCACGCACCACGGCTAGAGCTGCTGATAGGTAGCGGTAGTTTGCCTCATCCCAATTGTGATTAATTATCGTCGCATTCATAAAATTGTCACCTGTGGCGAATCATATTCCCCAAACTGATTCTTTTGCAGTGGACTTTCGGCCCCATCTACCCGCACCTGCACAATATAAGTTCCTGGCTTGACGTTTTTCACCGGAATCATGATTGCATCAGTGTCTTGAGTCGGTGGTGCAACCAAGAAAGAGTAAGCTACCGGACTATCATCTGATACCTCATTGAGTAGCAAAACTACCCGCTGTGCCTTACCTACTTTGGGCTGGAATTTAACGGTAATTTCTGCCGTGCGTAAATTCTCGCCACTATTTTCTACTTGAGTGACGAATGCTGTAATTGTTGGATGTAAAACAAAAGCTGCAACATTTGATTCAACTAGATGATTCGTTTGCTCTGCATTATTGCCCATTGTTAGATGTACAACTTGGACACCCTGAACGCTTGCGTATAAATCTGGCGGCACTAACAAACTGATTTGCGTTTCTTTTACTTCTTGAGGTACTAGTAATGTTTCCGTATTACCAAAACGAACTCGTGTGATTTCACCGCGTAACCGTTCACCACGAATTACTAATTTTGTACCTGCAACAATCATTTGTTCAGTTTTTGTCGAAGCTATAACTTGCTCTATATTCGGTTGAGACAAGGGCATCATGTAGAAACCTTCTTCTTTGTCAGATTTACTACTTTCAATCAATACCATTGATGCTAAATAGGTAGCTGAAGGTCGATAGTGTGTTTGTAAAACAGACCATAACTTAGAAGTTTCTTCCATGTTAAAAAACTCTGGAGTCAGTTTTATCTGCCCAATTTGTTCAGCTAACTCGGATACAGACACACTTGCTACAGCTTGGGAAAAAGCACTAGAAGTATTAGTTGTAGATGCATTTATCAAAGTATTTTCAATAATATCAGATGTGATAGCTGGTGTTTTGTGTAATAAATGCATTGCATAGCCCAGTAGAAGCTCTGCCTGAAAATCCTTGGCTCCGTAGGCTGTCAATAAGTAGTGAAGGTCAAGAGCTAGTGGTGGAGTCGCAGAGCGCGAGTTTCCATTAATACGTGAATGCCTGCTCCGAAATTCTTGAGATACCCAATCGACATTGCGATTTTGCGTCACTTGATAGAGAAAAAGGTTGATTTGGGCGCGCTCGTCAGCTTCAACTGAAATTCGATCGGGCGGTAGAGCAGTTACAATCACATCACCAACACTAGCAGCGATCGGATCGCTGACTAAACCATTTTCCAGCAAGACTTTTAGTACTGCTGTCACTGCGGCTATAGAGAGCACATTACTCATCCTGATTCCTCATGGCAATAGCACATATTAATCATGTACGCCAGAGTACATTAATAGAATATATTTTGCAAAACTTTAAGTCTTGTTGTAACAAAGACTATCAGCACGGCAGACAAAAGCGCATTGTCAACTATTAGTACAGTACGACATAAATCCACCTACTATCTTAATTAAAAAGACTCGGTAATGGTCAAAACTCCCTTATTAAAAGTAGGTAAATTTCCACTTCAAGCTACCTGATGTACATGAACAATAAGACTTTTAAAATATCCTCTTAATTAAGATTTTAAATAATTACAACTAAAGTACCTATGACTACTAACCCAGTTCCTAAAATGATCTTCCAATTTAATGTTTCTCCCAAAAAAATGACTGAAAACAATAAAACTAATACCAAGCTTGATTTATCAATTGGTGCAACAAGGGAAGCTTTTCCGGCTTGTAAGGCTTGGAAGTAAAAAATCCATGATAAGCCTGTAGATACTCCAGATAATAATAAGAAAATTATGGTTTTTTGGGATATAGCTAAGATATTAACTACATTTCCCTGAAAAAATACAATCCCCCAAGCAACTACTAAAATGACAACAGTTCGGATTGCTGTTGCTAAATTAGCATTCACATTTTCTATCCCAATTTTGGCAAAGATAGTTGTCAATGCTGCAAAGCCAGCTGACAATAATGCATATATCCACCATGCTGTGGTGTTGCTTTCCATCTTAGCCTCCTGATTCATTAGTCAAAATTAGCAGTGTAATTTAAGTTAGTGTTAAATTTAATTACTTGTCTGTAAAGTTTGACATACTAGGTTCGTAGTTTGAGCTTTCTCGTTTCACTATCATTAGTCACTCAGTACTACTGAAGCAGACGATTATTGTCGAACTTGCGCTAACTTAATATCAGGAACAAATTTCAACTGCTAAAGGTCTTAAGTTTAAACATTTTATCAACTTTATTGCATTACTTAAGTAACTAATATGTTAAGCTGAGTATAATTAGATAATTACTAGTAGCATATATTACTAATATTCATCTAAGTTATGAAGCAATCATATTTGTAATACTAGTATTATCTCTAAATAAAGTTAACACTTAAAGTAACTAGGATGGGCTGCGCCAGATGAAATCCCCACCTTCTTCAAATTCTTGGAATGGTCGCTTCGTAGGTGATAACCAGCGATACCGTTTAGATAAACGGTTAGGCGGGGGTGGCATGGGAGAAGTTTTCCTAGCAACGGATACCCGTGTCGGTCAGCAGGTAGCGTTAAAGTTGCTCAAAGATACGCTAGTGGCATCACTCGAAATGAGAAAGCGTTTTGAGCGGGAGGTGGCAGTTTGTGCTGCTTTGCAAAGCGACCACATTGTTAAGATTAGTGACTGTGGTGTAACCCCGGAAGGTTTTCCATTTTATGTCATGGAATATTTGCGGGGGCAAACCCTTGGGCAATTACTGCTGCGCCAAAAGCGGCTGTCTGTTGAGCGGACGGTGAAGATTATGGCGCAAGTTTGTAAAGGTTTACAGCTTGCTCATCAAGGAGTGACTCTCCAACGGGATGGCGGCAAAACCACTGAACATATTCAAGTAGTTCATCGCGACCTGAAACCAGATAATATATTTTTGATGCCGACAGATTTGGGAGAGTGGGTCAAGGTTTTGGATTTTGGTGTTGCCAAAATTCGTGGTGAATCTTCGGAAAATTCCAATATTACAAATATAACTAGTACATTTATTGGTACATTTCGTTACGCACCTCCAGAACAAATCCAAAGCGATCAAAACCTGGACGCTAGAGGTGATATTTACAGTTTAGGGATTATCCTTTATGAAATGCTGAGTGCAGCCGATCCTTTTGGAATCAGCATTAAGGGTAGTCATGTTAGTGAGGCTTCTTGGGTATTAGCTCATGCTTATGAGCCACCAAAACCACTGCGATCGCAACCAGGGTGTGAGAATTTACCCGTACAATTGGAAGCGGTGGTGATGAAATGCCTCCAAAAGAACCCAGCTAACCGATTTGCAACGGTAGAAGAACTGAATCAAGCTTTGCAAGCTGCGGCAAAATTTGCCACAGATAATATTAGTGTACCCGGACAGATGACTGGGCGATCGCAACCTTCTTCTAATCAAGGTTCAAATCACGAAACTGTTCCTAGACAAGACGACACGATTGTGCGTCCTCCATCTACACCCAATCAAGGCTCAAATCACGAAACTGTTCCCAGACAATCGAACGACGACACGATTTTGCGTCCTCCATCTGCATCCAATCAAGGTTCAAATCACGAAACTGTTCCCAGACAATCAAACGACGACACGATTCTGCGTCCTCCATCTACATCCAATCAAGGCTCAAATCACGAAACTGTTCCCAGACCATTTAACCCGATTAAGCAAAACCAATCTGAGCAAACCGTTCCTCCCATTCAGGCTGGACAGAACCAAGGTTCAAATCACGAAACCGTTCCCAGACCATTTAACCCAGTTGAGCAAAATCAACAGAGTCCTGTGAATAATCCGAACGCCAGCAAACCTGATGTGACGTTATATCAACCACGACCAGGATCTAATCAAGGCGGTCAACAAGTACCACCAGACAAAACGTTGTTTCAACCACGACCAGGATCTAATCAAAGCGGTCAACAAATACCACCAGATAAGACGTTGTTTCAACCACGACCAGGATCTAATCAAAGCGGTCAACAAGTACCACCAGATAAGACGTTGTATCAACCACGTCCAGCATCTAATCAAAGTAGACCACCAGTGCAACCAGATGTGACATTGTATCAGCCACGACCTGCTTCTAATCAAAGCAGACCACAAACACGAACGGATGATACTATTTACCAACCAAGGCTAAGTGAGCAACTAACTCCAAGAATTACTCCCAATTTCTTGCGAATTGTAGGGGTGGTATTGGCTATTGGGCTGACTTTAGCAGTAGTAACCTATATATATACTCAATTTCGATCTGATAAACAGCCAAGCAACCAGCAAAATTTACCTAATACTAATAGCGATCACATTTAGAACTAATCAGCTATGTCTGGTTAAAAACTTATCAAGACCGCAAAAGGGAAGGATTTTTGGGCTTTCTGCATAGATTCGGGAATTATAATAACATAATTAGCCGAACATAATATTATTGCGGCACGAGCATTGCTCATTAGTGTCAACTTAAGAAGATAAAGCCCAAATTTGTTAGGCGTAAGTGTCAATCTCAAGGGTGACACTTACGCCTAGTTTTAACTAATCCAAACAGCTTTTGACGTTCTACAAGATAATTGACAACATCACTAGCATCCCCACTTAGAACAGCTTGAGAGAAAATGTTGAAAGTGTCAACCAAATTCTGTCTGTTCGTTATTACCAAAACCGGATGCTCCCCACTCACACCATTTCACGAAAAATATGATACAGAATCAAACCCTGAAATATATGCTAGGTTTCACTTTCTTAATTTTGAATTTTGAATTTTGAATTTTGAATTGATATTACATCCCCGATTTTTCTGAAAATATATGAAATTTAGAACTTTCAAATATCCTTTCGCACTCATTCTAGTCAGCTTCGGTTTTTTGCAGATAGCTGATGCTCAAACTCCTGTAGCTGAAATATCTAACCTATCTCAGGAAGTTTCTGTACTTCGGAAACAGGGCCCAAGAGGGTTACAAGTATTTCTTAAATCTCATGCTAATACGTTAAATACCGCTTCTTCAGGAGCAGTTCTACCTTCCCCTGCACTTCGGGTAGCTTTAGACGAACTTTGTCAACAACGGGACTGTTACGCCTCTGGTTTGTACTGGTACACTGATATAGAACAAGCCAAAGCTGCTGCTAGAACCAGTGGTAAACCGATTCTATCTCTGCGGTTATTGGGTAGGCTAGATCAAGATTTGAGTTGTGCCAATAGTAGGTTCTTCAGGGTTGCACTGTATCCAAATGTTAAAATTTCTAAACTGCTTCAAGACCGCTTCATTTTGCATTGGCAATCAGTGCGGCCTGTACCCAAAGTAACTATTGATTTTGGTGACGGACGCAAGTTGGAGCGAACGATTACAGGCAATAGCATTCATTATATATTGGATGCATCAGGTCGTCCAATTGATGCTATTCCAGGGTTATATAGTCCCAAGGCATTTTTGCGTCAGCTACAGCAGGCTGAATTAGCAGTAAAAAATTACAGTAAACTTACACCAAGCGATCGCGAGTCTTATTTAAGAAAATACCACAGCGATCGCTTAAATTCTATCCAAACCCAATGGGTTGCAGATTTATCCCGCCTGGGTATCCAGTCTCCCCCTAAGTTGGTAGAAATTCCCAGCAATCCCAGTCAAGCACCTACAGCAGAAATAGCAAGCTCTCTAGCAGTTTCTAAAATGAGAGTTGAAACCCCAATGCTAACTGCTCTCCAGTCTAATGCTGAACGGTATCAAAACGCCTTAGCTGAAATTACTGACGAGAAAGTTTGGAACCAAATCGCTCAACTCTATGCCGCTGATGTCAAGCTAGATCAAAACAGCATCTCTCTAATTAAAGCTAAAAAGTCTCAATCTGCCAATACTCAAAAAGATAATTTGCCGATAATAGTGAAAAAATTTGAAGCCACAATGGCTTTAGATACAGTCAGAAATGAATATATGCTGCACAGCCAAATTCATCAATGGTTTATGCAGGGTAAGCAAACAAGGAGTGTGGAAGCGCTCAATGAACAAGTATACGCCCAACTATTTTTAACTCCTAGTTCTGACCCTTGGTTGGGGCTTTTCCCCAGCGACAGCTATAGCGCCATTGATAATGATGGCATTCGTTAAGCTAATAAATTGATTTAAGTAAAAAGGAGTAACGAGATTTTATAGCATTGACACCTCACTCATCACTCCTTATAACTTGTGCGTTGATTAGCTGTTACGCATTGTTAAATTACACCAGCTTACTACTTCATTTATCCTCTAACTAAAGAGGCGGATAATTATTAAGTTGATATGTGATTGTCTATACAAATATTTTTAACTTATTAATATTTATTTGTGCAATTCTAGATATAATAGTTCGACTATTGCTTGTTCTGAGTAGTTTTACTTTTACCCGTACCAGATAGTTTCATAATGAATTTGAAAATGGGAAGGCTCAGATTCCCAACTTATTTAAAGACATTAGGAAGGTCTACACTAAAGGAGAAATACCTAATGTGTGGGTTGCAATGCCAGTGGAAATCATAACTAAACTAATTACCCAGATATAATATAAAACCTAATCTCTACAAAGAAGTAATATCCCTGTTTTGTCACTCTCGGAAAACAATAATCGAATCTAAATTCTGAGACTTGGAATTAATCAAGCTTTGAGGCTTTATTTTCTAACAGTAACTAAAATTTCTAGGTAAAAAGCGGAAATTAAAGTGCCAAAAGGGTTTCAGCGATTAAGTTTTCCCACTCTGACAAAAGAGGGTTAGAGTGAAGTCTCTGATTCGTAAGGGTTTCAGGAATTTAAGCCATAAGAGCGTTTATTCTCTGAAAGTCCTGCCCAGCAATGAATTGAATATGCTTAAGATTTTTTTTACGAATCAGCTCTAAAACATCTTCTTAAAGAAGTTAGGAGTTTTTTTGTGAATTTAATTAATAGGCAACGTATTCAGAATCACAAACAAACTTAACTTAAATTATATGTCTTTAGTAGTAGTTGTATAATTCTTATGATGGAAGTTAGGGAAACTTTTATCAGTTACTCTTAGTAAAAATGGAAACAATTATCTATTCGCACTAAATTATTTATGAGGAAATGAAAAAGCGGGTTTAACAATCATAATAGTCAAAAATTAAGGCTGAGATGTAGAGTGCTCAACTTCTGCAAGCAAGTAGCGGTTATTTAAGGTGAACATAGAAAAATTTATCCAACGCACAGAAATATTGCACAAGCGTTTAGCAGATTTATACCAAACTGCTAGTATACTACCTTGGATTTCTCCCGATCTGTTGCCGGAAGCTTTTAAGGAACTCTATAACACCTCAAAAATAGCACAGTTAGCGGCGGAGGAACTTTATCAGCAAAACGAGGAACTAGTAAAAACACGGAATTGGCTAGAAGCAGAACGCTACTACTACCAAGATTTATTTGAGTTGGCGCCAGACGGCTATTTAGTAACTAATACAGAAGGAACTATCCAAGAAGCTAACCTCACCGCAGCTAAGTTGTTGAATGTTTCAAAGCATTTTTTAGTGGGAAAACCAATAGTTAACTTTATCCCTCTAGAAGAACGTCAGCAAGTTCGTTACGAACTGATACAGCTATCGCAATCAGACAGAGTTAGAGAGTTATTGGTACGTTTTTACCAACGTCATGGCGATTTCTTTGATGCAGCATTGACTGTGGCAGTCGTCCGTAATAACCAAGGTAAGGCAATCTCTCTGCGCTGGCTACTGCGTAATATTACTGAGCGTCAGCACTTAGAATCAGCGATAGTTAAGAACGACAGTGACATCTTCAACAATCGCCCCATACATAAATATGCTAAAGGAGAAACTATTACCCTCAATCCATTAGTAATCTCGTATGTTTCTCAGGGTTTGGTCAAACTCAGTACCTACTGTGAAACGGGTGAAGAAGTACTGATAGGATTGGCAACAGCAGGAATGGTTTTTGGTTCTAGTTTGACATCTTTAAGCATTTACCAAGCAACAGCCCTCGCTGATGTTGATTTAGTGTCAATTTACGCGAAAGAGATAGCAGCTTCTCCAACACTTAGCCATAGGCTTTTACCAAAAATTAATCAGCGCTTACAGCAAACAGAATCTTTTTTAGCCCTTAGTGGAAGACGGCGAGTACAAGATCGCTTACACCATCTATTACAACTTTTGAAACGAGAAGTGGGTGAAACTGTACCACAAGGAACTCGCCTAAGTGTTCGCTTTACTCACGAAGATATTGCTAGTGCCTGCTGTACCACCAGAGTAACAATTACACGATTGATAGGTAAATTACAAGAAGAAGGTATAATCAGTTTCGACTTAAAAAAACACATCATCTTGAGAGATTTTGATTAATTAGTTGGCTAGAGACGATTACATTTTTGTTAAGCAAAGATAAGTTGCCAGCCAATCAGAAAAATTGCTATATCTGCAAAAATATGGCTGATGTATCCAGGCCAAATTGAGCAATAATTTAAGTAGCACCATGACCAAACCGCCCCTGCTAGAAACACTCCCAATGAGCATAATGTTGTTGCACGCCAGTCGAAGTAAGCTGCCAAACCAATAACGTGATGAATCGTAAAAAACAGTGCAGACAATACTACAGCTAAAGGACTTGATACCAAAATTTCACATTTACGATAGACAAACCAACGCCAGACAAATTCCTCAAGCAAAGAATTGACAAATATCCAATATCCTGAACCTACTAAGTAAATCATAAAACTGTTCAATCCAATTTGCGTTGCTCGATCGCGAACATATTCAACATCTATCCATTTTGCGCCCAGCAGCCAATAAACAATCAAGATGATGCCTAGCATTAATAGCCCTAATCCAACTCCAGCTAATAAATCGCGTCTTTTAGGATATTCAACTTTTAAATTCTCTTTATCGATAAATAACAACCAAATAATGGGTAATACCAACAACCAGATTTTAGATAATAAAGCTACTAAATATCCTTGGAAGCCAGGAAGTATATATAGTTGAGTTGCAATACCAATGCTTGGAACTGGCACAAGTAACAACAGAGCTAGTAGTGCATTTTGATTTTGGTTAGGTTTGAACATGGGAAAGTTTTGTTGTATTTCGATGGTTTTACAAGGTATTGCCAAATTGAATTCGCTATGAATTAATGAAATGCTGTACGAAGTATAGCTTTGCGTCAAATCCTAATGTTATACAAACAAGGAATTCCAAATATACGTAAAATAATGTATATCTGATTGAACGCGTATTCCTAAAATCGCGATACCTATGGCGGACTACGCCTACGCAGCATTAAAAGCGGCTATGCACACACTTGGCAAAAAAACTCCATCATCGGGCTACATCTTAGCACTAGATTTAGGTACGACAGGCAACCGCGCCTTTGTATTTAACGCAGATGGCAAGATTGTTGGACAGGCATATAAAGAACTAACTCAGTATTATCCTCAGCCAGGATGGTTAGAACACGATCCTCAAGAAATCTGGCAGGATACCTTTTGGGTGATGCAAACCGCAATTAAAAATGCCCAAATTACGCCATCAGCGATTGCAGCCTTGGGACTAACTGTACAGCGCGAAACCTGTTTGATTTGGGACAAAACTACTGGTAAACCACTCCATAAAGCGATCGTTTGGCAAGATCGCCGCACTGCTCCCCTTTGCCATCAATTACAAGAACAAGGCTACGCTGAAGAAATTTACGATCGCACCGGATTAATCATCGATGCCTATTTTTCTGCTACTAAGCTCAGATGGCTATTAGACAATTTTACTAATATTGACCTGAACAATGTCTTAGCAGGTACTATTGATAGCTGGGTGTTGTGGAACCTTACAGCTAGGAAAATCCATGCTACCGACCACAGCAACGCCAGCCGTACAATGATAATGAATCTCAAAACCTGTGAATGGGATGAGATTTTGCTGGATCTGTTTCAGATTCCGGTTCATATTTTGCCCCAGATTCAGCCGAGTTTAGGAGTATTTGGAGTCACTGATGCGACTTTGTTGGGTGCTGAAATACCCATTACAGCCATCTTGGGAGATCAGCAAGCGGCTCTATTTGGTCATGGCTGCGATCGCCCTGGCTTGATGAAATGTACTTACGGTACTGGTAGCTTTTTAGTTGCTCATACAAGCGATCAAATTGTGCGTTCGCACCATCAACTCCTTTCTACGGTGGCATGGACACAAGCAAATCCAAAGGATACTTTAGATGTCGGCTATGCTTTAGAAGGCAGTATGTTTACTAGTGGTGCTTGTATTCAATGGTTACGCGATCGCCTGAAGTTGATTAAAACTGCTGCTGAAACTGAAGCGATGGCCAATCAGGTAAAAGATAATGGCGGAGTCTATTTTGTACCTGCATTTAGTGGACTGGGCGCACCCTACTGGGATATGAGCGCCAGGGGAGCTTTTTTCGGTATTACCGCCAGTGTACAACCACAGCATCTAGTTCGCGCCGTATTGGAAGCGATCGCTTATCAAGTTCTGGAGGTAGTGCAGGCGATAAATGCATCTAGCAGTACTCCAGTTGGGCGATTAACTGTAGATGGTGGTGCTTGCGAGAATAATTTTTTGATGCAGTTTCAAGCTGATGTTTTAGGTATTCCAGTTGAACGTCCGATAATGCGCGATACGACCGTTCAGGGTGCAGCATTTGCGGCGGGTTTAGCTGTAGGATTTTGGGAGAGTTATAAAGCACTGGTGGAACAACGGCAAATTGAGCGTGTGTTTGAGCCAAAGAGTGATTTCCCCTTGTCCAACTTTGGTACTTGGCAAAAGGCAGTGAAACGTACTCTGGCTTGGGACGAGTAGCCGAGCCAAAAACGAGTTAAAGCAAAAATTCATATCCTGAAAGGAGAAGTGAAGAAACAAATACTATTACAATCAAGCAAATTGATGGAGTATTGATTTATCATGCCCTACAGTCAATTTAACATTGACCGAGTAAAACAAGATTTTCACCTGAATACTGTGGAAGGAGTCCGCTTTTTCCCAGACTCGATTGAACCCATTACTCCAAGTTTCAGACTGCAAGGTATTTTAGAAGATTTACCGTGGGCGATCGCAGTAGATACAGAAAAAGCTCGTTCAGAAGTGATAATTAATCCTATATTGCTGGAAGTGCGACGCATCTTCAATTCCACAATTAGCGTGTTTTCAGGGGAAGAGTTTAACGTTGATGTGAGTATTGGACTCAACGGTGTATGTGACTTCCTACTTTGCCGTTCACCTGAACAATTAACGGTGGAAGCACCTGCAATTATCATTGTTGAAGCGAAAAAATCAGATTTAAAATCTGGGTTGGGACAATGCATTGCAGAAATGGTAGCTGCACAGCGATTCAATCAAGCTAGAGAACAACCCTTAACAGCAGTTTACGGTACTGTCAGCAGTGGAACCCAATGGCGATTTCTGAAACTAGAGGGGCAAACAGTCACAGTTGATTTAATGGATTATTCTCTTCCTCCTATCGAACTAATTCTGAGCTTTTTGGTGTGGATGGTGAAAGCAGGTTAATTTCATTCCAAAATCGATCGTTAAAATAACTCTTACTTTTATAATTCATTAGACATCTAGTGAAAAAATAGAGACATAGCACTGCTACAGCTCTATAAGGGTTTTGGATAACAGATATTTAATTTCTGGATATATCTATTTAGTAGAAGTCAAGTAAGTATTAATCAGTCAAAATATCACTCACATATAAGAAGCGCATGACTACTAAACCAAAGATTTTCATTGATGGGGAATCTGGAACCACAGGCTTACAAATTTACTCACGCCTGAATCATCGGGATGACATCGAGTTAGTTAGCATTGAAGCATCTAAACGTAAAGATGCAACTGAGCGAACCAAACTACTCAATGCTGTTGATGTTATCATTCTCTGCCTGCCTGATGATGCGGCGCGAGAAGCTGTTAGCTTAGTCAGTAATATTGGGGTTAAGATCCTTGATGCTAGTACTGCCCATCGCACGGCTAAGGACTGGGTATATGGTTTCCCTGAACTAAATCCAGGACAGCGAGAGAAAATCGCTAGCGCCCAATTTGTCAGCAATCCAGGCTGTTATCCCACAGGATTTTTAGCTTGTATCCGTCCGTTGATTGCTAAAGGACTCTTGAATAGTAACTTTCCCATCACCGTTAATGCAGTGTCAGGTTACTCTGGTGGCGGAAAGAATCTGATTAAACAGTATCATACCTTCCACGAACAGCAAGCTGGGGCAGAATCACTCCACCCTTATGGTATCTACGGTTTGCAGTTTGGGCATAAGCACGTCAAGGAAATGCATCAGTATTCAGGGTTAGCATCACCGCCGCTGTTCATACCAGCCGTGGGAGATTTTGAACAAGGAATGCTGGTACAGATACCTTTACCACTGGGGACTTTGGATAATCCACCATCAGGTAAGATTATTCATCAAGCGATCGCTGATTACTACCAAAGTGAAAAGTTCGTGCAGGTTGCTCCATTCCAAGATTCAACTCTACTGAGAGACGGAACATTTCTGGATGCGGTCACACTGAACAATACTAATATTGTTCAAGTTTTTGTATTCGCCAATGACACTACTAAAGAAGTCTTACTAGTTGCTCGTCTTGACAATCTGGGTAAAGGCGCATCAGGAGCCGCAGTTCAAAACCTAAATATCATGCTCGGTTTTCCAGAAGAGTTGGGATTGTTATGAGAGAGAGTTAGGGAGTGAGGAGCAGGGGAGCAGGAGATAAGGGGGACAAGTTAAGCATCTCAAGATTCCAATGATTTGCTAAAACCTTGAGTTGAGCATAGCTAACACAACCAGTTAGCAGGGATTACTCTTTGTTATCATTTAGTCAATCAATCAGCTTTTGTCTTTTTACCCCAAAAACTGTATTGTAAACTACTATTTTTTAGCGTTCGCAAAACTTTTTGGTCTACTGTCTGTGAATATTACGATCAAAGAGTCAACTGACCAGTTTGCAGCATCCTTAACGCTAAAGCACGACAACTAGAGCAGTCACAACCAAACTTAGCGATCGCTATATCCCCAACAGTATCACTATTGGGGTCTAGAGAAAAAACTCGTGGATTTACTTGCACGCTAACTGCTGTACCAATGGTTTGTGTAGCAGAAGTATTTGTTGGTGAAACAACAGTGCCAATTTGTTGGTTTTGTGGCGTACTGTAGGTCAGAGTTGGAGTTGTTCTTGTTTCTGCAACAGCAGTATGACTCATCAAGACTAACAAAGACATCACCCAAGAAGTACTAAGCAGTGTCAATGTTGTTTTATTCATCATAAAAATTAGCTTGTAGTTTATCAAGTGAAAGTTTAACATTGTATAAACCATGTTATTACTCAACAGTAAACTATTAAGTAATAGCTGTAAACAACTAAAAAATACGTGATTATGAACAAGAATGTTTTAACACTGCTTGGTTCCTCTAGTTCTGTGGCTACATTACTCCTTGCTTCTCACTCTGCTCAAGCCCTGATGCCAAACAAAATGCCAGGAGTTGTACCTGTTCCAACAGTGAATGTCACTCACACTGACTCACAATTAGATTTTCCTCAACAATCTCAAATTTTAGACAGTATGGTTAAACAGTATGCTCAGACAAAGTTTGGCTGTACCTGTATCAATTGTATGAACTTAGCACGTCAAATACTCCAGCAAAACGGCTCTACTGGGACTAGTCCTTTGGGATTTTAAATTACTCAAAATATCAACAAATTTTGGGAACTTTATTTTGGTCTTCATCAGTGATTCATGAGTAGAAAATCATTGATGAAGACTCGGCATTTGATGATTTGTGATTACAGATAATGTTGCTGTAATAAGATATTTGCTGTTAAGCTTAGATTTCTAAAAGTTGGGGGATGTGACAAAGCGATAACTTTGATATTAAGCTAACAGTTGCACACTGGTTTGATAAAGACATGACAAATCTATGACAAAAATGTGACTATATTAATTGCTGAGGTAGGATTTGTATATTTATTACTTTCTCCAGAGAAAAACCAACAATCCTTAATAGGTTAGCGATCAGATAACTTGAGTTTTTCAAAAGCTGATTTTCTTGTGACTCATTTTCATAAGTCTAACCCTGTTTTGTTGGCTCTTCCGTAGGTGTTATGCTAAATTTCAAATTAAAACTACAATTATTTAGGCTGGAACTCCGTATATTTACCTCCTAAACCTTCAACAATCGTGCGTGTATTGGCAATCAGCATTCCCTGATAAGTCTCACCCTCTGTTCCTTTTTCGCCCAAACCATCAGCAAACAATTCTCGGTCTGAAACTTTTACTTTTGCCTCTTTTGCTACCGCCTGTATGAGTTTCGGGTTTATCGTTGTCTCTGCAAAAATCGTCGGTACACCCTCTTTTTTAATATCCTTCGCTAATGTACCTACCCGTGCAGGTGTTGGTGCTTCTTCCGTACTAATGCCCCCTATCGCCTCATCAAGAGGAATTCCATAAGCTTTGGAATAATAACCAAAAGCATCATGAGTTGTGACTAATTTGTGTTGCTTAGGTGGAATTGTGGCAATCTCTGATTTAATCCATGTGTCTATTTGGCTGATTTCATTTGTTAATTTTTGGGTGTTGCTTGCGTAGATTGCAGCATTATTTGGAGCTACCTTTGCCAATTCTTGAGAAATCGTTTGAACTATAGCTATCCCATTTTTGGCATTGTGCCATACATGGGGGTCGGTAACAGTTTTTCCATCTTCGTCAAACTGCTGGGGTTTAGGTACTGCAACTTCATCTACAGCCACCTTAGGAGCAGGATTTGAGGTAGCTTTAATTAGCTTGATTAAACCAGGTTCAAAATTGTAACCACCGTAGAGAATTAATTTAGCCTGCTCAATTGCTTTACTATCATCTGGCTTGGGTTGGTAGACGTGCGGATCTGAACCGGGATCAATTAAGCATTTGAGGTCAATAGTATCGCCTGCAATTTCTTTGGTTAAACCACAAGTAACAGTGCTAGTGGCGACTACTAACGGGCCTTTCTCACTAGCTAATGGTGCAGGTGAAGTGCCTGTTTGGGGAGCCGCCACATTATTCGCAGGTGCGGGAGTCGGTTGGCTGGTTTGTGATGTCGGACTACATCCAAGTACTCCGCATGTTAAGGCAAGAGCCGCTAAGACTTTGAATCGTAAATTGTGAGATATCATAAATCTGATTACTTCAGTTATAGTGATTATCATTATCATATAAATGGTGAAAATTATATATGCTAGAGGTTAAAGATTTAGCTGTAAACTATCGGGGAGTCACGGCGGTTGAGGATGTGACTTTTAACTCCTTGCCAGGACAAATCGTCGGTGTAATTGGCCCCAATGGTGCTGGTAAAAGCACGATGGTGAAGGCGATTTTGGGTTTAGTACCTACCACAAGTGGAGTTGTGAAGTTTCGAGACCGCGCTTTGAAACAACAATTAAGTTTTGTTGCCTATGTACCACAGCGATCGCAGATTGACTGGGATTATCCGATAACAGTCCAGAATGTGGTGCTGATGGCGCGGACTGTGCATACAGGCTGGTTTCGCACACCTTCACGACCATCTCGAGAAATAGTTAAAGATGCTCTAGCAAGGGTGGGGATGTTAGAGTTGCGAACGCGTCAAATTGGAGAGTTATCAGGGGGACAACAGCAGCGAGTATTTTTAGCGCGAGCTTTAGCACAACAAGCTGAATTATTATTTTTTGATGAGCCATTTATGGGAGTTGATAAAAAGACAGAAGCCATCATTTTTGATGTCTTTGAAGAACTAAAATCTCAAGGTAAGATTTTATTAATGGTTACTCATGATTTGGGAACAGCTTTGACTAAATGCGACCAATTACTGTTATTAAATAAACAAATAATTGCTAATGGTTCGTTGAGAGAAGTAATGACAGCAGATAATATTCAACGTGCTTATGGAGATAATATTATAATGAACTTTAAATTTAAAAACAATAAAAAAATCTCAAATTGTTAGTAAATTAGGAAGACTTTTACTGATGTCAAACTTAATTTTAGAACCCTTAAGTTTTGAATTCATGCGTGAGGCACTTGCGACAGCGATTCTATTAGGCATTCTGTGCGCCGTTGTGGGTAATTATCTTATTGTTCAACGCATGGGAATACTGGGAGATGTAATTGCTCATGCAGTTTTACCGGGACTAGCTATAGCCTTTTTCTTAGGTGTCGATATTTTCTTAGGTGCATTTATCTGCGGAACTCTCAGCACCTTTATTGTTTCTTGGATTCAATCTCAATCCCGTATTAAAGTTGATGTAGCAATGGCGTTAGTTTTTTCTGGTTTTTTAGCTTTGGGTATCATGCTGATTACGCTATTGAAAAGCAAACTAGACCTGCATGAATTTTTATTTGGCGATATTTTGAGCGTAACTACAGATGATGTGAAGCGGACTGTGATTATCACAGTTTTTGTATTGATTTTAGTAAAAGTTTTTTACAAAGAATTGTTATTTTATACCTTTGATCCGCTTGGCGCTCAAGCGAGTGGTTTACCGATTAATTTGATTCATTTTGCCTTAAATGGTGCTATTACTTTGACAATTGTTGCCAGTATGCAAACTGTGGGTGTAGTATTAGTTGTTTCGCTACTGATTGGGCCAGGAATTACAGCTTATTTATTAGTGAAAGAGTTATATCAAATGATGCATTTAGGTGCTGTGATTGGTGTGATTAGCAGTGTGACCGGAATGTATATTAGTTACTATTTAAATGTCCCGTCGGGTGCAGCAATTGTTTTAGTTGTTTCCGTACTATTTTTATTAGCATTATTTTTGAGTCCTACCCAAGGAATTTTGACTAGACCAGAAATTGGTCATCGAAGAGCTAGGCTTCTTAGCCAGTTCAAATCTCAAAATCCGAAGTGAGCCAGTAGCATCCTATTGCCTTTGAATGTAGAGCAACCTAACTGTAAGAAACTGGTTTAAATCTCAGTTTTAGATTCATATTTACCATGACTTATTTGTAGGTATATGCTGAATCTCCAAACTGAAATTGCTGCTTTTTGGATTCTTCAAAAGATATTTTTATAAAACTGAAATACTTTGGCGAACAAGCTGCGATCGCCTGGTTACCGAACAGCCTAAACTCTTATAATGGCATTAATTCCATTATTTAGCGGTGGTTAAAACTATTTCACCTTAGCGCGGAAGCGGACAAAACCATAAGAATTAGCTGGTGTGCCAGCTCCAGTGGCTGCGGGTAGATTGGGAAAACTTGGGACTGTAATATTGACCACTACTGCTCCATTGGTGTTAGTACCGCAGTAGGATGGTGTGGCTGAGTCGTTAGCTGTATAAAAACGCCCGCGATCGCTATCTGCTACATTAGTGAGATAAACCGTAGGTGTAGTAGAACCAATAGCCAAAGCAATACCTTGATCCGCTCCTGGTAAGCCACCATCACTAGGAGTCATACCATTAAAAGCAGTAGGAATAAAATTAACATTAGTCGGAACCAAGTCACAGAATTTCACATTAGTTGCATTACCAAGACCATTGGAAAGAAAATATATTGTGTATTCCAATTCATCTCCCGGTTTGACAGTGCCAGCATTAATTAATCCTCGCAAGTAACCAACAGACCATTTAGGATCGCTATCATTAGTAGCATAAGGTTCTGGTACATAGTTGCTGGCATTAGTAGCAACGTCACTGCGACCATCCACAATATCAGTTAAATCTTGGTTATTGAGGCGGGTGATGCGTTTAATTAACAACAACTTAGGATTAGAACTAACAGTATTTAATACTGTAAATAAAGTGGGGTCATCATCTGCCGTACTGGTAGGATTATTACCGATATTTACACCATTATCAGTAATTTGTAAGAACGAATTACCAAGAGTAGGTGGATTATTGGTAGCACCAGCAGAGTCTGCATCTGTGAACACTGTACCAACAGTTCCTGTAGGATTATCAGGTGTGTTAAAAGTAGCATTGGCTTGGTTACTAATTGGATTACCGCCATTGGCATTATTAATTGTGGCAGTAATTTTAATGGTAATCGTATCACCTACACGCAGAATTCCAGAATTTGTCAAAGCAACAACACCAGCACCGTTATAACTAGAATTGAGTGTGATGTTATTCCCTGAAGTCGCAGCAGTAATTGCTGCACTTACAAAGGTTAACTGGGAAGGTAATGAGTCGTTAATGACAAAGTTAATTGCATTGCTATTACCTGGATTTAGGTTGGAATAAGTGATGGTATATTCGATGCGATCGCCTACAGTCACTGTTCCACTACTATCATTGTCTGCGAGGAAGCGAACAGATTTGGTTCCTATGACATTTGCTTGAGTGTTAGTAGTAATTACTAAGGGAGTAGTGATTCCTTGACTTGGAAAATATGTCCAAGTATCTATTCCCTTAAAGTCACCATAATTACTACTAAATTCATGTTCTCCTAACACACTATTAATTCCTCTAGCAGCATTACGTGGGCTAGTAGCTCCCGTACCATCTAAGTTAATCGTCGTACCATTAGCGGTAGTATAATTGTTGTCGTTGTAATAAACGGTCGTCGCTCCAATCTGCTGGCCATTTTGATCTACAAGGTTAGGAAAAGCAGCAGGAGGGTTTTCCATCGTGATTTTAAACCCCAGCGGATTATTTTCGGCATCCAACATGGGAAAGTGATATTCTCCCGAACGTGTTGTGATTATGGCATTGTATGCTGCATTTCCTGGTAGAGGTTGGAGATTTGTCCCACTTGCATCCTTTCCATTCCAAAGCACCACATTTGAGCCGACAGACAGCACATTTTGTAGTACTCTATCGCTACTAGGATCAAAAATGCCATCATTGTTAGTATCAATAATTATTTGATAGCTACCAGTTGAGGATGCATTGAAGCTAAAATTACCTCCCACACCCACAGAAGTTTGATTCCCACTACCTCCATTACCCCCAGTAAATTTGAACGAAGTCGGTACTATCGGAATATTTGCTGCAATAGGAATACTCAAAGCATTGAGGGTTGTAGTGTCTGGTCGATTGAAGAAAACTAGGTGGGTAATGTCTGTTAATGTATCAGTGACATTCGGATCTTGGACTCGCACATTGCCGCTAAAGTTCAAATTATTGTCAGTAGCACCGCCAGCAGAATGGTAAACAGTGCTGTTATTTGTTCTATCAAGATATCCCCGGCTATTAGCAAAAAAGATAAAGCCAAAGGGATCGACTCCATTCATGTCAGTTTCGTATCGATACCCATCTTTAGTTTGAATATAAAGCTTAGAGTTGAGTGCTATTGGAGTGCTACCATTGGCATTTGCACCCATATTCATAGCAATATATTTAGTAAAAACTCGCCCTTTTTTGGCAACGCCGTTACTATCTCGAACTGTAATATCCCAAGCAGCTACCCCTGAAAGTTGAGTAGCATCTGTAGGAAATGCCGCTGTCGTGGTTCTTGGGGGCGGATTGCTTGCACCAGTTGTATTCGGAGAACGAAATTCAACTTCGTAAATACCAGTTTCTGTAGCCACGAAACTACAAGGAGTATAGCCACCACTATTAGGTAAAGGGCCAGCCGTTTCTTTGGCAACAGTGTTAATGAAACCAAAACCAGTAGCCAGAACATCACAAGAGGCATTTTGACCACCAAAGGGACTGCGGTAAACGATATCTTGTGGGTTTGAGAAACTACTAGTCACACTAGAGCCAAGATTAACTGTTTCTCCTTGTTGAACATAAACTTTGAGTATGGTTTTCCGAATAATACCTGCTGCTGTTAGATCTGACCATTCCAGGTAAGGTCTGTATCCGCCATCAGAAACTAACTCTTTGCTGCCTTCAGCCAAGCTAGGTTGGATACTATTGCCGAAAATACATAAAAAAAAGCCCAGGCTACTTAGCCATAGTTTTTGGCAGCTAATTGTTAATGGCTTTTCTATAGTTTTTTTGACTGGGTTGCTCACAGTCGGAGAAAAGTTATCATTTTTATCAATATTTACTGTGGCAATCGCTCTTAATTTCTTAAATAAAGATTTCATCATTTAGTTCCAATAAAAATACATAATATGTAAGTAATAATATTGAGTTTATAAATATACAAATACCTGAGTGAAAATTCAAAAGTTTTTACACTAGATTCAAAGCGGATAAAAAATCGTTACGACAATAGTATTCCCACGAGGAAAGGTTAAATTCGTACATAGAGGTTGCAATGGACATCTCTACATCAAATAACCGTTTTATATTTCACGCCTTTGTATTTCCCTTGTTGCGGCCTTGAGTTTACCCACCAAAGTTTTCATCGCCGATTCCTGCGGCTGGCGCGCTACAGGTTTTTGTTGTCCAAAGCCGTCAAACAATTCATTGAGCTTAACCGTAAAGCCTAAATACGCGCCTCCCGCAGAACGTGTTCCTGAGAAATCCCGGTCATCAACTTTACCAAAGACGTAACCAGCAGAAACGCGCAGATTAGGCGTGAGGTAGTAGCCTGTTTCAAGAACAAAGCCTGTCTCACTGTAGCTAGACTGACTAATTACACGAGCTTCGCCCACTAAATCCCAGCTATATCCCAAACGATAGGTAGCGCGTACTTGGGCCAGATTTACTGTGCTAGTACCGGCTAAATCGCTAGCTATGTAAGAGGTACTGTTACGCAACGCATACTTCCCGTAGAATTCCCATTGCCAGTTAGGAGCATAGATCGCTTCTAAAGCAAAGGTATGGTCTTGGGAACCCGTACCACTTCCTAACAGGATGGTATCAGGGATGGTTGATGGATTTTGGCGATATTCATAACGTAATAAAGCATTAAATTTATCGTTATTGGGATCGCGGTAGGCTAAACCCAGTTTTAGGTTAGCAGTATCTCCCAATCCTGAAAGCTTTTGATTGGAAGAACCAGCTTGTTGATAACGTACCAAAGCTGTGAGAGCCGGAGAAATTTTACCCGCAGCACCTGCGGTAATTACTGTATTAGCACCACCAGAAGAGGAACGATGTTCGTAACGGACGCTAGCTTGAAATTGCGGATTATCACTGTATTCCAGACCCACACTGTAGCTATCACCCCCATCAAATCCGATCGCAGATGCAGCTTGACCAAAGGCGTAGGGTTGAGCATATTGTTGACCCGCCAAAGTGCGTCCGAAGAAGTTGCCAAATACGTGTTCGTAAGCAACGTTCAGCCGCAATCCAGAAGCAATAGTCCAACGGTTATTTATACCAATTGCTCCTTGGGTAGTCATTTCGTTAGCACCACCCAAAATTGAGTAACGACCAGTCAAGGTAGTATCCGAGCCGAGTTTGTGTTCGCCGTTGACACTCAAGCTAGTGATGGAATTACCCGAATATTGACCGCTAGTGTAAAACTGTTGGGCCAGACTAACGCTGACACCAGGAATTACCGCCCAATTCAACCCCAAAATGCTACGGTCTGGGTAAATAGCATTTTTTTGGGAAGATAAGCTGAGTTCATTTTGGGCTTGGAATGTCAGGTTTTTCGCGAGAGGAACTGAAAAACGCGATCGCAGTTGATCGGAATTACTACTTAGGGTACTGTCGGGGATGCGGTCTTCCAGACGACGATGAATCCAATCCAGATCGATAGTGGCGCTACCCAGACGTTGTTGAATCCCAGCAGAAATCGTCGTTAGCGAATTATCAACCTTGCTACCAGGTATCGCCTCATAACGCGGTGCAAACAGTTCTTCAAAGGTGTCTAGGGGTTGGGGAGCAATCCCAAAATTGTCTTCGTGGTCGTATTGCGCTCTGACGTTGGTAGCTGAAGTGAGTTTAGCTGTAACCTGTGCTCCATAACGGGTTTGTCCTGGGACAAAGCTGATAGTAGCATTATTGGCAAAACCCGTATCGGCAAAGCGATAATAGGCACGACCTTGAATCCCATTAGCAATCTTTCCTTCAGCTTCTAAACGGTAGGCATCACCTCTGACCTTTCCTATAACGTCAGAATCATTAGTGGAATGGGCGTATTCTGCAATTAACTTACCGTTGTCACCCAAAGCAATCAGGGCATCTGCACCATAGAGTTGAAAGTCGCGCACCCCATGATTTTCTTGAACGTAACTTGCTCCTATCCAACTTTCGGAGTTAAGTTTGCGGGAAAGATTATATTGCAAACGACCAGCATAAATATTCCCATCAGAGTCTTCACTGTCATATTGATAGCTAACAACAATCCGACGTACTAATACTTGTCCGGTTTGATCGATATCGGTGCGTAGAATCGGTTCGCGGAATAATAAAGTACCGCGATCATAGTCGATTTCGTAGTCTGGGCCTCGGTTAAGTTGTTTCCGTTCTAATACAGTCCCAGGACGATTGAGTTCTTCTAACTCGATAAAGACATTTTCACTACCTGCTTGTAATAGTCTGCGAGAGAGGAAGTAATAACCACTAGTACCATCAGGAGCAATAGTATCCCGTTGAAACCCCTCTAAGTGGTCGCCATAGAAACCTGTAATTTGTAGGTTTCCTAAGTTGTAGTTAGCTTTAAAACCGTGGAGTTGACGAGTGATAGAAGTAAATTGCTGCGATCGCCGGGCAAATTCTTCTGTGTTATAGTCACCCCACATAGCATAATCAGGCTCGGAGCCGGGGGTACGAGCTGAACGCTCAAAACGCAAAAATACACTGTCAATGGAAGGAGCGACTACATCAACTTTCGAGCTATCGCCGTAGACAGGATAGTTTTGCTCGCTGAATTGGTAAGTTCTAAACAGGCGATTATCGCAGTTGCAATCTTCATTGAGGCTACGAGAACTGTTGTATGCACCTGTAAACAACCATTCACCGATCGCACCAGTGGCAAATATCGCTGAATGGAAATCTAATTGCGTTCCGTTGTTTTTGTCAGGCGGGAGGAAATCACGGAAACTACCGTAATAATTTGTACCTCTAGCGCCCAAACGTAAATCTATTACCCCTGTCACCAAACTCGGACGCAGTGCGGTTTCAAATTGGAGTTGCGTAAAGGCTTCTAAATCATTTGCGATCGCGCGAATTGTCACAGTTTCGGCCTTCAATTGCGATCGTAACGTCGCTGCAAATTGCCCTGCTTTCGCCTCCACTTGAAATCCCGGTTCATCGGGTTTGAAGTCTTTACCAACCAACTCCCCAGCAGAGGGTATCAAGGTGACAACAGCATCACGATTCGAGCGATTGCCGTTTGCATCGATGAGTTGACCCCTGATTGTAGCTGTAGAACGTCCATCTGCTGGGATACGAGACTCAACTGTTTCTAAAGTTAATTGCTGCGGCGTTCCCCGCACTGCAACTTGCACTGTTACAGGAGGTTCTGTTCCTCCAACAATATGTGCAGAGATGGTGTTTGCACCTTCTTTTAACGAGACACCATACCATGTCTGCTTTACCAAGTTGGTGGTAGCATCAGTTTCTGTCCGTCCTACTAAAGAAGGGTCTACCAACACCCCATTTACCCGCAATTCCACTTGACTACCAGCAGGAAACTGCACAATCACAGTGCTAGCTTGTACATCTACAACACTATCAGCCGTTGGAGTCAGGATTTTGATTGTTGTAGAGATAGGGACAATGGGGGACACAGGAAGATTTTCATTTACCCCTTTTCCCCTTATCCCTGCGTCCTCTACTCCTGCAATTTTGCGTAATCCTCTAGGTAAACCTACAGAAGTTGCTGGTTGAAATGGTTGTATTTCTTTTGTAGAAGCATGAAACAGTGTCTCAGTATCTTTGCGTCCGTGGTTCTTCTCCTCTGTTCCGACTATTTTGCGTGAGTCTCTGAGCAAATCAACAGAAGTTGCAGGTTGAAATGGGTGTATATTCGTTTCACTTGGCTGGACATCTGGAATTTCAGGAGCCGATGCTTTATAAGTTGAGGTAAATTCAAGAGGTGGAGAATGCTGCTCGGAACTTCTCAAGAGATCAGGAGAATTTGAATCCTTATTCCGATCCGCTGGATCTTCGACCTGACTTTTTACGTCATCTGCAAAAACCAAAGCGAAACCTAACCCCTTTCTGCTTAGAAGAGAACGGGAAGTATTCAAAGCTTTTCCCCTTTTAGGGGAGAGATTTTCCAAATCCCGTGATAAGTCAGAATCTGTAGCACCCTTATCTGCTTGCGAAGGTGAATCAGGGAAATAGAGTTTTTCACTAGTGATTTCTGCTTTGACAATTGTAGGATACAAAATAAAGCAGAGAGCTAGTGGCATCGCCCCCATCAACTTCAGGTTGAATGTAGTTACACAGTGCAGTCTGGGTTTCATTTCTTGACTGGCTCCTGAAATGTGGGGGTGACAGCGAAGTTCATGCGTACTAAGCCACCAGGCTCTAAATGCACCAAACGAGATTGGCTATTTCGTTCGCGGAATTTTTCGTTACGAGCTAAGGTGTAACCAGCTACACTGCTGAGGTCTAGTACACCTGTGTGGTATCCAGGTAAGACATTAGCTAAGGAGAACAAACCATTAGGATCTGTAGTGATACGGTTTCCATCCTCTAGAAAAATCACTGCATTGGGTACTCCAGGCTCACCAGCCTGTTGTTCGCCGTCAAAGTTTTTATCAACAAACACGCGACCGATAATCGTGCCACAGTCAGAAACGATTCCTGGACGAATTTTTAATTGATGCGTTGCTGGGCCATCCTTAGTGCCAAAACGGTTATCAGCTCGTTGGGCATTAACGATCGCAGTGTTGCGACCACTACCACGCAATGCATCGGCTGTTAGTTGAGCAGCGTAGGCAATATTCAAGACTTTCTCTGTGGGAATTGTGACGTCTGTGCGGAATGTCACTGTGTTACCATTGCGTTCTGAGGCGATCGTGACTAGTTGACCATCCAACTCTCCCCGCACAGATTTCGGCAAAAACTGAAATCCTAAAGGTAGGTTGTCGGTGACAAATATATTATTCAAACCAGCATCAGCAAGATTTTTTACCGACAGGCGGTAGATTACCGTATCTCCAGGTTCAGCAGTAGCGCGATCGCCAGTTTTGATAATCTGCAACTGATTAGCTTGACACATATTTGTGGTGAATTCAAAGGCTAATAAGTCCAGTCCATTTACTTCTGCATTGGGAACTAAAACAACTGTTTGCTCTACCCTGGTTTCACCTGTGATATTGATTGGTTGACCATCTAGAGAACTAGCGACATATCGCACGATATTATTACCTTGTATGCCAGTACTACCAAGGATTTCAATCTTGATCCGTCGCTGTTTGTAGATAGAATTTGGTGGTGGATTAACTACAAATATGTAGGTTCTACCTGGATCGGTTTGACCCTTATTCGGATCGAGTAGGAAATTGTAGACACCCGCAGGGTTATTCGTCACAAAGTAGGGGTTACTATTTTCAGTATTTGGAGATTTACCACCAGGAACATTGTTATTAGAAATATCTGGCAACTCTGTTCTAGTCAGAGAAACTAAGCTGTCCAATTCTGTCCCTGTTGGATCGTTAGAATTCGGTTGGTATACCCCAACTGAAAAACCTGTATAGTCAGGTAAAATTGTGCCAGCGCAACCTAAGATCCGTCCTAATGGATCGAGTAATGGGCTAGGACTAACATTGATTTGACTAGAATTTCCTTGATATTGATAATTACTAGCAGAATCTGTATAAGTATAAGTAGCTTGATTTATTAATGGCACAGACGCAACCTGATTGTTAGTCTGTTGCGCGATCGCTGGTATAGAAATAGTAGTATGCAAAAAACTTCCCAGAAGAACAGTAGCTGTTAACCGTCGCCACCAGCTACTGCTAGAAGTAATTTGCTTTTGGTTTTGAGGAAGGCTCACTTAACACATCTCCTCTGAAATGTCAAGCCTGTTGTTAATAAAAGCATCTATTTATTTAGGGAATCCAGTTAAGATAAAACCCTTTAAAAATCTCGTTTTCAGGTTCCATCTGGAAATATTGTTGATTACAGCTCTTTTTCGAGTCAGGAAGGCAGCGCGTCCTTGCATCTCAATCAGCGTACTTGGGTTTGATAAGTCACCTTGACTGTCGTCTTAGCTGCAAGTGACGGAATCTGCAAACGGATATGAGTGTAAGCAGTGGCTGGGGCTGGTTTTGTTTCCACTTTGCCGCCAGGAAGAGTAACTTTAACAGTGGGATTTTCGACAAAGCTACGCCCGCCATCAATGCTGTAAATAACTTTGGCATTGTTGGCGACATTGGTAGAATTCAGCACGTAGACCATTCCTTTCGGAATAGGTTGATTCAAAGTTAAATTCTTCACTGGGCGATCGCTCTTATTTTCACCGCTCAAGGTATATCGCAATACATCTCCTGGTCGCACCACAACTTGACCTTTCAAAGGTTCCCATTTCTTACTTTGCTTACCTTGTTGATCCTGTGCCACCACTTGCTTTTCTGCTTCTAAACGCAATTGAATTTGCCCTTGAGTTTTGATATTCTGAGCAACAGCACTTTCTGAATGCCATACATTTGCGATTCCCGGAATTTGACCGACAAATGGAACTGTAGCAATGAGAGCGAATGCTCCTAAACCTGCAAGAGAAACACGCTTCATATAAATAACCTCAAAAAAATTCCAGAATGTGAGTTGTTGACTTATCTTTCCCAGCTTTTGCTTAGAAAAAGTCACTCCCCTATTTGCTTGATGTTTAGGGACTTCCAGAAAATAAATTATCCAATTTAATCAGGTGATATTTTCTATCTCCCCCCTGCTCCCTGCTCCCCTGCCTACCCCATCGATGGAATATTTTTTTAATTGGAAGTCCCTTAGGGGTTGGGGAGTGAGGTAAACTGGTTCGCAAACTTAAAGAGTATGCGAACTTCAAAGTCTCCAATCTGAACGAATTAGTTCACCTTGCGTTGGAAAGTAAACGTTCTTTGAATACCCGGTGCGATCGTGCCTGTGACAGTATCTATGTACTTAGCAACATCAGTGTTTGCCGTAGTTCCAGTTTGGTCGATACCAGAGTTATTAGCTGGATTACCACTAAAGAATTGGATGGTTGCACTGCCGGAATCCTTAGCTGAACCAACAATGTTGCTAGTATCAATTTGACCGCTAGCATCGTTGTCTAATGCCCAGTTATTGGGGCTTTTCGTACCATCTTCACTAATCACAACTTTGTTAGCATTCAAAATCACATTCCCGGTTCCAGATTGAGGATCGGAAATATTTGTGTATTGAATTTGGTACTCAATAATGTTTCCTGGTGCAGGCTTCTTCGGATCGATACTGAATGTGCCATCATTCCCCTGGACTACAGGCCCAGTTCCTTGTAAAACTCGCGACATTTTCAGTAGTTTCAGGAAACCAGTGTAGACGCGATCGATAGTAATGTTGGATGAATCAAAGGTGTTATCGTTCCCACTATCCTTAATTCCATCACCGTTAGTATCCGTCGTGTAATTGTCAATCGAAGCAGTGATGGGTACTGGGAAGCCTTTGCCAATATCAGTAGATAATTGCGTACCCGGAGGTAAATCAACTTCTACACCATAGTTGATACTTGCACCAGGAACAACGTTGGGAATTGTGATTGCTGTACCAGGTGTTGTAAACGTTCCCGTTGTACTGTTGTAGGTATAGACAGCAGACTGACTATTATAGGTAATAGTTACCTTCGTACCATTTGGTAAATCTCCTATAATTGTCGGTGGAGTTGGCTCTATCTTCAAGACACCTGAGTCAGTACCACTATTCTTAACAGTGTTGGTGAAACCAACCGATTGGGGATCGAGTGTACTATTAGGTGTTGTACCAGCAGGAACAAGAGAAGATTTATTAGTGAAGTCATCGTTGGTCAAACCTGATGGGCCAGTGGCATCCGGGGCATTTTGCGGCCCGTTGAGTAACGCTGAAGCAACTGGTGCTTGCACCGTGAAGACGTTTGCCTCACCACCTGGGCCAGTACCACTGTTGTTATTACCCGTGTCAGTTCCAGTTTCTGGAGATGCTGGAGTGTTAATATAGCCATCATCAACGCTGGTGGGTGGTAGAGTATCGGGAAGACCATCACCATTGGTATCTGTACCTGGAGGAGGCGTCATACTGCCTGGAGAGCCATCGTAGTTGCTGGGATTTTGGTCGCCAGAATCGTCGTATACTGGTAAATTGCTGCTGGGTGTTTGACCAAACAATTGAGCGATATTAGCGACCGTTAAGGGTGAAGATGCTGTTGATTTAACAGCTAGCTGAATCGAGAAGCCATTCACCGTTGTCCCAGGAGCGATGGAAGTAATAGTCGCTGGATTATTGATAAAACCAACGCGAGTAACTGAGGACAAAGTTGGTGCTGTTGTAGTCCAACTAGCTGTATTAGCATTAGTTGTAACTGGAGTAGTCGTATAAACAGTTCGCCAACCAGGAGGTGCAGTTGGTGCTACTGCCAAATCTGTACCCGCAGGAATCGCATCAGAAACCAAGATATAGTTGCCAGCAACACCATCAACATTGATGCTCGTACCCGTCAAAGCTGCTGGTGTAATTCCCTGTCCTGTGGGATCGTTGGACTCAACTCGCAAGCTCAAATCGTAGGTCAACTTGTCATCTGTAATCGCAGTTGTGCCAGCATTGTTATAGCCACTACGAGTCTTGAGAATGGTGGCTAAAGCGTAAGTCTTCACCGTTAAACCAACCTTAATTTGCTCGGTGGCGCTAGCTTCCCGCGTACCATTAACTGGCGCGCCAGGTACTTCACCAGTAACACCAGTATCAGGGTTATCTACAGTGAATATGTCACCACCATCAGGACTCCGCAGTTGGTTTTGAGCATTACCAGGAGTGTTACCAAGGGTAACGGTAATGATGTCGTTGGTTTGAGCACCATTTTGGACGGTAACTGGTACGCGCACTAACACAGTACCACCAACTGGAACTGAGGGTGTATCTACACCGCCTTGGGGGATGTTTGTCCAAGTTTGACCGCCATCGGTGCTATATTGCAGGCTATTAGCTGTACCACCATTTGGTAATGTGCCAGAAACTGTACCCGGCCCAGTTGTTGTCGCTTGGTTGGGAATGTGGAATTTAGTGGGGTCATTACCTACGTTAGTCAAAGTGTAGGTATAGATTAGTAAGTCGCCAACTGCAACATTACCGCCATTGCTATCTGTAACTCCAGACGCTGAGACGGTAATCCCAGCAACCTCTGCTACAGTGACAACGACTGTATTAGAAGTGGCATTGATTGTTGTCCCTGGATTGTTAGGATCTTCGTAGGTTGCTGTCGCAGTGTTACTAATAGATGTACCCGCAGTAGTTCCGTCAGCTAATACTGGTGCAAGAAATTGGAAAAAGCTACCAGTTAATAATGCTGTTGCTACTAGAAATTGGTAAAGTTTACGCTGCTTATTTACAGATTGATTTCGATTTCCCATATAAGTACTTTATTTGCTGAACTTGTATCTCGGATTTTGAGACAGGATAAAGTTTGGCAATTCCCTTTTAGGAGTTACCGATTATGGCTGCCCAAAACTTCAATGTTTTGGGAATGCATATTTAAGGAGTTAAATTATTGACACTCCTTAAAAACTGTATTGAGACAATAACCAGAAATAACTTGTCTACTTGTTTTATGTTTACCCTTGAGAATCAAAACTGGTAGATGCAAGAATGTGTAATTTGTTACTCTAATTTCTTTATTCAGAGATTTAAATAAGAATGTAGCTTTTAAAGCAAAAAAAATCTTCCGTAGAAATAAGTAACTTCTCTAACCCTGAATGAGTGCATCAAAACTGAAAAATTAACTTTATTTTGGCAATACACACAGCATTTTTAGTGGTTTAATCATCAGATGCTAAAAATACTAAAATTTATATATATAGAGGTTTTTGAGTCTTTACTGTCAGAAATGTATACTGCTTTGTAGAGTTATTTATATAAAAAAGTTGAAAATTAACTAAGCAATCTAAATCGCTTAAATAGGATATTAATTTTTTTAAATGCAATTTTATCATTAAAATATGCATTTTAATCATAAATTTATTAAATATTGATACTTAATAAATTAAATTATTTTATTTTTTTATAACATTCAATACGTCTGTGTAAATACTAAAAATAGAGACTACTAGTATTAAAGTTTTACAAAAACTATTCCTCTCAACACCAAGCATACCCGACTAAAAATATCGGGTATGTTTGACTGGCATTTTTGCTCGTGTTACTATCAGGCGACAGTGACAGACAAACAGGGAAAGCTAGTTTATGACTCAGGCAATCAAAACCCAAACCCAAAGCAGCACCGCCTACTTTCAAGCCTTGAAGTGTAAGGAATGTGGTGCGGAATATGAACTCAAAGCTAGTAATGTTTGTGAGTCATGTTTTGGCCCGTTAGAAGTTAAATATGATTACAACGCCCTACGTCTGACTGTCACTCGTGAAACAATTCAAGCTGGCCCCAATTCAATTTGGCGCTACCGTCCCTTTTTGCCTGTCGCAACTGACAATGTAATAGATGTGGGAACTGGCATGACTCCGTTGGTTCGTTCCCACCGTCTTGCTCGTCGTCTGGGTCTAAATAAACTTTATATAAAAAATGATGCCGTGAATATGCCCACCCTGAGCTTTAAGGATCGGGTGGTGTCAGTCGCTTTATCCAGAGCGCGAGAGTTAGGTTTCACTACTGTTTCTTGCGCTAGCACTGGTAATTTGGCAAATTCTACAGCTGCGATCGCAGCTCATGCTGGTTTAGACTGCTGTGTGTTCATCCCCGCAGATTTAGAAGCCGGTAAGATTCTCGGTAGCTTGATCTACAGTCCTACCCTCATGGCCGTCAAGGGCAACTACGATCAAGTCAATCGTCTCTGTTCGGAAGTTGCTAATACACACGGTTGGGGTTTTGTCAATATTAATCTGCGTCCTTACTATTCTGAAGGTTCCAAGACGCTAGGTTTTGAAGTTGCAGAACAACTAGGTTGGGAACTACCAGATCATGTTGTTGCTCCTTTAGCATCTGGTTCGCTCTTTACAAAAATTTATAAAGGGTTCCAAGAATTTGTCGAAGTTGGTTTAGTAGAAAATAAGAGCGTTCGTTTCAGTGGTGCTCAAGCTGAAGGTTGCTCACCCATCGCTCAAGCTTTCAAAGAAGGACGCGACTTTATTAAGCCAGTAAAACCGAATACAATTGCGAAATCACTAGCGATCGGCAATCCAGCAGACGGTATTTATGCTGTGGAGCTAGCTCAGAAGACTGGTGGTAACATTGAATCAGTCAATGATGCCGAAATTATTGATGGTATCAAGCTGCTAGCAGAAACTGAAGGTATTTTCACAGAAACGGCTGGTGGTACAACCGTAGCTGTGCTGAAAAAACTGGTAGAAGCTGGCAAAATTGATCCAGATGAAACTACCGTGATTTACATCACTGGCAATGGTTTGAAAACCCAAGAAGCAATCCAAGGCTACATTGGTGAACCCTTGACTATTGATGCTAAATTGGATAGTTTTGAACGCGCCTTGGAGCGATCGCGTACTCTTGATCGCTTGGAATGGCAACAAGTTCTCGTTTAATTAGGAGTTATGAGTTATAAGTTTTTTATTCATAACTCCTAACTCTTAACTGTATTGCTAACTCTTCACTTTGTACTTCTATGGCTGTAACAGTTTTAGTTCCTACAACTCTTCAGAATTTGACTAATAATCAAGCTAGTCTAGAATCTAACGGTAGCACCATTGCTGAACTGTTGGACTCCTTAGAACAAAGCTTTCCTGGTATTAAATCCCGGTTGTGCGATGAACAAGGTAAGCTACGTCGATTTGTAAATTTTTACGTCGATAGTGAAGATATTCGCTATTTAGATGGTATTAACACAGCCTTGAAAGATGGCGATGAAGTAAGTATTGTCCCTGCTGTTGCTGGTGGTTAATCGTAGGAAAATCTACTTAAATTTAGCAAATGAATACATTTAGGCTTGCCGCTGTTGTAGCTTGATCCTTCCCCATCCTTGCTCATTATCAGCCCAAGGTTTAGACGATGGATGAGCAAAGCCTATATAGGTGTTCCAGATTGCATTTTCATGCTTGGCGGTGAAACTTGTTTCATCAGGACTGCCTTGTTTCTTGAAAGTCACCAGGATCTTTTTTCCATTCGCAGTAACGTGGTTGTTCATCTGCCGCCGAAACTGCCTAAGTATCTACTCCTTCTTTTTTACTAGCCCATCTCTTGCCAAGCACTCGCAATAACGCTTTTAGTCCAAGAATGAAGGGTGGTTCCAAGCGGACAGAATTGGAATCACTCCTAAATTCCAAAAGCAAATTTGAAAGCTCTCTGTAAGTGTTGCGCCATAGCTCTTTGTTAGCTGTAGTAGCAGGATTTAAGATATATCCTTTTAATGGTTGAATTCCCTCAATTCGTAAATCTCGTAATGCTGTATGAAAATCGTAAAGGAACTTTGATAATTCTGATAATTCAGGAATTTTAAAATTAGATATATTATCTCCTATATATCTATCTTCCAAACGTTCTTCTGCTGCAATTATATGTTCGTTGACTTCACACGTTTCTCCAGCAATCAAATCTGGAATTTTACTGTCTATTCCTCTAAGTCTGCTCATATTAAGAACAAGTCCACAGGCAACCTCATCTCCAGGCATCCTACTGAGCCATGTCATAGCATGGGTGTCAGGAAACCCTGAACCTAAACTCAATATTCTGCTAAGTAATTCATTGATTTCAGAATACTGATCAAACTGTCCTGTTAAATCTAACCAGTTTAAAAGTTGAGAACCTCGACCACCTAAATAAACAGGAGTAATTTCTGCTCGTCGATATTTACCCTCCTGACTAAGGACTTTTAAGAGAAATCCTGTGTAATAATAAATTCCAGCCAATCCGATATTAGTAAGTTGAATAAACTCCTGAAAATCAGGATCATCTATTAACTGAGGTTTTATCTGGATTAACCAATCCTCACTAGCAAACCTTAGAAAACTGTCTAAAACAACAGAAACTCCTCTCTTTTTATCAATATAAACTCGATTGTTGATAAATTTTTCTTTAAAAAAAGTAGGATTTAATTCAAGAAATTGAGCAAATAAATCTTGACGTGCTAATCGTAGCGAGCATTGATAAATAAGGTTGTTTTCTTCCCAAATCGAAATAGATGTAGTTAAATCTTCTATGCCAATACAGGTACTATAAGTTAAGTTATGCTGTTCCAAGTCAGCAAAGTATTGAGCAATTGCTAAACTATCAGTACGCAAGAACTCTGTATTATTAAGTTCTGGACAATTATATTGAATTCCCGTTTTTTTACCTAATTCTTCGCTTAAGATTTGCCATGTTCTCACATACTGTCTTTTGTCTTCTCGCGAATAATATGAAGGAAATGATAGTGACCATTGAATTTGTCTAATCCCATTCCTAACTGCTGAAGCAGAAATATGTAGAGCTAATTGTGCCAAAAAAAGCCTACTTTCTTTAACATTTCTCCATTTTAGATTTGTTTCAATCCAACTCTCGTCCGGGCGAAATCTACTTACATTGGGTATGTAAATACGACCATCAAGGATAGCTTTAGGAGATAAGTTATTGCCAAAATTTCGACGGCCTCGCATTGTTACTATATTGGCAATGGGCAGGGACTGACTTATAGGAATAAAGTATTCATACAGAACAGGAATACGAGTATCATTGCTTGAATCAGTCACTTTATGATGCAGATTCAGCATTTCAAAAGATTGAGGTGTACCATGCTCACTACTGACATAAACATTGGTGAAAGAAGTACCTAAATCTACACCAACAGTCCAATCATTTGAAGGTTTAATATCAATAGGAGATTTTAAGAGAATGAGACCAGTAATTATAGTATTATTCTGAAATCTCATACATTGAATAAACGATGGGAAGTTTTCTAAGCGAACAATTTGGTATACTCCCCCAGCTTTATCTTTGAACGAGTTATTGTCTTTGATTGCAGGAAAACTTACTTGAAACGTCTCTTCTCCACATTCCGCATCATAATAAAAGCCATAATATTCTTTCCAATTCTTAATACGAAAATTAGGCCATATTTCTAGAACAGGGATATTGATTAAAACATTTTCGGGTTTCAGTAAATATTCCTTAGAGATAACCAATATTCTTGGTGGATTTCCGTTTTCTGGCCCTGCCAGCGGTAACTCCAAAGTGATTTTTACAAAATAAGCTTCTTCTTTAATAAGAGGGCACAGTTGAATTTTGCTAGCTAAATCTTCCGAATTAAAATAGTTAAGCAAAATAGAATTTATCGGTAGCAATGGAGTAATGCGATTTCCTTGAAATATTAGAGGTTGTATCTCTTTTGGTAAGAGCGCGCCAGGGAGAGCATCCTCAAAGTCGATAAACGTCAATTCAGGTAAAAATAGATCACTCGCTTGAATCCATAGAATTTTATCCCAGACAATCTTGCGTGTTTGTAAGTCTTCAATTGTTATTGAAGCTAGAGTTATATCTTGATATATATAAATATCTTGAGGGGGTAGATTCCATGCTTGAGCAATCACCTGATCAATAATTAGTAGCTCTGATGTTTCTGTTTTGTCTTCACTAGCAATTAAGCGCACATAGGAAGATTTATGTAGTTTTTTTTCAAAAAAATGCTCTGAAATTATTGGCTTTATTGGTTCAATATCTTCCTCTTTTAAACATAAATTCTTACGATTATAAACTTTCTTTAAAATAGGAGTTGAAAACTCGCAAATTCCAGCCATACGAATAGCATTACAGCCAAATTTATAGGCAAATTCAATTGATTTTCCTGCTCCCAAAGCATCATAGAAACCAACTGAAAACTCCAAAGCAGCTTGATCGCCAATTGATTGATTCATTCCAATAACATAAGTAATGTGTTTGGAAATTGCTTCTGCTTGAACTTCTGAGTAACAGGCATTGAGCATTACACATTCAATTTCCTCTGAAAAAAGCTCAAACAAGCCTTTTAATGCCTCTGCTGTTACAAACTTAACTTGTCCTGTATCATCTTCTAAAGCAAGTCCTTCATCTTTAGTACCATGACCAGAAAAATGGACAATATTTGGATTAATTTCTAAGATTGCCCGTTGCATATCTCTAGGACGAGTTGCCCATTTCTGTATAAGCTCAAATTTGTCACGCATTTTTGCACGAGTTAGCCCAGCTTCAATTTCCCTAACTTCTTCATCTAAGCGAAGCCGACTGGTGTTTTTGGGATTGGCTGTAAGAATAAGAATTCGTTTAACTGGGCTATCACTCATGATGTAAATGAAAATTAAAGTGCGATACCTTTAACAATTTTATTAGCCTTACTAAAATCTCCCAAATATTTTACTAATAATTTTTACAAAAGAATAAGTTTTAAAAATACTCAACGAACTGTCCCACTTATCAAGACTCTTTAAGTGATCGCTTAACCCTGTTTTGTCACTTTAGGCAGAGAAAAAGTAGAAATCAGGATGAGTCAGGAAAATAAAAATTGAACTGGTGAGGTTATAAATAATAGATTGAAGTTTAGAAAAACCCAAGGACAATTGTGGAATAGGAAAAACTGTTAATACCAATTCTCCATGAAGATGCACTAAATTAGTAGAAGGGGAAACAGGGTGTAAGAGTATGGTAAATAAGCTTCCAAGTTGAAGTATCTGAGAGTCAAGAAGAATTACAACACCGATTGCGCCATGCAGTAACAGCAACAATCAAAGAAAGACTACAGAACCTTTTTTATATCTATTGAAAATATAACATTGGGCATTAAAAAAGATATGTTGATTATTTATACCAACTTTCTAAAATTTTCCAATAAATTAATCTCCGCGTCTCCCAAAATTATGAGCGCTGGCTTGCCGCTCATTCTGCGGGAAGCCGCAGAAGCTTATTATGTAAAACTACAACTAAAAACTAAAAGTACTCCGCAGAATGCCGATAGTAACTGAGTCATTATCTGGTGTATTACCAGGTTGTATAAGATGAATTATCCCTGGTGTAATACTGATATTATCTGTTAGCTGTAAACGATAAAATGCCTCAATTTGAGTGGTCGTACCTGGTTGTCCACCTGCACGTCCTAAACCTGTATTGATAAAATCAGGGACATTATTTCCTACAGGTAAATCGCTACTAGTAATTTTAGGAGGTTGACCAACATAAATTCCTCCTAAATTTCCTTTAGCAAATAAATCAGGGAAATTTAGAAACACCATATAATTTGTCGTTTCTACACTTCCAGATTGCCCAGGAATATAAGATTTAGTATAACCACCCCACGCACCTGCGCTAATGCGGGGAGAAATTTGCCAAGTTAGAGTCGCACCCACAGCGTTAGTTTGTAGCGGTGCTGATTTTCCGGTAGTAGTGTTAACAGTAGTTAAGCATTCATCGCCAACAAAGGTTAGTAAACAACCATCTGAAGCGTAATTGTTAACGTAATATAAACTTAAATCTAGAGTATCGGTTGGTGTCAGCAGTAATTGCACACCTGTAGTGGTGTTTCCATCAAATAAACCACTACCTTTACCGGGATTTCCTGGTTGATAACTAGTATAAATTGCCTGCAAACTAGCACGTTTAGCAAATTGCCAATCGATAGCTATACCACCGTGACCGTATCCCATATTTAAAATTGGGTTTCTTTGGGCAAAATAAGATAATGGCCCAGTTGCAGCACTTTCTACCCGATTGGGGCCTCGGAAAGCATATGGCATACTTACGCCTTCTGTTCCTACCATTACTGCTAATTTATCTGTCACCAGCCAATGAAAATTTAGGTCACTTACAATCAAGTTATCTGTAGGAAATTCGTAGCCAAGTAAAACATCATTCCGAGAAACACTATTAGTAAATCTAGGCGCAGTTGTTCCGTTACCATCTAAAAGACCTGTAAACAAGTAACTACTGGGAGTGATTTGACTAGTTAAATACAACTGCGCTAGGGATATAAGATTAATATTTGTCCCTGCATCATCTGTATCTTTTTGTCCATCTCTAGGATTAACATCACCACGATTTTTAGTTCGTCCTTGAATGCCAACTATCAGTAGTCCACTGAGTTTGGTTGTTGTTGAGAATTGGTTGGCTTCGATTTCGGCAGTTTTGGCTTCTAAATTATCGACGCGACCCTGCAAAGTTGCTAATTCAGGGGCAAATTCTGATTGTAATTTTTGTAATTTTGCTAAATCTTCGCGAGTGACTAAATTGCTGGTGGCTGTAGTGATTAATTCGTTTACTCTATCTAAACAAGCGTTTACACCCGCAGCAAATTCATACCGACTTAAGGCGCGATTACCGCGATAGCTGCTATCTGGATAGCCAGCTATACAACCATAGCGTTCCACCAAAGACTGCAAGGCTTGGAATGCCCAATCGTTAGGTTGCACGTCTTTAAGTTGAGATACCGATGTAACTTGGGCCATCGGTTCTTCTGGGGAGAGGGAGGAAGATGAGGGAATAATATTATCGTCCTTAACTCCTATCTCCTGAGTAGTTTCTGTATTTATGTACTCTTGTGCTAATGCTTTTTGTGCAACTCCATTTACTCCCGCAATTAGTAACCATGCGAGCATCCAGGTTTGGCGATGACTACGGCTAATAAATTTACCTTTCAATTTTTTATACTCTGCTCACATACTTAAGTGAAGAGTGTATTCGCGATCGTCTAGCGTTCACATGGGGACATTTACGGATTTTGTCCCAAATTAGACTTAATGCTTCTAGGCAACTTTTGAAAGGGCGAGTATAACAGGGTATTGGATATTAGGGACTGGGGACTAGGAAAGAGTTTCTCAATCCCTAATCCTCAATTCTTTAATTCCGAATCTATGGCAAATCGTTCACGTAAGCTGAAGCCAAAAGCCTCTAAACCGAATCAACCTTGTACTGGTGCGATGAAACGCGTCGTTAAAAAACCCCAGAAGAAGCTAAAACGAGGAAGTTGGTTGTCATCAATATTAGCGATCGCAATTATCTTAAGTAGTGCTAGTCTAATTATGGCTTTTGCTTGGATTAGTGTTCTCTTCATCTTCAATCCAGACGAGGTAAGCTGGCTAAATAAAATTTTACCTGCATGGGCACAAATCCCCCTTGGTAAACACGAACGCCCCCAAACTCTCAAACAAATTCAACTCGATTTGAGTAAAAAAAACCAAATATTTGGGGAAACTCTACCTTTACATCAAGATGTGAAAACCTCATTTTTACTACCAGTTTTTCAGCAACGTGCTAATTGTCAATCTGATTGTGAAGAACTGGTAGAACTCAGGGTTTACGAGCGCTCAGAAGAGTTAGAGTTTAAATCTCAGTCAGAAAATTACTACTATCTAACGACTCAATTATCTATAACTGGCCCAGATGAATCCTTTGTGATTTCTTCTTTGCTTGATGGAACATCAGAACCCCAGGATATCAGTATTCCCCTACCTTTAACTGAAGTGCAACGCTTTGAAGGTAAGACACCATCATCAGGGGTTTGGTTTGATTTGCGGGGTAAACGCCAACAAGCAGCTGGTTCTATCGGCTACGGTTACGTCGTATACTACAATCCAGAACGCACGAATTTACTACAAATGTTGTCTTGGACTAGTCCTAATGGACAATTGCCCAAATGGCAACAGGTAACTGGTGATAGTACAAAAGAGTTAGTTGTCGATCAAACAGTAGGTTTAGAACCGCACTTACAGGTTTACCAAGTCAAGCCTCTAAAGTTATTCCTCAAACCAATTCAATTGGAGGCAATTACCCTCAAATCATCAACCTTCAAGGATTCTGGATACCAAAACGCCTTGTCGATTGCCCGTAACGGATTGTGGACACCAGCTTTTGAATGGTTGAAATTCATCAATAAACAGCGCAAAGGAGTTTTACCAGAAGCGGTGCAAGCACAAATGGATTTGATTCGCTTGCATTCCCAACTTACTAAAATTCAAGCCCAGAAAATTTGGGCCAGTCCTAGTCAAGAAGTGCTGGCAGATTTGATTGATGGTCGCTGGGAGAAAGCTTTACACGTGTTTGAAGCATCGCCACATAATGCCCAAGAAATTGCGACTCTACTCAAAGCTGATGAAAAACGGTTGTGGAATCGCACAGTGGCGGCGTTGCAGGTAAACCCAAATAGACGAGAGGTGCAAGCTTGGTTTGCGTTGATTTTAGCAGTTCACAGAGGAAAAGAACACGCTAATTCTTGGTTAAAGACGCAACCAAAAATTACAAAAGAGAATCTTGCCTATATTCAAGGTTTGTTGGCAAGACTCAATGGTAAGGGGACATCGCAAATATCCTCTACTCATTTTAGTCAAATTGTTGGTACGGTGCAACCAATCACTCAAGTTACAAACACCGAATGGCTGCAACCAAATTCCTTAGCAGATTTGAAACTTACGGATAATCAAGTTTGGTATCAGGTGGAGATAAGTGCATTTAATGACGGGAAACGCTGGCTAAATTTCCCCTTTGAGAATTTCAACCCACCGAAAACTGACGCCGCCAAATTTTTCTGGAAAACTTTGGGAATTACTTCTGACCCAGAAATCCAGATTGTAGTCTGGTTGCCAAATGGAGAGCAAAAAATTACTATAGCCGCTATCAAAGCGGTGCAACTACGGGGTAAAGTTTTACGCCTATTAGCTGCTGGTCCAAAAATTCCAGAGAATCAAAATGATGTTCTCCAGCCCAAACCTTTAGCCTTGACAAATGCAGCACTGGAATGGGTACAACCATCTCCAATTACTTTACAAGAGCTGCATCAACAAAATCCCCAAGGGGTGAAGGTAATACTATCGAGTTTGTGGCAATCTTTACAAAAATCTGGCGAAGTTCCTGCTGGTGCTATTCCTAGCTTTGAACAGATGCAAGAAAAATTAGGTGATTGGCCCGTTCAAGTGATTGATTTAACAAATAACGCTCAACCAGAAATAATACTGACTATCTCACCAGAAGCAATAGCATCCTTGAATCAGCCGACACCTAAAACTCAGAGAAAAAACACAGAACAAGGCCGTGACCGGACTATAATTTTCTCTGATGGAAATAAAATCATTTACACTGATTTTACAGGAAATTACTTACAAAGACTCTCTGCGATCGCCAAGCTTTCAGGGGTGCAATCCTTAGCTTTACTGGTAGAAAATACTTCTAACTACAGTTTAAGGCGCTGGTCAGAAAAAAATCAGCGCTTTGAATAGCACACCCCTGACTCAAATTTCCTCTTTACTCAAATTTAGATTAAACAGAGGAAAAGCGATCGCTATCGACAAGACTGACTTATTCTTCTTTTTGGTTGGTTTCGGCTTGACGTTGGTGCTTCAGGTTTTCCAATTGCTGCAACAGAGAGTCTACCTCTGCTTGTAAATGCATCAATTTAGCTTGCTGATCGTCTTGATAATAAGACTTGGTTAACTTACTGACCCAGGCAGTCTGGGACTCGCGATCAGAAACACTAGATAAATAAGTAGGCATCGCTAATAAAATCCACAATTTAACTCACACCATTAGAGATATTATAATAATGCTCTTTTAAGCTTTATTAAATTATTGTATATTTTCAATCAATTACTCTAATGGATTTTGGGTTCGATCATAAAAGACGGTGATTATAATGGCTCTGTTCCAAAAAAAACACTGACCCAAGTGTGTAAAGCTTGCTTCCACTGGACGGTACTTAGGAATAGTTAATTTATACTCTGTCAGTTATGGTTGTACAAACAATTATCGCCGTTTTTGAGGAATTTACGCAAGAAATTATATATAGACTATATCAAGAATTATGCTAAATCATGAAAAAACGTAGGGCGAAGCACTTGCCCTTGGTGTAGTCTCTCGTAAAAAGGTAGGTAGAAGGCTATCATCAAAAAAAGACAGTCTATTAAGTATTTTCCTATCCTCACTGAAGCGAATAGGGTGGGAAAATACATAGATGGACTTGACTAAAATAATTCACTAAAAGCGACTTTAACCACGGTTAAATAAGAGTTTCAGAGATTTATGAGGTAAGTCTGATATGGGAATTTGGTTTGATTACTGAATTTACTTGTATGGACAGAGAACAGAGAATAGGGAATAGGATAGATGCATACTGAGTTTTGTTCAAAAGTTAAACAAGAGTCCTAATAGATTTGCAGATGATTTTTCACCTCGTCAGTCTCCTCTAAGCTAGTTTATTGAACCAGGTCGCCGTGGCGGTTTATGATAAATTAACGTTCTAAATAAAAATAGCAAGTGAAACGCCTGCACTATACAAAATAATATTCTTAACAAGATTCTTTTGGATTAGGGAACTTCTAAACAGGCAACTGGTAACGAAAAATCTACTTTCTTCCTGTTTCCTATTTTGCACTTCCCGATCCCACCCTTTCTAAATATCCAATCCTTACACTAAGAAGTTTTAAATCCTGTGACTTTGAGCCTGTCTGTTGCTACATCTCATCGCCAACCCTGGCCCGGACTGATAGAAGCCTATCGCGAATACTTGCCTGTCAGCGAAAAAACACCAATTGTCACTCTGTTGGAGGGCAACACACCTCTAATACCAGTGCCAGCGATCGCAGAACGCATTGGCAGACAAGTACGGGTTTTTGTAAAATATGACGGTTTGAATCCCACGGGCAGCTTCAAAGACCGGGGGATGACTATGGCAATTTCCAAGGCTAAGGAAGCAGGAGCAAAAGCAGTAATTTGTGCTAGCACGGGCAATACCTCAGCCGCCGCCGCCGCTTATGCCAGACGTGGAGGCATGAATGCCTTTGTACTAATTCCCGACGGTTATGTGGCACTGGGCAAGTTAGCTCAAGCATTACTGTATGGCGCAGAAGTATTGGCAATTAAAGGTAATTTCGACCAAGCTTTAGAAATTGTCCGCGAGATGTCCGAAAGCTATCCGATTACTTTGGTAAATTCGGTCAATCCTTACAGGCTAGAAGGACAGAAAACAGGAGCCTTTGAAATTGTCGATGCATTGGGTGATGCACCAGACTGGTTGTGTATTCCCGTGGGAAATGCCGGAAATATCACAGCATATTGGATGGGCTTTTGTCAATATCATCAAGCCAGAAAGTGCGATCGCTTACCCCGGATGATGGGATTCCAAGCCGCAGGAGCAGCCCCTTTAGTCCACGGTCAGCCAGTGGCGCATCCCGAAACTCTAGCGACAGCAATTCGCATCGGCAACCCTGCAAGTTGGGAATTAGCGATCGCGGCACAAACCGCCAGCCAGGGAAATTTCCACGCCGTTACCGATACAGAAATTCTCGATGCTTATCGACTTTTGGCAGCATCAGAAGGTATCTTCTGCGAACCTGCTAGCGCCGCTTCTGTAGCTGGGTTGTTACAGGTGAAAGACCAAATTCCCACAGGAGCGACAGTAGTTTGTGTCCTCACAGGCAATGGTCTAAAAGACCCAGATACAGCCATTAAACACAATCACAGTCAATTTCAACAGGGTATTACGGCGGAACTCGGCGCAGTAGCCAAGGCAATGGGATTTTAGGGCATTGGGCATTGGGCATTGGCCAAACAGGGCATGAAGAAGAGACAAGGTAGACAAGGAAGAGGGGGAGACTTGGGAGAGACTTGTTCAATAATTCTCCCTTGTCCCCCTTGTCCTCACTGTCCCTGTGCTCCTCTGCTCCCCTGCTCCCCTACTCCCCCTTTTTCCCTGCCCCAGCTCGTTCGCGTGTCAAGCTATCAATAGCATCACCCAAGGCAGTAGTCAGGCTATTACGAGTTTGGGCATGATTGTTCTGCTCAGTTTTCAAAGCTTGTAAGAGGCGATCGCGTTCTTTGATCGCGGTGATGAGTTTAGCTTGCAAATCTTCTACAGATTTTAGCTGTTCTATTTCTTGTTGAATCGCTACTGGTGTCCCAGCAGCGAGTGTCTCTATTTCAAAACCTTGAAGTTTATGTAGTTCTGCCTTGAGGGAGGCGATCACCTGTTGAGACAGTTGGGTATCTGTGCGGCGTTGTTCTGCTTCTGTGTTGTAAAGCTGACGCCATTTTTGGGCACTTTCCCAAGCCGTATCGCGATCGTGTTGCAGTTGTGCCATCTGCTCTTTAATTACCTGGATTTCTGTCAACCACTGTTGTGTTAAATCTTGATTCATAGATTAATAGTCATTAGTCAATGGTCAGTACAGACGCGATTAATCGCGTCTGTACAATAGTCATTATTTAGAAACTCTGCCCCACTCCCCACTCGGTATTCTTGCGGTAGAAAGATAGATGCGATCGCTACGCAAAATTTAGCACAGTAGTTAATCAACCCAACCAGTTTTAACTCTAAATCATGCCAAAGCCTCGTTTTATCCGCTTCTTTCGTCACCTCAATTGGCGCACGCTCAAAAAAACTTTTTCCAGGACTATCGAAAGGCGACTTTTGGGACTTGCCTCAGAAATCGCCTTTAATGCCATGCTATCGCTGTTTCCAGCAATTCTGGCTATCCTCACAGCCATTGGCTTATTGGCAGAGTCTTTACAAAACACCTTTAAACAATTAGCGGCACAACTAAGTCAAGTCCTACCTGAACAAGCCCTGGATCTGATTAGTAATTTTGCCACCACAGAAATTACCAACTCCAAAAATAGCGGCTTATTTTCTCTAAGCTTTGTATTAGCAATTTGGACTGCTTCTGGGGCGGTGAGTACTGCGATGACAGCCCTCGATCAAATTCATCAAATTCCTTCAGAAAACATCCGCCCCTTTTGGAAAGCCAAACTTGTCTCTCTGGGATTAACAGTTGGTACTATGTTGCTTTTAATATTGGCTTCTTTCTCAGTGTTTACCAGCGATTGGCTATTAAGAATGGTAGCGCGCGAAAATAGTTCTTTAATCTTTTTGTTGCATCTTTGGCTGCTGTTACGCTGGCCTTTAACTTTAAGTATTGTTGCTATTGCCTTTAGCTTTGTCTATCGCTATGGTCCAAGCGAGTGGAACTCAGGCACACCAATGATGCCTGGAGCAATTTTAGCAGCTGTTTTTTGGGCAATGTTGTCTGCCCTATTTCGGCTGTATGTGGCGAATTTTGGCAATTATAATAAAGTATATGGTGCTGTAGGAGCTGTGATAGTTTTAATGCTTTGGCTGTCAATGAGTGCTGCTGTTCTGTTAATCGGCGATCAGTTGAACGTGACTGTCGGCGAAGATATGCGCTTAAAAGCCCAGCCGCAATCGCAAAAGAAATATTAATTCGTAAATCCTTGAGAAAATTATTGCAAAAGCTCAGTAGGGGAGTAAAATATCTAACGATTCAATCCAAAATTAGCGATCGCCTCTATGTCTGATTCTCCTCCTCGATTTTCGATGATTGAACCTGATGCCAAAGCACCCACTTTGAAGCGCCTGCGTCAGTTAAGTCGGCTGTTGGATAATGCTATTACCATTCCTGGCACAAAGATTGGTTTTGGTATAGATCCAATTTTAGGACTCATACCAATTGGTGGTGATTTTTTGGGAATAATGTTTTCTAGCTACATCATTCTAGAAGCAGCGCGGCTAGGCGTATCTAGAGCCACTCTAGGTAAAATGATTTTGAACGTAATCATTGATGGCCTAGTAGGCGCTGTCCCAGTTTTGGGAGACTTTTTTGATTTTGCCTGGAGAGCTAACACTAATAATGTCAAGCTCTTGGAAGAACACTTAAAGTTTCCCAGCGAGCAAAAGAGTGCAGACAGGTGGTTTATCTTTGCCGTTTTGGCTGGATTATTGCTCATCTCCATTGTCTTAGTAGCATTGCCCGTGATCCTAATTAGAATCCTGTGGAACGCCTTTACAGGCGGTTAAATTGTTTATTGATAAAAGAATGAAAGATTGGTGGCAAGCTACTTTTCCCAAAGGGCGGCAAAGTCTAATTATTAGTGATGCTAAAGGATATCCTATACAAATTGCTTATGGCGAAAGAGGTAGAGGTAAACCGTTAATTTTATTACATGGTATGGGGAGTTGGAGCTACAATTGGCGCCACAGCGTAGCACCATTATCTAAATATTACCGAGTAATTTGTTTTGATGCCAAAGGTTTTGGTTTTTCCGAAAAACCATTGTTGCGTAAAGAACACAACGGTCATCAAGTTATTGAGTTTCAAAGAATTATTCAGGCATTATGTGATGAACCCGCAGTGATTGTAGCCGAATCTTTGGGGGGATTAGTTGCCCTTGCCCTTGCTCAAGAAAATCCGCAGTTAATCGGACGGCTTATAGTAGTAAACGTACCTGTTTTTGCCGAACAGCTACCCCATTGGGCTATGTGGTTGCTTGCCCAAACGCCTCTAGAAGTAATACAAACAATTGACTCTTTACGTCTGGCATATCTATTTGCACCTCTATTTAGAGAAGTTATGGCAATAGAAAGACGTGGGGTATTATTCGATCCTTCAATTTTGACGCAGGAAGATATCTATTGGATAACTTACCCGTTTACTGAATTGCCTGGTACAATCGCAAAAGTTGCTGAAGAGTTACAAATAGCCGCGCGAGAAATTGAGAATTGGCAAGCAAATAAGCCAAATATGCTTACTAAAATTCAAAATAACCTGAGTGCAATTAAGTGTCCTACACTAGTTTTATGGGGTGAGCAAGATAGTTGGTTTCCTGCTAGTCATGGTAAAAAATTACATCAACATATCCCCAATTCCAAATTACAGATTTTATCTAACTGCTGTCATGATGCTTCAAGTGGGGCTTCTGAGGTGTTGAATAAAACGATTCTTGAGTTTTTACAAGATACTAACTTCTAAAGAAGAATTCAGAAGCCAGAATTCAGAATTCAGTAATCTTCAAATAGGGGTTTTAAATCCCGTGATTCAGACGTTCTCTACGTTCGCGCCGCGTGTTGCAGATAGACGATGCGCGTAGCTTGCTTCTGTGCAGGAGTGCTACTGTTGCACTATATACCAGTTGCACAAAGTTCATTCTAACTCCTGAATCTTAGTGGTGCAGATACAAATACTGAAGTTAAAACAACAGCCTAAGCCAACAAACGATTACGTTGATTCACCAGATTCAAAGCCGTAAATGGTTCACCATCAAATTCAATTTGCCTTTTTCGTTTGCCGTGCTTTGCTAGATAGTCAGATACATTCATCCAACGGATTTGTTGATCCGAAGTACGGATGACAAGCATCACCGGATAATTTTGGCTGTCGGGATACCAGTATTGAGCGTAGCTTGGTTTAGAGAAAATCTCTTTACCGTCTCTTTTGCGCTTATATAGATACGAGTCTCCAGACTTAAGGTGCAGATAAACTCGCTTGCCACTGGGTTTTCCTTGGTCGTTTTTGAACTCGATCTCACCATCAATGCCGCAGTTAGAGTTTGAGATTTGGCGAAAGATTTGTCCTGCCTCCCCAGCAATCGCATAGGCATGTCCCATCAAAATCAGTTCTCTGCTTTGGTTATCAATCCCGGCTTGGGATTGAGCTTCTAGTTTACGGACTCGCTCTTGGAACTCCGGTGAGGCAAATTTTTCCTCAATTAAGTCCCGAAGGGGAACTCGCTCCTCACAATAGACACAGGGAATGTCTTTTCTGCCTTCTTCTAAGCGTCTCTGAACCGCTTTGAAATTTTCGACAGGGGTGCTACAGTCGAGGCAAACATAGTGGCGATCGCGATGCACGTCCGTACCTTTTTGGAATAGGTGCTCATGGACGTATCGAATAAATGTAACTTTAGTGTCGATGGGAATTTGAGGGTCACAGTAGACCATTAACTCTGCCGAGCCTTCCCGCTTCTTTGTCAATTTAAAGCCAATTTGCTGATCTGCAGGACTTTTGAAGTCTGCGGCAAATTTCCAGAGACGGTCATTGTCAAAGGCTGACGTATGATGCAGGCGCACCACTAGGGTTGCATAAATCTCTTCAATCCCTCCCTTAAACCGATAGCTCACTATCGGGGCGGGATGATCTTCCAGGTCAGGACGTTCGCGTTTGAAGAATGACGGCAATACGAGTTGCGTTCCCTGTTCGGTTTCTTCTCTTAAGCAGATGCCATAATTTACTAGGGTTTGATGCATTGCCCGCAGTACAATGGCTTCGTCGTCAGGGGGTAGCCGCTTCATGTCTTGAAAATCCAAATTGGCGTCGAGGATATCTTGCTCCAGGATGCAGCCAATTTCTTCGGGGTGTTCGCGAACCTTACGCACCAAGGCTGAGGCATAAGCGTTGATGCGTTCGGGCTGAAGCAGCACAAAATCGCCAAACTCAAGCTTCCAAACTAATCCTGGCCCAGCCAGCAGACCGACAACCGCCCGTAGCTCTTGAATTGTGAAGGATTGATTCGGCAGACGGAGTTCAAACTGCTGCTTGAGTTCCGCCATCCGGAGCAGAACCTTATCTTCGTCCCTCAGCTTGATGATTTCCTCTTTGAGGGTTTTGAACGTTTGGGTGGTCGCTGTCCAGGGGATAGAATCCCAATCGATGTTTTCGATAATGGCCTGGAGCAGGTCGTCGCAACCAGCACCCGTTTGAGCACTGGTTTCCAGGTAAGTGGCAAAGCCTCGCTCTTTTTGAAATTCCTCAATGCCATTTTTGCTGACCATCAAGCCGCCTCGGTCACAGCGACCCGCAACCAGCAGCTTTTTGAAAGCGCGACGAGACGCTTTTTCTAAGTCGCTGTCCCACTGTCCTAGCCCTTCAAAGGGATTGTCTTGCTGGGGATTAAACACCAGTACCGCAAGCTGGGTTTCATCCATAAATAGCTGATGGATAAGGCGATAGTCTGGCTGTCCGGCAAAGTCCCATAGCCAAATCTCGCGGGCGGTATTTGAGGTGTTGGTGTCTTGGGATAGCTTGAACTGAGAAGCCCAGTGAGCATCAGTGGAGATTGTCGGTTCAAAGGTCTTACGGGTGAGGCGCAGAGCTAGCCCAGATTTGCCGACGCCGGTATCCCCCGCAAAAATGACTTTGGCATTGGTGTAGCGCGTTCCGAGAGTGGCTTCGCTCCAACTATCAGGCTCAGGTAGTTGCCAAATCCTCAGCGTTTTTGCCGAACTCGATATAACGGTTTTGCCATCGGGAGTAATCGCAACTCCGTACACCACATCCGTGTGGCCTGCAAACGTGGCCCGGCATTGTCCAGTAGCTAAATCCCAAACCTTGAGGGTAGCATCCCCAGACCCCGAGACAACGGTTTTGCCATCGGGAGTAATCGCAACTACGTGCACACTATACGTGTGGCCTTCAAACGTGGCTCGGCATTGTCCAATAGCTAAATCCCAAACTTTGAGGGTCTCATCGCTAGACCCCGATACAACGGTCTTGCCATCGGGAGTAATCGCAACTGCGAGCACAGCATCCGTGTGACCTGCAAACGTGGCTCGGCTTTGTCCAGTAGCTAAATCCCAAGCCTTGAGGGTAGCATCCTCAGACCCCGATACAACTGTCTTGCCATCGGCAGTAATAGCAACTCCGAACACAGTATCCGTGTGGCCTGCAAACGTGGCTCGGCATTTTCCAGTAGCTAAATCCCAAACTTTGAGGGTATCATCCATAGACCCCGATACAACGGTCTTGCCATCGGGAGTAATCGCAACTCCGAACACAGTATCCGTGTGGTCTGCAAACGTGGCTCGGCATTCTCCAGTAGCTAAATCCCAAGCCTTGAGGGTAGCATCCTCAGACCCCGATACAACTGTCTTGCCATCGGCAGTAATAGCAACTCCCAACACATCATCCATGTGCTCTGCAAACGTGGCTCGGCATTCTCCACTAGCTAAATCCCAAACCTTGAGGGTAGCATCCCCAGACCCGGAGATAACGGTCTTGCCATCGGGAGTAATGGCTATGTATAGAATATGACTATCTTGTTTAAGAACTATTGACTCCTGGATAATAGAGTCCATTGACGGAGCAGATTCTGATGGTTCAACTTCTCGCCCTCGGCATGTAGCTAAAAGCTTGTCGTAAGTCTCATCCGATGTATTGCGCCAGTCGATGTAGAGAAACTGGGCAATAATGTTGGGCGGTTCACAATCAGCAATCAAAATGGGAATGAAGCGACGTTGGGTATTGGTAGGATCGCGAAATAAAAGTGATAGGTGTTCTAGCTTGCCCCACTCAGATTTAAAGTAGTTAGGCGACATGCACATCAGCAGTGTGCGTGACTGCTCTACTCCCTGCTGAATCTTGAGCGGTATTGAGTCTCCCGGTTCAATCACCCAGGCATCAAGCCATACCCGGACAGCATCGTTCTTTAGCCTTTTTGCCAAGTCATGAACAATAACCTTGTCTTTTGTGCTGTAGCTCAGGAAAACATCAAATGCAAACTGATTATTCATGGCTCAATTGGGCAGCTTGATAGAACTATCATCATGATGTTTGTTCTTTTACCAATCACAAAGCTGGTTCAGCATTTCTACTCTCCAGTGCTAAAGCACGATTTTTACCAACCCAAAGATACGGCTCCTGCTTAAACTGCATAAACAAGACCTTATAGCAATAGCAAAGTTCCAAGAAAAACTTGCTCAATATTTAACAATAGCACGAGTGGCTGCTGCCACCCTGATTGCCATTGCCGTTGCTCTGGTTGTCGTGCGTGAATCTCGACGCAAAATGCTCGACTGGCATAGTCTGCGGGGATTAAGTTTTTTACAATTAGGATTACGCGAAATTGAACGTTTATGTTATCAACGCCTCCCAATTCCCCTATTAGCGACCTTACCTCGAAAGAGTCCTCAACCTGCCACTGCTTCACTAAAAAAACGAACGTAGATAGAGCAACAAATTAAGTTCTCCCATGCTATTGTGTTCTCAACTAGAGACTCCGGAAACTTTTCTGCACCACTAAGCTCCTAAATTTTGAATTCTGGCTCCCGACTCCTGAATTCTGTTTCAATAAAAAGAGAGTGGGAGGAAGCATATCAGTCAGCTTTCAAACTCCCACTCTACCATTTGCTGCTGAAGCGAACAGGAATGTATACAGACGTTACCCGCTACTTGGGGGCTAATGCGTAGTTCAACAACAACGCCTGCACGCATTTAATATTCCTGTTGCAGCAAATGCCAAACCTATTTATTAATTTATTTACTGAGATAAATACTCTGCAAATAATTGTTAGAGATAGCTTTTTATTTTTGTAAATCACTTAATAAATAGTGTTTTACAAAAGGAATTTGCTTAGGTAGTAGTCCCTGATAATCAAACCCTTGAAGTCGTTTATCTTCATATAATTTAACTTGAATAATCAAAAGCTGGTTGCCATTTTGGCAAGTTTTTAAATATTCCTAATTGCTCATATCTAACTTTTTAAAAGCAGTTAGACTGCTATATAGCAAATAAATTATTAGTACATAACAAGATTCCCGACTTCTTAGAGAAAGTCGGGAATCTAAGCCAAGCTAATTGGCAAAAAGTGTTAATTTAACGGAGTTTTACTTTACAGTAGTATTAATACTGACGTAAAATAGCAGACAATGAACTATTTTTACGAAGATCCATCAAGTCTGCTAAAGGTTCTGTGCGCGTATCTAGGTGGTGCTTGTGTTCTGCTGGTAGAACAGTTACTAGATGCTTTGGTTTAGGTTGCATCTGCATAAGAGGCATTAGTTGTGGCTGTGGCACAAAAATTGGCTGATTCTTGGGAAGTGGTGGTTCCAATTTTTGGTAATGCTTCTGTGCCAAGCGTACCTGATGGCGATTAACCTGTTTTTGAACTTTTTGCGGTTGCTTTGTGCGGTTAAGTACTCGGAAAATCAGCAAGGAACCACCACCACAACTGAGAACGATCGCAGCCACCATCCATAAAGGTGTAGGATTGCTATTCTCAGAGAGCGGACTAATTGGTTCTTCAACTATAACTGGGATTTTTTCTGGTTCTTCTTGTGGCACGGGCCCAGCATTACCTAAACTATATAAAGCAAAGGCACTACCTCCCATAAACATGGCTAAACACCCGGTTAACAATAGCCAAGGATGATGTGCAACCAGATATATCAGAACATTCGAGCTGTTTTTTAGTCTCGATTTCCTATTTGTCAGCTCTGGAGTAGCCCTTTTTAATTGGGTTCGCTCGCGCTGTACACTCTGACTTTTTTCCATGATTACTTTCAGATTTGTACCCCTCTAGTCAATAAATTGTACTTGAGGAGTCAAGCATCAGGTATCCGTAACAAAATTTAGATTTAAGTAACTTTTTTGTAAAACATAAGCTACAAAATCTGGCTAAATTTTGCCAAAGTTCTGTATTTATGATGACTTTTTGCCGTAATAATCTGAAATCAGTTCGCTTATTTCTGCTCTCAGCTAGGAGAATGCCTTTCAAGAGCAAGTTGAATTAACCGATCAACTAATTCTGGAAAAGAAACTCCACTATGTGCCCAGAGTCGAGGATACATACTTGTCGCAGTAAAGCCTGGTAAGGTATTGATTTCGTTAATCAAAACTTCTTGTGTCGCTTCCACGTAGAAAAAATCTACCCTTGCCAACCCCGCAGCGTCAACAGCGGCAAAAGCTTGCAAAGCCATATCTTGGATTTGACGAGCGATCGCATCTGGAAGCTGTGCAGGTATCAGTAAATATGCTAGTCCTTCGGTATATTTAGTTTCATAGTCATAAAAATCACTGTCATATACAATCTCTCCAATGACAGAGGCTTGGGGTCGGTCGTTACCTAAAACGGCACACTCGACTTCTCTTGCGACGACACCAGCTTCTACAACTAGTCGGCGATCGTAACTGGCAGCACTATCTAAAGCGGCTTCTAATTCTGGGCGCGATCGCACTTTGGCAATACCCACTGATGAACCCAAATTCGCAGGCTTGACAAAAGCAGGATAACCTAATGTTGCCTCAATTTCATCACACAGTTTCGGAAATACGCAAGGATTAGACCAAACCTGCGCTCTAGTTACCGCCTTGTATTTTACCTGTGCTAGTCCCGCTTGCTCAAAAGCCATTTTCATAGCAATTTTATCCATTCCCATTGCCGAACCTAACACCCCAGAACCGACAAACGGGACTTGCATCAAAGTGAGTAACCCTTGAATTGTCCCATCTTCACCATTAGGGCCGTGGAGAATGGGAAACCAAACATCCACTTGAGAAACTTGAGAGGGAGATTGCCAATTGCTCAGGGTTTGGGCTTGAGGGTTGGATATCAGATTTACCTCAGAAGTTAATTCTGCCGATTCCAGCGGCGAACTGCCGCTTTCTAAAACCTTTTGGGGTGCTTCTCCCGCCAGCCAGCGTCCATCTTTTTGGATGTAAAAAGGCAGTATTTCGTACTTACTAGCATTTTGCTCTGCACTCAAGGCTTTAGCGATCGCCCGTGCTGAGTTGATCGAAACTTCATGTTCTCCTGAACGACCGCCAAACAGTAACCCCACCCGCATCTTAGTCATTTTCGGCTCCTTCACACTCCTCAAGCAGATAGCGTATCACAACCTACAAAAGTTGCCATATTTTTCTAAATTATTTTATTGAGAAAGGCAGAAGGCAGAAGGTAGGAGGCAGGGGGAAAACTGCCCTCTGTCTCCTGCCGCGACCAATCAGGGTGAATAGTTTAAGACCCTGACTCAACTCTCGTTTAGTGGCTCCAAATCATCCGGGGTCAAATCAAGAGATGATTTGCTTTTTTTGCCTCCTGCCCTCTGCCTCCTGCCCCCCGCCCCCAATTGAAGCAATCGTGTTGTCAGTTACAGTTATATTCCAGGAAAGTGGGCAAAATTATTAATAACTAACTAGAAATGCAGCCCTACCTGTAAAAGATGCTGCCGTTTCATGAAACCCAGAATTATTGTTTGTGGCTTAGGACTTACCGGATATAAAATCTTTCGTCTGCTGAGACACCAGGGAGCCTTCGTTGTTGGCATTCATCACCAATCTATCCCTGGTGAAACCGCAGGAGATGTGATTGTTGGAGATTTACAAGCAGCTTCTACCTTGACAGCAGCAGGAATTCAACAGGCACACACTTTAGTAATCGCTGGATCTAAAGATGCTCTGAATTTGTCTATTATGATGCAAGCGCGGGTGCTGAATCCCCAGATTCGGATTATCAACCGTTTTTATAATACAAACTTAGGAGAGCGCCTAGATCAAAGTTTGCCAGACCATTTGAGTATGAGTGTTGTGGGATTAGCAGCACCCGTATTCACCTTTGCAGCACTGGGAAACCGAGCGATTGGACAAATCAAATTATTTGAGCAAACTTGGCCGATTCACGAAGAATACATCGATGAAAACCACTTCTGGAAGGGTCGAAAGCTGAGTGAACTGTGGGAAGACCGATCGCGGATGTTGATTTATTACTTGCCAGTAAAAGGTGAGATGGATTTAGTGTCAGCTGTGATATCTGGACAAGAGATAAGAGTGGGCGATCGCTTAATTATTGGTACACAACCCCGCATCCGTTCTCCTCGGAGATCGTTGATTAAAAAACTGCTAAAAGTTCTGACTAATCTAAGGCTGTTTCAGCAACACGGGCGATCGGTACTGGTGGGTGCTATTGTACTATTGGCGGTTATTCTGATTGCTACATTCACCTATATGTCGACTGAGTTGAGTTTGTCTCCTGTCGATGCTCTATATTTTTCTGTCGGCATGATTACTGGAGCAGGTGGTAATGACAAAGTAGTAGAAAATGCTCCTAACAGTCTTAAGTTATTTACCGTTGTGATGATGCTGATTGGAGCAGTGGTGATTGGTATTTGGTATGCAATGCTCACAGATTTCGTCTTGGGAAGCCGCTTTAAGCAATTTTGGGATGCAGCCCGAATTCCCCAGCGATATCACTACATTGTCTGTGGCTTGAGTGGTATTGGGGTGAGAATTGTCCAGCAACTCCACGCCAACGGATATGAAGTTGTAGTAGTTGAACCCGACTCCAACAACAAATATATCAATACCGCCCGCGAACTAGGTATTCCCGTCATTCAAGGCGATGCCAGCTTCCGCACAATACTCAAAGCTAGCAATATAGAGTCTGCCACCGCAGTGCTTGCTGTTACTAACAATGATGCTACCAATCTGGAAATTGCCCTTAAAGCCAAAGGTTTAACACCCAGCATTCCAGTGATTGTTAATTATGCCGATCCTGATTTTGCTGGCATAGCACAACAGCTATTTGGCTTCGAGGCCGTATTGAGTCCGGCTGAACTAGCAGCTCCAGCTTTTGCTGCTGCTGCACTAGGGGGACGCATCCTCGGCAATGGCATCACAGCCGATAGTCTTTGGGTGGCTTTTGCAACTGTAATTACAGCTTCACATGCCTTTTGCGGTCAGTGGGTAAAAGATGTAGCCATGTCTACTGATTGTGTACCTTTGTACGTAGAAATAAACCACCAAAGTTTTCATGGGTGGGATTTATTAGAAACTAAACTCAATGTCGGTGATGTTTTATATATGACAATGCCAACAACACGGCTATATCAATTATGGCGGGGCGAGCAAGTTTGTGAATCACACGCTTAAATAATTAGTAATGACGCTCCTGCGGACGCTCGAGTACTCGCTAGCGCTTCTCTACAAGACGCTGTGCGTAGCTTGCTTCCCCGGAGGGGTACGCTAACGCTAACGCTGCACTAAGGTAATTTGTAATTCGTAATTAATACACTATGGCCGTAGCCACATAGGTTAGGACAGTGATGATTGCTCAAAGCTTTGAAGCAACTGGGTTTTTATTCAGCACGGGCTAAACGCCCCGCTGACGCTAACAGCACTTTGCTATACTTCCCACTCGCCACTCCATTTATTTGTTAACTACTCGTTGTTGATATTCTTGCTCAGTAATCATATCGAGAGTATTCTCTAGGCGATCAACAAATACGATACCGTCGAGATGGTCATATTCGTGTTGAAAAATCCGAGCGATAAAATCGGTTAATTCTTGCTTTTGTAAGTTGCCTTGAGAGTCAGTGTATTCCACTTCAATAGCTTGATACCGAGGAACTAACCCCCTAATTCCTGGAACACTTAAACAACCTTCCCAATCTTTGACAACTTCAGTTGAATGAGCAATGATTTTGGGATTAATCATCGCAGTAGGTTCCATTTCCGGGGCGTTGGGATACCTGGCATTAGGACGGGAAGCCACAATAAATAAACGATAGGATTGTGCTACTTGAGGCGCAGCAATTCCCACGCCGTTAGCCTTGGCAACAGTGGCGATTAAGTCTTCAATTAATTTTTGGATTTGCTCATCTTGAATATTTTCAACCCAAGCAGCTTTTTGGCGCAATGTTGGATTGCCTAATTGAATTATTGGGGCTAATTCAGTCATGATAAAACTCCTTTTAGGAATGGGTAATTGGGCATGGGGCATTGGAGGAGTGGAGTATGTCAGTTGTTTTTCAAATGACCAATGAAAAATGACAAATGACAAACATCATCCTTCACGTCTCACAGGCAAAGGAGCAGGTTGAACTCCTAATTGGACAGTTTGCCCATTGCGTTCCACTTCTATTGGTAATTTAGTACCGATTTTGCTCTGTTCTACTAGCTTTTGTACTTCTTCAATTTTAGTAACAGGCTGGCTGTTAATACTTTTAATCACATCACCGACTCGTAAACCAGCTACAGATGCAGGCGATCGCGGTACAATCTCAACCAGCAAAACGCCGTCATCTGCTGTAATATTTAAGCGATCGCCAACGACATTTTTGATTCTTTCTTTATTTTCTGGTGTCAATGTCACCATTTGAACACCCAAATAAGGATGATCCACCTTGCCTGTAGCAATTAATTCTTGGGCAATTCTTTGCACAGTGTTAATGGGTATAGCAAATCCTAAACCTTGAGCGCCTCGGATAATAGCTGTATTCATTGCAACTACTTGACCACGAGCATTGAGCAATGGCCCACCGGAATTACCAGGGTTAATTGCAGCATCTGTTTGGATGTAATCAACCCGCTTGTCACTAGCACCGATATCGCTACTAGAACGCCCTGTAGCACTAATAATTCCGGAAGTGACGGTATTATTCAAGCCTAATGGATTACCAATGGCAATTACAGCCTCTCCTGGTTGCAAGGCATCGGAGTTACCTACAGATAGAGTTGGCAGATTGTTGGCATTAATTTTGATCGTTGCCACATCCGTTACTGGATCTTCACCCAAAACTTTCCCATCAAAAGTCCGGCCATCTTTGAGTATAACAGTTACTCTATCAGCACCATCTACCACATGAGAATTCGTCACAATTTGACCAGAAGAATTAATGATAAATCCAGAGCCACTACCCCGCTCTATACGTTGTCTAGGCTGTGGGGTTCCCTCTCCAAAAAACCGCCGGAAAAATGGATCGTTGTTAAATTCATCTGGTACGCGAGAAGTGATTGTTCGGGAAGAATCAATGCGAACTACCGCAGGCCCCACCTGTTGCACTACTTTCACCACAAAATTAGGATCTCCAGACGAAGAAAAAATCTGCGGGGGGACAATTACCGGATTTGATTCTGTTGTTTTTTGGGCTTGAGTATCACCTTGCTGAGTATCAAAGGTCTTAGCAGGTAGAAGAGAGCAGCTCCCCAGGAACATCACTGCTACCCCGTATGAGAGCATCCACAACCTATGAGGTAAGCTTCTGGTTTCAATCTTTTTGGGTGCTGAGTGATGGTTTGTTATCTTCATCTGTCGTTGCTTCTCCGTGTCAATGAGAGTGCTGAGTTAATAGTGCTGAGTACTGAGTTAAAAGACCGCTCATAATAAGGGACGAGGCATATACTGAGTACTAAAGCTCTGATAAATTTTTGCTTTACTTAGCACTCAGTACTTAGCACGAGCTAAACGCCCCGCTTTCGCTAACAGCACTCGGTTTGGTCAGTGGGTGTTAGAATCTTGCCTACTGGGTATGTCCCAAAATGATTACAACTTAAAAGCTTATTTTAGGTCTAGCGTGTCTCAATGCTAAATTAGTGCTTTCTCTTCTATTGTGACGATTAGCAGCAAAGGTGGTGGATAATGGAAATTCCCATAGAAAGTCTGTGGAGTCAGGTACTAGAGCGCCTAAAGCTTGAACTATCCCGACCTACCTTTGAAACTTGGATCAAAACTGCTAGTGCAGAGCGATTAGAAAATAATTGCTTGGTTATCTGCACTCCTAACCCATTTGCTCGTAATTGGTTACAGAAGTATTACATCAATACCATTGCTCATGTAGTACAAGACATTCTCGGTCATCCTGTAGGAATTTACATCACGGTTGCTCAAGGTGATGAAGTTTCTCATTTTAGTGAATCAGAGGTTGCTTGGGAATCACCAAATTCCAGCAGTATTTCTGAAGCTGTTGCTAATCACAATCATAAAACTACTGACTTAAACTCTAAATATGTCTTTTCGCGGTTTGTAGTTGGTGCTAACAATCGCATGGCTCACGCTGCTTCTTTGGCAGTTGCAGAATCTCCAGGGAAAGAGTTTAATCCTTTATTTTTATGCGGTGGTGTAGGCTTGGGTAAAACTCATCTTATGCAAGCTATTGGTCATTATCGCTATGCAATTTTTCCTAATTGTAAAATATTTTATGTTTCTACTGAGCAGTTTACGAATGATTTAATTACAGCCATCCGTAAGGATAGTATGCAAAGTTTTCGAGAGCATTACCGAGCTGCTGATGTTTTATTAGTGGATGATATTCAGTTTCTGGAAGGGAAGGAATATACCCAAGAGGAATTTTTTTATACTTTTAATACTCTACATGAAGCTGGTAAACAAGTTGTCATTGCTTCCGACCGTCCGCCTAACCAAATTCCTAGCTTGCAAGAACGTCTTTGTTCTCGATTTTCTATGGGCTTAATTGCCGATATCCAAAAGCCGGATTTAGAAACGAGAATGGCAATTTTGCAGAAAAAAGCTGAGGATGAAAATATTTGTCTTCCTCGCGATGTGATTGAGTATATTGCTTCTAACTATACTTCTAATATTCGAGAATTAGAAGGAGCTTTAATTCGGGCGGTGGCTTATATTTCTATTTGGGGTTTACCGATGACGGTGGAAAATATCACACCAGTTTTAGAACCGCCTAATGAAAAAATGGCAGCTACTCCAGAAGCAATTTTAAAGGTGGTGGCGGATAATTTTGATGTTTCAATAGACGACCTCAAAGGTAACTCGCGACGAAGAGAGATTAGCTGGGCGCGTCAATTAGGAATGTATCTTATGCGCCAACACACGGCTTTGAGTTTACCGAGAATTGGTGAGGAGTTTGGTGGTAAAGACCATACAACGGTAATCTATAGTTGCGATAAAATTACTCAACTTCAAGAGAGCGATCGCACCTTAGTACAAACTCTACGGGAATTGAGCGATCGTATTAATATGAACAGCCGTTCTCAAAAACCATCCTGAAGATGTTTTTTAAGTTTTCCACAACCAGCAGTCTAAATTATGAGCTTTGACTGCTAAAGAATTAGTCAAGAATATTAAGTAACGTCTAAAAATTGATTAAATTTAACTTAGATTGTGGAAAAAACTGGGGAAAACTTGATACTCTACCGAGAAAACTTAATTAAGTATAATTACCTTGTGGAAAAGTACAAGAGTTTTTCCACAAGTTTTCCACAAGGTAAACTTGCCTAACCATGTATGATTTCAACAAAAATTGTTGCAAGTTTTCCGCTATTTACTGACATCGCTATAGCAATCCTAAATCATTAATCTTTTCTAAAATTGCAAATACTCTGCTCACTCCACCGACAACTCACCCACCACCAAAACCCTCAACTCCATCACCCGCTTCAAAGCTGTATCATTGGTCAAAAAACGTCTGACAACCAGCCATTAAAGCTGCCGCTATCTGCAATGCATCAGGTAACTAAAGATTATAACGCACCCGAATTCTTGCAGCTTCTCGCGCAAACTAGCATTAATCTCCACAAAAACTACTTGTTCTTGTTGCAACACATCGATAAAAGCCTGCTCTAAATCAACTAACCCCAGACGTATATTAGGACTCATATCTGATTTTTGAACAAGATTTTAGATAAAACCCTGAAAAAACAGGCTTTTCAGGCTCAGTATGTTTTTATAAATCAAATCGGAGTCCTATAGCACCCACCAAACACTCTGATAACGTTATTCCTGACGCTACTGCTGTAATGTCAGTGCTAATTTTTATTTTATATACCCTGCTACAATTAAACCATCTAATAAGTCATATAATTCTGCAATTATCCGATTTTTTAGTATAAACTTGTGATCTCTTGGCAGACAATTTAAAATTAGTACATACCACTTGATTAAATCATAAGTTTTCTGTATTTTTGGTAAATCACTTATTCAAAAACTGCTAAAAAAATTTGATCGCCCAAAGCGCGAGAGAAATAAAGAAGGGAAAAGAAAAAAGCGAAAAGTGCAAAAGGGCAAGAGTGTAAACGACTAATTAACTCCTGATGGGAGCAGCAACCACAACTCGAAAACCCAAGCGGTCGTTCACAACCAGACGCGGCCACTTATCCCGAAACGCTGAACGGCAGATAGCGAATTTAGCAGACGACGGGCGGGTATGGTAAACTTGCCACGATTGTTGCGGCGTTCGACTTCCTTGCGATACTTCAGCTTGGGGTCATCTTTAGGCAACTTTGCCAATAGAATCTTATGCCCTTCTTTAACTGGGTAGAACTTGGGAGTCATTGCTGGGGAAGCTTCTTGCACCTTTGTACTAGCGTATTCATGCAGTTCATCAATAGAAATCCAGCCATCTGTATCTTTATCGGCTGCACCTGTTTCAGTGGATGAAAATCATGTTGATTCTCAAAGTCTTGCCGCAAATCATATATTTCGTCGATTAATGTATAGCCAGACGGTATATCTAAATTGATTCACACATTTTATTGCCCCATAAAGATTATCTATAAAAATAATTTCAGGATCTTCTTTGCCCATAGCTGCATAGACTAATTTGACCGCTTCCGCCGCTTTTTACGATCAATTCTCTCAGTTGAAAGCGCGATCGCTCTCCACTTTTCTCGATAAACTGGAATCAAAACTCTCTTGCTCAGGCGTTAACTTTTCAATCAGCAACATAACGCCAACCTTTAGGCTTGTATTCTCGCTGAATTTTCACCATCCAGTCACCTTGGGAAATAGAAATAGCTTTATGCTCCTCATGAGCTAGCAATGCCGACTATGAAATAACACGTAATTAGAGTGTGCCATATTCTCAGACAATTTTTCTTTGCCCTCAGTAATTTAATGTTTATGACCCGTAACTTCGTCTTCTACCAAAGTTAAATGAGGTATTTTTTGTCCTTGAACCTGCTGCACAGGTAGTAAAATAACATCACCCTGACGAACTGGTTGCATGGTTTTGCTTTCCTGACATGGGTACAAATCTCACTTCGCTTTTGCTCTCAAATTTGATTTAATTTTGGCACAAGCTCTATTAGGGTGGGGCATTGGGTATTGGTTGGGTATAAGAGGCAGAGGGAAAAAACTGATTGCAACTTACTTCTTTTGTGCTCCCCACTCTCCATTCCCCATTCCCCATGCTCAATTCCCCGATTAAAGGATATTTTGAAAACTGTAGTCGCCAATTATGCGTTAGATAAGTTAAAGATTGAAATAGCTGGAAATTCAGAGCCAGCGTATCCTCATTTATCCTCTGGGACAGACTGGGCATTAAGTTCAGCGGATTTTCTCTCAAGTAGGCAGTTTATGTGAGGATTAAATCACCGCCCTGAGCGTGACCATTTATCTTGACAATTCGCAAAAGTTACCTCAATTTGACTGTTTAGCTTAGTAGCTCTTCTTTTTATTGAAATTTCCATGTCAACTCTCGTCATCGTCGAATCTCCAACCAAAGCTCGTACCATTCGCAACTACCTGCCATCAGGCTATCGGGTGGAGGCGTCTATGGGTCATGTGCGTGACCTACCCCAGTCGGCTAGTGAAATTCCCGCTGCCGTCAAAGGGGAATCATGGGCGCAGCTAGGGGTAAATGTGGACGCCGACTTTGAACCGGTATATGTTGTCCCAAAAGACAAAAAGAAAATTGTTACCCAACTCAAAGATGCCCTCAAGGATGTAGATGAACTGATTCTGGCAACGGACGAAGACCGGGAAGGTGAAAGCATTAGTTGGCATTTATACCAATTGCTGAAGCCGAAAATTCCGACTAAGCGGATGGTATTTCACGAAATTACCCAAGACGCGATTAAAAAAGCTCTGAAAAACTGCCGCAATATTGATGAGCAGTTGGTTCGTGCTCAAGAAACCCGGCGGATTTTAGATCGACTAGTGGGCTATACCCTATCTCCACTGCTATGGAAAAAAATCGCCTGGGGACTATCTGCTGGGCGAGTGCAATCCGTAGCCGTGCGGCTTTTAGTCACTAGGGAACGCCAACGCCGCGCCTTCCATGAGGGTACGTATTGGGATTTGAAAGCTAGTTTGTCCAAGGAAAAAATCCCCTTTGCTGCCCAGTTGGTAACACTAGGAGGAACCAAAATTGCTAACGGCAGCGATTTTGACGCTGCAACCGGACAAATTATCGCAGGTCGTAATGTCTTGTTGCTCAACGAAGAACAAGCGGTAGCGCTCAAAGAACGCCTGACTGGTAAAACCTGGAATGTTAACGACATCGAGGAACGCCCAGTGACGCGCAAACCGTCGCCACCGTTCACTACCTCGACATTGCAACAAGAATCTAACCGGAAACTGCGCCTCTCAGCCCGCGACACCATGCGGGTTGCCCAGAATTTGTACGAGCAGGGGTATATTACCTATATGCGGACAGATTCGGTACATTTGTCAGATCAAGCGATCGCAGCTGCTCGGAGTTGTGTAGAAAAGCTTTACGGTCAACAATACCTCAGTCCCCAACCCCGGCAATACACTACCAAATCCAAAGGCGCACAAGAGGCACACGAAGCAATTCGTCCAGCAGGTAGCAGCTTCCGCACTCCCCAAGAAACTGGTTTGGGCGGTCGGGAACTTGCCGTTTACGATTTGATTTGGAAGCGGACTGTCGCCTGTCAAATGGCTGATTCCCGCCAAACTCAAATTACCGTGCAATTGCAAGTCGAAGACGCTGGATTTCGTTCTTCTGGCAAACGAATTGAATTTCCTGGATACTTACGTGCCTACGTTGAAGGTTCAGACGACCCGGAAGCAGCACTGGAAGACCAGGAAGTAATTTTGCCGAATCTGAAAGTAGGCGATCATCCGAATTGTACAGAACTAGAAGCAGTTGGGCACGAAACCCAACCGCCAGCTAGGTACACCGAAGCTTCTTTGGTGAAAACCTTAGAAAGCGAGGGTATTGGTCGTCCCAGTACCTATGCCAGCATCATTGGCACAATCATCGACAAGGGTTATGCCCATTTAGTAACTAACGCTCTCATTCCCACCTTCACCGCTTTTGCCGTCACCGACTTGCTGGAGAAACATTTCCCGGACGTTGTTGATCCCAGTTTCACCTCGAAGATGGAGCAAACCCTTGATGATATTGCCACAGGTGAAGCGAAATGGCTACCCTACTTGCAGCACTTCTATTTGGGAGACAAAGGGCTGGAAACACTGGTAAAAGAGCAGGAAAGTCAAATTGATGCCACCAAAGCTAGGACTGTAGAACTGGAAAATCTAGATGCCAAAGTCCGCATTGGCAAATATGGCCCCTATATTGAAGTCGAAAATGGTGAGGGAGTTATTACCGCCTCAATTCCCAAAGACCTGACGCCAGCTGACCTCGACCCCAAACAGGTAGAAGTATTGCTGCGGCAAAAAACAACTGGTCCTGACCAAGTGGGTCGCCATCCCGAAACTGGCGAACCAATTTATGTGAAAATTGGTGCTTACGGGCCTTATGTGCAATTGGGTGACAAAACCGACGAAAACCCCAAACCGAAACAAGCCTCCCTACTCAAAGGTGTCACCCCAGAAACCGTTACCCTAGAAATGGCTGTTGGTCTGTTGGCACTACCCCGGACGTTAGGGGTTCATCCAGTTACTGGCGGCAAGATCCAAGCAAGTTTGGGACGCTTTGGCCCTTATGTGGTTCATGACCAAGGTAAGGAGGGGAAAGACTACCGCTCTCTAAAAGCTACTGACAATGTGTTGACAATTAGCTTAGAACGTGCATTGGAGTTGTTATCCGAGCCAAAAAAAGGACGCAGTTCTACCAACAGCAAGTCCAAAGCAGCCTTACGCGAATTGGGTACGCATCCAGAGGACGGGCAAACAATTAACATCTACGATGGTCCCTATGGCCCTTACATCAAACATGGCAAAACTAATGTCAGTATCCCAGAAGGTCAAACGGTAGAAGATGTAACTCTAGCGGCGGCGCTGAACTTGTTGGCAGCTAAGACATCGACTGGGAAATCGACTCGCAAAACGAGTAAATCAACGAGTTCCAAATCTAAATCAACAACCGCTGCAAAGAAAAAGGGCACAGAAGGCTAGTACCGCAAGGCGGAATTCAAAATTCAAAATGAATACAGCGTAAGCGTTTCATTGATTTGGAATCGTCTGTTTATTTCCGCCGTGTTGTACTAGTGGGAAGTCAAACAAATTTGAATTTTAGATTTACGATCGCGTAGCGTTAGCGACGTTCGCGTAAGCGTCTCCCCTGGCAGAAGGAGCGTATTTGAGATTTTAGATTTATTTCGCCCATGATCGGCGAGGTATGAACCCTAAAATTCTCTTAATCCAAAATCTAAAATCTAAAATTCCTACTCATTCGTACTCAATAGTCTATCTAAAGTCCGATTTTTAACTCTTGACCCTTAATATCTATCCTTGATAGGATACAGTTCAGTAAGTTCAAGTGTGATACTCTAAAAAGTAAGGGAAAACACAACGCTAAATTTTAGAAATGGCTTATGTCCAAAATATGGGATTGTGTATCAACCCAATTGGAAGCCAGAGGTGCGAAAGTATTTCATTTTCTGCGTATCTGTTAATCAAAAATTGAGGTAGTATCTCAGGAGCGGTCAGTTCATGGATTATATAGAAAAGGTGCTGGAAAAGCTTAAGGAATTAGCTCGTAGGCTAATCGAAAGCCTATTAGGGCCAGAGGCTGAACCGGAACCGGAACTGATTCCGATTCCTGTGAATGATCGCTCGCGCCGTCGCCACTAACTTCACAGTGGTAAACCTGACCTTGCAACCCTTAAGTATTCTGGCACTGCATGGGCCTAACTTAAATTTGCTAGGACAGCGAGAACCAGGAATTTATGGTTCGTTGACTCTAGCTGAAATTAACCGCCTGTTAGAAGAAGAAGCATTCAAATTACAGGCGAAATTTTTTTCTTTGCAGTCAAATCATGAAGGAATTTTGGTAGATGCTATTCATGGCGCTTTAGGGCAACATCAGGGAATTCTGATTAATGCAGGAGCTTATACCCACACAAGCGTGGCCTTGCGGGATGCGATCGCTGCTGTTAACTTGCCCACTGTGGAAGTACATCTGAGTAACATTTACCGCCGGGAAGAATTTCGCCATCATTCGTACATCGCCCCAGTTGTGATCGGGCAAATAAGTGGTTTTGGCGTTCAAAGTTACTTATTGGGCTTACAAGCGTTAGTGAATCACTTAAGAAGCATATAAGCATGATAAATGAATTGATTTTAGAGTTTAAATTTTGGATTAAAGAATTTAATCCGAAATCTAAAATCTAAAATCCTAAATTGTATGCGTTACTCTCCTATAAGTCGGTTTAAAGGAACTTTACTCGGAGCGTTCCTGGGAGGAAATTTAGTCTCTGGTGGTAAAGTACAGTTTGAGAGTTACCTAGATTTAGGCAGAATGGCGGTTCTGGGTATCGAGAGTTTGATTGCGTTGAATAGATTAGATTTAGATGATTGGATAAAGCGTCAGCAAGAAGAGTCTCCTCATTTAGTAGCAACTGATGACATCTCGATAAAAATAATTATTGCCACATTACCAGTTGCACTCTTTTTTCACGAAAATCCGATTAAGCTCCGACAAAACTTGCTGCATGTGCTGAAAATCTGGGAGGATGACCCAGTAATCAGGGATGGAACGCTAGCAGTAGGATATGCGATCGCTCTTGCCCTAACTGAAAAACTTCACCCTCTAACTCTTATCCCACAAATAATTTCTTTTATCGGAGAAACACCGACATCAATACCAAAAAAATTATTAAGAGTCCAGAATTTATTAGAGCAAGGTGCAGGATTATCAACGACGCAAGCTGAGTTTGCTAAGGAAGAAAAACTCAGTAATACTATTGCTATGGCATTTTACTGCTTTTTGAGTACCTTAGAAGACTTTCGCCTAACACTTTTACAGGCTACTCACAATGACAATTCTCAAGTGCAAAATGCTACGCTTCTAAGCTCACAGGCTACAGGTGCAATTGCTGGTGCTTTGTCGGGAGCATATAACGGGACAGGCGGAATTCCCGTAAATTGGCAAGTCCTGCTCTTGCAGAGGAATTCCCCAGTATGGGGACTAACTAGCCTTTCCCAAATGTTAGAATTGAGCGATACATTTGTGGCGGTGTGGTCAGGAGTGTATAATCTTACCTTAAACCCAAAAGAGTTAACAGAGGAGGGATGTGAGGCGGCTTTGCTTTCAGTTTACGCAGCTCCTCGCGTTATTCGGTCGCCCTTATCTTAATTAACTAGATAAGGGGTTAAAGGTAGGCAAACTTCTGCGACAGTCTATTAATCTCATATACGAAAATTTTTCAGTATACCCTCGGACTGATTCTGTAGCTAGCTATTGTGGCAAATCAGCAATAAAAAAGCCCCTGCCACCGAGTTGCAGCAGCCGCAGATCAAACTTTCCTGATCGATTGTCTTTTTTTGAACTATCAAAGTCGGCAATTGCAGGTAGAGATAATGAAAATGCATAAATTTTTGCAGTTCTTGAACCAGCAATTGGCTCACTGGCGGCGACAGTACAAAACACTACGCCGTAAAGGAAAGTTAATGAGAAGTCCCAAAGGTAAAATCCATAGAAGGGAACTTCTAAGGACTATGCTCAAGAATGTATTCCTGTTTTTAGCAAAAACCAATGAGAAAAGCGAACGCCGAAAACAAGAAAGAGCGCTAAGGTCAAAGGCAAAATCTGTCAAAATTAAAAGTAGCATTTATGTAGTCGCTTTAAATTGGGCATATAAACAGCGTTACTCGGTGATTTTGGCGATCGCTATAGCGTCTCTCACAGGTATTATTGGGTATAAATTATACAATCAAACTCAACTCCAAGTCGGACATCCCGCGCCCCAAACGATTACAGCGCCTTACACAGCTAGTATCGAAGATCAGAAAAAAACAGAAGCCGAGCGCAAAGCTGTCAGTACAAACTCCTTACAAGTGCTGATGATTGATGCGCGAATGAATGAAAAAATCAACGAAAATTTGCAACAACTTCTAGATGATGGCAACGAAATTCGCGCTGTTGCTGGAGCTTTTCCTTTTTTTGATCCTGTAATTTTATCCATCTCCACCCAACGTTACCTCCGCTCTTGTCCTGAGGTGGAATGGCAAGCACTGATATCGGTTGTAGAAAAGAGTAAAAATCAGCACAAGAAAGGAACTGCCGCTTCATCCCGTCCATTATCCATAGCTGCACCTAATCAGAAAGGCCAGCCGCGCATAACATCCAAATCTGATTCCCAGAGTTTAGAAAAGACAGAGCTAGTAGATTTTTCTCAAAACACTGATTTTACTCAAGGAGTAGCAGAACTAGAATCTTACCGTCTCACAACTTCTGAGAAAAACTTGTCTTTGCTAATTGCCCAAATTTCTCAAACACGCCAAAGATACACCCAAGCTACTGCCAAATTTTTACAGTTAGAGACTGTTAGCCCAGAAGCAGTATATGAGGAATCTCTACTTTTGGATTTGTCAGATGTGGAATGGCAAAAAACACAAATCGGAATCCATCAGAGTATAGAGCGGATTCTCACCCAAGGCATCCCACAGGGACTGCCAAAAAGTATCTTAGAAGATGCGGTGAGTTTACAATTACAGACCTTTGTACCAGAATCCGCTGAAACATTGGCAAAGAACCTGTTGTTAGCTGTACTCAAGCCGAATCTGCAAAAAGATGAAGAACAAACCAGACAAAACGCTCAAAAGGCTGCGGCTGATGTACCACGTGTGATGGTGCAGGTACGGCATGGTGAGGTAATTGTCAAAAAAGGAGAGCAGATTACTGCATGGAACTTTCAGGTACTGGAGTATTATCACCTGATTCGTCGGGAGATAAAGTGGCAGGAGTTGGTGAAGTTAGGAGGCGTTATCGCGATCGCTATTAGCATTTTTGTCTGGGTAGAACGCCATATTGATTACGAATTGCGACAACGCGATCGTTTATTAGTGTTATTGCTAACTCTGAGTGTGCCAGGAGTAATTGTAATCGGATTGCCCTATACCACTTGGAGCGCCCTTGGTTTATTGTTGGGAAGCTTTTACGGCCCGACTTTGGGGTTGACAGTTGTCGGCCTGCTGTGGCCGATATTAGCCATTAGCTTGGATATGAGCAAGGCTGCGCTTTTAGCTGGTGTAGGAGGAGCAATATTAGGTAGTTACATTGCCCAACGATTGCGATCGCGTGAAGAGTTGGCATTATTAGGCGTTGCGATCGCCTTAACTCAAGGTGGCATTTACCTGATTGTTAAAATCTTAATTGGTCAAGTATTTGGTTCAACCTGGTATATTGTCTTCCAAGAAGCGGGATTATTTGCTTTATCCGGCTTAGGCTGGAGTGTTATCGCCTTGGGTTTGAGTCCTTATTTAGAAAAAGTTTTTGATTTAGTTACTCCAATTCGCCTAGCAGAACTGGCAAACCCTAACCGCCCTTTATTAAAACGACTCGCTACTGAAACTCCGGGAACTTTTCAACATACCTTACTTGTGGCTACTCTGGCTGAAGCTGCTGCCAAAGAATTAGGATGCAATGTTGAACTAGTCAGGGCTGGCACATTATATCATGATATTGGCAAAATGCACGACCCTCTTGGCTTTATTGAAAATCAAATGGGGGGGCCAAATAAACACGATACAGAGATTAAAGATCCTTGGAAGAGTGCAGAAATTATTAAAAAGCACGTAACTGAAGGGTTGGTAATGGCGCGCAAACACCTTTTACCTACGGCAATTCAAGCTTTTATTCCCGAACATCAAGGAACAATGCTAATTGCCTATTTCCATCACCAAGCCCAGCAAATGGCTCAGTCAGATCCAAGTTTAACTGTAGACGATGCAGATTTTCGCTACGATGGCCCCATTCCTCAATCACGGGAAACTGGAATTGTCATGTTAGCAGATTCTTGCGAAGCAGCGCTGCGATCGCTGCAAGTATCGGCTAAATCTGTGGGAGAGAAGCGATCGCTCAAAGATGTCTCCACTGAACAAGCTTTAGCAATGCTCAATAATATTCTGCGTGCCAAGTGGCAAGAAAATCAACTCATAGATTCAGGACTAACAAGAGAAGAAATGTCACAAATTGCCCAGATATTTGTGGATGTTTGGCAGCAATTTCATCACAAACGCATTGCTTATCCCAAGTTGAAGACTAGTGGTGCTGTACGGAATTTATAATCAAGAAACTTAAATTTAATCGCGGACATGATATGAAACTTTTATTTCTTTGTGACGGCAGTCCTACAATGGGGAGAAAATACGCGGCGCTACCTTTTTTTTGCACTCTTCTGGTGCGTCTTCTGCGCGAATGTGGTTCGTTTTTCTTAATTTTGGGTAAGTTAAGAAATTTAAATATAGTAGGGTGCGTTGTGCTGCGCGACAACGCACCATCAACAATTCAAGGTGCTCCCACCTACGGCATAACACACCCTACTTCCTACTGACTATCAGGGTTTGTGTGAAATGGTATTAAACTTTGGTGTTCCAAGCTTGGAGTTTGATGTTTGGAACTCGAAGTTTGGTGTTCCAAGCTTGGAGTTTGGTGTGCTGAACTCGAAGTTTGGTCTTTAGAACTCAAAATTTAATGTTCCGAACTCAAAGTTTGCTGTTTGGAACTCAAAGTTTGCTGTTCTAAGCCAACTACGCTTGGATAATAAAATCAGATGCCTTGAGAATTGGCGCACCAGTTAGAGTCACAAATAGCCCACCGCTGCCGAAACCAGCCGTACTGCCATTTTCGTTGTAGAACAACTGCCCACTCACAGGATCGTAGACAATTTTCGCTGTGCTAGTCCCCGCTGTAGAAGTGATTTCAAAATCACTCTCGTTACTAAAACCTATTCCCGGAACAGAAGTAATTGTATTAAAGGTAGTTTTATCCAATACAATCTTGTCACTTTGTGTAGTGGTTGCAAAAAATACACCGTAGAACCCACTAATACTATCTAGACCAACATCAGTGCTGTCAAAAGCAGCATTGGTGTTGTAAAGGAATCTGTCAATACCCTCACCACCTGTGAGTACGTCATTGCCAGCACCGCCAACCAGAGTATCATCGCCAGCACCACCGATGAGGATATCATTACCAGTTCCACCCCGCAAGAAATCATTGCCACCCTTGCCGTCGATGCTGTCATCACCTCCCTGACCATTAATCACATCGTCGGAGTCCTTAAAACCCGTAATGTTATTGTTAAGGTCATTGAGGAATGTAACGGTGTTTCGGTTAAACAAGTCAGTTTGAGTGGAGTTGGCATCAAAAACATCAAAACTGTCAACGATGCCCCTCTGGTTATCAAACAAAATATTGCCAATAGCTGGGCTGGTATCAGATGCTGGTAAATTATTCAAGTTTTCTAATTTGAAGTTTTGCAGAATGACTTTGGTATTGCTTGTATCTTCAAAAGTGAATTCTAGATTATTGCCATTTTGATTTAATTGCAGATTTTTAGCAGTCAATCCTAATTTAGTAAAATCCAAGGTATCAACTTCAGCAATTACCGCCGCTGATGGATTTGAATCAATACCTATGCCGCCAAAGTCGGTTATGGTGTCGATACCATCGCCTTTTGAGAAGATGAATTTGTCTCGACCACCATTACCTGTGAGCTTGTCGTTACCAGCTTTGCCCTCGATGATATTATTGTTGCGTGTGCCGATGAGGATATCTGCACTACTTGTGCCCGTGATCAATTTTTGGACAAAACCCAAAGTGGTGGTTGCCACTGCACTGGTGTTGCTAAAACCTTGCCCGTCATCGACGACAAACTCAATTGTGCTATTAACAGTGGTAGCTGTAGTGTTGTAGGTAACGCTGCTGAGGACTTGTCGATAATTGGCAATGGTATCCGTGCCGCTAAGAGTGAGAGTGCCTGTGGTGGGGTTGTAGGTAGTAGTGATGTTACCGATGGCAGTGGCATTGAGAGTTTCGGCAGCGCCATCTAAGAGATTGGTAATGGTGATAGTAACACCAGCTAAGGTAGTGTCGTTGTCGCTGAGGGTAAAGTTGGGATCGACAATGGAGACGGGAGTGCCGCTAAAGGTGGTGCTAAAATCAATACCCTGTGAGTTGCCGTTGAGGTCGAGAACGGGGGCGCGGTTGCCAAACACCACGTAGCTCTGTCCTGAGCTGATGATGTCGTTGGGGTCAGCAAAGGGTGCCCCGATAATCAAATCGTCAATACCGTCGCCATTGATATCTCCGGCACTGCCAAGAGAGTAGCCTGAACGGTCATCTGGATTGATGCCGTTGATGGCAAAGCCATTTGTGCCGTTGAGGGTGGAGAGGTCGAATTGGGCACCAAAACCGGACTTGCTGCCAAACACCACATAGCTTTGTCCTGAATTGGTGCCGTTGAGATCAGCAAGGGGTGCCCCGATAATCAGGTCGTCAATACCGTCGCCGTTGATGTCTCCGGCACTGCCAAGAGAGTAGCCTGAACGATCATCTGGATTGATGCCGTTGATGGCAAAGCCATTTGTGCCGTTGAGGGTGGAGAGGTTGAGTTTGGCACCAAAACCCTCCTTGCTGCCAAACACTACGTAGCTTTGCCCTGAACTGGTGCCGTTGGGGTCGGCATATTCTGCCCCGATAATCAGGTCGTCAATACCATCGCCGTTGATGTCTCCGCTACTGCTAACAGAGTAGCCTGAACGATCATCTGGATTGATGCCGTTGATGGCAAAGCCATTTGTGCCGTTGAGGGTGGAGAGGTTAAATTGGTCACCAAAACTTTTTTTGCTGCCAAACACCACGTAGGTTTGCCCTGAAGGGTCGCCATTGGGAGAGGCACCATCTGCCCCGATAATTAGGTCGTCAATACCATCGCCGTTGATGTCTCCCGCACTGCTAACAGAATTGCCTAAGGAGTCATCTTCATTAATGCCGTTGATGGCAAAGCCATTTGTGCCGTTGAGGGTGGAGACGTCGAATTGGGCACCAAAACTTTTCTTACTGCCAAACACCACGTAGGTTTGCCCTGAGCTGATGTCGTTGGGATCAGCAAAGGGTGCCCCGATAATCAGATCGTCAATGCCGTCGCCGTTGATGTCTCCGGCACTGCTAACAGAGTTGCCTAAGGAGTCATATATATTGAAGCCGTTAATGGTGAAACCATTAGTGCCGTTGACAGTGGAAAGGTTAAATTGGGCACCAAAACTTTTCTTGCTGCCAAACACCACGTAGGTTTGCCCTGAGGTGATGCCGTTGGGGGAGGCACTATCTGCCCCGATAATCAGGTCGTCTAGACCGTCGCCATTGATGTCTCCGGCACTGCTAACAGAGTTGCCTGATAAGTCATCTGGCTTGATACCGTTGATGGCAAAGCCCGACGTGCCGTTGAGGGTGGAGAGGTAGAATTGGGCACCAAAACTTTTCTTGCTGCCAAACACCACGTAGGTTTGCCCTGAGGAGTCGCCGTTGGGGTCGGCACCATCTGCCCCGATAATCAGGTCGTCTAGACCGTCGCCATTGATGTCTCCGGCACTGCTAACAGGGTTGCCTGAATGGTCATCTGGATTGATGCCGTTGATGGCAAAGCCATTTGTGCTGTTAAGGTTAGATAAGTTGAAAACTGAACTTACCATGAGTGCGTCCTTTTATTTCTACTACTAAAAATCTAAACAATTGAAGAAGTCAGAATAACTGTTGAGTGTGAACACAATGAAATATATACAACTTTTATGTGGAACAGCTAATGAACGGGGGTTGCCACAGTGGTACAAATCTCTTCTCGAAGTTTGCTGTTCCAAGCGAGTTACGCTTGAATAATAAAGTCAGATATCGAGAGATTTGGCGCACCAACCAGAGTCGCAAATTGACCGCCATTGCCGAAACCCTCCGCACTGCCATTTTGGTTGTAGAACAATTGCCCAGTCACAGGGTTGTAGACAATTCTCGCTGTGCTGGCTTGACCTAAATTAGTGACTTGAAAATCACTCTTGTTACTGAAACCTGTTCCGGGAGTAGAAGCGATCGCACTAAAAATAGTCTTATCCAATACAATTTTGTCACCTTCAGAACTGTTGAAGTCACTAATGGTATCTATATCAGGGCTGTAAAAAGTAGGAATGGTGTTGAAAAGAAATCTATCAGCACCTGCACCGCCAACGAGAGTATCATCGCCAAAATTACCGATGAGGGTATCATTACCAGTACCACCGCGCAGCAAATCATTGCCATCCTTACCGTCGATGATGTCATCACCTCCCTGACCATTAATCACATCATTTGAGTTGTCAAAACTCGTGATGTTATTGTTAAGGTCATTGAGGAAAGTTACCGTGTTCTTGTTAAACAAGTTAGTTTGAGTGGAGTTAGCATCGAAGACATCAAAACTGTCAGTGATGCTGATCTTTTGATCAAACAGGATATTGCCAATAGCTGGTCTGGTATCAGATGCTGGTAAATCATCCAGGTTTTCTAATTTGAAGTTTTGCAGAATGACTTTGGTGTTAGCGACATCTTCAAAAGTTACTTCTAGATTGTTGCCATTTTGAGTTAATTGCAGATTTTTAGCAGTCAATCCACTATCTGTAAAATCCAACGTGTCAACTTGAGAAATCACCCCTGCTGAAGGTTTTGAATCTTTACCGATGCCGCCAAAGTCGGTGATGATGTCGATGCCATCGCCTCTTAAGAAGATGAATTTGTCTCGACCACCGTTACCAGTGAGCTTGTCGTTACCAGCTTTGCCCTCGATGATATTATTGTTGCGTGTGCCTGTGAGAATATCTGCACTCTTGGTTCCCGTGATGAATTTCTGGATAGAACCCAAGGTAGTAGTTGCCACTACACTGGTGTTAAGAGGAGCCTCTCCGTCATCGACGACAAACTCAATTGTGGTGTTAATAGTGGTAGCTGTACTGTTGTAGGTAAGGCTGTTGAGGACTTGTCGGTAATTGGCAATGGTATCCGTGCCGCTAAGGGTGAGAGTGCCTGTGGTGGGGTTGTAGGTAGCCGTGATATTACCAACAGTAGTGGCATTGAGAGTTTCGGTAGCATCTTTCAAGAGATTGGTAATGGTGATAGTGGCACCTGCTAGGGTAGTTTTGTTGTCGCTCAGGGTAAAGTCGTGATCAATGATGGAGACGGGAGTACCGCTAAAGGTGGTGCTAAAATCAATACCCTGTGAGTTACCGTTGAGGTCGAGGACGGGAGCGCGGTTGCCAAACACCACATAGCTCTGCCCTGAGACGTGCTCTGAGATGAAGCCGTCGCCCCAGAGACCTCCTGCCGCGATAATCAGGTCGTCAAGACCGTCGCCGTTGAAGTCTCCCACACTGCTGACAGAAAAGCCTGAATGGTCATCTGGATTGATGCCGTTAATGGCAAAGCCATTAGTGCCGTTGAGCGTGGAGAGGTTGAATTGGGCACCAAAACTTTCCTTGCTGCCAAATACCACGTAGCTCTGCCCTGATTTGGTGCCGTTGGGGGAGGCAAGTGGTGCCCCGATAATCAGGTCGTCAAGACCGTCGCCGTTGAAGTCTCCCGCACTGCTGACAGATGAACCCTCATTTGCATTGATGACGTTGATGGCAAAGCCATTAGTGCCATTGAGGGTGGAGAGGTTGAATTGGGCACCAAAACTTTCCTTGCTGCCAAACACCACGTAGCTTTGCTTAGAACTGTTGAAGTCCCTACCGTTGATAATCAGATCGTCAAGACCGTCGCCGTTGATGTCTCCTGCACTGCTAACAGAAATGCCTGAAGCGTCACTTGGATTGATGCCGTTAATGGCAAAGCCATTAATACCGTTAAGGGTGGAGAGGTTAAATTGGGCACTAAAACCAGACTTGCTGCCAAATACCACGTAGCTCTGCCCTGAATAAGAACCATTGGGGTCGGCACCTGGTGCCCCGATAATCAGGTCGTCGATGCCGTCGCCGTTGATGTCTCCCGCACTGCTGACAGAAGTACCTAAAATGTCACCTGGATTGATGGCTTTAATGACAAAGCCATTTGTGCCGTTGAGGGTAGAGACGTTGAATTGGGCACCAAAACTTTTCTTGCTGCCAAACACCACGTACCCCCGCCCTGACGCTGATTTAAAGGGGTTGGAACCAAAAGTTGGTGCCCCGAAAAGCAGGTCGTCAAGACCGTCGCCGTTGATGTCTCCCGCACTGCTAACAGTTATTATTGTGTTGTCAAACTTATTGATGGCAAAGCCCGACGCACCGTTGAGGGTGGAAGCGTCAATGCTGGCATCAAAATCTCCTTTGCTGCCAAACACCACGTAGTTCTGCCTGTTACCTGCTGCGTTGATAATCAGGTCGTCAAGACCGTCGCCGTTGATATCTCCCGCACTGCTAAGAGAGTAGCTTAATTGGGTATAATAGTTACCGTTGATGGCAAAGCCATTTGTACCGTTGAGGGTGGAGAGGTTGAATTGGGCACCAAAACTTTTCTGGCTGCCAAATACTACGTAGGTTTGCCCTGAATAAGCACCATTGGGGTCGGCATTCCTTGCCCCGATAATCAAGTCGTCAAAACCGTCGCCGTTGATGTCTCCCGCATTGCTAACGATGCCTGAACTGTCAAATCTATCGATATTAATGGCAAAGCCGTTAATACCGTTGAGGTTAGATAAGTTGAAAACTGAATTTGCCATGAGTTCGTCCTTTTGTTTCTACTACTAAAAATTTAAACAATTGAAGAAGTCAGAATGACTGTTGAGTGTGAACACAATGAAATATACAACTTTTATGTGGAACAGCTAATGAACGGGGGTTGCCACAGTGGTACAAATCCGAACTCGAAGTTTGGTGTTTGGAACTCGAAGTTTTGTGTTTAAAACTCAAAGTTTAATGTTTTGAACTCGAAGTTTGATGTTCTCTTCTTGAAGTTTGGTGTTCTGAGCTAGTAGTTTAGTGTTCTCTTCTCGAAGTTTGGTGTTCTCAACTCGAAGTTTGATGTTCGGGACTGGAAATTTGCTATTCAGAACTCGAAGTTTAGTGTTCCAAGGGAATTACGCTTGGATAATAAAGTCAGATGCCGAGAGATTTGGCGCACCAACCAGAGTCGCAAATTGACCGCCACTGCCGAAACCAGGCGCATTGCCATTTTCGTTGTAGAACAACTGCCCATTTACCGCATCGTAGATAATCTTGGCGCTGCTAATCCCCTCTACAATTGTCAATTGTGACAGGTCTAAACCAATACTTTGAAAATCACTCTCGTTACTAAAACCTATTCCCGGAACAGAAGTAACTGCATTAAAGGTAGTCTTACTCAGTACAATCTTGTCACTTTCAGAACTGTCAGAACTGTCAGAACTGTTGAAGTCACTAATGGTATCTAGACCAACATCAGTGCGGTTAAAAGCAGCACTGGTGTTGTAAACGAATCTGTCATCATCAGCACCACCTGTGAGTACGTCATTACCAGCACCGCCAACGAGAGTATCAGAGCCAAAGTTATAATAGTTACTATAACCAGAATCTCCGATGAGGGTATCATTACCAGTACCACCGCGCAGCAAATCATCGCCACCCAAGCCGTTGATGATGTCATCACCTCCCTGACCATTAATCACATCATTTGAGTTGTAAAAACCCGTGATGTTATTGTTAAGGTCATTGAGAAAAGTCACCGTGTTCTTGTTAAACAAGTTAGTTTGAGTGGAGTTGGCATCAAAGACATCAAAACTGTCAGTGATGATCGTCTGGTTATTAAATAGGATATTGCTGATCGCTGATCTGGTATCAGATGCTGGTAAATTATCCAAGTTTTCTAATTGAAAGTTTCGCAGAATGACTTTGGTATTAGCAACATCCTCAAAAGTTACTTCTAGATTGTTACCATTTTGAGTTAATTGCATATTTTTAGCAGTCAATTCCGATCCTGTAAAATCCAAGGTATCAACTTCAGCAATCACCCCTGCTGAAGGATTTGTGCCTTTACCGATGCCGCCAAAGTCGGTGATGATGTCGATGCCATCGCCAGGACGGAAGATGAATTTGTCTCGACCACCGTTACCAGTGAGCTTGTCGTTACCAGCTTTGCCCTCGATGATATTATTGTTGCGTGTGCCTGTGAGGATATCTGCACTCTTGGTTCCCGTGATCAATTTCTGGACAAAACCTAAGGTGGTGGTTGCAACTGCACTGGTGTTAAGAGGAGCCTCTCCGTCATCGACGACAAACTCAATTGTGGTGTTAACAGTGGTAGCTGTACTGTTGTAGGTAAGGCTGTTGAGGACTTGTCGGTAATTGGCAATGGTATCCGTGCCGCTAAGGGTGAGAGTGCCTGTGGTGGGGTTGTAGGTAGCCGTGATATTACCAACAGTAGTGGCATTGAGAGTTTCGGTAGCGCCTTTCAAGAGATTGGTAATGGTGATGGTGGCACCTACTAGGGTAGTGTTGTTGTCGCTGAGGGTAAAGTCGTGATCAATGATGGAGACGAGAGTGCCGCTAAAGGTGGTGCTAAAATCAATACCCTGTGAGTTACCGTTGAGGTCGAGAACGGGGGCGCGGTTGCCAAACACCACATAGCTCTGCCCTGAGCCGTTGAGGTCCGCTTGGGTGACACCATGTGTCCCGAAAATCAGGTCGTCAACACCGTCACCGTTGATGTCTCCCGCACTGCTGATAGACATGCCTGAAAAGTCACCTGGATAGATGTCGTTGATGGCAAAGCCGTTATTGCCGTTGAGGGTGGAGAGGTTGAGTTGGGCACCAAAACTGCCCTTACTGCCAAACACCACATAGCTTTGCCCTGAACTGGTGCCGTTGGGGGAGGCAGCTGGTGCCGCGATAATCAGGTCGTCAATACCATCGCTGTTGAAGTCTCCCGCACTGCTAACAGAGTAGCCTGAAAAGTCACCTGGATTGATGCCGTTGATGGCAAAGCCATTAGTACCGTTGAGGGTGGAGAGATTGAATTGGGCATCAAAACCCCCGTCGTTGCCAAACACCACGTAGCTTTGCCCAGACAGGGTGCCGTTGGGGGAAGCATATTGTGCCCCGATAATCAGGTCGTCAATACCGTCGCCGTTGATGTCTCCCGCACTGCTGACAGACCTGCCTGAACGGTCACCTGGATTGATGCCGTTAATGGCAAAGCCATTAGTACCGTTGAGAGTGGAGAGGTTGAATTGGGCAGCAAAACCGGACTTCCTGCCAAACACCACGTAGCTCTGCCCAGAATCGTTGCCGTTGGGCTCGGCACCATCTGCCCCGATAATTAGGTCGTCAATACCGTCGCCGTTGATGTCTCCCGCACTGCTGACAGACCTGCCTGAAGTGTCACTTGGATTGATGCCGTTGATGGTAAAGCCATTATTGCCGTTGAGGGTGGAGAGGTCAAAGTTTGCATCAAAACCTTTTTTGCTGCCAAACACCACGTAGCTCTGCCCTGAGGCATAGCCGTTGGAGGAGGCACTATATGCTCCGATAATCAGGTCGTTAATACCGTCGCCGTTGATGTCTCCCGCACTGCTGACAGAGTTGCCTGAACGGTCACCTGGATTGATGCCGTTGATGGTAAAGCCATTAGTACCGTTGAGGGTGGAGAGGTCGAATTGGGCACCAAAACCGGACTTGCTACCAAACACCACGTAGCTCTGCCCAGATGGGGTGTCGTTGGGCTCGGCACCATCTGCCCCGATAATTAGGTCGTCAATACCGTCGCCGTTGATGTCTCCCGCACTGCTGACAGACCTGCCTGAAGTGTCACTTGGATTGATGCCGTTGATGGTAAAGCCATTAGTACCGTTGAGGGTGGAGAGGTTGAATTGGGCAGCAAAACCGGACTTCCTGCCAAACACCACGTAGCTCTGCCCTGAGTAGTCGGCGGCACTAGATGCCCCAATAATCAGGTCGTCAATACCGTCGCTGTTGATGTCTCCCGCACTGCTGACAGAGTTGTCGAAACGGCCGATGTTGTTGATGGTGAAGCCCGACGTGCCGTTAAGGTTAGATAAGTTGAAAACTGAATTTGCCATGAGTTCGTCCTTTTATTTCTACAACTAAAAATTTAAACAATTGAAGAAATCAGAATGACTGTTGAGTGTGAACACAATAAAATATACAACTTTTATGTGGAACGGCTGATGAACGGGGGTTGCCACAGTGGTACAAATCCGAACTCGAAGTTTGGTGTTCTCAACTCGAAGTTTGATGTTCTCTTCTTGGAATTTAGTGTCTTGAACTCGGAACTTGGTGTTCTCAACTTGATGTTTGCAGCTTCATAGGCGATCGCTTCTTTGACTAGCAGTTTCAAAACTTCTTCTGGTGGTAACCGATCCAGATTTAGCTGCCCTAACCCTTCGTCAGAAAAAGTTGCTGAAGAAGTATATTTTCTGAATAAGTCTAACAGACTAACAGGGGTTATTAACTGGCTAAATAAAGAAGAAGGTAGAGGTTTTATTTAACCTGACAAACCTTTAAAAATCAAGATAAAAATTTGCTATTTTTTCAGCAATGTTTAGAGTAAATTACAATCGAAAATCTTTCTAAAGAAGATAAATTAAAGTTTGTATTTCAAACTAGGTTGAACAAGTGCTACGCTACAGTTAGCAAGATTAAAAGGCAATTATGACTGCCCTGATTCTGAACCTCAGCCCCGCCATTGAACTAACAGATGAGCAGTTCTTCCAACTGTGTCAAAATAATCAAGATTTGCGACTTGAGCGCACGGCAGAGGGAGAATTAATTATCATGCCACCAACTGGATGGGAAAGCGGAAATCGAAATAGTAGACTTACACAGCGCTTAGGTAATTGGGCTGACGCTGATGGCACAGGTTTGGCTTTTGACTCCTCAACAGGTTTCAAACTTCCTAATGGTGCAAATCGCTCTCCCGATGCATCTTGGGTCAGCCGAGAGCGATTAGAAGCCCTAAATCCAGACCCCGACAAATTTCTACCGATCACTCCAGATTTTGCGGTAGAATTACGCTCTGCTTCAGACAGTTTAAAGACTGTGCAACAAAAAATGCAGGAGTACATTGACAACGGTGTGCGTTTAGGATGGCTGATTGATCCGCAAAACCAACAGGTAGAAATTTACCGCTCAGGACAGGATGTTGAGGTTTTGCAATCGCCTACTAGCTTATCAGGAGAGGATGTATTACCTGGGTTTGTGCTAGATTTAGCACAGATTTTGAGTTAGATGATCGCTTTTTACTCATATCTCTTCTCAAAAGGCGTAGGCGTAGCCCGTCGTAGACATCGCTCAATTCCACTCACTCCATAGTTTGACGAAATTGCAACTATAATTTGATCAAATTTTACAAATAAAAACAAAAAATTAATATTGACTTAATATTAAAAATACCGTCTGCAATAACCCAATAACAAAACCTAAAACACCACCTAAAGTTACAATCGCCTGCAATTCATTTTTGACAATTCCCTCAATTGCAGCTTCTAAATCAGCCGGTGAAGTTGATTTTACACGGTCAACTATCACTTCATCTATCGACAAAATTGGAATAGCCTGCGCCACAATTGCTTCTAAATCTTTTTCCAAATACTTCTCTAAAATTAGAGCCAACTCTTGACTCATGACTTCTAAAGAAGTACTGACAACGGGTGAAGTACTAAGACGATTCAGCAGCACTACAGCAATATTTTGCCAATCAACAGAATCAGTTAATCCTTGTAAAAAATCACTGCCACTGTTTTGCAGGTAATGGCGGACACTTTCGCGGGTGGTCTTTCGTAGTTGACGCACCGTCCCCATTGGCAAGTTTTGTAATGATAAATTTTGCAGTAATTTACGAATGCGATCGCGCATCTGTAAATCTTGAGTCAATTCCTGCAAGCGAGTATTAGCAGCCTCTTTTTCATCCAAACAAAAAGTTCGTAGCCGTGTAAGAGTATTACGTAAGCCAAACAAATTTGCTACTACCCAATAAGTTCCACTGGTTTTTTCGCGGAAGCCTTCATCAATAATTTGAATGGTGCGATCGGTCAAAAAATCAACTATCGTTTGGCGCAGCACATCCGGCGGTAAAACTACTTGCAACAACCAATCAGCAAGCCGCGTAGCTTGTTCTTCACTCAGTTGAAATTCCAGCAATATCTGGTCAAAAATTTGATTGATCTGCACTTCCAAAAAGTCTTCACGCCGCGCTAAAACCTTGAGCAATCGTGGCAAGGATTCCCCTAGTAAATCCCGCAAAATTCCGGCTACAATTTTGGCACTTTTCTCATTTTTATCTGTTTTTATTTGTTCAATTGCCAAGCGCAACAACCAGAGAATTGCTGCTTGCACGCGTTCTGTTTGCAACAAACGCCGCGCCAGATTTTGCAATTCTTGTGGTGTCAACAGTGACCCCATGATTGTATTGGAAATGTTTTTAGCCAGACGCTCCTGATTGCGGGGGATCAATCCAGGTGTGAAGGGTACTCTTTGTCCAGCGATATAAATTGCTCGGTAAGGACGGAACAACATTTTGATGGCTATATCATTTGTGAAATAGCCAATAATTCCACCCAGTACCGGGGGAGACACATAAAGCCAAAGATGAGACCAGTCCAAGGGAAGAATTAAAAAAGTTAGGAGCTAGCATTAGAGACACGATTAATCGCGTCTGTACAAGAGGTTAGGAGTAGAAACACGATTAATCGCGTCTGTACAAGAGTTAGGAGTTAAGAATGATAAATTTTAAATGACAATTTATCTACTACTTATAATTCATAACTTTTAACTAATAACTCCTAACTTACTAAGCACTAGCACTCCCATCATACCGTTCGCAATGGGATAGTGTGTGGCAACTGCAAAACCAACTTGATGAGCTAACTCTATTTGCTCTTTACCGATGGGAAAGCGATCTAAGCTGGGACTGATGTAAGCGTATTCTTCTTTTAAGCCTAAATAATTGGCAACTGGTACCACCAAACTGTCCAGATACAACTGTTGAAAAGCGCGTAGCTGAGGATTACTCGGTCGATGAAAGTCTAAAATTGCGGCTTTAGCTCCCGGCTTCAAAACACGGTATAACTCTTGGAGACTCCGGGGAATATCTTTAACATTTCTTAAACCATAGCCCATTGTTGCGGCATCAAATTGGTTGTCGTCAAAGGGTAAATCGAGGACATCAGCTTCTACCCAGATGATAGTAGGTTGGGGGTACTGCCTTTGGGAGCGTTCTTTAGCGTTTTCTAGCAGGTTTTGGGAAAAATCCACTCCATACACCTGTCCTGTTGCTCCTATACGCCGTGCTAAACGTAAAGCTAAATCACCACTACCGCAACACAAATCTAATGCAGTATCTCCTGGTTTAGCTGCACTCCATTTTACTGCCATTTCCTTCCAGATTCGATGTTGTCCCAGACTCAACCAATCGTTCAACTGGTCATAAACTGGAGCAATACGGTTAAAAATGGACTGAATTTTGTTAGTCATTGGGCATTGGGCATGGGGCATTGGGCATGGGGCATTGGGCATTAGTCATTGGTATTTGACAAAGGACAAATGACTAATGACTAATGACAACTACACAATGGTTTGATGGCAGCCACTACTAGTAAGAGCGATCGCCACTAGTTGTGCTGATAAATTAATTAGCACTAATTCATCTTCTCGCAAAGTGCAGGGTTGTTTCCACTGTAGCGACAATACACCTAAAAGTTGATTACGATAGCTAATTGGGATCACTAAATGTGCTTGCACACCCGTATTTTTGTAGTGAATCGTATCAACTAATTTAGTGTCTTTCAGTACATTTAAGGAAACTTGCATTTGTCCCGTGGCCATCGCTTCGGTAGTTAGTGGGTCTTGAGATAGCCAATTTTCTATTGTACCTGTATCGCTGTAAGTTCCTTGAGTCGCAACCAGGGTATTTCCATCTGTAAGTTGTAAAATACAGCCGTCTGCCCCAAAAGTTTCACTCACAGCTCTAGCAATGGGAGCAAGAGTTTCTTCTAAGCTAGAAGCGGCTTGAGTTAACTGTACCAAAACACTTAGCAGCGCCATTTGAGCATGAGCACGGCGTAATTCTTCTGTACGTTGCTTGAGCAAGTCGTAGGTTTCTGCTGCTCTTTGCACCACCGCCTTCAGTTCCCCTGGGTCCCAAGGCTTGGTGATATATTTATAGACTTGTCCGGCATTAATCGCTTCTACCAAGTCTTCAATATCAGTAAATCCAGTGAGAATTATTCTCACTGTATCGGGGAACTGAGGTACAGTCTTGCTGAGAAACTCAGTCCCTTTCATTTCTGGCATCCGTTGATCGGAGATAATCACCGCTACCTCACCTTCTGCTGCCAAAACTTGTAGGGCGTTCACCCCACTATCAGCTTTGAGAACATTAAAGTCGCGTCGAAATGTGCGATAAAGTAAATCGAGATTATCTGGCTCATCGTCAACTACCAAGATTTTCAGCTTTTTTGGTCGTTCGAGAGTCATAACTTGAGATTGGACTTTATCAATTTCGAGATTAGGTTTATCCATAAGATTTTCCTTTAAATATTCACTCTCTTGTTATATTCCATACCAGTTTAGTTGAGAATAGCCGAAAATTGCCAAGGGTTTATACGGAGTTATTTTGCATATTTGAGAACGCTAATAGTGAGCGCTACAGAGGAAATTTGTCTAAATATCTAAATTAAAAAATGCTGCCCTATAAAAACCAACTAAATTAGCGAAACTATGGCAGTTTTGATCGTGGATGAGGTGTAGGTCTGGGTATAGATTAGAATAAGACTTGCTCATGAGGTGTTGATTAACCTCTCAAGTTGAAGCTCGCACTCCGATTATGACTGATTTACCACCCAACACTCAGAATCCCGAAGATAATACTACCAACGATGTAGCACAAGAGTTACTGCGAAGGCTGAGGCAAAAACAAGGCAACTGGGTGGAATGGGGAACCGCGATCGCCTCTTTGCTAAAAATCGGTTACAACCCTCAAGAAATTTTTGAGGCGACTGGATTTGAGCCGATTCAACAAAACCAGGTGGTTGTTGGTTCTCAAGTTTACAATTCTTTGGAAAAGTTTGGAGTATCGCCAGAAACGCGATCGCACTATGCTACACGTGGCAGCGATGTTTTATACGAGCTACGTTTACTTACTCAAGAAGAACGCGCCGCCGCCGCCGAATTGATTTTTGTCCACAAACTTAACGCTGATGAAGTAAAAGAAGTGGCAAAAGCAATTAAAGAATTCTCCTATTTCCGTACTTTACCAGAAGGGTTTTCTGCTCATCCTGGGGATGCTGTTGCTCACCAAGTTTGGAAACTGGCACGCCAAAATGCAGATTTACAACAGCGATCGCGCCTAATCGCCAAAGGTTTGCGTTTTGCTCATACGCCAGGTGCAAGGCAAAAAATCGAACAGCTGCTGACTGATTTTACTACCGTTCCCCAGCGTCCAGCGCCTATTTTTCCCTTTTACCGTCTGGAATTTGAGGAACAGTTACCCCGTATTTTACCTGTGGTAGGCGAGTTGCCATTATCGCGGCAAGACTTGCAAGCTGTACCCATACTGACAGAAATGGAACCATTTCGGATGGTCAAGTTTTCTGGAGAGCAAGCTTGGGTGCCCTTACCAGGTTGGCAAGTGCTACTGGCGGCAGAAGATCCAGTAGTGATTTTAGCAAATAGCGATCGCTTCCCCATCCAAACCCAAAGCCAAACGGAGCCAGTCTTAGTTGTGGTAGATCGTGCCCAACGAGAATGGGATGCCTCTAGCTACTTTGTCGTTGAAAATGGTGGTGAATTAGATTTTCAGTGGTTTGAAACTGAGCCAGAAATTCCTCTACTAGGACAAATTATTATCATCGTGCGTCCTAAGAAAATTCTGGATGAAGAATTAACTAAGGATTCATGGCAGATTGACGAATAAATTCAATTTTAGACGAGCTAACTGCGTAACATTCCCATACTTTCTGGTGTGGGAGTGTTGAAGATTAAACTATTAAAGCAAAAATTTCAACACAGTTGAGTGAATGAAAATCGGAAGTTGGTTTGAAGAATTAAGCCCAACATTTTTGGTGATTTGTTGGGTCTGCCTTCATACCATTACTAGATAAGCAAGCTACGCAATTTAAGGTTTTTAAAGCTAAGACCAACGGATTGCAACAAATTTATTATGAGAGCAAAATTATTAAGAAATTAAGTATTTTTTCTGTTATTTTAGCTTTTGCTGTATTTTCATATTTTATCATCCTTAATTAACTATTGAGAAAAAAATTCCTATTTTTTTTGATTTAGTTTCATAACGTAACAAAGGCAATAGATTTTCTGTTGACACGAATAACTTAAACATTGTGTAACGTAACTATCACTCATTTGTAGCGAAACAAGGAATTTTCCAAAAATGTCTCTCACAAAACGTTGTTTGGCAGAATTTATCGGCACATTTTGGCTTGTTTTAGGTGGCTGTGGTAGTGCTGTTCTAGCCGCAGCCTATACAGCAGATGCTGCAAAAATCAGCGAGAATACTTCTTTTCCATTGGGTATTGGATTAGTAGGTGTATCTTTGGCATTCGGGCTTACTGTCCTCACAGGGGCTTATGCTCTTGGTCATATTTCTGGTGGTCATTTCAATCCAGCTGTTTCCTTTGGACTGTGGGCAGGTAAGCGCTTTCCGGGATCTGACTTACTACCTTATATCGTCTCTCAAGTAATCGGTGCAGTTGTTGCTGCGGGCATTATCTACCTGATTGCTAGCGGCAAAACTGGATTTACCCTGACTGGCTCCAATCCACTGGCTACCAACGGTTACGGTACTCATTCTCCAGGTAGTTACACGCTGTTTGCTTGCTTCATTAGTGAAGTTGTGATGACTTTCATGTTTCTACTGATTATTCTGGGTGTGACTGATAGGCGTGCTCCTAAAGGATTTGCACCACTGGCAATTGGTTTTGGACTCACTTTAATTCACCTGATTAGTATTCCTGTAACCAATACTTCGGTTAATCCTGCCCGTAGTACTGGAGTTGCTCTATTTGCAGGTGTAGAACTTTTTTCCCAAGTCTGGCTGTTCTGGATAGCTCCGATTTTTGGGGCTATTTTAGCAGGATGGTTGTACGTAGCTGTTTTTAGTGAATCAACTGCGGACGAACGGCAAAATGTCAAAGAGCTAGTCTAAAAATCATTTTCAACTGTACGAGTTGACCCGTTTTTCTGGTTTTTATAGCAGTTCATTAAAACGGGCAATAGTTGGATCTGCATTGTTGCTATAATCAATCTCTAGATGAAGCTGCGTAGGCGCACCCCAACATAGGCATCGTTTGAGATTTCGTTTTTGGACTTCTTAACAATCCCCTAAGTGAACAAATTAGCCAAGCATTATTTGTTCACTTAGGGGATTAACACAATGTTTAATTGATCGTCCAGAAATTGCTACTCAATGCCAGGATATTCTTGTGGCTTTCTCACTGACGAAGACACTAATTAGTATTGTGTGTTGCGTGAACCGCAAGAATAACCGTAGTCCGGCGCGATCGCTAGCCAATTACTCTTGCTTACAACCAACTTATTGACAGTAACAAATCATGTTATTTTTTGATATTCAATCCGCACTTTCTTAACGTCAATTTGCTCAGACTCTAGGTATATAATCTTTTCTACTTGCTGTAATCCCAAACTTTCAAACTGGGCTAGTTCCGAGTCTGATAATGCCCAAGGTGGGCCAAAAGGTTCAGCTTCTGTATCCCGAACACGAGTAATCACTAGAAGTGTGCCACCGGGAGCCACAAGGGAGGCAACTGAAGAAATAACACTATAACGTAGATTTAACGGCAAAGCTTGAATATTGCGACATTCAAACACAAAATCAAAGGCTTGATGCCATTGTGAGGGAATTGCAAATAAATCTGCAACTAGATAGTTAACAGTCGAATCTGGAAATCGCTGTTGACACCAAGCGATCGCACTTGGAGAAATATCAAAAGCAGTTACCTCAAACCCCAGATGAGCTAAAGCTTCGGCGTCATCTCCTAAACCACAACCAATAACTAGGGTTTTTTGTCCAGTTTTCAATTGTTCATGATTGGTCAACCAATCTTGCAAATAAGGATGAGGAGCTGACTTAGCCCAAGGAATTTGTGCTGCATTACCTTTAGCTTTGGCATATAAAACTTCAAACCACACTGATGGTTGTGAGTTTCGCAAAGCTTGAGTAACTAATTGATTAATATCAAATTGTAAATCTTCTTTTTCTGGTTCCAACATAAAAACTATAACCACTCCTTTAGATGAAAGAGTTTCAATCGCTTACCAAATGCTCCCTGAAATCAGATGATTTCAATGATAATAGTGTATAAATAGGGCGTTGCTGAATGAAGGGATGAATTGGTTTATGTGGGTACAATTTAATACTTTAAGTAATAAAGTAATAATTTAATAGAGCAACGAGCGCATTTGTTCTGACTTAGAATAGCATAAAGTTTTTCGGTGAACTCGTGCAAGATAATGACGATTCTTGTTTTAGCTTCTCTGAGTATTCTTTTGGCGGATCGTATACGTCAACCCCTTCTCTGCAAGACGCTACGCGTAGCTTGCTTCCCCGCAGGGGTACGGGGAATTCAAAATTCACGCATTCAAAATTAATAATTCCTATAAATAAATTTAAGGACACAAAGAAAGAATGAAGTTAAAAGGATTTGGCGCAGCCTCACAAAGAAATGGTATCAAGAGCGTGAGAGATTTATGTATTGTGAAAAATGACTAATTTTTAAGTGTTGGGAGTATTTAGTTTAACTGTTACCGCAACTACCCCAGTTTTAACTGATACTGGCGGTAGTTATGGTTTAGTTTTTTTCTCCGCTTTGCTTTTCCCGTTACCTATGCCTCTGGATTCATCTAAAATTTCTCAGACAAATACAAGAGTGATGGAAGCTGTTTACGGACGCGCTCGTTTCCGTTATGGATGGAAGAAACAAGTCAAATCCTTTTCCCTTCTGCCAACTGAGCCTCCTGCCTTGTTTCTTGAAAGAGCGCTAAAATCAGTATTTATCGAGTTTCAAGCTAACTCTGTAAGCATGAATAGCTCTATAGTCATTGTCAAACTGTTGTGACAACAACTTCATTAATGTATTTCTTACTGCCACAACAAAAGAATTCTCTAATTGAGCAACTTTTCCTATTAATAAAGATTGTTCAACAATCTTTTTGGTGCGAACCAGCCGCAGCGATTCGTATTGGCGCAAAGCTTCTGCGGGGTCTGAATGTTCTAGCAAACACTGGGTAACGACTAGCGCATCTTCAATTGCCATGCACGCCCCTTGTCCCATCGTTGGTAGAGTTGGGTGTGCGGCATCACCAAGTAACGTGATGTTTGAAAAGCTCCATTTGGGAATCGGTACACGGTCATAGAGATCAGTCTTCAGAATACTGGTTTCATCGGTTGCAGCAATGAGTTCAGGAATGGGGGTAGGCCAATCTTGAAAAATTTCCTGAAGTTCTTGCTTGCGACCTACAGGTGCGTCAGATTGTCCTTCTGCGGCTTTAGATGCTACATACCAATACATTCGCCCTTTACCAATCGTCACAAATCCGAAGGCTTTGCCAGAACCCAAAAATTCACAGATGTATCCACGTTTATAAGTGTTAGGTATGTAATTCGTCAGACCTCGGTACGATGTCATCCCACGATAAATCGGTTTTACTTGACCAAACAGTTGCGATCGCACTTTTGATCTGAGTCCATCAGCTCCAATCAACACATCGCCGATTTCTGCTAAACCATCAGTAAAATAGGCAAGAACTTTGTTTCCAACTGGCTCGAAACGCTCAAATGTCTGACCCAAAACAAAATGCTCACTCGACAGTTTCCGCCAGAGCAGCGCCTGCAAATCAGCACGATGGATGGCTACAGCTGGCACTTCAAAATGATTGATGCAGAGGTTCATTAATTCTTTACCCATTTGGGAAAAGAACTGATAATTGGTAATTGGATCGCTCTCGCGTAACACATCGTCCAACACCCCTAACTCTTTTAGGACATGGGTAGCGTTCGCCCAAAGCGCGACTCCTGCCCCAACTTCGCGTAATGTTGTCGTGCGCTCGTAAACAATGGGTTCAAATCCAGCCCGGTAAAGAGCAAGCGCAGTTGCAGTGCCACCGATGCCACCGCCAACCAAAATAATTTTCTTTGTTGTTAATATCTTCATATAGCTATTAGCTAATTGGTTTGTAATTAAATATTTGTCACCACAGATAAACAGCAATAATTTTTCATATCTGCGGTTTTGGATTAAATCCTAAATTTAAAATATAAAATTTTATAATGTCAGACACTAATTTTACTGCTGCTTTACCTCCAGAATCACTCCACCCAGAATTGTCTGGGCTTCTGCCTGTGTCATCCCTACGGGCAGAAGCCATAGCACGCATCCGCAACAATTTACGTCCTGGACAACAACAAATGGCTGACTGGCAATCTGGCCCTTTGGCTATTTCAGCGGTTCCTGGTGCAGGCAAATCTACTGGGATGGCGGCGGCAGCAGCGATCGCAATTGCACGTCAATATGAGCGTTCATCCTCCCGCCGTCAGTTAGTAGTTGTTACTTTTACTCGCTCTGCTGCTGCCAATATTAAAGCGAAGATTCGCAAATTCTTACGAGATGATTTATCTCTACCTCAAACGGGATTTTTTGTTTATACCCTACATGGTCTAGCGTTGAACATTGCTAACCGCCATTCTGATTTGTCGGGTTTGCAGTTAGAAAATGTGATATTAATTACCCCAACCCAAAGTCACCGCTTTATCCGAACGGCTGTAGAACAATGGATTGTAAATAATCCCGATGTATATTTGCGATTATTACAAGGTCATCAATTTGACGGAGAAGAGACAGAAAGGTTGCGTCGTCAATCAGTGCTGCGAACAGAAGTATTGCCGGAATTGGCTAATACGGTAATTCATGAAGCAAAAAGTTCTGGAATATCGCCAGAAAAATTGCGGGAGTGGAGTAAACAAACCACAGACGAATATGCAATTTTGAGTGTAGCGGCGGGATTGTACGAGCAATATCAAAACTTGATGCGATCGCGTGATTTCATAGATTACGACGATATGATTTTAGCTGCGCTGCGCGTTTTAGAAAACGACAGTGCCCGTCACATCGAGCAAAACCAAATATTCGCCGTCTTTGAAGACGAAGCCCAAGATTCTAGCCCTCTTCAGACGCAGCTATTAGAAATTTTGGCTAGTAATGGGGAATATGAGGGGATGAATACAGATGCGAACAATCGCGTCTCTTGGCACTCCCCACTCAATTTAGTCCGAGTTGGCGACCCTAACCAGGCGATTAACTCTACCTTTACTCCAGCTGATCCGATTTATTTCCGGCAATTTTGCGAAGAGTGCGATCGCATCGAACGATTGGCAACGATGGATCGAGCTGGTCGCAGTACTAGAATTATCATTGAAGCCGCTAACTTTGCCCTGAAATGGATTAATAATCAGTGGTTAGCAACAACCAAAACCAACAACAAACAACAGACTCCTGACAATCGACAAGTACCATTTCGTTTGCAGACAATTCGCCCTGTGGAAGTTGGCGATCCGCAAGCTAACGCCAACCCCGCACGTGTAGGACGAGGATTAGAACTTTATACACCGCGCGATATTCATCACACCGTCGAATTGTTATCCCAAAGGGTAATTGAGTTATTTGCTGAAGACCCAACAAAAAATAGTGCCGCGATTTTAGTCCGAGAAAATCGTCAAGGACGCTGGTTAGCAGAGGCTCTGACACCTATGTGCAAAGAGCATAAAATTACACTTTACGATGTCGGAGAACGCGATCGCCGTTCCCATGTCCCCCAAGAAATTTTGGCATTATTGCAATTTTGCGATCGCCCCCACTCCCCCGATTACCTCAAAGCCGCTCTAGAAGCATTAGTACAGCGCCAATTAATTCCTACCCAAGACCTCAACGCCCTTGTTAGTCTGCCAGAAGAGTTTTTGTATCCTGGTCCCCTAGCAATACCCCAGCCAGAAACAGAACAAAAAGCTGCCCGCTTGTGTCGCAGTTTACTTCGCGCTCGCTTAGAACTACCCTTATACCAGCTAATTTCTTTTCTCGCCTTGACCTTAAATTATGACCAGGCAGAATTGGCAACTGCTGATAAACTCGCAGAACGTGTAAACCAGCAGATAGCTGGCAATAATTCGATGGGGGGAATGCTTTCAGCTTTAAGTGAAATCGTTAGTTCCGAACGGTTTGAACCAGTGGAAACCGAGGATTCGGAAGAACGTTATACCCGTCGCGGTCAACTGACGATTATCACTATGCACAAAGCTAAAGGGCTAGATTGGGACTATGTATTTCTTCCTTTTCTGCACGAAAATTTGATTCCTGGTAGATTTTGGGTTCCTCCTCAAAGCCAATTTTTAGGTGACTTTACCTTATCAGAAGTAGCCCGCGCCCAAATTCGCGCTACTCTCCATGAAGAATCTATCATACCGGATGTAAGTCAGGCATGGGAGGTGGCAAAGAATTTGAAAACATCTGAAGAATATCGTTTACTCTATGTTGCCATGACACGAGCAAAGCTTCTGCTGTGGATGTCTGCGGCGCAGAAAGCTCCCTTTACTTGGAGTAAACCGGATAATTTACAAGAACAAGCGCCTTGTCCAGTTTTTCCAGCATTAAAACGCCAATTCCCTGAATGTGTGGTGAATTTAGCGGCAATCAGCAAACAAGTATAAGGGATGGGGCATTGGGCATTGGGCATGGGGCATTGGGCATGGGGCATTGGGCATGAAGAAGAGACAAGGTAGACAAGGAAGAGGGGGGAGACTTGGGAGAGACTTGTTCAATAATTCCCCCTTGTCCTCACTGTCCCTGTGCCCCTCTGCTCCCCTGCTTTCCTCTCCCCCACTCCTTATAAGGAAACTGAATTGAGAGTACAACGTCAAACAAATTATGATTGGAATTGCGATATTATCCGTTCAATTTTTAACAATCAATACATATATATGATATGAAAAAATCAATCATCCAAGCATCTGCCGTAATTAAAAGCACCTTTGAGTCACCCAGAGGAATTTTCTTGACACTGGTGTTGACAAGCTTGCTATCCTATGGATTCGGACTCATTGAAAACAATTCTGCTGGAGCTATACCTCTGGCTGATAGCACTCAATTATCCCAATCACAAATAAACGAATTGCCGAAAGCGATCGCTAATAAAATTTTAGGAGATGCATCCTTCCGTTCCGGCCTACCTAAACGGGAATTAGAGATTACCCAAGTCACATCGAAAACCTTTAGTAATCCCTGTGAGTTTAAATTTGGAGAAGTTTGTACCAGGGAATACAACCCCATTGAAGGCTGGGAAGTAGTTGTCAAAGTCCGCCAAGATTCGTGGACTTACCATGTAGATAAATCTAAAAAGCAAATCCTTTTAGATCCGAAAGTGATTGCTTTACAAACATTGCCCAAAGCGATCGCAGATGCAATTTTGAGCGATGCCTCAAGCCGTTCTGGGGTGGGAGTTACTGATTTAAAAATTACTAAAACTACACCAAAAACCTTTGGTAATCTCTGTCAATTCAACTTTGGCGAAGTCTGCACCCAGCAGTATGACCCCGTGGAAGGTTGGGAAGTGATTGTCAAGGTTAAAGAGCAATCTTGGACTTACCATGTGAATAAATCCACTTCGCAAATAATTTTAGATCCCAAAGTCAACACCACTAAAAAAAGTTAAGGGACTTCCAACTAAAAAAATATCCTATCGCTGTGGAGGCAGGGGGGCAGGGAGCAGGGAGCAGGGGGAGAAAGAAAAATATTATCTGAGTAAATTGGATAATTTATTTTCTGGAAGTCCCTAAATGAAAATCTTCATGCCACTTGCGGGATGGAGTTTTTGGGCATGGGGAATGGGCCAAACAGGGCAATGGGGAAGATGTTACCAATGCCCTGTTTGGCCAATGCCCTTATAAAAGCGGGGCGGCTGTCCCTCTCCACGCCACTTGCTCTCTGGAGTTTCCCACCGCTTTCAATAAATCAATGGCTTTGGCTTTTTCCCACATCCTCATTCCGTGCTTTGACCATCAAAGCACGGATATAGTCATTTTTACTATTCGTATAAGCTTCGCGATCGCTCCGAAAACTTGCCGCCAAATCGCGTTTTAGAACTTCGTAACGTTTCGCCTCTTCAGGATGCTTTCTCAAATAGTCGCAAAATAGCTTGCGTTCCCAAAATTCGCTGTCAATCTCGACTATGTGAATATGATGAGTACGTTGCTTTCCGTATGGTGGCATTCCTTTAACAAAAAACATCCGTCCAGGACGCGGATCTTCACGCCAAAAAACGTATCCCAAAGATTCTAAAGCCAAAATAGCAGATTTTGCATCTACCAAGGAACGCACTCCCACCATGATGTCAATAACTGGTTTAGCTGCCATTCCTGGTACTGCGGTACTACCAATATGTTCAATTTCTACAACTAAGTCATTGCCTAGTGCCTGCCAAATCCGCTCGGCTTCTTCTATGAACAAAGTCTGCCAACGTGGGTCATATTCGACTACATTGACCTCATCCATAGGTGAAATTAATTTGATCTAGAGCGATCGCGGTTGCTTAAATCCTTTATTTAATTGCAGTTATCGCAATTTTAATAGTATATAATAATGGATCGTGTCGAATCAAAGCTAGACCATGCCTAAACTAAAGACTCGTAAAGCTGCGGCAAAGCGATTCCGTGCCACCGGTACGGGCAAAATCGTCCGTCGTAAAGCGTTCAAAAATCACCTTTTAGAGCACAAATCTTCTGACAAAAAGCGTAATATGCGTAAAAGTACCCTTGTACACGAACGCGATGAACCTAACGTGCGGTTGATGATGCCATATTTGTAAGTATTTTAGGAAATAAATTATGACTCGGGTAAAACGCGGTAATGTAGCTCGCAAACGCCGCAATAAAATTCTCAAACTAGCTAAAGGTTTTCGCGGTTCCCATTCAACTCTGTTTAGAACTGCCAACCAACAAGTGATGAAGGCGCTACGCAGTGCCTACCGCGATCGCAAAAAGAAAAAGCGCGATTTTCGCCGCCTCTGGATCACCCGCATCAATGCTGCTTCCAGGCAACACGGCTTGAGTTATAGCCAGTTGATCGGTAACTTGAAAAAAGCTGATATCCAACTAAATCGCAAGATGTTGGCACAATTGGCAGTCCTCGATCCAGCTAGTTTCGGCAAAGTTGCTGAATTAGCAATTCAAGCTAAAGGATAAAGGTGGTGAGGGATGTATAACAGATGTAACAGACGGCAAGCAATTACTTGGTTACATCTGGTATTATCCGCCACTATTTTTTGGATTTTTTGCTTTTCTCTATTGGGGACGGGATTAACTGCATCTGCTGCCGAAATGTCAGAAGTTCAGCAGCGAGGCCATTTAAATATTGCCGTGAAAGATAACTTGCGTCCCTTGGGATTTAAAGATGCTAACGGTAATTTGCAAGGCTTAGAAATTGACTTAGCAAAGCATTTGGCAGTTGACTTGATTGGTAAAGCCGAAGCTGTAAAATTTCAACCTGTAGCGAATCGCGATCGCCTGTCTGTAGTCTTAGACAAGAAAGTTGATTTTGCGATTGCTAGAGTCACAGCAACCGAGTCACGCGCCCGCATAGTTAGTTTCAGTGTTCCCTACTATTTGGATAGCACTGTATTAGTTACAAAAGATGCCTCTGTGCAGCAATTGAATGATCTATCAAAACAAAAAATTGCCGTACTCAATAACTCCAGTACCGTAGCTAAAGTGCGGTACTATCTGCCAAACGCCAAGTTAGTAGGAGTAGATTCCTATAAAGAAGCACGAGAGAGAATAGAAAATAATGCCGCCATAGCTTTTGCCGCAGATGCTAGTGTTCTAAGCGGTTGGGTGCAACAATATCCTCAATATCGGTTACTGCCAACTAAGTTATCAACTGAACCCTTGTCTGTAGTAATGCCCAAGGGATTGCAGTACGATGAATTAAGACGAAATGTGAATCAAGCGATCGCTGGTTATTTAGAAAAAGGTTGGCTCCAGCAACGCTCTCAATATTGGGGTTTACCGTAAATTGGTCATTAGTCATTAGTAATTAACGAATAACAAATGACAAATGACAAATAACAAACTTTATAATATTTGTATTTGCAGCAATGGATAACAGTCTAGCCGTTGTTTATCTCTCAATTTTGGTGGTTCTACTCACACTTGCAGCCGTGGGTGTTTTTCGCCAGATTTTCAAAACTCGCAAGATTGAAGGCTCTTTTGCAAGGTTGCGAAAGAAATTAGAGAAAGAAAAAGGTACGACTCAAGAATATTATGAGTTAGCCAGTATTTATTCAGAAAAAAAAATGTATTCTCTAGCGATCACGCTATTTCAAAAAGCTCTCAAAGCTGCTCAAGAAGAGGAAGAAGAAAATATCGCCCCCATTTACAACGGATTGGGCTATGTTTATTTTAGCCAAGAGCAATATGACTTAGCAATTCGTCAGTACAAAGAAGCCTTAAAAGCTAAACCAGACTACGTAACAGGATTGAATAATCTCGGTCATGCTTACGAGAAGAAAAAATTAACTACTCAGGCGTTACAAGCTTACGAAGAAGCACTCAAATTAGCTCCAAATAACTCTATTGCTAAACGTCGTGCTGAATCTTTACGCCGTTTGGTTTCTGCTTAATTGCTAACGGATCATAATTGATCAGTTATGAACAGAGGATTATAGCCCAATACGGTTCAGTCAAGGCTAAAACTCTTTACGAACTGCAAAGGACGCAGAGGACGCAAAGAGAAGGAAGAAATGCTTAACTGAACTGTATTGAATTATAGTCTTGATTTTCTGTAAGGGCAATTCATGAATTGCCCCCGCATTTCGTACTTGATGCGTAAGTCCTAAATATAAAAATATATGAATATTTACTCTTAAACCTTACACATCAAAGTGATAACGGATAGCTCCAGTATTTGGATCATTGTTGACCTCAGCGTAACCTATCTTCGTTGCTTCTTGAAGCAACTCTTTGAGATGCTCTGATTCTAGCTCAGTATACATAGCCGCTTGGGCGATGGAAAGTTGCCCATTATGTTCCTTTGCAGCTTTGAGCAGTTTCTGCATTGGACTACCTGTAGATATTGGTGGCTGTATGGCTTGTAGCTGTTGAAGTTGGGGAATCTCACTAATGTTCAACGTAATTGATTGATTGATACTGGGGGTTCCATTACCATGTAACCCACGCAGATAAATATTTCGCTTGTCAACCATACCAGGAATGAGAGCCAAATCAATTAGTTGACCAATCCCAAAAAAACCAATTGTGAAGAAATATATCAAACCACTACCAATCTGTCCGGTGTAGAATCTTTGCCCACCACAGATACCAAAGAAGCACAAACACCAAAGAATGTATGCGATGCCTGAATTTGCTTGCTGCATGACAGTGTACTCCAATTTACCATGAATACCTGTATACAGTATTCCCAGGTTTGAATGTAAAGCTAACAATTGATTAGACTAATGGATTTGATAATTACAGATACCGTTAGCAAATTAATTTCTTAATCTATCGGTTTCTGAGCGATTGCTTAGAAATAAATAACTATAGGTTTTTTCAAAGAATGTAAAGGGATGATTAAGAGGCTACGTTTTTTGGGGATAGTTATTACTATCACTATCGTCATTTTTATCTCACTGGGATTAATGGAAACATTGACGGCTCAACAAGCTTCGATTTCCCATCCTCTAACTTCATTAACCGAGGCAGAAATTAGCACAGCTGTTTCGATTATCAAAAGAGAAAAAACTTTGAGTGAAATGGCAGCTTTTCCACTTATTGCTTTACAAGAACCAGATAAAGAAGAAGTCATAAATTTTACACATGGTAAAATCTTTGGGCGAAAAGTTTTTTTGGTAATCTATGAGCGCTCGCAAAACAAAACCTTTGAAGGAATTGTTGACATCAGAAGCAAAACCTTAAGTTATTGGAAAGAAAGAGCGTCTGTTCAACCTGCGATCGTTAATTCAGAATATGAACTAGCAACTCAGGTGGTTAAAGCCGATCCTCGATGGCAAAAAGCAATGCAAAGGCGGGGAATTACTGATTTTGAGCAAGTCAAAATTAGTTGGTGGGCACCAGGAATTCTAAGCGAACAGGAAGAAGCAACAGGTAATCGTCTTTGTCGCGGCTTATCTTACTACAAAGGAAAAGGCTGGAACTATTACGGTAGTCCGATTGAAGGAGTCTTAGCAACGGTCAATTTGAACACGGGTAAAATTGCCAGTTTTGTTGATAAAGGAAACATACCTTTCTCTCAAGAAAACTGGAATTACGATGTCAAATCTTTGGGTAAATTACTGTCACCACTTAAAGTATTGAAAATCCTCCAAGCTAATGGTAGAAGTTTCCAGATAAAAGACAATGAAATTAGCTGGCAAGGTTGGAAATTTCGCTATTCAATGCATCCTCGGAATGGATTAATGCTCTACCAAGTGACGTACAAAGACGGGGAAAATATTCGACCAGTTTTATACCGCGCTAGCCTCTCAGAAATGGTAGTACCTTATGGCAATCCTAAGCCTACTTGGTCGTTCAGAAATGCCTTTGATGTTGGAGAATATAACTTAGGTTTACTAGCAAATACGATGGAATTAGGTAAGGAAATTCCCGAAAATGGCTTGTTACTAAATGCTGTATTTGCTAATGAACAGGGAGAACCTTATCAAATGCCAGGGGTTATCGGCATCTACGAGCGCGATAACGGAATGCTGTGGAAACACTATGAGTATAATACTCAGCGTAATGATGTCCGTCGCAGTCGAGAATTAGTGATGAAGATGACGGTAGCAATTGACAACTATGATTACAGCATCAATTGGATCTTTCACCAGGATGGGACTTTAGAAGTCCAAAATGAATTAACAGGTATTATACTGGCGCAAGGAACAGCTGCCCAAAAGCAATCTGAGGATGATTCTTATGGTCGATTAATTGCTAAGAATATCTTTGGAGTAAATCACCAGCATTTTTTCAACTATCGCCTAGATTTCGATGTTGATGGTCAGGCGAATTCTGTGATGGAAATGAATGTGAATGCTTTGCCGATGAATGAGAAAAATCCTTTAGGAAATGCGATCGCAGTTGCAGAAACTCCACTAGCCAATGAAACGGCTGCTGTGCGCGATTTGGACATGAAAAGCAGTCGAGAATGGATAATTGTTAGTGCAGACAAAAAGAATGTTTTAGGGGATGCACCTGGATATATGCTGATGCCTGGTGGAAATTCCATATTTTTCCCTGTGGAAGGCTCAAAAATCCGGGAAAGGGCAGAATTTGCGACTCATCACCTCTGGGTAACAAAATATAAACCTACTGAACTTTATGCTGGAGGCGATTATCCGAACCAAACGAAACCCGGACAAGGTTTACCAAAATATATCTCAGACAATGAGTCTTTGCTGGGTGAAGATATCGTACTGTGGTACACAATGGGCGTAACTCATATTCCGCGATCGGAAGATTGGCCTGTGATGCCTGTTCACCGAGTTGGCTTTAAGTTAGTCCCTAGAGGATTCTTCAGCCGTAATCCAGCGATAAATTTGCCAGAGTAAAATATTCGTTTTCTAAAGTTTCCCTTGGTTCAGTTTTTTTGTAATCTGTAAACCTGTAACTTGAATTGCTGATAAGCTTATCGTAGGTCAAACACTGGCAATTTTCAAAATAGGATACCTCATGAATTTTCCAGAAATTAATATTTCCGGTGATGGAACACTGCACGCTCGTTTAATTACTTCCTTGGGTGAAATTGTAGTTCGTTTGGAAGAAGAGCGAACCCCCAACACTGTCAAAAATTTTGTCGGTCTAGCAACTGGAACAATCGACTGGAAAGACCCTAAGACTGGTCAATCTGGTAAGGGAACTCCAGCTTACGATGGCGTTCGCTTTCACCGGGTCATCCCTGATTTTATGATTCAGTGTGGCGATCCTCTAAGTCGTTATTTAGATACAGCCAATCGATGGGGTACTGGTGGCCCAGGATATCAATTTGAGGATGAGTTTCATCCTGAATTGAGACACACTCGTGCAGGTATCCTGTCGATGGCTAATGCCGGACGCGGTACTAATGGTTCGCAATGGTTCATTACAGAAGCACCAACGCCTCACCTTGACAACAATCACAGTGTTTTTGGTGAAGTTGTCGAAGGTCTAGATGTAGTTAGCAAAATTGCGAATGTGCCTACAACTAGAGATCGTCCAAATCAAGAAGTGGTGTTAAAAAAAGTAGAAATTTTTCGGAAGTAATTAATATCGTGTCCGGTTAAAAACTTATCATTAAGACCGCAGAGAACCAGAGGAGATGGTTTTTTGGGCTTTCTGCATAGAAAAAGGGAATTATAACTAATTAGCCGGACATGATATAACGCTCTTTCATCATAGTAGCGCCTAAAGTAAGCATCTGAGAGTGTACAGCAATTGTCAAAATCGACCAACACGCCAAGGCTAAAGTTCTCTTGTTAACGGTTAACACTACCACTTGCTACTGTTGCAGTATCTAACCAGTTCCAACTGGTAAAAATAAGGTATTTTCGATTTCTTCTCGCACACTCCGGCTGACGTAGCAATCACTATTCAAACATACTACTAATAACAAATTGGCATAGTAGTATTGATCTAGTAACTTCTTCTGCTTCTGACTAAAATTATCGAAATGCCAAGTTTCGCCTAAGCTTCGATATCGAACTATAGTATCTCTTAAAAGATCTCCCCAAGCTTGACCTTTTTCTTCCCACCAGCTTTCTAATATTTCCTTACTACTGTTTGCTTCAGGTAATTCTTGTTTAAGTTTTTTTAACGATTTTACTACTTTGGGTTCAACCCCCATACTCTCAAGAGAATTGATAGCAACAACTCGCTCAAAAGCGATAGCAAGAGATGGTTCAAGAGCGCGAGAGTCTCTCAAATCATCAATTAAAGTAATATCAGGAAACGCCTCAACAACTTCACGACCTGTGACACGAGATACAAGACTAGTACAGGTAAAAGCACGAGTAAAGGGAAAATCAAGAAGACAAGCAAGTGTGCGATCGCGATCTAGTGCTATGTCAAAATCAAAATAACAAGCTCGAACAGCCGCAGGCTTATAATCTCCAAATGACAGGGATTTTGATTTTTCATTTGCCCAGTGCAAAAACTGCTGTAATTTTTCATCTCCTGCCAATAACAGATTGATATGGTGCTTCATTAAACGCAACAAACAATCTGAGGTTGTTAACATTCCAATTGTCAATAAAAAAACTTCCCGCCAACGTTTTTCAGTTAGATGATTTACTAATATGTTGAGCATTTCATCTTCCATTGACTTTGGATTGCAATTTTCAACTATCTGTCTGGCTGTAAAATATTCATGAAATGTTAGATGGGAGAATGAATAAATCCCTTTTGCCCTCTCGACAAATAGACCATGTTGTGCTTCGATTGATTTTAATACTGCTTCGCTGTCCAGTTCCAGCTTCTTTTGGTCAGTATTAGCATCAAGTAAATTTTGAATGTATTCGGTAATCTGTCTTTCAAGTTCTTTTTGTTTAAAAAAGTAATTGCCAGCTTCAAAGTTAGAATAAGCTATTTGACTTAATAAATCCTCCTTACGTTGTAATGAAAGCTTTTTATAAGCTTGATCTCGCTCAATGTTTCGCGTCACATCCCAACGTTTGAGTAACACATCTAAACCACCCTTATATAACTCTGAACGATTAGATGGAAAGCTTCCTGTGTCTTCAAATACTAGGCATAGTAATGTCAGTAAAATTGGGCTTGTTGCCAACTCTTTTATAGGTTGTTCTTTTTTAAGCTTATCTAAAAATTTTTTAGCTTTAATTGGGTCATTCTTACACCAGAACCACTTCTCAGTAAAATTAGTAATTTGCTGTTCGTCAAAGTCTGCTATTTCCAATTCTGTGAAGTTCTCAAAGGTATATTCCTTTGCAGCTATACGACAGGTAATTATAAACTGATTACTGTGAAATCTATCAACAAAATTCCGAATTTGTTGAAAAATACGACTGTTATCAGCATCTTTTACTTCATCTAATCCATCTAACAAAACAAATACTTTACCTGCTCGTAAAATCTTCACTAGCCATGAAATATCTTCTGTTATTTTTGAAGGTAAATCAACTAATTGAGTAATATAGTTTAACAAATCTATCTGTTGGTGACTTTCTGCAAAATCCTTGAGAGTGATGAAAACCGGAACCCGATTTTCCTGCTCACAAATACACTGCATTGCTAAATGTTTGAGGAATGTTGTTTTTCCTGCTCCTGGTTTACCTAAAATCATTAATTTTGAAAATTTTTGCACCGCTTCTAACCCTGGCACTCGCTCTTCTCGAACATTGCCTAGATTGAATCGGTCAAATTCTTTAGATGAAACATCCTGCAGCAGTTGGTCTAACTCCCATCGCAAAGTTCCAGTGATTTTCTCTACAATATTGACACTGATATAAATATCATCTAAACCAATTGGTTGAGACATGTCTAGCACTCGCATAGTATCGCAACGCTGCTGGATGTAAGGCTGGATATGGTAGCGCACTTCTTGGACAAGTTTATCAATTTCTAAGTCTTGATTTTGTTTAGGTGAAGACAGCCCAGCAACCTGTTGCCAGTCAAGCTCGTCGCTCATGGGGGAAACCCCCTTGGCGCTATCCTCTCCCTTTGGGAGAAGACCGCGCTAACTCACTACGAACTTGCTTACCCATCAAGATTTTGTAGCCCCATCGCAATCTTACTGTGTTTTTCAATTTGCCCCATAACTTGTTTTGCGCGTTGAATAACCACGGCTGGTAAACCCGCCAGTCTTCCTGCTTCAATTCCATAAGACTTATCAGCACCTCCTGGTTGAACTTGGTGCAAAAAGATAATTTGGTCGGGTAATTCTTTCACCGTCACCTGATAATTAGCCACATTCGGTATAATGCTAGCCAGTTCATTTAATTCGTGGTAATGCGTGGCAAAAATTGTCCGCGACCGAATATCCACTGCTATATATTCTGCTACCGCCCAAGCTATGGAAAGACCATCAAATGTTGCTGTCCCGCGACCAATTTCATCTAATAGTACCAGCGACCTAGATGTGGCATGGTTGAGAATATTTGCGGTTTCATTCATCTCCACCATAAACGTAGATTGACCAGTTGCTAAATCATCTACTGCACCGACACGGGTGAAAATGCGATCGCATATTCCCAATCTGGCAAACCTAGCTGGTACAAAACTACCAACCTGCGCCATTAACTGAATCAATCCCACCTGACGCAAATAACAACTTTTGCCACTGGCGTTTGGCCCAGTGAGGATGATTAAATCGGGACTGTCATTTGTCCTTTGTCCTACCCTGCGGGAAGCCGCTGGCGCGTCTATGTCATTTGTGATTTGTTCTTGGTCATCTGCTAACGACTCTTGACCCAATTGCGTTGAATTCGGCACAAAGAACCCCGCAGGTAAAGACTGTTCTACTACCGGATGACGACCATCAACAATGTTTATCTCCCTTCCTGGCAACATTTCGGGACGACAGTAACCTTGATGTACGGCCAACTCAGCCAAACCACACAACACATCTGCCGCCGCCACTGCACGAGATAAATTGCGAATGACTTCGGCCTCTTGTGCTACCTCTTCCCGCAAGGCCGTAAAAATCTCATATTCCAACTGATTTAAATCATCTCGCGCCGTCAGAATCCGGGCTTCTCGTTCCTTTAAATCAGGGGTGATGTAACGCTCCTCATTAGTCAAGGTTTGCTTACGGATATAATTAGCAGGTACTTGGTCAGCTTTGGTGCGGGAAATACTAATGTAATAACCAAAAGTTTTGTTAAATCCTACCTTCAGTGTCGAAATTCCTGTTTTAGCTCTCTCATCAACTTCCAAGTTGGCAATCCATAGCTGGTCTGCTTCTACAGTCGCCTTCCTTTCATCCAATAGGGGATTTACACTGGGGCGAATTAATCCGCCTTCTTTAATTAGTATGGGTGGCGACTCTACAAGATGTGCGTGTAACTTTTGTGCCAATTCTTCCAATACACTTGGGACTTTCTGTAAAGCTTTCAGGAAGGGAGAACGCGTCTCAACGACTAAGTTGGATAATTCCGGTAAGCGTAAGAGGGAATCTGCCAAAGCTACTAAATCTCTAGCATTAGCTGTACCAGAACCCGCTCTTCCTGTGAGTCGTTCCAAATCATAAATTTGCCTTAACAACTGGCGTAAATCTTGACGCAAGGGCGTATTTTCCATTAATTCTTGGATAGTATCTTGTCGCGCCCGAATGCCTTTAATATCGACTAGGGGTTGCAACAACCACCGCCGCAAAGCCCGCCCACCCATTGCTGTACTAGTTTTATCTAATGCCCAAAGCAGGGAACCGTGAAAAGTACCATCTCGAACGGTTTGGGTAATTTCCAAGTTACGGCGGGTTTGATTGTCAACAATTAGGTAGTCAGTAACAGTGTAGCTGCGGAGTCTTTGGAGGGTGACAGGGTTTTCTTTTTGAGTATCTTCCAGGTATTCCAGAAGACCGCCAGCCGCACGAACAGCGAGGGGAAGACGATCGCAACCAAGTCCTTCAAGCGATCGCACCTTAAATTTCTGCAATAATCTTGGTCTAGCTTCTCCTTGAGAAAAGGGAAGTTGCGATCGCAAACTATAACAAAATGATGATGGCAAACACTCCGGCAGATGTGGCGAAGTTTCTCCCGGACGCAGCAAACTACCCAAATCGGGCGCATTTGTCGGAACTAACACCTCTGAAGGTTGCAAGCGCATTAATTCTTGTGTCAAATGTTCTAGATCGCTACCTTGAGTGGTAAGAAATTCACCTGTAGAGATGTCTGCATAAGCTAAACCCCAATGATTTGCGGCAATTACTACTGCTGCAAGGTAATTATTGCGACTTGATTTAAGCATTCCTTCTTCTAGCAAAGTCCCAGGAGTCAGGATGCGCGTTACCTCTCGCCGCACCAATCTCCCAGCAGCTTCAGAAGCATCTTCTACTTGGTCACAAATTACTACTGCGTAGCCTTTTTCTACTAGCATCGTCGCATAGCGTTCCCAAGCATGATGCGGAACACCAGACATCGCCACCCGTCCCTGTTCCCCAGCTTGCTTACTAGTAAGAACTAATTCCAATTCTTGCGCTAGTTTTACAGCATCTTGAAAATAGCATTCAAAGAAATCTCCTACCCGATACAGCAATACCGCGTGAGGATATTTATCCTTTGTCTCGACATAATGCAAGTACATTTGACTTAGCTTACTGCGATCCACCTGTTGATGGTCAGAAATAAAAGTACTTGCATCGGGCTTGGTAGATGGAGTTTCAGAGTGAGAGGCGGTCATAGATGCTATCGAGTTACGCACGGAAATTCCACAATATCTGATGATAAAGTGATGTGAAAGTTGAATGGCGATGCCTGCGGCGGGCTACGCCTACGCTCAAGGATTATTTTACCTTTATCTGAAAAATGGTGGTGCGTTGTTTAGGCATCTCCGAAAAATAGAGATTTAGCAGTGTTACATCTCTACAAGGGTTCTGGATAACTCTACAAATTGATAAATTCAACTTTTTGGTGATTTTTGTCTAATTTCTAATTATTAATGCTTTATCAGATTAATTTTGATAAAATGCAAAATTCCCAACTTCTTCATGAAGCCGGGAATCCGAACAACTTAACTCAAACAAAATTATTTCATATTCTAAATTTAGCAACCCCAAATTAAAGTGGTAGATGACTGAGGTTGCAAGTCAAAAAAGATTATTCTTCTTCCTCTTCCTCTTCTTCTGCAAATATTGCGTCTATAAGTTCTTGTGCGCGTTCGTCTGAAATATCTAAGGCTTCTTGAAGCTCAGAGATATAATCTTGTTCGCTTTCGGGTACTTCTTCGTCAATCCCTACTACTAAGATAGCTGTGATGTATGCAGCTTCGCGATAATTTCTATTGGGTAAGGATTCGATGGACTGGGCGATTAAATCTTCTGGTTCTTCTTCTTCAATCAAGCTGACGACTTTTTTGGTCAATTCTTCAAAGTCTTCTTCAGAGTAGTCTTCAAATAAGTCAACCTGACCGAGAAATTCACTCAAAGCATATTCTTCTGTGGAAGAAATACCTTCACCATCAGCAGCTGCGGAAAACAACCCAAGGATTGCGATCGCAACTTCTGGTTCTAGAGCAACTGAACTAACACTACGGCCTTTGGGCAACTTGCGTTTAGACATAATTATCCTCTAAAAGTTACGTGATGTTTCAGGAAGTAATACCTTGTGGTCTATAATGCTTCCTCGATTTATGATTCCCAAAAGAATGCAGAAATATACATTGAAATGAATCTTTTTTCATCAAAAATACGCAGAAAATATATTCATCTGCGTATAAAAACGGTTAAGTTACCTTAAGCGATCAAGGTTTTTAGTACTTGTGTATGCTAAGTAGCGTAAAAGGCTACGGTGTAAACACATCTTGGTAATGAAGCCCAAAGTCTGGATTTACCCAGATTTTCGCCACGCTTACTTCTTTAGGACGGATTCATACCGTTTCCACAGACTTCGGCCCCTTGTAAATTAGCTAAGGTATTGTATAGAAAACATCTTTCCCTCATTCCACTCACTGGTAACGATTTTCTCGCTCTAGTTACGGTTTGTGGGAATTTTCTTTTCCATTGTTCATCTAGCTGCCTTGTGTAACGAAACAATAAGTTGCACATCGTGTTAAGTTCCTTATCTTAAAAGATATAAGTTAATCATCTAACCTGCTGATGCATAATTTTGACAAAAATGCAACTAAAAAGATTTTTGCTCATAGCGGTTACAACTTCATTACTGGTGGTTCTGCAGATTTGGATACCTAATTTTTTAGTAATATTTGCTACATCACGAGTGTTGGCACAAACAACTCTTGACCGTAACTTAGAAAGAAATATCGCCGAATCTCCCCAGCCTATAGGAAACTTTATTGATTACCTTCCTGAGGAAACTTTACTTAAAGGACATGCAGGCAGCGTTCACAGCGCCAGTTTTAGCCCCGATGGACAACGTATAGTTACCGCCGGGTATGATGGTACTGCTCGTATATGGGATTTGTTAGGCAAGCAACTGGTGAAGCTACACGGGCATCAAGGCAGTGTCAGAAGTGCGAGTTTTAGCCATGATGGACAACACATTGTCACCGCATCTTTTGACGGTACTGCTCGTGTATGGGATAATTTGGGCAAACAGCTAGTAGAACTGAAACGGCATCAGGGGTATGTCTACAGTGCTAATTTTAGCCCCAATGGCAAGCAGATTGTGACAGCAGGCGCTGATAAAATCGTTCGGGTGTGGGATACTACTGGAAGATTGCTCTTGGAAATCAAAGGACATTTGGGCAATGTCTACAGTGCTAATTTTAGCCCGGATGGCAAGCGTATCCTCAGTGCTGGTGCTGACAAAACTGCCCGTGTATGGGATTCATCTGGCAAACAGCTAGCCATCCTCAAAGGGCATACGGGTACTGTATGGAGTGCTAGTTTTAGCCCAGATGGTAAGCGTATAGTTACCGCATCGGATGACAAAACTGCTCGTGTATGGGATTTATCTGGCAACCAATTGGCGGAACTAAAAGGACATCAAGACAGTGTACTGAGTGCTAATTTTAGCAGTAATGGACGGCGGATTGTTACGGCATCAGTTGACAGAACTGCCTTCGTGTGGGATGTGTCGGGTATAGAGACGCGACATGTCGCGTCTTTACAAAGGCATGAGGGCAGTGTGAACAGTGCCAGGTTTAGTCCAGATGGACAACACATTGTCACCGCATCTTCTGATGGTACTGCCCGGATGTGGGATACGGCAGGTAAGTTGTTAACTGAATTACATCATGGAGGAGTCAAAAGTGCTAATTTTAGCCCAGATGGAAAGTTAATTGTCACTACATCCATTGACTGCACCGTCCGTGTGTGGAACTTGCCACGCAAGCAAGTAGTTGAACTCAAAGGGCATCAGGGCAATATCAACAGTGCCAGTTTTAGCCCGGATGGAAAATTAATTGTCACTGCATCCAATAACGACACCAACCGTGTGTGTGACTTACTACACAAGAACGTAGTCGAACGCGAAAGTGGCAGTTTTAGCCCGTATGGAATGTTAATTTTGACAGGACCTACAGGCGGCACTGCCCGTGTGTGGGATACGAGTGGCAAGCTACTGGTAGAACTCAAAGGACATCAGCAGTCTGTCACTAGTGCCAAATTTAGCCCAGATGGCAAGCATATAGTCACCGTATCAAAGGACGGTATCGCCCGTATGTGGGACATGTCTGGTAAACAGCTAGTGGAGCTAAAAGGGCATCAGGGCAGTGTCAGAAGTACCAGTTTTAGCCCAGATGGCAAGCTGAGCGTTACCACATCAGAGGACGGTACCGCTCGTATGTGGGATACGAATGGCAAACAGCTAGCAGAACTTAAAGAGCATCCCGGCAGTGTCAGAAGTGCCAGTATTAGCCGAGATGGAAAGTTAATTGTCACCGCGTCTGGCTGGTTCGCTTATGTATGGGATACGAATGGCAAGCAGCTAGCAGAACTTAAAGGACATCAAGGCGATGTTACCAGTGCGAGTTTTAGTCCGGATGGACAACGCATTGTTACCGCATCTGGCTACGAATCTGGGGACGGTATCGCTCGTGTGTGGGATACGAATGGCAAGCAGCTAGCAGAACTTAAAGGGCATCAAAGCGATGTTACCAGTGCGAGTTTTAGTCCGGATGGACAGCAGATTGTTACCACATCTAAGGACGGTACAGTCGGTGTGTGGAATACTTCAGATAAGCTGCTAGCCCAACTCAGGTTTCCTGAAACTCCTTCCTATAAAGCGGAACAAGAAAAACAGCTCGTCATAGAAGCTAAAACAGCCAATGGGATTGACTTTATAACCAGTGCGAGTTTTAGCCCGGATGGACAGCGGATTGTTACCACATCCTTTAATATCGCCTGTGTGTGGGATACGAATGGTAAGCTGATCGCGGAGCTAAAAGGGCATCAAGACTATATCACCAGTGCCAGATTTAGCCCTAATGGACAGCGCATTGTCACTGCATCTATGGACAAAACCGCTCGAGTATGGAACTTATCAGGCAACTTACTAGCAGAACTTAAAGGGCATCGGGACTATATCACTAGTGCCAATTTTAGCCCGGATGGAAAGTTAATTGTCACTGCATCAGCGGACGCTACTGCTCGTGTGTGGGATTTGTCTGGTGTAAAGACGCACTTGCGGACGTCTCTACAAGGGCATCAGGAAACTGTCAGAAGTGCGAGTTTTAGCCCGGATGGACAGCGGATTATTACCACATCTTTTGACGGTACCGCCCGTGTTTGGAATACGAATGGCAAGCTGTTGGTGAAACTCAAAGGGCAGACAAGGATTATAAGTGCGAGTTTTAGCCCGGATGGACAGCGAATTATTACTGCGTCAAAGAACGGCACTGCTTGTGTGTGGGATGCTTTTGGCAAACAGCTAGCAGAACTTAAAGGGGATCAAAAAAGACATTATAATAATATTCACTGGGATAATGATGCAAGTGCGAGTTTTAGTCCGGATGGACAGCATATTGTCATCGTGTCTGAGGATGGCACTGCCCGGGTATGGGATACGAATGGCAAGCTGTTAGCAGAACTTGAATATGCCTTTATCAACAGTGCGAGTTTTAGCCCGGATGGACAGCGGATTATCACTGCATCTGAAGTTGGTAACGGCCGTGTATGGGATATTTCTGGCAAGCTGCTTATGGAACTCGAAGGGCATCAAGGCATTATCATCAGTCCAAGTTTTAGCCCGGATGGGCAGCACATTGTCGCCACATCTTTTGACCATACTGCCCACGTATGGGATTCTTCTGGCAAACAATTAGCAGAACTTAAGCGATATCACGGTATGGTCACTAGTGCCAGTTTTAGCCCTAATGGACAGCGGGTTATTACCGCATCTGAGGACGGTAGTGTCTATGTGTGGGAGGCTTCTGGCAAGCTGCTGGCAGAACTTAAAGGAGATCAAAAAAGAGATTATATTCACGGATTTACTATTGCAAGTTTTAGTCCGGATGGACAGCGGGTTGTTACCGCACCTGCTGGAGACAGTACTGCCCGCGTGTGGGATACGAGTGGCAAGCTGCTCGTGGAGCTAAAAGGGCATCAAGGCATTATCAGTAGTGCCAATTTTAGCCCAGATGGACAGCGGATTGTCACCGCATCTGGGGACGATACCGCTCGTGTGTGGAACACGAGTGGCAAGCTGCTCATGGAGCTAAAAGGAAAAGGGCATCGGGACAATGTCTATCGTGCGAGTTTTAGCCCAGATGGACAGCGGATTGTTACCGCATCTTTTGACGGTATCGTCCGTGTGTGGGGTACGAATGGCAAACAGCTATCAGAATTTAAAGGGCATCGGGGGCTTGGGCTTGGCACCAATGCTTTTAGCCCGGATGGACAGCGGATTGTTACCACCGCCGCTAGGGACGGTACTGCCCAGGTATGGGATACGAGTGGCAAGCTGTTAGCAGAACTTGAATATGGCGTAATCAACAGTGCAAGTTTTAGCCCGGACGGAAAGTTAATTGTCACTGCATCTAATGGCAGTACCGCTTGTGTTTGGGATACTAATGGTAAGCTGCTCGTGGAGCTAAAAGGGCATCAGGGCGTTGTTAGCAGTGCGAGTTTTAGCCTGGATGGACAACGAATTGTCACTGCATCCTCTGACGGCATCGCTCGTGTGTGGGATGTTTCTGGCAAGCTGCTTATGGAACTCAAAGGACATCGGGGCAGTGTCACCAGTGCCAGTTTTAGCTCAGATGGACAGCGGATTGTTACTGCATCCTTTGACGGCACTGCTCGTATGTGGGATACGAATGGCAGGCTGCTAGCTATCTTGATTTTACCCCAACCCCCTACTTCCTTAAAAGTGCAAGCAGACCGACTGCGAGATTTAGAGTTTTATGCTCCAAATTGTGCAGCAGCTTTACCCTTTTGGCAAAAAGCACTTTTACTTTATCAAGAAATAGCAGACCACGAAAATGAGGCTTTCATTCTCGAAAAACTGGGAAGTGCTTACTACTGCCTGGGCAATTATACTCAAGCTGTAGAGTCATACTTACAGGCATTGGAAATTACCCAGAAATTTCATAACCTAGAAAAGCAGGTGAAGAACCTCTTGAATCTGGGCAGTGTTTACAGTACCTTGGGTAACTATGACAAAGCTATTCAGTATTACAATGATGCACTAAAAACTTTAGAGCAATATGAAAATTTTCAACTGGAAGCAGCGGTTCTCCGAGGTCGAGGTAATGCTTACAATTCCCAAGAGAAATCTGATGAGGCGATTAAGAACTACTTGCAAGCATTAGCGATCGACGAGCAACAGAAAAATGGTTCTGGCGTAGCTCAAGATAAAGTCACTTTAGCAAGTATTTACAATACCTTGGGTGACTATGCACTCGCCATTCAATATTATAAAGAGGTAGTAGACTTTAGCCCCAGTAAAGCTTTAGGAGGCTTGGGAAATACTTACCTTGCCCTTGGCGAGAATAAGAAAGCAATTGAATACCACCAGCAGAGTTTAGCGAAAGCACGGCAAGAAAATCCGGAAGCTGAGGGAAATACTCTTAACAATTTAGCCAATGCTTTCTATCAATCCGGTAATCTCATAGCAGCAGAGACAACTTTATTTGATGCAATTAAGGTTTGGGAATCTCTACGTATTAAATTAGATGACGCTAATAAAGTGTCAATATTTGAAAAGCAAGCTCGCACTTACCAAATGTTACAAAAAGTTTTAATTACGCAAAATAAAACAGATGCAGCACTGGAAATTGCTGAACGAGGAAGGGCGCGTGCTTTTGTTGATTTACTGTTTAAGCGATTATTTCCTAACCAAACAGAACAAGTATCTAACCGCCAAGAACAAAAAGAACAATTTCCTGTTAATCCACCTAATATTGAGCAAATTAAACAAATTGCTAAGGCTGAAAATGCCACCATAGTTCAATACTCACTTATTGATGATAATTTTCAGAGCGAAGGTAAAGCAAAATCTCCTCCATCAGAACTTTATATTTGGGTAATCAAACCCATAGGTCAAGTTATCTTTCGCTCCTATGATTTGAAAACACAATCGCAGCCACAAAATGTTTCACTCGCTAACCTTGTTGACAACACCCGCGATTCTATTGAGCAATCTCGTGGGATTTTTGACATTCAAATTCAGAATCACGTTGAAGAAAATTACCAAACAGAACGCTTACAACAACTCCATCAACTCTTAATTCAACCCATTGCTGACTTCCTACCTTCTAACCCTAACGATCGCATCATTTTTGTACCTCAAGGCGAGCTGTTCCTAGTTCCTTTTTCAGCACTAATGGACAAGAACGGCAAATACCTGATTGAAAAACACACTAGTTTAACTACACCATCAATTCAGGTATTAGAACTAACTCGCTTTTCAAAGGAACGGATAGAAAAATTGCCGATAACGTCTCGACAAGATGCAATCGTAGTAGGGAATCCTACGATGCCCAGCATACCGCCTAAAATAGGAGATAAACCACAAAAGTTACCAAATTTACCGGGAGCAGGGATTGAAGCACAAGCGATCGCATCCCTACTAAATACCAGAGCAATGACTGGCAATGAAGCAACCATTGCCGCTGTTTTAGCGCGACTGCCAAACGCCCGAATCGTCCATTTAGCAACGCATGGCATACTTGATGATACCCAAGGTTTGAATAGTGCGATCGCACTCGCCCCTACCAACAACAATAACGGCTTACTCACCGCCGAAAAAATTCTCGAACTAAAACTGAATGCCGAATTGGTCGTTCTAAGTGCCTGTGACACCGGTAGAGGTCGCATCACTGGCGATGGTGTCATTGGGCTATCCCGTTCCTTATTTATCGCGGGTACTCCCAGCGTAATTGTTTCCCTCTGGTCAGTTCCAGATGCACCTACAAAGGAGTTGATGACGGAGTTTTATCGTCAGCTAAAGCAAATCGGCGACAAAGCCCAATCCTTGCGAATTGCTATGCTTAAGCTGAAGCAACAATACCCTAACATTCCCAAAAAGTGGGCGGCTTTCACCCTTATCGGCGAGGCGGAGTAAGCTCCACTCAATTAAAAATTAAAACTTCCGTTCATTGCTAGCATTGCCATGATGATCTGGTTGAACTGGCGCATCATCGTAGCGTTTATTTGCGGTAGCAGACATTGTAGTAGTGTTAGGATGTCGAACAGAAGAAAGCCTACAGCCAAGCTCGGTCGTATTGAACAGGCCAGAGTTTATCGTGTCCAAGTTGTTTAGCTGCTAGATGTGACCAGTAAGGATTGCGGAGTAGTTCACGTCCTAACAGCACTATATCAGCTACTTCTGTACGAATAATCTCGTCAGCTTGTTCAGGAGATGTAATTAAGCCCACGGCTCCTGTATAAATATTAGCTTCGCGGCGGATGCGTTCGGCAAACTGAGTCTGATAACCAGGTTTAATTGGGATATTAACGCCCGGTATGATACCGCCTGATGAATTGTCGATCAGATCCACTCCTAAAGACTTGAGTTTGTCGCTTAAAGCAATACTTTGCTCAATGTCCCAGCCATTGTCTACCCAATCGGTGGCGGAGATGCGTACCCAGAGTGGATGTGTTTTAGGCCAAACCTCTCGGACTGCTTGAACTAATTCTCTGAGCAGACGAGTCCGATTTTCAAAGCTACCACCATAATCATCTTGACGGTGGTTAGAAAGAGGCGAGAGAAATTGGTGCAGTAGATAACCGTGAGCAGCATGGATTTCCACTACCTTGAAACCAGCTTTTAAAGAACGTTTGGCAGCTTGAGCAAAGGCGTCAATAATTTCTTGAATTCCCTCAAGGCTAAGGGCTTCTGGAACTGGGCTATTTTGGCTAAAAGCGATCGCACTACTCGAAACCAAGGGACGCCAACCTTCCTGAGATTCATCCAGCACTTTCCCTCCTTTACTCGGTTTAGCAGTGCTGGCCTTTCTACCTGCATGAGCAAGTTGAATACCTGCAACAGCGCCAAAGTTATGAATTAATGCCACAGTCTTGGCTAAAATTTCTATGTGTGAATCTGACCAAATTCCCAAATCTTGCGGGCTAATGCGTCCACGCGGTTCCACAGCTGCTGCTTCTGTGAACACTATACCTGCACCGCCAACTGCGCGAGAAGCTAGATGAATAACGTGCCAATCATTAGCATATCCATTTGTACTGGAATATTGACACATCGGTGAAACGGCGATACGGTTGCGAAAAACAACTTCACGAATCTTGAATGGTTCAAATAGATGTGCCATTAATCTTGATTCCTTCTCTTGCTAGGTAAAAGAAATTGGAGAGGGATTTGCAGCATGAATTCGACTTTGCATTATTTTGCATTAATTAAATAGAGAAGTCAAAATTCAGAATGCAATCAGTGGGGAATTTAGACCCACCACTTTATAATAGTCTCCCAGCAAATTCAAAATTTGCTGAGAGACTTAAACTCTTACTCTCAGCGCCTAATTTACCGCCGTAGGTATCACAGTAGTTCTTGCGTAGGGCAGTATTTCTTTGGCCTCTTGCCTTACGCAAGAACTACCTTTTTTGTTAAATATTTGTTGAATGACTAGAGTCATCATAGAGATTTGGATAAATAGGCTGCTCCTCAGGCTTTTGAAACTGCAATTCCCAAATATCGCGTTTTCCTAGTTCTTGATCCACTAATAACTGTAGATGATCTGGTAATTTAGTTGTTTGCCAAATTGACCAAATTTCTTCACCAAATAATTCTTTTTCAATTTTTCCAGAAAACATGATTTGACCTCCACGAATGTTCAATTTTAAGTTTAGTAACTCCTAATTTAGGAAAGACGAAGTAACAAAATTATCATTCTTCATTCTTTCGCTATCTTTAAAATACAGGTACTATTCGCTCTTAATATTGGTTGTTAATAAAATCTCTAGCTTGTGCATCGTTAAGTAACTTTTTATTATGGATATTGTCGATAGGATCGCGTCCTGTGAGGCAATAATCCGTTGAAAAAAGGCGATCGCATGAGCATCATCACCAATTTGTCTACTCAAAATTAAATGTAAATCAGGCTCTACTCGTACCGTAGTAGCCTTTATCTACAAGTACCACTCTTACCCCTTGAGCAGCAGCATTCCAAGCTGCCCAAGTTGCTGATGGGCCACGACTTATGACTAGAGCATCAGTCTCTAAATTCAGCTGCGAAGTTGAACTATTGCTGACTCAGATTTATATGTACTCACGATTACATCTCCTAAAAAGTTTACTTGGCACTAAATTTTGACTTTATTGGCTAACCCACCTGACTTTCTGACAAAATACGATAAGTCGATCGATTTATCGTATTATATAGTTATGAGACTTACATAGATTGTGCTAAAAAACAAGAGGTTATTAAAATTTATTGATATTACTCTTTTATAAAATACAGTCTGTGGCGAAAACTTTCTCAAAAAAGTAAAGGACAAGAACTATACTTGTCCTCAATGATTAAAATAAGAGGTTCTGCGTCGAATAGGAGTTAGATGAGACAGGGCAAAACTTTTAGCTTAACAAGCCTGCTATACATATTATAGTTATGTAAAGTACGTATTAGACTTTGGACAAAAAAGTAACTTGTTCGCGTATAGTTTACGCAAATAAAACTAATAATTAATCTTGCTTATAGTTCAATAAGCCTGGGTTAAGGGTTATTGGTGTAGATAATTAATCTTTCAAGACGCGATAATTCGCATCTCTACATCTGGGTTTTGAGCTTATCTGAACTGTATTGACTTATAGTTTTCTGCACAAAAGGATTGAGCAACGAGATTGCAGACAATCTCTTTGGTTGCTCGATTAAAACTTAACGAAATAAGTATTTGTTGGTAGTTTTTGGGCAGTTCCTATATTTGTAGCCAAGTCATTTATATTACCTGTTTTGATGACTGCAAACTTATCAGTAAATAGCAATACTTCACCATTTCCTGGTGTTACCCAAGCGTGGCGAGTCTTTAGGTTGTTGGAGACAACTAAAAGAGACGCATCTCCCCGGTAAGCCGAGATGGGTTTACCCATAAAGGTTTGATTATCTCTATTGGCGATCGCATAGGCAGCAGAGGAACCCACAAAAATTTTACTGCCATCTGAGTAAATAGTTTTAGGGAAATTGCTACTGCCGTCTCCCATCCCCGCAGTTGTAGGCCTTCTTGGAACACTTAGCTGCCCACGCTCGACAGTAAAATTAGTCAGATTAACAGTTCCTATATATACCTTTGTTTCATCACGGGTTTGTGCAGCATTAGTATAGCTGTCTGTGGTGATCAAAGTCTTTGTTAATAAGTCTTTGCCATTCCACCTATAGATTGAGTTACCCCCATAAACTGAACCGAGGACATAAAGCTTGTCTTCTAAAATATGTAATTGGTTAAGTCTTGTGTCTGCCATGTCGTTAGCAAGATCGGCAGAATTGTAGCCCCAAAGCTTGCCTTGGTTATTTCCTGCTAAATTTGCCAAAGCAAATATTTTTGCTCCGTCGAAAACCATCCGATAAAGAAAAGCTATCTGGACGGGAATACCTAACCTCTTTTGTTGTTGGTAGCCACTAGTGTAGAGATACCCGTTTTTATACTCAAAATCCATTACCTCAGTTACGCCATAACTCTGTTTGGCTTTAAAATTGAGGTTTTTGTCATAAATGGATAAAGTATTTGCAGACTGGTAAATAATCCAATTTTGCAAAAATTTCACCCGTGTCTTTGAATTAGCTGTGTTGCTAACTATTTTTTGCCTAGTTCCGTCAGTTTTTATTTTTACTAGTCCCGTTGGAACAGCTAAGACATAAGTTTTGCCGTCAATTGCTACAATGTCACGAGCATCGTAATTAGAGTTTGGAATTAGTTTTTTAGTCCCATTACTTTCTACTTCCCATACACCTTCAGTATTAATGACCGCAACTTTGCTGCCGTTAGTGCAAGCTGCTCTTGGCGAAGAAATATTAAGATATGTAGCTAAAGCGGGGGTAGAATAATCAAACATTGTACAGTTCAGATAAAGTTGACTGAAAAATATTGGCGCTCAATTAAGAAAGAAACTTTGGGAGTTTTTGCGCGTTTTTAACCTAAATTCGTCTTCAAAAGTGAAGAAAATATCGGCTACGGTAAACTCAAACTCAAAGGTTGAGTAATCTGCAAAATATGCATATCTGCAAACATCGGTAAAATTAGAATTGAATTGTTTGTGGTTATGTCGTAGCGATAACCTATTAATTGGGGGAAAGTAACTTCAATTAATTTGCCTTTGAGCCTGCTTTCTAATTCGACAAATACTTCACCGACACTTTCTGTCCCAGATCACCCATCTCCTCTAACGTCCCCTTCATCTTTTGCATAGCTAAAGATGAAGGCTTAGCATGTCATTTCTCTCAACGGTTTACCGTCGAATAAGTTATACCTAAAGATGTTGCAAACTGTTCTTGGGTAAGACCAGTTATGCCACGAAGTTTACGGATGAGCTTTCCAATTTCCGGTTGCTTGATTAGCAAAGGTTTCTTAATAGTCATTTAGCTCAGAACGCACCTGTTAATCTGGCGAGTAATATGTATTCTGCTACATCCTATTGGGGCTAATGCTGAATTGATAGGCGAAAATATACTTGAATTTTTATACTTTTATTAATTGATTTACTAAGTAATCACACGTCCGTAGATAAAATATTTCCTAATGAGACTTCCAAGGAATAAATTACGCAATGAAATAAGCATCCTGTTGTCAAGAAACAGTTAAAATCAATATCTAATAAATAAAAAGCCGCGTAAATGTTCTGAGACTTTAGGTATTAAACTCAGATTGAAAAATAACTAAGATAATTTACAGCATATTTTATCTGAGTGAGGTACACAAGGGCGGGCAATATGCCCACCCCACAAGAGTTTTAGCATTTATATCTGTACTTCATTTATCTGCAATCTGCTGTATAATGCCTAAATTTTTAGTTCGCGAATAATTTACACGAACACTTTTTTGTCCAAAGTTTAATACGTAAGGAAACCCAAAAAATAAATTATCATTATCCCAATTTATGGACTCAACACGACTGTTCCTCCCCTCTGCTCCCTGCCCTAAATACGATGGGATATTTTTTAGTTGGAAGTTCTTAAGTCAAACAAAATTAAATATAGCGGTTTTCGCTTACGTAAGTCTTCAACGAAGGCGCACCTACACCTTGTGATATAACGTTGTACCACATCTGAATGGGAAATTTTGTTTTCGGAGAGTGACAGAAACTGTTTACGGACGTGCTCGCTTCCGTTATGGATGGAAGAAACAAGTCAAATCCTCTTCCCTTCTGCCAACTGAGCCTCCTGCCTTGTTTCTTATGAGCGAGATATCCTGCACAAAAGCTTGGTCTACGTTTATGTAGCTGCAAATTCTGTGAGTTAGGTATTTTCGCAAAATTGGGATGTTCTTAATATTTCAGCTATTACCATTGTGAAAAAGGGTATTTTACTAAATTGCTGTTGAAATATCTGGAGTCATCAGAAATTTCTTGTCCAATCCAGCTTGGTAATTCAATTTGCTGATTTTCATCACTGAGTTCAACTTCTGCTAATATCAGTCCTTTATTAACACCATCAAACTCATCTATTTCCCAAATCAAACCAGCCGACTCTATTTTATATCTGATTTTTTCTATAAAGGGACGTTCACATAATGTCTCAAGTATTTCTTGAGCATCTTTAACAGGAATAGGATACTCAAACTCTAATCTTGAATATTTAATATTGGGGCCTTTAATGGTCAAATAACTTTTTTCCCCTACTATACGTATACGTACAGTCGCTTTGTCTTGTGTAGCAATGTATCCTTGACGATATACACTACCTTCAGCTAATCCTCTCCAGCTATCTCCTCTCACTAAATATTTCCGCTCTATTTCTTTCGCCATTTTATTTACCAAATTATTTGCTTTTTTATATCATAAATAATATAGCAATCCTAAATCTATTCATAAAAATGTGTGCAATTATTGCAAATTGATAATTAGCGATCGCTGCTACTGAAATCCGATAAATTTCATTATGACGACGATTTGATACTATCTGCACTAAGCGATTACAACTAGTAGTAAATTCGTAATTTTTATCCCACTCATTTCAAGGTGCAGAGAACTGGAAAAACTTTTAATAATCAATATCCTCTGCTCAATTACTAGCCATGAATTCAAACATTTGTTATATGCAAGAACTCACCAAATTTCCTTGTTTAATTTGTTCTTTTGCTAAAGCCAATGCTTGACGAGCAATTTTAAACTTTGTTTCATCTGTAAATTTACAATCAAAATGCTTTAAGTAAGCTTCCAAATACCGAATACGTAAGTGGGGATCGGTAGGATTTTGAAGAAAGGGGAGGTCAGCTTCAACCATGAACCGGATAGCTAATAAGGGGATAGGACTACGAAGTGGGCGAAAATTTGGATTGTGCAGACCAGGACTTTCATTCCGTTTATGAAATTCTCCTATCATTAATCCTGACTCAACAAACAAAGGTTTAAGTTTTTGCTGAACACTATCTATTACTTTCGGAGCATCTTCTATATGAATGTCAGGAAAGATAAGTAAAAAAGCTTTATTAATTGCTATTTTTCGCTCTTCAACATCTATTTGCAGAAATATATCTCGATAGCCTCCAACAACCTCTTCTAATTGTTCTGGATATAAATCTTTTGTGTGAATAACTGCTAGACGAATACTGTTTGATTTGAGAGAGTAAGGTACAAAAGGGCAAACTACGCCGGGTCTACCCAAGTCAGGATGAGACCTTCCTAAAAAGTTTTTTATCCACTCCATAATTTCAATTAAGGAAGGAAGGTCTTCGTGTTCTTGGAGTTGTTCGATTTCACGAGTTGTATAGAGTTGCATAAGTTTGAGTTAAATGGAATAATTGTTTAATTTTGAATCCAAAATTATTTTTCTAATACACATATAGGTAAAACTAATTATTTAAGTAAACAAAACAATCCTTTAGTTATTTATTTTTGGTTAATTTGTGGCTTGTAGGAGATAACAACGATCTATCATTTTTTTGTAAGCTTAAAATAATTTACGTTAATACATACACAATAGTATTTCGGATAAAATAACTTGTTTTCATTTGTTTTAAAATTAGTTTGTAATATATTAGCTACAGGACTAATATTTAAATCTTGAAACACATATAAGGCGTGCTACACTCTGCTAACACACCCTACAATGATTGACAAGTTTTTTCAAAAACAATTTACGATTTCAATATAATACGTATGTATTATCATGATTCGGCATCTGCTCCTAGTTGTTTACACTCTTAAGCTTCTATTATTTTTATGAATACATTATAAATTTTATGTCTAAATAGTTATTTTTACTGTAAAAATTTGGTATAGATTTAACAGCAACTTTGAGGCTGATATCAAGGTAATAAACTTTTATCCAATAAAAAGTTTACACAGAATTGGTATAAGGCCAATTTATAAGCTGTATATTACTTACAGCGGATTGTAAGTTAATAAAGTACACTCTCTCCAATACTTAGGGACTTCCAGAAATTAAATTATTCAATGAAAGTAAGCGAAGATGATCGTTAGATTCTTGCTCCCCTACTTCAAGAGCGCAAGAACAGCTTCCCCTGCTCACCAAAGCGATGGGTATTTTTTTAGTTGGAAGTCTCTTAGGTGGATGCCTTATAGGGCGGGTGGAGTAGTTACTCCACTTAGATGAAAAGTACTGTATTTTCGATTGTTTGATCCTCAACGTGAGGTATAGCCGTAGTCACATAGGTTAGGACAGTGTTGATCGCTCAAAGCCTTGACAAAACTGGATTTTACTCAGACCGGAGCTTCGGAGTCTCCGGCTCCGCTCAGCACGGGCTAAACGCCCCCCTGATGCTAACAGCACTTTGCTATATTTGCAGCGAATATTGCTAGTTTAAGCTTTATTTAGTCTAAAAAAATCGTTGGCGAAGGCAAAATGAGCGGCGACTTCTACCGTTTTCCGTATCCCCGCTCTTAAGTAAGCTACTCACAAAATTAAATATTTTAGGACTTACGCACTATACAAATTAACCATAAAATGCATTATGTAAAATTTATATTTCCGGTGCTGACTGCAACCATGATTTTGTCGCATATTTACTATTTTGGGTGTTAGACATGGCTCAAAAGCCCAAATTTAGTATAGTCAATACGTATGATACGTAAGCCCTATATTTATTTAATTGGAAGTCCCTTATTTATCAACAAATTCTTTCACCACTGCCATAGCATCAGGAGGAATCTGCGTAATTAGGCGAAATGGAAATGCCGCAGTTGAAGCAAACTGAGCATAATCTGGTGTTAGAAAGATAGCATAGTTTTTAGCTTCTGGAGTCATCTGTGCAGCAAAGGCCAAAGCTATAGCTTTAACATACTTGCGAACATCTGCTGCTTGTTCACCGACAACTTCACCGCCACTAATCGGTGTATTTGGTTGTCCGATCTGATCTAATGTGGTACTGGGGTCTTTTACACTTAGATGAGTACCCCCAATTATACCAACTAGCGATTTTGGGGATGGGATTTTTTCAAATCCTACAATCTGTTCAGTTAAAGCTGGGGTAGTTTTATCGGCGGAACCTGCTAACACTATGGTGGGAACTTGTATCTTTGTTAACCCAGTTTCGCCAAAAATTAGAGAAGTTGTCGGATTGAGAGCGATCGCCTGTTTGATTCTGGTATCTCGTAGTTGATAGCTATTTTCTGGTAATTCTTGAGCGATACACTGCAAATTTTCTCCCAAACTCAAGATACTCAAGTTCTTTTTACAGCGTTGTTTGAGATGTTCTAGTTGTAACTCGGCTCCAGCAAGTGCTAAAGCTGTACCACCACCAAAAGAATAGCCAACAACCATCGCGTTCGTGGTTGCAAGTTTCCCTTGTAGGGGATGATTAGCCGTTTGGTTGAGCTTTTCTAATTCGTCGAGGACAAAACTAATATCTTGAGGACGATACAAAAACTCCTGAGGCTTCATGACTCTGGTTTTGCCTTGTAATGTTAAGTTAACATTTGCCTGATTACTACCGGGATGTTCTAAAGCTGCTACTACATAACCGTGGGATGCTAAATGTTCTGCTAGGTAACGCAAGTCTGTGCGGACTGACCCGAAGCCGTGAGAAAAGACAATAAGGGGTTTGTCGAGAGTTGCAGCAGTTGACCAGTAAATATCAACTGGAATTTTGCGGTCGCGCTTTTGATCGTTTAAGCTTAAATTGAGTATTTTTACTTGGGCGCTTCCTGGTTGGCTGGGATCAGAAGGGAAAGCAATCTGCGGTGTTCCTGGCTGTGCTGTTATCGGGTTGAGTTGGGGAGCGATCGCTAACATAAATTGCTGGGTGCGCCAAAAAGATGTATTTAAGTTTTTTGCAACAACCCAAGCCTTTGGCAAATTAATTTCTAAGCGTTTACTGGGATAAGCAGCAATAAAACTTAGTATAGAAAGACCTTGTGGTGTAGTAGAACCTAATACCAATCCGGCTCTCAGTGCTTGTACTCCAGCTTTATCCTTCCGGGCTAAGGCTGTAGCAAAATCATTGAGAATAGTTGTACCAATCTGAGTATTAATTAACTTATCAAGTGTGACAACATTCATGGGTATATTCATGCCCAGTGCTCCCAAGAAGAAGCGGCGTTGTTCTTGGGATAATCCTTTAGTGTAAGACTGTAAACTCCCAGGCAATTCCCCAGTTTTTACAGCCTTTTGCAACTCAGCAAGGGAGATGGATTCTGTAAATAAACCCAAACGCACAACAATCGTGTCAGCAGCAATGGCCGAAGTATTAGCCCCGAACTGTGAAAGTGCAATGGCGCTAAATAAACTCGCAACTGTCTTAAGACTTCTCCAACTTTTTCCCATAAACTTTTATACCAATTCTTACTTACGGGAATATAACGGATATTTGTGTATTTGACTACCCCATTAATTGCTTAGAAATAAAAGTAAATTTTTTCTTAACTTGATAGCGATATCTACGACGGGCTATGACGCTCCTGCGGACGCTCGAGTACTCGCTACCGCTACGCTATTGATGACGCTGCAATCTCCTCAAAGCATCTACTAATGCAAACACAGCCATATTACAAGCATAACAAAAGCAACGAATTGTAGAATTCATCATAGCTAAAAATTTGAGCATAAATCAGTGTTAACAGCCACAAAAGCTTAATGGTTTCTCAGCTAGGTTTAATACTGTAACGGAGCTACTAAAACAAGGTAAGCGATCGCATCTACAATCTGCAATTTTTTTTGACAATAAAATTTAACTGACTGCTTAATGTTTTGTCTTTGCCCTTTAAAACGTTTTGCAGATGTGTTGCAGGTGAATAGTCTGACTGCTGTAGCTGCACTATCATTACTCATCAAATTTTATCAGCCGCATCAACAACTTTTCTTAGCTTTATGCGTTGCAGACTCCCATATATCTTAATTTTGCTGCTTTCCCTAAGTATTATTACGCTATGGTGGCCTGTGAATGATTCTGATTGCAATTTCAAGGCTTTTTTTGCATCAAAAACTCCAAAATTCCAAGTACACGCTACTAAGGTTATTGTTCAGCCGTGGCGCGGTCGTCACCATGTATATGGAATCTTTATAATTCCTGATAAATACAAACAAGCTCCATTTTTTGTGTTAACAGTCCAAGGTGCTGGCAGTTACTGTTCAAAACAATTTGGTTATAAACAAAACTTTGATGATATCTTTGCTCAACCAGGAACTTATCTGGTAAAGAAGGCTATTAGAACTCGAAAAACTCTCCGGCTGATTCTCCAAGGTTTGTATTCTCAAGTCAATAATAAAAATAATTGGACGTTGACTTTCCCTAACCCAAAAGCTAGTCAAGATAATTCATAATTCATAAGTTAGCTTGGTGCTTGAGTTTCCAAAACCTGGTTTTTCTCTAACAAAGCACTAGTAGTATTAACTACAATTTGTGCTGCTCCTGTGAAGAACGATCGCTCGATAGTCGCTGGCACATCGCTAGGTTTATGATAGTGCGGAGTACGTAAATTTGCGGTATCTGTCACCAGCACAGCGCCTACACCCTGGTACCAAAACGGGGCATGGTCGCTGCGTAGGGTGTCTGGTGTCAGTAAACCTTTAAAAGGAATTGGTAGTGTTAGGACTGCTGGCAGATTTGCTTGCTGTTTATTCAGAGCAATTGAGGGGATGTTGTGTGAATTTTGAAAGGCATTCAGCAAAGGCAAATGTTCTGTATCACCAACTACTGCCAAAAAGTCGCCCTTGTCGCTAGGTGGTGTAACAGGCAATCCGGCAGGGTATTTCTGACAGCCAGTAGTGTAACAAGCGTAACCTACCATATCCATAATGATCGCTCCGCCTAAATTTTGCAAGTGTGCTGTCTTACTCACAAAAGCTTGACTACCCAAAAGTCCTGCTTCCTCTCGATCAAAAAAAGCTAGCTGTAATGTCCGTGGCGTAGGACGGGAACCGAGCAATCGGGCTATTTCCAGCACTACGGCTATACCACTGGCGTTATCATCGGCACCAGGGGATAAGGCAACAGTATCGTAATGCGCTGCTACGAGAATTGCTTTAGCTGCTTTGTTAGTTCCTGGGCGTTCGGCAAAAATATTTACACCGTCAAAGAACTTTTCTAATTTAGGTTTCCAGCCTAATTTTTTCAGTTCAGTTGTAATATAAGTGCGAGTAAGCGATCGCTCTTTTGTGGTGTAGCGCTGAAAATTTAACTTTTGGATATGGGTTAGCAGCTTGTCAGGAGACACTTGCAAGGTAATGTCAACTTCCTTTGACTCTAGCTGTGCTTCGGGTGTTTTTACTGGAATGCTCTTAACAATTGTCAGTGAGGGATGCTGTTCAAAAAACGTACTACCTCTGCTACCCACAACAGTAACTGCCATCAGCACCAACAGCATCAGCCAAATCCATTTTCTCATCTGATTTATCCTTGGCTTCCTGACTTAGGGTAGCGCAAATTCCCAAGCATCACTTTCCAGGATCGCTAGGAAGGGTTTCAATAGACCTCTTGCAAAAATCCTTGAATCACCCCTCCCCAACCCTCCCCTTGTAAACTATGCATTATAAAGGGGGAAATAAAAAATCTTGTTCCCTCCCCTTGGAAACTATGCATTAGTCACATCTTTCTTAATAATCTTGAAACCCTGGTTTGATAAGCATCTTGGATACTGATGTCTTAGGTATCCTTGACAAATGTACCCTTATTATTATCGCTAAAATTACGTTTTTATTGAGAATTAACGACGAAATCATAAGGGTTAGAAAAAACATGAGTGAATACTCTCACAAATGTTGAGAAAGATCCGGGTAATGGATAGCCTTGGAAAGAGGAGGGTTAGGGTGGGGTAAAACTGACGCAAAAAACCAGGTGAGTAAGCTATTTCAGACTTGTGTATACACCGTAGCTTTTATAACTGGGGTTTAGACTAGTTTTCGGTGCGAAACTAAATTTCCAAAAAATAAGGATACGGATTTAAGATGTTTCCAGGAACTAAAACCAAGGTTTTTAGGCTTTATAGAACCCATTTGACATCTTAGGAAGGGACTGCAAGCCTTTTAATCATTAACCTGATGAAGCAGAGGTTGAGTTTGGCAGTGGCACCAGCGATGGTTGGTTCAAAGTTCTTAACCAGAATTTGACAACGCTCCATCCAAGCATTGGAGCGTTCGATCACCCATCTGGCTATTGCCGGAACAAATCCAG
>NZ_JBALDA010000091.1:0-195579 GCF_036917535.1 Nostoc sp.
ACGACTATCGTGGATTTTTAGCCAAGTCCCGTCTTTACGCCAATTGCGAAAGTATGTATAGACCGTTTGCCAAGCAGGAAAATCTCCTGGTAGCGTAGGCGTAGCCCGCCGTAGGCATCGCCATCTGACTCCTTCTACCAAAATGTAGAAAATCGCGTTGAGAACCTCCCAAATATCAACTTCACGCTTTCGACCACCCGGTTTTGGCTCTGGAATCATGTCACTGAGAAATTTATATTGTGCCAGGGTTAGGTTGCTCTTGTATGCTTTACTCATACCACTCTCTCGGTGCTGTTTAGTATCTATTCACAGCGTATACTGAGAGAGCTTTTTTACAACATTCCCAACTTTTCAAACAACCTCTTAGATATCATTCAGTCTAAACACGAGCCAAAGTCACAATTTCTAGCTGATCCTGATATTTACCCTGACGTGCTTCGTAACTGATAGCGCAGGGTTCGCCTTCTAAAAAGAGTAATTGCACCACACCTTCATTAGCGTAGATACGACAGTCGGCACTAGAGGAATTAGAAAACTCTAGAGTTAAATGTCCACGCCAAGCAGCCTCCGCAGGAGTTAAATTCGCTATTATACCACACCTAGCATAAGTAGATTTCCCTATGCAAATGACTGTAATATTATTAGGAACTTCCAGTTTTTCTAAAGCGACTCCTAAGCCATAACTATGAGCAGGTAAAATAAAATAACTGCCATTGGCATCTGTGTGCAATGCTGTCGGCTCCAGATTCTGGGGATTAAAGCTTTTGGGGTCAACTACAGTTCCGGGAATGTGACGAAAAATGCGGAACTCAGCTGATGAAAGGCGTATATCGTAGCCATAAGAAGATAAACCGTAGCTGATTACATGTTTAACTGCTACTGATTCATCTTTTTGCACTTTTCGGATTAAACTTGGCTCAAAGGGCGAAATTAGTCCTTGTTGAGCCATTTCAGTAATCCAGATATCGTTTTTAATCACAACTTCACAGCTAGTTCAAACGGAATTACTAGGATATCGTGAATTGAGTATTTTGTTTAGGGTCGATAACTTCGACGGATTTCTGTAATTTGATCTGCTACATCAAGAAGAGATTTTGGCATTTCTGGCCCCGTGAGAATGATATCGACGTGGGGAGGGCGTTTTGCCAAAAACGCTAAAACTTCCATTTCAGAAATTAAACCAAAGTTAATCGCTAAACTTAACTCATCTAACACCACTAGAGAATACTTACTATCACATACTATTTGTTGTGTATACTGCCACAGCTTTTGTAATGCTTGATTTTCTCTATCATCTAAATGTGGTGTATCAATACAACGAGGCAAATCACAGCGAATCCAATCTAAGTTTTGTCCTAATTGTATAGGTCGATCCTGTCCTTGACGAATACCACCTTTGAGGAACTGGACTATTAATACTGGCGTTCCTTGTCCAGCTATTCTCAGTGCTTGCGCCATAACGCTCGTAAAAAAGTTGCGATGTGAGCTAGTGAAAACTTGCACTAGCCCTTCAACTAGATATGGTAAGGTAAGGGGTGAATTTATACTTGGAGTTTCTAGCTGGGCAACCATAGGGTAAAGTTCAAAAAATTACAATAAATTAAAGGTTTGTGCTGGCAGTACTTATTACAAATCTGCCTGTATAATCTATCTGTTTTTCACAGGTGTGGTGAATTTTGCAAATTGCATTCTTAGTCAAACACTACTTTTGTATTGAAGTCAAGAGTTATTTTGATTTAAATTTTCCTCTTTTCTCTGAAATGAGTTGTAAAAATGAAAACATAAAATTTCTAGTTCCAATTATTTAAAAATGCTAGATAGAACGTCTGAAAATCGCTAAATGTTAGATTTGTCGGTTGTTTGGACAAAACAGACTTAGCAAGTAGGGAATTTGACAGGATGAGGAGTAAATTGTTGTGAGATTGGTGATTCTGGGAGGTTCAGGATCGGGGAAAAGCACTCAAGCACAAAGGCTTTGCAGATACTTTGATATTCCTCTGATTTCTACAGGTGAGATTTTACGGTCAGCAATATCTGGCAATCAGCCCCTGCCAGAATTTCGATGCTTGGAAGCCGATTCTCGGACTTCTCTTTCGGTTTACGCTAGCTTGAGTGAACTAGGCTACCACGCACGGCCCTACATGCAAAAAGGGGAGTTAGTTCCAGACGAAATGATCGTTGAATTGATCCAAATTCGCCTCAGACAACCAGATATTAACTGCGATTGGGTGTTAGAAGGCTATCCCCGTACTGCCTTCCAAGCTGAAGAATTAGATTTTTTATTGGATGATTTAGGGCAAAAGCTAGATTGGGCAATTTATCTCCAAGTCCCGGAAGCAGTGATGGTTAGTCGATCTTTGGGGCGATCGCTACCAGATGACCAACCAGAAATCGTACAGCGCCGTGTAGAATTGTTCTACGATCGCACCATTCCCATCCTAGAATATTACGACCGTCGTCGCTGCTTGTTGACCATCAACGGCGACCAGTCACCAGAGATGGTGCAGCAAAATATTTTGACTCTGCTTTCATCTCCTTAGAAGCAGGTAGGAGACAAGGGGGACAAGGGGAAATTATTGAACAAGTCTCTCCCTTGTCTTCCCCCTCTTCTTCGTCTACCTTGTCTCTTTCCCATGCCCAATGCCCAATGCCCCATGCCCAATGCCCAATAACACTAAGGTAATCTTAAGGCAGTATTGTAAAACTTGAGGCAACTCCAATGGCTTGGCAGCGTCCTGACGGTCGTCTTGCTTACGAACTACGTCCGATCAGCTTTCACCCCAGTTTCACCCGCTTTGCCCCCGGTTCTGTTCTTGCAAAATGTGGTGATACTCAGGTACTTTGTACTGTTAGCGTTAATAAGGGAGTTCCGAAATTTCTCGAAGGAAGTGGTAACGGCTGGTTAACTGCTGAGTACCGGATGCTACCATCTGCTACCCAAAAACGTCAAGAAAGGGAATTATTGAAATTATCTGGACGGACGCAAGAAATTCAACGTTTAATTGGACGCAGCTTACGTGCAGCAGTGGATTTTGAGGCACTGGGAGAACGCACGCTGACCGTGGATGCTGATGTATTGCAAGCAGATGCTGGAACTCGGACAACAGCCATTACAGGCTCGTTTGTGGCGTTGGCTCATGCAATTTCTAAATTGTTGCAAGAGGGCGTATTGGAGCGATCGCCTTTGTGTGGACAGGTAGCAGCAGTTTCCGTAGGATTACTGGAAAAAGAGCCATTTTTGGATCTGAATTATATCGAAGACGTAGCTGCAACAGTAGATTTTAACGTGGTGATGAATCAACATTTGGGAATCATAGAAGTCCAAGGAACAGCCGAAGAAGGCAGCTTTAGCCGCACTCAGTTAGATCAACTGCTAGATGTCGCCCAAAAAGGAATTCAGGAATTGTTAATTGCCCAACGTGAAGCGATCGCTAACTGGCAAGCGTTGTTTGTGATTAATTAGTTTTATTAATTTTTAATAAGAATTAATAAACGTATCCTTTGTGGCGTTAATCAACAAGGTATCAAGTAACTGGATGTAAATAAAAATAATCATGAGAGTGGTTAGTAGTTAGTACGACTTACTACTGACAACTTACGGTTAAAGGTGATAAAGAAGGTCTACATTTTTCCAGTCTACTTAATCTACGATGTTAAATGTTTCAAAAGTTAAAAAGGGGGATTGTAATAAGTTCGGTATTGTATTGCCAGAAGCCAGCAATATGATGATGAAGCCATGAACAAAACCGTTGAAGTTTTACCGGATCAGCCAGCGCTGGTTGCACGAGCGCTAGAATTAATCCTGTCCAAGTTAGAAACTGCCATTGAGCAGCGTGGGCGGTTTACCATCGCCTTGTCTGGTGGCAGTACACCTAAACCGTTATACGAAGCGATCGCTACTCAAAAACTGCCTTGGGATAAAATTCATATATTTTGGGGGGATGAGCGTTACGTACCACCAGATCACCCTGATAGCAATGAACTGATGACGCGTCGTGCGTGGCTAGACCGCGTTGACATCCCAGTGGCTAACATTCACCCCGTACCAACTTTAGAAGCCAATCCAGAACTGGCTGCTGTCAAGTATGAACAACAACTCAAAGAATTTTTCAATTCTTCTGGGGTCGAGTTTCCCCCCTTGGATGTAGTATTACTAGGAATGGGTGATGATGCACATACTGCATCTTTGTTTCCCCATACAGAGGCTCTTAAAGTACGCGATCGCCTCGTGACTGTGGGTAACAAAGACGGAAACCTCAGGATAAGTTTCACATACCCCTTCATCAACTCTGCTCATAGCGTGATTTTTCTGGTTGCTGGTGCTAATAAACGACCAGCTTTAGCGCAAGTCTTTGCACCTGTAGCCGATGACTTCACTTACCCATCCCGCTTAATTCAGCCCCAAGGAGAACTTTGGTGGCTGCTAGATGCAGCAGCAGGTTTGGAACTTCAACATTGAACAATGGGGCATTGGGCATTGGGCATTGGGCATTAGTTCTTCTCCCCCTGCTCCCCCTGTCTCCCCTGCTCTCCTTCCCGTGTAAGAGTGTCCAATTCATCGTTCCATTAGCAGTAATTGCTAGAATCTAAATCTAGGGCCGCCTTCTGCTTGCCAGTCCTAAATATATTTATGATGATCTTGAACAAAGGCTAAATATCGATGATCGTCTGCCCTAATTGCAATCATCCCAATCCTGACGGTGCTGTCCAATGTGAAGCTTGTTATACACCATTACCTGCGACTACTAATTGTCCCAGTTGTGGGGCAACTGTGCAGGCAGATGCTGCATTCTGTGGTCAGTGTGGCTATAACCTTCACTCCGCAGGTGTTCCACACGTTCATACCGCAGTAGCGACAACAGTAACTCCCGATACTCCCGTGGAAGTACCAGCGTTAGTTCCACCCGATCCACTATTAGAACTTTTACAACCAGATGCCTTGGGAATAAGCGGTTCTACTAACTCCCATCCTCCCGAATCATCTTTACCACCAACAGAGGTGGCAGTTCCCCCAGAACCAGCGCCACAGATACCTGTTGCAAAAAGCAGCCCTCCAGAACCTGTGTCAACTGTTGTAGCTCAACCCGTAGTCTCTGGACAAAGTAATATTCCGACTCCACCACCTGTGGAACCAGCACCAACTGCAACTGCTGCCAGAACGCAATTACAGCAGGTTACAGCACGGTTAATCCATGTTCAAAGCGATCGCTTAATTGAATTACCGCAAAATTTTTCTGTGATTCATATCGGTAAGCCCAATGACCGGATTCCTCCAGATATAGATGTTTCAGGATTTCCCAATTCCGAAATTGTCTCGCGGATTCATGCAGATATTCGCGTCGAGGGAGATGCTCATTATGTAGAGGATGTGGGAAGTTCTAATGGCACTTACATCAATAATTTGCCACTTTTACCAGGGAACCGTCATCGCTTGCGACCAGGCGATCGCATCAGCTTGGGTAAAGGAGACTTGATGACATTCCTCTTTCAACTTGCTTAACTGATTCTCGATAGATTGTGACATCAGTCTAAGTATTTTCTGCCCATCCTCCGGCATCCATTTTGGAGGAGAAACAAATGAACTGCATCAGACAAGCGACGGAAAACTATGTTGTTTAATGGAGCTTGCCTGCTATCGCCAGTCCTAGCATCTTGAAGTAGCTTTATTTAGGGACACAGTTAGGCTGTGTCCCTTTCAATTACTATTAGGTAGAACCAACTTCACAGATGGCGTTGCTACTATTCCCGAAACAGCCTATTCGGTAAACTGAATTCGACACTCAGGAGTTTTTTGTGCCTACTTTGAGAACGCTGCAACCTGGAGATGAAGTATCACTGGAAACATTTCTCTTGCAACACACTGATACTTCTATGTTTTTGCGCTCTAATTGGCGAGCTGCGGGACTACTTGACCAAGGTGCAAGATTTCAAGGAACTTATATAGCGGCCTATATAGATGAAACTATAGTGGCAGTTGCAGCCCACTTTTGGAATGGGATGATTGTAGTCCAAGCTCCTGTACATCTGCCAGAGGTGGTGCAAGCAGTTGTGGCACAATCTAGACGTGCTATTTCTGGAATTAGTGGACCAGCAGCACAAGTTGAAGCGACAAAAAGCATTTTGGGATTTAGCAACCGACCAACTGAGCTTGATCAGCCGGAGATATTGTTATCTTTAGCACTGCGTAACTTGCAAATACCTCAAGCTTTAGCATCGGCAAAGGTGCAGTGTCGTTTGCCACATTCAGATGAATTGGAATTACTCACTGAATGGTGCGCTGCTTATAATGTGGAAGCTTTAGGAAAAACAGATACTCCCAGTTTAAGACCTACTTGCGATCGCATAATTGAGGCACGTCAAGCTACGGCTATGCATTGGGTTTTGGTAGCAGGAGATACCCCAGTTTCCTACTCTGCTTTCAATGCTAGCCTACCTGATATTGTGCAAATTGGTGGAGTGTGGACACCGCCAGCGCTGCGAGGTAAAGGCTACGCCAAAAGTGTGGTAGCAGGCTCGTTGTTAGATGCGCGATCGCAAGGAGTAAAACGTGCCGTCCTGTTTACAGGTAATAATAACCAAGCAGCCCAAGCAGTTTATCGAGGAATTGGCTTTTTGCCTACTGGTGAGAAGTATGGCTTAGTTTTATTTGAAGAAACTCAAGCTTGATAAATATTGGGTTAAACGTTAGAGGCGCAACACCTTATACCATTTCACGACAAATATGATACAGAATCAAACCCTGAAATATATGCTAGGTTTCACTTTCTTAATTTTGAGTTTTGAATTTTGAATTTTGAATTTTGAATTGGTATTACGTTTTTACTACTCATTCATAATTTCCCTTTTTCTGGATTTGCTGAAATTGATTTTGTAGTCTTTACTGAATTGATTGTAATACTTGAACTATGAGCCAGTATCGTTTCAAACAGTCATTCTCTGATGATCCCAGTTTAAGCGATCAGCTTTTTGACTTGATGGAAGTCACATTTCCCGGACTCAGCAGTTTAGCAGAATGTGCAAGAAAACTAGGTGCATCTTGGGAAACAGCTTCAACTCCGTTTATCCGCTTTCATGATGATATAGCTATTACTCATGTAGGAGTGTTAGAAATTCCCATGCAAATTATGGGACAAAAGCTCATTGTTGGAGGAATTCATGGAGTAGCTACCCGTGCAGAATTTCGCAGAAGAGGATATTACCGTGAAGTGATGGAGGAAGTGCTAAGGTATTGTGATTGCATTTATGAAACACTAGTATTGACGACACCACAACCAGAGTTTTACTTACCTTTTGGATTTCGTGTTATCGATGAACACATCTTTAAAATTAAGTGTAACTCTACAGATAGCACTGATAGCTTCAGAATACTGGATTTTACAGATACCAAAGATTACACATTGTTACACAGACTTTTGGAAACACGCGCCCCTGTCTCTAATATAGTTGGTGTAGTTAAAGAAAAACCTGTGTTCTGTGTCAATGAAGGAAGTCGCCCCTTATATTATGCAGAAGATTTAGATTTAATTACTTGTATGGAGATAGAAAGTACCCGACTTCATCTTTTTGATCTAGTTACAACGCAGATATGCCCTTTAAAGAAAATTCTTAGTAAGATACCTCAACTAATTGAAGAAGTGGTGATTTACTTTAGTCCAGAACTTTTGGATGTCAAAGATGTGCAAGCATTCACCCATACTTTTGATGAAACTGTGCTGATGGTTCGTGGTAAATTTGCAGCTGAGGGCGAGAAATTTATGCTGCCTCGTTCTGCAAGGTGTTGAGTTACTCAAAAACAATTGAATCATAATAGAACTGAAAGTTTCATCATTAGGACTGCTTTATGATGTATCAAACCGACCCGCCGCGATCGCCAAAAGATGTATTGCCGACCATGTATGATCTTCCCAGTGAAGACCCAGAGGAGCCTGGTTTGCCCGATCAGTTTCATTTATTGCAACCTCGTTTATTAGACGAAACCTTTCGTCCACCAAATTATCCTAGTGATGAGATATTTGTTGCTAGTGATCTGAATCTTTATTATGACCCGCGTTATCCACTGTGGTATAAGCGACCAGATTGGTTTGCCGTTTTAGGTGTTTCCCGTCTCTATGAACAACGGGATTTACGCTTAAGTTATGTCATTTGGCAAGAGGGAGTTCATCCTTTTATTGTGGTTGAATTGCTGTCTCCAGGTACTGAAAAAGAAGACTTGGGGCAAACATTGCGAGATATCAAGCAACCACCAGGAAAATGGGAAGTGTATGAGCAGATTCTACGTATTCCTTATTATGTAGTATTTGATCGGTACAAATATGAATTAAGGGTATTTAAGTTAGACGGTGGTCGTTATGCTGAGATAGCACTGTCAGAATCGCGCTTTTGGATACCAGAACTAGAATTAGGCTTGGGTGTGTGGCGGGGACGCTATCAAGATGTAGAACAGCCTTGGTTACGCTGGTATGATTGGACAGGCTGCTGGATATTGACTTCTACAGAACAAGAAAGTCAACGAGCTGAACAAGAAAGACAACGAGCTGAACAAGAAAGACAACGAGCTAAACGGTTGATTGCACAACTGCGATCGCTAGGCGTTGAACCCGATATAGATTAGCTTTTTGCCTGCCTTATAACCCTGCAAACCACTCATAGCCCTGATCCTCCCAATAGCCTTTAGTAGGTAAAAAATTGCTGACGAATGTAATTTGAGTTACCCACTTGCTTTGCTTGTAGCCCAGTTAAACGTGAGTTCGACAGAACTAACAGAAAACGGAAAAACCTTTTTCCCCCTGCCTCCTGCCTTATCCCAACGACAAATATTTACGCCCACCTACTTAGTAGCACTGGAATGATATCAGTGTAAACTAGACGATGCCATACATAATTTTTGTGCTTGTGGTTCTGGCTGACTTGCAATACTTTTAAGTCACCACGATGTTTCCAGATAAACTGCTGTCTGCAATACGCTATAGTTTGGTGGACATCTTGAAGAACATGCGGAGATTTTATCATGACGGCTGCCACCACGCCCCAGGTTCCTGCTGAAGCCTCAATCCGTCCGGTAGAACCCTGTGCGATCGTTATCTTTGGAGCAGCGGGAGATTTAACCAAGCGTCTACTGCTTCCCGCCCTCTACAACCTCAAACAAAGCAATTTGCTGCCGCCGGAATTTGCGATCGTTGGAATCGCACACACTTCAATGAGTCAGGACGATTTTCGTAACAAACTCGCCCAAGACATTCATGAGTTCGCAACGGTTCCCGTAGACGATGAGCTTTGGCAACCGCTTGAGCAGCGACTGTACTATCTTGCTGGTGAGTTTCAGGAGGCTGACACTTACCATCAGTTACAAGACTTACTCACTCAAGTCGATCGAGACTGTGGCACTCAGGGAAACTATTTGTTCTACCTGGCAACTGGCTCTAACTTCTTTTGTGACATCATTACGCAGCTTGGTGCGGCAGGATTAGTACACCAAGAGAGCGATCGCTGGCGGCGAGTTATCATTGAGAAACCCTTTGGGCACGACTTGGACTCAGCTCGTGCCCTGAATAAAACCATTGGTGCTGTCCTTCAGGAAAAACAGATTTACCGTATCGATCACTACCTGGGCAAAGAGACTGTACAAAACATTTTGGTGTTTCGGTTTGGTAATGGCTTGTTTGAACCGATTTGGAATCGCGAACATATTGATCACGTCCAGATTACCGTAGCTGAAACGGTTGGAGTCGAAGGCAGAGGCAATTTCTATGAAGGTACAGGCGCAGTGCGGGACATGGTGCAAAACCATCTGTTTCAACTGCTGGCAATGACGGCGATGGAACCGCCAGTCTCGTTTTCAGCAGATGAGGTGCGTGATGAAAAGTCAAAACTATTGAAGTCGATCATTCCGCTCACTGCTGAAACTGTGCAAACTGATACTGTACGGGGACAGTATGGTGCGGCAACGGTGAAGGATACCCAAGTGCCTGCTTATCGCTCAGAGCCACGAGTTGCGTCAGACTCTACCACTGAAACTTATGCTGCCTTAAAGCTAAATATTGACAACTGGCGCTGGGCAGGGGTGCCGTTTTATCTACGAACGGGCAAGCGTTTAGCTAAACGCGTGACTGAAATTGCAATTCAGTTTAAGCAAGTACCCTCACTATTATTTCGCCAAACCTCAATTGAGCGTCTTACGCCTAATTTCTTGACCATCCGCATTCAACCAGAGGAAGGAATTCACCTCCAATTTGGTGCAAAGGTGCCTGGCCCGGCGATGGCAATGGATGCGGTAGAAATGGAGTTTTGCTACACTGATTACTTTGGCAAGATTCAGAGTACTGGCTATGAAACCTTGCTGTACGACTGCATGATCGGTGATGCAACTTTGTTTCAGCGATCAGATAACGTAGAACTGGGCTGGAGCGTCGTCACCCCCATTTTAGAGGCTTGGGCAACCACGCCACCTGAAAACTTTCCCAACTACGCACCAGGCTCGTGGGGACCATCGGCAGCAGATGATTTGTTGATGCGCGATGATCGGCAGTGGCAGAGGATTGACCTATAGTCTAAGCATACACTTATGTGCTAAATCTCTTTACATCAAGTTTTCACACAATTGAGGTGACATCAGATGCCAGATATTATAGATACTGCAATTAATGCGGGTTCTTTCAACACCTTGGTAACAGCTATTACTACCGCTGGTCTTGATACTGCACTTAAGGGAGATGGGCCATTTACTGTCTTTGCACCAACAGACGAAGCCTTTTCCAAGCTTCCATCAGGAGCCGTAGAAGAGCTCCTAGAGGATGTCATTAAGTTAAGAAAAGTTTTAGAGTACCATGTGGTTTCTGGCAAGATTAATGCAACTGATTTAGTTCAGTCGCAAAAGCTAACAACAACCGAGGGAAAAGATATCAAAGTTAATACTGAGAATAATGTTAAGGTGAATGATGCTTACATTGTGACTCCGGATGTGGAAGCTGACAATGGTGTTATCCATGTTATTGATAATGTGTTATTCCCTGATTAACTTTGTTCAAATACTTGCTTTGATTGAAATTTGTAATTCCAATCAAAGCAAGTATTTAATTTTTTGCCTTTGTTGGTAATCAAAACCACCTAAACCAAATATGCTTATTCAGATTGAGTAGTTAGTGTTATATATTTGTTGCTGATAATTGAATTTAAATAGTTAAATATTTCCAGTGAATCGTCAATAGATATACCAACATATTTATATCACTCGTACCAATTTGCTTTCTCAGTCATAACTTTCACTGTGGGGGAGTAGCCAGTGGGGAGTAGGGAAGAGAAATTTATAAATTACACTTCTAGATGCAAATTGGTATCAGTATTCACCGCCCCTTTTGCTGAACTGTCGGGAGCAAATACTTAAACCCGGATTTCTCACCAGGATTTTCCAAAAGTTTCTGAAACCTAAATTAACAGTAGAATAAGGCGTTCAACACTCTATCAAAATTCTTAATTGATCAAAAACGTCGGAAATATAGTCTAGATAATTGTTGTGAAGAATGCGATCGCTCAACCAATTAACTCCCTCAATATTTTAAACAGTAAATACGTACTAGTGTAAAGAAGCAAATTATCCAGTAATAATAAAAAATTGACAAGTTCATCAAAGGATTATTCATTGCAATCCCGGTTTATATCCTGTAAGGTTTAAAACTGTAGGAAATATTCTCGTTAAGTTTTTAGTTCACAATATTTGAATTGTCTCTTATATAAAAGAACTTATAAAATTCACGCAAATTAAGAGAATTATAGAAGAATAGTATATTTAAGAAAATTGAATCTTAGGCTTTTGTAAAAATAAATAATTTTTGAAGGTGGAGGTTTTCAATGGTATTCCGTTCATTCAACATATGGTTGGTTCCACTAGTTTTCACTTCAATTAATATTTGCCTAGATGCAGCGATAGCAACAGCAAAGACCATATATCCATTTACTGGCAACTATCACACTACTGTTAACATTCAGCCCATCTCAGGCAATATTTCACAGGTATCTGAGATAGGTGTGAGTGATGACGCTCCGTATGATTTAGGACTATACAAGGGTCTGACATACTCAGTGATTGATGCCAAGGGAAATCTTACTTTTAATAACAATCCACAAGTGTTTGGTGTCCAAGGTTTTCCATTAGGCAACATCGTTTTTGGTAGTGGTACTAACAAGTTGTTTGGAACTAGTGATGCTAGTGCTGAAGTTAATTTTGATAATCTGACAGCGAAAGGTTCTGGCATTGTGAATATCACTGGTGGTGAAGGCATATTCAAAAACGCCACAAGCACACTATTGTTCTCCGAAGAGGACACAGTTAATCTGGGATCAATTATTACCTTGAATGGTCTGGCTTCAGTAAAAGGTTCTATCGAGGTGGGCCAGGAAGTCCCAGAACCAACAACTATGACGCCACTGGTTGGTATAAGTTTAGCTGGAATTGGTTTTTTTGTGCATCGCTCCCGGATTTCTCACAAAGCCTGAAAAAATCGGAATCAAAAACTGCCAAAATGTATATTGCACAAATGTTCCGACAGTTTAAAGCATAACCTTGATAGCATCAGATTGTATACGGAACAGTTCAAATTTGAACCAGTAAATTCAGCTAAATTCATAGTTAATTTCATTTGTGAACCAGTAATATAAGATAAGGAAATTGCAAATAAAAAATATCCCATTACACAGGGACAAGGAAGACAAGGAGGACAAGGTAAAATTTTCTCTCTTATCTCCCCCATCTTCCCCTTCTCCCCCTGCCTCTTCTGCTTGCCTCATAGCCCTGCAAACCACTCATAGCCCTGATCCTCCCAATAGCCTTTAATAGGTAACAAATTACTGACAAAGGTAATTTGAGTTACCCACTTGCTTTGCTTATAGCCCAGTTTAATTGGGGATGCTAGACGCATGGGCGCACCATTATCAGCTGATAAAGGTTGTCCATTCTTTTGATAAGCCATGAGAGTTTGGGGATGCACAGCAGAGGCAATATCCCAGCTTTCATAGTAGCCATCAGCAGATTTGAAGTAGACATAGCGGACGTTTGATTTCGGCTGTACCAGCGCTACTAAGTCTCGTAATCGCACGCCTCCCCATTGAACGATCGCAGCCCAGCCTTCAACACAGACATGGCGAATTATCATTGAAGTCAAGGGAAGTTTTTGAATATCTGCCATGCTAAATTGCATCGCATTATTGACCTCACCATCAATTATTAAGCGAAACTGTGCCGGATCAATTTGCGGGGTGAAGTCAAAGGTATTAATCAGCAATTTATCTGCTTCTATGGCACTGACAGGAAATTCAGGTATAGGTTTTTGAGTTAATAGGAGTGCTTCTAGACGTTCATTCAGTGGCTCAGATATTTGCCGCAGATTATCTGAGAACAAATTTGTCCCACAGCCACCAAGAAGAAAGCCTACCCCTGAAAGTCCAGATACTTGCAGTAACCGACGACGGGATAAGGTACGTTTGGGAAGAATCAGACTCATAAAACCTCTACAAAAACATAGATTTCACTAAACGGATGCTTCCTACCTTCAGAGCAAGTAAAGAATGAGCAACTGTAAACAGTATGACAGTGGGAACAGTGATAAAGTGAACAGTGCGTAGAGTTTGCCAACTACCAAACAGCCCAGAAAGCCAATGCAATTGGGCAGGTTTATACATCGCCAGACCGCTCAAAATTGCCAGCAGTAGCACTGGAATGATAGCAGTATAAACTAACCGATGCCATGCGTAGTTTTTGCGCTTTGGGTTCTGGCTGACTTGCAATGCTTTTAAGTCACCGTGATCGGCAAACCGACGTTGCCAACGACGAGTTATAAAGATATAAAGTCCATACCAAAGTAAATTTAGCGAAAATAGCCACATAGCAGCAAAATGCCAGTTTCTGCCACCTGCTAGCCAGCCTCCTAGCAACAGAAAGTCAGGAAAATGCCAACCTTCACGTCCTCCAAATACCGGATTAGCATTATAGATTTGTAGTCCACTAGCAATCATCAAAATAAGACTGATGATATTAATCCAGTGAAAGGTCTTTGATAGAAAAGTCTGACTTGGTGTTGAGCGAACTTTACGTTTAGATGAGGTCATACCAATTTAGGATTTTGGATTTTCAGATTGTTCCCAGTTAGACTTGTGGATTATGTCTTCAATCCAAAATCGTTCGACTGAGTGATCGCCGTACTTCTCCGGGGAAGCAAGCTACGCGTAGTGTTCCGCAGGAAAGTCTAAAATTGGCACGTTTCACAAAGATTGAGTGGGAAAGAACGGAGCCAGCCAAAGTTGTATCTGGACATCCCAACCCAGAAGAATCGCAATTGCTGTAGCCGCGATCGCTACGCCACCAATCCGTTGCAAAGCTGCACTATGGAAGCGGAGATTGAGGATTCGTTGGCTAAATACTCGCCCACCGTAGGCGATCGCCAACAAAGGCAAACCGACTCCGATTCCATAGGCAACTAGTAGCCAAAATGCACCTACGACTTGATGATTAACTGCTGCTAGAACTAAAATTCCACCCAAAACTGGCCCAGCACAGGGAGTCCACAAAAGCCCCAACTGAGTCCCTAGCCAAAACTCTCCCATAAGTCCCATTTCTACAGGTTTTTTAGCCCACTTGCCAACTGGAATATAACTAAATATTCGGTAACTCCAAGTCGGGAAAATTGCCAGTAATCCCAAAAATAAGAGGAATGCGATCGCTCCGTTGCGTAATAAATTAACCAAGCCTGTAAACCAGCTTGCTGTTATACCTAGTAAACTACCTGCTAGTGCAAAACCAGTGATTAATCCCCCTAACAGTGCTACTGGGCCATAAGTATGGGATTGGAGCGATCGCCCCAATAGCACGGGCAAAATCGGTAAAACACAGGGTGAAAGCACATTCAAAACTCCTCCGAATAAAGCCAGACTGATTGATAAAGTAGAAGTCATCATCATTCCTTCTAACCCAATAGTTGGCGGATAGTTTGCTCTATTTTTTCGTATGCCCCTTCACCAATATGGTCATATTGCAACAAACCCTGACGGTCAGCTAAAAACAGATGAGGCCAATACTGATTTTCGTAAGCGTTCCAAGTTTTATATTCGTTATCAACTGGAACCGGATAGGTAATTTGGTGTTGTTGTAACGCCTTTTTAATGTTGTTCGTATCTCGCTCAAAAGCAAACTCTGGTGCGTGGATGCCAATCACCTTGAGTCCCTGCGACTCATACTGCCGATGCCATCTTGTGATGTAGGGCAGTGTACGCTGGCAGTTAATACAAGCAAAAGTCCAAAACTGTATTAGAACAACACTACCTTTGAGGTCAGCTATTGATAAAGGTGTAGAATTAAGCCACTGACTTATCCCTTGAAACTCTGGCAAACTCTTGCCTGCGGGAGTTTTCACAGCAATAGCTTCCGAGTTTTGCGTATTATTACTTTTTGCAGGAGAGATAGAAGGGGCATTCACTTTTCTGAAGTTGGAAAATTTTGTAGCTGCACCGATTCCAACAACCCCTAACCCAAGATAAAAAAGTAACTGACGCCGATGGAGCAGGTTGTGATTCATCAGAATTTCTCTTGTTGATGTCAAAGCACCAAAGTATAGGGATTGGAACTAGGATTTTCTTGGTTTACCAGTCCCTAGTACCCAGTAGAAGAAAAGTGAGATGCAAAGCTAGTTGTGGCTAAGGCTTGGTGGGAGCAGGCGATTGCTTCATCGCATCACCCGCTTTATCTTTGCTCATCGCATTGCCAGCTTTATCTTTACCCATCGCATCTTTGCTCATCGCATTGCCAGCTTTATCTTTACCCATTGCATCTTTGCCCATAGCATCACCAGCTTTGTCTTTGCCCATAGCATCGCCGGCTTTGTCTTTACCCATCGCATCTTTGCCCATAGCATCGCCGGCTTTGTCTTTGCTCATAGCAGGAGAGGCTTCAGGAGCAATTTGATTTTTGGTTGCAGGACTGCTAGAGCAAGCAGTGAGACTGGTAGTTAAAATCAAACCAGCAATTAAAGAAAGTGTTTTCCAGTTCATAGTCTTGGTTTTTTCCTTTGGATAGTTCTTTTTGTATTGATTGCTCAGAGAAAACTAAACTACAAGCAGATTCATAAAGGCTATTGGGGTAAAGAAGATGCTTTCTTGTAGAGAACTCTATCAGATTCTTGCTACTGCGTAGCTTGCCGCCGTAGGCATCGCATCTATATTGAAATCAAATAAAACCTTCGGTTCTAACACTACTGATGTTTGAGTTATCCGGAACATCCAAAGTATCTCTGTTAGGACTGAAGCCTATCTGAAACGAAGCCATGATTTTCATAAATTTATCCCTTGAGAAAACTTAATTAATTCTCAGCATTTTCTCAGGTATTTATGGTATCTCCAAGCCACAACCAATTATAGATTATAATATTTCAGTGCTGTAAATTCGTAATTTTTAATACTTACTTAATTGAAAGATGGTACTCATGCTAAATATTTGTAAACGAACTTGTTGATATGCTCAAAAGTAATACTTTGAAGACTTTCGCTACTGCCGCAGTAAGTAGTGCGGCTTTATTATGTGTAGTTGTTAATAACGCTTATGCAGCTTCTTTCAACTCTATTTCTCGTATTTATGCCTTTGGTGATAGCTATTCAGATAATGGGGCAGCACTTCAGATTACAAAAGCAGCAGTTCAAGCTGGGGTGCCTGGAGCATTTATATTCCCGCGATTGGATGTGTATGACTCTGATGGTCGATTTACAAATAATCCCGGATTAACATCAGTTGAGGTACTAGCAAAACAAGAAAATTTACAGTTAACAGATTATGCTGTAGGTGGTGCAAAAAGCGGCAATGGCAATTTAAGTAGCTGGCTCGACCGATATCAAGATACGGGTTTATTTGGTCAAATCAAACAATATAAAACAGAAGTTAATCGCGTGGCAGATTCTAATGGATTATACTTCATTTTTATATCTACAAATGATTTATTAGAAAGGTTTTTTTCTAATCAGACTGGTTCGGTCGATGCACTAGCTTCTACTGCTGTTAACAACATTACTTCTGGAGTATCACAACTTACAGCACTAGGGGCAAAACAGTTTTTTGTCGTAAATTCTATAGATTTAGCTGCATTACCGCTTTTTGAGCAAAACTCTGAAGATGCACTTAAGTTTAGAGATGTTATCAATGAAAGTCTTCCCGGTCAACTCGATACCCTGAATAAGCAATTAGGTGTTGAAGTTGCATTGTATGACTACGTTGCAATTAGCAGAAAAATTCGCTCTAGCCCAGCGGTCTATGGTCTTACCAATATAAATGATGCCTGCAAACTTTTATACACTACTAGTGGGTTGGAGCCTGGTTGTTCAACACCTGATAATTATTATTACTACGACGAGATTCATCCCACTCGTCATGTAAATCAGATCATTGGTGAAGACATGGCCAATTTCTTAGAGACACAAACAACACCTGTTCCTGAACCATCAACTGTTATAGCTCTGATATCTTGTATGGGTATGATAAGTTTACTACGGCATAAAGTTCATGGTAGGTAATACCAATTCTGTATGAAGATGCGCTAAACCCTGTTTAAGGATGAGAAAGAAAAATGAACCGCATAGACGCAAAGCGGTGAAGCAGCGCGATCTTGGGGGTTTCCACGCCAGTTGCTTCAAGTCGGCAGAGCCGCCCAACGCACTGGCTCACCATGAGCGACTGCTGTTAGCGTAGCGTTAGCGACGTTAGGAGCGTCACCTGGAGGGCTGACCGCAGGGTAGGAAGTATTCGTGCAGCGTCTCGTAGAGAAGGACACCAAGAAAGAAGAAGTTAAAAGAGTTTAGCGCAACCTCACACAAAAATGGTATAAGTAGCATTTATCTGCCTTGCGATCGCAAACCTTAGAGGATGTTTGAAAAGTCCTATTGTCGGTAGCAAAACGTTCTAACTTTTCAAATAACCTTTATCTTTACACATTTCTATAGACATAGACTCCAGAACAGATATTTAATTTGTCTTAACCGCTATTTTACAAATATTGAAAAGCTTGATGAGCAAAAACTTTCAAAAAATATGTCAAACAACAAAGAATTTTTATCCGAAAAAAGCTCTTCCGTTAAAAATGTCTTGATTGTAGGTGCAGCTGGCTATATTGGCGGAGCGCTATGCCGTAAATTTTCTCAAACACAAGATTTTGCCGTATTGGCACTTGTGCGTCCGAGTAGTGATGTTGAGGGTATAAAGCCTTTTTGCAAGGAAATAATCCACTCTCAAGAGGTAGAAATTTCCAGTAATGATGTTGCACAAGCAATTAGCAATCATGATATTACAACGGTAATTAATGTAGCGTGGCACATGCCTCCAGAATCAACTAAAGAAGCTCAATTCGCCAAAGACCGTATAGCATTAGAAGCCGCTTTACACGGCGCTAAGGCAGTCTCACCAGATATTCATGTAATTACAACCAGTGGGAATTTCTCTTTGATTACTGCTGATGGCGGACGAATCACCGAAACACCTCCACCAAAAGGTTATACACAACCTGAATATTTAGTATGTTTTGACTTACTATCAGGTGTAAATGTATTGAAAGATATGCTCATAGAAGAATATATCAGCAATGGAGGTAACGCTTCGATTGTCTATCCTTCATCAGTATATGGTTCAGCACCAACTCGTGGTAGTTTCTGGGATTTTGCAATTCAGCAGTTCATTACAGGGAAACCACACCAAGGCTATCAGCCATTTCCACCAGATTTTATGACGGCGTGGATTCATGTTGAAGATTTAGCAGACTGCTACATTGCCGTAGCGCGATTTAACTCCAAAGGAGGACATTACCTTGCTGCACCTGAAAATTTGAGTGTTAGCCAAGTGTCAACTTTGTTTGCCCAGGCTGCTCAGGTAGAATTCGTTGCGCCAGTCTTTGAAAACAAAGACAAAGTTATATTTGATGATTCTTATACTAGAGAAGTACTTCAACTTCAATGGAAGTATAAAGTTGCTGATCAGATGAAAGGTTGGGTAGAGAGAATAAAAGAGTTAGGAACTTATTTTTTAGAGTAAATAAGGGTTAAAAGTTAAGTAAATGCTGTGAATATTTTTGCAAATCTGATTATCACATCAGCACTAACTAACGATTAGGGTGGGCACTGTTACCCACCCTAACACTTTAACTTGCTACTGCTTCAGCAGGGGCTGCCTCAGCAGCGGCTACGGGTGAATAAACACTAACTTTTTTACGAGTTTTACCCTTTCTCTCAAACGTTACAACACCGTCGATTAAGGCAAACAAAGTGTCATCGCTACCAATACCGACATTGTTACCAGGGTGAAATTTAGTACCACGCTGACGCACGAGAATGTTTCCTGCACGTACAACTTGACCACCATAACGCTTGACACCCAGACGTTGGGCATTAGAATCACGACCGTTGCGTGTACTACCTGTTCCTTTCTTATGAGCCATGATTTCCTTTTGTGTATCTACTTCTTTTATTATTCAGCAGCGGTTTCAACTTCTTCAGCAGCAGTGTCATTTACAACGGGAGTTTCCTTCTCCGTTTCTCCTTGAGCAGCAAACACTGCACCGTTAAGGGTAATGGAGTCAATCATAAGTCTGGTAATTTCCTGACGATGCCCCCGCTTTTTGCGGGTTTTCTTTTTCGGCTTCATTTTATATACCAGAACTTTACGACCTCGGAAATGCCGCATTACAGTCCCTTCTACAGTCGCACCTGTTACTAATGGCTGTCCAATGGTGACTTCGCCATCGTGCTGCACGAGTAATACGGAATCTATTGTAACTTTTTCATCTGGTTCGATCGCAAGCAGTTCAATGTCGTAAAACCGCCCTGGCTCTACTCGTATCTGTTTGCCACCAGTTTCAATAATCGCGTAGGTCATGGAATTGTCCTTGAAGTTGCCGTACAGGTAGCTGGTTTTTATCTTCTATAAAGATGCTTTTGCCAGCCTTTGTAATATGTCTACCTGATCCGAGCAGGAATTAGACAGACAATCTAACATAGTATTTTATTAACATACGTCAAGTCAAGATTTAAAAGGATTTTTGGGTTTGGCATTGCTGTCTGGTCAGCCTGAAAATGAAAAATCAGCTAATTACTCTGTGCGATCGCTCATTTTCCAAGATGGGCAGGAATTAGCCAACAGTCGTCATGAGTATAGGCGTAGCCCGTCGTAGACATCGCTCACTCACACGATATGTAAATTGTATTTACAAGAAATCAGAACAAATACTTTTTAAATAAAAATTGCTACTATCTTAGGGCTGAATCTACCAAAAATTAACATTAATTAGTATTAGCTGAAAAGTTATATTTTTTTATCAAAATCAACACATTTTTCTTCTTTGTTTTAATATTAAATATAAGGTGTCTCATCTAGAAATTCTTTACAAAAGTTAGTGAATCCTCAAGAGTTTAACTATCACATTCAAACCTGATATTTTAAACAGGAGATTGATTGTCATGACACAGCAAAATGCCGCCCGACTTTTTCAAGCTATAAAACAAGATCAAGCGTTACAGGAAAGACTCAAAGCAACAGCCGATCCAGAAGCCTTCATCAAAATTGCTCAAGAGCGTGGCTATAATTTCACAGTTAAAGAACTGGACAGTGAAATCAGCAAATTATCTGAGGAAGATTTAGCTGCTATTGTTAATCCAGGATGGGGGAATAGACGCCACATTAATCCTAGATAATTCCTGTTCATAGGAAATCGAAAGTATAGGAACAACTGAATTGCCAAGTTTTGTTCCTCAAGAAGATACCGTTGTATCATCTCCTTTAAGGAAATTCCTGTTATACCAAGGCTCAGATCCCTAATTTCTTAGAGAAGTTGGGGATTTTTTTGTTCGTAAATGATTCCTTTCTCTACTCTCCGTCTCGCCACCTGCTTAACTGATGAGTTAGGATGACTATATTTTAATCAGGTGATATGAAAAGAATAGAAGTTGAGCAAAGAACTATTTTAATTGGTTTGGCAGGTAGCCACGGTTATGGTTTAAATCGTCCTGATTCCGACTTTGATTATCGGGGAGTATTTATTGCACCCAAAAGGTACTATTTAGGATTTGATCGCATAGAACAAAAAGATAGTGGTTGGGATGAACCAGGAATATTTCCGTTCATAGATGGTAACAAAGACACAGTTATATATGAATTAAGGAAAATCCTCCAGTTATTAGCTGGCGCGAATCCCAATGTTTTAGAATTGCTTTGGTTGAATAACTATCCTTTTTTAAGCGCAGTTGGACAGCATTTAATCGATTGTAAACAGTTATTTTTGAGCAAGAAGGTAAAACATACTTACACTGGTTATGCCTTTGCCCAAATCAAAAAGATGGAAACTCATCGTAAGTGGTTGTTAAAGCCACCGCAAAAAAAACCAATACCATCTGACTTCGCTATAGAAAACGAAGCACCTCTGAGCAAAGATGAGTTAAATGCCTTTCTGGAGTATCTTTATAACTTAATTAGAGGACGGATTGAATTTTTGGAAGAAGCAGAACAATTATATCAATTGCTGACAGCAGATATTGATTTTAAAGGAGTTTTAAAACAATATACTTTACCCGATGAAACTTTGGAATATACCCAAAAGTTAACCAATAGCCGTAAAGATTTTATCCGCCTGCTTCAGAAAAGTCAAAGCTATCAAATAGCTTTAAGAGAATGGAAGGCTTACTTATCTTGGCAGGAGAATAGAAATCCGGCTAGAGCAGAAATGGAAAGAAAGTCGGGTTTTGACCTGAAACATGGAATGCACTGCATTAGATTGTTACGCAGTGGAGTAGAAATATTGCAGCAAGGTGAAGTGATTGTAGATCGAAGAACAGCTGGTGATGTTGAAGATTTAAAAGCTATTTTAAAAGGTGAATATTCTTATGAATATGTGATGAAAATGGCAGAAGATTTAGTCGCAAAAATGGAAATTGTTTGCGAACAATCTGCCCTACCTTATAAACCTGATTTGGAGCAAATTAATGAGTTGTGTATGGAATTGGTGGAAATGCAGAATTGGTAATTGGGCATGGGGCATTGTTAATTAAGTTTCTTCCCCCATTCCCTATTCTCTATTCCCTACTCGCCATTAAATACTGTACATTAAGTCAGCAAAGCCATAGAGGCTGATGATCAGTAATAGGGATGCTGTTAGTTGGGTAATTCGTCTCTGGGGTGAAGGGGCGATCGCTTCCCGCACCAAGATAGAAATAGATGCCCCAACTATTAAGCTCAAGCCTAAGATTAAATAGGGTATCTCATTGGGTAAAATACTGGCTATTGCCAACATAGCGATCGCTAATAAGAGCATCAATAATTCTACAAACCTGGGCGGGTTGTATTGGCTAGATAGAACAAAGCTGTTGAACCAAAAAGACCAAATTCTCATAGTTAGTGTTGAATTTTGAGTGAGGAATTAAAGTTGTTAGTTGTGAGTTATATACTTAGTGCTGAGTGAGGAATTAAAGTTGTCAGTTATAAAGCAGCTTTTCATTCAAAACTCTTAACTCTTAACTCTTCACCGGAGACGGAGTGTCTCCGGCTTTGCTCCTAACTTTTAACCCCTAGCCCCTAACTTTTGACCTGTGCCGTTTTTTTGTGCAGTATCACTTTCTGGTAGTTCGACGCCAAAGACACGGCTAAAAACTTTGGCGACTTTGTAGCCAGAATCAATCGATTCTAAAGGGTCTTTCCGCAGTCTGTGACGCAAGCATAGCGTAATTACGCGATGAATATCATCAACTGTAACTTCCGTGCGTCCTTCATAAGCTGTTAAGGCTTTGGCGGCGCGGTTACTAACAATGTCACCCCGCAAACCATCCACATCCAATTCTGAACAGACTTCAGAAATTTTCACCCGCAGATCGTAGTCAATTTTCACTTCTGGCAAAAGCTGTTGAGCAGTGATAATTTGCTCTTGCAATGCTTCTTGCTGGGGTTTGTAGTTTTCGAGAAATACTGGGGGATTTTGGTCAAAATCCGCACGTTGTTCCACGATTTGCACCCTTAAGGCTGGTTCTTTGACTGTGTGAATTTCTGCGTGCATCCCAAAGCGATCGAGTAATTGGGGGCGTAGTTCGCCTTCTTCGGGGTTTCCAGAACCGACAAGCACAAAACGTGCAGGGTGACGGATAGAAATACCTTCCCGTTCTACAGTGTTCCAGCCACTGGCAGCGGAGTCGAGTAACACGTCTACAAGGTGGTCGTCTAGTAAGTTGACTTCATCCACATAGAGAATGCCGCGATTAGCCTTTGCCAACAGTCCCGGTTCAAAAGCTTTGACACCTTCAGATAAAGCTTTCTCGATGTCGATTGTGCCACAAACTCGGTCTTCTGTAGCTCCTAGCGGCAGGTCTACCATTTGGACTTTTTTGTGAGTTATGGAAATTTCCGCCCCTTGTTCTAAAAGTTGGCGGACTTCATCGCTCATCAAGTCGGGGTCGCTAGGATCGCTATTAAAGGGATCATTAGCAACCATAGAAATTTCTGGTAGCAGATCCGCCAGCGCCCGGATAGTTGTGGATTTCCCGGTGCCGCGATCGCCCATAATCATTACACCACCAATTTTGGGGTCAATCACGTTCAATAGCAGCGCCAGTTTCATTTCTTCCTGGCCGACAATTGCCGTAAAAGGAAATACTACGCGACGCGCACTTGCCGTGGATTGAGCAGTTGGACTCACTAAATTACCTTAACAATATTTTTTTTATTACAGTTCTTTATTGTGACACAGGTGGGGTGTGGGGGAATGTGAAGATCAGGGGGCAGGGGAGCAGAGGAGCAGGGGAGCAGGGGACAAGTTTCTTCCTTATCTCTTCTCAATGCCCTGTTTGGCCCATTCCCCATACCAAAAATATCTATTGGGCACAAATGCTTACTAACTGCGTCAACTATCTTAATTTGTTTGCTTTAGTTTTTTTTGGTGCAAAAGTTCCTTCCATAAGCAAGGAACGAACAACTACTAACTCATCAATTCTGTACTAAGCATAAATACTTATAAACTATATGGTTAGTAGATTCAATCGTAAAAGTGAGCAGTGGCTTGTGTGGGTAGCTAATGCATCATTCAAATCCATGAAATCATCATTTATTGTTCAAAGTTGGCGGCGACTACTCAAGTCTTTTTTTCCGATTCTTATTTTAATATCGTTTGTTACTGTGTTGCTGTTGGACAGTTTCACCCCTGCGATTGCACAGATACCCCGTCAGGAAATTCGCGGGGTTTGGATGACCACTAATGATTTTGACACCCTCAAGAATCGGGACAAGGTGCAGGATGCAGTGAGTCAACTGCGACGAATGAACTTCAACACAATCTATCCTGTGGTATGGAATTCTGGCTATGTGATGTATCCTAGTGCCCTAGCACAACGTGCAGGTATTCAGCCTTTTGTCTACAAAGGTTCAGATGGACATGATATTCTCGCAGACCTAATTAACCAAGCCCATCACCAAGGATTGCTAGTGATTCCCTGGTTTGAGTTTGGCTTCATGGCTCCCCCAACGTCAGAACTAGCAATGAATTACCCGGATTGGTTCACACAAAAGCAGGATGGTAGCCAAACTTCAATCAGTGCGGCTGGTGAGGTGATGTGGCTCAATCCGTTCCTTCCACAAGTGCAACAGTTCATCACTAATCTTGTGCTGGAAACTGTTACTCAATATGATGCCGATGGCATTCAGTTTGACGATCACATGAGTTTGCCTCACGAGTTTGGCTACGATCAATATACAGTTGCTTTGTACACCAAAGAAACCAAGAATCCTCCCCCAAAAAATCCTCAAGATGCGGCATGGGTAAAGTGGCGCGCAGACAAGATTACAGCGTTCATGGTAAAACTTAATCAAGCTGTGAAACAGAGAAAACCCCAGGCGATTTTCTCTGTTTCTCCTAATTACTATGATTTTGCTTACAAGTTTCACTTGCAAGATTGGCTGAGTTGGATGCGACAAAATATTGTGGACGAGTTAATTGTGCAAAATTATCGTCCCGATCTGAAAAGTTTTGTGGCAAATATTTCCCGTGCAGAAATTCAAGAAGCGCAACAAAGAATTCCAACTGGAGTTGGGATTATGACAGGGTTACGAAATAATCCAGTTCCCATGCAGCAAATTAAGTCTCAGGTGCAGGCTGCCCAAGAACGGGGTCTAGGCGTAATTTTCTTTTATTATGAAAGTCTTTGGAACGATGCTCTAGAATCTTTAAATGAGCGACAAGCTGGATTTAAAAATCTTTTTCCATCTCCTGCACTCCGCGCCAGAGTTGAATAATTTTTCTGTTTAAGATGATGTTAATCAGTTCGTAGTAAAGACTTTAGTCCTTATTTTCTAAGCACTAAAGTGCTTGCTACAAACTCTTCATTACTAATACCAATTTTAAAAAAGAATGCGACAGATACATACTACCAAACCTTTGTTCTATCTGGCTTTCTTAATTTTGAATTTTGAATTTTGAATTGGTATAACTTGATATAACTTCTTACTTCCCACTCCCTCCTCCTAACTCAGTATGGCAATCTTCTACAGAAGTGCGTTGTCGCATGGCACTAACTAAAGTCTCGTAGCTAGACCAATTTTCTTCTAGTAGAGTTTTTGCCTGGAGGGTATGAAAACGCAGTTTTTGCTGATAAACTGATTCAGAAAAGCCTAAAATTGTCAAGACTCCTATCAGTTTGCTTTTGTCATCAGTTCCACCCTCAGTATTATTAAAAACCAGGGTTTCAGCAGCAATACCCGCCATCCAAACAGTGCAGTAGCGGTCTAGCATTTGGGCGCTGATTTTACCTACTTCTAGTTGAGATGCTAATTCGCCATCATCAAAGCTAACGCCGCCTTGGCCTGATTGCCCCTGTTTCCAGGCTTCCCAAGCGCTGAGTGTGTAGCCGGTAACGGGAATACCCAATAGGTAAGCAACCAAGAAATGTCCTGCTTCGTGGTGGACGATGCGATCGCGGTGTTCACTTGAAAAACCAGCAATCCAATCTAAAAAGATAGTACCACCCTTGCCTTGCAAGCTGAAACTATCTAATGTCGCTATGCCTAAGATGGTGAAGGTAGCAAGTGCTGGTACTGCTGGTGATAAGTTTAAGAATGGCCCCAGCAGTACCGATAGGGTCATGAGAAAGATAGATATTGCAACTAAATTTAGGCTAGTTTGGCTCATTGAGAGTTTTCTGAATGCAACTTAATATTTCTTCATTATGTAAGAATTAATGTACATTATAGAGAGACTTCGACATCACTTTACTTTATTTATTGGCATATCTGGGTTTAGTCTATTTTTGGTCATTTGGTCTATTTACCTTACTATGCATGGGTTTGAGGCTTATTTTTCTCTCAAAAATCTTTAAATCCCGTTAATAAATCACAACTCTCCCTGAATAGCACGGGCAATGCTACTGATATGAGAAAGAATACGGCTCATTGCATTAACCATCTCTAAGAGAATGGAACTAGCATTAAGACTGACAGGATCTCCTGAACTCAGATGCTGGAGATGCCGGAGATAAATTTCCCGCTTAAATTGATTGAGCCACTGCCGCTGGGATAATACTTCATCTGCAATAGTTACGTCTTGTGCAGCTAGCCCTGTTAGTGTTCGTTGTAGCAGTCCTAACACCTCACCGTGGTAAGCAACAATGTCGTTCCACTCTGGCTCAGAAAAAGCAATTTGTTTGCGCCGTTTGCGTCGGGCTAATCGCATAAGTTGTCGGTCGATGATGTCGCCAATTGCCTCTAATTCCGTACTGATAGAAAGCAATGTTAACTCCCGTTGCGACTGTTCTGTCGTTAGCAATTCATCATTTATTTGAATCAGATAATGTTTAATAGCAGTTTCCATGTCGTCAAGCTGGTTATCGAGTGCCCCAATCTGTTTAGGTAAATCTTTCACCCCGTCTTCAAACGCTTGAATACTAAGCTGTAACATCTCTGCGGACAAATCTGCCATCCGCATAACCTCACGCATTGCTTGACCGAGTGCAACGGCAGGCAACGTCAATGCATTAGGATCAAGGTAGCGTGCACTTAGTTTTTTTTCTGTCTCAGGTTCTGGAAGGAGTCTGGTAGCTAAGTCTGCAAGTAGACTTGCTAGTGGCACAAAAACGATCGCTAATATTAAGTTAAATCCCAGGTGTGCTAATGCTACTTGTGTTGAAGGATTGGGGAGCAGACGAGTCAATAACACTGTCAAGGGATTGAGCAATGCCAGCACCAATACTCCCCCAACGAGCCTAGTGCCAACATAAATAAATCCTAGTCGGCGTCCAACAACGCTGCCTCGGTTCAATGCAGTGAGTAAGGGCATGAGTGTTGTGCCAATATTGGCACCTAGCATTACTGCCAAAGCCGCTTCTAGTGGCAGGGCACCTCCTCCAGCCAAAGCCATAACAATTCCGATTGCAGCGATGCTAGAGACAAATGCTGCTGCCAGCAAGATACCCAGTAATATCAGTACTAAAGGAGACTGGGAGAGTGCCTGCATAATTTCATTCGTAATCGGATTATCGGCAATGGGGGCGCTACTAGCGTCAATCATTGCTAAACCCTGCAACACCAATCCAAAACTGAATACACCACGACCAACATCCCGCAGTGCCTGATGTCGAGTCAACAGCGCAAACGCTGCCGCTAAACCCAGGAACTCTTGTGCATATTCAGTAATGTGGAACGCCAGCAGTTGCACGACCAATGTAGAGCCTACGGCAGCTCCTAGTAGCATGATTACTGCTGCTGCTAAGGGTACTAACTGAGCGCTAACCAGTCCTACCATCACCGAGGCAGTTGCTGTGGAGCTTTGGGTCAGCATAGTTACGATAATCCCTGATATAAAAGCTGCCAGAGGATATCTCGCCAGCCTCATCATCACCACCCGCAGACGCGAACCTAATGCCCGCTCCATTGCATCAGTAACTAGTCTCACTCCGTACAGAAGCAGCGTTGAACCTCCAATTAACAGTATCAACACTTGTGTGGGATCTTGAGTCTTCAGCATCAGCACACCTAACTTTGCTAACTTACAAAAAATACAGTAAGTTGGTATGCATACTGTATTTAAGGATAAGTTAACTATAGGTTAAGTTAACATAGTATAGGTTTTTATTAAGTGCTAAAAATACAGGAGTTAAATAAAAACAATATTCTTTGAAAAGGATTAAAACCTATACCCTGTATGCTTTGCAGGATTTTTTGCTTGCACAGCCAATAATTTAGTACTGGACAGCTTTTTCATAATGCGAAATATACACCCCTAGAATGAATACCATAGTGGGGACAATATTTATTACTACCTATCTACCATTGGACAGATGTATCTCTTTAAACGATCGCATTCCTCAAGTTGAGAATATGCTAAGGAACTTGAGAATTAAAATCCAAGACTATAAAATCGCGTTTCTCTAAGAGCAACGTCTATGGTTATACTCTGTTTTTAAACTAAACTGATTAGTTTGCAATTCGTGATAGCTTCGCCAGTTCAATATAAGCAAAGTAAAATTTAATTGTTTAAGTGTGGATTTTTGATTTTGGTTGATTAATTTGTTCTTTGAAAGTTCCTTAGTTCTCAAGGCGAAAACATATCAACTGCTTTATTGCTGTTAGAGGTTGTTTGAAAAGTCATAGCTGATGTATAAAATATTTTTTACCCCACCCTAACCCTCCCGATGTATTGGGGAGGGAATTAGATTTTCCGGTTTCCCCCTTTTACAAGGGGGGATTAAGGGGGGTGATTAAAATCACAGTCAACCACTTTTCAAACATCCTCTTATTGGTAATCTTAAAGCTTGAGCGATCGCTGCATTAACTTGAGCAAATTCAGTCACAGTAAACTCAAATGCCATTTACTTTATACGAATCAGCTCATAGCAATCCTAAATTATTCTTGAGAATTTGAGATGATTAAATTGGTACTACTATATTGTTTTAGGTAAACAATTATGAAATATTATCTATTTTCTTTGCTTTCTCTGAGTACTAGTTTCTTAGTATTGATTGCTCAACCTGTATTAGCGCAAGTTACACAAATTACTGAAATTAAATATAAATTAACTGAAAAAGGTCTGGAAGTTATCTTAGTTACTCCTACGCTGACAAATTTGCTAAGTTTTCCTAGAATACAAGATAACACACGTATATTTAGTATATCTAAAGCTCAATTGTCTTTACCTTGTGGTAGTAAATTCAGTCGAGATAATCCAGTAATAGGAATTCAATCTATTAGTGTGAGTTCTGAGAATAGCGATCACGTTATTATTGTAGTAACAGGTAACAAAAGCTTACCAAAAGTTTTTGTAACTGTAAGTCAAGCTAAAGTTGATTGTATAAAATGCAATTTTCAATATACAGACGAGTTAAGACATCAAGGCATTGAAGGACGAGCAATAGTAGCTTTAGATATTGATGAGCAAGGTAATGTTATTAAAGCAAACTTGAATAGTTCTAGCGGTAATGCCCAACTAGATAATACTGTTCTAGCTCAAGTAAGAAACATGAAATTTATCAATAATGCTTGTGGACAGAAAAATATTACACTTAGTGCCAATTTTATTATCCAGGGTTCAGCTCTTTATCAACAAGCGGTTGAAGAATATAAACTAAGAATACGTCAAGATAAGCTAAGACAAAATTTAAGAAATGAACAAAAGTAAATCAGAGATCATTTATAAAGTAAAAATAAAATTATTGTAGGGTGTGTTAGGCACATATTTTGATATAAGTTTCACGAGAAACATGACATGAGCGCCTAACGCACCAAGTTATGAGCGGTACGTTAGCCTACGGCATAACACATCCTACTTAAGATTTACTTTATAAATGGTCTCTTAACAAATGAATTTCAATCTTATATCCAGCATCGTCCTAACTAGCTTGTTTGTGTTGCTAATTTCTTTTGAGGTGGAAGCGCAGAAAGCACCAAACCAAATTGACAATTTGCCAAACGCTCGTGTTACTACTATCTCCGGTCAAGTTACTAAGCTTTTAAATGATGAGTTCATTCTTAACGCTGATAAGGGACAAATCGTTAGCGGATATTTTCTCTATCACTAGAATGATGGTTACTTTTCAAGTCGCAGACATAATGTGACCTTAGTAGGTATAAAACATCAAATTAGGAGATGAATGTGACTGAACAATTCAAAAAAGGCGATCGGGTTGAATGGAACACTTCACAAGGCAAGACAACTGGCAAAGTAGTAAAGAAGCTTACTTCACCTACAGATATTAAAGAACATCATGTTGCTGCAAGCGAAGATAACCCTGAGTATTTAGTTGAAAGCGATCAAACAGGAAAACAAGCTGTTCACAAGCCTGATGCTCTTAAGAAAGTAGAGGAATAATGCTTAGTCATGAGTAAAGATGTGAAAGCGGTGATTGACGAGTTTCATCAAGTTGTCAATATGACACCCAAGGAACTAGAGTCTTGGTTAGATACGGATGAGTCACAAACTGTCGGGCAAAAGGATGGCGACGATGAGTCAATTGGTCATAAATCTGGACGGCGTATCATCCAGCTATTGCAGAGAAAGGATGATTATACCAACGACGATCTTTCGCACATGAAGAAAGTTATTAGTTACGTCCACCGTCATCTTGCACAGCAGCCATCGGGTGATTTGGAACACACACGCTGGTGCTATTCTTTGAAAAATTGGGGACACGACCCACTCAAGTAAAGTATCTCATAGCCTGGCATTTAGTTTGGCAAAAATAATAAACGGCTACCCAAATTCAATAAACGGCTGCCCGAATTCAATAAACGGCTGCCCGAATTCAATAAACGACACCCCGAATTCAATAAACGACACCCCGAATTCAATAAACGGCTGCCCGAATTCAATAAACGGCTGCCCGAATTCAATAAACGGCTGCCCGAATTCAATAAACGAAACCCCGAATTCGATGAACATACCTTTGACATTTGGGCTTCTGCCTTAACTTGACACCAATGGCAAGATGCCCATCCCACAAAACTAGTAAAATCATCCCGCAATTATGCAACGCCAAAAATCAAGAGGTTAACACCCGCGTGATGCACAAAGCGCAACGCCAGCGCGAAAAGAAAATTATTCTTGCAGACGAGCAATTACACAGTGCATAACTTTAATTTCATTAACAATTCGATCCAATTCTGTGGAGAGCAGAGTTTGTTCTCGAACGGCTTGTAATGTGGGAGTTAAAGTGTTGGAATTGGTGGCAATCTCTGATAATCGAGCAGTATGTAGCTGTTGGATTTGGTTGTGAATTGCTTCGAGATAGCTATCCAGCGCTGGTAATGGTTGGGGTGGCTGTCCCTGCCCAAGGGCATCTGCTAAGTTTTCCAAAACTTGGACAATGGTATCGGCAAGTCGCTTAAGTTCAGTAAATTGGTACTCGCCGCTAAATTCCCGCAGATGTTCTGCCAAAGTTGTTACCGAACTGAAAAAGCCACGAATGTATGCCATCAGCGTCATTACAGGTTCGATTTCTCCCTGAATGTGACGAGGTTCGCTGAACAATCGTTGAGCAGCAGCGTTAGCGTTGACGTTTTCTAGGGCTGCTTGGTGGCGTAGCATGTTGATAGAATCACCAAATGCATTATGTTCTGGATGGAGGTAGTTAGCAATCACCTGTTGAAAGTAAGCAAGATTAGCTCGAATTGTCTTTTCCAATTGTGCAGGAAGTTGCTGTCGTTCCCAACGAGGAAAAAGCAAATAGCTACCAAGCAGCGCTAAGACACCCCCAGCCAAGCTATCAAAGATCCGCAATACTCCAACCTTCCAGCCACCTGCACTAATAATGTTGAGTAGCAATATAATGGCAGGAGTGAGCAGTATGATGAATATGCTGTAGCTTAACGATCGCACCGACATCGCCACAAACACTAACAGCAGGAAACAAACTGCACTCGCCAATTGATTCTTAACTAGTAAAATCAGAGCAATGCCAATAATTCCACCTAAAATAGTGCCAACGACTCTTTGGACTGTTGTCTGTGACGTTCCACCAAAGTTGGGTTTAAGTGCAACTAAAGCTGTTAGCGTTATCCAGTAACCTCTAGGTAGTTGGAATAGCGAGGCAAGTAATTCTGCAAGCGTTGTTATTAGTGCCAGACGCAACGCATGACGAAAAAGGACTGAATCAAAAGTGAAATTATTTCGCAGTGTATCAATAATTGTAGAAGGCTCTGGTTGGGCTGGGGGGGAAATATCTCGCTGGGCAATGCTGTTACGCAGTTTTCCTTGACTTAAATCTGTAGCAATCTCTGCATCAGTATGAATTTGCTCTGCTATCTTTGCCAGACTGGCTGTAATCTTCCTAAGGTTAACTAGATCGAAATAGTCATCTGTCTGAGCAGTAATGGTTTGATTGAGGACTTGAGAACGCAGAACTTGCCTTTGGTGTTCTAGTGCTTCAACACTCCGATCCAGATCCCCTAAGTGAGGTGAGTTTTTTCCTTTGGCGATCGCTTGTGATAACATTTGCAGAGCAATTGCCAACTGTTGTATCACTTGCTGAATTTCTGGCTGTAACTGAGAAAATAGATGATGTTCAGATGCGATCGCCATTAGTTCGTTCAGTGCGACAACAGAATTGACAATTTGATTTACATCCTCGATTAATACGAGTAACTGATTTCCTTGTAGGTTAGCTCCTTTTTGCCTAGTCCAGATAGTTGTCCAGACACTACGGGCAGATGTCAAGTTCTGAATAACTGTATCCTGAGCTTGCAAAAATCGCTGTTCCCACTCCTGACGATCCTTTAAATTTAATGCTCTGTGACCTACCAAGTCCACAAAATTGCTTAATGAGAAATAACAGTTAGCGACTATCTGCATTGCAGGTACATAAGGACGCACCACCCACAGTCCTAATGACAAGACAGTTGTCCATGTTCCACCAGCCAGACATAGCCCACAGTGTTGAATAAGAGTAGGCAAATTAGAAAATGCAGCGAATCTAGCCAGCGCAATCACAAACATAATCGAAGTAATCAAGCTGACAGATGCAGCCACGTTGCCATAGAGATTTGCTAAACCTGTGATAAATATTACTAAGAATGTGGTCGGGACAGCTAACCAGAGATGACTGCTAACCAGACTTGCGATTAGGAACATCACAGTTACTCCAATCGTAGCTGCGATCATCGCAATCGCTCGCTGACGGTAGGCTCCGTCAACATTTACCATCCCAACGAACCAAGCTGCCATAGTGGCGATGGCACTTTCAGCAGCATGACCTGTAATGATGCCAATTCCAATTGGAACACCCAGTATAAAAAGGCTACGCAATCCAGAGGAAAGGGCGGGCTTACCTGGCTGGAGTTGAAACTGCTGCAACAACCAACCCAGAGGACGTTTATCTGTAAATGACATTATGAGACCGGCGACTATAACAAAGCACGATCGCTTCTTACAGCATTTTAGCCAGATATAACAGTGTGCAAGATGTCTGTAATATGTCTTTTGAAGTCATTGAGTTGCTTAATTTTTGCGTTGGCGAAGCCCGCCGAAGGCATCGCTGGTGTATTTACTGAGAATGACTTCCAGCCCATTCTGTACTTGCTCAAGTTCTTGGCGCTTTTGGTAAATCCACATCTTTTGTGCCTCACGTTGTTCCAGGGTTTCATTGTGAGCTTTTTCCTGCTGTTCGAGGAGATTTTCGTAAAGTGCGATCGCTTGTACGATCACAGCGGAAAACGATTGAATTTTGCTTTCAAAATAGGAATTATGCAAAAAAACTTTCAAACTCTTATTTCTCAGTGTTCTCTGTGTCGCGCCAGTTGCTTCAAGTCGGGAAACCCGACGACACTTGCTTCAACGCGGGGAACCCGCGCAACGCAGTGTCTCCCCAACACACTGGCTTCTCTGTGGTTCGATTTTTCGTTGCTTGTGCGTAAATGCTGCAAAAATTGAACTAATATATTGGTTTATTTCCTTTGTTATTTTATATTGTGATTCTGCAAATTTTGCTAACCCTGATTCAATAGTTTTTCGCTTTATTTCTGTATCTTGTAGGCTTCAACGAACAATCTTCATTGTGTGCACCCCGCGCGTGACCGGAACGGAGTAATTTGTCTTAACCAGTTCGACGCGCTGCGGCTCGGTGCGGCTTTCAACGAGCCGCCAAAAATCTATCGAACCACCCTTTTGCTGCTGGTCGAAATCGGTGAAGTTAGTGACGGCAAGATAGCGACTGGAGTTGTCGAACACCGCTGTTTCTGGCAATACGCCGTCGAACGCGAAATCACCGACGCGGTTTAAGAAACCGTTTTCGGAATCGAGCCGCAGCAGCGTCAGCGACGAGAAGAATTCTTGACGCGGATCGTTTGGGGCAAACGCGCTGTTTTCAAGATTGGTCGTCACGATCCATCGTCCGTCGGGACTGATGTTTAAGCCTTCAGGGATAAAACCCGTGCTGGCTCGCGCAATCATCCGGTGAATAGGCGTACCGTCCGCTGCTGTATCCGCCGCGAGCCGGATGCTCTGCACCGAGCCACGCGGTGAAAAGAAATACGAGCCGGGACCGGTGATGGCAGCTCCAGTGTAAGCCGAGTTGATGATGGCGCAGCGTCCGTTCGGAGTAAAACGCATCTGAAACGGATTAAATTCTATCTGAATCGTATTGCCCCAAGACGCGAGCGTGATGCCACTTCCGTTATCACTTACTCGAACGAATGAGAGAGTCGGCTTTGTCTCGTTGACCAGCGCGAGAATGTTCTCTGTCGGGTGAAACTCGACGTGGGATAGCGAATCGCCCGCTGTCCAGCCAGGAATTTGCGGCACAAGCGGCGCACTCAGTTTGCCATTTTGGAAACGGTAAACGGCGAGCGGTGTCGTTTTGCCGTCGCCGCCCGGTCTGTATGAAACGGCGACGAGCGTACCGTTGTGGTTGATCGCCACCGCTACCGGCTGCCGAAAGCCTTCGATTTGCTGACTGACGCGCGGACGGTCGGGGTTGGACAAGTCAACGACTGTGATTGTGCGTCCTAAAGGAAGGTCTTTGAGCTTTTGATCTGACCTGCCTGCCGTGCGCTGTCCAAGTGTTTCGATGACGACGGCGTATTTGCCGTTGGGCGTGACGGCGAGAGCCGAGGGAGGACCCGTGACCGAATTGCTGGCAGGAATTTCAATCGCTTTCTGTTCGCGTAGCGCTCTGTCCAAGCGAATGACCGAAAGCGCGTCCGTCCCGTCCACCGCACCGAGGTTGCCGTCAATATACGCCGAAGGAACCATATCTGCGTCCGACACTGAGACGAGCAGGCGACCTTTAAAATCGAATCCTGGATCGGCGGCGCTTTTTTGATCGACAACTGCAAAGGCCATAGCAAAGAGCAGCCAAGCAGCGCAATTCATCAAATTCACCAGTTTCATATTTTCCTCATCGTCTAATCTCATCCTACAAAAGCTGCACCGAAATTTTTGCGGAATTTTTCTCCCACCAGTCCAGCATTGTTGTCACCTTTAGCACCGAATTTTAATTACTGTACCATATATATATGCTGTACTTTCTCCTAAATCTATTGTGAGTAAGCCTTTGAAGACTTAACAGGAAAAGTCAGGTACAGAATGAGGTTTCAGCAGCGAGCGATCGCTTGTCTCACCTTCAAGACAAAATCTGTCAAGATGCTCTCACTGTAATTAATCGCTGTGAATCACATGATGAGCTTAATTTTATCTTTCCCGAAATTATCCGCATTAAAAATTATGATTTAGCAGTATTGGATTCGTGGCAAAATCATGTTGATTGGATGGCATCGCTTCCTTCATCAGAATTAAAACTTTTAAGTAGCGCTGATTTTAATAACTCAAATACTCACTACTCCACAAACAATTTAGCAGAACCGCCAGAACAATTAGTATATGAGAGTTTAGCCGGAAAATCTCATTTTTCTTCGCTTCGTAACCAGTTGTTATTTCTATTTAAGTTTGAATTACATCGAGAGTAAGAATTTTATATTAGTGAACAAGCTGGAATTACTGGTTATAAAACATTAGTTACATCTAATTTACAACAGGTATCAGACTTAACTGTTGGTAATCTTTATTACTATTTTAAAGTGAGAGATGAATCGAAAGATGAGACATTAGTTTTAGCTAACTAATCTAAATACATTGTTTGTCGGTTTCTAACCTAGTTCCACACTTGTCACAGCAAAGACGCGATTAATAGATAAATTAGGAATTTCTTTAGTGTACATCCGAGCAGTTTGAGAGACTGGCTGCAATTGGTAACGTTGAACTAGGTTAATCGCTTGTACATTTGCATCCGGCACATCAATAAACACTGGAGCATGAGGATTTTCTGCAAGCAATGCTTGAAATAATGCTTCAGCAATCTCTTCGTCATTAGCAAACAGTGGCCCAATCCGAAAACCTGTATGAGCAGACCGGATAACTCCGTAACCAACAAGATCCCCATTTTTGAGAAACCCGAAAGCAGTACTTTCTGGCTGTTCAATCCAATGTCGCAGAAACACTGAACGCTTAGAAGGAAAAAGTTGGCAATCGTAAGCTAACAATTCTTCAAAAGGCACTGTTTTGAGTTCGACAATACCAGCAGGCACAACACCGCCACCCACCCCTTGATGACGAATATGGTTATAAGCGATTTGGAAGCCAGACTTTTTGTAGTTATCTTGTTGAGCTAGTACACCATCCAAACCAATGTTACGGTCAGTACCTAGATAGTCAATTGCTGTCTTCCAAATTTTCATACCGAACCCCTGCCCACGAAATTGGGGTTTCACAACGTAAAAACCTAGAATACTGAAGTGTTGATCGTAAGCAATAGCAGAAATGCACCCCACTGGCTCACCATTCAACTCGCCCAATAAAAAACCGTTGTTGTCAGTTTGATAAAAAGATTCAGCATCATACTTTCCTGGATTCCAACCTTCGCTTACTGCCCAAGTAATCGCCAAATCAATTTCCGACCTGTTCATTTTGCGGACGATGAAGTTGTCAGAGATCATAATATCTTCTTACTATCAGGCTGTTAACTATTTAACTTCACTTTTGTAAACCCAGCGATAACTCTTAATATTTTTATACTCATCTCTCGTACAATTACATTCCTTCGGATATAAAATCACTCAAAGACTACTGTTCTATTGCCATATACCAATACACGATTTTGTAAGTGCGATCGCACCGCTCTTGCTAATACAACTCTCTCCAAATCTTTACCTTTTCTCACCAAATCATCAACTTCATCACGGTGGGTAACTCGCACTACATCTTGTTCAATAATTGGGCCTGCATCTAAATCAGGAGTGGCATAATGGGCTGTTGCACCAATAATTTTCACACCACGTTCAAAAGCTCGGTGATAAGGGTTTGCTCCGATAAAAGCTGGTAAAAATGAATGATGTATATTAATAATTTGCGGAAATTGACTAATAAAATTTGCACTAACAATTTGCATATATTTTGCCAATACAACTAAATCTATTTTGTACTGACGTAGTAATTCTAGTTGTTGGGCTTCTTGTTCTGATTTATTATCTTTATTGATGGGAATGTGCTGAAATTCGATATTAAATTGCTCTGCCACTACTTTGAGATTAGTATGATTACTAATAATTAAAGGAATTTCAGCAACAAATTCTTTAGCGCGTTGTCGCCAAATTAAATCAAACAGACAATGGTCTTGCCGACTTACCCAAATAGCAATGCGTGGTACTGTATCAGAAAAACGTATTTCCCATTTAGCACCTAAAGGTTGTGCGATCGCATTAAAAGCCGGGGCAATAAATTCTCGTGGCAAATTGAACCCCTCCAACTGCCATTCAATGCGCGTAAGGAATAACCCAGCAGCAAAATCTGTGTGCTGGTCTGCATGGATAATATTACCACCGTTAGAATAGATGAAATTGGCAAATTTTGCCACCAATCCCCGTCGATCGGGGCAGGAAATCAGCAATGTTGCTGTCGGATTTGTCATGGTAATAACGCCAGATTTTGAATTAATTATTTGCTGTTTGTCGGAGTCGGATTGGGAATGGTGAGCGGAGGAAGTTTCTGACTATTATCTACAGGTTGTTTCCACTCTGATAATTCCCGATTCACGGCATTTGCAAAATCCGTAGATACCAACAGCACATTTATATTACCATCGGGTTTAGCAGTAGGGTCAGCTTGAGCATACAATAAACGACCGTTAAAGTTAGATTTACCTAAAATTAACTGATGGATTTGTCGGTTTTTCAGGGTGATATTAATAGTTGCTTGGGGTGGATCTAAAGCAAATTCTCCAAGCTGTTTTGCGGGAGTTGATAAAGTGCGATCGCTATTACCTTTGACCAATAAATCCATTAAATAAGAAACAATAGCGTCATTTGCTGGGCCTGATATAGGAGATTTGATTAACCACTTGGGCTGACTAGAAGATTCAGGGTTACGTTCCAGATTTAGGGTGAGTTTTTTTGTATTGACTGTTAAAGACTGCACATCATCTTCTCCAAAAGAGAAAATTTTCTGCTTTTGCTCCTTGATTTCTTTTTGCACAGTTGCACCCCGAATTTCATGGAAGTAAACAAAACCACCTAAACCCAGCGCTAGCAGTATCAAAATTAAAGTTGTTCGCGGCAATTTCATTTTTTAGTCATTTGTCATTTGTCATTGGAATTGAAGGAGAATTCTTCACTCTACCGTCGTTTCCACCAAATAATAACTGCGATCGCAAACCCAATTAAGGGTAAAACCAACAGAGATGACAATATTAAAAGATTACCTTGTGTGGTTGTCAGGGTTATCCGCCGATTTTTCGGTTCTTTGGGACGAATGGAAAGGGGCTGCTCATCTTGTTGACTCAGCCAAGTAACTGAGTTGAGAAATACATCTCCATTTAATTGCTGTTGAAATAAACCATCAGTGGCGAAATCGGAATTTCCTAAAACTACTAACCGTGACTCGGTAGCTGTTTGAGATGAAACAGCAGGGGAAGGAGGGGCAGGGGAGGCAGGGGGAGCAGGGGGAGTGGGGGAAGCTTTGCTTTGAGTGGTTGGTGATGTTAGGGGTAACGCTTGCGGAGTCTTGACGGAAGGAGTCGGGCTAGTCTTGCTTTGAGTATTTGGCGATGGTAAAGGTAAGGCTTGCGGAGTCTTAGCGGAAGGGGAAGGAGTAGGGCTAGTCTTGCTTTGAGTGGTTGGTGATGGTAGGGGTGAAGGTGTAGGTGCAGCTTGGGGAGTAGAAGTAGATTTAGATGTTTGTTTTCTTGTTAAAGCAACGCCTAAGGTTAAAGGGCCTTTGAGATCTTTATCTGCATTAAACTCCAATTTTTCGCTTTGGAGATCGCTTTCTGCCCAACTGCTGGGGTAGGGTTTGGTTCGTAGTAGTGGAGTAGCCTGAACACCAGGCACAGAGGTAATTTCCAGTGGTCGGGCAATCGGGTAAAAAGAATTGCCGTTACCGAAATCTTTGGTAATTGGATGTTTTCCATATTCTGTTACTAAGGGCGCAGCAGGGCCAAGTCCCACAACACTTTCGCCAGAGACATCGACTGCTAAACGATTATCCAAACGAACACCCCACTCTTGTAACAAGCTGTTAAGTTTGGGATCGGTGTTAGGATCGATCATCAGCAGTAAGTTACCGCCGCGATTAAGGTAATCTTGCAAAGCTTTGACTTCTCCTTCAAACAGTCCTCGTTTGGGGCCAGCTACTATTACTACAGCCGCATCTTGAGGAACTTTAGAAGTTTCTCCTAAATTCAGGGGTGATGTTGTGAAATTTTTGTCGCCTAATTCCTGAACTGCTTGTGATATTGCATCTTTACCAGGCGAAAGTTGGCGTTCGCCATGACCTTGCAGTAAGTAAACTTTGGCTGTGGTTGAATTTGTTAGTTGTTGTAGGCGACTAGTTAATCTAATTTCTGACAATCGCTCATTTTCATTTATTGTTTGTACTAATTGCCGTTTATCGCCAGATTCTAAATAAACTTCTCCATAATCTTTAACGCCAAACTTTTCTGCAAGTCCTGGTCTAGCTTGGGGATCGATATACTCGTATTTAAATTTTGAGCTTTGGCGTTGATAATTTTCTAGTAGTTCTCGGTCTTGGGGATTTTGGTTAACATCAAACACCCACACTTTGACAGGCTGTGGCAAAACTCTTACTAATTCACGTGATTGGGGTGCAAGGGTAAATAATTGAGTTTCTGTTAAGTCTGCCCGCAAGTGATAGCGAGTCCCCAAAAAGTTAATCAGTCCCAAAATTGCTAGTACTGCTATAGTCGCTACTAGGGCATTAGTCCCAGCTTGGGTAGAACGACGGTTCCACCAGTTACTCTGGTAGCTTTGCCATATTATCCCCAACCCACTGATAACAATTCCCGCAATTAAAAATACTAATGGAATTAATCCCCACTGTTCAGAGACTAACCCAACTGTTAAGCCGACAGTAATTAGGAACGGGCCCAACCAAAACAGATATTTCCACAGTTTCTTTTTTGCAATTATTTTCATATTTGTCATTTGTCATTGGTCGTTGATCGTTGGTCATTGGTCATTTATTATTTGTCGTTGGTCATATATCACAAATTAGTGACAATTAAAAATATATGCACGAAAATTGATTGATTAAATAAAAATTAGCAAGACAACTGAATCAATGGCAACAAAGCAGTTTCAAGAATTACAGGTGTATCAATTATCAGAACAATTAGCAGATAACATTTGGAAAATTGTTGAAGGATGAAAATTTTTTGCAAAAGATACGATTGGTAAACAAATTGTCCGTTCGGCAGATAGTATCGGTATCAATATAGCGGAAGGTGTAGGAAGAGGTAGTTTTCAAAAAAATAGACGTTTTATCAAAATAGCGAGAGGTTCTTTGAATGAAACTCAACATTGGTTAAAACGGGCTTACCTCGTAATCTTTTAATTAACGAACAGATAAATGTAATTAAAACAATCATTAACAAACTAGCACCAAAATTAAACTCCTACTTAAACTCAATTGGCAATGTACCAGATGACAAATGACTACTGCCTTTGAAAGCGCAGTGCATCAATTGATTGAGCTGTGAGAAAGATTCCCAAAAAAATGTAACTGGCAAATAAAATTAAAGCGCTAGTATCAAAAATGCCTTGGATTAAAGTGTTGTAATGTTTCAGTAACGACAGATAACCTAAAGCTTCGCCTACAGGACCAGGGACAATTTTGGCGATTAAATCAATCAATAACAATAATAAAATTACTGCAAAAGTAAGAACGGCAGACAAAATTGTGCTGTCTGTTAATGAGGAAATAAACATTCCTACAGATAAAATTGCCGCTGCTAGTAAGATTAATCCAAAATGACCGAGTAAGGGAATTGCGGGTGTCATTGGTGGATTTGAGCCGCTGATAGCGATCGCTTCCAACACTAGCATGGGTACAACCATTGTGATAAAAAATGTGATCACGCCTAATAATTTACCTACAGCTACCGCCCAATTGGTGATTGGTGAGGTGGCTAATAGTTCTAAAGTGCCCCGCTTCCGTTCTTCGGCATAGAGTCCCATCGACAGTATGGGCAGAATAAACAACAATAGCCATCCCATGCGATCTAAAAATGCCCGGATAAATTCGTAGGGAACATCTATCGGTGGTACTGGCACTCCCAGTTGTTGCCCTTGTGCATCTATTGCCGCGACTCCTACCAAAATGCCGTCTGGCCCTAGCAAAATCATCACGAAGAATAACCCGGCAATGAACCAAAATATGCCTGCGATCGCATAAGCTAAAGGTGATACAAAATAACTCTGTAACTCTCGGCGATAAATGGCAATAATATTACTCAGCACTATACCCATTTACGCTGCTTCTCCTTCGTTGTCTGCTGCTAAGTCTACCTCAGGATCGAAATTCTTTTCTTCTGTGGTTAGTTGCAAGAATACATCTTCTAAGGTGGCGTTAACTCGCCGCAGTTCATGTAAACCAAATCCTGCACGCACTAATATTGTGGCAATATCCTTTCCTGGTTCTTTTCCGGGTTGCGATATTACTCGCAGGTAAGCGCGATTTTCCTGGGGTTGATGACCGTGCATTCCGGCTGTGGGAATTGATTCTACCAAACTCACACCCGCAACTTTTTGCAATACCTGTTTCGCTAGAGCGGCTTCTCCTTCTATTTCCAATTCATACCCTGAGCCACCTGTCAACTGAGTCATCAGATTTTCTGGTGTATTAGTTGCTACAACTTTACCGCGATTGATGATGGCGACGCGGCTACAAGTCATGCTCACTTCTGGCAGAATGTGCGTGGAAAGAATAATTGTGTGAGTACCAGCGAGACTTTTAATTAAATTCCGCACCTCAATTATTTGTCGGGGATCGAGTCCAACGGTGGGTTCATCCAAAATGATCGCTGGTGGATCGTGGACGATCGCTTGAGCAATTCCTACCCTTTGGCGATATCCTTTAGAGAGTTTGCGAATAATCACCCGCCGCTTATCTTCTAAGTTACAGCGTTCAATAGCGGCTGTTACCTTGTTGGGGCGATCGCCTCCTGGAACTCCCTTAATTCGGGCGACAAAATGCAAAAATCCCTCTACCGTCATATCTGGATATAACGGCGGTGTTTCCGGTAAATAACCAATCCGTTGGCGCACAGCCAGAGAATTTTCATGGACATCATAACCAGCAATCCGGGCATTCCCATTGGTTGCCGGTAAATAACCAGCCAGAATCCGCATGGTTGTGGTTTTTCCAGCGCCATTGGGGCCCAACAATCCTAAAATCTCCCCAGGCTCGACGCTAAATGTGACATCAGTAATCGCTGGGGTGGAACCGTATATTTTACTCAGATGTTCAACTTCAATCATCCGTATAGTGGCGATCGCAAATTTATAAAATACCCAACAATTTTAGATCACGATATTGGGTATCGGGGATTGGCACTAATGATTCGCCGACAATGGGTAAAGTTCCTGAAAATTGAGCTTCATCTCAGGAAAATAGGAATTTAATTCTTTTTGGGAGCTTCTGCTTCCGTGAGAATACCATGTTATTTCAGGGATCAACGCGAAGAAAATATCAGGTGTTAAAACTCAAAACGGAAATAAGCTATTTCGGGATGCGTAGGCGCAGCCCGCCGTAGGCATCGCACTTTGCACTAGAGGCAGGAATGCGATCATTATTTGTATATATAGAGACTCTGCAAACGCGATCGCATCACTTGCAGATTTACCACCAGCTAACTGCGCTAGTTCTTCTCGGAGAGTGGTTAAATTATCCAAGATAGTAACTCTGACAACGGTACGCTACTCGGTATTGCTATTGTTAGCTTTTTACTTTTGCTTTGATTGATAGTTTGCTTATTTACGCAAAAATAACGATCAGCTATTGCTGTAACTAAAGGCTGGTGGGTAACACATAATACTTAGTTGCGTTGACTTAACTGGTGTAATTTTTCCGCGAGCGTTTGGGCTACTCTTCCTGAAACCCCGACATGAATTTGATCAATAGAGTCTTAGCAATGCGTTGCAGGAGTTATTTAATTAATTTACTTAGTTCAATTGAGTAATAATTTATAGTTTGCAATATTTGTTTGACAGACTGTAAATTCAACGGAAAATTTATTATTTTAGAATTTTAAAGATTTCTTGACTGACGTTTATATACAAATGTTCTCAAGTAAGTTATTATTCTCATGATGATTTGATAGTAATTATAACTAATAAGGTTATCCATGCTTTTTCCCTTCTTGATCATGTTCAGAGAGGGCGTTGAAGCTGCGCTTGTCGTGGGAATCATCGCCAGTTATCTCAAGCAAACTGGACGTACCCATTTGATGAAGTCAGTCTGGATTGGCATCGCACTAGCGACTTTTCTTTGTCTGGGTGCTGGAATTGTTTTGCAAATAACCAGTCAGGAGTTTCCGCAGAAAGAACAGGAACTATTTGAAGCGGTGATTTCCATCGTCGCAGTTGGAGTTCTCACCTGGATGGTTTTCTGGATGCGCCGTGCTGCTCGTTCTATCAAAGGCGAGTTACATTCTCAAATTGAAACTGCCATACAGTCAGGGGATAAATGGGGTATAGCACTAGTATGGATGGCATTCTTTGCAGTATTGCGGGAAGGTCTGGAAACAGTAGTGTTTTTGCTGGCTACGTTTCAGCAAAATTTGGGAATTCAAGCTCCTGTGGGGGCATTGTTTGGATATGCAGCCGCACTAGCCGTCGGTGTAGGCATCTATCAGGGTGGTATCCGCATCAACTTGAAACGATTTTTTAAATGGACAGGAGCCTTCATTATCGTGGTTGCTGCTGGACTCTTAGCAAGTGGGGTAAGAGCTTTCCATGAAGCCGGAGTGTGGAATTCACTGCAAACAGTGGTATTCGATGCTAGCGGGGTACTTCCTAAAAACGGGTTTCTCGGTTCACTTTTGGCGGGATTTTTTGGATATAACGATACCCCGACTGTCAGCGAGACGATCGCCTACTTTGCCTATCTAATTCCTACTATGTTGTTGTTCTTCTTAGGGAATAACGCTGAACAGAAGACTACAGCAAGGCATTCCTAGCTACTTCAATAATTTTTAGGAAAATACAACAATGAAAAATGTTTTAAAGTATTCAACAATTATCTGTCTAATTGCCTTGACAGTAGCTGCCTGTGAATCCAATAAATCAAGCGATACTTCTACGAATAATTCTCCAGAAGCTAAAGTAGCTAGCGATACTTCTACTAACAATTCTACAGAAACTGCTTTGACTGTGACAGATAAAGGTTGCGAACCTAATCAGTTGACGGTGGCATCTGGGGAAAACAACTTTGTAGTGACCAATAAAAGCAGCCAACCTTTAGAGTGGGAGATTTTGTCTGGGGTAAAAGTCATTGAGGAAAAGGAAAATATTGCTCCTGGCTTCGTTCAAAAACTCAAAACCAATTTACAACCGGGTGAATATGATATGGCTTGCGGTTTACGCAGCAATCCCAAAGGGAAACTCACTGTAAAAGCAGGAGCAGGAAATTCTCAAGCCAAGACAACCGTAGATCAAGGTCAATTAACAGGTGCGATTGCAGAATATAAAGCCTACGTCACTAAAGAAACTGACCAACTAGTGGCAGACAACAAGACCTTCACAGATGCCGTGATTGCAGGAGACGTTGCTAAAGCTCAGAAACTCTATCCCTCTACCCATGTCCACTGGGAACGTGCAGAACCGATAGCTGAACTGTTCTCCGATCTCGACAAAACGATGGATTCCCGTGCTGATGACTTTGCCAAAAAAGAAGCCGATCCAGAATTCACTGGATACCATCGCATAGAGAAAGCTTTATTTCAGGACAAAACTACAAAAGGCATGAAACCTTTTGCCGAAAAGCTACAGAAAGATGGACTAGACCTACAAAAGCGCATTGCCACCTTGACCATTGAACCAAAAAATATGGTTGGCGGTGCTGCTGACTTGATTGAAGAAGTAGCTGCTACCAAAATTTCTGGGGAAGAAGACCGTTACAGCCATACTGACCTCTGGGATTTCAGCGCTAATGTAGAGGGTTCCCAAAAGATTGTGGAGTTATTAAGCCCCGTTATCCAAAAAGCCAACCCAGATTTGCTCAAGCGTGTAGATAGCAATTTCACCAAAGTTAACCAAAAACTTGCTAAATACAAAACCCCTGATGGAGGTTTTGCTACCTACGACAAGGTGAGTGAAGCAGACAAAAAAGACATGAAAACAGCAATAGCCTCCCTTTCTGAAGATTTATCTCAGTTGCGCGGCACTCTGGGCGTTAACTAATTGATCAAGATTCCTAGAGGAGTAAATTATGTCTATCACAAAGCAACCAAGTTTACGCATTACTCCCAAGCTTGGCCGTCGTGACTTGTTAATCGGCATGGCAGCAGCAGGTGGAATAGCAGCCTTGACGACTTTGGGCTATCGTACTCTTCTGGGATCGCCTCTTGACCCATCTGAAGAGGTCGTGCCCTTCTTTGGGCCTCACCAAGCAGGTATTCTGACTCCTACTCCGGCTGCTGGGTTGATGGTCGCATTTGATACAACTGCTACAAATAAAGCAGATTTAGTGCGGTTGTTCAAAACTTTAACTGAGCGCATTCAGTTTCTCATGGCAGGAGGAACACCCAAGCCGCGCGACCCCAAATTTCCACCTAGTGATTCGGGGATTATGGGCCCGAACATTGCTCCCAATAATCTGACAATCACCCTAGCTGTGGGTAACTCACTGTTTGATAACCGCTTTGGACTCGGCAACTTGAAACCCAAGCGGTTAGATACGATGCCCAATTTTCCCAATGACCAGCTTGACCCAGATTTATGTCATGGGGATATACTATTACAATTCTGTGCGAATACTGAGGAATCGAATCTCCACGCTTTACGCGACATTATTAAGAATTTGCCTGACTTGATAACTTTGCGTTGGCAAATAACGGGATTTCTGCCGCCAAATACTCACAAAAAACAAGGCAAATCTACGGTGCGTAACCTGCTTGGTTTTAAAGATGGAACGGCAAATTTAAATGCTAGTGACGACAAATTGATGAACCGAATTGTCTGGGTACAGCCAAATGATGGTGAACCAGCTTGGACATTAGGAGGAAGCTATCAAGTGGTGCGAGTGATCCGCAACTTAGTCGAACGCTGGGATCGCACACCACTACAGGAACAAGAGACAATTATTGGACGCATTAAGGACTCTGGCGCACCTTTGGGAATGAAGTACGAGAAAGATATTCCCAATTACGATCAAGATCCTAAAGGTAAACAAATTCCTCTCGATGCTCATATCCGCCTTGCTAATCCTCGCAAATCAGAGTCGAGTTTAATTCTGCGGCGTGGTTTCAACTATTCACGCGGGTTTGACAAATCTGGACATTTAGATATGGGTTTGTTGTTTGTCTGTTTTCAGGCTGATTTAGAGAAGGGGTTTGTGACAGTACAAAATCGTTTGATTGGAGAACCTTTGGAGGAGTATATTCGCCCCATTGGTGGTGGGTATTTCTTCGCCTTACCTGGTGTCAAGGCTAAAGGAGGTTATCTCGGTCAGTCATTACTAGAAGCGTAGATTTATCTTTAATTTTTTGACGATGGTTAGCAGCTTACAATAACAGAGATTCGGCAAAAGCGATCGCGTCAGTTGCAAATTTACCATCTGCGATCGCAGGTATTTGAAATTGGCTCAAAATAATTTTAGTTATGATGGTAGATATCAGCCTTGTTTCTGAGCCACAATATTGAATACTAGATCGTTTTGATAGGTGAGCATGATGAGCAATAACCTTGCACTAGAAACTGCAAAAGGTTTTAACTTAGGAGACTTCAATGAATAAAAAGTCGCCTTTTGTAGAAATTGACGGATTGCTCTTGTATAAGCAAGAGTGCAAGACTCCAGAATTTTTAAACTCATCTTTTTGCATACATCTATTTGGTGAACGAGTGATCGTAGATCACTATGTACTGTTATTTCCTGATTCAGAAACTCTCACAGACTACGCTAACACTCTGGTCAACTATGATGCCAAAATCACCGAAGGGCCAGGAAAATGGCCCGATGATTTTTGTCCAGAGCAAAACTTACTACCAGAAGATGCTGGTATGTACTTTCTCTCAGCCTTAATGCCGTCAGGTATGATTTTGGTACTGCTTGCGCCTAACGCACCAGGTGAACAGATTGCTAGCTTATTCCAAGAGCAAAGTTTTAATACTGTCCATCACGTTGCCATTATCGTTGATGATATTTATGCAGCAGCAGAGGTGTGGCAGAACAAAGGCTTTATTCCTCTATCTATGACTCCTCAAGAAGATGGCTCCCTATGCCAATGGTTTTTCCGCAACTGGGCAGGACAAATTATAGAGCTAATTTGCCGCCGATGGATGGGTAAAGAGACTTTTTCCTGCGAGAATATCGCTGGTTTACGCCTTTCAGAATTGGCAGCCTAAATTTATAATTCGTAATACTCGTCAAAGGTAAGAAGCAAGCTACGTAATTCGTAATTTATAATTATTTGATCAAGTATGCTTACCGCGACGGTGGTTAGCAGCTTGTAATAATAGAGACTCTGCAAACGCGATCGCATCAGTTGCAGATTTACCACCAGCCAATTGTGCTAGTTCTTCCCGACGAGTGTTTAAATTATCTAAGGTAGTAACTCTGACAACGGTACGCTGTTCGGCGTTGTCATTGTTGGCTTTTTTACCTTTACCTTGATTGACAGTGAGCTTATCTACGCGAAAATGCCGATCGGCCATTGCTGCAACTAAAGGTTGATGCGTCACACATAACACTTGGTTGTGTTGACTTAGCTGGTATAATTTTTCCGCGATCGCTTGGGCTACCCTTCCCGAAACCCCGACATCAATTTCATCAAATACCAATGTCCCAGCCGCATCAACCTGAGAAAAACAAGCTTTCAGCGCCAGTAAAAAACGGCTCATTTCGCCACCAGAGGCAACTTCTGTTAAAGGTTGCAGTGGTTCTCCGGGGTTAGAACTAAATGTAAAGGTAATTTTATCTGCTCCCATCGCAGTTGGGAAAGCTGGTAATATTTCAACCAAAAATTTCACTTTTTCCATCGCTAGGGGCTTGAGTTCAGCTATTAAACGTGATTCTAAATTAGCAGCCGCCTGACTCCGCAATTGAGTTAACTGATTACTTGCTTGGGTAAGTTTTTCAAAACACGCTTTTTCTTGCTGTTCTAAGTTTTCAATAGATTGTTCGCTGTCATTAAGTTGGGCTAATTCTGCTTGGATACGTTGGTAATAAGCGATCGCTTCTTTTAGTGTCGGCCCATACTTACGACAAATTTGCTTTAACTCTCGAATTCGTTCTTCTACCTCCTCCAACCGTTGCGGATCGGCTTCCAAATCATCCCCATAAGCATTAATCTGCCTTCCTACTTCCATTACCGCAGCTTGCGCGTCCCTTACCAATTCCAACAGATGCTGTAGTTGGGTATCGTATTCCACCATGTCATTTAATGTAGCCTCGCTGTCTCCCAATAAATCTGCGGCGGCGGGAGTTTCATTATCGTTTTGATACAAAGCCTGATAAACTTTGTAACTCATTTGTTGCAAATCAACGACATGATTTAGGCGTTCTTGTTCTTGTCCCAACTGTTCCAATTCATCAGGTTCGCTGAGATTGGCTGTTCCCAATTCTTGCACTTGATAAGTGAGCAAATCGAGTTGTTGTAAGCGTTCCCGTTCTGATGTCCGGCGTTTTTCTAATGCTAAATGCGCCTGTTGGTAAGCACTGAAACTCGTGGCGACTTTATGGCGCTGCTGCATCAACGAGTCGCCGCCATACAAATCTAACCAGTCCCGAACTTGGGCAGATTGTCCCACTTGCACAGTTTGACCTTGGGCGGTGATTTCCACCAAGCGATCGCGCATTCCTACCATGATCTGCCGATTTACCAACACGCCATTCACCCGCGATCGGCTGCGGACATTACTAGCAGTGGCTGTGATTTCTCGGCTAATGATTACAGAATTTTCATCAAGCAAATCTATTTCTTGTTCGGTCAACCAAGCCGCTAGGGGGGCGTTTGAGGTGAAAGTAGCTTCTACTAATGCCCGACTTGTCCCCGTGCGAATGACTCGACTAGAAACTTTACCGCCCAAAGCGGCATCAATGGCATCCAAGATAATAGATTTTCCAGCGCCGGTTTCACCTGTTAACACATTTAGTCCCGCGCCAAATTCCAATTCCAGTTGGTCAATTAGGGCAAAGTTTTCGATTCGCAGGCAAAGCAACATCAAGCCAAATTCTCCATGAGGGCAGATGCCAGATACTTCTAACTTACAAGACAATAGATACGATCTTTCAGCAATTAGCAATACCTACTACTATTGAACTAGTATGCCCGTTTAAGTGTAGCAGACCTACTAGTACTAAGGAGTAGGTGGAGCAGGGGGAGAAATCAATTCAAAATTCAAAATTCAAAATTCAAAATTAAAGATTCAATCCCCATGCCCAATGACGCCAGTTGCTACCCTTCTCCTGACGGAGACGCTGCGCGAACGGGAACGCTAAGAGCGAACAAGTCGGGCATTGCCCGCCCAACGTACTGGCTCCCCAATGCCCCATTCCAAATTTCTAATTTCTAAACGTATTGTTACAATACTTAATGTGATCGTTCTGACTGGTGGCCTTCTTCATGATTGTTAAGACACTTCCCCCTAATTCCCGACCGATTCAGGAGGACAGTCGCAACGGCACAAATCGCCGAGGCGACGAACCGGATGTTATTGATATAGTGCCAGAAGATGGTACATCAAGCCTAGTTGTGCGCTCGCCAAGACTTTTAGCAGCTCAAAAAGTGAGGACAACAGCCCAACCTGAAACGCTTTACGATCCCGTTGGCATAGCGGCGCATTACCAAAAAAGAAAAGTGCAAGTTTTACGGCGGATTTTTGCCGTATTGGGGCCGACTCTATCCTTTGTTTTGGGATTGTGGTCGGATAGTAAACGGGGAATTGTCGTCAAAAATGACCGTCGCCGAGCCACTCAGCTACGAGTATTGCTCACCCAATTAGGGCCTGCTTACATCAAAATTGGACAAGCTTTATCCACCAGACCGGATCTGGTTCCTCCTGTATACCTAGAAGAATTAACTAAGCTACAAGATCAATTACCGCCTTTTGCTAACGAAATTGCTTACCAGTTTATCAAAGAAGAACTAGGCGCACCTCCAGAAGAGGTTTACGCCGAACTTTCAGCCCAGCCAATTGCTGCGGCTTCATTGGGGCAAGTCTATAAAGGTAAGCTAAAAACTGGCGAAGAAGTCGCCATTAAAGTTCAACGCCCCGATTTAAGAGAGGGAATTACGATTGACTTGTATATCTTGCGTAACCTCGCTGCTTGGGTGCAGAAAAAAGTCAAACGAGTAAGAAGTGACTTAGTTGGGATTCTTGATGAATTAGGCGATCGCATCTTTGAAGAGATGGACTACATCCATGAGGGCGAAAATGCCGAACGATTTTTTGAATTATACGGTCACATAAAAGACGTATATATACCGAAAATTTACTGGGAATACACCAATCGTCGCGTCTTGACGATGGAGTGGATTAACGGCACCAAATTAACCCAGACAGAAGAAATTAGCGCCCAAGGGATAGATGCTCGTTATCTAATTGAAGTGGGTGTGCAGTGTTCCCTGCGCCAGCTGCTAGAACATGGATTTTTCCATGCAGATCCGCACCCTGGTAATTTGTTAGCGACAACCGATGGCAAATTAGCTTATCTCGACTTTGGGATGATGAGCGAGATTAAGCCACCTCAGCGTTATGGTTTGATTGAAGCGATCGTCCACGTTGTCAACCGCGACTTTGAAGGATTAGCAAAAGACTACGTGAAGTTAGATTTCTTATCACCAGAAACTGATTTAACACCAATTATCCCAGCTTTTGCGAGAGTTTTTGCTGATGCCCAAGGAGCCAGCGTTGCCGAGCTCAACATTAAAAGCATCACAGATGAACTATCAGCTTTGATGTATGAGTATCCTTTCCGCGTACCGCCTTACTACGCCTTAATTATTCGCTCCCTTGTGACGCTTGAAGGTATTGCAATATACATAGATCCAAACTTTAAAGTTCTCAGCGAAGCATATCCCTACGTTTCTAAACGCCTCTTAACAGATCCAGCACCGCAATTAAGAGCATCATTGCAAGATTTATTATTTAAAGATGGCAGATTTCGCTGGAATCGCTTAGAAAACTTGTTAAAAAATGCGCGTAATAGTCAAGACTACGACTTTAGTTTAGTGCTAAATCAAGGGATAGAATTTCTGTCATCTGAACGCGGTGCTTTTATTCGTGACAAACTAGTAGATGAATCTGTTAACGGACTTGATGCTTTAGGTAAAAATGTTTTGCATAACTTTACCTCCTTGTTGCGAGAACGGGTAGGATTGACAGCAGTGAATAAAACTCCAGCGGCCACAGTTGAACAACAACAAACCTTAGAGCATATCAAACGTATATTAGGTATTCTCCGAGAAACAAGAGGCTTTGATCCAGTGCAACTTGCATCCCAAATTGCCCAGTTATTGGTAAATTCTGATGTACAACGTTTAGGTCAACAAATTGCCAACCGCTTCACGCAAAAGGCTGTAGCCAGGTTAATTCGGCAATTGTTGGCATCGTAGTAAGAGTTAGGAGTCAATACGGTTCAGTTAAGAAGAATAAGGTAATAACATTCAAATTGTATTCTTGCGTCTTTCTGAGGCTAAAGATTACGCAACTTCAAGGCGGATTAGTTTAGTAAGTTAGGTTTCGTTTTTCAACCCAACCTACGCCTACTTTACTATTACAGCGATCGTAAAACTTTTAGGCAGGTCTACTGACTTTAGTTAGAATTCAAATCTAACTAAAGTTGGAGTCAACCTTATTATATGAACCGATTGCTTGCTCTATGAAATAAAAGTATCAACTTTAAGTAGAAGACAAGGCAGGGACAACTCTATATATTGAATTCATACAAACACTGAACAGTAATTGAGTTGCAAGTTTTAAGCTTGTTTGATATGGATCGCACAAAGATGAGCTATGACTGTGACCATAGTTTATTACTCATTTCACCTTCAACACGATTCCAACCTCTGTAGTGTCTTTACCATAGTGTTCTTGACTTGACATCGTAATGGAAGCTGATAACTCAACTCACGAAAACCAAACTGTTGACGGACACAAAACGCCCGTACTAGACAAAAAAGGATCTTCTGTCAGTTCAACGCCTGAACCAGCACCGAGTTCTCCTAGTCCCCATCGACATCCTCGTCGAAAGTGGATATTGTTTAGCTTACTGGGCGTAGGATTATTTGTTGGCGCTATTTTTGGCTACCGCTGGTGGCGTTTTGCTTCAGTTCATCAGTCAACTGACGATGCCTATATTACTACTAATATTTATCCCGTCAACGCTCGCATCAATGGAACAGTCGTCGAGGTGGGGGTAAATGATAACCAATCGGTATCGCAGGGTTATGTCCTGGTGAAGTTAGACCCGCGTGATTATGAAGTAACGCAACAGCAGTCAAAAGCAGCTCTAGAATCAGCAAAACAGCAAGCAGCAGTGGCTCAAGCAAATATTGGCGTGACGGCAGCGACTACCGCAGGTCAGACGACAGAAGCGAAAGGAAATGTTGATGCGGCGGCAGCAACCGTCTCTACTTCAGAAGCGGCTTTGGCAGAAGCACGGGCAGGAGTACCCGCAGCGCAGGCCCAGCTTGCCCAAGTCAATGCAAATTTAATCAAAGCCAAGCGTGATTATCAGCGTTATACTGCGCTCTATGCTGAAGGTGCGGTGCCTCAACAAGACCTGGATACAAACAGAGCAACATACGAGGCAGCATTAGCGCAATATGATGCGACTGCCGAGCAGATTAAGCAGGCACAAGCTAAAGTTGTGCAGGCACAAAAAAATCTCTCCAATGCCCAAGGTAAACTTAGTTCTACTAGAGGAAACTTGCAACAAGCAAATGCAGCTAGTAAACAAACGGGGGTGAATCGACGGCAGTACCAAGCAGCATTAGCAACGGTTGCTCAGTCACAAGCCGAGCTGAAAAATACAGAACTGCAACTGTCGTATACTTCGATTGTCGCTCCAATAGCAGGGCGGATTGGCAATAAAACAGTCCAGATTGGACAACGGGTTCAGCCCGGACAAACTTTGATGTCTTTAGTACAAAAGACTCCCTGGATTGTTGCCAATTTCAAGGAGACACAGTTGGAAAATATGCGACCCGGACAGCCTGTTGAAATCAAGATTGATGCCTTTCGCCATCATCGGTTTACAGGCATAGTCGATAGTGTATCTCCAGCTTCGGGAGCCGATTTTGCTTTGCTGCCGCCTGACAATGCCACTGGTAATTTCACTAAAATTGTGCAGCGCGTTCCAGTCAAAATCATCTTTGATGCAAACAGCATCCGAGGATACGAAACGCTGATTACATCGGGAATGTCGGTGATTCCAACTGTTGATACAAGTGAATTAGAAATGACCCATCGTAGGTCTAATAACCGCTCGCAAATCGTTAACCACTAAATGCCACCCAATGGTCAACACCAGCGCCAGTTCACAAAAATCGTCCTCTCGCGCCCAACCTTCCTCAGAACAGACTGTTTCGTTTAGAGACTGGGTTGGGGTCATGGCAACCTTATTGGGTGCATTCATGGCAGTGCTAGATATCCAGGTGACAAATGCCTCTCTTAATGACATCACGGGCGCGTTGAGTGCCACGATTGATGAAGGTTCTTGGATCTCTACAGGCTACTTGGTCGCTGAAATTGTGGTAATTCCTCTCACTGGGTGGTTGTCGCAGGTGTTTTCAGTGCGGCGATATTTGCTGGTCAATGCTGTATTGTTCTTAATTTTTTCGATCGCCTGTGCCTTTGCTGTCAACCTCCCAATGATGATTTTTTTCCGGGCAGGGCAGGGATTTACCGGGGGAGTGTTGATCCCGATGTCGTTTACCGTAATTTTGATGACTCTGCCACCCTCTAAGCAGCCGATTGGCTTGGCATTATTCTCAATCACGGCAACCTTCGCCCCCTCAATTGGCCCGACGATTGGCGGCTGGCTCACCGATAACTATAGTTGGCAATATATCTTTTACATCAACGTCATTCCAGGTCTATTGCTGATTGCGGGGGTCTGGTATGGACTCAAGTCTCAGCCAATGCAGCTCAACCTCTTACGAAATGGGGATTGGTGGGGCATTATTACAATGGCGATCGGGTTCGCTTCTTTTGAGTTTTTTGCAGATGAAGGAAATCGCAAAGACTGGTTCGGCTCTGAGGAAATTCAGCGAGCCGCAATTATTGCGGCAATCTCTTTGCCGTTGTTTGTGATCATTCAGTTCACGCGCCAGCAACCGTTGTTGAATCTGCGACTGTTAGTGCGGCGTAACTTCGGCTTCTCGACTGTGATTACCCTGGCGCTGGGATTGGGTTTATATGGATCGACCTTCATCCTACCGCTCTACCTGGCGCAGGTGCAGAGATACAACGCTCTGAAAATTGGGGAAACCATTATGTGGTCAGGCATTCCTCAGCTTTTCATCACGCCGTTTGTGCCCAAGCTAATGCAACGAGTTGACCTCCGGCTGCTAGTCGCAATTGGGCTGGCGCTGTTTGGAGTCAGTTGTTTTATGAACTCTCACATGACTCACGATACGGGCATAGATCAATTGATCCCGGCTCAAGTCGTGCGGGCGTTGGGGCAACCTCTAATCATCACGCCACTTTCGAGTATCTCAACTGCTGGCATTGAACCAAAGCAAATTGGCTCTGCCTCGGCAATTTACAACATGGCACGAAATCTAGGCGGCTCCGTAGGCATAGCCATTCTGGGGACGCTGCAATCGCGGCGGGAACGATTCCACTCTAATCGATTGGTAGATGCTGTATCGCTCTCAAATCCGATTACTCGCGATCGCATTGATCAACTGACACAGTTCTTCACAAATCAAGGTGCCGATCCTGTCACTGCACAGAATCAGGCAATTGGCCAGATTGGTAACATTGTTCGTCGGGAGGCAAATGTTATGGCCTTCAACGATTGCTTCCTGTTTATGGGCTATGCTCTGTTTGCGGGTGCGCTCCTAGTGCTACTACTTAAAAAAGCCAAGCCTACGAGCGGGGCAGCGAGTCACTAAGATTGGCTAGACGAGTACATTCTGGGCAGTCGTGGAATGCGGGTGAGCGCTCCATCGGCGGAATTTGATAGCCGCAAGTTTGACAAGTCTGATTAAATAGAACCAGCGATGAGCGTGAATTTGTCAAAACAACCGCTTGTGTCAAGACTCCGAGAGCAATGAGAGTAATTGCAATAATCATCGGCGTGATTAATTAGAGCTAATTTGTTAACTAAAGTAAAGTCTATAGGCTTGTTTCCATGTTGTTATCGAATCAAGTGAGACATCTAAAATTGTTTGAGTTTCCTCATATTTGTAGTTTTGATAAACCAGTTTTACAGAATAGCGCTTTTCTCACTTCACGGGCATCTGGACGTAGCCAAGGGCGGACAAGATGTTCACCCCACAAGACTAGATAATTTATTTGTTGGAAGTCCTTAGTCCAAGCCAGACTACCATATTTATTAATGCAAAATCAAGCTGTTATGGACTTGTGCTTTCCCTGTTTGCACCTAGATTGCGCTTTACAAGCATTGCAGATTACTTGCAGTGGTCAAGCGTTTGCTGTGGAAAGAATGATTATTATTATTGAGTAACTGCCTAGAGATTAATTTTTTGGGACAATTTATTCTTTAGAAGTCCCTTAATTCAGCAATTATTGGCATCCTAGTAAAAGTTATGAGTTAAAAACTTTCTTTAACTTATAAATCATTCATTCTAGCAACTATATAACCCAACTCTTCCAGCTTTTTTAAGACCTTAGTTGCACTTTGGGCAACACTTTCTTCATTCGTTTTGCATTCGACTTCTGGACGGAGTGGTATTTCATAAGGATCATCAATACCAGTGAAGTGCTTAATCTCTCCGGATCTGGCTTTTTTATATAACCCTTTTACGTCTCGCTGTTCACAAACTTCTAATGATGCATTGACGTAAACTTCAATGAAATGTGGAATACTTTGGCGCACTTGTTCCCGAATTTTACGGTATGGTGAAATGGCCGAAACTAATACAATTACATTATTTCTGGCAAGAAGATGAGCCACAAAGCCGATGCGCCGAATATTCTCTTCTCGATCCTCTTTACTGAAACCCAATCCTTTGCAGATGTTTTGACGTACCGCATCACCATCTAGAACTTCTACTCTGTATCCCTGTATCCGCAGTTCCTTCTCCACGAATTTACAGATAGTAGTTTTCCCTGCACCACTTAGACCAGTAAACCATACTGTCACACCACACTCTTGTTGTCTCATCCTACCTCAGTAGTATATTTGAGAAATTAACTTAAAAATGAGATTGTATGATTAATTTGATTATCAGACGTCTGACTACTGCACTATCTATATTCCCTACTATTACCAATTTACTAGAGCTAATATTACCTCTGACAGGATTAACAATTTTATTATTATTTATAGGATTTCAATCAGATTTTCTCAAGTTACATATCTTAGAAAAATCTTGGCAAGAAATTGTAAAAATTATTATGTTTTCCTTTTTTATACCAGGCTTAAGTGAAGAGATAGTTTTTCGCGTTTTGTTTTTGCCTCACCCTACTGAAAATCCCTTACTCAAGACACAAATTATATGGATGATTATCTCTTTAGTCGCCTTCATCATATATCACCCATTTCAGGGACTAACCTGGAATCCTGGTGCCCGTGAAGTTTTTATAAATCCAAATTTTTTAATCCTGGCAGCTTTGTTAGGAGTTATCTGTACGATCGCTTACTTAATATCTGGCTCTATTTGGCTTTCAGTTATCATTCACTGGCTGGCTGTTGTCATTTGGATAGTTTTATTAGACGGATTTGCTAAGTTTAACCCACCTTTTGCACTTCATTTTGTATTTAACTTTCTTCTTGGGGATAACCATTTTTCTCGCGTTTGAGGCTTTCTTCTAAGGCTTGAATTTGTTCACGACGAGCTTCCAATTCTAAGGAACGCCGCGCTAAGTCTTGGTTTTGCAACGTCAGGGATTGTCGCCAATGTTCTGCTCGTTCAGCTTCGTGCTGCAAAAATTCCGGGGTGATGCCGATGGTGAGGTAGCTTTGTACCAAATGGAGTACCCAGTTGGTGGCATCTTCTAATTTTTCAATGTCGCCTGTAGGGGAAAGTTCTACTAAAACAAGCAAGTTTTCACTCATGATCTTTCCCTTTCCTAGCAGAATAGGAGTATCTTCGGGAATTATCGCCCACAAGTTATCAGCTTCTTGACGCGCCAATAAGCGTAACTGGTGCTGGTCTAAAAAATCGTTTTTACGCACCTGGGCTAGATATAACATGAGGGTCGCTTCGCTCCAATTCAAAATTCAAAATTCAAAATTCAAAAAATTTAATAAAAAATAAGTGCCAGAATGGATATTTGGATCTTGTTAATTGGTAATGGGTAATTTGGAAATTATTAACACTCCCATTACTCATTACAGTTCCGAAGCCACGCAAGCGATCGCGCAAAATTTCAGCTTGCTTGTGTGCTTCTGCTAAAGCATCACGTGCTCCTTGTACTACGTCGGCTCTAGCTCTATCTACAAAGCTAGAATTGTTTAATCTGATACTTAGAGATTCAACTTCTGCTTTAGCTTTACTCAAGCTTTTTTCTAGCTTGGCACGTACAGCTTTAATATCTACCACACCGCTTAGAGGAATTAGCAATTGTATTGTACCAATTACACCTGCAATCGCATTTTCTAGTTTTTGTGATTGTTCTAATCCTTTCTGTGGTAAAAATCGGCTCCACAACCTAAGTCTTGCTTGAGCAGTGAGTAAATTTTGGCTAACAAACCACGCTGTGTAACCAAAACCAACTAGTTCAAAGAAAGTTCCGACGAGGAAAGTGTCATCAATGACATTTCCTACAGCTAAACCCACTTTACCAAAGACAATGGCTGCGATAATTAAGCCAATTGTCTTCAAACCCCTTTGGGGTTTTTTAACAGCAACAGTTTGATTTTCTTGCTTGTCAGTAAGGCTTTTTTCTAAAGCTTGAATTTGTTCGCGTCTAGCTTTCAACTCTAAGGAACGCCTTGCTAAGTCTTGGTTTTGCAACGTCAGGGATTGTCGCCAATGTTCTGCTCGTTCGGCTTCGTGCTGCAAAAATTCTGGGGTAATGCCGATGGTAAGGTAGCTTTGTACCAGATGCAGTACCCAGTTGGTGGCGTCTTCTATTCTTTCAATGTCGCCTGTAGGAAAAAGTTCCACTAGAACAAGCAAGTTCTCACTCATGATCTTTCCCTTTCCTAGCAGAATAAAAGCCTCTTCTGGAATTATCGCCCACAAGTTATCAGCTTCTTGACGCGCCAATAAGCGTAACTGGTGCTGGTCTAAAAAATCGTTTTTACGCACCTGGGCTAGATATAGCATGAGGGTCGCTTCGCTCCAATTCAAAATTCAAAATTAAAAATTAAAAAAAATTTAATAAAAAAATAAGTGCCAGAATGGATATTTGGATCTTGTTAATTGGTAATGGGTAATTGGGAATTATTAACATTCCCATTACCGATTACAGTTATCCTAAGCCACGCAGGCGATCGCTACGACAACCCCTTCAGGCGATCGCGCAAAATTTCTGCTTGTTTCTGTGCTTCTGCTAAGGCATCCCGCGCTCCCTGTACCACGTCGGCTCTAGCTTTATCCACAAAGCTAGGATTGTTTAATCTGGTACTCAGAGATTGAACTTCTGCTTCGGCTTTACTCAAGCTTTTCTCTAGTTTGGCACGGACAGCTTCAATATCTACTACGCCGCTTAAAGGAATTAGCACTTGTATTGTACCAATCACGCCTGCGATCGCATTTTCTGGTTCTTGTGGTTGTTCTAATTCTTTCTGCGGGAAAAATCGGCTCCACAACCTAAGTCTCGCTTGAGCAGTGAGTAAATTTTGGCTAACAAACCACGCTGTGTAACCAAAACCAACTAGTTCAAAGAAAGTTCCGACGATGGGAATGTCATCAATGGCATTTCCCGCAGCTAAACCCACTCTACCAAAGACAATGGCCACGATAATTAAGCCAATTATCTTCAAACCCCTCTGAGGTTTTTTAACAGCAACAGTTTGGCTTTTTTCCTTTTCAGTAATGGTTAAAGTCTCAACCTTCGCCAAATCTTTAATGTAATCTTGTCCAGAAATGAGAATTTCCCGCTCTTTCTCACTTTCAGTTTGTAAATTTGCCGTTATTTTTACCCCTGGTTTAATATCCGCCTCAGCCCGCAAATTCCTAATTGTGCGGATAGTACCAATTAGTAATTCAAACTGTTCTTCTAAAGCTTGATCAATTAGATTTGCATCTACCTGGGGATAGGTTTGTAACGGTAAAGTTTGCGGGGAATCTGGTGATTGTTGTGTGAGAGTTTGCCAAATTTCTTCGGTAATATGAGGCATGAAGGGATGAAGCAGTTTCATAATCCCTTCTAATATGTAGCCGAGGGTTTGCTGTGCTACTCGCCGCGATACTGGATCGGCATCTGCTTGCAATCTAGATTTCACTAGTTCAATATACTGGTCGCAGAAATCACCCCAGATAAATTCGTAGAGTCCTTTTGCTGCTTCCCCTAAACCGTAATTATCAATGTAATTGGTGGTTTGTTTGATAACTTGATGATATCGCGAGATAATCCAGCGATCGCTCAGTTCAATAGCTACTGGATTCCCTAATTGTTGCGGCGTTTGTCCATCCAAATTCATCATCACAAACCGGGCAGCATTCCACAACTTGTTAGCAAAATTGCGAGATGCCTCTACAGAAGCTGATTCATCCTTTTTGCGATCATACTCCAATCGGATATCTTGACCCGCACCAGCCACTTCCCTAATTAGGGTATATCGCAAAGCATCAGTACCATATTTGTCAATTAATAACAACGGGTCAATACCATTACCTTTGGTCTTTGACATCTTCTGACCTTTTTCATCCAGCACCAAGCCGTGGATGTAAACTGTTTGGAAAGGCATTTGACCAGTAAAATGCCCACCCATCATGGTCATTCTGGCTACCCAGAAAAAGATGATGTCAAAGCCTGTCACCAAAGTGGTAGTTGGGTAGTAAGTCGCTAAATCTTGAGTTTGTTCCGGCCAGCCCAAAGTCGAAAACGGCCAAAGTCCAGAAGAAAACCAAGTATCTAGCACATCTGGGTCTTGTTCTAACTTGACATTTTCACCAAATTGCGCTTTTGCTTTTTCCCAAGCTTCAGTTTCCGATTTCGCTACCACAAACGGCGTGTTATCGGTAATTTGTCCATCTGTTTCACTGACTGCGTACCAAGCCGGAATTTGGTGTCCCCACCATAATTGGCGAGAGATACACCAATCATTAAGTTTTACTAGCCAATCACGATAAACCTTTGTCCAGCGTTGAGGAACAAACTCCGGTGAATTTTGCTGGTCGAGGAATTCGAGAGTTTTGTCAGCTAGAGGGCGAATTTTGACAAACCACTGAGTTGAGAGGAGGGGTTCAATGGGTACTTTACCGCGATCGCTGTAGGGAACGGTATGCTTATAATCTTCTATCTTCACCAAAAAGCCATCTGCTTCTAGGCGAGAAACCACATTTTTTCTAGCAACAAAGCGGTCTTGTCCTTGAAACTCCCCAGCATTGACGTTGAGAGTGCCGTCTTTGTTCATAATATTAATTAACGGCAGATTATGACGCTTACCCATGTCAAAATCGTTCGGGTCATGGGCGGGAGTTATTTTGACGCAACCTGTGCCGAAAGTGGGATCAACATATTCATCGCCAATAATGGGAATTTCTCGTTGTACAATGGGCAGAGTCAGAGTTTTGCCGATGAGATGTTTGTAGCGATCGTCATTGGGATTAACTGCTACTGCCGTATCACCTAGCATCGTTTCTGGTCGAGTTGTCGCCACCTCTACAAAACCAGAACCATCCGTAAGGGGATAACGGAAATGCCAAAGATTTCCATTAACCTCTTGATTTTCCACTTCCACGTCAGACACAGCCGACTGAGAAGCTGGACACCAGTTAACTAAATATTCACCACGATAAATTAAGCCTTCCTCGTAGAGGCGAGTAAATGCCTCGACAACAGCTTTAGATAAACCCTCATCCAGGGTAAATCTTTCCCGTGACCAGTCTACCGAGACACCCAAGCGTCGTAACTGATTCAGAATCGTTCCCTCAGACTCCGCCTTCCATTGCCAAGCGCGTTCTAAGAATTTTTCGCGCCCCAACTCGTAGCGAGTCTTCCCCTCTGTCTTGAGTTGCTTTTCCAGCATACTATGCACAGCAATGCTGGCGTGGTCAGTTCCGGGTAGCCATAGAGTATTGCGCCCCTGCATCCGGTGGTAGCGCACCAGGGTATCAATCAACGCACTTTCAAAAGCGTGACCCATGTGTAAGCTGCCGGTGACATTCGGCGGTGGAATGACGATGCAGTAGGGTTCGCCGCCTTTATTGGGGTCAGCTTTGTAAACTTGGTTGTCTTCCCAGAATTTTTGCCACTTGGCTTCGGTGGAAAAGGGGTCGTAGAGACTGGGGAGATTGGGAATGGTTGCGGTCATGCGGGAAAACTAAGGAAGGACTCTAATAAATTTTGCCACAGGGTTGGAGAGGGTTTGTTTAGCAATTCTCGAAATCGTGGATGTACCTCTTAAAAAATCTTGAAATGCGAAATCTATTCATAACTCTTGTAGTTATCTTGAATAAATTCCATAGCTGACATCTGTATATTCGCTCAGAAAGACTCATGAAATTGAAACCAGGTTTATTTCAACTCATAGTGTTCGTTATGACTGTATCGCTACTTGCTTCTTGTGCGACAACGCCAGAAGCAAGACAGTCAGATTGCAGCTCCACAACGTCGCAAAACCAACAACCCAATAACTGTTCTTCCTCATCTAATAGTAGCGGCAGATCGAGTGGTTACTCTGGTGGTAGTAGCATTAGAAGATCCGGTTATGGTAATTCATCGGAGGTCGGGACTTCCAGCGGTTTTTCCAAGGGTCGTAGTGGTTTTGGTAGTTTCGGTCGCGGTGGTCATGCAGGTGGGTAAGAGAGTTATGAATATTTTCAACAGTCCTCAACGAAAACGTCTATTTCAGTCGATGAAAATGGGTTGGTACAACTTTGCTCCGATTGAAGAAGGAACAGGTATACCTCTAACTGACCAAGAAACACCTTACGCTCTTTATTATTGCCATCAAGTTTTACCACAGACTATACAAGAAATCCGGCAAGCATCGGAATTAGTCGGTAGTATTTTAACCCAAACGTGGGAAATTATCCGCACTCTTGATGAAGATACACTACTTTATTATGGATTTCCTGAAGCTACTATTAAGTTAGTTAAATATGACTTCTTCGCACCATTTTGTATGCGTCTTGATTGGTGCTGGAATCAAGAAACGGGGATAAAAAAGGTAGTAGAAACTAATCCTCAAACTCCTAGCTTTTGGTTTGAGTGTACAGATGGCAATAAAAAAGTCGCCAGACATTTTGGATTACAAGAACCAGATTTAGATGCTCAAAAAATTTTAAAATTAACACTTAATCAGCATGTCAATAGAGCCGCATTAAATTTGGGTAAACCAATCACAGACTGTCGCGTGGCATTTACAGCTTTGAATAATGCTGAAGATTTAGGTACTATGCGATGGTTGAGCAATTACTTGGAGTCTAAAAGTGCCATTTTACCTTTAGAATATCTTGGTATCAAAGATGGTGAATATCTATTTGACCAGAGAACACAAAAACCAATAGATATACTCTTTATGTGGTATCCAGTGGAATGGCTAATCCATGATACTGATGAAAAAGGTGAAAGATTATGGCCGGCTCTAGAGCAACTAATTTTTGAGAATAAAATTGTCATTGTGAATTTTGGTTCTGCCTTTGCACTGCAACCAAAGAGTGTATTTGCCCTAATTACAGATTTGGGATATGACTTTTTTTCTGACAAAGATGCTGGGACAGTCTGGGAATATTTCCCTAAAACATCACTGAGTGCAACAGCAATAGGTAATTCATACTTTGCCAAACCTATTTTAGGAAGAGAAGGTGAAGGAGGATTTGCAGTTAATTCAGGAAATATCTCTATGCGTAGTAGTAATAATGACCCTTGGTATACACAACAGAATTATGTGTATCAAGAGTTATTAGAGTTTCCTAAATTAGAAATTGATGGCAAGTCGATGACTCAGGTTTGGGGAGCATGGCTATATAACGATGGTAGTGATAAGTTTATACCTGGAGGTGTAGGAATTCGCCTTTCTGAAGGAGAAATTACAGATAACTTATCCTATTGGTGTCCTATTGGATGCTAATTTTAACAGCATCGAGAATTAGAGGCAAACATGAAACCTCAAACCACCAGCCCTTCGCCCTGGACATACATACCCACGTTATATTTTGCCTCCGGCATACCTTACGTCATCATCAACACAGTTTCCGTAATCTTTTACAAAAAACTGGGAATAGATAATACTCAAATCGCCTTATGGACAAGTTTTCTCTATCTACCTTGGGTCATCAAAATGTTTTGGGGCCCAATCGTTGATATTTACTTTACTAAACGCAAATGGATACTTTATACCCAATTTGCCATGTTCGCTTGTTTGGGTTTGATAGCCATCTCCTTACAACTGCCAAATTTCTTTTTCATATCCCTTACAACATTAACAATAGGAGCATTTATTTCTGCAACTTATGACATTGCCACAGATGGATTCTACCTCCTCGCCTTATCTCCAGAACAACAAGCCTTCTTTGTTGGCATTCGCTCACTGTTTTATCGAATGGCTGTTATCTTCGGTTCAGGGATATTAGTAGTCTTAGCAGGTCAGCTTGAAGTATCTCTCAATAACATTCCTTTAAGCTGGACTATAGCTATTGGCTTCTCAGCTTTAATTTTAGCAATCCTATTTATTTTCCATCGCCTAATTTTACTCTTACCTGAATCAGATAATCAACGACAAATTCAAATTAGGGAAAATATACCTTTTTGGTCAATAATTAGCTCATATTTTACTCAAGCTCAAATTATAAATATTTTAGCATTTATCTTACTTTACAGACTTGGTGAAGCAATGCTTGTCAAAATAGCCTCTTTATTTTTATTGGACAAACCAGAAGTAGGGGGCTTAGGACTATCAACATCAGATGTCGGATTAGTCTACGGTACATTTGGGGTAATATCCCTAATCTGTGGAGGAATTTTAGGAGGCTTACTAATTTCTAAATATGGATTAAAAAAATGTTTGTTTCCTATGGCTTTAGCTTTGAACTTGCCTGATATATTTTATGTATATATGGCTTACACTAAACCTTCACTAACATTAGTGTATCCCTTGGTTTCTTTAGAGCAATTTGGATATGGGTTTGGATTTACAGCTTTTAGTGTTTATTTAATGTATATTTGCCAAGGCGAATATAAAACTTCTCATTTTGCTATTTCCACTGGCATCATGGCTTTAGGAATGATGCTACCTGGATTAATTAGCGGTTATTTGCAAAAAGTACTTGGCTATCCATTATTTTTTGTCTTGGTCTGTTTGCTGACTATTCCTGGAATGATTGCTCTATTTTTTATTCCTTTCAAAGAACAAGCAAAGCATCAAAATAATTCATATTATAATCCATGAATTATGTTTTAGGAATAGATGGCGGCGGTAGCAAAACTGTTTGTGTTTTAATGGATGATTCGTGTCAAGTGCTAGGTCGCGGTGAAGCAGGCCCATCTAATTATCAGTGTATAGGTATCGAAGCCACTCTACAATCTATTCAATTAGCAATTCACAATGCGGTTGAAACAGCAACAATTACAAATACTGTGAATATTGAGGCGATATGTTTGGGTTTAGCGGGTGTAGGTCGTGCAGCAGATATCGAAGTAGTAAAAGGTTTAGTTAAAGATTTACAGAATAACAAATCTTTGCCTATTACTTGGGCATTACAGCCAGCAAATATTGTAATTTGTAACGATGCTTTAATTGCTTTAGTTGGTGGAATTGGTCAGTCTGTAGGAATCGTGGTTGCAACAGGTACTGGTTCGATAATTTTTGGGCGAAATCATCAGGGAAATACCAAGCGAGCCGGCGGCTGGGGGTATATTTTAGGAGATGAAGGTAGTGCTTATAAAATTGCGATCGCAGGGATGAATGCAGCATTAAAATCTTATGATGGACGGGAAATATCAACGAGTTTGCTAGAGGATTTCAAACAGCATTTTGATTTGAAAAGTATAGAAGATTTAATAGAAGTAGTCTATCGGCGAGAATGGGGAGTGAAACAGATAGCGGCTTTAGCACCAATTGTAGATTTTGCAGCAGCGTCAGGTGATATAGTAGCGAATATCATCATTGATGATGCTATCAAAGAATTAGTGAAAGCTACATCTACAGTAATTGATGCTATTTTTAGTGTTGACTCAGTTTTAGAAGTAGTCACAACAGGAAGTGTGTGGCGGGGTAAATGCAAGATCCATGAAAGATTTGCAGCATCAATTGTGAAGAAGTTTCCTGAAGTAAAGGTGATTTTTCCGAGGTATGAACCTGCTTATGGTGCTGGTTTGTTAGCGTTGCAGACAACTCAAAATTGACGCGAAGAAAGCAATAATATAAGTTTTCACTCTGCAAATATGTGCCCCAAGAAAGTTATTATTTCAGACCAAGCTGCGGTGGTAGCACTAGAATCATAACGATAACCGTCGTCGCGCATGAATGTATGCTCTGCTTCATACAAGAAAACTTGGTGAGGTATGTTAGCATTCTCAATTGCTTTTATTATGGTTTGGCGATCGCTCTCTGGTATATGAGGGTCAAGAGTACCAAATACCATTAGCATCTCGCCTTTAATTTCACTTACCCTTTGGATTGTATCGGCTACCTCTTTACCCAGTTTACCACTGGGAATACCAGTAGGGTAACAGCAGACACAAGCCCGAATTTCGCTTTGAAATGCAGCGCGGAAAGCTAAATGTCCACCAATACAAAAGCCGAGAGTGCCTATTTGATTTGGAGAAACCGCACTCTCTGTTTTCAGAAATTCAATCACAGCAAGGCAATCGGCATCATAATCAGCTACCGAGGTTCGACGCGCATCGTCATTACCGCGCATCCTTCCGAGATCGTCTGGCTCAATTACTAAACCAACTGGCTCAATTCGGTGAAAAATTTCTGGCGCTGCTACTACATAGCCGTATCCTGCTAAGTAGTTAGCTAAACGAATCATTGGATCGCCTAACTGATAAATATCACTGTAGAAGACAATACCAGGGTATTTTCCTGCCGCTTTAGGAGCCGCAACATAAACACGCATCAAACTGCCATCTACTCTTAATTCAACATTGCGCTTAGTGATTTGCACTTTTTTGTCTCCATATATTGCCGAAGGCATTCATCCGCATCTACACAATACCTGAAGTTTCTCTAGCATTTGGTTACTTTTAACCTACAATTTGGTGTTCTTCTCCCAGTGAAAGTTTGTTGCGATCGCCTTAATACACCCGTTATCTTAGCAACAGTAAGCTATAGCTGCTTTAGCACCAGTTGTAGATTTGGCAGCAGCATCAGGCGATATAGATAGTAGCAAATATCATAATTGACGATGCTGTAAAAGAATTAGTAAAAGCTAGATATACAGTAAGGGACTTCCAACAAATAAATTATCTAATCTTCTAAGGTGGGCATCTTGCCTGCCTTTAATTACTAAGCAACCACATATCATATCTTTACGTGTTTGTACGCTAGCATTTTATTTATTAAACTCAGTACCATGAAATGACTACTGAGATAAAGTGGTAAAAATTTTTATTTTTAATATTTGGATTTTTTATGGATAATAATCAAAATTTAAAAACAATTTTTTCTTGTAATCCCTTTGAAGTAATTAAACAATATAAAAATAAGCACAAGGGTAAGGATAATAATATTTATAATTCTCAAGAATATAAAGATTTTCAAAACATAGTCAAACAACCTTTTATTAACTTTTGTTATTTTCTACATCAACAAGTACCATGTGAATTTGCTGCCAATAATTTTTATAAAATAACATCAGATTTAATTGAGATAGATTTGACCATATTAGTATCTCCTTATAAAATCAGTTTACATAAATATTTAGATATATTTTCATTATTATATATAGAATTAACAGATACAAGTATAATAATAAAATTTATAGATGGTGCAGGGGCATTTTTAGCCAGAAAGATTGGTGAAAAAAATCCTGTAATGATAGCAAAGATAATTGCGGAAAATGTGAAAGCGTTTGATTTTGCATATAATGGTGATAGTTGTTATTTTAATCAAAGAGAAATATTAAATTCTTCCCAAGAAGAACTAATTAATAAATTTAAAAAATGGTTTCAATATTATCTTCCCTTCTTTTTACAAGCAGTATCTAAGAAGCCAATAACTGCTGTTAGTCAACCTATATATAGCTTAGACCAATGTACTGAAGATACTGGAGTTTCCCAACCAGTATTAGAACGCTGGATATGCACAATTAATCGTAAAGTTCAAGCAGTTTTATATGGTTCACCTGGAACAGGAAAAACTTATCTTGCTGAAAAACTTGCTCGACACTTAATCGGTGGTGGTGACGGTTTCTCAGAACTGGTGCAATTTCATCCAGCATACTCTTATGAAGATTTCATTCAAGGCATCCGTCCTCAAAGCCAAAATGGAATATTAGCATATCCACTGGTTCCAGGAAGATTTTTAGAATTTTGTAAAAAAGCTGAGTCTCGTGAAGATACTTGTGTTTTAATTATCGATGAAATAAACCGTGCTAATCTTGCACAGGTTTTTGGTGAATTAATGTACTTGCTTGAGTATTGGGACAAAGAAATTCCACTAGCTGGCAGTAACAACTTTCGTATCCCGGAAAATGTCCGTATTATTGGGACAATGAATACAGCAGATAAGTCTATCGCCAATATAGATCATGCACTACGCCGCCGCTTTGCATTTATTGAACTTCGCCCAAACTATAAAGTGCTGGAACGTTATCACCAAAAAACAGGTGTTCCAGTAGAAGGATTAATTAAAATTTTACAGCAATTAAATCAGGCGATCGCAGACAAAAACTACGAAATTGGTATTTCATTCTTTTTAACAGACAACCTACAGGAAAATATAGAAGATATATGGCGCATGGAAATTGAACCATATTTAGAAGAATACTTTTTTAACCAGCTAGAAAAAGTAGATCAGTTTCGCTGGGATGAAATAAAAAATAAACTATGGATATAAACTCAGCACAACCAAGAATTATTGAACTTACAGAATACGAACAGAAATCATTTAAGTTTGATGAAATACCCAACTCAGCCGGGATAGAGTTATATGAAAAATACAAAACACAACTAGATATAGAATTTCCTACCTATACAACGAGACAACATTGGAAATTCAAAGCTAAAGGATGGGTAGGTTACATTCCTGTTACTCCTGAATTGCATTTAAAAATAAATCCGAAAGTGCCTATCCAAAATCTCTTTGGAATGCTGGAATATGCTTACAATTTGAAAAGTTTTCGCTTTCTCGAAGGGCTGATGGATTGTGAATCTCTAGAGAATTTTTATAATAATCTAGCTCATATCTTAGCCAATAAAGTTTTAGAGCGATGCCGCAAAGGATTATATCGTACCTACTTGCCTAAAACACAGCAGCTTTCTTATGTGCGGGGAAAGCTAGATGTGCGACAGGTAATTCAAAAGCCGTGGAATGTTAAACTTAAATGCGATTATGAAGAACATACGGCTGATATTAAAGAAAATCAAATCTTGGTATGGACACTTTATATCATTGGTCGTAGCAGTTTGTGTTCAGAAAGAGTATCACCAACAATACGAAAAGCTTATCACGCTTTACAAGGATTAGTAACGTTGCAACCTTGTAACGCAGAAGATTGTATCGCCAGACAATATAATCGCCTTAATTCAGACTATCAAATATTACATAATTTATGTCGATTCTTTTTAGAAAATAGTAGTCCCAGTCATGAGAAGGGAAATTACAAAACCTTACCCTTTCTTGTCGATATGGCACATTTATATGAACTTTTTGTTGCAGAATGGCTTCAGAAAAACACGCCAGAAGATTATTTTTTAAAACAACAACATCCAATAGAAATTAGTCAGAATCGACACTTTAGTATAGATATATTACTGTGTGATGCTGCTACTGGCAAAACAATAGCAGTTTTGGATACAAAGTATAAAGCCCCTGAATTGGCAGGATATACAGATATTCATCAAATGATCAGCTACGCCAACACAACAAAATGCAAGGAAGCCTTTTTGATATATCCTAAAGACTTGACACAGCCACTAGATATTAAAAGCGATCAAATTCGAGTCCGCAGTCTCACCTTTTCCCTAGATGATAATCTTGATCGCTCAGGTCAAACCTTCTTAAAAAACCTTTTTATTTTCTCCTAATCCCCTCAAAACTCACACCCATAATTAGTAAAGGGGACAGATGATATTCGCGCTGTGGCGAAGCACCCATCCCCGAATAGCTGCCCAGATCATGAACCTGGAATCTAAAGTCCGGTATCTAATAATCACAGTATCGGCTGAGATATGTTGATTGTCACTGGGATAGATACTGATTTACAAAATACTTACGAAAAGATTGTTACACAATTACTCTTATTCACCCTTACTTCCGCCTTCCATCGCCAACAGCGCCGTTCCGTAAGCTGCTTCTGTATACACTGAAGTTACTACAGGAACCTGCAAATGACGCGTCCTAATCGCAGTCCAAGTATCATTAGCCGCACCACCGCCAGCAGTATAAACATGGCTCAATTTGTCTGATCCTATTTGCTGTAATAATTCATACCCTCGCGCTTCTATGCGGGCAAGGCTTTCTAATAACCCATGCAAAAATTCCACTGGATTATCTGGGCGTGGTGACAATCGTGGGGGTAGATTGGGATCGTTAATCGGAAAGCGATCGCCTACCTTCAACAACGGGTAATAATCTAACTCGCTAGCTTTTGATGCATCAATCTCCCGGCTAAGGCTTTCTAACTCAGCGTTTGTGAAAAATTGCTTTAGTACTGCACCTCCAGTATTAGAAGCACCACCAGTCAGCCACAAATCCCCCAGGCGATGGCTGTAAATCCCATATCTGGCATCTTCTACACGGGTACGACTTAACAACTTTAATACCAATGTTGAACCAAGGGAAGTCACGGCTTCACCAGGTAATTTTGCCCCACTGGCAATAAAAGCGGCAATACTATCAGTTGTACCAGCACACACCAGACAATCACGGCCCAAACCGAATCTGTCCGCAATCTCAGGGCGTAAATCGGCAATGGGAGTACCAGGAGTTAAAACTTTGGGTAACTGAATCGGTATTTGTAAATTTTCTAGCCATTCTGGGTATTTCATCTCTTCTACGTCATAACCCAGCTTTAAAGCATTATGGTAATCGCTAATACCCAACTGTCCATGTAGAAGAAACGCCAGCCAATCTGCTTGATGCAAAAAATATCTAGCTTTGCTAAAAGAGGTTAATTGCTTCATCCACAAAAGTTTGGCCAGGCTGGAGGTGGCAGTTAACACAGTATGATTGGGGGGTGCGATACTCTTCAAATGCTCTAGCACCAATGATCCCCGCGCATCGTTATATAACAATGGTGCATCTGTTGGATTGCCAGCAGCATCGACCAGTAAGACGGTGGAAGAAGTACCATTAATTGCGATCGCTTTAATTTCTCGCCGCAATTGGTCAGGTATTTGTTCCACCAGTGCAAACAAAGCCTCTTGCCAAATTTTTGGCGTAACGGCGGCTGGTGAGTCTTGGAAAGGACATCGCACCTCAGCCTGAATACAAAAAGCTTCCTCGTCAATCGCAACACCGCGTGCGCCAGATGTGCCGAAGTCGAGACCTAAATACAAATCCATTGTTTTATATATTTTAATTTTTTATATCCCGACTTTTTCTGAATTTGTTTACCTTATGTAGCAGAAATATATAAAGAGTAATCAGTGTTACCTGCTTGCGGTTCAATCCGTATGTAGTAAGTACCTGGAGCCAATGGAATTTGAAATGTAATGGTTGATTTAACTAATTGATTTAAATCAGAGATGCTAATCTCTAGACCATTAGGAATCGGTAAGTCTGTAGAGGACGAGTTTGCAATAATAGGTTTGTCGAAGGCATCAGAATTTCTAGAATTTATAACTTGACCTTGACTATCCAGTATTTGCTCAAGTACGTTTCTAGAATAGCTAAAGTCAATGAGAGAAACTGTGCTAGCTTTCTCTAAATCAAGCCGATAGTAGTCACTAGAATCAGATGAACCAACGGAATCAAATACATAAGTAAAATTTGAGCTTACAGATAGTTGGCGAGCAGTGCTTAATGTGTTGCCAGTGTAGTCGATATTACCGGGGCGTCCTTCATACTGTCCATAAGAGTTAAAGTGTTCCAGTAACTGAATCCCATTTAAAGAAGCTAAGTCAGGATTGTTTGCTCTATAGTAACCAGCATCAAAAAAGGGTGAACTCTTACGCCCTTCATTCAGACCAAGAATTTCAAAATGCTCTAACAACTGGCTGTTACTCAAATTACCTAAGTCACCGTTATTAGCTCGATAGTAGTTAAAGTCAAAATATGGTGAGAACTGACGCCCTTCATTTAAACCATAGATTTCAAAATGGTTCAACAGTTGAGAGTTATCTAAGGAAGCAAGGTCAGGGTTTAAATCTCTATACAATCCAAGATTATCATTATGTAATCCAAAATTGAAAATTGGAGAAAAGTAGCGACCTTCAGCAATACCATTGTTTTTCAGATGATTAAAGAGTTGCTCATTGTTCAAGCTAGCAAGATCGCTGTTGTTAATGCTATAGTAGTTGAGGTTAACAAGTGGAGAGAAACTACGTCCCTCAGCCACCCCATTATTTTCTAAATGATCTAACAATTGGCTATTGTTGAGGTTTGCAAGATCAGAATTGCTAGCTCGGTAGAAATTCAAATTAATCAATGGTGAAAAAAGGCGACCTTCATTTAGACCAAATGTCTGGAAGTGGGAAAGAAGTTGGCTATCTGTGGTTAAACCTGCTAATGCTAAGTCTGAATTAGCACTACGATAGAAATTGGCATCAAACACATCTGTAATACTTAGAGACACGTAAAACCTCTTAAGTTTATTTATACACTAATTTACTTGCTATCAATTATGATGCTATGGTGTCAATCTATAATATGGTGGATTCGTAAAGTTGACTGCTCCCTTGACGTCATGCGAGGTATCGCAAAAAGGTAGTTCAAAAATCTAACTAAAAGCCTTGATAAGCATACCTGGCATTTCGGCTTTTCTGTATCACTCCTACCTAATCCTTTGTAAGCTTGACGTTTCTTATAAAAACTTTGGCTGACTTTAGTAGAAAATTGTAAACGCAAGCTACCCTTGTCTACAGCTACTCTGACATCAGGTAAATTTGTGGAAGTGTTGCTATGCACTTGCTTAGAGTACATATAGTGGTATGCCAACCCAAAAATACTCGGTGAGGTCTGGGGAAAGCGGAAAGGTGAAAAAGAAAGGGATTAAAAACTTTTGCCCTTACTCTTTACGCGCCAAGTTCTCTTGACAAACTACTAGTATGTTTTTAGTAAATTACAGCTTTCTTTCTAGTTTCCATGAAAGAACTACTAAAATAAAACTCACGAGCAATTGTGTCAAAAATTCCACGAATCTGGCAAAACAAGGAAAAATAGTAAACGAACTGTTCAAAATCTATTCAGATTAGGAGGTTTTCAGCCATGCCTATCTTAGATACTCTGTACATCGCTCAGGTGTCCTCTCTCTCAGATGCTCAAGTCTACATCGCTCTAGTTGTAGCCTTGATCCCAGGAGTTCTAGCTTGGCGATTAGCCACAGAACTTTACAAATAAGGCTCCGATGTGACACAGTTAAAAAGCTAATAATCCTGGCAATACGGGGTGCAATTTTTAGAAGCTTGTGGTTTCATGCCATAAGTAGCTCGAAACCTTGCACTTACGTAAGCCAGGTTATTTTTTAACTGGTACAACACTTGTAGCTATTTCAAAAAAATGAAGTAAGATGACAGCTAAATCAAGCATTCAGGAGTGCTGAGTGCTAATTCAGTTCCGAGTATCGAGTGCTGAGTGTTGAGTGAGATTTTCAACTCAGCACAGGCTAAACCCCAGCTACCGCTAACAAAATTCATAACTCAGCACTCTTGATAATGCTTCCGTTGACTAAGCGAGGTTATATTTTAGGATCATGAACGCGATTCAACCGTCAAGACCACCGTCACAACCTATACAAAAACGTCGGGTCACTCCTCGACCAAAGCGGCATCTTCGTCAACGTTCTTATCAGATGATGGCACTGGAAAGCACAGCCAAAATAGTAGTTAATCTTGTGATTACAGCCGTTGCAGCATCTGCCTTAACACAACTCTTGCCTTATCATTGGTTACAGCAGGAAAAGTTGCGAGAAATTAGTACTGAAGTCAAGCTGATGGAAGCACATGTCAATGGTTTGCAGGCAGAATTTAGCCGTAACTTCGATCCGCAACAAGCTAAAAGTATTAGGCAACAACAAGGATACCGATTCGATCCTAGCCAGCGTCAGATTGTGTGGATAAATCAAGAACGCCGAGAAGATGAACAAACAGACTCATCACCCTAAGATGAATGGCGAATTTGGGATTATTTAGATTTATTGTAATTCAGGCTACGTATAAACCGGGTGTTAATTTATATTGTTGCTAATAAGTAATGGTTAATAGCTAGTTTTTGAATAGCTATGTAGTTATCATCTATTAGTCATTAGAGATACAGCGTCGCTTCCCTCCAATTAAAAATTCAAAATGAAAAATTCAAAATGAAAAATTTACTTTTTGAATCTTGAATTTGCAAAAAGGACTAATCTACCAATTAGGACGCTGATTCAAATAGTAACTCCTTGAGCCAATTTTCGAGTTGTAAGCACAAGCGACAACCAGTAATATCCTTACTATTGTCGAGAGAGGGCAGTTGAGTAAGGGCGCGACGATAATCAGCGATCGCACGATTCCAGTCACCCCAAAGATGGTAAGTTCTGCCGCGTTCAGCCCAGATATGACCTTCTAGTTGACCGAAAAGCAGTGCTACCTCAAAATTCTCAATTGCCTCCTCATATTGCCCCAAATCACGCCAGGTAATGCCTCTATTAATCCACGCCCTGACATGACGAGGATTCAAATCAATCGCTTGATCGTAGTCGACAAGTGCTGCTGCTAATTCTCCACAAGCTGCGTAGTAATTTGCTCGATTGTTATAAGCACTAGCCAAATAGGGATTAAGTTTGAGGGCGGTGTTATAGTCGTAAAGCGCTTTTTGCCTTTCACCACTTTGAAAATAAATTAGCCCCCGATTGTTGTAATCAACGGCATTGTGAGGATTGCAGCTAATTAGTTGACTTAAAAGTGCGATCGCTTCAGTATAATCTCCTTGTTGAGCCAACTTTAAAGCAAAAGAGCGTAAGTAGCTATCCGCAAAATTAGATTTGCTGCGATCGCTTTTCCTTCTTCCCTCCACTTTATTTGTAGTATTTAGAACATACTTGTATTGTTTACTTTGCTGGTCATCGTCAGCTAAAAATGAGTGAATATTCATCTTTTCCTACATTAAATCCATGCTTTGTGAAATAAAATTCTAGTTTTTTCCCTCTGGTGGTTTTACCATTGGGTCTACTTTTAAAGTATTTCTGGTTACTGGAAAGCCATCTCAAGACTGAATTTAAACTACTCACACCAGTAAAAATCTATGCCTTAAATAAACAATTGCTTTTCAAACCTAATCATGGATACTCGATCCCAAAGGTGAATTCCAGAAATAGCAGATATCAATCTTAAAGACTAGTCAAGTAGTGAGAGCGACAAATTGGTAGAATGCCAACAAGCCGTTATTAGAGAGGGAATGAGGAAGCAGGGGAGCAGGGGAGACAGAGGAGCAGAGGAGCAGGGGACAAGGGTGAATTATTGAACAAGTCTCTCTCCGAAGTTCTGAGCGCCGGAAGCTGGCGCTCAGACTTCTCTCCTTATCTCCCTCCTCTTCCTTGTCTACCTTGTCTCTTTTCAATGCCTTGTTTGGCCCATTCCCTAGATTCAATTTTTAAGTTTTGAGAAATTTCCCGATGACAACTGCAATTTCCTATCCCAATGCCCCTGATTTAGCAACCGATGATTACATTGTTATTGGCTTGGCAACCTGCTTCGTCAAAGAAGATGGAGAAGTTTATCAAATTGAAGTTATCGAGCCGATTCCCTCTGCGGCTTTGGAAGCGCTTTTAAAGGGCATTCCTACCTCTTATAAGTTGGCTCATGCCACAACTTTAGGATCTGTGCTGGATGGCGATTCACAACTGCTGCCAGATGGCTTCCCAGAGTCGGCTCAGTTTGGAGAGGAATTTGTGCCACGGGCATTTGCAGCAGCTCGTACCTACAAGCGTCGTGAATCTGCAAAATCTTTAATTCCCTTGGGTACAAACTACACTGAATTTAAATATTCCATTGAGCGCAAGCGAGTGTTAAACGCCGCTAGAGTTGTAACCAAAGAAGACAACGTTAAACAGCATTCTCACACTCACAAAGTTCTTTAAGTAATTATGCTAAAACTTTACGGCAGCGCTCGTAGCCGAGCTTCAATTGTTCACTGGTATTTAGAAGAATTAGAAATTCCCTACGAATTCGTCAAACTTGATATACAGGCAGGTGAACATCTCAAGCCTGAATATTTGGCAATTAACCCATTTGGTAAAGTTCCAGCAATTGTTGATGGAAATTTTCAGCTTTGGGAATCTGGGGCAATTTTACTGTATCTTGCCGATAAGTACAGTAAAATTCCACTTTCACTAGAGGAACGTGCTGTATTTTCTCAATGGGTGTTGTTTGCTAATGCTACCCTTGGCCCAGGGATTTTTAGAGAGGAGAATAGGGAACGGGAAATGCTCCGCTTGTTGACTCCATTAAATGAAATTTTCAGTAAGCAACTTTTTTTACTTGGCGATCATTTCACTGTTGCTGATGTGGCAGTAGCGGCTATTCTGAATTATATTCCCATGATACTGAAACTAGACCTCGGCCCCTATCCAGCGGTGTTGAACTATATGAAGCAGTTATCTGAGCGTCCGGCATTTCAAAGAAGTATTGGTTCTAGGGCTTGATGACAGTAGAGGCGCACAGTTGTGCATAGAAGTTAGTTTTAGCAAGCATTCTGGGGTTCTCGAAGGGGAACCCTAGAATTTACTCCCCTCTGCCCAAAAATGTAGTTTGGAGAGGCAATACCCACCATGCAAATCTTTTAACGATAATTTGTAAATTGCAAAGCAACTGGGTAGTCTTCTTGTTTTAGCCGCTGCATGACAACTTGCAAGTCATCTTTAGATTTAGCAGAAACCCGCACAGCATCCCCTTGAATTGAGGCTTGTACCTTTTTGAATTCGTCGCGAATCAACTTGGAAATTTGTTTGGCGATTTCCTGACTGATACCTTTTTTGAGTTTGATTTCTTGACGCACGCGATTACCACTTGCTGATTCAACCTTGCCAAAATCAAAGATTTTTTGAGAAAGGTTACGCTTGGCGGCTTTCTCTCGCAGAATGGTGTGTACAGAATCTAAGGTAAACTCGCTATCAGTACTAACGTTAATGTTTTCTTCGACTAACTCGACAGTAGTTTCAGTGTCTTTGAGGTCGTAACGACCTTTGATGTCTCGTACAACTTGATCGACAGCGTTAACTAACTCTTGTCGGTCAAAGTCGCTCACAATGTCAAAGGAAAAAGTAGAAGCCATAAAACATTTTGGATTTTAGATTTTGGACTTCGACTTCGCTCAGTCGAAGGATTTTGGATTGGGTATTGAGTATTGGGAAAACTCTTCCCCAGTCTTCACTTTCCATGCCCCAATTAACTAGTAGCTTGAATGATGCTTAAGAAAAAGAGAGTGGCACAGCCAAGGATGCCAATGGCAAACATCAGGGAGCGCAAAAGGGGTATATTCAAAATATAAAAAATCAAGTATAGGAAACGGGCCACCACAAAGGCGATCGCAGCCACTTGTGCTGTAGAAGAATTTACACCAGTTACATAAGCCATCAATGCGGCTGCCGCAAACACCATAAACGCTTCAAAGGTATTCTGATGTGCCCAAGTAGCTCGTTGGGCATAAGGTGGCAATTTATCAAACAGAGCGCGAGGGGTAGACAACATTTCATAACCAATACGCGCACGGGCATAAGCTACTAGCAAAAATGGCACATAAATTAGAACGGCAGCAGCAGCGATCAAGTACAAAAAAATTATCATTACTTATTAGTTATTGTTTATTAGTCATCAGTCATCGGTCATTAGTCTAATACAAAGGACTAAGCGCAAAGTCTGAGCGGAGGTTTCCTCCGTTGGTGCAGCCCGCCGTAGGCATCGGAACTTTGTAAGAGAAGACGAAAGACAAATGACAAATGACTAATCAAAGTAAAAAAGCGTCACCACTTTTCTTTGTTCTTCTGCATCCTGACAAGTTTGTAACAGGGTACCACTGTCGTGAAACGCAAAGCAGATTAATTGCTGGCAACGGGAGACAATCTCCTTGTTGCACAAGTAACTAGCTTCCGCAAGAGACAGATTATCATTACTGGGATTTTCGACTAGATGCATTACCTGTTCTAGTTGCTGGCGCGATTCTAAAGGCTGGCGTTCCAGGCTTTGGGGTAGAATCACTGTCAACAAATTTGCATCAGCCCGCGTTGCTCCCTTGATAGCAGCTGAATTTGTACCTATAGCACCAGAAGTGATGATTCGATTACCCGATAAAACTAGGGCATAAGTCATCATTTCAATAAGATTCTGATGCGTAATCGGGACGTGACGAGAACCCAGCAAGGCAATTCTTTTAGAACCCGTTTGCTGGATTGTCGCTAGTTCTTGCGCTAATGTATCTAGGTTAATAAGGTCTGTTGATTGGCTCAAAGATGGAGAAAATCAGATTAAACGACCCAGATATTTTAGCAAACAGCGTGTAGATGCGAGAAAAACTTGAGTTAAACATTGCTACTAATTTTCAATTGTTTGGTTCAGTAACTCCATTACTTGGTAACACCAAGCTAGCCAATGCGTTTCATAACTAATGCCATTTAGAAGAGTTAAATACTGAAATTTGCCTGTTTCTGGCAGTTCTTGCGGATTCTGAAAGTAACGCTGTTCTAAGTCCTTATACGTAGACAATTTTTTTAGATGGGCTTTTTGATGATTTTCTAGTTCTGCCAAGATAATTTGCTTAGGAACAATATGACCAGCAAAAATTTTAACTAGCAAATCATCTTTAATCGGTGTGGGTTCACAAGATTGAGCAATCCACTCTTTGAGGTGCTGTTCTCCCAAGTCTGTAACACTGTAAAGCCTTTTATCTGGCCGTCCTGCTTGAAGAATCGACTCGGAACTAATCCATCCTCGATCTTCTAGCTTCGCCAACTCCCGATAAATCTGCTGGTGACTTGCTGACCAGAAAAAGCCTACAGAGCCATCGAATCTTTTTGCTAAATCATATCCACTACAGGGTGCTTCAACCAAAGCCGCTAATATTGCGTGCGCTAATGCCATAATTTTGAATTCACTACTTGACTTATGCAATTAATTGCATAAAATGAATAATATGCAATTAGTTGCATATTAACTTAAGAACAAGGAGTGGTATATGCCTCAAGTCATACCGGGACGATTCACAGCCCAAATTGATCAACCCTTTGTTGTGTTTCTGATTGGGATGCGAATTAATAAATTATTCGCTTTTTCCAAATGGATTCCGACTGCAACAGCAATGTCGCCCATGTTACGAAGCCTTTACCAGAATCCCGAAAAAGGGTTTTTAGGTGGAGAAACTTTTGTTTACTGGCGAGGGGTAGGACTGATTCAGTATTGGCGATCGTTCGAGGATTTAGAGCGTTTTGCTAGAAATCCAGCCGATGCACATTTAAAAGCTTGGCAAAGGTTTAATCAAGCCATTGGTGCTGATGACAGTGTTGGTATTTGGCACGAAACTTATTTAATAGAACCGGAAAGATATGAGGCAATTTATGGGAATATGCCTGTCTTTGGATTAGCTGCTGCAACTAAGCACGTACCAGCTATGGGGCGGAAGGAAACAGCACGCCGTCGCCTGGGAGGTGACGACGAGCCAACTGTATCCTCACCAGCTATACAGCCTCCTAACTGATCACTGAGCATTGATGCTCCTAATAGTTTGAGTTGATAAATCTAAGACAATGCCGCTGTGGGAGTTAAATCTAGTTTGGATAATAAGCGGTCAATGTCAAAATGCTGGGACATCAACTGGCAAATATACAGAACCTTAATCGGCTCGTGGACACGGACTTGACCAAAAGTGCGGTCAACAATTTCTACAGTGGTGAGGGTATCTAAGTCAACAGATAAAATGGGGATTTCTAGTTCTTCAGCGCGACTGAGAATGAACGGTGGGGGTGGTAGTTGCCCAGTGAGAATTAAACATTGGGTAGAAGTTTCCAAAGCCGCTTGCTGAATTTCCACCCGATCGCCTCCTGTCACCACTGCCATATTCCGGCGTTTGCGGAAATATTTTACAGCTGAATTGACATTCATCGCTCCAATTGCCAGACTTTCTACTAACAAATCCATGCGATCGTTGCGGCAGAGAACATCAGCCTTTAACTGCTTGACTAATTCGCCAACACTGACGCTGCGGAGCAAATCGCTATTCGGCAGCATTGCTAGCACTGGAATCCCCCGCTGTTCCAAAAATGGGCGCAAAAGAGTATCAACTGCTTCTAGTTGAGTGACAGGAATATCATTGATTACAACTCCAATCAAGCGATCGCCCAGACGCTGTTTTGCAGCCAATAGCGCCTCAACCGAAAGCAACGATTTATAACGGGCTACTAACAGCACGCCAGCATCCAATACTTCAGCCATTTGCAGCAAAGACAAGTCAAACAAATTGCCTTCGGACAAATTACCAGGCCCCTCCAATAACACCAAATCTCCTTGAGACTTATGTAAATATTGCTGTATTAGGGACTGCTGATAATCGGTTTTGTCTTCCCCCCGCAAGCGCTTTTGCACATTTGGTTCATCCAAAGCCAGCATTGTAGGTGCAACGCGGTTTTCCGGCAAATTGAGGCTAAGAGCAATGAACTGGACATCTTCCTCAATTACGGTTCCACTAGACGAATTGAAAGACGTACCGAGTGGTTTACCGTAGCTAATATCCAGACCTTTTTGCTGTAGCTGATGAGACAAACCCAGAACAGTTGCAGATTTACCGCTGTAATTCTCGGTCGATCCAATCAGCAAATATTTAGGGGATTTTGGCACACATGCACTCCTAATTTCAAAAGTCAGAAGAACCCAGCTAGGTGTTTCCTAATTCTAGTTCCTTCTGGCAAAAGCCTCTCGCTCTCACAAATTAAGGTTTCCCAGAATTACCTTCTAATTAAACAAGCAGGGGCAAGGGAGAGGTTTTCTTTGCTTGTGTAGGCTTTGCTAACCCTGTACACCTACTTTTCAAGCCTTGTCAGCCCCTTCTCTGCGAGATGCTACGCGAACGGGGAAGTCAAAAGTCAAAAGTCATTACCACTAACAAATACCATTGCTATAGTGCTTCTAGGTTGAGTTCAATACAGACCTAACAAAAATCGGTTGGGAAGTAAATCTTAAAGCTTCTCTCCTAAAAGCACAGAGGTGAGAGTGTATTGCAGACAAACGAGCACAGACGCTTCTTCGGCTTGTTATCAGACATCGCTATAGCTATAAAAAGCAAGATGCAGCAATGAAAATTACGCACAATTAAGGAGGAAAGCTTCTCTTCAGCAAGATCGAGTTTTGAAAAACTGTAGTGTTTAGTAAGGAAAACCTTAATGATTATCGACCCCTCCCAGAACGACCCACGAAATACCTACCAATTACTTGTCGGTTCAGTAGTTCCCCGACCGATTGCTTGGGTGTCAACGATCGCCAGCGATGGTACGCATAATGTTGCGCCTTTCAGTTTTTTTATGGGCGTGACAGCTAATCCACCGACTTTAGCCATCTCCGCAGGTCTAAAACGTGGTGTTAAAAAAGATACTTTACTGAATGTAGAGCAGTCGGGTGAACTAGTGGTCAACATAGTTGTTGAAGAATTGGGGGAACAGATGAACGCCACCAGTAGGGACTTTCCGCCAGATGTGGACGAATTTCAAGTGGCGGGACTAACTCCTGTTTCCTCAAAACGAGTGCGTCCGCCACGAGTTGCTGAATCACCCATTAATATTGAGTGTGTGCTGAAGCAAATAATTTATGTAGGGGATGAAGGTAGCCAATCGGGATTAATTATTGCTGAGGCAGTGCTGTGGCATGTTCGGGACGATTTACTTACACCGGAAAACACAATTGATGTCGCAAAGTTGCACGCGATCGGTCGTCTGTCGGGTAACTGGTATACCCGTACCCAGGATTTGTATGAGATTATTCGCCCAACTTAAACAATATTGGCATTGGCAAGATGAGTTCTTTGGAGATAGATTTTTTACAATTTCAGGCTCGAATCCAAAGGCACGGAAGTTTTGGGAACGCATGGGCTTCTCATTCGAGGCTGAAGTCATCCAGGTTTTACCATTTGGGGAAAATCGGGTCTCACGTTTGCACAAGTTGTTATCTCAACCAGCAGCAACCTCGGTGTAAAAAGCTTTTCCAAGTTTCAGCCAGCCCACAACTCAGAGCATTTTAAGTCTAAGAAAATTGTTATGGACTTTTGTAATTGCCTACATAAATCTGTCTCCCACCAATGCGGATGAATTAGCACTACCAAGTGCTGCGATCGCCTCCAGCAGACTGGAAGCGATTGCAGATGAAAAGCCTTCATAACTTTCCTCAAAAACCCAACACCTGCATTGATTTTTCAAGTACTTCTTTGGGACGGAATGGTTTAGTTAGATATAAGTCTGCACCAACTTCAATTCCTTTTTGTTTATCAAATTCCTGTCCCTTAGCTGTCAAAATTATGATATAAATGTCAGCCATTTGTAAGTCGTTTTTTACAATATGGCAAACTTGCAGACCATTCATTTTCGGCATCATCACATCAAGAAAAACCAGGTTTGGTTTTTCAGTTTTGATAGTTTCGAGAGCTTCTTCTCCATTTCTAGCAGTTAGAAGTTCAACACCCTCATCTTCTAATGCTTCTAAGGCTTGTTCCATCAAAATCAAAATATTAGGTTCATCGTCAACAATTAGAATTTTCTGGGTCATAGGGATTGGGTATTGGGCATAGGGTATTGGGCATTGGGCATTGAGCATTGGGCATTGGAAATTAAAGATTGAGGATTAGAATAATTCCTTCCCAGTCCCCAGTCTCCAATCCCTATTCCCTAGTAATCACTGTTCAGACAGCATAATAAAAAATACATTTTCCAACTCCTTCTCAAAGCGTAGGGTTTTCACTAAATCGGCTTCTTGAGAGAAGATAGAATCGATGATGATCATGTCAGGTTTGGCTGACAGGGCTTTATAAATGCATTCTTGCGGATTGGAGGCTTCAATCACACTGTATCCCTGAGTTTGCAGTACATCTGATAGGGTTTTTAAGGCTGATGCATTTTTATCTACAACCAATACCTTTTTACTAGAAGTGCCTTGGTAAAGCAGTGAGCCAATTTCGTTGAGGAGTTTTTCTGTGTCAATAGGCTTAGTGAGATAGCGATCAATACCAATATGATAGCCCCGTTCTTTGTTTTCAATAATTGACAGAATAATAATCGGAATGTCTGCGGTTTGAGGATTGTTTTTCAGAACGGCTGCCACATCGAAGCCGTTGATTTGGGGCATCATCACGTCCAAGAGGATCAGATCGGGGCGGGATATTTTAATTTGATCAATTGCATCCATGCCGTCCTTTCCTTCGCAAACATTGTAGCCTTCGTTTTCCAGTTGTTGGCGGAGCAATTCCCGAATGTTAGCGTCATCATCTACAACCAAAATGGTTTTACGGTTTTGGTTGAGCACAGCGTTTTTAGTGATGACGTGTTCTTTGAGTTGTTTGACTAGCGTATCCAAATTCAGATTAGCAGTGTTTTTTTGATCGCTAGCGTCGGTGGGAATGATAAACGAGAATATGCTGCCGTTACCTGGTTCACTCTCAACCCAGATTCTACCACCGTGATGATCGACAATTTGTTTACAGATGGGCAGTCCTAATCCTGTGCCTTTGGGTTTGTCGGTGAGAGTGTCGCCAACTTGGCGGAATTTCTCGAATACTTTTGGCTGGTCTTCAGGTGCAATACCAACGCCTGTGTCGATGACGCTGAAACAAACACCGTTGTTTTCTTGTTTGACGCGGCAGGTGACACAACCAGATTCGGTAAACTTAACGGCATTGGAAATCAGGTTGATTAAAACTTGCAGCAAACGATTGCGATCGCCTACTATCTGAGGCAGTCCAGATTCAATCTCGCTGACCAATTGCAAACCATTGGTTTCAAATAACCCAGCAGTAGAATTGGTTGCCCAATCCAGTAATTCGCTGGGATCAATCGGCTGCATCTGCCATTCCACCTTACCTGCTTCCATCTTGGCGATGTCTAGGACATCGTTAATCAAAGACGTCAGCCGTTCTGCTTCCGACACAATAATATTGAGATTGTCAGCCACTCGCTTAATCGTTTTCTGAAGCTTGCGGTCTTCGGTAGAAATCATTGGGAACACATCGGTTTCCAACTTTTCTTGAATGATCGATGCAAAACCGAGGACAGAAGTCAGTGGCGTCCGCAGCTCATGAGAAACTGTTGAGATGAAGTCGGTCTTCATCTGGTCGATTTCCTTTTCTGCCGTCACATCGCGAATTAGCAGCGCCGAACCGAAGCAAGTAGCGGGTTCTGAGTTTGCTGTTTTTTTGAAAATGGCGGTTGCCACTGCCTGACCAATGCGTTCTTTGGTTAGTGCAACTTCGGCAGAGTAAACCTCTTGGGGATGGGACTGAGTTCGTGTAATCAGGTCTGCTAAACCAGATATCGGCAATTCTCGGTAATGACCCTTGAGGGCGGTAGCTGTCAATCCATACATGGCTAAAAAGGCAGGATTGAAGTGGGTGATTTGTCCTGCGGTGTCTACCACTAACAAACCATCTGCTAAGTTATCTAAAATGGCATTTAATCCCTGCGCTTCTGCTAGGGTATTTTGCACAGCCGCTGTTCGCTCTACAACTCTAGCTTCCAGTTCTTGATTCAGTTGCCTGAGAGCGATTTCTGCTTGTTTGCGGGCAGTGATGTCGGTATTGATTTCCAAGACCGCGCAGGGCTGACCAGAGATGTCCCGTTGCAACGTCCATCGGCTCTGGACGGTAATCAGTCTGCCATAATGGGTGAGGTGTTGCACTTCTCCTTCCCAATTGCCTTGCTCTAATAACTCTGCTATGATCGCTTGTTTTGGTTTTGGAAAGGTTTTTTTGATAAATGCGTGAATGTATTGGTCTTTCACTTCCTCACGCGTCCAACCGTAGAGCCTTTCGGCACCTTGATTCCAGTACAAGATTTTCTCGCTCATGTCGCGGACGATGATGGCATCGCTGGAATGATTCAACATATCCAATAAACGTTGATTTTCAGCTTCTGCCTGTTTGCGATCGTGAATATCAGTACAAGTGCCAATCCATTCCCGAATGCTGCCGTCTTCTTCTAGGACAGGGGCACCACAGACAGAGAAGTAACGGTATGTACCATCCTTGCCACGCAGCCGATATTCAGTTTGGTAGATCCCCCGGTTTGCCACAGCAGCATTCCAAACTTCTGTGGATCTAGCACGGTCATCGGGGTGAATTGGATCGATCCAGCCCCAACCTTCAACTTCAGCTTCGCTCTGCCCCGTATAGGCTATCCAGGTGAGCATTTCACTGCTTATTCCTAGTCCTTCCGGGGTAGCTCCCCAGACGATCTGTGAAGTAGCAGTTACTAACGAGCGATATCGTTCTTTCAGACGCTGATTTTCGGCTTCTGCCAGCTTGCGATCGTGAATATCGGTGCAGGTGCCAATCCATTCCCGAACGCTACCATCATCTTCGATGACGGGGGCACCCCAGACCCAAAAGTAGCGATAGTTGCCATCTTTGCCGCGAATTCGGTATTCAATTTGATACATGCTCAGGTTTGCTACGGCAACACCCCAGGCTTCTCCAGTGTAGCCACGATCGTCGGGATGTACAGCATCAATCCAGCCTCCATTTTCAGCTTCAGCTAGACTTTGACCTGTGTAGGCGATCCAGTCTGTCAATTCAAAGCAAATTCCTTCTGGTGTGCTGACCCAGATAATTTGTGTGTTAGTTTTGACCAGAGAACGGTATCGTGCTTCGCTCTGTTTCAAGATTTTTTCGGAATGTTGACGTTCCTGCTGGACACGCTTGAGGTCGCTAATATCTTCCACACTTGACCAGATCAGCCGCTCCCCATCCCTCTCAATCATCAGTCCAGATAACCTGACTGGAACCAGGTGCCCGTCTTTGTGGATATACTCCTTCTCATAAGGCCCATAGCGACCAGTTCGTTCCAAGTCTTCTAGGCTAGATTGCTCCGTGGCAGCATATTTTTCTGGGGTAATCTGCCAGTAAGTGAGATTCAAGGTTTCTGGAACAGTGCGCCCTAAAATAGCAGCGTAGGCGGGGTTGATATCAATCAGTGTCCCATCTGTTCGGCACAGTGCCAGCCCAGCTGGGCATTGTTCAAATAGCTGACGGTTGTATTCATCAAGTTGCTTAAACATGGTTAAGGTTTCTTTAGTGGCGTATTTGGGTAGGGTTAAAACAACAGAACCAAGACAACAAAGTGGCGTAAAGCTTTAAGGAAATTGGGTAGCGTTGAAACATCTGGTAAATTTGATCGGGTGATGCACCTTCCACATCTGGACTGTGCTGTGAAAGTCGCTCAATCAGTTGAGTATGGCAAATCAGCAGATCCGTCGGTTTAAGCATTGGAACTGTTGATGAAATGAAGCCGTCGGTATCGGGAGTAGGAGATGATTCTGTTGTGGGAGTTGACAAGGCAGAGATGCTATTTTGTTCTTCAGCAGCGTTTGTCAATGCACAATTTACTGGAATCTGAATCCAGAATTCTGTCCCTTCACTCGGTTGAGAACGACACTTAAGTATTCCCCCATGTTTGTCTACAATAATTTGGTAGCTGATTGCCATACCTAACCCGGTTCCCTTACCAATATCTTTCGTGGTGAAAAAGGGATCGTAAATGCGGCGAATTACCTCTTCCTTCATACCTGGGCCGTTGTCGGCAATGCGAATCACAACCCATTGTTGGTCAATGGCTATGGTACGAATAGTGATTTGCGGATTGGGGGTTGAGGATTGGGGATTATTTTTGACTCCCCAATTTTCCATACTTTCTTCCAAAGCATCAATGGCATTTGCCAGGATGTTCATAAACACCTGATTCAACTGTCCGGGATAGCATTCAATCAGGGGAAGTTTTGCATAGTCTTTAACGATTTCAATTGCCGGACGATGAACATCTGCTTTCAGGCGATGACGAAGAATCATTAATGTTCCATCAATGCCATCGTGGATGTTCACGGCTTTCATTTCAGCTTCATCATGGCGGGAGAAGTTTTTCAGGGATTGGACAATTTCGACGATGCGACCTGTGCCCAGTTTCATCGAATCTAGCAGTTTGGGGAAATCCTGCATGATAAATTCCAGGTCTATATTGTCTAACTCTGATTCCAGTTCTGGAGGAGCAACTGGTAGGAATTTCTGATACTTTTCTAACAGGTGTAACAAGTCTTGAGTATATTCAGCAACATACCTTAAATTGCCGCAAATAAAGTTAACCGGGTTGTTGATTTCGTGGGCAACTCCGGCAATGAGTTGCCCGAGACTAGACATTTTTTCACTTTGGATTAACTGAGTTTGGGCTAATTGCAACTCATGGAGAGCTTGCTGAAGCCTCTGTGTCTGGGCTTTTGCTTGGACGGCTGCTTGAGTGCTTTGCTCGTAAAGCACAGCTTTGTCAATGGCGATCGCTGTTTGAGAGGCAAAGATACTCACCAGTTTCAGGTGTTCAGCCTTGTATGAGTCAGTTTTGGTCGTTCCAATAGCGATCGCTCCCAGTACCCGCTCCTTGGCTCGCAACGGCACACAAATCATTGCAGCAACGTTTTTTTGCCCTTCTAATCGCGGATCGGCTTGCACATCATTAACAAGTTCTGCTCGGTTGGATTGTACAATGTTGCCGATAATTCCCTTACCTGGTTCCGGCTGACTGCGCTCAAAAAACACTCCAAATTCGGCAATGATTTCAAATGCAGTTGCATCTGGACTCAAAAGCAGAATCATCCCCGCAGATGATTCGATTAATTGACTCAATTCTTGAAGCACAAGTTGGGCAATCTGTCGCGTATCTAAACTTGTTGTCAGTTGAGTCGAGATATCGTCAAACAAATCGATTTCCTGATATCGCTCCAGCAATTCTTTGGCGAGTACTTTCTTCTCAGCTTCCTGCTTTGCCAGAAATGAGAGCAAATTTGCAAGTATAGTTGCTTGTTCTTCTCCAACAACCCAACCGATGATTTCTCCTGAAACCTCGATCGGATAACGGTTTTCTACAGTTTGCTCCCCAATGCTAATCAGTTTCGTGCCGTCTACCAGTTCAACATCAATCACGATGTTGAACTGGTATACTAAGTTATGAATAAGAGATAGCAACTCTTTTTTGTTGAGCATCTTTCTGAGGCTAGCTGCGGACATGAAACACCTCATTTAGAGCAGGTTGCAAATTTCTCACAATCAGTGTTGGTTTGTTGGCGTAGTGTCTCAAAGAGAAACCTACACTGTATTGCAACCTCCTGCCACCTTCACGCCTTTGCATAAGCAAGCTAGGCCTAGCATCTCTTGAAAAGAGAGGAATTGTCATAAAAATCTAGGGATATAATAGTTTACTAATTAAGACTAGTTTTCCCAAAAACCTTAACGATATAACAGCGAAGTATAACGGTAGCAAATACATTGAAACTCTTTACCAGAGGCATTCTTCCGTTCTTATAACTTGCTTACTGTTTGATAAGTTCTAGAATAACTATAAGTAAAAAATTTTTAATTAGATGAAAGCATAGATTTAAATCTATGGTAAATTAATGTCTCTTGTGGCTACTCCTCATATAATTGGGAATTAGCTTTTGAGTATATAGGTGAACGCATTTCTAAGAGTAGAATAATCGCCTTGAATGTACCAAAAGAAGCTGCGATCGCAGCTTCTTTTGGTAATTTTAAAAAGTATTCAGGTAAGCGCTAGTTTTAGTTAGATCCGAGAGTCGCGAAAACGAAGTCTAAGTAATCGCAGCCAGCGCAACCACATTTGTGCAGGTTGTTCAAAGAAGGTGAAAATATCGCCAAAACCTAAATTAGTTTTGTGATGATGTAACCAGTGTCTCTCAGGAGTAGTAATAAATAGAATTTGACATAAGATATTTACAGGTTTTGGAGTTTGCCAACCCAATACACTTATATGTCTCCACCATACATGAAACTGACCAAGCAGTAATCCAGAGATAACGCCAATGGGAGAGAAAGACCACAAGACTACTGCTATAAATATATAAGGTAAAGCTCCCAAGATACCATCTAAAAGAACCTGGGGATTAAAAGTCAAAATAGCATAGTGGCGGAAGTCCTTTTTCCAGGAGTGGTGCGTTTTTAAATGAAGGCTACCAAAAACGTGCTCGGGTACATGGTAAAAGAATGTAGATAGAAAATCGCCAAAAAACAGTAATAACCAAGCAACAGCGATAGCCTCAAGCATTTGTACTCCTCAAGAATAGTTAAGAAAACACCACAGAAAATATGCAAATGTCAGTGGGCGTAGACACCTAGTTTTCCGCTATTCAAGCAGCATCTGTGCGTCTCATGTGTCTACGCTCTAGTTAATTTGGCTCAGAGTATATGTAATTGGGTTAGTTGCAGTTTTTATGAATCTCCGATCCTTAATGCAGCAAACAGCAACTCGTAAGAACCTCCAATTTGACTTTTATCTCTGGATTAATGGTAGCAATACATCTTAAATCCGATTGGTATACAGTATTTTAAGATAGTTAATACACAATCTTCTTACTAAGACATACAGCGTAAGCAAAGGTTGAGTTAAAGTTAGTACAAATTTAGGTTAAGGCTTTCTGCAATATTGTTAATTATAAATTTATTACAATTAAGCTTGAATTATGGATCTGATTAAAATGATATAAATAGATATTCTGCTAATACTTATTGAGTTATTGAGGTGAACAAAGCAGGTTTATAGTTTAATTGAAAGGCTGTAAAATTTGGCTCATCTAGAATTAACTAGATGCCATAAATATTTTCGGTCAATTATTAAGTAATAATATAGCTCTCAACCTGCACCTTCAATGATGAATAAACATTGAAAAGACAGGGATACTTTTATAATTTATCTTTATTTGCCAAGTACATTTGAATTCGCTTACTCTAGACCATTCGCTCGCTTTTGTTGTAAACACTGGCGACTTTATGTGTCACCCTTGTCCTGTAGTTATTGCTGCGTGTACTTGCTATGTGCAACGAATGGGTAGGTATGAGACTACACTCTAAGCTAAAAGGGATAAAAAATTAAATGATGAGTACCAAATATTGATTCTTTTTTTATCATTTATACACAAGTTAGTAAATCAGTAAAGCATACCTGCAATATTTATTTACAACGTGTCCTATTTAAAGGGTATCTCAGTATATCCAAAATTTAGGTTACTTTCCAGCTGGAAGGTAAAATTAGGATTTAAAGTTATGATTACACAATTTATCTATTTCAGTATGAACAAAAAATGGGCGGTCAAGCGAATCACTATAAACCTGGCATCAAATGAAGCCAAAAACCTTGAAAAATATTGTGAACAGACAGGCAGACCAGCAACAGATGTCATTAGAGAACTCATTCGAGCCTTGCCATTGACGAAATAAAAGAAAATTTTAGAAATAAATACACTTTTGAATAAATGAGTATACGTTCTGGTTTATATTCTGCTACCATCTCAAAAGTATTAAATCGAGAAGGAGGAGTTGATAAACACACTATTGAGAAGCTTTTTTCAGTTTTTAACTTAAAAATATTGGACTTACGCACTGTACAAACTAACTATCTTGGGTATTAACGAAAACACGTTGTTTTAGCCTTTTACAAACTATTTTTTGTTAGTTGCGTAGGCGTAGTCTGGCGCAGGCATCGCAAAAAGGGAGTTGAAAAATCTAGCTAAAAGCCTTGAAAGACATAGTTGCTATTTTGGTCTCTCTGTCAATGCGTAAGTCCTGATCCATACAAACTATACTTAGGAATAATTTTCTTTCTGGAATAACTATTATCCCACACCTAAACTTAGTAATATTGTATTATCAATGTAATATAAGTTTGTTTGGATAACGCCCATACAACTTCGGTTAGCACTGCCCTCTAACGTCGGTATAACGGCAAAACAACCTTGGCTGTTCACTTTGCCAATCTTTGAGCAACCTATAAGTTCTGCGTTGCCCTGATATAGAAAAATGTTCAGAAACATCAAGAACAGTGGATGTGGCGATTGCAGATGGGTTCACCCGTCTTTTGGTTTGTGAAAACCGAACACTATTAATCAAGCTCTGGAGTATAAAAAGGTGATTGAATTAAATCAGTATAAGGCTTTAACTTTCGATTGTTACGGAACTTTAATTGATTGGGAGAATGGCATCTTGGGGGTGCTAAAGCCACTTCTGCTGGCACACAACACTAATTTGGATGACGAGCAAATTCTCAATATTTTTGCTGAATTTGAAGCAGAACTGGAAAAAGGAGAATATATCAAATATCGAGAAGTTTTGAAAAGAGTAGTCCAAAAATTTGGTGGACGATTTGGCTTTGAGCCAACTGCTGACGAACTAAATTCACTTGCTGATTCGATTCAGCATTGGCTGCCTTTCCCTGATACAGTTGAGGCACTTAGAAGTTTAAAGCAAAAGTTTAAGCTGGTAATTATCTCAAATGTAGATAACGATCTCTTTACTTTTTCGGCAAAGCACTTGGAGGTAAAATTTGACCAGATAATCACAGCAGAACAGGCAAAAAGCTATAAACCTTCTTTCAACAACTTCAGACTGGCTATTGAGAGAATTGATTTGCCGCTAGAGCAGATATTACATGTTGCTGCTAGTGTATATCATGATATTGTGACAGCCAAATCTCTGGGATTATCAACAGTCTGGGTAAATCGTCGAGCAGAGCAAGGGGTTAGTGCGAATTTACCAGCAGTCAGTCAACCTGATTTAGAAGTGCCAGATTTGAAGACTCTCGCTGCTTTATGTTCACAGTAATTTGCTGATTTGAATTTAACCACGAGAGGAGCAAAAAGTAGATCGTATTGAGATAGAGAGATGCCAAAGAAAGAATTTGTTGTTAAAAAACTAAACAGAGATTGCAACATAGATTGATTCTGTCTTACTCTAGAAAAAATACTACGCCAGTTTAATGTTCTTAAACTTTAGGGAACCACAGCACATAACTGGCTCTCCAGAATCAGTGCCCTGCCGATAACCTTGTTCAATAAAACACTTCGATAGCCTAAAACGATGAAAGCATCTGCTAATTTTGACTTTGAAGACGAGAAATTCAATGCACCGCCTTCTCAAGTCCTTCCCTGGTGTCAGATGATTAATCCTCGGTATGGCACAGATGGTATACAATCTCACGGTTTGGCGATTAAGCTGGATAATGCCAATGCTGTCGGCTTTGTGCCAGATGATAATTGGCAGCAAGTGGAGCATGAATTTAGCTCTGGAATAGAAACAGTCTTTATTACTACTACTCCACGCTTGGTTATAGTGCGTAGGGGGCCATTGTCTGTTAAAGACCGGGAAAGTGGTTTAAAACTGGGTACGCTCAAAGATAATTATGATGCTTTTTTAGCCGACAAACTTAAATTTAAAACCTTTACTCGCTATCTAATTTTTATAGTGGGTGAGAATAAAAAGTTTTTACATGAATCACCACTACAACTAACTCTCAATGGTGCAGCCGGAGCGAGTTTTAGCAAAACCTACTGCGAATATCAGCAAGGCAAAGTAGTTAGTGGATTCGTTGCTGAACTAGAAAAAGCTTATGCTATCTACCGCAAGCAACCTTTGACACCAAAAGGGCCTTTGTTCCACGCTCATGGGATTTTTTGTCCGATCATTGAATGTGAAGAAAGAGGCATTGAACCAAATACAGTTTTGGTAGCTTCAACTGTGGACTATAAACATCCTACCGTAGGGACTTTAACGCAATATTTAATTGCTTCCGATGCTCTTGAGTCTGCAATGATTTGCAAGATTTTTGAAGAATACAAAGATTTCGGCAAAGAACCGATAAAATCAGAAACGCCTAAATTGGAAATGGCAGGAGTTTCCAACTCTTACGTTTATGCTGATGAAGATGATTTTGCTTATCCGCCGTATTAGCTAGGGAGTGGGGAATGGGCAATGGGGATGAGGGAGCAGGGGAGAAATCAATTCAAAATTCAAAATTCAAAATTGAAGATTCAATCCCAATGCCCAATGCCCGATGTCCCATGCCCAATATCTATTCTTTGAGCAGCAAATAATATAATGAACCATTACCGCCTGTGACACCGGCGCGATCGCCTGCTAGTTTACCAGACCCCATGAAATAATCCACCCGGCCCGGCCCTTTGATGGCGCTTCCTGTATCTTGGTCAAGCACAAAGCGGCTGACAGTACGCCTCTCTAGTTTGCCACCACTGGCAGGATAGGGAAATGAATTGTAAATCAGTGCTAACGCTCCCGGTGGCATGAGAGACTTATCTGTAGCAATGGAACGTTCTGCTGTTACTGGCACATGAATACTACCTGTAGCAGCAGTACCACCAGTTTCTTGGAAGAAAATAAACCGTTGCCAGCGCGGTAGATAATTGTTCAACTCCTGGGGTTTTTGCCGGAAATAAGCAATCATCCGTGGCATTGTCAATCCTGCCAGTGGAAGTTTGCCATCTTTGGCAAGTTCTTTGCCGATACTAGTCCAAGGATAATCAGTTCCACCAGCATAGCCAATTGATGTTGTTTTACCATTAGTTAATTTAATTTGGGCAGAACCTTGGATATGTACCATGTATGCGTCTAGGCGATCGCGAAACCAAAGCAGTTCTAAACCATGTAACTTGCTTTTATTCCCTTTTAAACCATCCTTCCCTTCCAAATCAATTCGTTTTGGATGAGGTTTAGGCCATTGGCTAAAATTAGGTGGTAGCCGATAAAGAGGATATTTATATATTGCAGTTCTGACACGGCTAGCGGTGTAAACAGGTTCGTAGTAAGCAGTGAACTTAACAGTACCCTTGCCATCGTTGCCCACAGATTGGTAGAAGACAAACTCACGCTGGACAGCAGCTTGTAGTTGCGCTGCTGAGTTAGAACTGACAACCAGTTGACGGAAACGCAGCAAACTCCGGCGGACGCGATCAAGAGTAATTTCCCGAACTGGATAATTTTGATATGCTGCGATCGCATCACCCTTTGTTAGGTAAAGCAGACTGTTGTCAATAGAAGCTAACAACGCATTGCGATCGCCTGTTTTACCTCTTTGACCCCAAATTTGCTCATCCCAACCCAAACAAGTCGGCCGGAGCATGCAATCGCTGACGATGGCGATTGGTTTTAGCGGCGGCGTTATCTCAGGAGTGATTGGTATTGGTATAGGTGGAAGATCGGGAGTAATCGGTATTGGCAACGGCAGTAAGTTAGGAACCTGAGCAACAGCCGACCAGAGAGGATTTACAAGAACAATTCCTAAACTCAAGGAAAGCAAAGCAAGGGTTTTTCTCATCATTTAGTTGAATCTTTCAACACTGGAACTAAAAATAGGTTCTACCCGGATTGCGACGATCCGAGAAGGGCGTACTACCATATATTCCCCTTGAATATTTTTGATCGGAACGCTAATGAAGTCATTAGAAGCAGATTTTGGCACAAGTTCGCCGCTATACCATTTCTGAAACTCTTGAATAGTAGGAAAACGTACTTCTTCTCGGTGGCCGCTTTCCAGTAGGAGGTATACGGCATATTCATTTGCAGTTCTAGCCATAAAGTTGAATCTATTTCAAAAAACATTCAACCCATTGTTAACTACGTAACCCCTGAATGAAAAGGGTAAGCATACGGGAGGTTGAGAGCAGGGGAGCAGAGAGACAGGTGAACAGAGGGCAGGGGGAGCAGGGGAAGCAGGGGGGAAATAATCAATGCCCAATGCCCAATTGCCCAAAGACTCTTCACTCTAGACGCCTAATCCTTTAAGCAGTTCCTTAAAAAGTGTAAGTTTACATTAACTCTTGCATAACTCTCTAATCAACTTTTGATAAATCATTGGCATTGTTGAAAAACAGTTATTCAGGAGGCAAAAATTATGAAACTTTACTATCGTGGTCTGAGCTACGAATGCGACCCAAACAAAGTTGGCAGCAAAAAAACAGAACAGCCATTTCGACCAGTTCCTCAAATTGGGTCAGCTTATAATCTGATGTACTGTGGTGTTAACTATTGTGCCGATCCAAATTCCAAATCGGCTAAAGTTCCTCTACCAATAGCTTATATAGCTATAGCCATGTTTGTTAGGACGTAGAGTATAAGAGTTACCATTACGTCTGGAAACTGTTCTCAAACAAGCAGCGTCCTAACATTGTTGGCTACAGCTATAAATTGAGCTTTCGAGGAATCACCTACTTTGTAAATAAAACTCCACTAGGAGAAGTTAGCGTATTCTCTCAACCAACAACTAATTCAAAAGTTGAGCTACTGCCGATTTCTGAGGAATTAAAGCTTCAACAATAATATGGCTGCAAGCCGATCTGGAGTCTAAAGAGTTATAAACTGGTAGTATAATTCTCAAAAAACCTTGCCAAAGCTGGTAGTTGTGTCAAGATTAATTTCAGGACTTAAGGCTTGTGACACAATGTTAGGACAATTATTAGACGGACGTTACCAAGTCCTCCAGATATTAGGTGGAGGTGGATTCGGTCAAACTTACATAGCCCAAGATACTCATCGGCCAGGTTTCCCGAAATGCGTTGTCAAACACCTTAAGCCCGTCAGTCGTACCCCTGAATTTCTCGAAACTGCCAGACGGCTATTTACCAGTGAGGCAGAAACACTAGAACAACTGGGCAACCACGATCAGATTCCTCGGCTTTTAGCCTATTTTGAAGACAACCAAGAGTTCTTCTTGGTGCAAGAGTTTATAGAAGGGCAGACTCTAAAGGCGGAACTATTCCCCAATCAACGTTGGACAGAAGATCGAGTCATTCAACTGCTCCAACAGGTTCTGGGTATTCTACAATTTATTCACAGCCACAATGTTATCCATCGAGATATCAAGCCAGATAATATAATCAGGCGGCAACAAGACGGTAAGTTAGTGCTGATTGACTTTGGCGCAGTTAAACAAGTCCAAACTCAACTGCTTACAATTTTAGGGCACACGAAAGCTACTATTATTATTGGTACTCCCGGATATATGTCTACAGAACAGGCGCAAGGTAAGCCCCGCCCCAACAGCGATATTTATTCCTTAGGCATTATTGGTATACAATCACTGACAGGTATACATCCGATAAACTTTGAGGAAGACCCAGATACAGGAGAGATTTCTTGGCAGCATCAAGTTAACGTCAGTTCTGAGTTGGCATCTGTGCTATCGAAGATGGTACTACATCACTTTAAACAGCGTTATCAGTCTGCGGCGGAAGTTTTGGAGGTGCTTAAGTATTTCAATACTAGAGTAGAAACGCAATCAATTCAACCACCATCCTTTACACAACCGCCTCCTCAGGCTTTCCTTTCTCAACAAAACTCAATTGAGTATCCGTCTGCTTCTATCCTGTCTGAGGAAAACTACAACCGCTTAGAAACGATTCTTTTAGAATTTGTTGGTCCCGTTGCCTCTAGATTACTACGACAAGTTGCAGCATCAGCGTCCAATTTTGAAGAATTAATTAGTCAATTAGCCTTTCATCTTCGAGACAATCAACAAATTGATTTTAAGAAGAAAACAATGTTTCTACTAGAGAAACCTACTTTACTACAAGAACTTACTGTTAAATCCGATCGCTCTGATATTAATTCAAATAATTTATTAAACCAAGAATCTCAAATCATCAGCGACAATTTTTTGGAAGAGTGCGAACGTGAGTTGGCTAATTTAATTGGTCCAATAGCTAAGTTTATAGTTCAAAAAGCTCTTAAATCTTCTGGACAAATTTCTCGTGCAGAATTTGTGAAATTTTTAGCATCACAAATTCCTGATCCTCAAAAAGCTTTACAATTTCAGCAACGCTTACTTTCTTGAATTTTCCACTTGCAGGATTAGGTCTAATTAACTTAATCCCAAATATAAAATAGTGTCAACTTTGATTATTCAGCATCTCCAAAGCTATTTTTAAGCTAGCTTTCATCCGATTAAATGCTTCTGCTAACCCGCCAATTTCATCATTAGAGCTTTCTTCAAAATCAGCGTTCATATCACCAACACTAACTTTTTGAGCTATTTTTTCTATTCTTCTAATGCGCTGAATCACATATTTTGTAATTAAGAAGTTAATTAAGAAAACTATGAACGCAAAGATTGCAATTAAAAGTCCCATTATCAATGTCCAAGTTCGTTTGGCATTGGCAAAAATCTCTTGAGAAGGAACAGAGATTATTTGGGCAGAAACAATCTGATTTAGTTTCCAGCCAAAACCATTTTCTGATCCATAAGTTATTAGTTGACTCTTAGGAGCCAGATCTGGTGTAGTATGACACCGCAGACATTGCTGCTGTGTAATCTTGAGTGGTCGGGCAATATAAAATACTTCGCCTTCTGACAATTTACGAAAGCCAGTAATTTCTAGAGTCTTGGGTTCGTTGCGAAAACGCTTTACAAGTTGAGTTTCAAAACTATCGGCTTTATCTGCTAAATTAGTTGGATTAAGTGTTGCATCTTTATGAAAAAAGTTTTTATATTCCGGCTTTTTACGAAAATTCTCAAAAACTTCTTTAGAGGAGAAACTTGGTACTACTTCAGGCATGAATGTTGGGTTAGTATCTAATCTAGGTTCCAATAGAGGAACTATACGATTTTGTGTATAATCTCTTACTCCGTTCACCATTTGGATGAGAGTCTGTGCTTGAGAAGCCACTTCATTTTGCGCTCTCCCTTGAAGTACACTAGATAAGGCAATGCCACTTCCTACAATACTGACTATGAAAACTAATATTAAAAGTAAGTTAAATTTAGCACCTATTTTTAAGTTTTTTAACGTAATGTTGTTCAACATAACCTAACTAAGGAAGGTTGTATCTGAATTTGTCTAATATTTATTTATACCTGTTAGAAAGCATCTTAACAAGATTTAAATAAATATTAATTTTTTGCTGTAATATAACCTACTTAGGCAGTAGTCAAACTTATCTAAATTAGTCTTGAAAGCCAAGTTACTTTCTTAACCATAATTAGTGATGTTTTTGCGATTTCCCCGTCGTTTCTTTCTGTTTAATCTGCTAGGTTTGACATTTGCTGCCTGCCAACCACGAAAGGAGTTTGAGGGCACATTAACTATTGGTGCAATCAACTATGGTGGAGGCGAACAGATTATTAATCAATATGCTAAATTTAATAGTTACTTAGGCGAAAAAACGAACTCATATATTCAGCTAGAGCCTGTTTTTAATGAAAATAGAGCGGTTGAGCGTCTTCAGGCTCGTGCTTGGTCATTGGTATTTGCTCCACCTGGTTTAGCGGCTATTGCGATCGCACGTTACCAATATGTTCCTCTATTTCCTTTAATAGGTATTAGTAATTTACGTTCAATCTTCGTTGTTCGCAAAGACAATCCTATAACCAACTTGAAACAGCTACAAGGCAAAACAGTGGCTTTAGGACAGTTGGGTTCAGCAACAGGATATTATTTTCCTGTTTACAATCTTTATGGTACAACACTGGCTGAAATACTATTTGCACCCACACCCCAAGCAGCACTGGAATTGGTCGCTCAAGGAAAAGCGATCGCCTGTGCCGTCTCGGAGGCGGAATTAAGTCTCTACAGTTCACAGTTGGCCCCAACTGAATTTCGCATATTATTTAAAGACCCTCACTATGTACCATTAGGTGTGGTCTTGATAGGGCCGAATGTAGAACGTAACCGTCAAGAGTTTATCCGCAAAGTGATGAGTGATTCACCTTCTGGTTTAGCTCAAGAAGTAGGATACGTAACCAATGGACAAGTACCAGATTACAAATACATGATTTCTGTGGTCGATCGGGTAAGCTCAATTAGTTCTAAGCTACAAAATAAACCTGTTCGTTTATTCTAATTAAAATAATAATAATACTTTCAACCTTTATTTTATCTAAAATGCTCATTTAATACTTAGATACTCTATTTCAATATTTAAAACGATTAATACGTGTAAAAATATACCTATTAATCCATTCATAAAAAAGACCCTTTAAAGGGTCTTGCAGTACTAATTAAAGAATTAACTTATTTACTCAATAATCCAAGTGCTAACTCTAGATACATTTTTGCTTTGTGCAAAGCTAGCAATTTTTCTTGAGTGTACCTATCTGGGTAATTCATGATTCTCCCTTCCATCGTAATTTTGATGAGTGCAGCTTGCTCATCTGTAGGAGCATTCATCTCATCTATAACATTACTCAGTGCTTGCATAAAAGCAAAAGTAGGAGGTTTTAACCCTTTACCTGCCTCGAATTGAGATAAAGCCATTTGAGGGAATACCATCAAGGATGTAATCCATGAGGTCTTATACCCTTTATTTCCAGTTGGTTTGATGCCGTAGCGTAAACATAGCTCACTGAGTTCTTTGATGGTTTTGATTTCTAACTCGGAACGCGTAAACATAAAATAGAGTTACCTCTTGTAAAAGTGGTATCGGTGAGCTACAAGTTTTCCAGACAATATGCTCACCGATTTAAAACTCTAATCGATTGCTAGCAATCGATTCAATCTATATTTACATCTCTCAACAATGCCTAACCCTAGAGGAACTCCTGAAAATTTAGAACCGGGAAAAAGAAAAGGTGATGAACCATTGACCGAGCAAGTTAATTTGCGTGTCACTAAGACAATGAAAGAAGAATTGTCCACTAAGGATGATCCACCAGAATTTTGTCGCCAAGCTATCCAAGAAAAACTAGATAAGGATAAAAAGAAATAATTCTAAAAAACTCACGAATGTTTTATGAGTGCTATAATTTGGTTTTTGGTAAGTAAGTATTATTTTGTATTATCTTGCTCAAAAAAATAATTTGAATCGTGCTAGCTGGTTTTTAATCGTCTCTGTCAGGATTTTATTCAGTTCTGTAGTGTCTTGGAATTGCAAAATTTGCTGTGTCGGTAAGTCGAAGGGAAATTCACCTTCAAAATCTGGGCGTTGCATTTGCGCTAGTAGAATCTGTTCAGACCGCTTACTTTGGATGGCATAGCCAATCTCAACACAGACATTCGGACTGGGAATTAATTGGGAGGTTTCTTTACCATCAATACTAGCAATAGGTGTGGTGTCAGCTATAAATAATAAACTCTTACGGATTTTCCGCATGATTGTGCGGTTAATTCGGAAAGTAGCACCGCTAGGACGAGAGGATTCTATTAATGTTAGGGGAAGACGCGATCGCAAGTTTAAATTGTCCAAACTTTTTCGCAGTTCTTCCTTGAGAATATTCGTCGCTGCAACATACTCAGTTTGATAGGATAAAAAAATCGTTGGTTCTAACTGAGCCAAGACCGCCTGCTTAGTGAAATAAATTTCATGACTAATTAAGTCAATATTAGAGACGCAATAGCCACCACTACCTTCAATATAAAATTCAATATTTTCGCCTTCCAAATAGCGCCCAAACCAAGTTGATGTCTTAACTTCGTCACTATCTTCCAAAAAGTCTGCTCGCAATGCTGATTTCAGCAGGCTTTTTTTGCTTAAACGAATGTCTGGCGCACGTTTTTCCAGTTCTGGAATCGGCTCATAATCCTGTAGATACCACGCTCTGAGCGCAATTATTGACATAAGGCGCTATTTCAACTGTTTCTCGCTATTTAACTTCGTATAATCTTACACCCAGAAGAGGCCTTATTTTAGACTTCTCTTTAAACACAACAACACCCAAACCTCTACTCGCTGAACTATCTCCTCTCCTTGTTTATCCTAATCAGGGATATGCTAACTTTCATTGCTTTTGTAAACAAGTAATGAAAATTAGCGACAGTGCCCCCTAATTTTCCATATTTGAGGGAATAGCAGTTTTCGCGTTGGGTGTTGCTGTATTTTGACGAGACAGATGTAAGTTAAACAGCGTCTTATACCTCTTACTAACATTCCAAATGCAGCTGTTATATCTGCCAAGGAAGCTTGTTTTCTAACTTCAACTATCAGATTATCATTTGTGGATACGAGAAATTTATTTTGCAACTAAACTTTACTTTTAAATGATTTTTAATCAAATTTAATATATTGCACACTCTAGATAAATGAGAGATATTTTGTTTAGTCTATTGTTAAGAAAATTATCATGGAGCTCTTAGATGAATTTAAAAATTACTAAGTCAATTTTTAAGTTTTGAAACTAATAATTGAGCATTGGTCAATAGCCAATAGTGATTCTTCGCCTGCTGCGCCCTCATCCCCTACTCTCTATTGCTAGTTAACTATTTTGCCCGGAGGCTTAATAGGAATCTCAATCCAGAACTCTGTACCTTTGCCAGATTCTGAAATACACTCCATTATTCCCCCATGTTTTTCGACAATAATCTGATAGCTGATTGCTAGTCCCAATCCTGTCCCCTTGCCTACAGGCTTGGTAGTGTAAAACGGGTCAAAAATTCGCTTTTTCACGTCTTCATTCATTCCGGGCCCGTTGTCAGTAATCCGAATTAACAGACGAGAGTTGTCTGCTGAGACTTTAGTGGAAATCTCCATAGTTGGAATTGGGCATGAGTTCTTCTCCTTATCACCCTGACTTTGCCACTCTCTACTTCCTACTTCCAGAGCATCTATGGCATTGCTGAAAATATTCATGAATACCTGATTCATTTGACCGGCATAGCATTCCACTAATGGGATATTGCCATAATCTTTAATTATCTCAATGCGGGGAAATTCAGGATTTCCTTTCAGCCGATGTTGCAAAATTAACAATGTGTTATCAATGCCTTCATGCAGATCAACACGCTTGTTTTCAGCCTCATCCAAGCGAGAAAAATTACGTAACGACAACACTATAGAGCGGATGCGCTCGGTTCCTACTTGCATTGAGGTCATGATTTTTGGGAGGTCTTCTACCAAAAATTCAAAGTCGATCGCTTCGATCGCGGCTTTAATTTCACTATCGGGATGGGGATAGTGTACCTGGTAAAGACGTAAAATTTCTAGCAGTTGTTCAGTGTAGTCACTGGCGTGGCACAGATTACCGTAAATAAAGTTAACGGGGTTGTTGATTTCGTGGGCGACACCCGCTACCAACTGTCCTAAGCCGGACATTTTTTCGGTTTGAATCAATCTTGTCTGTGTTTCTTGGAGTTCATGTAGAGTCTGTTCTAACTGAGCAGCTTGATTTCTGGCTTCAGTTTCGGCCTCAGAGGTTTGTTCGTAGAGTTGTGCTTGTTGAATAGCGATCGCAGCCTGATCTGCCACCTGCTGCAATAAATCAATTTCTGTATCCTGCCAATTTCTGGAAGCCTCACACTCATGGGCAATTAATAGACCCCATAGTTCCATACCCATATTAATCGGAACTATTAAGTTTGCTTGCACTTGCAGACTCTGCAAAAACTCTCGATGACAATCACTTAAAGAAGCCGTTGAAAGGTTGTTAATTGCCCGTATTCTACCTTGACAATATAGACGGGTATACTCATCAGGAAAGCATTCCGGTGGTGCATTCACTCCCAAAACAGACTGCCAATTACCATTAATTTCTTCTACAATCACCGATTGAGTCTTCAGGTAAAAAATCAGCACTCGGTCTGAATTTAGCAGGGGACGGACTTCGCGAACGATGGATTGCAGGGTTGCTTGCAAGTCCAATGTGCGGCGAATATGCTCTGTAACTTGCTTGATTACTTTGGTAAACATTAATGATTTTTCGAGTTCAGCAGTTTGCTCTTGCACCCGCAGTTCTAAGGTAGTATTCAGAGATTGTACTTGTTTATACATTTGCTGCTGCTGAATTGCCATTGAGAAATGATCGTATAAGGCTTGCCCTAATAAAATGTCATCCAACTTCCACTCAGGTGCTTGCCCTTTTTTCTGCTCTCGCCAAACTTCAAAGGAAAGCTGGGGTAAAAGTTGTCGCCGATTTTGTTCGCATCGTCCTGCCCACAAGATTTCCGTTTCAAATTCCGAGCGGAAAATACTTAATACACCGATAAATTTTTCGCGGTAATGTAGCGGAATCACCATGAGTCCGCGAATTTGAGTAGAACGGAATGCTAAAGCCAAAACTCGCAAACGTGGTTCTTTATAAAGGTCAGTAGTTGCCCAAATATTACCTTGTTGAAACTCAGCCATCCAGTTTTGCCAGATGGGATGCTGTTCGATAATAATGTTATCTAACTCGTAGGAGAGTGTCGGTTGGTCGCCCCAAGTGTATAGTTCTTGACTGTCTGCAATGTAAAGTCTGCCACCGACTCCACAGAAAGCAGTAATAACTTCTTCTAGTGCTCCTTGTAATTGGATTGTCGGCAGTTTATGCAACAGTGTGGTAACTTGGTTAATACTAGCTTCTCGCTTTTGCTTGGCCTGAGCTTCAGTGAGTAGATTACTTTGAGCGATCGCGATTGCTACCTGGTCAGCAACTTGCTGCAATACTTTTAATTCTCGCTTCAAAATCTTTTGTGGTTCACTGTGGTGAGCTACCAACAATCCCCACAATTTAGGCTTTGCTGATTGTTGTTGTGGGTCACAATCTAAAATTGGTACTACCAACGAAGACTGCACGCCCATTGCTTTTAGGTATTGAATATGGCACTGGTCTACTTGGCGATAGTGGATATTAGTTTCTAGACGTTTGCCAGTTTCTTTTGACTGTAGAGGCGATAGCCCGATCTTCTCATTTTCTACATCAACAATCGAACGTTGCCCGGCTAATAAAAACATCTCTCTGGCGGCTTCTGGAATATCATCAGCTGGGAAGCGTTGACCCAATAACGATGGCAGACGTTGCTCATGAATAGATTCTGCAATGACTTCACCACTACCATCGGCTTCAAAGCGATATATTTTCACCCGATCTGCACCCAAAAATAAACGCACTTCGCTAACAGTAGTTGTTAATATTTCTTGAAGGTTGAGCGATCGCCTGATCTGTTTTGTCATCCGGTGCAGTAAACTTTCTCGATCAAAGTTTTGCTGCAACTCATTTGGTTTATCCCTATGTGTCATTGCTTGTATAACCACTACAAAAGTATAATTTTTTATATATTTATCACTGATAATCTTTTCAACTTACAATGCTTTGATTTTCATCCTATTTCAAGAAATTCTTGCTACTAAAGCGTTGCTAAGGGCATACATGTATTACAAATATTTTTGGAAATGGATTAGAGGATGTTTGAAAAGTAACAGATATTTTGCTTGTTCCCTATAGCCCTTGTAAAGTAGATTTAGGAGAGAGAAAACCGCTGTATCATTAAACACTTTAGTCTAGAGTTAAGAAATTTTTAATCATTGATATTTACTAATTTTATATTCTCAATCATTAAATTATTTCAGTAATTTTACTTAATTTAGTTTTGGAATAATTTCTTAAAATTAAAAATATTTTTTTAACATTTTTGCCCATTAATTCAATTAATTAAAAAATTTTCAAAGCAATAATTAAATTATTAGTAATTTATTAAAATATTTTTGGCTGGGGAATTTGACTATTCCCCGTCTAATTGCTGACTTGATGTTGAATGTAACTATTTTGATTAAATTATTCGTAAATTACTGTTAAAGATAGTAAATTACGAATTTCTTCACGCACACTCATGAGAGTTTTTCCGAGATGGTTTTGACCGCTTTTATTAGCACCACAGCCCCAAAAAGAATCGGTTGGGGAGTTTTCAACCAAAATCTCATCACCTGTTTTCAGAAGAACTTCTCTGATATCGGCATGAGTGAGAAACTTTTTGAGTACAGCTTCTCGCATAATTTGAGTTTTGACCAAATCCCAGTCTCGTCGGAGTTGGCGAGTGCTACATCTTCCCAAAGTGGCAGCTTCTTCTGGGGTGGCGGCAGCATGGATGAGAGGTATAATTGCTGCATCTGTGCTGCCGACAAACTTTTGCGCTTGATAATAATGCTCAACCGTTGGCCAGTAAGCACCCTCAATGTGGATTCTGTGGAGAGAAAAGTTAGAAAAACAGCCATAAGGCTGCCAAACCTTATAAAAGTAAATGGTCATTTGAAAATTGCTCTTTTATATATCAATTTCAGGGTAACTGAGTAGGTAAAGCCTTAACAAACTCTTTAGACGTAAACTAAAACATAAACTGTAAAACTTTAGATATCTGGTGAAATTAAATATGCCTTATCCAGAACCCTTGTAGAAACGTAGCACTGCTACATTTCTACATTTTTCTACCAAATGTCTCTTGAGTAGAGTAAGTGAAAGGGGTAAGCTTTTTTAGAATCCTATGAGATGGGTTACTTTTATGTTCGTCGATTAACTAGGGTAGCGCTAGCTTGGTCAATAGGCATTAGCACAACTTCATTAATATTCACATGGGGTGATCGCGTCACACAGAAAAATATCACATCAGCCACATCATCTGCTGTTAGGGGTGTAACTCCCTGGTAGACTTTGTTAGCGCGTTCAGTATTTCCATGAAAGCGTACCTCGCTAAATTCCGTTTCTACCATACCAGGATCAACAGAAGTTACACGGACTCGCGTACCCAACAGGTCTTGTTTTAAACCTTCAGAAATTGCTTTCACAGCAGCTTTGGTAGCACAGTAGACATTGCCACCGGGATAGGTTTGATGTCCGGCGATGGAACCTAAATTTACCACATGACCGCGATCGCGACTTACCATTCCCGGAACGACATAGCGGGAGACATAAAGTAAACCTTTAACGTTAGTATCAATCATGTCTTCCCAGTCTTGAAAGCTGCCTTCGTGCAACTTGTCTAAACCACGACTCAGACCAGCATTATTAATGAGAATGTCAATGTCAGACCAGGCAGAGGGTAGATTTGCAATGGCAGATTCAACAGCATTGCGATCGCGCACATCTAGCTGTAATAAATGAATTTCAGTACTAAAATCTTTACTAAGAGTATTTGCTAGGTGCTGCAAACGTTCTAACCTTCGTGCTGCTAAAATCAGTTTTGCACCAGCATCAGCAAAGATTTTTGCACAAGCAGTACCAATACCACTACTTGCACCAGTAATCAAAATGATTTGATTTTCTAGGGAAGTCATTGTTAGTCAAAAGTCAAGAGTTCAGTGTCAATTGTCTAATAATTTGGAACTCAAGCGAATTTCACTTATATCATGTCCAAGGTGACACCAGCAAAAGTTGCCCAGTTGCAAATGGTACTTATGGGTTGGCTGACCTCAATCGGAATATTACCAATTAGTCAAGTGATTAACTATAACAATGCTGGACTGAGATTTATTCGAGTTTGGATATTGTTAGCGATCGCAATTGGACTTGTTATTCCTACGATTACATTTGTTATTTGGTTTAAATATTCTGAAGTTCGCAAAATCTTTGGCTTCTATTTGCTAGTTCTTGTTATCCAAATTGCCATTGAACATATAGCCAGTAGAGTTTTGTTTCCAAGTATAGTGGTGATTATTGGTACACTTTACACTGCGTTTCGAGTTTGGCAACTTTGGTATGAGCAGCAATTCATCAAAAGTATTGATTTCTATCAAGCGAACTTCAGGATAATTAGTGGTGTTTTGTGGCTGCTGCTTTTGTTTTAGTCAAGTAATTTAATCATGCTGCTGACTCTCTCGTGGCCAAGTATTTTGTATAGCATCTGGTACAAAAGCAATGCCAAACCGCAAGTGAATTACATCATTTCGCTACCCTGCGGGAACGCCTGCCGTAGGATGCCTGTACTATTTCTCTGCGAGACGCTACGCATAGGTCTCCTTTAAGCGCTGTCAAAGTGAGTTTGGATGAGACTGTAATTTCTATTCATTACTAACTCAAAACTTGCCACTTCAAGTTCAGAACTCAGAATTTTCGGAATTCTCAAAGAAAAAGTGAAGTTTAGAGTTGAACAAATATGAAACTAAAGCTACAGCAGTTTGCATCTAAATGAAGTACATCTTTTACCCCCCTTAATCCCAAGACATTTGCTACAACGGAGGGAACCTCCGCAACGCAGTGGCTCCCCGATGTATTGGGGGAAATTCCCAATCTAGTTCCCTCCCCTTTCCAAGGGGAGTGTTAGGGAGGGGTATTTTTGTACTTCATTAACTTGCAATCTGCTATATATCTCACCTTGACAGAATTACTCCTAACTCCTAACTACTTCTTCACCACTTGCAAGCGCTGAGTTACCATCGTCATTCCATTACCTCGCAGGATGACAGCAGAAACCCATTGGCTACCTGGGGTAGATGGTGCTTGTCCTACTTTAAACAATCCGCCAGATGTCAGTAATTCCAAATCGACGGGTGTAGGGTTAAGAAATTTATCTGGTTGGATAGATTCTTCTAACGCCGTTCCTAGTAAAAAATCATCACCAAGTGGCTGTTGAACGATCGCATCGAAACTATACTTCTGACCGACTTGCACTTGCTGGGGTAATTTAATATCAATTTGGGGCGGATTGCTCCCAGAGGTAAGTAGGGTGCGTTCTGACAAAATATCTTGGCGGACTATTTTTCCACCTTCAATGCGCTGACGTGATTTAATCGTGGCATTGAGAGCTAACTTCTTACTGTTACCGGAGGGTAAGCCAGTTATCTTTGTTTCTGTTTCAGCAATAATTCCATTAGCTCCAGGTTTTGAAGATAGCAGTTTCGTACTGTATTGCAATTTCGGATATCGTTGCCAAAGTGAAGTCAAAGACTTTTCTAGGGTTTGCAGGTTTAATCCATCCCCATGAGTGAAATTGGGACTGTAAAATTGCAACACCCCTTTGACATCGCCTCGGCTAGCAGCGTTATCAACTTGTGTCAACAGGTTTGTCAGAGCGGCTGGTGCATTTTGGGGTGTTGTGGCTTGAGATAATTGCTGTGGTGTCGTCGCCTGAGTACGTTGCCAACCACTTGTTAAACCAATGGTCAGTAAGAACAAAACTAGCCAGATATTTGCTGGAAATCTGAATTGGCGTTTCATTAAGGCGGTAATAATGTTAGTCATTGGTGAGAGTTTACTGATTTGATTAGAGAAAGTAAGCAAATTGTTTTATCTTAGTTAAGCTAGACGCTAAACGGTAGAGGTTTGATGGCAAACGCACCGATACGATTATTAATAGCTGCCAGTGGGACTGGTGGACATTTGTTTCCAGCGATCGCCCTGGCAGAAAAACTTCCAGATTATCAAATAGAATGGCTGGGAGTACCCAATCGCCTAGAAACTCAACTTGTCCCCAAACAGTATCCTTTGAATACTATTGCAGTTGAAGGGTTTCAGCAAGGGTTTGGACTTTCCTCGATTCGCATTTTCGGTAAACTTGCCCTTTCAATTCTAGAAGTCAGACGAATTCTTAAACAAGGAAATTTTCAAGAGGTGTTTACCACAGGGGGTTACATTGCCGGGCCAGCCGTCATTGCGGCGCGTTCTCTCGGTTTACCCGTGGTTTTCCACGAATCTAACGCTTTACCAGGTAAAGTAACTCGCTTTTTTGGGCCTTGGTGTAGTGCGGTAGCCTTGGGATTTGAAGTTGCTGCTAAGTATTTACCTCGTGCCAAAAATGTTTGTGTTGGTACTCCCGTAAGAGCGCAGTTTCTTGATGGAGCAATTGATGCACCACTGGATTTAGCTATTCCTGATGGTGTTCCTTTAATTGTTGTTTTTGGAGGTAGCCAGGGTGCAATTGCAATTAATAAGTTAGTGCGCGAATCTGCAAAAGCTTGGTTTGATGCTGGTATTTATGTAGTACATTTAACTGGCGATCGCGATCCCGAAGCAGATAGTCTCAAACATCCACAGTACATAGCCTTACCTTTTTACAACAATATGGCAGTGTTGTTGCAACGAGCAACTCTTGCTATTAGCCGTTCTGGCGCAGGTAGCTTGACAGAATTGGCAGTGTGTGGAACGCCAGCGATTTTGATTCCTTACCCCTTTGCCGCAGAAGACCATCAATCCTACAATGCAGACGTATTTACAAAAGCGGGTGCAGCGTTAACGTTGAAGCAATCTGAGTTGACGATTGAAACATTGCAAAGTAATGTGTTGAATTTATTGCAGTCACCGCAAGAGTTAGCAAAAATGGGGGAAAAAGCAAAGGCGATCGCAGTTCCTGATAGTGCCGAAAAGTTGGCGCAATTAGTCCGTGAGGTAGTGGAGAGATAGCACAGCTATTGCCAATGATCTAATCTGAACTTTAATAAAACTCTAAAGGTTTCTGATGTTAAAGCTTTATCATCATCCAATTTCACCAAATTCTCGCCGTGTTTGGATTACTCTACTCGAAAAAGGAATAGACTTTGAACTAATAGAAGTCAATATTTTAGATAGCAAATATTTAAAACCAGAGTTTTTAACTATTAATCCTTTCCACCATGTCCCTGTTTTGGTGGATCATGGTTTTAACATAGTGGAATCTTTGGCAATATTAGATTACTTAGAGGCAAAATATCCCACACCTACTATGTTGCCTATCGATGCGAAGGATTTAGCAATTGTGCGAATGGTGCAATTAGCAACGGTAAATGAATTAATGCCACCCACAATCATATTGTCCTCCGTAATTTTAGGCTTACCTGGAGGAGAGCCAGACAAAATTGAGCAGTCGAAACAGAAAATCTCAATAGTACTGAATTTTTTTGAGCATTTACTCGACAATCGCCCTTTCTTTGGCAGTGATAGTATAACTCTTGCAGAATCTGTAGCTGGCTCTATAGTACCCTGGTTGACAAAGGGCGGTGTTTCTTTGAGTGAGTATCCTAAGCTTTGTGCTTGGTGCGATCGTTTAATAGCACGTCCGGCTTGGCAAAAAACTCAAACTCCAGAAATTATAGAAGCCATAAAATCTCGTATGGCAGCGAGGATGATTCAAACACCTTAGTTATAAAGGCTCTACAAAAACATAAAAATAACATAAATGCAAGCCTCGTGTTTTAGTAGATTTAGCATTAATAAATAAGTAAAAATATTACTAATGAGTAGCAATTTATTTTCCAATTTATGAATATCCATTTGAGTCTAAAATTTTGTCTGATGATTGGTTGTGCTGGTTCTTTATTTTTCAGTTTAGCAAATAGCTATCTATATACTCAGTCAAAAACTAAACAGTTAGTACCACAAAATCGGGTTTTTACTCAACAAGAACATTTTGTCCCACTTCAATCACAGATTTCCTTTACTTCAAATCAAGTTCCCGATTTAATTAGCTTAAAGTTTAAAAATAATTTTTTCACTCAAAAAATATCTGATAAAATTTTAGGTAAGCAAAAAGCTTTTTCATCTCAGCATAATTTGTTAGCAGCATCTACACCCTATTCAGTTGTCGATGAATTCAAAAAATACAAATTTAGCATTAATGGCAGCCAAATTGCTACTTCAGGAAAACTACCAAATAGTAAGGTTAAGTTCAATCAAGGAGATTTATTAACCGTTCTCGTTAATACTAGAAAATATTTTCAAGATTATGCTTCAGAAGATCCAGATATTATGCGTATAGGAGTGCTTGCTACTCAAGAAGTCACTGTAGCAGATGTCCTCAAAACTTTGGATTTCATGATTGCTGTTTTGAAGGAGGATATTTCTCATAATCGGGCTACTCGTTTACAAGACTCTAAATTTATCAATACCAATTTTCGAGTCATTAAATGGTCTGCCTACAACCCCAAAAGTAAACAGCAAAAACAATTACGAATTACCAAATATGCTGTATTTACTCACCCTGGTTCTCGCAAGAAAACCTCTACTTTTAATATACCAATCTATAGTTTAAAAGACAACTCTAATAACGATAAGTTCTACACTCGATACACAAAACAAGATGTTTTATCTGGTATTTATGAACCAGGCGGTAGAGAATTTGGAAAAGTTACAACTCTTGCTTATCTAACCAGAAATGGCTTAGAAGAAGCAATTATGGAAGGAACAATCTTGATTAATTTTACAGATGGTTATAAGGCATTTTTTAATGTAGATAGAAACAATGGAATAGCTTATATCCGCGGATTAAAGGCAACAGCACAAAAGCGTTATTGGTATTTTAGAGAAGTTGATGCGATTAAAGGCTATGGATACAAAATAGATGCAAAAATTTCTATCAAACCCGGAGTTACTTTTGCTGGAGATGTTTTGAATGTCGGTTTAGGTAAAGTGATTGTAATTGAGCATACTCAAGGTGGGCGCAAACATCTGCAAATGGGAGTCATCGCCGATACAGGCGGAGCATTTTTACCCAACCTTTATCAGCTCGATTTTTTGGCAGGGATTTTTCAGAATAAAAAAGAATTTGGGCAGAATATGAGCCAATTACCAGACTATGCCACAGCATATTTTTTAGTCAAGAAGTAATGCATTGATCTGATGTCAAATATCTATGCACGGGTTAACAATTCTAAGTTGTGACTATCAAAGTCATAGAAATAGAAGCCACGACCTTCATTCCAGTGGTTAATTTGTCCTTTATTCTGATGCATGGGGTCGCTACTGTATTCAATACCTGCCTCTTTGACGCGTGCAAAAATTGCATCAAATTCTTCATCACTGACATGGAACGCATAATGATGTGGCTCAAACGCTTCAGCATCAGCGAAGTCGAGCGTTAATGCATCATTTATATGCACAGCAGCGAAGTGACCAACGGGAAGCTCGACCTCTAGACCGAAAATTTTTGCAAAGAACCTCGCCGATGCTTCTTTGTCATGTACGGGTACTATGGTGTGATTTAGAGTAATTGTCATGTCACACCTTCCCTCCTAATTTTGGTACTAATCCATATCAACTCTTTATTTAGAGTCGATAACAACAATGTTTTTTTCTATTTTATCTTTTCAGCGCTAACACCAGAGCAAACCATATCTAAATTCTGTGTTCGCTGTATTTGGAACAATCGCAAACACTAAAAAGATCAAGCTTAAATAAGCAAACCTGATAACTCATATCAGGTTTACTGAAGTAATAAAACTTGATTAAAAATTGTAAAGCAGTGTAAAGTAATTTCACAGGCGAAAACAAAACCGCCTGATTCATAAATAATCGCAATCATAAAACCATGACAGCAACCTTACAACAGCGCTCAAGCGCCAACGTCTGGGATCGATTCTGCGAATGGATCACCAGCACCAATAACCGCATATATATCGGTTGGTTCGGCGTCGTAATGATCCCCACCCTGCTAGCGGCAACCGCTTGCTTCGTAATCGCCTTCATCGCCGCACCTCCAGTAGACATTGATGGTATCCGCGAACCAGTAGCAGGTTCCTTGATTTATGGAAACAACATCATCTCAGGTGCAGTAGTACCTTCCTCCAACGCCATCGGCTTGCACTTCTACCCAATTTGGGAAGCAGCATCTCTAGATGAGTGGTTGTACAACGGCGGTCCTTACCAACTGGTAATCTTCCACTTTTTAATTGGCGTATTCTGCTACATGGGTCGTGAATGGGAACTATCCTACCGTTTAGGAATGCGTCCTTGGATTGCGATAGCATACTCAGCCCCAGTAGCAGCAGCAAGTGCAGTATTCTTGGTATACCCGATCGGACAAGGTTCCTTCAGTGATGGTATGCCCTTGGGAATAAGCGGAACATTCAACTTCATGATCGTCTTCCAAGCAGAACACAACATCTTGATGCACCCCTTCCACCAGTTAGGTGTAGCAGGTGTATTCGGCGGTTCGCTGTTTTCTGCAATGCACGGAAGCCTAGTAACTTCTTCCTTAGTTCGTGAAACCACCGAAACCGAGTCCCTTAACTACGGTTACAAATTCGGTCAAGAAGAAGAAACCTACAACATCGTTGCAGCCCACGGCTACTTCGGTCGTCTAATCTTCCAATACGCTTCCTTTAACAACAGCCGTAGCTTGCACTTCTTGTTAGCAGCATGGCCTGTAGTTGGCATCTGGTTCACCGCCTTGGGTGTGAGCACAATGGCGTTCAACTTGAACGGTTTCAACTTCAACCAATCAATCATCGATTCTGAAGGTCGCGTCATCAGCACTTGGGCAGATGTAATCAACCGCGCTAACCTGGGTATGGAAGTAATGCACGAGCGTAACGCTCACAACTTCCCTCTCGATTTGGCTGCTGGTGAGCTTGCTCCTGTAGCCCTTACTGCTCCTGCTATCAACGGTTAATCATAATCTGAGATACGCTCCTCACGCTTTTCTATAAACAAAAGACGCTCTCCTAGAAGGGGGAGCGTTTTTGCATTGGGTTAATTGCTACGTTAAGACATGGCACTGGACACTTTTTTCAAGTACAAAAATGATCGTTATGGTTGAGAACTTAGGAAATAATTATCAAAAAGTAAATTTTACGGGTAATAATTGCTAGCAGCGCAGATAATTGCCTCAAAGCTCAAGTCTAAGGAGAAGCCAAGAATGATTTTACACCGTGGGCGTAGGGTTGTAGCCGCTTTATTCCTGTCAGTGGTACTACTGACTACAGCCTGTAGCCCAAAAACACCTGGACGTTTTGACCAGGCACAAAAAGAAAGTACTCAACAAAAAAGTGGTCAATCGGTAGCTAAAACCGCAACTCAGGGTAGCGAATTTAATAAACTTTTCCCAAAAGCTAGTGATGGCTACCAACGCGTCTATACCCAAGAGAAAAAAGGCTTTGCGGAAGCGAAGTTGAAAAAAGGCGGTAAAGATATAGCGGTGCTGTCTATTTCTGATACCACTAGCACACCCAATGCAGCAGCAAAGTTCTCGAAAAGCACTAAAAAAATTGGCGGTTATCCCGCAATAGAAGTTGGTAAAACGCAAACTGCAATTTTGGTAGGTAAGTACCAAGTAAAAGCACTTTCTCGCGATCCGTCATTTACAGCTAGCGCTCGCGAAGATTGGCTAGAGAAGTTTAATCTTAATGGTCTGGCTAAACTGAAATGATTTGCACTACTAATATTCAGATCATAAAACCTAAATAAGGAGATTTTTGTGAGCAAATCGATTGTTGAGTTGGTTGATCAATTGCCAACTGGCGGCTTGACTGTTTCGATGTTGAAGTCCCTCGATTTTGTTGCTCCTGGAGAGTGGCAAAATACTGTCGGTTTTGTCAACACTATTAAGAAAGTCACTGGCGAAGACGACGAAGATTTAATTCAGCAAATTGGCGAAAGAGCGATTTATCTATTCAACGATAAATCTCAAGGATACCAAACAGCTTTATGGTTATATCAGACTGTTGATGGTACAGATAAAGCACTTGGTGCAGCAGCTTTAGCTAACAAAGTCGGCGAAAAAATTCCTTTGTTGGGTTTTTTAAACTCTGTCACTCCCAAACCAGATAAAGCCCAAACCATTGATTTAACATTAAAATTAGTGGCTGAGTTGGTAGCCTTCTGTCAAATTAACGGCATTCCGGGAGACAGTATTGGGGATTTTGTCGCTTCTTTAGGTGAGTATAGTGGTGAGTCACTGATCCGGATGGTGGCGTTAATTTGCATTGATGGTTTGATACCTTTGGGCCCAGATTTTATCAGCAAAGCGATATCTGGGCTGAATCAAACAAATCCACAGCAGTTAGAACAAAACTCGACTTTCCAAAACATCAAAGATGTGATTCCAGGTAACAATTCTGCTGGAAAACTCAACTTTATTGGCGAAAGCTTTGACTCGGTTAAAGGTTGGATGAGTGGGTTAGTTAGCGCCAATAATTTAACGCCGCAAAAGGTTGTCCACAACTTGCAAAGTTTTACCGATATTGCTGATGACAAGTTGGACTACCTCGCAGCATTCCTGGATGTAGCAACAAATTATTATGAGCACACTGGCACACAAACTTTAGCACATCGCTTGATTGAACGAGCAGTGGCTGAGATTTAGGTTGATGGTAAGTGGGGACTGGGAATGATTTCCCAATCTCCAATCCCTATTGGGGTAAATGCAAATCTGCTGCGATCGCATACAAGTAAGGTTGAAAAATAGCCAAGTTTTCTAGTTTATCAAACTTACCTGTTTGCGTGCCTGTGTCAAATGCAGTGGTAATTACGTAAAGTTTAGTGCCATCAAAGGCAACATGACCGATATGTTGCTCTTGTACTCCACCTTGTTGCTTAAGTCCGGCGAACCCATAGCGGATTCCCTGAAGCTTACCAACAGGTACTGGTTGCGGTGGGTAGGTTAAGAAAGTAATCTGTTTTCCATATTTACCCTGACGGTCTTTGGCAAAAGCAGCGTAGTGGTCTGCAACCCAAGCCTTGAGTGCTGGTAATACTTGGGTTTGGTATTTGGAACTTTGGTAGTCTACTTGAGAACCAGGTGCAATCCCAGTTGCTAGGAGTTTCTTTTGGAAATCCTCGTTGTTTGCTAATGGGTAAACGTTAATCTCAACTGTACCCAAAAGTTCCCCTCTGGAAGAAACACACAACAAGGGTGCATTTCCCTTACAAGCAGCAACTTGCCAGTTAGTTGGAGTAGTAGCATTTCCCAGGATTTTCTGCCAGATATTTCCTTCATTAGGGTTGGGAAGTTTCACAACGGCAAGGGACTTCACTTCTTTGGGTGGAGAAAATTGGGGAAGAACAAATTTTGCTCCTAGCGGTATTAATACCAGCAAAATAGAACCTAGTAATAAATGATAAAGTCGTAACATTTGCTTGAAAATCTAGAGCCAAGGATTGCAGACTGAACAAATAATTCGTAATTCATAGTGACGCTCTCTACAAAATGCTGCGCGTAGCTTGCTTCTCCGTAGGAGTACGATGCATTCGCTAACGCAGTTCTACTTAATTACGAATTAAGTAGAACTGCGTAAATATTTGTAGTTGAGATGAGGCAGGAGAGAAAAGGTTTTAGCCTCATTTATCTTTATTAACATAGTTGTGTTTTTTCCCACCAACTTATTTAATTCAGGTTTCTGTTATTTTTATTAAAATTTATTACGTGTTCAAATTTGAAAATGTGATTTGTGATAATTCGTAATTAAAATCTGAAGGAGAAACAATTTATGATTGCAAAAAGAGACACATCAAGAGACGGATTTAGAAACAAACTTGAGACGGCTGTTTTAACTGGCTTTAAACCAATTTGGAACTTTATTCAAAGCAACCCAGGTCTCGCCAAAAAAGTCAACAAAACTCTCACTAACAACGCTATCTTAAAAATTCCGACTCGCCCCTATCCGTTTAGTACAATGTCTCCCTACACATCTTGGGATTCGTTGATTGATAGAACATATTCGGGACTCCAATTACCACCGCTAGATTGGAAACCTTTAACTAATAAAAACTATATCGGCATTAATTTAACGCCTGCGGAAAAATTTGAGAAAAATCTGCCGCCGATTCAAGATTTGGAGATTTTGTATCGTAAAACTGGGGAAACGAAATACTCGCCCAAATCCTCTCTAATTTTCCCCTATTTTGTTCAATGGTTTACTGATAGCTTTCTAAGAACCGATCGCCACGATCCGCGCCGGAATAGTTCCAACCACCACATCGATATGTGCAATGTCTATGGGTTAAATCCTAAGATTACACATTTGCTGCGATCGTATAAAGGTGGGAAGCTAAAAAGCCAAATTCTTAATGGAGAAGAATATCCTCTGTTTTATTATGATGAAGATGGAAAACCCAAAGAAGAATTTAATGGGTTGCCCCATCTTTACACCGACGACACTCCAAAAGCAGAAACGTTCCCTCCAGAAAAGAAACAAAAGTTGTTTGCAATGGGGTTGGAAATAGAACGAGCAAACGTTCAAATCGGCTATGTGATGCTGAATGTTCTTAGCTTGAGAGAACATAATCGCGTGTGCGATCTCTTGGCAAAAAATTATCCGACTTGGGACGATGAACGCCTTTTCCAAACAGCAAGAAATATTGTCATGGCTGAATTTCTCAAGATTGTTTTAGAAGATTACATCAACCACATCACTCCCTATCACTTTCAGTTTTTCACCGATCCCCTCGCGTTCACTGATGAAAAGTGGTATCGCCATAATTGGATGTCGGTGGAATTTAGTTTAGTTTATCGCTGGCATAGTATGCTACCCGATACTTTAATGTATAACGGGCAAAAGCTTCCCATGCCTGCCTCGATGTGGAACAATGACATGATTATCAACAAGGGATTAGGAGCCATCTTTGAGGAAAGCTGTTCCCAACCCGCAGCGCAGCTGAGTTTATTTAATACACCTGAATTTCTAATTCCCACCGAAATAGCTAGTATTCGCATGGGTCGTGAGGCAAAATTAAGAAGCTATAACGATTATCGGGAATTATGCAAGTATCCCCGCGTAACCAACTTCAATCAGATTAGTAGTGATAAAAAAGTCCAAAAAGAACTGCGACGATTGTACGGTCATGTAGACAATATTGAGTTGTATGTAGGACTTTACGCAGAAGATTTACGACCAAATTCTGCCTTACCACCTTTAGTCGGACGATTGATAGGAATTGATGCTTTTTCTCAGGCATTTACTAATCCTCTCTTAGCAGAAAGTGTCTTCAATCCAGAAACTTTTTCACCTGTAGGTTGGAAAGAAATTCAGAATACCAAGACTCTCTCCCAAGTGGTGCATCGCAATATTCCTAAAGGTAAAAACTATAGAATTTCGTTTTATCGAGAAGATTGGCAACCAGTTTAATAAAGTTGATGAATTAGGGGGTAGAACTATGAAACGTCTTGTTATTTGCTGTGATGGAACCTGGCAACAATTAATCAGTCCTTACCCAAGCAATGTAGTTAAGTTAGCTCAATCCGTGAAACCGATTGATAAGGACGGGGTTACACAGATCATATTTTATGACGAGGGCATTGGAACCGAAAGTCAAAAGATTTTAGGAGGAGCTACCGGATTAGGAATCGATAAAAATATAGAAGATTGCTACCGATTTCTTAGTCTTAATTATGTTCCTGGTGACGAAATCTATCTGTTCGGCTTTAGTCGCGGTGCTTACACAGTTAGAAGTCTCGCGGGGATGATCTATTGCTCCGGTCTTCTAGACCGCCCCCATGTCACCAAAGCACATGAGGCTTACGAGCTTTACCGTAACCGGGGTATTAAACCCAAGGATAAGAAAGCTCTGGAATACCGTCAAACTTACGGTGAGCGCGTCCCGATTACATTGCTCGGTTGTTTTGACACCGTTGGCGCACTTGGTATTCCTGGGATACCTGCCTTTAGTAAGTTGAACGAGCAGCTGAATAAGCGGTATAGATTCCATGACACTACTTTAAACAAATGCGTTCAGAATGCATTGCACGCGATGGCAATTGACGAAATCCGCGAAATCTTTGATGTCACTCCCATGAAAAAGCATCCTGGAGCTGAAAACCAGCGGGTGATTCAAAAGTGGTTTCCAGGTGAGCACGGTTGCGTTGGTGGTGGAACCAAAGAACATAGTGGGTTATCAGATGCTGCTTTAAAGTGGATGATAGATTCTGTCGGTACTCTGGGATTGGGGCTTGACTTAGATCCAAGTGTGATTCCGACAGGCATTAACCCCAATTATGAGTGTGACTTTAAGAACAATGCTGGATTCTTTAAATTGGCAGGAATCAAGTTTCGTGAGGTCGGCGATATCATTGAAGATATTCATGAAAGCACAATCAACCGTTTGAAAAGTCGCAAGGACTATCGACCCAAGAATCTACAAAAGATTATCGACAAACTGAAATAAGTTGAATGGGCTAAATATGCCTGTGCTTTAAGCCAAGCTGTGCAAAATGGTCAACAAGACTTCTACGAAGCTGGGTAGGTAATAATTGCAAAGCGATGCCTACGCAGGTTGGAATAAACTAAATTGATTAATTAATCCTCCTTTAAAAAAATGAAACTATTTACCGAATATCCAGAAAAAGACGAACTCAAATATTGCGCTCTTATGAGTGAGCTAGTCAAAAAGAACATGGATAATCTTTACGGCGGTGAGAAGAAAAAAACTGCAAAGAGAGATACCCACTCTAAAACCAACGCTGCTGTACAAGGAACTCTAGAAATCTTTGACTTTGATGAAGCAGCAATTAAGCAGGAGTTGAGCAAACGCGCTTCATTAACCCAAGCTCAACTTCAAGCCATTTCCCTAAAACAAGGTTTATTTGCCAAACCGAAACAATATCCGGTTTGGCTACGATTTGCAAATGGTGCGTTTTCAGTCAAGAATGATTATGAAGGAGATACGCGCTCGATGTCCGTAAAAGTGATCGGGGTAGAAGGAGAACGACTACCGCAAAGTCACGAGTTAAAAACCCAAGATATTATTACCCACAATACTGAGTTCTTTTTTATTAGAACCATTAAAGATTTCCACAGCTTTTTCTTGGCGGTTTATCGAGCAGGGCTGTTTCCGCTTTTTAAGCTGTTGGTGCTTTTATGGCTAAAGTCGCATCCCTACGAATCCACACTTCTAAAAAACAGTTTCAAACGCTTTCCCAAAAGTTTGCTTACAGAACGCTATTGGAGTGCTTCAGCGTATTCTTTGGGATTCAAATCTGATTTTGACCAATCTCAACCAGGGCGAGTTCCTGTGGAATATCCGGTTGTGATTAAATATGGATTTACTCCAGTTTCCAGTCAACCACCTCATCAACAACTTTCTTTAGAGTCCAGACCAGAAAGTGAGCTTCAACGTGCCAAAGCTTCAGGTTCAGAGGACAATTACTACCAAGAAGATATTATTCAAGCTTTAGCAAAGCCTGATGCTGAATATTGTTGGGACTTTCAAATCCAATTTCAAACTAGCCCAGAGATGTCGATTGATGATACAACCATTGTTTGGAATGAAAAGGAATCACCTTTCTTTACAGTTGGTCGCTTGACAGTTAAGCATCAGCAGGTTAATTCTCCTAAAGAAAGTGACTTTGGGGAAAATCTCAGTTTTTCTCCTGCGAATGGTCTAGCAGTGCATCGTCCGGTCGGTGCAATCAATCGGTTACGCAGCATTGTTTATCATATCGTTGCTGATAACCGTCACGAAAAACGAGGAGTCAAATACAAAGAACCAACTGGTTGATATCAAATTGCTTGGATGGCGAAAAATTCTCCAGTAATCTAATAATTCTCAGTCACAAAGAAGAAGCGATCGCACTACATGGTAGTTTATGCGATCGCTTGTAAAATGTAGATGGAAATGTGACTCTTTTACCTACATAACTTCTGTTAGAAACTATCTATGCAGGTACCATCTCCTTTTGAAATCTCATCCAATGGCGATGTTGTGCGATCGCATTGATAAAGACTTACTTAACCTTCTAAACTACCTCATTAGTATTAATTTTGAAAGGCTAGAAACAATCCTGCCTCTAGCATTGGTCAGTAAAGCCTAAGTTATTGTAGCGGAATAAACTACTACTAAATGCAGATGTGATTTTTAATACAAAAAAGTTAAGCAAAGCGTTAACATTGAAGCAAGGTGGTATTTGCTCTGTTTTGGCTACTGTTTAACATAATAGTCCTTATGCAATTGAAAATCTATATGGCTAATAGCGCTGAAAGTCAATACAAGGCTACTACGAACAGTATATTGATTGATGTGTGCCTAATTACTTGTGGCTTGTTAGAGATATGGCAACAATGAAGAGATGCTGACTAGATGTCAAATCGAAGGGCAAATTTGCTTGGACTTTTAATTGAAGCGAGAACGTTGTTGACGACGTTGTTTGTGCCTAGCAATTGCTTTACGCTTCTCTTTTTCTATTGGCGTCTCAAAGTGACGCTTTTTTCTCATATCTTGGAAAATTCCTGCTTTAGAAACTTCCCGTTTAAATCTTCTCAAGGCTGATTCAATACCTTCATTCTCCCCTAAAACTACTTGTGTCATTCTCATTCCTCCTTAATGTGGATGAATAGTTCAAAACTAGATACCAAATAAAATATTCCAGCAGAATGGAGCCTTTGGCTTATCTGCTGGAGACTCTAAATGTGAAATTTTCAGGAATAGACTTAATAACGATTATTGTTGCGGCGAGCATTATTACCGCCACCCCAGCTACCGCGAGAGGAGTTGCTTCTTTCCTCACGAGGTTTAGCTTTGTTAACTTTCAAATCACGTCCCATCCATTCAGCACCATCAAGTGCATCAATGGCAGCTTGTTCTTGTGTGTCTGATTCCATTTCCACAAAAGCGAAACCACGTGGCCGGCCTGTTTCCCGATCTGTGGGTAGTTGAACACGGTTTACTGTTCCGTATTCTGCAAAAGCCTGCTTTAGGTCATCTTCTGTAACCTGATAGGACAGGTTTCCGACGTAAATTGACATAGAAATCTCCGAATTCAGGGAGTGTAGAGAGTTAAATTCGGAGAGACGGTTTTTAGAAATCAAAACGAGTTACTCAACCGAAAATAATCTTTATGTCCATGAGTGTAGCACAGCATTCAGCCTTTGAATATTGTCTAATAGTGAATTTTATTCACAAATCAAACCTTTAAGGACGGTTTGCAAACTTTCTAAAGACTGGCTTTTGTTGCTTGTACTATATAAGGTTACACTTTTAATCGGAGATCGTAATTAACTCGCGATCGCCCAAATATTTAGTGTTTTTAAAATTAAGTTATGGACTAGGAGGCAAAGATTATTATTGGTAATGCGATTAATCATACCACGAGCAACTGTCTTAAAAGCAAATTAAAGCAAATTAAAGCAAATTAAAAAATATTCATCCTCCAGTACCCCCTTAGCTGTAGTCAAACTGCGCTAAAATACCTTCTGCTTTTTTACATAGTAGTTCGTGATATTCACCATTACTAGCTAGCAAACCTCCCCATTGATTAATATCATCAGTGTTATACTGCAACGGAGTGCCATCAAAGTGGGTAAATTTACCACCAGCTTCTGTTAAAATCAATTCTGGAGCGGCTATATCCCAGTCTTTGGGTGCAGACTTACCGGAAAGGGAAATGTAGATATCTGCCTGTTGCTCGACAATGGTGGCAATTTTGCAGCCTACACTACCCACAGATTTCTGGTTTTGACAAGGTAAATTGTCTAGTAAGTGATCTAACCGTTGGTTGCGGTGAGAGCGACTAACGACTAAGGTTAAATCCTCGATTTGTTTACCTGACGAAACTTGTAAAGGAACAGATCCGTCACGGGTTTCTACAAATGTACCCCCGCCTTTGGTAGCGTAATATAACTTTTGAGCCTCTGGTACTGCCACCACTGCCAACACTGGGCGTGTTTCCTTGACTAAAGCAATGTGAACTGCATAGTCGCCAGTTTTTTCGATAAAGTCTCGCGTACCATCCAAAGGGTCAATTATCCATACCCAAGGGACAGAAGGCTTTCTACTACTACTTGGCGATTGATAAGTTTCTTCGCTGATGTAAGCAAAATCTTCATTACCTAAAGTTGCTTGTAGCCTCTGCAAAATGTATTGACTCACAGCTACATCGGCAACAGTGACAGGTTCATTTTGCTTATATTGGACTTCTAAGTTAGGGTCTTTTGCAGTGCCGTGGTAATATGATCGCAGTATATCTGCTGCGCCCCAACCTACCTCACGAGCGATCGCTAATATTTCTTGTAAATCTTTCATTAATTTAGCCTTTTATAATTTTATCTAACCTGACAACTCAGCCCTTTAAATTCATCCAGCACCGAGTACCAAAAAATTTGCAGGAATCAGCAGCAATATTAGCTGCCAGTGCCAGTGCATCAGTAAAGCTTTGCCTTAAAATGTAATGACAAAAAGCACCGTGGAAAATATCTCCAGCCCCTAACGTATCAACTGCTTGAATCTGCGGCACATCTACGATACCAGTTTTAGTGCCATTCAAGTATTCAATTGGTTCTTGTCCGTGGGTAATGGCAATATGAGGAATGTCAAATCCACTGAGATAGCTAAAAACGTCTTCTCCAGTCTGGCAGTTGGGGGGATAAAAATTAGCTGAACAGATAGCGTAATCCACAAACGGTAGAATTTGCTCAAATCCAGGCTTCCAACTACCAGCATCGATCGCTACTGGGATATTATTGGCTTTAGCCTTTTGAACTATGGAATCACCAACCGCCATCTGATGTCCATCAATCAGTACGATATCGACATTTTGCAAAATATCTGGCGGGATAGATGCGCTGCTAGCTTGAGTTTTGACAGCATTGATCGAAACCACAGCGCGTTCACCTGTGGCTTGAGTGACAATGATCGAAGATACAGGCGGTACTAAATCAGTGGTAGGCTCAAGGTCTGCGATCGCAACTTTGTAATTTGCCAAGTCACCTCGAATTAGCTGCGTCATTGGGTGAGAACCCACTACACCTAAGACTGTAGCCTGATTTCCTAAATAATTGAAAGTTACAGCCGCGTTTGTTGCTGGGCCCCCTGCCGCTACAGTATAGTCAGTAGCGACAATCTTCTGATTATTCTTAGGGGCAGAGTCAGCAAGGTAAATCAAATCTAAAGTTATTAAACCTACAAATAATCCACGATTCATTTGCTCTTTCGTTCAAAATTCAATTGGAGAATTCTGGCTCCTGACTCCTAAATTCTTTCTTGGTAAATGGGTATGGCTCTTGGCGACTGACAACATCGATTGCTGTCTTCAACCAATCAATATAAGTCTCTTCTCTTCGGATTACCAACTCTAGTACCAACCTTTGCATCACCTGCTTGCGGTTGGCAGATTCATCACCGAGTGATGGCAAATCGATGATTTCACATTCAGCCAGCTTTTTGCTTCGAGCCGCCAATTGTTGCTCCAGTAGGTGAATGATGGTTTCATTCGACAACTGATCTGCAAAATGCAACTGGACGAGTAAAGGTTCTCTTATAGTCGGTAAGTGCTGATGAATCCCTAACCATCGGCTAAATTCGGCTTTCCCTAGCTCCGTCACACTGTAGACTTTGCGGTTGGGGCGATCGTGTTGAATCTCAATGTTACAGGTAATCCAGCCTTGCTCAACTAGCTTATCGAGAGTTCTGTAAATTTGTGCCTGATCTGCTGGCCATAAATGGGCAATGCATTGATCGAAGCAGCTCGTTTTGAGGTCGTAGCCAGTCATTTCTTGCTGCTGAAGAAGACCTAAAATTACATTTGCTAGCGACATGAAGATGGTTTTCCCATAATTGATATTTTCTCGCTCAGTACTATGTACTTCTTATAATTTTATGCTAATATATGAGTAATCAAATATAAGATATAACGGTTATAAAAAGATATGTTTATTATAATGCTTCTTAGCAAGGAAACCAAATACATAAAAAACTCCATTCACTAGGGCATGGGGAAGAGTTACCTACTCCCTTCAGGAGTACTGCTAGCGGATAAGGGTTGAGCCAGTGCTGAGTAGGGAAGAAGGGAATAGGTTACAGGTTACAGATTATTCTCTATAACCTTTTACCTGTCACCTCTCCCTTAATTTCAATGCCCAATTCTCAATGCTTAGAAATTATTTAAGCCATTGAAGACTATTGTAAAGAGAGGATAAGTAACATTGACTTCTAACACACTTACACAAAGAATACGTCAACATCAATATCTGCGTGATTTACGAAATAAATTACTCCACCTTCATAAGATGTTGCTGGAGACAGAACGCATTGCCTACGAACAGGTTAGTGGACGAGTATCAAGTGGAGAACTTCTTCAGCTAGTCATCGCTCATGAACAATTTGCTTGGCTACATCGCATTTCTGAGATGGTTGTACAAGTTGATGAAATGCTCCAAGCAGATGAACCGATATTGCTGGACGATTTCCAAAAATTGATTGCTGATGTCCGTACACTCATTGTACCGTTAGAGACGGGCAATACCTTCGAGAGAAAGTATTACAACGCTCTCCAGCGCGAACCTGGTGCTGTGTTGGCACATGCAGAGATATCCAGATTTCTCACGTCTAAGGTTTAAGTAGTAGGGGCATGGTATGCCGTGCCCCTACAATGGGATATTTTTTTAACTGGAAGTCCCTAAAGGTAAGATTTTTATAAGCATCGCTAATTTACCCAAACAGTGTCGAGTAAAAAAGTAAGAATTGTACTCAGCACTCATCAACTAACTGCTAATAAAGGCTAAGGTCTTTCAGCTTTATGCCATACCGATTTACTTGTCAGCAGTTTTACAACATCTAATTAATGACTAATAACCCATTTGCACCAGTAATTGGACAACAGCAAGCTATAGAATTACTTACTCAGGCTGTCAGACAAAACCGCGTTCCTCCAGCTTATTTATTTGTGGGGCCAGATGGTGTAGGCAGGAGTCTAGCAGCCAGATGCTTTGTGGAATTGCTATTTTCTGGTGGGATGGGAATTACTGCATCTTTACAAAACCGTTTACGTCAGGGGAACCATCCAGCTTTATTGTGGGTGCAACCAACATACCAATACCAGGGACAACGATTAACAGCAGCAGAAGCAGCCGAAAAAGGACTCAAGCGTAAAGCACCTCCAGTAATTCGACTAGAGCAAATTCGGGAAATTACCGAGTTTTTAGGTCGTCCGCCCTTAGAAGCGCCGAGAAATGTAGTAGTGCTGGAAGAAGCCCAAACAATGGCAGAAGCCGCAGCAAATGCTTTACTTAAAACCTTGGAAGAACCAGGCCAGGCGACATTAATTTTAATTGCCCCTACACTTGAATCTGTGTTGCCGACTTTGGTATCACGCTGTCAACGCATTCCTTTTTATCGCTTAGATACACAGTCTTTAGCTGTTGTACTCACACGAACAGGTCATCAGGAAATTTTGTCAAATCAGGCAGTATTGAACATAGCAGCTGGTAGTGCTGGAAGTGCGATCGCATCTTATGAGCAATTACAAGCTATTCCCCCTGAGTTACTTGAAGACTTGAAAAAAGCGCCTAAATCCTACCGTAACGCTTTAGAGTTAGCCAGGACAATTGATAAGGATTTAGATACAGAAGCACAACTGTGGTTAATTGATTATCTTCAGCAGTTCTACTGGCGGCAGTGGCATCAACCTAGTATCATTAACCAGCTAGAACAATCTCGAAAATACTTGCTTTCTTACGCTCAACCACGACTAGTTTGGGAATGTCTGCTTTTATCTGTGTATCAAAATTCAAATGTTCTGTCTGGCTTTCTTAATGCGTGACTTTTGAATTGGTATTACTTTGCGTCCCTCTGCGTTTAAAAACATTATAATTTCTTGTTCAATCTCTATCGTCAAGTTCATAGCCAGTGAAGGTATTGTAATAAAAGCGATTCCTGGATAAAACAAAAAGTTTATATGACCTCAGTTTCTCCTCACAAAAAAGCCAGAGCCTTAAAACCTACCAGTCGCCGCCCAGCCAAAGAACTCTGTAGCGAGTGCGGACTATGCGATACATACTATATTCACTATGTCAAGGAAGCCTGTGCTTTTATTAATCAGCAAATAAGCGAACTTGAAGAAGAAACGCACACGCGATCGCGCCATCTCGAAAACCCCGATGAACTCTACTTTGGTGTTCATCAAGACATGATAGCGGCGAAGAAACATCAGCCCATTGAAGGCGCACAATGGACGGGTATTGTTAGCAGCATTGCTATTGAAATGCTTAATCGCGGCTTAGTTGAAGGTGTAGTCTGCGTGCAAAACACCAAAGAAGACCGCTTTCAACCCATGCCCGTCATCGCCCGTACTCCAGAAGAAATACTAGCAGCACGAGTAAATAAACCAACGCTTTCTCCGAACCTTTCGGTATTAGAACAGGTGGAAAAATCGGGGATGAAGCGGCTGTTGGTAATTGGTGTTGGTTGCCAAATCCAGGCATTACGAGCCGTAGAAAAACAACTTGGTTTAGAAAAGCTGTATGTTTTGGGTACGCCCTGTGTAGATAACGTTAACCGCGCCGGACTGCAAAAATTCTTAGAAACCACCAGTCGTTCGCCTAATACAGTTGTGCATTACGAATTTATGCAAGACTTCCGGGTTCACTTCAAACATGAAGATGGCTCATCAGAAACAGTGCCTTTCTTTGGTTTGAAAACCAACCAACTCAAAGATGTCTTTGCCCCATCTTGTATGAGTTGCTTTGATTACGTCAACTCCCTAGCCGATTTAGTTGTTGGTTATATGGGCGCACCCTTCGGCTGGCAATGGATTGTAGTTAGAAATGACACTGGTAAAGAAATGCTGGATTTAGTAAAAGACCAGTTAGATACTCAAGCAGTGATGTCTAAAGGCAACCGGAAAGAAGCCGTACAGCAAAGTATTCCCGCTTACGATAAAGGCGTTACTCTCCCGATGTGGGCAGCAAAACTGATGGGTGTGGTTATCGAAAAAATCGGCCCCAAAGGTCTAGAATATGCGCGATTTTCCATTGATTCTCACTTTACTCGGAATTATTTATATGTGAAGCGAAATCATCCAGAGAAATTAGAGGCGCACGTTCCAGAGTTTGCCAAACGTATTGTTGGGCAATATAAGTTACCAGAATAGAAGAGGAACTGGGGCATTGGGCATTGGGCATTGGTTGTTTTTCCTCTGCTCCCCTGCTCCCTTGTTCCTCATCTCCCCACTTCCCCTCACTGCTGACTCAACTCGATAATATTCCCATCCGGGTCTTGAGTGAACAGGGCAGCGCGACCAGAGGCGCTGGCTTGAATGGGATAATTATGATTGAGGAATTCTTGTTTGGCGGCGTCTAAGTCAGCTACTGTGAAGGCGACGTGGGGATTACGTCCCCATTTTTTGTTTGGGTTTTCCGTGGGGACAGTGGTTGCAACTATCAGGTGAATTTGATAGTCACCGACTTGATACCATGCACCAGGATAGTTTAAGGAACGATCTATTTTGGATAATCCCAATACTTTGCCATAAAAACGTTCAGAGCGTTCTAAGTCAGTCACAAGAATCGCTGTATGGAGACTTTGGATAATCTGCATTGTCGGTAAGATGCGATCGCGTTTATTTAAATTTTGACGTAGTTTGAACTCTTTCGGTGAGTGGGGACAAATAGACAGGGGGACAAAGAGAATAACTATATCCAATGCCCAATGACAAATACCATTACAAACTTAAAGGCAGCCGAACTGTAAACGTTGTCCAGCCCTGAGAACTGGTAACATCAATCGTGCCTTGGAGATATTCTACTAACTTCTTAACCAATGTTAAACCTAATCCTGTACCGCTTTGTTGCCAGCGTTCCCGTTTCGGGTTGCCGTAGGCATCGCTTTCAGGAATCCGATAAAACGGCTCAAAAATTCGAGATTGTTCTTTTTTCGGAATTATTACCCCAGAGTTGCTAATTGTGATTTGAAAATAAGGAACTTGAAAATTATGTAATGCACCAAATTTAGCATTCTCATTTATCAGACTTTTTGTGGTGTAAATTACCTGAACATTCAACGCAATCTGTCCATCAGGCGGAGTGTATTTACAAGCATTGTTGAGTAATTCTGAAACAATTTCAGTCAGGCTAGCCAAGTCTGAAACTAAAGGTGGTAAATTTCGAGAAACACTGACTTGAAAAAACTGTTGCCTAGCTTGAGCACTTTCTTGAAAATACTCGGCAACGTGAGGCAGCCAGTTTTGGAGTTGAATTGAAGTTAATTCTAATGGATAAATATCTGCATCAATCATTCGTAGATGCAGCAAATTATCTACCAAATCCAGTTCTTGTTCGCACTGTTCACGCAGAATACCTAAATAGCGGGCTACAGATTCAGATGGAGAAAGTGTATTTGAATTTAAGATACCCTGCCGATCGAGAATATTTTCTAGCACTGAGATTGCCATTTTGATGTTTGACAAGGGCATTCGCATTTCATGAGAAGTGGTTGCCAGAAAATCTTCTTTTAACTGGTTCAGGCGTTGAAGTTCTGCCACGCGAATTTCTAGTTGTTGGGCACGTTCAGCTGCAAGATTACGTTCTTCAGTTAACCGTCGTTGCGTGTCATCCCGGAAAACAAATACGGCTCCTGTAATTACACCACTGTTATTTCTCAGAGAAGTAGCACTATCAGCTATTGGTATAGTTGTCCCGTCTCTAGCAATTAGTAGGACACCACTACCTAAATATATAGTATTTTCTTGTTGGAGGGCTGTAATAATTGGATTCTCTATCGGTAACTGAGTTTGTTCATCAATGAGTTTGATAACTTCAGTTAACATCTTGTCTTTAGCTTCATTCCATTGCCACCTTGTTAGAGCTTCAGCTACCTGATTGATATATTTAATATTTAATTCAGTATCGACTACAATTACCCCATCACCCATTCCTCGAAGCACAGAACTCAAAAATTGCTCGCGATTGTAGTGATTGATAGCGGTTTGAATGGCAACATAAAGTTCTTGCTCCTTAATGGGCTTGAGAATATATCCAAAGGGAGATGTCAGCGTTGCCCGCTCGACAGTAGCTTTATCAGAGTGACCTGTGACGTAGATAACAGGAATTTGCAAAAAATGCCAAATTTGCCCTGCTGCCTGGATGCCGTCCATTTCACCCCGTAATCTGATATCCATTAAAATCAGGTTTGGGTGCAATTCAGTTGCTTTTGCAATTGCCCCTTCGGCAGAATCGGCAATATCTAAAACAACATATCCTAGAGACTCTAAACTTTCTTGTAAGTTGATGGCAAGGATATATTCATCTTCAACAACAAGAACTCGAACTGTCTCCTTTATCTGCGTGTTTGATGGTATGCCAATTATGTTCATGACCAGCTGTTTGTAAAAGTAATTTTGAACTCTGTTCCCTGTTGAGAGTCAATTTCAAGCTTTCCCCTTAACTGCTTGACTAAACCCTGGACAAGGTTTATGCCCAACGTTTTAGTTTTTTTGCTATCAAAATTTTCAGGTAAGCCAACACCATTATCTCTAATAATGAGTGTCAAAGTAGATTCAAATTCTTGATAAAACTTAACCTCAATTTTGCCTTCACGATTTCCAACAAAGGCGTATTTCAAAGCATTGGAAACCAGTTCGTTGATAATCAAGCCACAAGGAATGGCGGTTTCGATGTCGAGACTAGCATTATCAACTTGAATATTTAGTTGAATCTGGCTGGAACTGACATTATAGGAATCAAATAAATGAGTTGTTAAATCTGGAATGTATTGAGCAAAATCAATATCAGCGAGGTCTTCAGAACAGTATAGTTTTTCATGAACTAGGGCAATGGAAGCAATACGGTTTTGGCTATCATGCAAAATAGCTGTCACCACAGGATCTTGTGTCCGTCTGCATTGCATTTGCAGCAAACTGCTGACAATTCCTAAATTGTTCTTAACACGATGATGAATTTCTTTGAGCAATACCTCCTTTTCTTTTAGAGAAGCTTTGATTTTTTCTTCTGCTTGCTTTTGTTCGGTGATATTTTGTTGGATGGCAACAAGGACGCTTCCATACTCAGGATGTTCAAAAACGGAAGCGGTAGCGCTACACCAAAATGGAGTGCCATTTTTTTTAATATTATAGACTTCATAGGTTGCTTCACCGTGTTCCAAAATAGCAGTGCAAATCTCCTGACTAACATCTTTAGGTGTATTATTTTCATTACCATAGTTGACAATCGATACATGCTGACCAATTAATTCACCAGGGCCATAGCCAAACATCTGCTCGAATTTAGGATTAGCGTAGACAAATACGCGATCTGTAGCACGAACTAGGCAAATTCCTTCTGCCATGTTGCGGGTGATGACTGCTTGCAACTCTAACATTTGTTCAGCGCGTTTGCGATCGCTGATTTCAACTACAACAACGCCTACGCTAATGGGTTGATCGGCTTCAGACTGAATTGGAAAATAGGAAGCTAGCCAAGTCCTGATTACACCTGGAAGTTTTGGGGTTTCTCCACTGATCTCCAAATCCAAAATTGGTTCACCCGTTGTTAAGACATGTCGAAAGAGTTGCTCTTGCTTTGGTGCTATATCAGGGACAATCTCCCACGGCGTCTTGCCAATATGCGCTGCTGCGGGAATACCATTTATTTCTGCTAATGCTTCATTAATAAATGAATAACGCAGTTCTCGATCAAGAATGGTTATACCAACGGGTGCACTATTGATGAAGGCATCTAATAACTTTTGTTTGTGAGCCAGTTCTCGCTCTAAAATCTTACGTTCTGTGATGTCGATCGCCACCCTACCCACTAGCTTTTGTTCAGACAATCCCAGAATCAAAAACTTGTATACCAAAAACTCACCAAGAGTACCGTCTGGTCGAGGAGCAACATCGATCGCCTCAATTACCTGATTTGTCTCTATGACTGTGCGAATGTGCTCGAAATGCTGCCGAGCAATTTCATCTGGGTAAAGGTCAGAAATGGATTGCCCAATCACCTGTTCGGGTTGTAATTTAAATGTCCGCAGGTATGTTTGATTTAAATAAAGTACACGCCCATTTGTATCAGTGATCCAAGCTAGCACTGGGCTATTGTTCATAAATGCCTGGAACCGAGCTTCACTTTCTTGCAAGGCTGCTTCTGCTTGCTTGCGATCAGTTGTATTAATAATTACTCCTAACATCCGTACGGGATCACCGACTTCGTTGTAAACGCCACGTCCTTTCCCCGTGAGCCAGTGAATTCTACCATCGGGAAAAATCACTCGATATTCACCTTGAAAATTAATATGTTGTGCCAGTGCATTTGATACAGCCTGTTCAATTCGGTCAACATCCTCTGGATGCACGCGATCGCGCCATAGTTGATAGCTGGCTGCTGATATTTCTGGCTCTAAACCTAACAAACGATAATGGTTGTCGTTCCAGGTAACTTCGCCTGTTTGAACATTCCAATCCCAAAGACCGATGTGGTTAAATTCCAACGTTAGTCTCAGTTGTTCTTCACTTTTGGCTAAGGCTGCTTCGGCTTGTTTGCGTTCGCGTAGCGCGGCTTGTCGATCGTTGATATCCCGATGAGTACCAGTCATTCGCAGAGGATTACCATCTGCATCTCGCATCACAACCTTACCGTAGTTGGCAATCCATTTGCATTCGCCCGACTTAGTTCGGAGTCGATAGTCAAATTTGTACTGTACTGAACTATCCTTGAGGTGATCTGCCAAGATTTTCTCCACCCAAGGTAGATCGTCTGGATGAACTAATCGCTCCCAGGTACTAAAATCCTGTGGCAGTTCATTAAAGCGGTATCCAAGCATTTCTAAATAGCGAGGGCTGTAATAAACCTGTCTAGTCAAAATATTCCAGTCCCACAAAGCATCTCCAGAAGCCTCAAGGGCTAATTGTAGTCGTTCCTCACTTTCTCGGAGAGCAATTTCTGATCGTTTGCGCTCTTCTTCACCATACTTCCGTGCAGTAATATCCGTGATTCGTACCAGTCGCATCACAGTACCAGCGACTGTAATTTGTTTGACAGCGATATTTCCCCAAAAGGGTTTACCCTGCTTAGTAATGTATTCAATTTCTCGACTCCAAAACCCTTGTTGGTTAATTTCTTCCACAAGGGTGGCGATTTCGTCGGAAGTGAAGGGTTGTTTTTGCAGAGTATTACCTTCAATATTAATCAGTTCAGCTTTACTAGAGGCTGCAAATAGTTTCACTGCTTGATCGTTACAGTCAACGATCAGTAATGTTTCGACATTTACCAGAAAGAGTGCATCAGCGGATTCATTGTAAACAGCTTCTAGCAGGTCACGACTACGAATAATTTCTAATTCGGTTTGTTTACGTTCTGTAATATCTAAAATCGCTCCCAATAGTTTAACTGGCTGCCCTTGAGCGTCATAAGCTATCTCTGCTTTCGACTCAATATAGCGCACCGAACCATCAGGTCGGATAATTCGATACTCATGATTGAAAGGAATTATTTGGGTAATCGTCTGTTCGAGTTGGGTTTGAATTGAGGCGCGATCATCTGGGTGAATTATTTGGAGAAATTCTGCTTGGTTGGGTTCGCCTTGAGTGGGATTTAGACCAAAAATGCGAAAGGTTTCTATTGACCAGCAGCGCTTTTTCATTTCTAAATTCAATTCCCAACTGCCTACATGGGCGATTTGTTGAGTTGTGGCTAGCAGTGCTTCACTTTGTCGGAGTTTTTCTTCAGCTTGTTTGAGTTCGGTGATATTTCGCCCTTCTGGAATCAACAACACAACTTGACCCGTCTGGTCTAAAAGCGGACGGAGTGAAAAATCAATTGTTGCTACTCGGTTATTTGCACCGAGAACATCAACTTCATAACGGATAAACTCCCCTTTGGCTGCACGAGCGATCGCTTGTTTTAATTCTGCTTGAGTTTGCGGTGAAATTGTCCACCAGTGTGCTTCCCAAAAAGGACGATTGATGACATCTTCCAGTTTCAGTCCGCCAAAACTTAGCGCTGTCTGGTTGGCCTCCAGTAAAATGCCAGTTGGCGTTAGCAGTCCTGTGAATTGGAAAGTGTTATTAAAGATAGCGCAAAATCGGCGATCACTTTGGTGCAATTTGGCAGTACGTTCTTCTACTTTGGCTTCTAACTCCGTGTTGAGAATTTGGAGGTTGTGGTAGAGTTGGGCTTGCTGGATAGCGATCGCTAGTTGCACCGTCAGTTGGTTAAGCAACTCCACCTCAAATGTCTGCCATTGTCGCGGGGCAGAACATTGATGGACAATAAATAGCCCCCAAAGTTCAAGTGCTTGAGTCCCCTTATTTTCTAACAAAATGGGGACAACTAAATTCGCCTTCACCTGAAACTGTTCCAAAAGTTGAATATGGCTATCACTTAAACCCGCTTCGTAGATGTTCGTCGCCGCCCAGATTTTTCCTTGGTGGTATTCTTCCCCATGATTTTTTTGAAAACAGGTAGCTTCAATCTCCAGTCCGAAAATTGGTGTCCATTGGGGTAGTATCGACTCCGCCACAACACAACCCTGTATCTGATGGGTAAATTGATACACCAATACGCGATCAGCCTTGAATAACTGGCAGACTTTTTTGACACTCGTGGCGAGGATATCTTGAAGCTTCAATGATTGACGAATATCAATAGCGATCGCTCCGACTAGGCGCTGTTGTTCCTGCTGCTGTTCTAGCTGCTGCATTAGCTGCTTATGCTTGATCGCCCCATGAATCGTGCGGCAGAAATTTTCACGAGTCAGTTTTCCCTTGACTAGATAATCATCCGCCCCACTTTTAATCGCTTGGACTGCGATCGTTTCGTCTCCCTGCCTAGTCAGCATAATTACTGATACTTGGCTGTTGGAAGTTTGCCTCTGTAGCTGAGTGAGAAATTCCAGTCCATCTAAATCTGGTAATTGAAAGTCCAACAAAATCACATCTGGTATTTTCTCTTGACAAGCTTGTAGCGCCTTATTTCCAGACTCAAATTCGTAAATATCATAAGTGTAGCGATCGTCTCGCTCTAGGAAGCGTCGATACAAAGCTCTATCTTCAGCAGAGTCTTCTACAAAAAATACAGTTGTCATGTTGTATATTGTGGCCTCCTAAGACACCTGCGGGAGTGGGGAGCAGGGAGAAATCAATTCAAAATTCAAAATTCAAAATTGAAGATTCAATGCCCAATGCCCAATGCCCCATGCCCAATTCAATAAATCCTAAATCAGCAAATTCGGACTTTTTCTCGATCGCAGACTACTATTTTTAGTCGCATAAACGCATAATAGAATAGTGACTGATCTGTTCGTACCTTTACAATCTCTCAAACAAGGTGACTGGTTCAAGCTGATCTGCGGAGCCAGTTTCCAGCATTTGCCGGCAGTCAGAAGTTTAACGTTAGCCTATACTTTGGCGGGCGCTGACTGTATAGATGTTGCAGCTGATCCAGCAGTAATTGCAGCAGCGCAATCAGGGCTACAAGCAGCCAAATCTCTGGCTAGGGATGCCCAAAAGCGAGGCTTTGACTACAAAGGCAATTTACCCTTTTTGATGGTCAGTCTAAACGATGGAGAAGATCCCCATTTTCGCAAAGCAGAATTTAATCCTCATGAGTGTCCTACAGACTGTCCTAGACCCTGTGAAAGGATTTGTCCGGCACAAGCGATCGTGTTTGACAGTCTCAAAGAAGACTTTTCAGGAGTAGTATCCGAAAAGTGTTATGGCTGCGGTCGTTGCATACCAATTTGCCCTTATAGTATAATTTATACAGCTTCAACCGTGACAACGCCGGGAGCGATCGCGCCATTGGTAATGTCAACGGGAGTAGATGCCGTAGAAATCCATACAAAAGTCGGGCGGTTGGCAGAATTTGAGCGATTATGGCAAGCAATTTCACCGTGGGCCGCTCAACTAAAGTTACTAGCTATCAGCTGTCCCGATGGCGAGGGGATGACTGACTACTTGAAGGCGCTATATGACCTGATTGCCCCACTTAATAGTGCTTTAATTTGGCAAACTGACGGTCGCCCGATGAGTGGTGATATTGGCGATGGCACCACAATAGCCGCAGTGAAATTAGGGCAAAAAGTTTTGGCAGCTAAGTTACCGGGATATGTGCAGTTAGCAGGCGGCACAAATAAGTATACCGTTGCTAAGTTAAAGACAATGGGACTGTTAAACAGTGCTGAGTTCCGAGTTATGAGTGCTGAGAAAGACTATATTACTCAGTACGGGCTAAACGCCCCGCTACCGCTAACAGCACGGGCTAAACGCCCCGCTTTTGCTAACAGCACTCAGCCCTCCCACATTGCCGGGGTCGCCTACGGTAGCTATGCTCGTGTACTGCTGTCACCAATTCTCGAACAGCTAGAGAATAAGGAGGTAAGTAACACCAATGTGAAGGCGACTGTTCGTCTAGAAGAAGATGAAGTATTACTTTGGCAAGCTGTAGAACTTGCCCATTCTCTTGTTTCCCAGATCAAGTCACAGCAGGAGGGTTAATCGCTCGTTCGGAAAAATACCCAGGCGGGTTCTCCTGCACGCAAATGTCCTCGCTATCTCTAAAAACGTCACCATAGAAAGCATGACGATTACAGACGATCTCCAAAAGTTATTAGACATTTTGCCCCAAGACCTGCAACAAGTACTAGAGAGTCATCCCAAACGAGATAGTTTAGTAGAAGTGGTCTTGGATTTGGGTCGTCGCCCAGAGGCTCGCTTTCCTAATCAAGCTGAGTATTTGAGCGAAGTACCCGTCACTCAAGAACAAATAGATGATTGCATTCAACGAGTCGGAATCTTTGGCGGAGATAATCGGGCAGGAATTGAGCAAACTTTGCATCGGATCAGCGCCATTCGCAACCGCACTGGTAAGATTATTGGCTTGACCTGTCGCGTTGGTCGGGCGGTATTCGGAACCATTGGCATGATCCGCGATTTGGTAGAAACTGGTAAATCGATTCTCATGCTGGGGCGTCCAGGCGTGGGCAAAACTACCGCCTTACGGGAAATAGCCCGTGTTTTAGCTGACGATTTGCAGAAGCGAGTGGTGATTATTGACACCTCCAACGAAATCGCTGGGGATGGTGATGTTGCTCACCCCGCCATTGGTCGCGCCCGGCGGATGCAAGTGGCTCATCCAAATGAACAGCATCAGGTGATGATTGAGGCAGTGGAAAACCACATGCCAGAAGTTATTGTCATTGATGAAATTGGCACGGAACTGGAAGCTTTAGCAGCTCGTACGATTGCGGAACGGGGTGTACAGTTGGTAGGTACTGCCCACGGTAATCAGATCGAAAATCTAATTAAAAACCCCACCCTGGCTGATTTAGTTGGGGGTATCCAAGCTGTAACGCTGGGAGACGATGAAGCCAGACGGCGAGGCTCTCAAAAGACTGTCTTGGAGCGGAAAGCCCCACCTACCTTTGAAATTGCAGTGGAAATGTTGGAACGCCAACGCTGGACAGTACACGAAAGTGTTGCTGACACCGTAGATAATTTGCTGCGGGGGCGTCAGCCTACTCCACAAACGAGAACCGTTGATGACCACGGCAAAATTGCGGTTACACGTCAGTTAGCTGTTGTCAACGGTCGTGGTGGACAGCTAGGAACAGTAGAGGATTCTTTCCCATCGGCGCGACCGTCTAATGGCTGGCGTTCATCTGGACAAATGGTCGCACTGCCGCAATTGCCTGTAGAGCGGGTAACTGGGCGCAGTGAGTTTGACCGTTTACTAGATGAATCTTTCAATTATTCTGAGAGCATTGATTTTGATGCTGCTACTAGACAGCCAGGGCCGAATGGTGAAGATTTGCCATTGCACGTTTACCCTTATGGGGTTAGCCGCCACCAACTAGAACAGGTGATTAGCGTGCTAACTTTGCCCGTAGTATTGACAAAAGATATAGATAGTGCTGATGCAATTTTAGCACTGCGATCGCACGTCAAAAACCACGCCAAATTACGCCAAATGGCCAAAGCTCGTCATGTACCCATCCACATGATTAAGTCCAGCACCATTCCCCAAATTACCCGTGGTTTGCGGCGGTTGCTGAATATCGACGACCCAGAGATGGCCGATGATAGAGAACTGCAATTGTTTTTGCACAATGGTAGCGATGATGAAATGGATGCTCTTGAAGAAGCTAGACTTGCCGTTGAGCAAATTGTGATTCCTAAAGGACAGCCAGTCGAGTTATTGCCGCGTTCTCCCCAAGTTCGCAAGATGCAACATGAGTTGGTAGAACATTATCGCCTCAAGTCGCATAGTTTTGGCGAAGAACCAAATAGAAGATTACGGATTTATCCAGCGTAACTTTAAAAACCCTACTAAAGAGCCAAAACGTAGCTTTATCTCCCCTAAGATCTTAACTACGGTCTACACACAAATCTTTGTCAAGGCAATTTAAATAACAAGGGATAACGTGAGGACACACTTGCCCTTTCATTTCTTTATGAGGATGGAAGGGTTGTGTTTTTTAACTTATCAAAAGTTGTTTTGGGAGCTCATACCATTTCTTTGTGAGGCTGCGCCAAATCCTTTTAACTTCATTCTTTCTCTGTGTCCTATCCTGCCTTAAGCCACTTCGTGTCTATGCGTCCTTTGCGGTAGCCTGCGGCAAGCCCTCCGGGTGACGCTCCTGCGTCGAAGAGGCTGCGCTAACAGCAGTCGCTCATGGGGAGCCAGTGCGTTGGGCGGCTCTGCCGACAGCCAAGCAACTGGCGTGGAAACCCCCTTGGCGCTAGCCTCTCCCTTGGGGAGAAGACCGCGCTGCTTCACCGCTTTGCATCTACGTTTTTCTTTCTTATCCTTAAACATGGTTTAGCGCATCTTCATACAGAATTGGTATTATGTTGGCTATTGGATTCCTTCTCCTCGTCAATAATTTGTTTTAGCTCTGCCTTTACTTAAACATCTGTTACATTACTTTACAGACAGTTACAACTGCTACAACACTTGAACTTTGGAGTTATGCTCATGTCAGATTTTAAGAATACTGCACCTATTGTTTCAGAAGATCCTAATGCTGTGCGTTTTGGCTTCACTCCTCAGAGTGAAAATTGGAACGGTCGTCTTGCAATGATTGGTTTTGTATCTGCAATTTTGATTGAAGCTTTTTCTGGTCAAGGGCTACTCCATTTCTGGGGTATCCTCTAAACTGATGACAGTAGGGTAGAACTGCTGTACTACCCTACAGAACTCTTTATATTCCACGCAGATCATTCGTTTCTAACCGATGGTGGCTGTTGCGATTGGTGCAAAATATCAGATTTTTCCGGTTGAGCCAAAATATAAGTGAATAATTACTTTACATTGAATATGTATAGCTAAAACTCATGGATATACCTCAACGCGTATTAGTCCGCTACAAAGACGCGTCATACAACACCAATGAAATCCGCTTGAGAACTTTTCGGCTTGGGTTGCAAATATGGGATGAACAGACCAAACCCAGAAAAACAGAGCTTTATCAGTTTATCTTGTCTTGTTTGAAACAAGTTGACCGCCAAGATCGTTTTATGTTTTCTCTGTTGTTCATAGAATTAACAGACCTTATACGCAACTCTTCCCTAGAAAGAGGAACGAAAGAGGTTCTGATTAAAACAGCTTTTAGAGAATTTGCTTGTGCGATAACAGATTTTGAAGACGTTGCCAAATAAGGTTAGTCATCGGGATGCTGGAATTGCGTAGGCGTAGGCATCACTCTATAAATCATCATACTCATGGATGAATCCGGCTCGATGAGCACACTGGAATTGCGTAGGCGTAGGCATCACCCTAAAGTCTAGTTGACCTAATTGAATAGGAAATCTATAAAGTAAACAGCTTTCCGAACAGATTAGTTTTTTCGTTAAATGCGCGGATGGGTAGGTGTTGAGGAAGGGAGAAATATAAAAATGGCTGAATTGCCGTATATGCTGCAAGGATTTGATGGCTTTAGTCTCTTGAAACCATCCGTGCACCTTATGTAGACTGACTTTCAGCTATTATCGCAATCAACTAAAATCCCTATTAGGAATTGAAACGAAGTATACCTAGATATTAGCCTTGGAAAAATAGTATTAAAAAGTACAAATATTCTTTCAAAGGTCATTCCACATCCAGCTTGAGGGCTGTGATATTATAGGAGACTGCTGCATACATTTAGAAAAACTAGAAACTGAATCGATCATGGCCCTTACGCAACTGCGGAAACAAGAAATAATCTCCAATTACCAAGTTCACGAAACTGACACTGGCTCGGCCGATGTCCAAGTTGCTATGTTAACCGAGCGCATTAACCGCCTCAGCGAACATCTTCAGGCAAATAAAAAAGACCATTCTTCCCGGCGGGGACTACTAAAGCTAATCGGTCAGCGCAAGCGTCTTCTAGCTTATATATCGCAAGAAAGCCGGGAAAAATATCAAGCTTTGATTGCTCGTCTCGGTATTCGTGGATAGGACTACCGCTTATGTCTGCTGAAGAATCTGAACGCAGTCGTTTACCTTTTGAACCGAATAAAAAGCGCCAAAAACCCACAAAAACTCCAAGTAAACCAGCAGCACAGCCCCAAGAATCCGTCAAACAGGCTGATAAAAAAGTGGTTTACAGCAAACAAGAGATGGCAATTCCCCAAGTAGTCAGCCAGCGGATGATCCGACGGGTAGCTGGGTTCTCTGGTGTACCAACAGCTTTGGGCATTAGCGCCTTGATTGCTAGCTATCTGCTTGCTACTTACTCTGACATCCGACTACCTCCCATTGCCGTGTTATTGGTGAACATGGGATTATTTGGTTTGGGGGTTTTAGGGATAACTTATGGGGTTCTCTCTGCCTCTTGGGATGAAGAAAAAGTCGGAAGTTTTCTGGGTTTGGGTGAGTTCAACACCAATTGGGGACGAATGGTGGCAGCTTGGCGCGAAACTCGGCAAAAAAACTCATAATGAACGGCGCTCAAGTATTAAGTAACTGTGATATTGGGTAAATGAAGAAGTGAGGCACTCCGTTGGGCGGGTTTCCCGACTTGAAGGAAGTGCCGAACCAGTGAATGTTGAAGTTGAAATTTTATCACTTCAACATTGCTAATTAAAATATTATAATTCTTTTTATACCCCATATTTAGCTATTTAGTAGTAAAATTACTGACTTAACGCTACATTTTGTCTATTTATTTTGTAAACAAATTTTATTTTTAACTATTTGTAATTAGGCCAATACACAACAATAAAGTTAGCCTATTTACAGAAAATTTTACTCAATTAATTAATCAGGAACTTTCAGATGATTATAGTAATGAAAAGTGGTTCTCCAGAGGCGGAAATAAACCGCATTGATGAGGAACTAACTGGCTGGGGGCTAACTCCAGAAAAAATTGTAGGTCAACACAAAGTAGTTATTGGTCTAGTAGGTGAAACTGCCAGCTTAGATCCACTACAAATTCAGGAACTTAGCCCTTGGATTGAGCAGGTGTTACGGGTAGAGCAGCCTTACAAACGAGCTAGCCGTCAGTACCGTCATGGCGAAGCTTCAGAAGTGGTGGTTAATACTCCTGATGGAGCAGTAGTATTTGGCGAACATCAGCCTTTGGTAGTCGTTGCTGGTCCCTGCTCCGTAGAAAATGAAGAAATGATTATAGAGACGGCGCGGCGCGTCAAGGCGGCTGGAGCCGCATTTTTGCGCGGCGGGGCATATAAACCCCGGACTTCACCTTATGCCTTCCAAGGACACGGCGAGAGTGCTTTGGATTTGTTAGCAAGAGCGCGGGAAGTTAGCGGACTAGGTATTATTACAGAAGTGATGGATGCCGTAGACTTGGATAAAATTGCTGAAGTTGCTGATGTGATTCAGGTGGGGGCAAGAAATATGCAAAATTTCTCCTTGCTCAAAAAAGTGGGAGCGCAGCGGAAACCAGTTCTCTTGAAGCGGGGAATGGCAGCTACTATTGAAGATTGGTTGATGGCAGCAGAGTATATTCTGGCATCTGGCAATCCCAATGTAATTTTGTGTGAAAGAGGAATACGCACCTTTGACCGTCAATATACGCGAAATACACTGGATTTATCGGTAGTACCCGTGTTGCGAAAGCTGACTCACCTGCCAATCATGATTGACCCCAGCCACGGCGTAGGTTGGTCTGAATTTGTGCCTTCAATGGCAATGGCTGCGATCGCAGCTGGCACAGATTCCCTGATGATAGAGGTTCACCCTAATCCTGCCAAAGCTTTATCGGACGGGCCCCAATCTCTGACACCAGATAGTTTTGATAACTTGATGCAAGAATTAGCAGTAATTGGTAAGGCGGTAGGACGCTGGCAGCAACCAGCAGTGGCTCTAGCTTAAAATTCAGTTACAACTTATTGCTAGGCATAAATAAATTAAAGTTTGTAGTGAGTTAGCGCAGTCTTCTCCCAAAGGGAGAGGACCGCGCCAAAGGGGTTTCCACGCCAGTTGCTTCAAGTCGGCAGAGCCGCCCAATGCACTGGCTCTCCATAAGCGACTAATATCAATTTGAAAAAAGAATGCGACAGATACATACGGACATACCTTTGTTATGTCTGGCTTTGTTAATGCATGGATTTTGAATTTTGAATTGGTATAACTTTCCCGTTGGGTCAGGAGTTTAGTCCTGATAAATCTGAAGAAGCGATAAATTACTTATTACAAACTAAGATTTTCTTGTATGTTTAATTATACCTACCTATTTATTGTAAATATGAAAAAATGCCCCTTTAAAAATCTTCTAAAGGGGATTTTTAAACACCAACTAAAGCTATGAACAAATAAATCTGCAATCAATATTGATGGACAATATTTTTTTGCAATTGTAAGACTTTTTATCGATATACATAGCGAGCAGGTATCCAGTGGCGACCACGATTTCTTTGCACCCAACGCCCAGGAACCAATATCCTCCTTCTCGCTTGAACAGGGGTATGAACTCTAAATCGCACTGGTCTTCTGATTATTCTCACTGGAACCGATCGCCTAATTGGTCGTCGGATCTGAGCATCGGCTTGAAAAGGAATAAAGGTAACAGCAATTGGTAAAATCAGCGATGCAGTAGCAAGCATTCTTTTAATACTCATTCGCAAACTTCCCTTTTTATGATATTGACATCAAAGAAATTAAGTAAGAATTCAGCACCCAGGAGTCAGAAGCAGAGCCGGAGGCGCTCCGCCTCTGGTCAGAATTTATCAGGAATTTAGAATGATTGGTATATTTATTCATTAAATGCTCTGCTGATTCTTCAACTATTCTGAATCCTGAGTTTTAACTCCTGAATTCTTACGAAATTAATTTTTCATAAAATATTAATTCCTTTGACAAATAAATACTAGAGTTGAAAAGACTTATACACTAGTGATAAAGGTCATTACTTGAACCGTGACTAATGTCATGAATAAAAAATGTAAACATGACTTTGCTATTGAATAAAACTATCTTTACAGGGTGGCACTGTTAATACCGAAAATTTCGATTTTGATGTTTGTAGCAGTGTCTAACTGACGGCAATACGCTTAAATACGCTTACTGCAACTCAATTTTGCCACTTGAAAAAAAGGGACGGGCAAAATACCCATCCCAGAAAACTCACTTTTATTCAATTGATAGTAAAATTTTATTGCACTTGTGTGGGGAAAGCACCAGGTTGCACAGCTATATTAATACTTTGGCCATTGCGACGTAATTCCATACGTAAGTCGCTTCCGACTTGACTATTTTCTACTGCCTTTTGGACACTGCTGGCATCTGTGACTGCTTGATTACCAAGCTTTTGAATTACATCACCAGCACGTATCCCTGCTTTAGCAGCTGGTGAATTTGGTATAACTTTTACAACTAATACACCTTTATCTTCATTCACACTCAAACCGCTATTGGGATCTGAGTTGATATTTTGTTTTAGCTGAGGTGTTAACCCCACCATCTGAATTCCCAGGTAAGGATGTTGTACTTTACCTGTAGATATTAGTTGACTAGAAATGCGTTGTGCTGTGTTGATAGGAATAGCAAAGCCTAATCCTTGTGCCCCTTGAATAATGGCTGTATTCATGGCAATTACTTGGCCACGAGAATTTAGCAAAGGCCCGCCGGAGTTACCGGGATTAATTGCGGCGTCGGTTTGAATATACTCTACTCGTTTATCGGGAGCGCCGATGAGATTGCTACTGCGTCCGGTAGCACTGATGATTCCGGTAGTTACTGTATTATCTAATCCAAGGGGGTTGCCGATCGCGATCGCCCATTCTCCGGGTTGTAGTTGATCTGAGTTACCCAAGGCTACTAACGGAAGATTGTCTGCCTGAATCTTCACAACAGCAACATCGGTCAACTCGTCTTTTCCTAACACCTTTCCTTTAAAGCTACGCCCATCTTTGAGTGTAACTGTTACGGTATCAGCACCATCAACTACGTGGGCATTGGTAAGAATACGACCATCAGCACTAATAATAAAACCTGAACCAGTACCTCGTTCTACACGATCCTGTTGTTCTGGTAGTTGAGAACCAAAAAAGCGTTGGAAAAGTGGATCGTTAAATTCATCTGGTATCTGGGTTTTTACGGTTCGAGAAGAGTCAATTCGCACCACAGCAGGCCCTACCTTTTGCACCACTTGGGTAACAAAATTAGGATCTGTGCCTGCTGGTATTGGAGGAGCAGCATTTACTCGACTTACTGCCAAATTAGATGCACTTTCAGATACCTGCTGAGAGTGTCCAGCCATATAGCCGCCTGCCAATGTCATACCCGATCCCAGCAGCACCAGCGATAGAGAGGCGGCAGCCTTTCTCCAGGGTTTATGATATTTGGCATCAGCAGTGTTATGTGAAATGCTATTTGATGGGTGTTCTCTGTCGCGAGATTGGTTTTGCATTGCTGTCTGGAAAGATATTTAGATGTATTATTAATGTAGATATAATTTGTGACAGTTTTGTTGCAGAGGTATTGCATTGTTGTGAAAGCTTTGCTATTTTATTGAACCGTATTGGAATATAGTCATTCGTAGAGACGTACATCGCTGCGTACTCTTTACCATGCCTGAAGGAATAGAAATGGTACAGGGGAAAATCTTACTTAAACCTGGCACTTTATGGACAAGTGTTAAAGAACGGACTGAACATGCTTTGCAATGCGGGGCGCTACTCTCGATTCCGACAGAATTTGAATTTGTTGAACAGGATGGCGTGCGCTTTTTAGTGCGGATTTTGTCTAACCTGAATCGCAAAAAAGCAGCTAAGAAGAAACAGGAAAAACAATCTGTTACTTCTGGTGAAGAGTTTAATCCTTTTTTGCCCTATGAAGAAAATTTATTTGTGGCGGATATCTCCGATACCCATGTATGTATTTTAAACAAATTCAATGTTGTTGATTATCATCTGCTAATCATCACTCGTGATTTCGAGGAACAAGAAAGCTTACTCACCCTAGAAGATTTTACGGCTATGTGGGCGTGTTTGGCTGATTTCGATGGTTTAGCATTTTACAACAGTAGCAAAACCGCAGGTGCTAGTCAGCGACACAAGCACTTACAATTAGTACCCCTACCACTTGCCCCTTTAGGGTTGCAAATACCGATTGAACCTTTACTAACATCAGCACAATTTCAAAACTCGAATGCAACTTTAGCAAAGCTTCCTTTTGTACATGCTTTCGCATCACTAAATTCTAATTGGGTGCGATCGCCATTGGCAGGGGCCCAAGCAACACTGGAAATTTATCACACTTTGCGTCACGCTGTAGGTTTAGATGCAAAGCAATCTGGTGCTTACAATCTACTAGCGACACGAGAATGGATGTTAATCGTACCGCGATCGCAAGAGCATTTCCAATCTATCTCTGTGAATTCATTAGGATTCGCTGGTGCGTTGCTTGTGCGAAACGCAGCAGAAATGGAGATTCTTAAAACCCAAGGGCCGATGACTATTCTCAAAAATGTTGCTGTATCCTAATTGAGTTGGTGCGATGTCTACACCTGTGCTGGCAATAAAATCCTCACCTTGACAATTCACAGTCAAGGTGATGACCTGAGCATCTGATAAATTGTCGCTACTTATACCAATTTGAAAAGAGAATGCGACAGACCGATTGATTCAACTTGGTACTGAGTGTGGTGGCACACCAGTACTGACTATGCGTGAGAGGTTAAGATAAATCTTGAGAATTTATTAAGTTTTTTAACTAATTTGTTCAACAGTTTCGCACGGCGAACTAATTTAAACTCCAGTTATTACCCACCAAAATCATATTTGAGGAATTTTTATGAAGTTAAATGTACATTTACGATACAGCACTTATGTCCTCAAACTAGTTACAATTGCTCTCTTTATGGTGATCACTTTGATAGTCACACTCTCTTTTGCCAACAATGGAGTTGCTGTCTCGGAAGTAATATGTAATAAATCTACTTCTAATGTAATTGCCAATCAAGCCAAGCAAATAGTCGATGAACTGCGCCTTGAGTTGGCTGGGGTAGAGAATCAGATCCGCAACCATCCCTATCTAACGGCTCTAGAAAACGGACAAGTGTCCCTGGAAAACCTAAAAGCCTTTGCCGGAGAGGAATACAACATAGTTAAGAGCGATATTAAGAGCGATAGCCTTTTAGTGCAGCGCTTTGGTGGAACTCGTAATGGGAAATTCTTTCGAGATATTCTCTCTGGTGAGGTTCAATCCCTCAATTTGCTGTTAGATTTTGCCAAAGCCTTCAACCTCAATGAAGATGATCTGAAAAAGTATGAACCATTACCCGGGGCGCAAGCATATCCCGCCTATGTAGTTTCCCTTGCTCTATACGGTTCGGAGGCTGAAGTTGGAGCCGCCTTTTTATTCAATTTCCCTATATTCGGTGAAAATCTTGGAAGGATGAGTGCTGCACTCAAAAAACAATATCATCTCACTCCTAAAGATACAGCATTTTTCGATTTCTTTGCCAGCCCTATACCAAACTTTGAATGTAATTCTTTAAGTGTAATTGAAGCAGGCTTAAAGCATGGTGCAGAACCGCTCTTAATCAAGCGTGCAGCGCGGTTGCTGCAAGCCTATGAGAAGTTGTTCTGGGATACAGTTGCAAAAGAATAAATATTCAGCCTTCGGGATTGAACTGTAGGCTTCGGAGGTTGTTCGTTTTAACAGAAAATCAAGACTTAGTTGTGGTTAAATCTCTCCCTTAGTCCCTAAGCTGGATTTATCCCCTTTTCCTGCACCCTCTTGACAAAAATGCAATTACCTTAACCTGTCAAGGATGCGCTATTCATCCCCGGATTCAGCAACGCGTGTATAAGTAAATCTAATTGTCCTAGAGGGTCGGCTATTAAGCTAATCGGCATTTAAATACCGATTAGCTTATCTATCAATATTAAAAGAATATCAATTTAATCATTCTCAAGTGTTAGTGTTTCCCAATCTAAACCTGATGCTATTTGAGCAAGTTTATCTAAATCAGTCAGGTTATCTAAATAGGGTAAGCAGCCTAAAACTGGCGTATTAGTGAGTGATTGAATCAGTTGAAATGGTGTCCAGTCGGCTATTTCTGCATCCGTTCGGGGTTGTACGCAGTTCAAAACAATGCCTTTGAGATTGAGGCGCGATTGTCTAGCTAATGCCACATTCGCCACTGCTTGAGCGATCGCACCCAATCTCACTGGTACTACCAATACCGTTGGTAAACGCCATTCTCCCGCCAAATCAGCTACCGTTAATTCCTCAGTTATTGGCGAACCTAACCCTCCCAAGGCTTCTACAAGTACAAAATCACGCTGCGATCGCAACTTAGATAAAGCTTGCCACACAAGCGCTAAATCTACTCGGCGATTTTCCCGTGCTGCTGCTATGGGAGGAGCAAGAGGTGCTTGAAAGTACAAAGGTGTAATTTCTTCAGCAGATTGTTCTAGCACAAATAGCTTTTGATACCACTCGCGATCGCCAGTCCCCGATTGAATCGGTTTCATGATTCCCCAGCGTCGCTGCGAGTAATATTTTTGCCAATAAGCTGCTAACGCTGTTGTTAAAACAGTTTTACCAGCTTCCGTATCAGTTCCAGTAATTAGTAGTGTGTTTAACATTAATTTCTTTGGCCAGAAAATGGTTGTGTTCCATCAGTCGGCGGCAAAGTCGGCGCTTCAGTAATGGTCGGAATTGGCAAGGGTGTTTCTGTGGGAAGTGGCAAAGGTGTCTCTGTGGGAATTGGCAAAGGTGTCTCTGTGGGAATTGGCAAGGGTGTTTCTATGGGAAGTGGCAAGGGTGTCTCTGTGGGAATTGGCAAGGGTGCTTCTGTTGGTGTTGGTTTGACTGGTTTTTCTAATGCAACATTGAGGTTGTAATTGCTTTCGGCAACTCCTGAAAGCAGAGTTAACTCAATAGTATATCTACCAGTAACCAACAATGTGCCTTGATAAAATGTGACTTGTTGGGCAGTATTCTCAATTGGTTGTCCATTTGGACTTAAGACTGTTAGCAGAATGGTGCTTCCTGGATCAATAAACGTGTTTAATTTAGCACCTTCTCGCCCAAAAAAGCTGTACTGGATGATTTGATTTGCTTTGAGAGTACCTTCAACCGTGGTTGGCTTAGATGCTGTAAGCTTGAGGCGCTTAGTAGATACAACAGGTTGATCGTTAGTAGGTGTGGGTATTGGTGTTGGTGTGGGCGTCGGTGTTGGTGTCGGTGTGAGTGTCGGTGTCGGTGTGAATGTAGTACCACCAGAAATTACTGGTGAAGGGAAATTTTGTGGAAGCGTCTCATCTGATGTTTTTGACTGACTGCGGATGGAACTTACTAGTGCCCAAGAACCAAATCCTGCTACGATCACTACAGCAATGGCAATTGCGGCGATCGCTAACGGATTATCTAAAATTGAACTACTGCGACTTGGTAGAATCACAGGATCGGTTTTCTTGGGTGAACCTGCTGGTGCTATTAAGTCAGGACGGCGACTAACTGCCATTGTCTGCAAGTTAGACACATTTGGGTTAGGGACAGTGGGTTGGGTCAGAGATTGCAGTGCTTGAGATACACTAGCAGCACTTTGATAGCGATCGCTCGGTATATGATTCAACATTCGATTCAAAACCTGGGCAAATCGCGGGTTCACTTTTACCCACCGCTGCCAATTCCAAGTTAATTGGTTTTGATCGAATAGATCCTTTGGTTCTTTACCAGTCAACAAAACAATCGCGCTTACCGCTAATGCATACAAATCACTACTAGGATATGCTCCCCCTGTTTGCATTTGTTCGCTGGGAGAGTAGCCTAATTTTCCTACGGTGGTTTTCGGTAGCGGACTATCTGGCGATTGTAAACGTGTTGCTAATTCCTTTACCACCCCAAAGTCAATTAACACAGGTTTAGCGTCACTATCTCGCAAAATAATATTTTCTGGCGAGATATCTCGGTGAATAATTCCTCTACTATGAATATGCTCTAAAACAGGCAACAACATTTGTATCAGCTGCAATACTTCAGCCTCTGTGAAAGTTTTACCCACAGCTTGACGTTCAGCCAGTAGAGTTCGGTACGTCTGACCTGCAACGTAGTCCTCCACCAAAAATAAGCGTTGGTCTTGCTCAAATCTTTCCCGGAATTTCGGCACTTGTGGGTGTTCAATTTGATATAAAATGGCAGCTTCTCGATGAAAAAGCTCTTGTGCCCTCTCCCAATCCAAAGCCGACCTTGCTATTAAATTCAATTCCTTGATCGCGCAAAGTTCGTTAAAGCGCCTCTGGTCTTCTGCCAGATAGGTTCTACCAAATCCTCCTTGTCCGAGAATTTGAATTATGCGGTAACGGTTTTGCAAGACAGTGCCAACTGTAATCGGTGGTTGCATGATCGATTGATTGAGTGTAGTAGCAACTGAGGAGGAAGTCACCCACAAAGATTAAGTCCAAGAGGCGACGTACAGTTACCTGCGGCAATATTCTACTGTAAAATTCCAAAAATTCTGCCATTGGGCTATTTCCCAAATTTATTCGAGTGGCGATCGCCCTAACATCCAAAATTATCATCCGTTTGAGTCGCAGGACGGATGCAGTTATCGCTGCACCCAACTGGAGCGATCACAACCACCCAAAAATCAGAGTATACACAACAGTATTAATTTTATCCCAGCAACAATATGGGTACTAACTAATTCAGCGGTGATTGGTAGCTTATAGTTGACAGGATGTTCGCGGACAGATTCAACATCTAGGATATTTATTGATATTGAACAATTTTTCTATATTTCACTAAAAACTTTTAAGTAAAAATATTTACAACACTTTACTTAAGTAGAATTACTTTTGTTAAGTAATGTTTTAGGAGCAAAAAAAATCTCTTTATTTAATCTTTATTTAATCTTTATTCAAATTTTATCTAAAAACTTGCTAGTGTGTGGATAAATTTTGTCCACAGCTAGCGTCTTCTCGGCTCTATAGTTGTCATTTTTGTCAATGCGTAGACTATAGAGTAATAAGCTACCATAGTCTACTTAGAAAGAGGTGCTATACTGTGTGAGCACAAACTCTTTAATATCACTAAAGTTGTCAATCCTTTACTTTCTAGCTATCAATGAGGTAATTAGAAGAACCTACCACACCAAATAATGTTTAAGCGATTAGGGTTACTTACCTCAACCAAAAAATTGAACTATAGACCTAGTGGATGGACTTGATGTCAGTTAAGCTATCAATAGCTTGTTTGCCAAGAAGACTAGATAATTAGTGAATAATAAATTTATGCAAAAATGTTTAAATTTTGTATGGAAGCTTCAACAAAGCTTACAGATGTTTTTTTAGGCTATTTCTTGGTTAAATCTATTAAATCTCTAATGATAATATTGCTATGAACGCACATAGAGGATCTGCTGTGCTCAGTTCTGCAACTTTCAAAGTGCAACCATCTGCAACAGGACTGAACGATAATCATCGCCTGCGGCTGTTTTCTGGCTCTGCCAATGTACAATTGTCTCAAGAAGTTGCTCGTTATTTGGGCATGGACTTGGGGCCAATGATTCGCAAAAGATTTGCGGATGGAGAACTTTACGTTCAAATCCAAGAATCGATTCGGGGTTGTGATGTCTATTTAATTCAGCCATGTTGTCAACCTGTAAACGATAATTTGATGGAATTATTGATTATGGTTGATGCTTGTCGTCGAGCTTCTGCGCGACAGGTGACGGCAGTAATTCCCTACTATGGCTATGCTCGTGCCGATCGCAAAACAGCGGGACGAGAGTCAATAACCGCCAAGCTGGTTGCTAACTTGATTACTGAAGCTGGTGCCAATCGCGTTCTCGCAATGGATTTACATTCGGCTCAGATTCAAGGCTATTTCGATATACCCTTTGACCATGTTTACGGTTCACCAGTATTGCTAGATTATCTAGCCAGCAAACAACTGCCAGACGTGGTAGTTGTTTCTCCTGATGTTGGTGGTGTAGCGCGAGCTAGGGCATTTGCAAAAAAACTGGATGATGCTCCACTGGCAATTATTGACAAACGTCGTCAGGCACATAATGTTGCAGAAGTATTAAATGTTATCGGCGATGTTAAAGGCAAAACGGCAGTGTTGGTGGATGACATGATCGACACTGGAGGCACGATCGCGGAAGGGGCGCGATTACTGCGTGAAGAAGGAGCGCGTCAGGTATATGCCTGTGCAACTCATGCGGTATTCTCTCCACCAGCGATGGAGCGATTGTCTAGTGGCTTGTTTGAGGAAGTCATTGTCACCAATACCATTCCTATACCAGAAAACAATCGTTTTCCACAACTAGTGGTGCTGTCAGTAGCTAACCTGTTGGGAGAAACTATCTGGCGAATTCATGAAGATACTTCAGTCAGTAGCATGTTCCGTTAACTACATTCCCATTACAGGGATGAATTACCCACATTGACTCCTTGATCGGGTGCAGTGTGGGCTTTTGCTTTTAGTTATTACGCCAACACTAACACCAATTTGCAATCATATGTAGTATTTCTCCCCCTGCCTCCCCTGCTTCTCCTGCCCCCTCTGCCTGCCAAAACTAATATTTTTGAACGCAACTCGGTATAACGTCCCTTGTGAGCGAAAGCACCCCTAATCGCTGCACAATAGCTTTTTTATGTGCGGTAGTAAAATGGATGCAGCACTGCCAAAATAGAATACTTTGATTGAGTTTAGACAATTTGGGTAAAGAGGACAAAGGGATGGTTACAACTCCTAAAAAAGGGATTTCAGTTTTACCTCTGGAAAATGGCGATCGCTTATCTCGCTGCGAATTTGAGCGGCGCTATCAGGCAATGCCGCATCTCAGAAAAGCTGAACTGGTTGAGGGAGTTGTGTATATCATGGCATCGCCACTGAGAATTAAAAGTCATGGGGAACCACATGGAGACTTGATCGGGTGGTTGTGGAACTATAAAACGGCAACCCCTGGCGTTGTTCTGGGAATTGAACCCACAGTGCGTTTAGATCCGGATAATGAACCACAGCCTGATGCGGTACTATTCATTCCGGGCAGACAGGCATTGATTAGTGAGGATGATTATATTCAAGGCGCACCCGAACTGGTAATAGAAGTGGCAGCAAGCAGTGCAGCGATCGATTTACATGACAAAAAACGCACCTATCGACGGAATGGAGTACAGGAGTATATTGTCTGGCGAACATTAGATAATCAGTTAGATTGGTTTAGGCTGCAAGCAGACGAGTATGTTTCGCTACCAACTGATGACCAGGGAATTATTCGCTCTCAGGTGTTTCCGGGGTTGTGGTTAGCAGTACCTGCCTTGCTCTTGGGAGAAATGGCAACGGTGTTATCTGTGTTACAAGCAGGTTTAGCTGCCATTGAACATCAAGAATTTATGCAAAAGTTGAATGAGACTATCGAAAATAGGTAATAGATATAGATATGTACTGAGTTTTTTTAAATCAAAAAATCAAATAGGGAGTATTATTTTCTCTCTATCTCCTATTTTTCTTACTTACCAATTTTGCTGCCTAGTCTCCACTTATCTAGGATAATTTAGACACATAGTTTCTATGTAACTTATCTTCTGTTTTATTATCCAACCAATAAATTTATTTTTTACTAATAGTTTTCTATGTATTTTATTTAACTATAGTAACAACTTATATATAAATAATTATAGCCTTAACCATTTTAATATCCTCTAAGTCTATCAATAAACCGAATTATATTAAAAAATTCTCTTGAAATTTGAAAAGTATATGCTATTTGAACTATGATTTTTAGCCGCAGTCCTGCTTCGATTGACGGTGGCGATCGTTTTGCATATCCGAGAGATTTTGCCAAAAGCGCCCTCTGCTAAATATTTCCTGATTCCCTATTCCATATTTTTCATTTATATGCAATTCTTAATCTTATAGCCATTAACTCCGGTAAACTGACAAACATACAGTATTTTATATACTGGCTCTTGTAAAGCAATGTTCATAGCTCTGCAATATTCTAGGCAAATCAATGTTAAAAGGCTATAGAAACATCACAACGTCCCACAAGCATCTCAACAAAAAGTGGAGCAGATCGGATGACGAAATATGTAAATCTTGGCAAAACTGGACTAAAAGTATCGCGTATTACCCTCGGCACCATGACTTATGGCTCGCGTAAATTGCGTGAATGGGTATTAGAAGAAGAAGAAAGTCGTCCATTTATCAAACTGGCTTTGGAATTGGGGATTAACTTCTTTGATACCGCCGATGTTTATTCGTTAGGTGCTAGTGAAGAAATTGTCGGGCGAGCGCTGAAAGACTTTGCCAAACGAGATCAGGTTGTTATTGCTACTAAAGTACATGGTAAAGTTGGCGATGGGCCTAATGACCGAGGACTATCTCGCAAACATATTTTTGACAGCATTGATGCTTCTTTGCAGCGACTACAGACTGATTATGTAGACTTGTACCAAATTCATCGTTGGGATTATGAGACACCAATCGAAGAAACCCTAGAAGCACTGAACGATATTGTCAAAGCAGGTAAAGTCCGTTACTTAGGAATTTCTAGTGTTTACGCATGGCAGTTGGCCAAAGCCCTCTATACCGCAGACATCCACGGCTGGACTCGTTTTGTATCAATTCAAAATCACTACAACCTAGTGTATCGAGAAGAAGAACGAGAAGTGATACCCTTAGCTCTAGATCGAGGAATTGGTATTATTCCTTGGAGTCCTTTAGCGCGGGGTTTTTTAGCAGGAAATCGCAGCAAATCAGATTATGGCCAAACATTGCGGGCAAAAACTGACGAATTTGCTCACAATCTCTACTATCAAGATTCAGATTTTCAAGTAGTTGATCGCGTAGTGGAATTAGCCGCAAAACGGGGTGTGAAACCCACACAAATTGCTCTAGCTTGGCTATTACATCAACCAAGTGTAACATCTCCTATCATTGGCGCTAGCAAGATTGAACATCTTAAAGAGGCTGTCGAAGCGGTGGATTTAGAGCTTTCTGATGAAGAGCGCAAATTCCTAGAAGAACCTTACACACCCCATCCCATCCTCGGGCATCAGTATCCTTCTGGAAATCGCCCATAAAGGAAGCAAAAGAGCATCGCCTTTACCTCTCCTCACCTGAAGCTCTCACCACACAAAGTTTGTGTGGTGGGCTATTAGGGACTGGGCGATCGCTATCTGCAACCATATTGCAGGTATGGTATCTTGTCTTTACGGGAAGCAGGGAAATATACTAAATTCGGCGTTGCAGAACAGTGGGATGAATTGGGGCAAGCAGGGGAGGCAGGGGAGGCAGGGGAAGCAAGGGGAGAATTTTGGAAGTTACTAAATCATCCCGCAACTATGCAACGCCCTAAATTCCAGTAATTAGTATGGAAAAGCCCTCTTGGAAAAGGCTAATAAAAAAGATGACTCCTTACCGATACAGCCAAACCCGGAGTAGTGAAAGCAGTTGCTCAGTATCTACAGGTTTGGTGATATAGTCAGAGGCTCCGGCTTCAATGCACTTTTCCTTATCGCCTGGCATGGCTTTGGCAGTTAAAGCAATGATTGGTAGTGAGCGAAACTGTTGTAGCTGGCGGATAGCGCGGGTGGTTTCGTAACCATCCATTTCCGGCATCATGATATCCATCAAAACTATATTAATTTCAGGATTAGCTTGCAGTTTCTCTATGCCATCTTTGCCGTTTTCGGCAAACAGTACTTGCATATGATAGCTTTCTAAAAAGCTAGTCAGGGCAAAAATATTTCGGAGGTCATCATCTACAATCAAAATTTTCCGATTAGTCAGCACCGGGTCAGTTTGATGTAGTTGCTCTAACATTTGCCGCTTTGGTGTGGGCAAATTTGCTTGCACCCTATGCAAAAATAGGGCAGTTTCGTCTAATAACCGCTCTGGCGATCGCACATTTTTAATAATAATTGTCTCTGCAAGTCCCCGCAGCTGGGTTTCTTCCTGTCGGCTGAGTTCTTTACCGGTGTAAACAATTATCGGCAGTTTCAAAAGCCTGGGTTCAAGTTTTATCTGCTCAATTAGGGCAAACCCGCTCATATCGGGCAGACCAAGATCCAACACCATACAATCAAAGTGATGCGATCGCAAAATCGAGAGGGCTTCTGCCCCCGTACCTACTGCTGTACTCTGGACATCACCATTACCAATCAGTTCAATAATGCTTTGGGCTTGTACGGGGTCATCTTCTACAATTAGGAGATTTTTTACTTGACGTTCAATAAAGCCTTTAATCTCAGTCAATACCTGAGTTAGCGCTTCTGGAGACACGGGTTTTTGTAAATAGGTAATCGCTCCTAGCTGTAAGCCCCGTTGTTGTCTTTCGTCAACAGAAAGTATGTGTACTGGTATATGTCTGGTATCTGGTTTATGCTTCAGACGATCCAGCACCGTCCAACCATCCATCTCTGGCATGTGGATATCTAGCATAATCGCATTGGGTTTAAACTGTTCTGCTAGTGCTAGACCTTGTTTGCTCTGTAAAGCAACAATAGTTTTAAAGCCCTGCTGACGCGCCATATCTAATAAGATGCGGGCGAACTTATCGTCATCCTCGATAATTAGCAAAATGCGATCGCCTGGTTGAATTATTTCCCGGTCATCTGGAATATCGTTGGGTAAGCTGGTAAGCACTTTCACTGATGGAGAGATGTCCACAGTTGTGGGTCTGCTTTCCACGATTGGCAGTTCTTTAATGGTCGATACTGTAGGGATAGAGGTAATTGGCTCAAAGGCTGGTGTGGTGATATTTTGGTCATTTTTTTCCTGTTGCCTGGGCAAGTAAAGGGTGAAGGTGCTTCCCTGTCCTGGCTGGCTGAGTAGTTCAATTCTCCCTCCCAACAGTTGAGCTAATTCACGGCTGATGGACAAGCCCAAGCCAGTCCCCCCGTACTTGCGGCTGGTAGTACCATCTGCCTGCTGAAATGCCTCGAAAATAATCTTCTGCTTTTCGGCTGGAATGCCTATGCCCGTGTCGCTGACGGCAAAAGCAATCATGGAATTATCAACTTGGAATATTTGTAATTTCACACCTCCCTGTTCTGTAAATTTAAAAGCGTTAGCTAGGAGATTTTTCAGCACTTGTTGCAGACGTTTGGAGTCGTTATAAATTGTCGGGGGTAACTTCTCATCCCGTTCAATAGTAAAACTGAGTTCTTTATTGTGGGCAACTTGCCGAAAAGTCTGCTCTAGAGATGTCTGCAAATCTGCAAGAGCAATTTGCTCAATATCGAGCGACATAGTACCCGACTCAATTTTTGCCAAATCTAAAATGTCATTGATTAATTCCAGCAAATCAGTCCCAGCCGAGTAAATAGTCCGGCTGTACTCTACCTGTTTCTCGGTCAAGTTGTTAAGAGAGTTATCTGCTAGCAGCCTTGCTAAAATTAATAGGCTATTTAACGGTGTCCGCAGTTCGTGGGACATATTCGCTAGAAATTCTGACTTATATTTGGAAGACAAGGCCAGTTGTTCAGCTTTTTCTTCCAAAGACTGCCTCGCCCGCTCAACTTCCTGGTTCTTGCGGGCTACTTCCCGATTTTGAGTTTCTAATAATTCTGCCTTTTCTTCTAGCTCCTCATTTAGTTGTTGCAATTCTTCGTTAGATTGCTTGACAATAAATTGTGATTCCTCCAAATCTTGCGCCTGTTCTTCCAAGCGTTGATTGCTTTGCTGTAATTCTTCTTGCTGGGTTTGCAGTTCCTCTGTTAAAGCAACAGACTCTTCAAGTAGTTGCTGTGTTTGCAATTGTGAGGCGATGTTATTTAAAAATACGCCCAGATTTTCACTCAATTGCTCTAGAAATGTCAGGTGTAACTTTCTAAAAGGCCCAAAAGAGGCAAGTTCAATTACAGCACTTACCTCCGCCTCAAATAGTATGGGCAACACAATAATATTTAGCGGTGGTGCTTCTCCCAAACCGGAACTGATCCGGATATAGTCATTGGGAACTTCCGTGAGGAGGATTCTTTGTTTTTCTAAGGCCGATTGTCCGACTAATCCCTCACCCAAGCGAAACTGATTTGCTAGGTTTTTCCGCTCTTTGTAAGCATAACCACTCAACAACTTCAGCACAGGCTGGTCGCCTATAGAGTCCATCACATAAAAAACGCCTTGTGAAGCTCCAACCAGTGGTGCTAGATTCGACAATATTAGGCGAGATGCACTTTCTAGATTTCGCTGCCCTTGGAGCATCTGGGTAAATTCAGCTAAGTTAGATTTTAGCCAGTTTTGCTCCTCATTTTTTTGAGTTGTGTTTTGCAGATTAACAATCATTTGGTTGAAGGTGCGCGTCAACACACCAATTTCATCCTGGCGATCGCTATCTGGTAAACTGACCAATAAATCCCCATCTGCCACCTTTTGAGCCAAATCAGAAACTCGCTTCAGCGGTACTGAGATATGTCTGGTCAGGGCGAATCCGATTAAAGCTAAGAGCAAAGAAAATAAGGGAATACTATAAACAATACTGGCGAGTGTTTGGCGAGCAGCAGTTTGTGCCTTCTCAGAGCGCTGTTTCAGCAGTGTATTCTCCTCATGTTCCATCGTCTGGATAACTTTGCGGATTTCACTCATTAGCTGCTTTCCCCGGTCTGTCAGAACGACCTTCTGAGAAGCTTCAAAACCTTGGTTTTGGCGCAAATCAATAGTTTCTTTAAGTTCGTCCAGCTTCTGAGTGATTAATGGCTGTAAAATATCCAGCTGCTGTTGCTGCTTGGGATTATCTGTTGTTAAATTCTGAAGATCCTTAACTTTTTGATCCACTACTTGAATGGCTGCGTTATATGGTTCTAAATAGCGCTCTTCTCCAGTCAGAACGTAACCACGTTGCCCAGTTTCAGCATTTGTCAGTTGCAAGTTGAGTTCTTCAAGCTGACTTAACACCTGGTAAGTATGGCTTTCTTTGCGCGAAGTTTCAACTAGCTGATTGGTGCTTTGGTAGGAGATTAGACCAATGGTGGCCAGAGTTGCCAAACTCAAGGCAAAACTTGCTCCAATCTTGATTCCAATCTTCAAACGGTTCAACATTATTACAGGCAGGTATTCAAATTATTTCTGTTTTTGAGACTATTTTAATTATCTTTTGGCTATCCAAAATAAATGGGGCATATTTAGTTTATGTAGGATATGTCTAGTTTTTTGCGGACTAACTATTGTTATTTGTATCCTCATTTTTTTAAAATATAACGTTTTTTTAAATAATTACTTAAAAATTATATATAATATAATCATATTTTTATCTAATCTTCTGCCCCTTTTTTTTACAATAAATCATTAGGTAATATAACTTATTTTATAATTGAACCTTGCGGTGGATAATTAAACACTTATTTTTGGATTATAAATTTAATATTAGACTTTCAACTAAAAAATGGTGGTTCTTATAAGTGCAGTAATTAACCTAGCAAGACCTAAATTTTGCAAAGGCCAAAAGGTAGAATTTATCAGTGGATTGGGAACCATAATACAATGCTATCGTAACTCTGGTCACTGGTCTTATCTTGTATAAATGGAAATGGGTTTAGAACTGGATATGGTAGGATTGATTATGAAACCACTCTTTTACTATTTGAAACAGATAGTATTTTACTTGAAGACTACCCTATTGTTGCTTATGTTTAATTAATATTGATATCACTTTTTCTCAAAAAATCTTGAGGAATACTAAATAATTCAATACTCATTTAATATTCTATTGTGATGGTTAAATAACTCTCAGGTTTGAAAAAAGTTAGATAGTAAAATTAAGTAGCCGGATAGTGAAAATTAAATTCATTAAAACACAATTTATATGAACGCTAAATGCAGTGGCTTTTGGAGTTGGATATGATATTTATGCCATTGTACATCACTTTACACAGCTACCGTAACATTAAGTTATCGCAAGCAGTATTCATTCCACAAGAAGTTTTAGGTTTCAAAAGACAACCTATACCCATAGAGGTATGAAATTTATTTATAGTACAAGAGTATTGCTTGGACTATATAATAATTTCAGGAATATAATTACATTGTGTTGTAAAACCTCTTGATATTAACTTGACGTTTAATTAGAAGTTGGTAATAACCTGGCATCGCCTCTAGCCGCATCAAGTTCAGATTGGCTATAGATACTAAAATGTTGAATCTTGTTACTCTCTAAAATAGCTCTTGCGCCTGCTACATAAATATCAGTGCTTTTTAATACCAATAGATAATGGCCAAGATTCAGATGATGCTCATAATATCTAGCTAGCTCATCAGAAATTCCTAAATTAGTATAGTTACTTTGAGAACTGCTGATGTCTACATCTGAAATATCATTTAGACTGCTTGTGTTTTTAACAACTATTGAGACCTGACTCATTGGGAAGCCAGCGGTTCTCAATTCAGTAAGCGCTGCTTCTGCGTCTTGACGCCGATAAAAAACACCAAGTGCGTGTCTATAGCGATTATTTGGGGTCGAGTATGGCTCATAAACCCCCCATTGTTGAATGTCACGGCGATTAAAAATCCTCTTGGCAAGACGAATTTCAATGTCTATACCGGTTACTATCACCAAATAGTAACCTTTACAGACAAGATCGCTATAACCCTGTGCTTGCTTTTCAGAAATTCCTAAACTTAGGAACAAAGCAGGCAAACCACCTGCTAAGGTGGTAGCGATCGCAGTTACTTCCGCTCCGGCTAAGATGACTGGGCCTATACCAGGAACTACTAAAAAGGCTAGACTGACTGATAATTCAGTAAAACCGCCTAAAGCATCACTAGCAACGGCTCCAGCACTATCTTCTGAGGATGTATTGCCAGTGTTTTCTATAATTTCAACACCAGCAATATCACTTTGTTCTTCTGTACTCCGTGCAATAACAGAAACTTTGTCCATTGGAAAATTAGAAGCTTTTAGTTCCTGAAGTACCAATTGTGCATCGGAATACCCAGCGAAAACTCCTATAGTTCTTCGCTCTTTCTCTAATGTCATTTTATCGGTTTATTGCAGTTAGAAGTGATTCCCAAAATTGCTACCTAAATTTGAGGTAATTACACAGCTCGACGAGTCAGTAAACCCCAAAGGAAAATTAGTATCATTGCACCAATAACAGCAAATAAAATGCTTCCCAGAGATAAAGCTCCTACAGATGCAGCTGCTGCTGAACTACTTCCTAACAATACTTGACCCAAATAACCACCGAATACGGCTCCAAGGATTCCTAATATAATGGTAGAGATAATACCGCCACCTTGGGTTCCAGGGTAAAATAACTTAGCTAACGCACCTGCAATTAAACCCAAAACCAACCAAGCAATAATGTTAGTCATAGAATTTCTCCTTCACTGAGAATCTGCTTTGTTTGCATTTGACTATTTAATATTAAAGTTTGCCTTCAAAATTTCCGATCTATCTAGAGAACTAATATCAAAAATCTTTAGATATCATTTGAATATTCGTTAGGTCTCTTTGAGGATGAATATACAAATTAGTAACATTCTGTACATTGAAGTATTTATATAGCACTCCTATTTAACATTAAGAAAAATGTCGATAAGGAAGCTAACCAGGGAGCATCCCAATGCAAGCCAAAAGACACAGGACTGATACAAAAACGCTGTACAAACCTCCTCTTTCCTTTGCGTTCTTCTCTAACGAGACGCTACGCAAATGCGTTCTACCCTGCCTTAGACCGATGCAGCATCTATGCAGTTCGTTATTTCAGGGACTTCCAAAGAATAAATTAATCAAAAAAATCTAAGATGGGCGATCGCTTTTTGTTCGGGCAGGGGGGAAAGCTCAATTTGCACCGCTTTAAGAATATCGGTATTTATTCGCCCAGTTCCGTGATATGCAGAATCTCATTCTCCGCCTAAGTCCAAATACCGTATAAAAATAAACTTGCACATTTCACATCTAGATTTTTGATTTTCAAAAAAGCGATATCAGCCGTTCAAGGCTCAAGACTGGAGACTATAGAAAGAGCTAGTTGATATAGTTGGCGACGGGGAAGGGAAGTAAATTTTGCTAACTGACGGCTAGCTTGCGATCGCGATATTCCTTGACTAATTAACTGTTTCAATTCGGCTTTCAATTCTTCTTCTGTCAGTTGGGGCTGACTGGCTGGAATTCCTGCTACCACTAATGTATATTCACCTTGGGGTTCTCGTTGGCTGTAGTAAGCGATCGCTTCGGCAATTGTCCCCCGCCAAAATTCTTCATACAATTTAGTTAACTCCCGTGCTAGCACAATTTGGCGATCGCTTCCCCAAACCTCTGCTAAGTCTTGCAAAGTATCTCGCAAACGGTGTGGTGATTCGTAGAAAATCAATGTGCGAGATTCTGTTTGCAGAGATTCTAAATGTTCTTGTCTCTGTTGAGTTTTCGCCGGGAGAAAGCCTTCAAAGACAAATCGATCTGTTGGTAGTCCAGCTGCACTCAAAGCAGTAATTGCTGCACTAGCGCCAGGAATCGGAACTACTGGAATTCTCGCTTCAATGCAGGCTTTCACCAGTTCATATCCAGGATCAGAAATACTTGGCATTCCAGCATCGCTCACCAGAGCGATCGCTTTATTATTAACTAAATGCTCTAATAATTCTGGAATACGACTGGTACGATTGTGTTCGTGGTAACTCACCTGGGGTGTTTTAACTTGAAAATGCTGTAGCAGTTTTCCAGTATGACGCGTGTCTTCCGCAGCAATGATATCCACAGTTTGCAAAATTCGTACCGCCCGAAAGGTAATATCTTCCAGGTTGCCAATTGGTGTGCCGACAATGTAAAGTGTTCCTGGTTTTGGATCGGTTTGCATAAGCAAGAGTTAAGAGTTAAAAGTTAAGAGTTCAAAATAATAACTTACGTTTAATGTGAATTGAGTATTAACCACACTCCATACCCAAATTTTGTTTTTTTTTGACCAGACGAAAGTTTCTAATTCATCAATTTTAGTGATTTCGGGTATTTCTGGTCTTTTAAGACGCAATAAATCGCATCTTTACATCTGGGTTTTGTTGCTCATTCTGAACTGTATTGCGTCCTATCTTATTTCAATAATCTTAGTCCACTCAGGGTAACTAATACTGTAGAACCTTCATGGCCAATGACGCCGATGGGTAAGTTAATATTTCCTAGAAAGTTGCCGACTAAAAGCAACATAATGAAACTCAACGCTACAACTATATTTTGTTTTACTATGAGTTGCGATCGCCTGCCCAAATACATCGCTACAGCAATTTTTTCTAAGCTGTCTGCCATCAATACTATATCTGCGGTTTCCAATGCCACATCACTCCCAGATACTCCCATCGCTATACCCACAGATGCTTGGGCTAAGGCTGGTGCATCATTGATTCCATCGCCCACCATTGCAACTGTTTGATATTGTTGCTGTAGACGAAGGATAACATTCAGCTTATCTTCTGGTAGAAGTTGGGCATATACCCGATCAATTCCTACTGCTTTGGCGACACTACGAGCAGTTTGTTGCTCATCCCCAGTTAACATGACAATTTGTTCAACTCCCAGTTTCTTCAATCTGCTGATGGTTGCGGCTGCTTCGACTCTTACTTCATCTGCGATCGCAATTACACCCATCACCTCTGCTCCCTGTGCTACCCAAACCACAGTTTTACCCTCTTGCTCCCAAGATTGAACTATTTCTCGCAATTCTTCAGGTAAATTTGTGACATAATGCTGTACAAAAATGACATTGCCAACAATTATCTGTTGCTCTTGGGCGATTCCGACAATTCCCTGTCCAGGTATGGCTTGTACTTGGATTGCACTAACCCAATTTAAATCACTAGCTGCCTGTACAATTGCTTTACCGATGGGATGTTCAGAAGATGATTCTACACTAGCAGCACTTTTTAATACATCATTGCTAGTGTATTTACTATTTGTAATTACCTGAAATACCTGTAACTGTCCTGTTGTGAGAGTGCCAGTTTTATCAAATGCGATCGCTCGGACTTTGCCAATCTTCTCCAACTGCGCCCCATTCTTAAATAAAATCCCCTGTCTTGCACCATTGGCGATTCCTGAAAGCAGCGTGGGCATAATTGCAGCCATCAGCGCACAGGGAGAAGCCACCACCAGAAAAGTAAGAGCACGATAAATTGTTGTTTCCCAATCCCATCCCCAAAGAAATGGCGGTAAAGTTGCCAGCAATATCCCAGCTACTACAATGACTTTGGCATATCCTTTCTCAAAGCGATCAATAAACTCTTGGGAAGGAGGTGCTTGAGTCTTTGCCTGTTCTACCAAGCGAATCACACGCTGAATTAAACTGCTTTGGGCTGGCTTATGTACTTTAATTTGCAATGCACCATAGCCGTTAAGTGTACCGGCAAATACTTCTGCACCGACTGTTTTCTCTACAGGTAAAGACTCGCCTGTAATCGCAGCTTGATTAAGGGTGCTATAACCAGATAAAATTATTCCATCGGTAGGAATTAACTCTCCAGGTTTGACGACAATCTGATCACCCACTTTTAACTGACTGATAGGAATTTTCTTTTCGTTTCCCTGAAGCAAAACCCTGGCTGTATCTGGTGTCAGGCTCATCAAACTGCGGATACTCCGCTCAGTTCGCTGCATAGCATAGCTTTCTAATGCGCCACTGATGGCAAAGATCAAAATCAAAATTGCCCCATCAATAATTAGATGATATTCTCTTCGCCATAAGCCGAGACTAGCAGCACCAATCGCTGCCACAATCATCAGCAAATCTACATCAAGTTCTTTTTCTTTGAAGAGAGTAGTCAATCCTTCCCGCGCACTTTCGTAACCACCAATTACATAAGCAGCAGGTAGCAGCAGGAACGCTAATCCCAAAGCGCCAAGATGTAAGGCGAACCATCCGAGAAATAATAGGAATCCACACAAAAGTGCAGCTACGGTATCTGCGTGTTCTCTGGTGAATTTGCCCAAACGTTGGGGATAAAGCATGAGAGGTGAATTAACAAGACTCTCTCACGCTAAACCTTGACATTAATGTTAATGTCAAGGTTTATAATGATTTTGAAACCTAGAAGAGGGCTGAAGCAAGGGCATAGGTAAGCAAAGTTAAATTTTTATCTGCGTTTTTGGAGTATTTATCAAAAGCGGGATGTGGATAAATGCAACGATTTAACTGTTAGCTTTAAAATAATTGCACCTAAGAGGAAAAAATCTATGCTAAAGCGAATTTATATTGATAACTTTCGCGGCTTAATAAATTTTGAGATGAATTTTGACTCAATTAACCTGTTTCTTGGCGGTAATGGGACAGGTAAATCAACGGTTTTTGAAGTCTTGCGGAAAATTCAAACGTTTGTAAGTGGTGATAGTAAAGTAGAGAGAATTTTTAAGCCTTCTGACTGTACCCGTTGGCAAACTCTGTCTCTTCAACGTTTTGATCTAGATATTGCTGGTAATGGTGGTAGTTACAAATATGAACTTGCCATTGAACACCATCAAGGAAAAAGCTATGTTTGGTATGAGCGTTTGTGGTTTAATAACAGACCTTTATTACAGTTTGACAGGGGTGAAGTTCAAACTTTTTATGATAATTATTTAGCTGGCTCAAGATATAATTTTGATTGGTCGCAATCTATAATTCCCTTAATAATGCCAAGAGATGATAATACAAAGTTAACTTGGTTCAAAAAACGTCTAGAAAGGTTTATTATTGTCCAAATAGTTCCTAGTTTGATGGTCGATGGTAGCGAACATGAAGAAATACAATTGACTTATAGAATGGAGAACTTTGTCTCTTGGTATCGCTACATTTCCCAAGATCAGGGTAAAATTGCTGATCTGATAAATATTCTCAAGGATGTATTAGATGGTTTTGTAAGTTTTAAATTTGAACAATTTAGTGAAGAATATCGAACTTTAAAATTACGTTTCTTAATAAATGAAGATAGAACAAAAATTATTGATTATCGATTTGGTGAATTATCCGATGGTCAAAAAGTGGTGATTGCTTTGTATAGCATTCTTTATTGCACTGAATCTGAAGATTATACACTTTGCATTGATGAGCCAGAGAATTTTTTAGCTCTGCCGGAAATTCAACCTTGGCTAATTCAACTTTATGATTTTTGTATTGATGGGAAAATACAAGCTTTACTAATTTCGCATCATCCTGTATTAATTAATTATCTTTTAACTTCACCTATAGGTTATTGGTTTGAACGTCAAAATAATGCACCTGTACGAGTAAAAGCAATTAGTAATCAAGAAGCTGAAAATTCAGGATTACCAATTTCAGAACTGATTGCGCGGGGCTGGCTCTATGACCCAGAATAGAGTACAGATAGTAATTTTGTGTGAGGATTTACAACAGCAAGTTTTTGCATATCATTTTTTAAAAAAGCGAGGCTTTAATATAAATCCAAAAAACCTCACAATTAGGACTTCTCCAAAAGGAAAAGGTGCAGGAGAGCAGTTTGTTAGAAAGCGTTATGCAGCAGAGGTTAAAGAATACCGGAGAAAAAACTATCGCTCAGGAATGCTAGTAGTGTTGATTGACGCAGATAACGAAACAGTAAAGGCAACACTGAAAGAATTAGATGATGCACTAATAGAAAATTCACAGGAACTCCGTAAGCCTGATGAAAAAATAGCAATCTTCGTGCCAAAAAGAAATATCGAAACTTGGATACATTATTTACAAACAGGAGAAGTTGTTGAAGAAGAAGGAGAAAAATCTAAATATCCAAAATTTCCTAAAAATGAGGCAATTTGTAAGCCTGGTGTTGAACAATTAGCAAACCAGTGTTCTCAAGGGAGTTTAGATGAAAATGCGCCGCCATCTCTTCAGGCAGCTTGTGAAGAGTTACAAAGACTTTTACCATTATTAAATAACTTATGAACGCTAGTTGCTTAACTATTAAAGAACTCACTGATACAGTTGGCGGCGGTTTAACTCCGCGGATGGTGCGACATTACCATCAATTAGGACTGCTACCGCAACCAGTGCGATCGCGCAGCAATTACCGTCTCTATACCCAAAAAGATGTCCTCCTGTTGCAACGGATTGTCGCACTTAAGCAGCAAGGGTTTCAGCTAAACCATATCCGCAATATTTTGGAAATGGAACCAGAAGCCGATACAACTGTTAACCTCATGGGACAACTTCAGCAGCAATATCGGGCGGTGATGCAACAAATTTCTCAACTGCGGCAAACTGCATCAGCATTAGAAGGATTATTGGGGCGCGATCGCCATTGTCAAATTATCCAGGCGGAAGTTTTGGCGCAACTGAAGTTACTTGATGTTGAAACCCAAGCCGGATTGGGGGGATTGGAAAACCTCTGGAATGGCTTGGATGCCGAAATTCATACCCATTCAGAAGCCTTTACCGAATCGCTACAACGCTTACTACCTGATTTATCTCAGCGTTCGGAAATTGAACAGCATTTAATTTCTCAGCTGGTTTTGGCTTGTGGCGATGTCAGTTTAGTGTCCTTTGTGAAATTGAGTCGAGATGCGATCGCAGCTAGTCGAGAAGCTTTATCTTCAAGTTGTCAAATTGTTGTCGATACTCAAACGGTTGCTGCTGCTTTAGATCAAACCCGATTACTTCACTTGGGATGTTACACCCAAACCTTGATTGATAACCCCCATATTACCACTGCCACAGAGGCAGAACTCGCTTTTTGGCAACATCAAGAATGGCGAACAAAATTGCTGCAAGTAAGTAATGGATGTGTGCTGGTAGTTGGTTATGCTCCCTCAGTACTTCTGGAAGCTTGTGAAGCCATTGCTAACCAAAAAATTCAACCTGTATTAGTAATTGGAATGCCCATTGGCTTTAGCCATGCTCCCGCAGCCAAGCGAAAACTGATGCAACAAGGGATACCTTATATTACAGTTGAAGGGACTTTGGGAGGTGGCGCATTGGCTGCAACTGCCTTAAATGCTTTGGTTGAGTCACTGATTGATAAGCCAGATTGTCATTGTTATCTCAAATTAAGTGCAGAACAATGAGTATTCGCTTAAAACAGTCTCAATGAAACGAGTTTCAAAAGCTTTGCATGAAAATGTTTTAGGAGCTAGGATTTTTTACTCAGCACGGGCTAAACGCCCCGCTTCCGCTAACAGCACTACTAAAAATAATATTGTTAAATAATATTGAATTTGCTACACTTTACCAGTTTTAGTAATTCAATGATTCATAATTGTGACCAGAAGTTACCAACTTGGTATAAGTAAAATGGTGTGGAAAAACCAAACTATGTTAAGAAAAAATTAAATAGACTCAAACCCTCTTCCCTCCTGCCTCCAGCATAGCTGCCTCCTGCCTCATCCCAACGATAAATATTCACACCAACCTACTTAAGTTGCAATCTAACTTAGAAAAATTTATAGTAAACAGACTTTGGCAATTAGAGTATAAATTATCATGCTATCCAAGCTCAAGCGAAGTATAAATCAGCATAGGTGCTTTGGAATAATTAGAACTAAAGATAACTCAGATGTATAATTAGCCCGTCTCCTCCATAATCTTTAAAAAGAATCGCGATTTAGGACTGGCAGGCTTTCTATTTTTACTTTAATTAAGGGGCTTATGTGGCAACAAGAAAAAAAAGATACTTCGATAGTCAGGCTGATACTATGGGTTGCCTTAGCTACAACCCCGATGGCAGCATCTCTGCTGGTATCAGCACCGATGCTGGCACAATCTACACCTGAAGCAACCTCTTCGCCACTGCCACAAACAGGGCAAAATGAATCGATAGTGCGGATTGACGGTTCCAGTAGCTTGAGTGCAATCAACCAAAGCTTGAAAGAAAGCTTTGAAAAACAGTTTAGCGGTAAAAAGGTTGAAGTTGCTGCTAACGGCACTGAGACGGCGCTGAAAGAATTGCTAGATGGCAAAATCGATATAGTCGCAATGGGGCGCGGGTTAACGCCAGCAGAAAAAGCCCAAGGACTAGAGCAAATTCGTTTGCAGCGTGAGAAGATTGCGATCGTAGTTGGTGCAGACAATCCTTTTAAAGAAAGCTTAACTAGTAAGCAATTCGCCCGGATTTTTCGAGGACAAATTACAAATTGGTCACAGCTGGGAGGGCCTTCAGGAAAGATTCGGTTCATCGATCACCCGAACACAAGTGAAACTCGCAATACTTTTCGTACTTATCCAGCGTTCAAAACTGCTGAATTTGCTACAGGAACTAATGCTACCCAAGTAACTGACGATAATACCGCAGAAATCATCAAACAACTGGGCAAAGACGGCATCAGCTATGTGCTAGCTAATCAGGTGTCGAAGTTGAAAGGTGTGCGAGTTCTGCAATTACATCAAGCCTTGCCAAATGATCCTAAATATCCCTTCTCGCAACCTTTAGTTTACGTTTACAAAAAAAATCAGAGTTTAACTACAGTAGATTTTCTTGGCTTTACTCTAGCACCCCCAGGACAGCAGGCTATAGAAAAAGGTAGAACTGCCGAAGCCGAGGCGATCGCAGCCAGCGTCTTACAACCTGCTGTTGCGGCTTCCCCTACGCCTACGCCTTCTCCTAGTGCTACTAGTTCTGCATTTGGCGAACAGCCCTTTGTGGCTGCTCCGGCACAAAGCACTCCAATTGTAAATAAAGAAACACCATTGTGGTTGCTGCTACCTGTCTTTTTTCTGGCTGTAGCTGGATCTGCACTATATTGGATTCTGAGAAAACGCCCATTGCCCGCTGAAACAACAGACAATTTACCAGAATCAAATCCTCATCCACCCAATGGAGAAACAGCGGCGCTCGTCGAGGCCAGCACAGGTTCCTCCCTGAATGGAGCAACGCTAGAGGAGCAGGCAGTACCGCACTCATCAGAGCAAGAAACCGCTGATCGCACTCCTTTCAACATCTACGCTCAAACACAATCTGACCTGACCCAAAATGCTACTCAGGGGACAGCAAATTTAGTACAAGAGAGAAGTAATGGTACTTCTAACCTCTATGAAGGCGCGACATCGGGCGTAGCTAATGGCTCGGAAAATAACAACTTAGGAGCCGCAGCCTTAGGTGGTGCGGCTATAACAACAGGTATCGGGGCAGCTACCTGGTCTACCTTTAGCAACAAAGAAACAGAAGCAAACGCAATTGATGATACGATTAAGCCGAGTAATTATACGGAGATAACCCCTCCTGATTCTGATGAAGTTGCATGGGATATAGAAGCTCCGGCAGCTGTAGTCAATACTTCATATCCTCACCTGAGTAATATTCCAGAAGAGGTATCTGATGTAGAACTGTCTTCATCTGAGGTGATAGCTCCACTCCCGGAATTACCAGATGTGCCAGAAGTAACAGATGATTATGACTATTGGGATACAGCAATTAGTGAAGATGAGGTAGATGAGGAACTTCAGGCAGAATTGAACTGGTTAGAGAGTATCACCTCAACTGAAGATACAGCCTCAGTAGATGACTTGCCCTTAGTGGAGTCTGAGGAAGTGGCAGATGATCAAGAAGCATCAGCGACAGATACATCCTCATTACTCGATTTACCGGAATTTCCAGAAGATGTATTGAGTAAAGATGCATTGAATGTGGTAGCGGACGCAGCCGAACCCACTTTAAATTTGCCAGAGGAAGAACTTCCCGCCGAGCCGACTGTCGGGGAAGGTGTTGCTGAAGCTAACTCTACAGATTTGGCCGCGGCGGCGGCTTTAGCTACGGGTGCAGGAGTTGGTGCTTGGGCTAGCACTCTCGGATCGGATGCTCAAAGTGAAACGAACGCAGCCGAAACAGCCAGTGATTTGGTTGATGCAGATGAAGAAAGCAGTATTGTGCTCATACCAGATACTCATACATCGGCTAATGTCTTTTGGCAGATTTCCGAAGCCAAGAAAGCAGCACTGCGGCAACAAGGCGGCTCGCAATTAGTAGTGCGGCTGTATGATGTGACTAACATTGATTTAAGTTATCAAAGTCCACAGCTAGTAAAGCAGTATGAATCTGAGGAAACTACAAACGAGGGATCGATAGAAATTACCCACAGCGATCGCGATTACATAGCTGAAATTGGCTATCTCGCTGATGGCGAGCGCTGGTTATTTATCGCCCGTTCCCCAATTGTTCGTGTCTTCAGTCCTGTGAATCCAGATCCGATAGTTGATGATCTGGCGAATGCGAATCATACAGCTATTGGTTTGGTAGATACTCAAGAAGAGATCGGTGAAGAAGAAAACAGTATTGTGCTTGCACCACATACTAATACATCGGCTCATGTATCTTGGGAGATTTCTGCAGCCAAGAAAGCAGAAATGTGGCAACAAGGCGGCTCTCAATTGGTAGTGCGGCTGTATGATGTGACTGGCATTGACTTGAGTTATCAAAGTCCACAGCTAGTAAAGCAATATGAATGTGAGGAAACAGCACACGATCGCTTTGTAGAAATTCCCCTCAATGATCGCGACTACCTAGCTGAAATTGGCTATATCGCTTATGGCGAACACTGGTTATTCATCGCCCGTTCTGCGATTGTTCGTGTCTTCAGTCCTGTAAATCCAGATCCGATAGTTGATGATGTTGCAATCGCCGATAAAACAGATGTTGATTTGGTAGATGTCCAAGAAGAAAGCAGTATTATCCTCACACCCCGCACTTCCCAATGGGCTGATGTATCTTGGGAGATTTCCGCAGCTAAGAAAGCAGCACTGCGACAACAAGGCGGCTCTCAATTAGCAGTGCGGCTATATGATGTGACTGGCATTGATTTGAGTTATCAAACTCCGCAGCTAGTACAGCAGTACGAATGTGAAGAGACAGCACACGATCGCTTTGTGGAAATTCCCATCAGCGATCGCGATTACATAGCTGAAATTGGCTATGTCGCTGATGGCGGTCGCTGGTTATTCATTGCCCGTTCTGCGATCGTTCGTGTTTTTAGTCCAGCGCCTACAGATTCGACAACAGATCCTACTGTTGAAAATGTCGCGTTAGCAAGCGAAACAGCTATTGGCTTAGCAAATGTAGAAGCAGAAACTGCCCCAGAAGAGAGCAGTATTTCCCTCACACCCCGCACTCCCAAGTGGGCTTATGTCTCTTGGCACATTTCCAAAGCTCAGTCTGAAGCACTGCGACAACAAGGCGGTTCCCAATTAGCAGTGCGGCTCTATGATGTAACCGGGATTGACTTGAATTATCAAAGTCCCCAGCTTGTCCAGCAGTATGAATCTGAAGAAGTAGCACGCGATCGCTTTGTGGCGATTCCCGTGAGCGATCGCGATTATATGGTTGAAATTGGCTATATTGCTGATAGTGATCGTTGGTTACTCATCGCTCGTTCCGCTAACGTCCGGGTATTCAGTCGTGCCTACGGAGATTTCTGGTTTGTGGCTGATGCTGAGTTAATTATTCACGGAGCAACTCAACCAAATACCAGTGTAAACATTGGTGGACATGCCATCAAAATTAAACCCGATGGTACTTTCCACCTACGTCTTCCCTTTTCAGATGGTTTAATGGACTATCTGATAACGGTAGCTGCTGATGGGGAATCCCCAAAAACTATCCATAAGAAGTTCTCTCAGGAAACTTCCGAAAGCTAACAATTAACCTGAATTATCCCCTCTTACCCGATTCTCCCTTTTTAGGGGGTGTAGGAAGGGGGGATTTTATTATGCCAATTTTCCGCTAACTTTCGTTTCCATCCCCGTTAGGGGAAGTGGTTATTTAAAGAAGGACGGGTACGCCCTTGCGGCCCAACAACTGAAGCTGTTTCCATCCCCGTTAGGGGAAGTGGTTATGTAAAGTTAAAAAAAGCACCGGATATTTTAGTTCTCCGTTTCCATCCCCGTTAGGGGAAGTGATTATGTAAAGTCCTTGTGCCGTGGCATCACCTGCCGTGATGACGCGTTTCCATCCCCGTTAGGGGAAGTGGTTATGTAAAGAGTTACCTTTTAGAAACTTTACTAGGAGCGGGTTTGGAACCCCTCAATCGACGCGTCTCTGGAAAACCGGAAAAAACTTTTCCAAATCACTCTATTTTGCAGCCTGGAAACCTTACTGCATAAGGCATCGATGCATCTCAACGAAGTTATGCGGTTTTCAAGGTTCGGGCGAGATGCGTCGATGAACTTCAACACACTCCCTAAAAGTAAAATATATTACTTAAAATTGTCAAGTGATAACAAAAATTTAGCATTGAGTATCTGTTGCTCTGGAAAAATTGCTTGAGTTATACATTTCCTAAATGCTAACGTCTACAAGGTGACACAGGATTTGGAGTGGTTTTTTTTAAATATGAAGCACAGACACAAAGTAGCTTTTAGCTTAACATCATTGATCGGTCTCAATTTAATATCTAGCTTAGTTGTATTTGATGAGGCGAACGCCACACCACCGAGAACCCCAGACAAAAGTGTAAATTGCGAGATTTTAGTTGTGGGTGGTGGACTTTCTGGTGTAGCCACAGCTTACGAGGGTTTGCTAGCAGGGCGAACAGTTTGTCTGACAGAAATTACTGACTGGCTAGGAGGACAAATTTCTGCTCAAGGGACATCTGCATTAGACGAACGCCCAACTCAACGAGCTTTGAAATTCTATTCTCGCGGCTATCTGGAATTGCGAAACCGCATTGGGCGTAAATACGGTAAGCTTAACCCTGGTGACTGCTGGGTAAGTGAATCATGTTTTCTTCCCCGCGATGCTCACGCCATTTTAGCCCAGATGCTTAAAGATGCCGAAAAGCAGGGCAAAGGGAAATTGCAATGGTTTCCCAACACAGTAATTAAGGATTTGGAAATCGCTGCTGATGGCAAAATAATTAATAGTGCGATCGCAATTCAACATCAACCAGCAAAAGACGCGCCACCTCTCAATACTTTTACGTTATCTCAAACCATTGAAGATGCTTATCGCTACGAAAATTCATCTCGGTTTACCAAAACGATTCTCCGTTTCATCCCCAAAGCAACGAAAGAGGATGCTCCTAAATGGTATGTCGTAGACGCGAGCGAAACTGGAGAAATTATCGCCCTTGCTGATGTTCCTTACCGATTAGGTATTGATGCCCGTTCCTACTTAGAACCTTCTGCTTCTAGCGCCAACAACGACCCTTATTGCCCTCAAGGTTTTACCTACACCTTTGCAATGGAGGCCACTAAGGAACCGCAACCGCAGACAATGCCTGCATTTTATCCAGAATATGCGCCATATTTCAGCTATGAATTGAAGCGACTGGCTAACTTTGATTTAGTTTTTACCTATCGTCGCATTTGGAGTCCAAACAAAGGGAAATCAGCAAAATTCGGCGGTGTAAGTTTTACTGCACCTACACCAGGGGATATCTCGATGCAAAACTGGACTTGGGGTAACGACTACCGCCCCGGAACAGCCCAGGATAACCTAATTTATACCCGCCAACAGTTACAAGCGACTGGACAGTTAGAGCCAGGAGGGTGGATGGGAGGACTGCGGACAGAAACCCTCCGCAAGGCTGAAGAAAACGCTTTATCTTTCTATTACTGGTTGGTAGCTGGAATTACAGATTCTCAACTAGGAGACGGTGTCAAGCAGCAGCAACCCAATAACCGCTTTGTTACCGGTTTAAATTCGCCGATGGGGACGATGCATGGTTTATCAAAATATCCCTATATGCGAGAAGGACGGCGGATCATTGGCCGCTCTAGTTGGGGACAAGCTGAAGGCTTTAGTATTGGGGAAATTGATATTTCCCGCCGAGATTATAATGATGAGTATTACTCAAAGACTCTGCCAGCAGATATGTATCGTCGGCTACGAGCAGCAGTTGCAGGTTTAGAGGCAATATCAGTAATTGACGGTAAAGTTCCACCAGACAAAGCAATGCGACGGACTCGTTCTACCATCTTCCCTGATGCTGTGGGTATTGGTCACTACGCCATAGATTTCCATCCTTGCATGGTAAATAGTCCCCCAGAAGCTCCTGGGAACACAGAACATCCAGGCGAAAGACGTGGTGCTGGTCAAGCTTATCCCTTCCAAATTGCTTTGAGGGCGATGATTCCTCAGAAAATTGATAATTTGCTGGTAGGTGGTAAAAGTATTGCGACTAGTCACATTGCTGCTGCTGCCTATCGAGTACACTCCTTTGAATGGTCATCTGGCGCAGCTGCGGGAACAGTTGCTAGTTTTGCACTCAAAAATGCGATCGCACCTTACCAACTAGTTGATGATTTACCTAAACAGGAGCTACAACTAGAAGCACTCAAACGGCTTTTGCAACAAAATGGCAACCCTACCGCTTTCCCAGATACATCTATTTTTAACGAAAACTGGGATAATTGGAAATAGATAATCATTTGTCATTAGTCATTAGTCATTTGTCATTAATCATTGGTCATATCAAGTGCGGTTAATCACTTATGATTACCAAATCTGTGCAAAAATCCTAAAAGCCTCTTTCCTCTGCCCCTAGCAAGAACTGCGGTCTAAATGATAAGTCTTTAGCCGGACACAATATCATTGATCATTGATTAAAGACAACGAACAAAGGACAAATGACAAATGACAAAGGACAATTAAACAATGAACTAAACTAATTACTTGTAGTGTAGTTTTGTAAAATTATCTTGACCAATTGTTTTATGGTTATGACACTTTCAGCAGATGTTTACGGGATGTCCACAGCACCAACTATAGCTCCTGAACGGTCTAATCAAGTTACCCGTAAGACTTATCCGAATTACAAAGTGATTGTATTAAACGATGATTTTAATACATTTCAACACGTGTCTGAATGTTTGATGAAATATATTCCAGGGATGAGTGGCGATCGCGCGTGGGAGCTAACTAATCAGGTACACTATGAAGGTCAAGCGATCGTCTGGGTCGGGCCCCAAGAACCTGCGGAACTCTATCACCAGCAGCTGCGCCGAGCAGGTTTGACAATGGCACCTCTAGAAGCAGCTTAATTATCATGGGCAAACCCACCGCAGATCCCCTCCGCACGGCTTCACAAAAAGCCGCCAGACTGGTTTGGAATCACTCAACACACCTTTCTGGTCTTATCCCGATTTTAGAACGTCTTTGTCAGCACGATGGTATCCAAACTGTGACGCCGGGAGTGATTGGGCGGTCAAAGGGTCACTGTCCAAAAATGCAACTGCGTGTCTCAGTGCCCATTCGCGGCGGCTATAAAGTCATTGCCCGGCAGGGGAAAACGGTACAAGAAGTCTTTATTTTAACAACTTTGTCCCAAGATCAATTAGAAGCTGCATTAGCGATCGCCATGAGATGTTAATCGTGCCCCATGCCCAATGCCCAATGCCCCATACCCAATAACTATTCCTCAACCCGATGTACTGCAAATTTGTGTAACGGCAGACTAAGAATACAAGAAAAAGTTAAGAAATATGACAGAGCCGTAGTTATTTTCAAAGTCATGACTACAGATTCCCAATCGGGTAAAACTATTTTTTCTATGCCAAAAGCTACACAATAAACTAGCCAGTAACTAAAGCTCATTCTAAACAGAATCCGTTCTGTTTCTTCCATCTCATTTGTTTGCTCCTTAATGTTCCACAGTAACAACAGTCCAATAATGCAAGCTACAAAGGAAACAGCAACTACAAATTCGTGACAAAAGATATTTAACGAATGCATTTGTGTTTATCCCCACATTTTTTCAGTTAAAACTCAGTCTAAAGGAATATTCCTTGTAGAGACACAAATTATTTACAAACCTCAATAGATTCAAGAGCGCTGAGTGAAAAATTTAGCATTGTAACTCAGCATTCATAACTCAATTAACCTTCATGACTAGTTCCCAAAATTGAAGCGTTTGCAACAATTGCTCTTTCATGTATAAGAAACATTTAAGTATTTCCTAGAAATATATAACCAATTGCTGCAATTGCTTAATACTTTGCAACAATTGTTTCTTCATGTATAAGAAAGGTTTAAGTATTTCCCAAAAATATATAACTAATTGCTGCAATTGCTTAATATTTTGCAACAATTTCCGACTTGAAGCAACTGCCGTCGGCTCTGCCGACTTGAAGCAAGTGGCGTGAGGGTTAGGGTGAGGTAAAACTGACGTGAAAAACCAAGTAAGTAAGCTATTTCAGACTTGTATGTACACCGTAGCCCAAATTGGGAGAGGGATTTAGGGTGAGGGCTTTTGATAAACATAATTTTGAGCCACTTTCCAATAGCGCGAGAATCGTTTCAAGTCAATATAGCCGTCATATTCAAAAAATGGTTCTACCTCTAACACTTCTACTGCTATAGAACGCTCCATTTGATTACAGATATCATCAAACCGGGGACTGGGACTATTGGCTGTGACAACTAAATTGGCATCATGTTCTTGAGCAAAAGTTAAAATTTCTTGTGCCACATTGCCACAGCGGATAACAACGGGTAACTCTAGCAAACATTCGTAGATAAAAGTCAGACGTTTAAGACTCAATTGCCATTCCTCTATCAACGCCTCGTCCCAAACCCAGATAGCTGGGGCATCAGGGTATTTTTGCAATGTGGGATTATTTGGACTGAGACAATCTCCATGTACCCAAACAATTGGTTTATTCATTTTTTACCTTTCTTTCCACGTTGCCAACTTTGGCTATTAGCTTGTTTGCTAAATTCGCCTTTGGGAAAAAGCCGCTGTTCTAATTCTTCATAGCTGCCTTCAAAATCACAATGACCGTAAAGGGGACATTTCTGGCAATAAATGCCTTCGGTATAGCGTTCTAAGTTTTCACGGTTGAAAAAATACGGTTTCTGACTAAAAGTGCTAGCAACCCACTGCCATGACATATTATTGCTAGCAGGATCTCCATCTAAAAGATGTTCGAGAAACCATTTGGCTCCTGCTTGCCAACGAATATGCCGCCAATGGACAATATAAGCCGCTAGCCACATTCGTGCGTGGTTATGTAAATAACCAGTTTCTCTCAAATCACGACTGAAACTGTCAATGCAAACTCTGCCTGTAGTTCCTTCTCTAATATCTTGTGGCAATTCGGGTGCATATTCGCTCACAGTGTAACCAGTTTTGTACTCTTCCTGGTCTTTCCAGATTTCATTCCCTAATTTCATATACAACCGTTGCCAATAGTCGCGCCAACCTAACTCGTTAATTAGTTTCGTAGCATCCTCTTGTTGCTGTACCTGGTCAAGGACGTAATCTCGAATTTCTCGCAAACTTAAAACGCCATAGCGGATATAAGGCGAAAGTCGCGTGACTGCACCTGTAAAGAAATTACGTGTTTGAGCGTAGCGAACTGGGTCGATTTTTTGCAACGCTTTTTGTGCTGCTTTGCGTCCCCCTAGAGTTTCGCTGATGTGGTCATCGCGTTTTGTGGCACTTGGGAATTGTTCGCGCAGGTAGGAAACCAACTCATCGCGGTTGGTAAATTGGCGTTGCATATCTTTAGTCATGTGAACTTTGAAGAGTAAGAATAGATCAACAAAAATACCTGTAGGTTAAGTCATTCATTATCGCGAATAAATATAAGCGATCGCTCTCACCCTGATGAGAGAACTTTTTCATGGTACGCTAACACCCTCAAAGTCTTAAAGGTTTTGATGTTGACATCAATGCACATCTGTGATCACTTCTGCATATTCCGTTTCATTTGTTCTAACTCATCCTGAGTTTCCCAGCTACGGAACTTCTCTTCTAAGTCATCAAAACCACTAGAATAATTGCTAGTCTGATTTGACCAGCCAATGGTTTCAAAATGCTGCTGGGTTTGCGCTTTAGCACGCGCTGTCTGTGCTTCGGCGGCTTTAGCTTGCACCTCCTGTCGCCGTTGCTGAATTTTTTTCATTAGTTCCTGAGATTGGTTAATGCGTTCTTTGAGTCCTTGCATGTGTCCCCAGCGCTGATTTCCTTCGCGCAACAGGGCTGCTTCTCGCTCAAGAGCCGCCGCTGCCAAATCCTCTCTATTGGCGTTTTTGGCTTTTTGAATACGGATATGCCAACGCTGAATTTCTTGAGCAGTGGAGAGAATTTCTTCTTGCGATCGCTTCTCTTGTAATTTTAAATCTGCGATCAGCTTTAATGTGTCTTCTTCTTGCTCACGCAGCTGTTCTAGCAGCGCCTCTAACTCCAAATGTGGATTGTTACGCAAGAATTCTTCTAAACGGTTTTCTAGAAACCGACTCAAATCATCAAATAATCCCACTGCTAGAACTCCAGAGATCGGGTGCGTGACTACTTTATTGTAGTGGGCGGAATTAAATTTTAATAGTTCCCATCAAGTGAACTTCTGGGTGTTAGTTAGATTTCAAAATTGGGAAGAATGTATTTGGTGAAAATACGCAAATAACACTGACTAACAATATAAGGCTTTAATCAGTATGAGTTCTGATTTTCAACCACCACCTAAGAGCTTGTCCATACTGGCTTCTGTAGGAGGAGTGCTTACTGCTGCGATCGCGATCGCTATTTTAAATGTTTGGTCTAAGCAACTTTCCCAGACTTCTATAAAAAAACCTGAAATATCATCAACATCCCTAACTGCTTCACAACCACAAAAAACCCAACCTCCTATCTCTGGTGCAAATGAAGCTGAAATAGTTGCCAGCCTTGATGCTAAATCCGTAGTTTTGCCAGGTCAACCCATTCCTAAGAACCAACTAACAGTAGCCATCATTCCCTATACTGCTCCTGGAGTTGGAAAACTGACCCCAGAAGAAATGACAACGGCCCGTCAGGCTTGGTCATACTTCCAGCGCAACTGGAACGATGAAACTGGCTTGATTAATTCCGTTGATGGCTTTGCCTCTATAAGTATGTGGGATCAGACAGCGGCGATCGCAGCCTTAGTCAGTGCTAAAGAACTCAATATTGTGCCTGCGGCTGAATTTGCAGCCAAAATGAGCAAAATGTTGAATACATTAGCATCAATGCCTTTGTACAAAGGAGAGCTACCTAACAAAGTTTACAATGCGAAAACACTCGTACCCGTTAATTATGGTCAACTAGAAAAACGGGAAGAAATTGGTTGGTCAGCCATTGATTTGGGAAGAATGGCAATCTGGTTGAAGATTGTCGAGGCAAAGTATCCAGAAATGCGATCGCAAACAGCAGCAGTTTGGAAACACTGGCAAGTCAAGCGTCTAACCACAAATGGCCAAATGTACGGTACTGCCGTTATCAAAGGCAAAGAACAATACAATCAAGAAGGTCGCTTGGGCTATGAGAACTATGCTGCTTATGGTTTGAAGCTTTGGGGCTTGGATGTTAACAAAGCCTTAGATTATCAGTCTCATACTGCCTTTGTCAATCTTTACGGACAGGGAATTCCTTACGACAAACGGGACTATAAAAACTCTGGAGCCAATAACTACGTTCTTAGCGAACCCTATATCTTAGATGGTATCGAAACGGGGTTTCAAGCTTTGCCTAAAACTTATGCCGATCGGATTTTAGCTGCTCAAGCAGCGCGTTATGAAGCCACAAAACAATTAACCGCCGTCACCGAAGACAACTTAGATCGCCCGCCATACTTTGTTTACAGTAGCCTATTTGTCAACGGAGAACCTTGGGCAACCATCGCAGATACCAGAGAACAGTACAACAATTTGCGATTCCTCAGTGCCAAAGCTGCGATCGGCTGGCATGTACTTTATAACACTGCTTATACCCGCCAGTTATTTGATTTCGTTCAAGCCAACCTTAAGTCTGACAAAGGCTGGTACAACGGCTTTTATGAGTCTCTGCATCAGCCAAATAAAACTCTCACCGCCAACAATAATGGTGTAATTCTAGAGAGTTTACTGTACAAGCAAGTTGGGCAGCCACTTACTGTTTGGGCAGGAGTCAGGAGTCAGAAGTTAACTCAGAAGACTATAAAAACACCGTAAGTTATGTCATGTCCGTATAATTATAGCCGTAGTCACATAGGTTAGGACATAATGACAAGCGTAAAAGCTAGGAATAGTAATAGTTTTACCTCCTGCCTGCTGCTATAGTTATGATTACCACAGTCATTACACCCCACACTCCAGATGCTCGACTTGGTAAAGATCCCAGATGATTAGGAAACGCTATAAAACCTGCGTACGCCGAAATAACAAATGGGTACGCCGAAATAACAAATGGGTACGCCGAAATAACAAATGAGTATGCTGAAATAACAAATGAGTACGCCGAAATAACAAATGGGTACGCCGAAATAACAAATGAGTATGCCGAAATAACAAATGGGTACGCCGAAATAACAAATGGGTACGCCGAAATAACAAATGAGTATGCCGAAATAACAAATGAGTATGCCGAAATAACAAATGAGTATGCCGAAATAACACTGAGATTGGAGAACTGGCAAGACGTGAAATATACAGGGTAACAATGCAGAGGATCAAGTTTTCGCCATCCCAACACTCCTGAAGCGACATCCCCTTCCCTTACGCCGATTAATCGGAGATTTATCAGACACGAGTAAGTTACGCAGTTGCTTGGGGCTTTTCTGATTAGAGGCAGGTTCTTAAGAAGGTTTCTAACTTTGGAGGGTAGCATAAATGAGTGGTCTCCATCAAAAGTGATATATAGCTCTATATAGTTGTCCTTTGAGATGCTCCTCAGATCCAAACCACATCGGCTGCAACAACCCGCGATCGCCACTACATTTCTCACGGCACTCCATGATGAAGGATTAAGGTGAAGTTTATGCAGTGCTGGCACTGTCCTATGACATTAGCGATCGCAAGCGCGTCGAAGATGATTGCCAGCAAGCAAAAGCAGCTTTGCGTGAAAGTAGAACGCAGTTTTGCATCCTCGGTGAAGCCCTACCAATGATCGTTAGTCTGGCGCAGCCTGACGGACAGATCGAGTTGAAAAAACAGAGTAATGATTTGTGCCGAAGGCTGTTTCTCGATCTCCTGGCTCGTCAAGCCGCCGATTTAATTGAGCAACGACAAGCAAAAGCAGAACGCGATCGCTTGCTCCAACAGACTCAATCGGCACGAGAAGAAGCAGAACGAGCCAATCGCATCAAAGATGAGTTTTTGGCGGTGCTGTCTCATGAGTTGCGATCGCCCCTCAACCCGATTCTGGGCTGGGCAAAACTATTGCAAGGCGGCAAACTAGACACGGCAAAAACCGAGCAGGCATTGCAAGTGGGATATCAACAGCATGTGAGTAAACCCGTCGCGCCAGAAGAATTAGTCAGGATGATTTGTGCTTTGCTGACTGGATAAAAGCCGATTCACGATGCATTTCTCGTTCCAACGTCAATTCTCAGGGTAAGCGCATCTTAAAAATCATTGACAAAAAGATAAATTTGTGATTTTTTTGCACTGTAAGCATTTGCCGCTAAATCAACCAGAGTTTATACCAATTCAAAATTCAAAATTCAAAATTAAGAATTTAGACAGGACAAGGTTTTGGAGATGTGTATCTGTCGCATTCTTTTTTTTAATTGGTATTACATCTCGGATTGTTAAGATGCGACAGGACAATTGTTACCTTAACTTCACAATAATCCTATATTGCAATAGTCTCAAAGAACGGAAATGTGTAGAATTCACAAAATATTATTCATGTCAATAGCATTTGAGATGCGCTTGCCCTGATTAATCTGGGAGGATAATCCAACTCCAAATTAAGACATAGGTGCAGGGTGAGCAATGTCCACCCTACTTGAGCTTTTTTATAATGTCTACCTGCAATTAATCCCTCTAGACAATGTTGATGTCAAGGCTAGGGACAAAACTAGAGTTTAGCTGTATCGATGCAAATTGGGTTCCATCAAAGTACAAAGATCCTGTATTCCTCTCAAACAAGAACTTATTGTAATCACCTACCCCAATACCGAACCCACTAGCAGAAACCTGAATCTTATCCACATCACTGAAAGCGAAGTCTGTGATGGTATCAATCCCCTCGGATAGAGAGTTAAAGACAAAGGTATCAGCACCTGCACCACCAGTGAGGCTATCATTGCCAAAACCTCCAACTAGGGTGTCCATGCCACCATTTCCAGTTAGAACATTATTAGCACTGTTGCCGCTAAGTGTGTCATTACCCGAACCGCCGTTAGCGTTTTCAATCAGCGATCTGACATCACCGTTGTATTGAAGCGCGTTAAACACCTGAGCACGGGCATAATGACCGTCGCCAAGATAGGCGCGTTGGAAGTTGCCGCCCACATCGAGGTCAGACCAACCGCCTGCTGTCAGGTTGATCGCTAGATTAGTGGTATAGTTAGAGAAGTCGTAGGTATCAATCCCGTCACCATCCCAGATCGTGCGGAAAATGCGGTTATCACCAGGTGTTCCTTGTCCGATACTATCGACGAACATCTCCCCAGTGGTGGTTGAGAAGGTGTAAGTCGTGTTCTTAGAGTTGTAGCCAAACCATGCACCGTACATCTGCTGGATCGCTGCGATATCGTACATCATTAGTGACTGTGCATATCCCCAGGTTTCGTTCGACACGCTGGTGTCCGGTGCCCCCACATACGATCGGTAGGTCATGATTGAAAACTCCATCGAGTCGCGAGCGGAGTTCATGGCGACATTGCTAACACCGCCAGTCTGATTACCGTGCTTCAGACCTAGTGCATGACCAAACTCATGACCGAAGATGTAGTAGGCATAGTTACCGACGACCGGGTTGTTGTAAAGGGTTGTGTTAAACCAAGCATCGCCTGCTTGGACAGTGTTTGCAGGTAAATCGGCGTAGGCTGTGTCTGTTGATATTATCCCGAGGACGTCTGACATTGCTATGCGAATAGTTGCATCGCGATCGCTAGCACCAGTCAGTTCTAATGGACTGAGATTAGAGATATTGTAGTACTCTCCTTCTCTCCCTATCCATCTTAGCGCAACAGCTCGCTGGGTTGCGTTTAGCGTTTGGAAGCTAACTGCATGAATCGCACGGTCTCGATAATCAGACTCATAGTCATCGATGCTGTCAGTGAAGCTAAAGCTTACTGAGGGAGATGCCCACTTTACTCCAATCAATAAACCATCAATGTTATTATCGCCAGTTGCTGTTACGGTCGTTGTTTCTGCCATTTTCTAATTCCCAATCACTTCAAAAGTTTTTAGCAAAAGCTGATTGACTAGCTTCTAGAAATACTCATGTCAGATTGGGCACATTTCTGCAATTGGAGGAAATAATAACAAAACGTTACTTTATTGAGCCACAAGGGTCAAGGAATAAACTCCACTTTATCAGTGAGGTTTGGCTAAATAGTATAAAAATAAACATATTAATCATAGTAGGAGCTACAACCTCCGTATCCTCTTTGCACTATGTAAGCAGAGTTGAATAATATCTGGAAGTTAGAGCTGTAATAGCAGATAGTGATGGTAAGCGAGTTGACTTAATATCAGATGATTATAGGGCTTTGACGTTAAGATAAAATGCGTTCAGTCGGTGAATACCCAAAAAAATTTGGTATGTAGACTTATGCTCAGACGTTTACGCAGCCGTAAAATTTCCTCAGTAGCTATACTTGCGCTTGTTATATGCTTTACTCTGGTAAGTGTGCGTTCATTTGGGCAAACAATTATGACATCAGTACCCCAACTGCTCACCGATCCCTTTTTGCAATTGCCAACTGAAACTTCAGTACGAGTAGTTTGGTTTACTGAATTTGCTGGTGTTAATCACACAGTAAACTACGGAGAAAATCTCAAACAAACTGCTAAGGCAAGTACTACTAAACTCAGTCGCACACGTGAAGACCAACAATCAAGAGTTGCAAACCAAACCAAAGACAGACAAGTTTATCAAAAACCTGTCCAACGGGACATTTGGCGACATGAGGCTGAGGTAACTGGGTTAACTCCTGGTGTGCGGATTAACTATCGTGTCACGAGTGTGCGAAAAGACGGCGAGAGTATTGATAGTGATGTTTTTAGTCTTGCAGCTACTCCCAAATCAGATACACCACTGAAAATTCTACTTACCTCAGATCATCAATTAAAGCCGATGACAGCAGCAAATCTGCAAAAAGTGGTCGAAACAGTGGGACGGGTTGATGGCGTGTGGTTTGCTGGTGATTTGGTCAATGTTAGCGATCGCGCCTCAGAATGGTTTGATAATAATATTGGTGGTGCGTTGTTTCCCGGTTTACAAGGTCGTGCTAAATATGAAATGACGCACGATGGTGTTAAGACAACCTACACTGGTGGACAAATAATTCAACATGCACCGATGTTTACTTGCATTGGCAATCATGAGGTGATGGGGCGCTTTGCCAGGACGGGAAGTTTAAATGATGAATTTGATGATACAATTCCCCGTGTGGTTGCTCAAAAAATCTACCCAAATAAATCTTTAATTGATAATTCTTTTAATACTGATACCTATGAAGAGATTTTCTCTTTACCAAAAAGTAAAGAGGGTGGAAAAAGGTATTATGCAGTCAGTTTTGGTGATGTACGTTTGGTGGTACTGTACATTACGAGTATGTGGCGGACTCCCAGTTTAACTGGAAAGCGTAAGGGTAGATATCTAGAAGCAGAAAAGGATTTAAATAATCCTGAAAATTGGGGCTATGGACAAGTTATTTATGAGCCAATTGCTAAAGGCAGCAAGCAGTACAATTGGCTAGAAGCAGAACTTAACAGCCGTGAGTTTCAACAAGCAAAATACAAAGTTGTGATGTTTCATCATCCGCCCCACACTCTGGGTGATAACATAGTTCCTGCTTATACAGAACCAGTTCAAATAATTGAACGTGATGGTAATAATATCAAAGCAGTGCGTTATGAGTACCCCAAAGATGCAGATTATATTATTCGCGATGTTGTTCCTTTATTAGAAGCGGCTAATGTGCAATTGGTATTCTACGGACATTCTCATTTGTGGAATCGCTTTGTTAGTTCCAGTGGAATGCATTTTCTAGAAACATCTAATGTAGGCAATACTTACGGTGCTGCTTGGGGTGACAGAAAGCGAGAAGTACCAATTGGATATCAAGAGGATTATGTTAAGCTTGGCGATCCCAACGGGTTAGAACCGATAGTGCCAACAATTGCCCCCTTGCTGGGTGAAAATGGAAAGCCGATGCCTTATATTGCGAGTAATGATATTACAGTTTTCAGTATTTTTGATACGGGGGCAGGTACGATAAGTAGTTATCGTTTTGATACTCGTAAGCCTGATTCAGAAGTATTGAAGTTTGACGAATTTAAGTTGAATTCCCAATGAGTTACTGACGAGAATATGAAAGCGTAAGGATCAGAGAAGAACCAGCATAAAATTAAACATGAAAAAGCCAAGCTAGCATTTAAGAAACCATCAACGACTTCTCCCACCCGCAACCCGTGCCGATACAGAAGCAAAACCAGCGTCGCATCCCGGTGCGCGTGTCTGCCGCCATGTTTTTTAATGGCTTTCATCATCGCGTCTATTTCTGAGGGTAATAAATATTCCCGCGATCGCACACCCTTATATCTGCGCTGATTTGGCGACTTGCGTCTGGATACAGCAGGCTGAGTTTTTTCCGTTTTACCAACTTTTGCTGATTGGGTATCGGGTGAGGTATCCAGGGCAGACATGCTGTGAAACTCGACGGAACAAAGGTTAGCTATGCCGCCAGTATGCCAGATTGTTCTTGTTTTATCAGTTTTCGGTTATTTGTTGGGATTTTTAAATTGGGCAAAGATTCCAGCTTTCCAGAGCACAATAACCATTCTTGAATCGGCGATCAGACCATCTTGACGGAAATTACGAACATCTCCAACTTTTATTATATCATTAAAGCTAGCTGGATTGCTCTCACTGGCGATACACCACCCGCTACGAATGAAAGAAACACTCGAAATCGAAAAATCTCGTATTGATCAGGGTTTCGGCTCGTGTTTCTTTAAAGAGGGTTAAGACACTTTTCCGTTAAGAAGTTGCTGAAATTTAAATCTCATTTGTCTCAGTAAAAAATCTAAGTATTCGAGGAATCTTTTATGCTATTAGAACTTCTAGCAGTTAAGGGTTTTCCAATTGCCATTAAGTTTATTACACCTCATTTAGCAAGTTGGTGTCATAGCTATGGTATTGCCGGAGCAATGAAGTTAACTTATGCAACAAGTGTTGGTATTGGAGGGGGTTTATGGATAGAAGAGAAGGTTAAGGCATTGAAGGATGGTATTAAAGCAGTAGAAAAAAAAGACATAAATGGTATATGGAATGCGATTGATCAGTTAAAAGACATTCCTAATATTGGAGATGTTTCTTCACTTTCTAAATCAGTTGAAAACTACATTGCGGGAAAAGGTGATTTAAAAGAAGTTCTCAATGGTTTTGAAGAGTTATATGATGGTGTAAGAGGTTTACAGAAGAATCTGAAATCTCCTGAGCAAATTTCTGTAGAAAATGTTGAATTTACAAACTCAAGTCTTGAAAACCTAAATAATCATCAATCTAATAAAATTAATCTTGATAAGAAAAATGAAATCTTTGACCAACTGAAACCAAAACAACCTGAAATTAATCAGAAAGAAATTAGTATTGCACAATTGGATAAAGGTATCAAGCATGAAAGTGAGTTACTGCTAGAAGATAACTTGAAATTTGATTCAGACAAGTTAATCTTAGACGATGACACTGCTTTGTTTGATCGAGAGCTACAATGTGATTATTCCTTATAAACTGAAGCTAAACTGTTCGTCATCTAGTTTTAGATGGCAATCAAAGGCAACCAACAGTTTCAGGTACTAAATTATCAAATTTAAATGCGCGTCAGCTTATCACCAAACTACCAGACGATTCAACAGGCGCACTTAAACCTTGTTCATATAAGTAAGAGGCTTCAAGCTCGAAGACAAATCCTCCATACTGACTAATACCAAATCCCCCAACAGAATTGTCTGTCGAAATTATAGGGCGAAGCATGAGTTGATCAGGGGAAACATTTGGTTTTAACAACTGGGTTCGACTCAAAGTATCAGTTTGAGAGTAGTTTATTGATCTGCTTTCAGATCTTGTTTCAGTTTCCGATTCAACCTCCACAGAGCCAAATAATTTTGATGCCCATTCTGCATCCTCTCCAAAGCAACGACAATACAGTTGTGTTTGGCAGTTACTGATCATTCCCTCTGTCACATCCTTGCCATAAATGGAATTCAGTAAGGCACGGCTTTGTGCAACCATAACTATGGCTCCTCCAAATTTTCGAGAGAAATTTAGCAGGTTTGACAAAGAAGGTAGCATAGGAAGTATTTGAAGCTCATCTAAGAAAAGATAAGTTTGGCAATTACCAGATTTTTGTTCTTCAATTTCAAGAGCTTCCTTAGAGAGGAGAGATTCAGCAACAGCTTGCATAAACATTCCACTCACCACTTTCATACTTTCATGGCGATCAAAAGGGTAAGAGAGCACTAAAGTTGTCCTCCAATTCCTAGACCATTCTCTAACTGAGAAGACCTCTGATTGCTTATCCATCATTTCAGCCACACCACGAATTTCAAAAACTGCTTGGCGTAGTACAGCACGAGCAGAGCCAGCCATTTCTGAGTTACCTAAAAAATACCCTTTTGCTAGCTGCCCTGTGTTTGTTGCTTCCAATGCTGCTTTGAGCAATTCAGGCTCCGAAGCAACTTCGCAAATGTCACTCAACCCCCAATTACTTTCTCCTCTCTCTTTCGCAAGATATGCAAGAATAGCAGCTATCGTATGACGAATTGCAGCATTATAAAACGGAGCTTCAGACAGATTGCCCGAACTATTTACAATCCCTGCACTCAACTGACGAGCAGCATCTTCACTAAGACAGTCTTTCGATATATCCCACCGCGCACCTCCCTGCACGGCAAAAGGATTGAAAAGAATTGGATTGAGTCCGGCATTCTTGAGAGAGGGATAAAGCGTATTACCAAAATCGTGAACTAAGGCTCTAACTTTATGTTGTTCTTTAAATCTTTGAGCAACACTATTCAGTAGTAAAGAGAGAATCAATGTTTTTCCTGAACCGCTCTGCCCCATTAAAAAAAGATGTCTACTGAGCAAACTGGCAGGGCATCTCAAACCTGCAATATTTATAAAATAATTGTTTTCTTGCTCTATTTTGCTGAACTTATTATCCACATCTCTATAATACATAAGCGGTGTTCCACTTAAAATATGTCTATTAAATGGATCAAGGTGTATAGACTCCTCTGAGCTAAATCTAGTAAGAGGAGAAAATTTAAAGCCCAGCAAACTAAGCACCAAACTAAGTATAGACAATCCAATAATAATTGGCAAAAAAACTTCAATTAATGCAACGCTCAAAGGAATGATTATAAGAAGTGTTACTGCTAGAAGAATACAAGAATAACCTTTACTTTGTTTAGAGGGCTGAGTTTTACTACTTCTCTTTTTCTCATGATATTTAGGAAGCTGTTTTGAGCTTTTTTCAAGCCAATCCTTATAGGACAGAAACTGTGCTCTACTCATACTTTTTGCCGCGTCCGAGTAATAGTTGGTTATTATGGAAGCTATCCAAATGTTTAATAAATTGACAATTTTTCATTTATTATCAACTTTCATCACATTTATCGAAGAAAGGCATAAGTGAACCCACGCTAAAAAACGTGAGGTTGAAATAAGGATACCATATCTCGTCGCGCAGCGCCTCTCGAAATACATTTTCTTCCTTAATAGGCTTTATGCTCATAACTAAAGTTTTAATTGATATTTATTACCGTTGGACTTCTGCCGTTGACTCTCTGCCGTTGTTTGTAAATTTTATAGTTGGCTTATCGTTTTGGCTCGTGACTGATGCAACATCCTACGTTCGAGCTAAAACGTTGACCTAATGCCTCAAAGTATTAATTTTTTCATGCTTATGAGCGGAATCACCAACCTTGAGTGTTTTCCCAACAATGGGTCAAAAGTTGATATATGCCTTTAAATATTTAGCGTTGCTGAATCAAGATATGAATGTATTGTGTCCTGCTTTCATTTACAGTGGACAGTTGACAAGACTACTGGTATTCCGTACATTATGCAGGATGAGGGTAATTTTGAATGGGACAGGGACAAGGCAGTTGCCAATTGGCAAAAGCATGGTGTTTCATTTGAAGAAGCTGTTGGAGCGTTCCGTGACCCTTTTGCCATTGAGATCATTGACGACCGTGTGGATTATGGTGAAGAACGGATTAACCTGATAGCCATTTATAATGGGGTAATACTTCACGTAACCTACACTGAACGCAGTGACCGTATCCGGTTAATATCGGCACGAAGGGCAACAAAATATGAGAGAAACGAGTACTATCGCCAGAATGCACAAGGACGGGACGGTGGTTGAAGTTTTACCGGACGGCAGCGAACAACCCATTTCCAGCCCACCCATGCGTCCGATGACGGAAGAAGAAATTGTCGCTGCGGCATTCAGTGACCCCGATGCTATTCCCCTGACGGAAGATCAGCTAAAAACTGCCCGTCGTGTCCCTCGTGTCAAAACGATGCGCCGCGCCTTGCAACTGACCCAAGAGGAATTTGCAGCGCGTTATCATATTCCGCTTAGTACTTTGCGTGATTGGGAGCAAGGACGCAGCGAACCTGACCAAACAGCACAGGCATATCTTAAGGCTATTGCGGGTAATCCTGAAGCTGTTTATCAGGCATTGCAGTTCATGCCACAATAATTTCAAGAGAAAGATTTTGCGAGGCATCGTAAAAGGACTGACAGGCACATAACCAACATAAACTGTGTGTGCGATGTGAAAAATAACAGCAAAAGTGCGGGTACAGCCGACAAGATACCCTAGAAATATTTCAGATACTCAACGGGTTTAAAAGTAAACTGCATTGGTATATGGCGTATCATGGTATCTTACGGGTCGCGCTCCCATTGGCCAGTCATGACATCGAGCTTCACCTAGCAGGTTGAGGCAGACGGCGTTGAACCAACAATTCCCTATAGGAGCGCACAGCTAGCTATGTGCGCCTAACCTATGGTTTATTTCTAAAAATTTTGGATTATAGACTGCTAATCGCTTCGGCAACTCGTCTAGAAATAAAGGGCAAAATATCCCGATTCTTAGCTTGGGCTTTACCTTCAGTAAATACCACTAAAAGATAAGGACGCTGTTCTGGTAACTCAATATACGCAGCATCATGGCGAACTTGACTTGTCCAACCTGCTTTTGACCAAATTTGAGCATTTTCAGGCAGTCCATCCCCTAAAAAACCTGTCACCTGATTTTCCTCGGTGTCAGTGGTCAAATCGTTGAGAGGACGTTTCAGTAAAGCTATCATTGCTTGCGATCGCGCACTTGAAACCGCCACCCCACCTACAATACTATGCAGTAATCTGGCGATCGCATTTGTGGTCAACATATTACGATTTTCTAGTAACTCTCCCACAAACGCCCGTTCCCGTCCATAAGGGCCATCACCCCAAGTTTTTTGACAGACATTAATTGTCTCCAATTCTTCCCAACCCAAAGATTGGTAATAACGGTTAATAATATTACGCTGATATTTCCAGGTTTCAAAGGGGCCGATTGGTAATTCTGGCCCTGATGTGGTGCCACTCAAAATATCCACAACATAGCTGGTAGCATCATTACTAGAATCGACAATCATATCCTGCAAAGCTCGCTCCAACTCCTTGGAGGTTTGACTCATGCCTTTTTCTAGCCATTCATTTACTGCTACCAAGTAAAATAGCTTGACTATACTGGCAGGATAAATCCGCTCAACACCACGATAAGTGAAACCACGAACTGGGTGATCCCAAAAAGCGTTGGGAGTCAGTGCCCCACCAGTATTTACTCGCACTGGTGGATCGTAAATAACCCAAGTCAGAGCAATTTGGTTACGTGCTAAATTCCCAAATGCTGCCCAAGTTGCATCTAAAATGCCTAACCCAAGATTTTCGAGTTGTTCGTCTTTATTAAAAAAAATCATTCTCTGATAATGTCCTTTAATCTAAAATCCAAAATCCAAAATCTAAAATCAGGGGAATATCAGTGTTTAGCTGATCTGAATTTATATGATTCTCCTGAATGTACGCGTTTAGCAACTCAAGCTGCATCTGGGAGACATTTGTGGGTAACATCAAATCATCAAAATTTAGCGGTTGAGGTGTATTTATGTGAAGATAACTATCCAGGATGGGTATCTGTTTCAGATTTTGATTCATTACAATCTGCTACTGTACCTTATCAGGCTGCAACATTTTCTGAATCGAAGATTAAAAAACTTCTAGCAGATATTATCGCTTTTACCCAAAAAGCGATGCAACAATCAAATTATTATCTTTGGGGTGGTACGGTTGGGCCAAATTATGACTGTTCTGGGTTAATGCAGGCGGCGTTTGCTTCGGTGGGTATTTGGCTACCTAGAGATGCCTATCAACAGGAAGGATTCACTCAACCAATTACAATTACAGAATTAGTAGCCGGAGATCTGGTATTTTTTGGAACTAGCCAAAAAGCCACCCATGTCGGGCTTTATTTGGCGGATGGTTATTATATCCATAGTTCTGGCAAAGAGCAGGGACGGAATGGGATCGGAATTGATATTCTCTCGGAACAGGGAGATGGAGTTAGTCAGTCGTACTATCAGCAGCTGCGAGGGGCTGGTAGAGTTATCAAGAGTTACGAACCACAGAAACGCTGAGGGCGCTGAGGCTTATGAGGAGTGGGTTGGTTTATCAAGGGGTGAAAGGAGAAAATGGGGCGATTTGTGCAATTGTCCCAGATGTTTCAGTAGTAATACCAATACATGATGAGGTGGAGAGTTTGCCGCTTTTACTAGAAGCGATCGCCTCTACTTTATCCTCTAGTCAGATAAATTATGAAATCATTTGTGTAGATGATGGTTCTACAGATGGTTCTGGGGAATTTCTCAAAAAAGAAGCGCAAATCCGCACTGATTTAAAGGCGGTGATTTTGCGTCGCAACTACGGACAAACTGCGGCGATGGCTGCTGGATTTTATTATGCAGTCGGTAAAAAGATCGTCACTTTAGATGCCGATCTCCAGAACGATCCGGCTGATATCCCCATGTTATTAGCAAAGCTGGATGAGGGTTACGATTTGGTGAGTGGTTGGCGGCAAAAACGCCAAGATGGTGCTGTAAATCGGTTACTTCCTTCCAAAATTGCTAATTGGCTAATTCGCCGTACCACTAGCGTGAATATTCATGACTATGGCTGTTCGCTGAAAGCGTATCGTGCAGAACTTTTGGCAGATATGAACCTCTATGGAGAATTACACCGATTTTTACCTGCTTTGGCGTACATCGAAGGAGCTAGAATTACTGAAATACCTGTACGTCATCACGCCCGCCGCTTTGGTCGTAGTAAATATGGAATTTGGCGGACATTCCGAGTATTGATGGATTTGTTAACCATTCTGTTTATGAAAAAATTCCTCACCCGTCCAATGCACGTTTTTGGGCTGTTGGGCTTGATTTCAATGTTTTTGGGCACTGCGATCGGATGTTACCTAACTTTCGTCAAATTAGTTTTAGGTGAGATGATTGGCAATCGCCCTTTGCTGATTTTAGCAGTTCTCTTGTTAGTAACAGGAGTGCAGTTATTTTGCTTCGGTCTTTTAGCAGAATTACTCATGCGTACATACCATGAATCCCAAGGAAGGCCTATCTATCGCGTGCGAGAAGTAATAGCAAAAAATGTTAAGTAGCGTAACAATAGTCATTAGTCATTAGTCATTGGTCACTTGTACTGAGCGCAGCCGAAGTATTGGTCATTAGTTATTGGTAACTGACAAAAGACAAATGACAAAGCGCAAAGTCGGAGCGGAGGTTTCCTCCGATCAGAACTTTGTAAGAGAGGACAAATGACTAATGACAAAAAACCAATTACATTGCATCTACCTTGAAAGCATTTAATACCTTTGACGCTCAACTGCGGCGCAACCTGCTGATTTTATTTACAGCAGGTTTATTATTCTGGTCGAGCCTGTCTTCGCTCTTGCCAACTCTACCGCTTTACATCAATGATATAGGTGCAAGCAAGCAAGAAATTGGGATTGTCATGGGCAGTTTCGCTATTGGCTTATTGCTATCTCGCCCGATGGTGGGAAGATTAGCCGATGAACGTGGTCGCAAAATTGTCTTATTGCTTGGTACGCTCGTAGCTGCGATCGCACCCTTTGGTTACTTTGCAACCCGATCTATTGGGCTGTTGATCCTAGTGCGGATTTTTCACGGCATTAGTATTGCTGCTTTTGGCACTGGCTACAGTGCCTTAGTCACAGATTTAGCACCCGCCAAGACTCGTGGTGAAATCATTGGGTACATGAGCCTCGCAACTCCTATTGGTTTAGCAATTGGCCCTGCCTTGGGAGGGTATTTAGTAGCTACAAGTGGTTACGGAATATTATTTCTGTTGTCTGCGGAATTGGGTTTTGTCGCCCTCTTGGGGATTGTACAAGTTACGAGTCCGCCAGTGCAAAGGCAGGAGCAAACTCAAAAAGAGGATCGCAAATTTTGGCAAATTTTCGCTAGTCCACAGGTGAGAGTTCCAACTATAGTTATGTTGCTGGTTGGTTTGTCCCTTGGTGCTGTACATACTTTTGTGGCATTGTTCCTCAAATCCACTGACGTGGACTTCAATGGCGGACTGTTTTTTACAGCTGCGGCATTTTCTAGTTTTAATATCAGGATATTTGTTGGTAAGGCAAGCGATCGCTTCGGGCGTGGTTTGTTTATTACCTTTAGTATTTTTTGCTACGTTTTGGCGTTAATACTGCTGTGGCAGGCTAACAGCGCAATTGTTTTCTTGCTGGCTGCGATCGCTGAAGGTGCTGGTAGTGGTACACTGTTCTCGATGATGATTACCATGATGGCAGACCGTTCACTGCCGCAAGAACGGGGGAAGATTTTTGCTATATGTGTAGCTGGACTCGATCTCGGAGTTGCGATCGCTGCTCCTCTTTTGGGTATTATCGCTGAACAAGTAGGCTACCGCGATATGTTTGGCTACGGTGCAGTGATTACTTTTCTTGCACTTATCCTCTTCCTAACGCGTTCGAGCAAAAACTTATCCAACTCACTGCGCTTTGCATTAGGTCTAGCTTCAGATGCCTACGCCTTGAAAAACTTAAAAGTTAGGAGTGATGAAATTTAACTCTTCACTCCTAACTTTCAACTCTTAACTTTTAAAAACGGGCGAGGAGGGATTCGAACCCCCGACACCGTGGTCCGTAGCCACGTGCTCTAGTCCACTGAGCTACACGCCCTCACCGACAATGTATTTTAACACCTTCTAACCAAATGGCGCAAGATAATTTTCCATCTAATTTTGCCAACTTAACCCATCTAGATCCCCAAGGACAGGCACAAATGGTGGATGTGTCTGATAAAGCACCCACGATTCGCCAAGCAGTAGCAGCGGCCAATGTGCGAATGTTGCCAGCCACCTTCGCTGCCATTCAAGCCGGAAATGTCCCAAAAGGTGATGTGTTGGCAACTGCAAGATTGGCTGGAATTATGGCAGCCAAGCAAACAGCCACTTTAATTCCTCTGTGTCATCCGTTGCCTTTGCAAAAAATCGCAGTCGAAATCGTACCCGATCCCCAACTACCCGGTTATCAAATTCAAGCCACAGTCAAAACCAAAGCTGAAACTGGTGTAGAGATGGAAGCCTTAACTGCCGTTTCTGTCACTGCTCTGACTTTATACGATATGGCAAAAGCTTTAGAAAAGTCGATTCAAATTGAATCAATTCGTTTAATAAGTAAGAGTGGCGGGAAATCAGGAGATTATTCCTCGCCAGAGCAATAGGCTGCGCCGCTCTGCCTTTGTGCTGCGACAACCTGAAGAAGCGTCTACGTTAAAAAAATTGACCAAAACAGTGCCTGGAATTTATCTGCTTCAAACTACAGGTGTCTGCACTTCTGTATCCACAGACCGATGTAGCGGTGCAAAGTAAATACTCGGTTTCGGAGTGTTTTGGCGTTCATTGCAGTTGTCCTGTACTTCTGTTGAAAGCTTCATCTCTCATCCGTCTACCTCAAAACTCCCAAGAAATCGTTCCTTGAACTGTAAACGGTGCAGCCGGATAGGCTGAACCGAAAAAAGCAGTCTCGAAATATCTGGTACTAAATAAGTTTTTGAAATTAACAGATGCTCTCAAGCGATCCTTTTTGTAGAAAAGTGCCGCATCAGTCCGTACAAAACCAGGTACAGTGAAAGAGTTATCTAGATCTCCATAAGCTCTGCTGTTTGCAAAAATGCCTCCACCAAAACCAAACCCTTCTAAAGGACCTGTTTGAAATGTATAAGTTGTCCACAATGAACCAGTATGTTGGGGTGTATTAGCTAAAGTATTTCCGACTGGATAGCTATTGTCTTTAGTGACTTCTGCATTTATATAACCGTAGGAGGCAATAATTTTCCAACAAGGTAGGATTTCTCCAGCCACATCCAACTCAATTCCACGAGCGCGTTGTTCGCCGACCTGAATTTCAAAGTTAGCGGGATCGCTGGGATCGGCAGTTACAACATTGGTTTTGGTAATTGTGTAGAAAGTTAGGGTAGAAGAGAGGCGATCGTTGAAAAAGTCTCTTTTGATGCCGGCTTCGTAGCCAGTTCCCCGTTCAGGCACAAAAGCATTGTTGTTCTTATCGCTACCAGCTATAGGAACAAACGAGCGACTATAATTGGCAAATAGTGAAATTTCTTTCGTCAGTTGATAAACAATTCCCACACGCGGTGAAAACGCATCGCTATCTGTCTTTGTGGTTGAGGCATTGAGGAAATCTTGTGTTGTGGAATGATAAGTGTCAAACCTGCCGCCTACGAGGAGTTTGAGATTATCAAACACACTCATCTGATCTTGCAGGTAAATTCCAAAAGAGGTGCTATTGATTGCATTATCACGAGTTGGTTGATATGGACCAAAAGAAAAGTTGTAGACCGGATTAAAAATATTAATCGACTGATCGGGTCCTGCCTCGTTCTGCTGCCACTGAGACTCTTTACCAAGCTCCAGACCAAACAAAAGTGTATGCTTGAGGAAGCCAGTATTAAATTTAGCCGTTAAGTCATTCTGTAGATAGTAAGTTTCACGATACAGACTTAGGGGAGTATTAAATAGAACTAAGGTTCCGTCGTCACTAGCACCTAATCCCTGAAGGACGAAACGATTAAATGTATATAATAGACTTGTCGCTTAATAAGGTAAAGTAACGATTGGCGATTGGAATGAGACAGAAAAATGCTAAACGTCAATCAGGTGATGAAAAAAGACC
>NZ_JBALDA010000092.1:0-98346 GCF_036917535.1 Nostoc sp.
TATTTAAAGTTGAAGACATCATTCCCTACACCACCATAGAAGGTATCATTACCCAAACCACCTTCCAAACGGTCATTTCCTTGTTCCCCAAACAGGACATCATTACCACTCAATCCTCTGAGGTTATCATTACCTAAACCGCCAAATAATTGATCTCCATAATAGTCATCACCATCAAGAGTTTGAGCCAAATTAACAGTATTCAAAATAAAATCACTAGCTTGCAGTTGGCTAGGATTGATGCCATTGAGTTTCAGTTGCGACGAATAACCATCAAAATAAGTTTTAATCAAAGCATTGTTTTGCCCATCATTACTAATTAGTTTTTGCAGGGTAGTCCAATCACTAATATTTAGGTTTCTCACATCAACTTTATCTTGTCCTCGGACAAAATCGATCACGACATCGTTTTGTTGATAGTATTTAAAGTTGAAGACATCATTCCCTACACCACCATAGAAGGTATCATTACCCAAACCACCTTCCAAACGGTCATTTCCTTGTTCCCCAAACAGAACATCATTTCCATAAGTGCCAATTAAATTATCATTATTGTTTGTTCCTTGAATAGCCATAGTTTTACCGTCCTTTTTCGGTTTTAAAGCAGAATGTAATATATTACATCATGTTTGTTAGCTCAATATTTGATATCAAATATTAATTATTATATTTAAAAATACTGGATAATTTTTGATACAAGTACCATTAAAGTGACCACTTTTTCAAATGACCGAAACAGAATAAGGATACAGCACAACTAAATTTATTTAACGATCAGCTGCTAATACATTGATACTGTTACTAAACCGATGGTATATAAATTCTGCTCATTAACTAGATTTGGTGGTATACAGACAATCGAGCTACCAAAGTTAATTGGAGTAATCATTTAACACTTGATGATTTTAGATAATTGACTAAAATCACTTGCTTGTAGCGACAGTACGATTGGCTCTTAGCGACAAATTTTAAATAGCTTAAATAGTTAAGATTTTTCTGTTACAGTATCAAATAAAACTTTAATCCAGAAACACTAGAATTGTAGATATGTAGGCGATCGCATAACTTGAATATACTAATACTAGACTTGCCGTTTTCATAAGCGATCGCCCACACCTAAGTCATAAGTGTGGGCGATTCATTCTACAAAGAATTAGCTAAACAACAGTAGATAATTGCCGTTTAAAGAAAGCTTGCAAAACTCTCTCTGCTATTTGATGACTAGTTAAACCTAATTCTGTTTTAGATTCATTTGGTTCAGCATGATCTACTAACACATCTGGTACACCGAATCGCTTGACAGGAACGAGAATATCTGCATCTAGTAAAGCTTCCGCGATCGCACTACCAAAGCCACCCATCACACAGCCTTCTTCTAAGGTGACAACACGTCCGATTTTCTTTGCTAAAGGCAAAATTAACTCGGTATCCAAAGGCTTAACAAAACGCGCATTAATTACAGTTGCTTCAATGCCATGTTCACTGAGAATTTCCGCGGCTTGCATTCCTGGATAGACCATCGTGCCATAAGCGACGATTAACACGTCATCGCCTGTACGCAAAATCTCGCCTTTGCCGATTTCCAAAGGTTCCCAGCCTTCCTCCATCAAGGGAACGCCGTAGCCATTGCCACGAGGATAGCGCATTGCGATCGGCCCACTGGTATGATTAACACCAGTTACTACCATGCGTTGCAGTTCTGCTTCGTCTTTCGGTGCCATTATTGCCATGTTGGGAATGCAACGCAGATAGGCAATATCATACATACCTTGGTGAGTGGGGCCATCAGATCCGACGATTCCCGCCCGATCTAAGCAGAAGAATACTGGCAGGTTTTGGATGCAGACATCATGAATTATCTGGTCGTAGGCGCGTTGCAAGAAGGTGGAATAAATAGCTGCAACCGGGCGCATACCTTCGCTTGCAAGTCCTGCTGCTAAAGTAATTGCGTGTTGTTCCGCAATGCCGACATCAACATATTGATTAGGCAGTTTTGCTTGAAGTTTATCTAAACCTGTCCCCGTTGCCATAGCCGCAGTAATGCCGATAATTTTCGGGTTTTGTTCGGCAAGTTTCACCAGAGTGTGAGAAAAGACTTTGGCGTAAGCCGGAGGTTTGGGTTTATTAGAAGGAATGGATTTACCAGTTGCTACGTTGAAAGGGTTTTGGGCGTGGTAGCCAACTTGATCTAGTTCGGCAATTTCATAACCTTTGCCTTTGACTGTTGCCACATGTACTAAAACTGGGCCTGGTATTTGATGTGCTTGTTGAAAGGTGGCAATCAATTCTTCGAGATTATGTCCATCCACTGGCCCAATGTATGTAAAGCCGAGTTCTTCAAAAACTGCACCTACCTTTGGAACAGCCAAACGCTTCATACCTTCTTTGATGCGTCCGAGTTCGGGTGAGAGGGATTCGCCAACGAAAGGAATTTGCTTCAACTGTTCCTCAAGATTATCTTTAATAAATTGCACCGGTTGGCTGAGGCGCATTTTGTTGAGATAGCGGGGGATCGCACCGACGTTGCGAGATATGGACATATCGTTGTCATTGAGAACAACCAAGAGGTTGGTTTTCGGCATGTGTCCAGCGTGGTTGATCGCTTCTAAAGCCATGCCACCAGTTAGTGCCCCATCCCCAATCACAGCAACGGCTTTAAATTTTTCTCCTTTCAAGTCTCGCGCTAAAGCCATGCCCAATGCTGCTGAAATACTTGTAGAAGCGTGTCCAGCCCCAAAGTGGTCAAACTTGTTTTCACCCCGTTTGAGATAACCCGCTATTCCGTCTTTTTGTCTAAGGGTGTGGAAGCGATCGTAACGTCCTGTAAGCAGTTTGTGGGGATAAGCCTGGTGTCCTACATCCCAAATCACTTTATCCCGATCTAAGTCCAGTGTTTGGTAAAGTCCTAGTGTTAATTCGACAACACCCAACCCTGGCCCCAAATGTCCACCATTAACTGCTACTGTTTGAAGATGCTTATCTCGAATCTGACGGGCAATCTGTTGCAGTTGGCGAACAGATAAACCGTGCAACTGATTAGGATGGGTGATTTCGCTCAGATGCATATTATAAGGTTTTCCTCTCTAACTTCGAGTCTCGGTATTTTGATTTTCCCACGGTCGGGTTGTACACAGAATTAAACTCTTAGATTGTTACTAAGTTGTAGTGGAAAGTATAACTTCTTAATTGATAATGGTGAAAAATCTGTTAACCATTAACAATTCGTCAAAGAAGATTGCAATCAGTTAAAGTTATAACACATTTTTTCGTGGGTAATGCTACTTAAAAAATGCTTATTATGCGTATAGAAAAACAAGTTTTTTAAGAGTAATTTGCGGAATTTCCCTAAGCAGATTACTCAATTTTGCCATCTTAAGTTAGTACAAAAGAAAATCAAATATTTTATTTATAGCTATATATCTAGCATAATTGCTAGTAAATATTTAACTAGAGTTTCTACTATTCTTCGGTGACATCAGCTAACTTTATCAGCGATCGCTAGTTACGATAACTGTGAAAAATATGTATCTAAAGCTACTTGATTACTTTATCTAACTTGATTTAGGAAATTTTTTCTATATCTGGTTAAAAGTCTCCAACTGGAAAAGAGGCTTTAACTACAATTCCCTGTAGGGATGCACAGCTAGCTCTGCATCCCTACCATAATGTTTAACTACCTGTAAATTGCTGTAATAATATTGATTTAACTTAAGACTTTCCAAAATTACTCGTAAACAACAATATTTCCGACTTCTTAAAGAAGTCGGAAATTTAAAGCTTTCGATTTTCACGAATCCAATAGGATTTCTATATCTATATCTCTATTGACCAAAAGCATCCTTAATGTTTTCAACAGTACGTTCAACAACATTCTTTGTGTTGTCTACTGCTTCTTTAGTCCGAGATGCATCTTCATTTGCTCTTCTCTGAATTGTAGCGGAATCATTCTTAGCTTTACGCCCAATAAAACTACCATTGTCTGTTGATTGGTCAACTTTACTGGCATTGCTCCTGGCAGCGTCCTTAACTTTATCTGCCGTATCATCAATGAAATTTTTGGTTCGTCCAGCATCTCTACTAGCTTTGTCTTGAGCACGATCTGCATCATCATATGCAATCAAGGTTCCAGCAGGAGCAGCCATTGCTGAGGTGTTGGAGAAAAATGCACCTTGCCAAACAAAAGCGATCGCTAACATACAAAGCAATGTTGTAGCCATCCAGCGTTTTACTGTGGAAAGTTGTTTTGCAACATAATTGAATTTCATACAATACAATCTCATGTGATTTAGCATACTATTTCTACTTCATTTAGCTTGTTAACTATATCACTCCCTAGATAGAAGTTCTCGCATCAATAGTTATGAAATTAATTCACTATTTTGATAGATTGAATTTTGAGTAAAGATTATTTTTTAGTAATCAAAGGTCGGTTTAAACGAATTACAATTTTTCGACATGGGCAATACCTACGGTGAGCTACGCTAACCCACTGAGAGAAAAGTTAGCGATCGCCTTTCAGTTAATTAACTTGCAATCGCAACTGACTTTTGACGATTAGGACGCTTGCGTTCTGATTTGTTCTTCAGTCCAACGGCTTGAGCTTGATCGCTATCTGAACCATATTGTCCGCGGATTACTTCTTTCATCGCTAATACAGCATTATGAAATTCCCATTCTGCTAATCGCGCAGCATCGGTCGCAGCACGATATAAAGTTAGTTTTTCAGTTTCGGATTGTTGCTGCGCTAACATAGTTTGATAAGATTGCTGTAAATTTGCTACAGAGGCATCAGTACGGGTTGTGTTGTATGTGCTGATGGTTTGCAAACCGTGAAATGAGTTTATATCTTGACTAATTGATTGAGAAGGCAAACAACGGGTTTTATCTTGGGCGGGCATATAAGTATATTGGTATAGTGTATACGTTCAATGTGCCCATTACAACAAAAAATCTAACAGTAAAATGAGATTTTTAGATAGAACAAGGTTAAAAAAGCGTGAGTTAATTTTTGCAGGTCGAAACAATGGCATTGTCAGCCGAAACAATCGCATTGTTTGGCGAAACAATGGCATTGTCAGCCGAAATAATCGCATTGTCAATCAAAACAATGGCATTGTTAGACAAAACAATCGCATTGCAGGGGGTTGCATTAGATAAGGTGGCGATCGCAATTACTAAACTGGAAGATACTTTATTGTTGTATTATCTTGTGAACTTCCCCCACAGACAACACTAAGAGAGCATCACGCTGACATCAATTGCTGAATACGCTGTGGTTCCTCTCCCAGCCAATCTGGATTTTGGGCAGTGCTATCAAAGATTGATGAGGTTTTAAACGGCTCAAACTCGCCGCTTAAAGCTGCTTGTGCCGTTTTTGCTAAGAGCGATGTCTACGACGGGCTTTGCCTACGCACTTGCTCGTCGTTCATTGGCTGTAACGTCCGCACTGCTTCAAAAGCTTGCTCTAGAATTTCCATGCTGTCAATTCCGGTAATCACAACCGATGTTGGCAGATTCAACGCATAGTGTAAACACTCAATTGGCGGAAACTTTCTCCCCTGTGCTACCGATAACTCGATATTGCATTTCTGAATTTGACGTAGTTCCTGACATGTATTCTCCAAGTCTTTCAGCTATTACTCAAGTACATATAACCATCTGCCAATTCAAACACAAGGCAAAGCTGACAATATCTTGCTGAAGATACACTTTTCGACGAGATTAGGAAAGTACTCAAGAAGCCAAAATACCGATGGCAATTTAGGATGTGTGAGGTAAAAAATTGATTTCAATCCCACGTTTTTCAGCGTGGGAACATAGCTGCCTTATGACTTCTGAATTCTGCTGTAACTCCTAACTTTATTTATTTACCACTATAGAAAAAGGCAATTTCTTTCTCTTTTAGCGGTGCGAAACCAGCATCTACGAGTAATTGGTCGAGTTCTGCTTGGGGAATGTGTTTTGCACCAATTCGCACAATGCGCGATCGCATCGTATTAGATACACCACTGCGCTGTCTATTGCTTTCTAGCGCCATAACTTTACCATAAAGTTCTAGCTTGGCAGGCGGAATAGGAGAACCATCAAAATCAATTCCCTGTGCGATCGCTTCATCAATTGCATCAGCCCCTGTAGTAGTTTGATTCCCTGGGTTAGTTTCGGTAGGCATGGTGATTTACTCTTCTTCGCTATGGGTAGATTTTACCAGCCTTGCTGACACCAAAGCTGCTTAGGGACTTTTTTTGTTGCTAGAAAAGCATAGCATTTTGGATTTTGCGAAAAGTTTGAGCGCCGGCTTGCGCTGATCAAAGGTTTTCAAGACGGATTTTAGATTGTCAAAGAGTGATGAGATAACTTTTTGGGTACTTGATCTTAATTAAATGCAATTCTTTGCTTCTTGGCGTCTTGGCGTGAGAAATTTATCCATTAGCTAATTCCGAGTTTCGCGCGTCACTAAACCAAGAGTATTCACCAATTCTGAATCTGAATTGTTGAATTCTGTTTTGTGGGGATTTCAAAGTACCGTCAGATAAGTATCTTTTCCCTCTAATGGTAAAACTCTAAGACGTTGATTTTTTAAATCTGGTTCTAACCCTAAGTCTTCTAGAGTAATTAGTCCTAACAATGGGTCTGAACCTGCTGGTAATTCAATACAATTAAATGTTCCTTCCCGACCTTGAACTAATAGGTTTAACTCTCTAAATATACGAACTTTTTGTATCCCTACAGCAATTTTGACATCAACCTCACCTTGGAATACTAGTCCTAATTCACTGATAATGTTCTCTGGCAAGCATAATCGAGTTGCACCAGTATCAACTAAAACATTATTCAATGTAACCGAACGAATTTGCTCTGAGGAAATAAATCCTCGTTCGGCTAAAATTTGGTCAATACGGTTTGCAACTGTAATTTTAGTTGTGACTTTGCCCATTGTCTGTGTTGGATTTGTTGCCACAATATTATTCTCCTTGAAGTTAGATTATGGCAATTTGATTGATATCTCTTTGATTTCGCATGGAAAGTTCTATGCTGAAGCGATCGCGCAAACGAGAGATAGCTTGAATTGCTAGTAACGAGTTTCCCGCGTCACCAAACCACCAACAAAAGCCCCTAAGATAGTACCTGTCCAAAGTCCTGTTGTGCTACCTTGCCACATTGCTCCTGGTGTAATCCAAGCGTTGCACATCTCCTTTAAACCCCAAGGTTGGTTTTGGCACTTTTGGCTATGGAGCATAATGGTGATTTGCCCACTAGTGTAAGCACCAAAAAAACCTGATAACAGCGCCAATAAAGTGCAAATTAAAATTTTATTTTTTGTCATTGGTTCTCTCTTACAAAGTTGAGGCAGTCCGTTGGCGGGGTTCCCCCGCTTAAAGGAACTGCCGTCTGAGCGGAGGTTTCCTCCGCTCAGACTTTGCGCTTTGTCATTTGTCATTGGTCATTTCTCCCTCATCCCTATACCCCATGCCCAATGCCCTATGCCCTATGCCCCATTCCCGATCAACCTGTATTTCTCATTCCAGCAGCAATACCATTAATAGTTAACAATGCTCCTCGCAGTAACTCGCCTTTGCTATAACGAGAATGAATTACTCCAGAAGTAGCAGTATTTTGGGACTGCCGTAGGCGCTTGAGTAGTGAAACTTGGATAAATCCCAAGGGGACAATTGTGCCATTGCGTAACTGCACAGATCGTTGCAATACAGGATCGCCATCTAACAGTCGATTGTGATCGGTGATTTTTAACACCAAATCCCTTGTCAGATAGAACTCGCTGGCAATTTGGTCAAAAACTTTAGCAAAACGAAGTTGATCTTCTGGTTTTGAGAGTTCTTGGACATAGTGGTGTGCCATTTGTATATCTACTTTTGCCAAAGTCATCTCGGCTTTAGAAATCACCATCTTGAAGAATGGCCACTTAACGTAAAAGTAGCGTAGCAATTTCAAGTGTTCTTCTGGTTCTGCGTTCAGGAATTCTTGTAATGCTGTGCCAACACCATACCAGGAAGGAAGTAAAAAGCGAGTTTGTGTCCAGCTAAATACCCAAGGAATGGCTCGCAGACTACTTAAATCTTTTTTACCAGATGGACGGCGTGCGGGACGGGAACTAATTTGCAGTTGGCTAATTTCTTCAATGGGAGTTACTTCGTGGAAGAAATCAACAAAATCAGGCTGTTCGTAGATTAGGGCGCGATAATGTTGACGCGATCGCGCTGCTAATTCTTCCATAATCTCATTCCAGGGTTCAATATCATCAAACCCTGTCCGCAACAGACTAGCTTGAATCACAGCCGTAGTAATGGTTTCCATGTGATACAAAGCCAAGTCCAACAAGGAATATTTGGAAGCTAAAACTTCTCCTTGTTCGGTAATCTTGATTCGCCCGTTGATACTATGACCTGGTTGAGCCAAAATCGCTTCGTAAGCAGGGCCCCCACCTCGTCCCACAGAACCGCCGCGTCCGTGAAAAATCCGCAAATTCAAATCGTAGTTTTCTGCTATTTCTTGCAGTGATTTTTGAGCTTTATGAATTTCCCAGTTGCTACTTAAAAAACCAGAGTCTTTGTTGCTGTCAGAATACCCCAGCATTACTTCTTGTAAGTTGGGGGTGATGGAGGAGGAGGCAGGGAGGGAAGGGAGCAGGGGAGGAGGAGAGGATGAATTTTCATCTACACCTTCTGCTTTTGTCTGTTCGTAACCACCTGCTAATAAAGCGCGATATAACGGCAGTTCAAACAGTTTTCGCATGACGCTTCTGGAGCGTTGTAAATCTTCTACTGTCTCAAATAGGGGGATAACTTGAATAGTTCCGACGGCAATGGCGGGGTCAAAAAGTCTGGCTTCTTTGGCTAAAAGCAATACTTCCAGCACGTCGCTCACCTCGCGGCACATACTGATAATGTAAGTTTGGCAGATGTTAAGACCAAATTCTTGTTGCAGCGATCGCACGACGCGAAAGGTTTCAATTACATCGTTGGTTTTTTCGGAAAATGGCAATTCTGCCGGAATTAATGGTCTGCGGGTTTGCAGTTCGCCTGTAAGCCAAGCAACTCTTTGCTCCTCGGATAGTTCGTTGTAAGGTTGGGGTAATATTTGCAGGTATTCCAGGATTTCATTGAGTGCATCGGCGTGACGAGATGATTCTTGACGGATATCTAACTGTGTCAAGTTAAAGCCAAAAATTTCTACCTGACAGATCAGATTTTCTAGTTCTCGACAACTTAAACCTGTTTCTGTCAAGTTGCGCTGAATCATTCGCAGTTCTGCTAAAAAATCGGCTCCCGAACGATATAGGGGGCTGTCTTGATTTGTTGGCGTTTCCCGATTGTACAAAGCTAGATTGCGATCGCGAGTATTTTCCAACCGTTTCAGCACGTAAGCCAATTTCAGCCGATAGGGTTCTTGTCGATAACGCAGTGCCAGTGCGTCATACACCTCGCTTAACTGAGACTGATCCAATTCTAGAGATTCCAGTAAGTCTGGTAAAACATCACTCCAGTGCATCGACACACTCAATAATTCAATCAGATTTTTCACTGACTGAATATATCTCCCAATGACCATTTTGCGCTGATAGCAAGCCGTTTTCCAGGTGATTTCGGGTGTGACTGATGGGTTCCCGTCTCTGTCTGCACCTACCCAAGAGCCGAAAGAGCAAAAGTTTTTACTCGGTGGTTCTAGCCAAGGAAAAGTATTGGATAGAGTGTGTTTAAAACGTTTATACAGTTGGGGAATGCCATCAAATAAAACTTCTTGAAAGTAGTGCAGGGCATAATCTACTTCATCTAGCACTGTCGGTTTGAACTGGTGAAGTTCGTCTGTACGCCACCACAGGCGAATCTCTTCGAGCAAATGTTCGCGGACATCTGCTGCTTCCCAAGGATATGCTCCTGGGGTAGTTCCAGAATGGTTTTCTAAAGTATCCAGTTTTTGCAAAAGTTGTACCACTTGTCGCTGCTTATCCCGGATGGTATGACGAACAATTTCCGTCGGGTGCGCTGTAAAAACTAAGCGCACATCCAGATGTGCAATTAGACGTTGAATTTGCTGTGGTGGGACATTCAGTTTGAATAAATAGGGAAACAAGGCAGCAAAAGTACCTTTTGGTTTGACTTGCCCCTTTTCAAGATAATTCTTTCTGAGGAAGGCTGCTGCTATTCCCTTGCTAACAGGCGCATCATCTTCTCTTTGATTGGAGGAATAATTAACATTGGCTGGTGTTTCTGGCTCTGTAGCTTCTGTTTCTGCCTCATACCGACTCAATTGCTGCCGTTGTTCGTATTCCTGCTCGATGATGTTAATCAACTGAAAATACAGAGCGAAAGCACGAGCCGCGCGAATTGCTTCGTTGATATTTAGTTGTTCAATTAGTTTGACGGCCGAGGATGCTTGGTCATTTGTTGCTTGTCCTTCTGGCGAACATAAATCGCGCAATTCACGCAACAGGTCTACCATATTTTGACCGCATTCTTGCCGGAGAACTGACTCCCACAATTCTTCCACTACCTGGAGACGATGACGCAAAAATAATTCCGACACCGGGTATATATCCGCAGTTTGAGACGAAGAGTATAAAAGGGAACCCATATTCTCTATTGTTGTAAAGCTAATTACTGTTTACGGTTCTAGGTTTTGTACTTAGTGCTTACCGGGTTGTTCCTGAGCAAATAATTATTTGGTGTATATCTTCTCATCTTGATTGATTTCGTGTTCATCTGGGAAGTCTAGATTGGGTAGGCGATCGCCTCGAAATAATTCTTCACTAGCTTCTCCTATGGCTTCCAGTGCTCTTACTGTAGTTTTTCCAGTAAGCAACAGCAGTAATATAGACGCTGTACCTATTTGTAAAAATAACGATTGAGAAATGGGAAACAAATCCAGATTGGATGCGGGTTTAGGTGAAGACTGTTGGTTGGTAGGAGGCATTGCTAATTTTTGGTTATAGGAATTTATGAGTAGAGACGCGATTAATCGCGTTTGTTAGGAGAGACACGACGCCAGTCGCTACAACGGGAGGAACCCCCCTTCGGGTTCGGGGGTGACGCTCCTTCGTCGCTAACGCAATCGACGGGAACCGCCAAGACTGCGACCCCCTCACCGCAACGCGCTGGCTTATTAATCGCGTCTTTACAGGAGTTAAAATGACTCCAACAATTGAGGGACGGAGCTTAAATGAGATCAGCTTGTTGTTTGTTTTGCCTATCAGGGGCGTTAGCACATTGGGAAATGAGTCCGGTTTTAAAGGACAAGTTATCAGCCAGTCATATAGAATTATTCTGACTCATGCCTCCTGTACAGACGCGATTAATCTCGTCTCTTTTAACTTCCAACTTCTGATTTTTGACTCCCTATTAGTAAAATAAACGCAAAACTCAACATTAGTCAGACTTGCAACCTATACAAGACTATCTTGTCCGATTTTGTTAGCTACGAAGGTAACAAAATTGTTAAAAAAAAACGTCAGAGTGTGATAAACCTATGGTTCTAGTTTACAAGTGTAGCCACTATCCCCCAACCATCGCTGACTGTAAAGTTAACTGAGCATGAAAACAGTAGTACCAGATCGCCAGCAATCCTTAGTGCAATGGGTAAGCCAAGCAACAGGGATCAACACTTTCGGAGTGAAAGTCCGGTTGCGGGGAAATGACCTTCATATTCTTTGTGAAGGTACAGAATGTCCGCAGCGTTGGCGTACTTTGTCTGATTTGCTGCAAGCACTACAGCAAACAAACTTAGATATCCTCACAAACAGCGAACAAACCTCAATATATCAAGTATTTGTCTATGGCCGCAGAAAAGGGGAACACCGCCCCTCATGGTGCCATCGGGTTCACTTAAATCAAATAGATAAGCATCTCGATCAGGTGCAACAAGCGCTGCTAGCAGACTCAGAAAAATCAAAACAATCGGGTGGGGCGCTAATAGTCTCTAACGAAAGTTTGGCACGCCAAGGTAATCCAGAGGCGATCGCTCGATATCTCAGCGAAACTCTGAGTACGCTAGGCGTATCAATACAGGCAAAGATTAAGCTATATAAGCCAAAGAATTCTCAGCCAGAAGAAAATCGTCTGTGGATATTTTGCCAGTCAAGCTATAGCCCTGATGCATCGTTGCTTGCTGAACCAATAGCACAAAAGTTGCGTTATCTCAAGCTTTCCGGCTACCAAGATGCTGTAATTGTTTCTCAGGTAAGCGGCGAAACTGCCCCTGATTGGCTGCTACGGGTGGATTTGACACCACCAGAAGTGATGCTTAAAGAGTGGGCGCGTTGGGGGGATGTCCAAGCGATCGCTCGATTATTAGCTGAAGTACTATCAGGGTTAAAAGTTGGTGTCCAAGTTTCTCTAAAAGAATCAACGCTACATATATTTTGTATTCCAGCTTTCGATCCTTTAGGAACTGCCCCGATTCCAGACAAGGTAGTGTGTTTAGAGGCGATTTTACCGCAGCTAGAAGCGATCGCTCCTCAAGCCATTTTCGCCGCCACCGTATACGGACAAAAAGCAGGTGACAAGGAACCCACTTGGATTGATTGGCTGACTTTACCCGCAGCCAACCATCCCGCCTTTGCCATATCACCAGTTGATTTGGCAAATACTGGCGATGAACCAGCGATCGTTTTTTTACTAGAGCGCTTACTCAATCCTGATTTGGATTGGCGACTATTAACAGGCGGAATTCGCGTACTTCTACTGAATAGACATGGTTTATTGCACATTATGTGTGATGCACCTATTTGTCCACTGCGGCAACAAGTAGTAAGTAAAATTACGCAGTTTATCCGCCATTTAAAAATTCCCGGTATTATGGGAGTACGTGTCTACGGTCGCCGTGCTGGGAATAAAGAACCTTTTTGGCATTATGGCGTCGATCTTGAACATCGCCAACGTTTAGTTCCAGAAGCAACCCCAGAATTTGCTGCTACTTCTATATACATAGGCGACTTAGTAACACCTGATACTAGTGAGCCAATTTTGCGCCCAGACTTAACGACAAAAGAAGTTCAAAATTTTGTAACAGAAGTAGCGCGAGATTGGATAGCAACGGCAACTTCAACTGCAAGAAAATTCTTGTTGAAAAGCCAGCTATTTACCGAAAGCAACGAGTCAGCCGAACATAACCATAATGTTCAAGGAATTAAAACTGCTCTGGTTTGGGGAACGCTGGGATTATTACTCACCGTCCAAACTGATTGGGTATTGGGTCAAATTATTGCACGTAATACGCCCAGTTCGCCAAAAGTCGCTAGTGCCACCCTCGCATCTTCATCTTCCGAGCAAAAGGCATCTTTGACATCTGGAAAAAATCAGAGTCAGAAAACGACATTTTTTAGCAGCACTTCCAAGACAAAATCTCCTCCAAATCAGAGTTCTGTATTTAATGCTTCGGAATTTACCCAGAGTGATGATACCCCAAAAAATAATTTGCCAGCCGCACCACTGAAGGAAAAAGCAACCGCAACAGCTATTCTTTTAGCAGCGCGATCGCAGATGCCAAGTTTTAATGTCAGGCAGTTAGACGAGCAACTAGCACTGTATAAACAGCGTTTAGCTAGAACTGGTAGTCCGCCAGATATATTGATTATTGGCTCTTCCCGCGCCCTCAGAGGAGTAGATCCCGCAGCACTTTCTAAAGCTCTAGCAACTCAAGGCTATCCAAATCTTGATGTGTTTAACTTTGGGATTAACGGTGCTACGGCACAAGTTGTAGACTTTGTGATTCGTCACGTCTTAGAACCATCAGAACTACCCAAAATAATTATCTGGGCAGATGGTGCACGTGCTTTCAACGGTGGGCGCGAGGATATTACCTTCAAATCGCTTGCTGCATCAGCTGGTTATAAACAAGCATTTGAAAAAACACTAACAACGGCAAGTAGCAATGATTTACCAGAAAATACGGTAAATTCGGGAGAACAAAAAACAAACGAAGAAAAACAGGAGATTAGTACTTATGAAGCTGTAAATCAATCGTTAAATCAGGCTCTAGCATCTATTTCTGCTAGCTATCAAAACCGCGACCAAATTAAAAGCTTACTACAAAAACAATTGCTCATATTTGGTAATAATCAGACAGTTACATCACAAAAACAGTTGACAGACGGTACTTTAGATGAAAGTATTTCCCAGCAAGCGGTTGACTTTGATGGCTTTCTACCCTTATCTATTCGCTTTAATCCTGCAAGATACTATCAAAAACATTCTAGAGTTACCGGAAATTATGACAACGACTATAAATCTTTCCAAGTAGAAGGACAGCAAGATACTGCTTTTCAAGAAGTGCTTCAGTTTACCCAGTCTAAGAAAATCTCTTTAGTGTTTGTGAATATGCCTCTGACAGGAGATTATTTAGATCCAGTGCGTAAACAATATGAGCAACAATTTCAGCAATATATGTTACGTTTGGCTACTAATCCCAACTTTATTTATCGTGATTTGAGCCAACAGTGGACAAAAGTAAATGATTTCTTTTCCGATCCTAGCCACCTCAACCGCTTTGGTGCATACGAAGTCTCGAAAAAGCTAGCTAACGATCCGATGATTCCTTGGCCAGTGAAATAGAGAGTAAGAGTGGGGAATTGGATGAGAGAAAAGGGGAAGAATAATTATTGATTAATAACCAATGCCCCATGCCCCATGCCCAATGCCCCATGCCCAATGCCCCATTCCCAATGACAAATAAGTAAAAAATGAACTTTATATCAATTTTCTATGGGCTGTTCCTGTTGAGTGTGTTAGGAATTTACTGGTCTTTAGCACAACATAAATTGCGATTGTGGACTCTGCTAATTGCTAGTTTGGTTTTCTATGCATCTTTGCACATTCAATACATACCATTACTATTAGCATTAACGTTTATTAATTTTCGTATAGGGCTGGAAATTGGTAACAACACATTACCAGGAAAACATTCTCTTGACTGGCAGATTTCTAATGAAGAGTGGCAATTTGCTCAAGTTGATTGGAATCGTCGCCGTCTAAAGGTTTTGTGGGTGGGTATAATTCTAAATGTTTTACTGTTATTAGCTTTTAAGTATTTTACCCCTTTATTCAAATTTGTTTTTCATGTCCAAACAACCTCACCAGATAGCTCTTTTAAATTAATTGCACCCTTGGGAATTTCATTTTTCACCTTTGAATGTATTGCTTATTTAATAGATGTGTATCGAGGTGCCCCTGCTACTAATAATTTTCTCAAATTTGCTACATACAAATTATTCTTCGCAAAACTGATATCAGGGCCGATTACGCGCTACCACAACTTAGCAAATCAATTTAATACACTAGAATTACCCAGTACCAATAGAGTAGCCCAAGCGCTGTGGTTGATTGCTAGGGGTGCAGTCAAAAAAGGTATTTTTGCAGACCACTTGGGAATTTTCGTCGATTTATGTTTTGGTAATTTGCAACGTGCGGGTAGTACCGATTTGTGGTTAGCTACATTCGCTTATGGCTTGCAGTTATATCTAGATTTCAACGGTTACGTAGACATTGCCCGTGGTAGTGCTATGCTTTTCGGTTTAGTTCTACCTGAAAATTTCGACTTTCCTTATTTCAGTACCAATATTTCGGAATTTTGGCGACGCTGGCATATCACTCTAGGAGACTGGCTACGTAACTATGTCTACTTTCCTTTGGGTGGTTCCCGTCGGGGTTTAGTCCGTACCTGCTGGAATTTATTTATTGTGATGCTAATTGCTGGTATCTGGCATGGTGCCGCTTTGGGTTATGTCGTTTGGGGGATATTCCACGGATTAGCTTTGGTGGTTCATCGACTTACAGATTCTATAAGCGATCGCTTTGAAAATCTAGAACAATTCTGGCAAAATCCTCTGGGTATCTTTGTCGCTTGGTTTTTAACTCAACTGATGGTTTTTACCTCTTGGATTTGGTTCCGTCTACCTAATCTCCAAGACTCTTCTTTGGTAATTCGGCATCTTTGGGGTTATCCGGCTGACGCCCAGTTTGCTGAAAAAGTCTATGTGGAAGCCTTAAATATGAGCCAATCCCAACTCGCTTGGGTACTTCTAGGTTTAGCTGCTCTTATGTCTATAGTCTATGCCTTCAATCGAATGCTGAAGTTAGAGTTTAACTGGCCTCTGAAGCTTGTATTCGTCCCCCTATGTTTCTACGCTGTTTGGTTATTAGCTCCTGAAGGCAGTTTGCCCTACATTTACTTTGATTTTTAACCGAACCATTAGACAACATAGAACTTATTATCTTGTTACAAATCAGCAAGACTTAAAATTTGTCCCATTAGCTAATTGTAAAGAAGTGTAAAGGAAAGTAACTAAGCGATCGCATCATTAAAAAAGTGATAGCTAGTTTATTGTTGAAATGGCTTAAAAGCCTTAATCCATTACTTTTATGACCATTGAAAAACTTTACAGTTCGATGAGCTTGTTAAAGAATTATGTTACAGAATATTAAGTCAAAGGTCGCATCCAAGTAAATTCATGTAGACTGTACTTAACAGGCGAAAATAAAACCGCTTGTTTCATTTTTAACAACCCATAGCACTCATAAAACAATGACCACAACCTTACAACGGCGCTCCGGCGCTAACGTATGGGATCGCTTCTGCGAGTGGATCACCAGCACCGACAACCGCATATACATCGGTTGGTTTGGTGTACTCATGATCCCAACCCTACTAGCTGCTACAACCTGCTTCGTAATTGCTTTCATCGCTGCTCCTCCTGTGGACATTGATGGCATCCGCGAACCAGTTGCAGGTTCTTTGATCTACGGAAACAACATCATCTCTGGTGCAGTTGTTCCTTCTTCAAACGCTATAGGCTTGCACTTCTACCCAATCTGGGAAGCTGCTTCCTTAGATGAGTGGTTGTACAACGGCGGTCCTTACCAATTGGTAATCTTGCACTTCTTGCTAGGTTGCGCTGCCTACCTGGGTCGTCAGTGGGAACTTTCTTTCCGCTTAGGTATGCGTCCTTGGATCTGCGTAGCTTACAGCGCACCTTTGGCTTCTGCTACCGCAGTATTCTTGATCTACCCAATCGGTCAAGGTTCATTCTCTGATGGTATGCCTTTGGGTATCTCTGGAACATTCAACTTCATGATTGTGTTCCAAGCAGAACACAACATCTTGATGCACCCCTTCCACATGTTAGGTGTGGCAGGTGTATTCGGTGGAAGTTTGTTCTCAGCAATGCACGGTTCTCTAGTAACTTCTTCCTTGGTTCGTGAAACCACCGAAACCGAATCCCTTAACTACGGTTACAAATTCGGTCAAGAAGAAGAAACCTACAACATTGTTGCAGCCCACGGCTACTTCGGTCGTTTAATCTTCCAATACGCTTCCTTCAACAACAGCCGTTCACTGCACTTCTTCCTAGCAGCTTGGCCTGTCGTCGGTATCTGGTTCACCGCTTTAGGTATCAGCACGATGGCGTTCAACCTGAACGGTTTCAACTTCAACCAATCAATCATTGACTCCCAAGGTCGCGTCATCAGCACCTGGGCAGATGTAATCAACCGCGCTAACTTGGGTATGGAAGTAATGCACGAGCGTAACGCTCACAACTTCCCTCTAGATTTAGCGGCTGGTGAAGTTGCTCCTGTAGCTCTAACTGCTCCTGCTATCAACGGTTAATACTGAAGATTAGCTAAATAAGAAGCGCCCCCCAGTAATGGGGGGTGCTTTTTAGTTGTAACTACCTTAAATCAGATCGTTTAATAAATTCTGTAGGAGATTTTGCCCGATAACAATGCTTCCACATCAAAAAACTAGTAATAAGTAAATGCCATAGTGCAAATCGTTAAAGGAATTGAGGATGCATAGCCGCTTTGCAGCTTGTCGCTAAATGTGTTCCATTTGATTTTGAAGCCAGCAATCAACTTACGCCAACCAGGCCATAAGATGATGCCTGTAATGCTTAAGATTGTGAACAGTAATCCCACAATGCCCACAAACTTAAGACCAATTTTTAGAATTAAAAGTAGATGTTCCTTTGCATAATGTCACTAGATACGAGATTAGTTTTCTCAATTAAAACCGCACGGTTAGTGACCCGATAATCGTAAAAGGGGCACCTGGAGAATTTGCAGCAGAATAGCGCGAATTTGTATAGTATTCTACATCAAACAAGTTCTCAGCATTAATTGCTACCTCCCAGTTGTTGTGTCGATAGAATAGAGCCGCATCGAATCGTGTGTAGGCAGGTAGCTTTAAGTTGGGCGGATCAAATTGATCGCCGAGGCGATCGCTAACAAAATATGCGCCAAACCCAAAGCCCAAGCCTTGCAAATCGCCGCTTTGAATTTTATAGGTTGTCCACAAAGAAGCAGAATTAGTTGGCGTAATTCTCAGCCGACTGCCCACCTCATAAGTATTATCTTTAGTGATGATCGCATCAATGTAAGAATATCCTGCTGTCAAATTCCAACCTGGCAAGATTTCACCCGTGACGCTCAAGTCAATACCGCGACTGCGCTGTTCTCCTACCTGAATCGAATAGTTAGGATCGACCGGATCGGTTGTCAATACGTTGGATTTTGTGATGTTGTAAGCGGCTAAAAGTGCTGAGAGTTTCCCATCGAGAAAATCGCCCTTGATGCCCACCTCATACTGAGTACCGCGTGTCGGTTAATGTCATTTGCACTAGGATAGCCAAAATAACGATTAATCGGCAGCACAAACGAGCCATTACTCAACGCTGGGACTCCAGCATCAAATCCTGTTTCTTGATTCAGGTATTCAAAATTTAGGGTAAGCTTTGTATCATCGCTAATATCCCAAGCGATGGTAGGTGCAACAAAGAATCGCTTTGTCCCTAAAAAGTCTCGAAAACTATCAGAATCCTGAAGCGCAATGTTCAGGCGATAGCGCAGACTTCGATCTGAATTGAGTGGAGCGGAAAGATCAGCCGTTCCTCGGTAGTAATTATAGCTGCCAGCATTGAAGCCAAACTCGTAGAATGGTTCTGATAGCGGTTGTTTGGTGGTAACGTTAATTATACCTCCGGGTTCGCCCGCTCCGAATAATACAGATGCTGGACCGCGCACCACTTCAACCTGTTCCACGTTAGAAAAATCTCCTGATGAGGCTGTACCTGTAAAACCATTGAGTGTGTTTTGTGCCGAGAAGCCCCGAATTGAATAGTCACCAACGCCAAACCCTTCGCCACCATAGTCTCCACTGTTCAGTGCAACACCACTGACATTATTTAACACATCTCGCAACCGAGTAACATTACGATCTTTGATTACTTGTTGCGGTACAATTTGAATGGTTTGGGGAATATCTCGCAAGGGCGTATCAGTGCGGGTTCCGACACTCGTTCGTGAGGGGTTATAGCCGTCGTCTCGTTCACCCGTCACTACAAGTTCAATCGGTTCATTACTTTCTGGTGATGCTTGACTAGGTTGCTCTTGTTCAGGAGTTGGTTGCGTTTGAGGTTGTTGTGCTCTGGATGCAGTAGTTGCCACAGAGAAGATGATACCTTCATCCGGACTGTCAAACAACTCAACAGTTGGTACATCTGCTTCCCTCGTCACACTCACCCGGATAGTCTGAGCATCAAAATTTGTTACCGTTATTTCACTAACACCTGCAATTGGTTTTTCTGAGCGGAATCTGAATACATCACCGTTGGGTAAACGCAGTTGAGCATTGGGAATATCAGCAACAAAGTTATTACCCGAACTGCGATTCACTACTTGCAATTGTTGCCCTTTTAAGGTCTGTAAAATCACCTCCACGCCATTAGAGGTGGGATTTGCTTTCACTGAAGTCACTTGTACAATTTCAACCTCTTGGCTTTGGGCTTTTGGGTTCTGCTGTTCTATCTGAGCAAACCATTGTTTGACTGTTCTTGCGGAACGGTTAAGTTCCTGTACACTATGAATTTTAGTTACTTCCTTTGCCTGAATTGGTTGTATGACAACAGCAACAAAAAAACAGGAAATAAACAGCAATGTCTTCGACGGGCTACGCCTACGCACCAGTTTCATCACTCCACACACCTAATCGTATTTTTCAAAACAGAACAGAGTCTATTTTTGAGAATAATTTTTATCTAAACCCTATTTATGAGAATAAGGGAAATTGAGTGCTCACATATATACTGAAACCGGATTTTTTGAAGCGGAATCGGGATGTCCTTTTTGCTACAAGCCTTTGTGATGACGATACTCTCTAGGAGTCATGCCAAATTGCCGCTTAAATAGACACCTAAAATGAGTTATGCTTTCGTAACCTACTTGAGAAGCAATTTCCGCAACTGTGAGATTAGTGTCTTTGAGTAGCTGTTGTGCTTGCTCTAGCCGTAAGAATTGCACATATCCCAACACCGTAGTTCCAAACACTTCTCGAAATCCCCGTTTGAGCTTAAAGTCATTAAGTCCGATTTGTTTGGCTAAATTTAGTAGAGAAGGTGGATTTGGCAGCGTTTGATTTAAAATAGCTTTGGCGTGATGTAAACATTCAATGTAAGTTAAAATTCACTGCGCCCTTAAGACAGAGAGCGTTTTTTCATGCATGAAGCTATAGTTATACAAATATTTATACAGATAAAATATAAAAAAATATCTGGTGTATTTGGGTACAATTACTAAATTGTTACTCATTTATATTAGTAAATGCATTGGTATAAATAAAAATAATTATCAAAACTGGGAGCAGTGGATAAACTAACTACTGATGATTATCCTAAGAGTTTACATACATTGTGTTTCCACAGATTACAAATCTCAGATTTTAGTTTTTGTCTCAATTCAATATAAAATCTAAAACTTAAAATCCAAAATCAACATGGCAGACCTAACTCCCAATTCTAGTTTTAGTTTGACACTGCGCTTGCAGATTCCCAATCGTGTCGGGATGTTGGCGTCGGTAACACAGGCGATCGCAACTACTGGTGGTAATCTCGGTCAAATTGATTTGATCGAGCAAACCCGCAAAGAATCCACCCGCGATCTGACTGTGGATGCTGCCAGTACTGAACACGCTGAAACCATTGTGCAAGCAATCAAGGCATTGCCAGATATCAAGTTACTCAGTGTCTACGATCGCACCTTTAATTTGCATCGTGGGGGCAAAATCAGCATTAGCAGTAGAATTCCCTTAAGAAGTGTGTCTGATTTAGCAATGGCTTACACGCCTGGAGTCGGTCGAATTTGTACAGCGATCGCTCAAGACCCAGAAGAAGTTTACAACTTAACCATCAAACAAAACACCGTTGCTATTGTTACTGATGGTAGTGCCGTTTTGGGTTTGGGAAATCTCGGCCCAGCAGCAGCCCTACCTGTCATGGAAGGCAAAGCAATGCTATTTAAGGAATTTGCGGGGCTGGATGCTTTTCCCGTTTGTCTCGCCACCCAAGATACAGAAGAAATTATCCAAGCAGTTAAGAATATCGCTCCGGTATTTGGGGGCGTGAATTTAGAGGATATTGCTGCACCTCGCTGCTTTGAAATTGAAAAGAGACTACGCCAAGAATTAGATATTCCCGTTTTTCATGACGACCAGCACGGTACAGCAATTGTCACCTTGGCAGCATTATTTAATTCTTTGAAACTGGTACATAAATCAATAGCGGAAATCCGCATTGTGATTAACGGTGCTGGGGCTGCGGGAGTGGCGATCGCTCGGTTACTCCGAAAAGCTGGTGCAGAAAAAATCTGGATGTGCGACTCTAAAGGGATTATCTCTATCAGTCGCACCGATTTGACAGAGGAAAAACTTGAATTTGCTGTGAAAGCTCAGGGTACGTTAGCGGGTGCAATGCAAGGAGCAGATGTGTTTATTGGTGTCAGCGCACCAGGAGTTTTGACACCAGAAATGGTGCAATCGATGGCGAAAGACCCAATTGTGTTTGCAATGGCAAATCCGATTCCAGAGATTCAGCCAGAATTAATTAGTAAAGATGTTGCTGTGATTGCGACCGGTCGCAGTGATTACCCAAATCAAATCAATAACGTCCTTGCTTTTCCTGGGGTATTTCGTGGTGCTTTAGATTGTCGGGCCCAGACAATTACCATCAAAATGTACCTGGAAGCTGCAAGTGCGATCGCCTCTTTAGTTAAGCCTTCAGACTTGGATCGGGAACATATTATTCCTTCAGTCTTTGATGAGCGCGTTGTCACTGCTGTTGCTGCTGCTGTGCAACGTGCTGCGCGTGAAGAAGGTATCGCTCGAAATTAATTAACTAATAAGAATCACTTTTATGGGATGGGCATCTCACCTGTCCCTGAGCTTTTAGGCTGCAATCAATTTGCGCTATGAACTGATGTTAAACAGATGAGAATTGATGCATGATTGGTGATTAGATGAGTTGGGGCTACTAAATTTAGGAGCAAAGTAACACATCTAAAACGCCACCACTTTGTCAACTGTTTGCAATGAAGTATCAAGTTGGGGACGAGTTTTTACAAGAACTACCACTGATTTTAGGGGGGCCAATCCTCAAACATACTGAATCAGAGTCTGTGACAGTATGGGTTGCACTGAAACAGTCTTGTCAAATAGAACTTAAGGTTTATGACACAACAAATGATGGTGAAGCATTAGAAAATTGCTTATTGGAGGGAGAACACTCTACCGTTGCTCTGGGTAAGTATCTTCATGTAGTTGCCATCACGGCTCAGTCTACAGTTGGACATCGCCTAACTGGAGGTCGCATCTATGCATACGACCTCCAGTTTACTGTTGCTGACCAAACCACGCAAACTCTGCAACAAGCATTGTGTTCAAACTCCTCTCCTACAGTCAGCATCAGCTACTTCGATCATCAAAAACCAACTTTCACTCTACCGCCAAAGCATCTTCAAGATTTGCAAATTGTCCATGCTTCCTGCCGTAAACCTCATGGGCATGGGTTTGATGCACTGCCAATTCTCGACAGTATGATTCAGGCGTCAGCAAATCAACCCCAACACCGTCCTCACCAGCTATTCCTCACCGGAGATCAAATTTACGGCGACGATGTAGCAAAACCATCTCTGTGGGTTGCCACTACTCTTGGTGATGCCCTCTTGGATTGGGAAGAACAACTGCTGGTGAATGGAGTGTACTGCACTCCCCAAGAACTACCCCCTGGAGAACGAGCTGATGTGGCGACAAATCAAGCTGGCTTGACCGCAGGATTACATAATAAAGCTGAGAAAGTCAACAGTCATATTTTCAGTCTGGGTGAATATTACGCTACTTATTTACTAGCTTGGTCGCCAGTGTGTTGGCCGACTGCATTTCCCAAAGGAGAGCAAGTAACGCGCGATCGCCATGCTATCAAAAAGTGGAACCGAGAAGTCGAGCATTTGCGCCAATTCATCTACACGCTTTGGAAAGTGCGCCGCGCCCTTGCGAATATCCCCATGTACAGCATCTTTGATGACCATGATGTTACTGACGACTGGAATTTAAACCAAGCTTGGTGTTTGCGAGTACTGGGGCATCCCTTAGGGCGAAGAATAGTCCAAAATGCATTGTTAGCTTATACGGTATTTCAGGGTTGGGGCAATACACCAGGGCAATTTACAAAAGGAAAATCAGGTGAAAAGCTCTTGGCGGCTGCACAAGTTTGGTCTGCTTCCCAAGGAACGGATGTAAAGGCTGATGAAGCGATCGCTCGTTATGTAGGAATGCCAGCCAACGATCCCCACACAGGCTTACCTATTTTAGTCCGAGACGGTTCAGTATTCATTCTGGATCGACATCCTGAAGCACTGACCTGGAACTACATAGTCCGCAGCGATTGCCATGAAGTAATTGTGCTGGATACGCGGACTTGGCGAGGTTATCCAGCCGATCAAAAACCAATTGCACCACCAATGCTGTTGTGTCCCAAAGCCTTTAAGCAACAACTACTTTTACCTTTACAACAAGTAACTGAAGAAACTCAGATTCAAACTACATTTGTGATTGCGCCGACGAATGTATTTGGATTACAAGTGATTGATTGGATTCATCATTGGCACTTACAACAGGAAAAAGTTTTTTCAACCGATGTTGGAGATGCCTGGAACATTAATGTTGAAGCCCTGGCGAAATTTCTAACCACCTTGTTTGAGGAACGCCAACAAGTCGTTATTCTTTCTGGAGATATCCATTACAGTTCTGTTGCTCACTTATCTTATGCACGCACCCATTCCAAATTACAGTCCGTCTTGGTACAGTTAACTGCTAGTGCATTGAAAAATGAAGAAATTTTGACGCGGCTAATTCATACACGATTGAAAGATTGGCTGCTACCAGAAAAGCTGCGTCATTGGATAGGCTGGATCGATCCACCCAATATGGTAAAAATTTCCGAGAAACAATTACACCATAATCGCCAGTTGCTGACTAACTCTGAATGGCATTGTGTACTGGAGTGGATACCTCGAAACAGTGTTCAGACTTCTACCTACACAGCAGATATATTATCATTGATAGCTCCCTGGAAACGAACCGAAAATACTAAATGGAAATGGCTGCAACCCCTGATATTTTGGAAATCTCGTTGGTTTCAGGACGGGCGAGAAGTAGTGGGATTGAATAATTTAGCTCTGGTTCACTTTGAATTTGCCGATGAGAGTAGTTCTTGCAAAGTTATGCAAGATTTGTACTGGTTTTCTTCTTGGTATCCAACTCAAATTGTTTACAGCCGTTTTGAGAGCCAGTTAACGCCCAATCAGTCTTTATTACGATGATCGGCTTTGCTCTGTAAATAGAAATTTTTGTTGTATATGTGGGCACTCTAGATTTAAGAAACATACTGGAGAGTGATTTCTATGTCTACGACCCCAATTAGTGCAACACTGGCACAAACAGAGAGAGATGCTGTGTTGCAAGCGATTAGCACGATTAAAGAAAAGTTACCATTTTTAGTTGATTTGAGTTCCGACGATCGCAAGACTTTACCGAAGATGGGGGATAAAAGTCGCGCCTTTGTCAGCAAAGCATTAGAGGTGGCGGCACAGAATCCAGAGTTTTTACCGCGATCCTTCAATTTGGATGAAATGCGAAAGGACGTGCAATTATTTGAAGCATTGTATCCCGTGTTGTTATCCTTGACACAATTGCAAGAACTCGTGGATGATACTTCTTTGGCAGTAGGCAGTGAAGCTTATGCAGCCGCGTTGCAGGTGTATAGCTACGCCAAAGCCAGTGGACAAGGGGCGGGTTTAGATACAGTGGTTGCGGAAATGGGAAAACGATTTACTCGTAGATCTGTAAAGTTGGAGCCCAAAGAACCAATGTTGTAGAAAATAAGTTGGTAGTTGCACGTCAAAAGTAAAACGTTAGAGCTTCAGAACTTGAATGTTGGAGTTAAAAGCACGACATTTCAAGTTCAAAGGCTCAACGTTCCAGCAAAAAGGTGCAACTTCCGAGTTCAAAGGCTCAACGTTCGAGTAAAAAGGTGCAACTTCCGAGTTCAGAGGTTGAAAATTGAGATTTTGAAGGCGATCGCAGAAATATTTATCTGGAAAACTCGTCTCTTAAAAAGGCATCATTAAGGGTTAGTGAGGTTAACATAGTAAAAATGTTTTCAGCCTCTTGTTGGTGAAAATGCCAAGTCCAGATTACAAATGGAAGCGGTTCTGGTGTCCTCGGTCAGGTCACATTAATCTAGCTGATGGCGGTTATCTATGCGACCCAGAAGAAAAGTGGGGCAAAATATACAATCCAGATTTAGTAACCTTCGATGCTATCTCCCACTTCTCATGTTTAGCACTCTTGGGTGAGCCAGGAATTGGTAAAAGTTGTGCTTTAGAAGTAGAGAAAAAACAAATTATCAGTAAAATTCAACAGCAAGGTGGTGAGGTACATTCGTTAGATGATATCCGTTCCTATGGAAGTGAAGACAGATTAGTTCGCAGATTATTTGACAGCCCAGAATTTTCTTCACTATTTCTGGATGTAAAGTCTACATCTTCTTCAGAAGCATAAGTCAGTGTTGGGTCAGTATTAGGTGTGTTTTCTACGGTTGTTAGCTTTAATTTATCTTTCTTTGCCTCCTTTTTTGCTCCTTTTTTTAGGTGTGCGTGTGGTAAATCTAACCATGTAACAGATTGCTTGGTTTGAGTATCAGTACTTTTACCTCCAGAGTCTCCTGGCGATCGTGATATTCGTAAATTTTGCTCTTTCGTCTGCGAAAACTGTGATAATCTGTGTACTGGCTGTGCGCTAGGAGGGTTCCACATCACCTGATTTGCCATCGAATCGGCTTGTTGCTCGTACTGGTGGTTTGGCTCTCCCACTGCCAGCTTTGCTTGGGGATCGCGCAATGATATGCGACTAATGTCATGACCAAAAGACCGTTGTTGAATGGCTTTTGATAACAAGGATTGCTCATCAGCAGCCTGTGCTTCTTGAAGGTTGGTTGATTCTGAAGTTTCTGTTTCGATGTCATTATTTGTTGGTAAACCAAAGCCGCGTACTGGGTTCGCCAGCGTTGAAGTAGTTAGTGAGACAAGTGATGGATTTGAAAAAGTTGATTTACCTGCTTTTTTGTGCCCAAATGTGCGATCGTTCATCTCACCCTTTCTCCATTGGTGGGTAAAGCCCTAATTTCTACTTCAGGCATTTTTTATTAAAAATTTTACAATTTGTAGAAATCCGATTGCTATCGACTTTAGTCTAGTGATGCATATCGTCTATTAAAGCCTTTGCTCCTTGATTTGAAAGGCGGCGATGTCTACGACGGGCTACGCCTACGCAATTTTAGAGGAAGCCCTACACTGTAGGCGTAAGATGAATCAATTTGAAGTTGGAGATTGTTTATTGAGCCAGTTTTAGCAAAAGGAGTATTGTTAACTAATAGTTTTTTCAAAAAGATATACATGATCTTGTTGATATTCCAAGTTAAATTTAGACTGATTTTTCAAGATATTTACTAAGTTAGAAAGAGATTCTGAAGTTGCAGCCCAACCTGGGTGGCGAACATTGAGCAAGACATAATAAAACTGATTCAATTCAGCAATATTTTGAGAAGGATTATATTTAAAACTAATTAACTGTCTGTGGGTTAAATGGGGAGTAATTATATCTGTAGTAAAAACGCTATCTTTAGTCTTCACTAAAGCGATCGCCTCTTTTGTGGCTGCCCAATTATCTATATTGTGAAGATATTTTGAGCTAAAGAAACCATATTTACCGAAAACCAAAAACCAAACTAAAGACCACAAAATAATTGCTCGTCTTTGTTTTAGCCATGCTTTACCTGCTGTTAAGTTGGCAATTACAACTAAAATCAGAAATGGAATTGCTGGTAAAGAGTAATGTAAAACTAGGTTTTTTTGCGAAGGATGATCAGCAAGTAAATTTAGTGCTATACAAGGAATTATACTTATCAAGGGTGTGAGGTATTGTGGTCTAAAACCCCAAATAACAGGTAAGAATAAAAAACATAAATATTCTAAGTTTATAGTTGAGAAAAGGTTGTTAAAAATGATTTTAGGTTGAAACAGGAATATTTGTAGCATTTCGGAAAATGAGTTTCCCAAATAGCTATAGCGATAAAGATGACGGTTCAATAAGGTTGCTTCGCTACCAAAATAAGGGATAATCATCCAGTTAGCAATCAAAAACCATATTGTCCCACCAATAATGGCGATCGCACCGTATAAACGTCGCTTTTCAAATAAGAGTAACCAAATCCCCATAGCCACTACAGTCAGTGACAATACAGCCTTACAACCCAATACCACAAGAATACTGACGCAAAACCAAGCTATTTTTCTCGATCTAGCAGTCAAAACTGCGAACAAAAGTGCAGGGACTGCGATCGTATCAGGGTGAAAATCACAGAGATTGCTATTGTAAACCACCGGATACATTAGATATACAGCCATAATTGCGACTGCTAAACTTTCTTTTAAACCAGCTTGTAGTGCTAGAAAATATGTAGGTAAGGCACCTAACGCTAAAGCAATAGACTGTACTGCAAACAGCCAATAAACACTAGGGTAAATTTTGTACAATAAAGCTAAAGGATATAAAATCCAAGCAGCATGATCGGCTAAAAGATGAAAACCAAGTACAGAAGAAACTGGCAGTTTTCCTTGACTAATTAAATAAATACATTGATCAAAAAATGCTAAATCTCCAGATGAATTAAATAACTCGTGTCGTAAGCTACTGGAGATCAATAAAATTAAGGTACTAATACTGATAAGTAATTTGATATGATTCATTTTTGGCAGTTTTTCTGTTTTTAAGATTTTACTTGCCATCACTAAAATTTTTGATTGAGATTTGAGTTAAGTCGAGTTTGTAATTTTGGATAAATCAGCTCACACTTTCGTACAACAAACCAGAGAGCAAAACCTAAAGGTACTGAAAATAATTTTATCAATATGGGAGTTCCCAAGTAACTAAATAATGATGCCATTTGCACGACTATAGCTACCCAAAAATATCGCGGAAAGTAAAAGGCAAAAATAATTGAAATAATATCCGCAGGATAAAAATATCTTTGATGCATTTTGGGCAGGATATATGGCATAAATAAAACTGAGATAGTGGCTAAGTGTATCAATCTGTCTTGAGTAATTTCTAATCTACTTTTCTCAACAATGTATGCCAATAAAAATATTGCAGATACAGTTAACGTTAAACCTATAAGGACAACAATATTATAAAAATCGTTAGGAATCCATTGATAAATATTAGGCACACCTTTCGCCAATTCTTTATATTTATTAGCTTGGCTAAAGTAGATTAATAGCAATTCTTGTATTGGTCTTCCCATCAACCAAGGTGGCAAAACTAAAATTATATATACCACTGGAATTAATGGTAAATAATACCAATGAATCCTTTTTTTGAACAAAAGAGTTAATAATAGAGGTGCGAGAAACATCGCTTGCAACTTAAAAGAAAGCCCCACACCAAAACTGAGTAAGGCAGGAATTTCTTTTTGAATACACAAAAAGTAAATGCAGGCAATCATCCCTGCTGTGTAGATACTGTCACATTGACCCCAGAGGGCACTATTATATATCACAGTTGGACTCAAAATAACTGCCAAAAAAGCAAAGATTGGTTTACTACCTTCTGGGTATTTCAGTCGGACAATTTTGTAAGTTAAAAAGCCACAAATAAAATCAACAGCCATCGCAAAAAGCTTGATTGCAAAAATTTTCGGCAATCCAGAAAGCAGGGTGGCAGCAATTACAATCCAATAGAGGTAGGAAGGTGTGTAATCAGCAAAACTATATTTAAGAGCGCTCAACCCGCCATGAGATGCGATGAAATCATACCAAGGCGCTAAGAAAGATTTATAATCAGACGATTGATTAGGAACACAAACCAATCGGATCAGCACTGCTAAGATAATTCCAATAATTAAGTATCCAGAAACTGGAGATGGGAAAAAGTTTAAGAACCTATTAAACGGAGATTTCACTAATCTTAATAATGTTTTGTCTGAAGTTGTCGTCATAAATTGTATTTGTTATTCAAAAATAATGAAATCATGTCAAAGTATCTATTCTTTTAGCAAAGTGTTGAACAGCCTTTGCTGTAATATAAGACTGGTTTACGAAGTTGCTATGATGCCATATAAAGCAAGTTTTAGTGGGGATATCCTGGAGGTTTGAGAGAGATGATTATCCCGATTTTAGATATGCGTCTATTCCGAGAAAAGGAATGGTTATTTAGCCTAGTGGTAATATCTCTATTTCTATGGCTGATATTTTTGGGAAACTCCCCTTTAAGAGATTGGGATGAAGGTACTGTGGCACAGGTTGCTCGTGAAATTTGGCGTGCCCCACTTGGTTCAATGCATTGGCTTTACCCCACTTTGGGAGGAGAACCTTATCATAATAAGCCACCCCTGATGCACTTGTTAATTGCTTGGACTTATTCGATCGGCGGCGTGAATGAGTGGACAACGCGTTTACCAGGTGCAGTGTTAACTGCCTTGGGAGTGCCTTTACTTTACTTGGTGGGATGTTTGCTTTTTAACCAAAGTTTACCAGCTCTGTTTGGCGCTTTAGTTTACCTGACGATGTTGCCTGTGGTGCGTCACGGAAGGCTAGCAATGCTAGATGGTACAACTATTACGTTTTTCTTGCTGCTGTTGTTTTGTTTGCTAAAAGCACGTCAGAATCGTCGGTATGCTCTTGGTGTAGGATTTTGTCTAGGGTTAATTACTCTCACGAAAGGGATGATAGTTTTGCCGCTAGGGGCGATCGCTTGTTTATTCCTGATTGCAGATCGACAATTCGCTTTGTTAACAAGCCCCTATTTATTAGTGGGAATGTTTTTAGGAAATGCACCAGCGATCGCTTGGTTTGCTGCTCAATGGCAACATTATGGCGAAACTTTCTTCCAAATGAACTTTCAAACACAAACCTTTGATCGCCTTACACAATCTGTTGAAGGTCATAGTGGCCCACCCTGGTACTATTTAATTGAGTTAATTAAGTATAGTTTTCCGTGGCTATTATTTTTGCCATCAAGTTTTTATCTAGCTTGGAAAAAACGTCATACTACCTGGGGTTGCTTAATTATTATTGGCACAATTTTTTACTTAGTAAGTATCTCTTTAATGAGAACTAAACTCCCGTGGTATGTTATGCCTGTATATCCATTTTTAGCTTTAGCAATTGGTGCTAAACTTAGTGAGATTTGGCATTACGGTCATTTTAAGGTGCGAAGTTGGACAATATTTATGGCTATTATTGCGATTGCTGGTTTAGGAGGTTGTGTTTACTTTATTCTTGCAAAAGAGCCTATTTTAATAGTCATGAGTATTGTTTTGGTAATAAGTATGAGTGCAGTAATCTGGTTAATTAAACAACGCGATCGCAACTTTATACCAGTGTTATTTTCTGGGATATACTTAGTTTTAGCACTGTTGATGAGTTCACAATCATGGATTTGGGAATTAAAGGAAGCTTTTCCAGTTAAACCAGTAGCGGAATTAATTCGGGCAAATGTTTCACCAGGAACAAAAATTTATACTTCTTTTGCTTATGGGCGTCCCAGTTTAGACTTTTACTGTGATTGTAAAGTAACTCCTGCAACTGTATCAACTTTACAACAAATGTTATCTAATAAATCTTATTTGCTGTTAGAAAATGGGGTTTTACAGCAAATTAATATAACTGGTAGTAAAATTATTGGAGCGACTAAAGAATTCACACTTGTTTCACCATAAGTTAAACATGTAGGATATTTTACTTTTTTATCTTAATTAATTTATCCTTTAGGTACATACTCTCTAAAATTTAGCTTTGGATAAATCAGATCGCACTTTCGCACAACAAACCAGAGAGCCAAACCTAAAGGTACTGAAAATAACTTGATAAATATGGGAGTTCCCAAATAGCTGAAAAATGATGCCATTTGCACGACTATAGCTACCCAAAAATATCGCGGAAAGTAAAAGGCAAAGATAATTGAAAGTATATCCGCGGGATAAAAATATCTTTCATGCATTTTGGGCAGGATATATGGCATAAACAAAACTGAGATGGTAGCTAAGTGTATCAGTCTGTCTTGAGTAATTTTTAGCTGACTTTTATAAACAATGTATGCTAATAAAAATATTGCAGATACAGTTAATGTTAAACCGATAGGCACAACAATATTATAAAAATTGTTAGGAATCCATTGATAAAGATTAGGTGCACCTTTTGCCAATTCTTTGTATTTATTAGCTTGGCTAAAGTAGACTAATAGCAATTCTTGTATTGGTCTTCCCATCAACCATGATGGCAAAACTGCAATTATATATACCGCTGGAATTAATGGTAAATAGTACCAATGAATTTTCTTCTTGACTAAAAAAATTAATAATAGAGGTGCTAAAAACATAGCTTGCAACTTAAAAGAAAGTCCTACACCAAAACTGAGGAAGGCAGGAATTTCTTTTTGAATAGATAAAAAGTAAATACAAGCAATCAATCCAGTTGTATAAATACTGTCACATTGACCCCAGAGGGCACTATTATATATCACAGTAGGACTTAAAATAACTGCCAAAAAAGCAAAGATGGGTTTACTACCATCTGGGTATTTTAGTTGAACAATTTTGTAAGTTAAAAAGCCACAAAGAAAATCAACAGTCATTGCAAAAAGCTTGATTGTGAAAATTTTTGGCAATCCAGAAAGCAGGGTGGCAGCAATTACAATCCAATATAGGTAGGGCGGCGTATAGTCAGCAAAACTATATTTAAGAGCGTTCAACCCATCATGAGATGCAATGAAATCATACCAACGCGCTAAAAAAAACTTGTAATCCACCGATTTATTTGGAACACAAAGCAATCGAATCACCACTGCTAAGATAATTCCAATAGCCAAGTATCCAGAAACCGGAAATGGCAGAGAGTTTAAAAACCTATTAAACGGAGATTTCACTAATCTTAATAATGTTTTCTCAGAAGCTTTCGTCATAAATTGTATCAGTCTCGTTGACAGTGTTTAAATACTACAGCAGATTTTAAGTTAGTGACGTACAAAAGTACCCCACCCGCACCCATATAAATTTCATTAAAGTTTTATAGTTTGGGCAATATTCTCACACTACTTATACAAGTTAAATGTGGAACAGCTGATCTTTGATAACTAGCTGTTATACTGCTACTATCCTTCGTTCGTAACTTGAACAATCGATTGACTAGATTGGGCTAAATAGATACCCGCTAAAACAACGGCAAAAGTGGCCCAATCAAACAAACCTACTTGCTCTGAAAAAATGAACCAAGCAAAAATGGAAGCTAGGACTGGTTCTAAAAGAAGCGTGACGGCAACAATACCTGAAGAGATTCTACTGAGACTATAAGCTAAAAGTCCCTGACCCAGTACTTGACAGAAGAGAGCTTGGAAAATGATGAAAAACCAACCTGTCCAGGAATAGGGCAATAGTCTATCTTCGAGGAATGGCAGGACGGGTAGTAGAAACATTGTTGTCACTCCACAGCGCCACAGCATGATAGTTGCAGTGCTAAATCTGGTTCGGAGTTTTTCTATCAGCAGCATACATGTAGCCATGAAAACCGCAGTTAGCAATGCTAATGCATCACCTAATATTTGATCGGTTGCAAATTGCACCTTATTGAGTTCAAAGGCGATCGCCCCTGCCAAAGCGATGACCAGACCAATCACGAATCTGTTGTCGAAACGCCAACCAAATAATAGATACCCAGCCAAAGCAACAAATAAGGAGTTCAAATTAGACAGTAAAGCTACGTTAGCAACACTAGTTTGACTCAGAGACCAAGCCCACAATAGAAGGTAGGTTCCAGCAGAGGTTCCCATTGCCAACAATAGCCACACTTCTTGACTTGTAAAAGGTTTCTGTTCTATAGATTGGTCATCAAGCAAGGCAGAAGTAATATTACTCTCTGCTGACTGCCGACTACCTCCTTCAACAGACTGTTGGTAGCGGAAAGCCTCAAGTCCATTCCAAAAACCAAAGACAACTGTTGCAATCCAACTGCGATGAAATACTACAGCATTTGCGCCAATTTCTTGTTGACACAATTTGGTCAGAGATGGTGCTAAAGATATAGGAATTAGAGCAAACAATAATGAGACAGTTCCTAATAAAGCTGGTGTTTTGGAGAATTGTTGCTTTAGTAATGACAGTTTGAGCGTCATACTTTGAACGAAAGTGTTAATTATATTTTTGACTGATTCTTGGAACGGCAAATTAACAGCCTCTTGGCTAGATACGGCTAAGTATAAACCCATTAAAACTACAGCGAAACCTACCCAATTTGAGAAAGTTAATGTTTCCGAAAAAATTACAAGAGCGAAAATGCCGCTGAATACTGGCTCTAATAGATGCACCAAGGAGACAACCACAGAGGAGAACTTGGCAAGGCTATAGGTTAAAAGCCCATGACCTAAAACTTGGCAAATCAGCGCCAAGAAAATTACCCAAAGCCACCCACTGACAGTAGAAGGAAAAAGCTGATCTTGAGTAAACAAAAGTATAGGGAAGAGTGCTAAAGCTGCGATCGCACAGATCCACAACTGAATTGTAGCTGGAGAAAATTTGGTTCGTAATTTTTCTACGAACAGCAGGTATGCACTCAATAAAATCGCCGAAACGATTGCAGCCAAGCTTCCTTGAACCTCGTCTGTAGCAATTTGCAACTCCTCAAACTCAATAGCGATCGCTCCCCCAAGGGCGATGACCATCCCAATCAGAAATTGGTTCTCAAAACCCTGACGAAATAACAGCCACACCCCTAAGCTAGTAAATATGGGAGCGAGATTATGCAACACACTAGAAATTGCAACGCTAGTTTGAGTCAGCGACCAAGCCAACAAAACTAAAGTGGCAGCCCAAAGAATACCAGCACCTAGCAATAGCAAAAGATCCTGGCTGGTGTAGGGCTGCTGTTCTACAGGTTTGTCATTAGAAAATCGCTGCCATATTGTTTTGTATCCATGCCAGAGCAAGAAGATCACACTAGCAAGCCAAAAGCGATTAAATACAGTGGCACTGGGGCTGAGTTCAATTTCGCTCAATTTCATAAAAATAGAGCCAAAAGATATGGCACCTACACCTAGAAATAATGAAGCGATCGCTATCTTCGTTTGATTGGATACATTCATTAGGAAATTTAAATTCAATTTCTTCGCAATAATGGATTGAACCTTTTAACCAACCCAATGCTCTTGGGCAAATCCTACAGCTATTTTGGCTAGTAGTGTCACAAAAGCTCCCAATATTAAATATCCCTGACGAGGATGGCGAGATAGCAGTACACCAATTGCTATGTTCAAAGGTACAATACCGTAGGCGAGACGGCTTAATGAGATAGTGCCTCCAGAAGCTAGCAGCAAACCAATACCACAAAAGCCATAAATAACTGTAACTGGGGTCAGTTGCGTGTGTAAGCGCCACAACATACAGCCACCACCTAAGACCATGAACAAGTTGAGGAAGTTATCGATCCACTGTTCGCTTGCCAGAATCAACAAAAATAAGACTAAACCATAAAAGCCATAAAATAATTTTACAGAACTAGAACGTTGACGGAAATGCCATAAAAGATAGCCACTAACAACAATCGCGCCAAATAACAAGAGATACCACGGGTCTTGAATCCCGCCAGAGGAGTTTTCAACCCAGCCAAATTGCAAGGAGTTTTCAACCCAGCCAAATTGCCAATTGTTACTGCCAACGGCAATTTGCATGAACATACTTAACCAACCCTGCCAATTAAACCCAAGGGAAGGTCGCCATCCCCGCTGTGCCTCGATAAAAGCTAAAGGGTCGCCAAAATAAATCGCACAATACAAACTGAATAGAAGTATGCCAATAGCAGTAGTGAAACTAGCTATATAGGCAATGGGTGGTCGGCGTTCTTTCCAGGCTGCGATCGCTAATGCTGGTATTAGTGCCATACCTGTAGGACGCGTTGCTGTCGCCATCGCGCCCCAAAAACCAGTCCAGCCATACTGCTTTTGATCGAACGCCCGCAAAGTTGCCGTACTCAAAAACAAATACAGACCCTCTGTATAAATCACTCCCGTAAACATCGAAGCTGGATACAAAGAAAGCACAGCAGTTACCCAGTGTGCTGTTTTGATGCCATAACAATCCTTGACCCAAAAGTACAAACAGTAAAGTGCTGCAAAAAATGCCAAGTTGTTGATTAATGTGCCTGCCAATTCAAACGGTAAGCCCAACTTCATCAAAACCCAGATGCTTAAGGGAAACAGGGGAAAGAAGGCCAGATTATGTTGCTTGCCGTCATTTACAAATTCATAACCAGAAGTTGCGATCGCTCGGTAATGGATACTATCCCAGGCATCAAAAACACCCCAGCCAAAATGAGGCAAAAATTCTTCTGCTGGTAACGGTAGCTTTGGCGCAACCAGCAACATAGCTGTCCAGATGAATATTCGACTGGCAAGCCATATTGCTGTTGGAAATAGGAAATCACTTTTCCATAAAACTTTTTTTATAACTATCTGAACTTTGACCATAGGGTTGAGTGCTTCAAAAAACTCCTTTGTGCATCCTTTTACCTATGGCTGTAACACAGCAATTTCTGAGTAATATTTTGCATATTAAGTCCTCCACCAACACCATTAATAAACTGGACAGATTAGCGATTAATTGAAATTATTTCCTATTTGGTTACTTTTGCCAATTTTTTCGGAATTTATCTTTTAAAATATAGTATTTATAAATACAATTTTTGTCTAGTTACAGCAGTAACCAGATGGGTAAGGTACAGAAATAAAAAATTAACCACGCAGGAGTGCGGTTCCACCTATGTACCTGATTCAAATAAGAATGGCTATATATGTAAAATAAGCAACTTTAATACTTTAAGTAAAAAGGCTTGATTAAATTAAAGCTCGTACTCAGCGGTTTTAGTCCTTGAAAATCTTATATAGAGTGATAAATCGCTCACTACAAACAAAAGTTTTATCTTACGTTTAATTACGTCTACCTAGCATTAGCTAACAGTCTAGCGAGTTGAAATTAACAGATTGGGGCTGGTGCAGGGACGTGCACACGGAGAAACTTCTTTGAGTCCCCGCTTTTTTGCATTAGTGTATCGATTATAGTGATTGCTGTGATTAAAGAGTCCTCAGCAATTTATAGTGGAAGTTGTCTGTAAATCCTTAAGCAATTGTGAAAGCGATTACTCTCGTTGGTTCCACTGGTTCTATTGGTACTCAGACTTTAGATATTGTCACTCAGTATCCAGATCAGTTTCGGATTGTGGGATTGGCAGCTGGTAACAATGTCGAAATGTTGGCTGCCCAAATTCGGCAGTTTCGACCGAAAATAGCAGCAATTTGCTCAGAAGATAAATTACCAGCGCTCAAAGAAGCTATCAAAGACCTCGATCCCCAACCGATTCTACTGGCAGGTGACGCTGGAGTGATAGAAGTCGCTCGTTATGGCGATGCCCAAACTGTTGTTACTGGTATCGTTGGTTGTGCTGGTTTGCTACCCACGATCGCAGCTATTGAAGCTGGTAAAGATATAGCTCTAGCGAACAAAGAAACCCTGATTGCTGGGGGTCCTGTGGTTCTACCCCTAGTCGAAAAGCACGGTGTAAAATTACTCCCAGCCGATTCCGAACATTCTGCAATTTTTCAATGCCTCCAAGGTGTGCCCAAGGGAGGCTTGCGGAAAATTTTGCTCACTGCATCGGGTGGGGCTTTCCGGGACTGGGATGTAGAAAAGTTGGCAGATGTAACCGTTGCTGACGCCATCAAGCATCCTAATTGGTCGATGGGGCGGAAAATCACAGTAGACTCTGCTACTTTGATGAATAAAGGACTCGAAGTAATTGAGGCTCACTTTCTGTTTGGGTTGGATTATGACGATATTGAAATTGTCATTCATCCCCAGAGCATTATTCACTCGCTGATTGAACTGCAAGATACTTCAGTTTTAGCCCAACTCGGTTGGCCAGATATGCGCTTACCCATACTGTATGCTCTATCCTGGCCCGATCGCATCTACACCAACTGGGAACGACTAGATTTAGTCAAAGCTGGAAACTTAACCTTCAGTGAACCAAATCACCAGAAGTATTCTTGTATGCAGTTGGCTTATGCTGTGGGTAAAGCTGGTGGTTCAATGCCAGCGGTGTTGAATGCCGCCAATGAGCAAGCTGTAGCTTTATTTTTAGATGAAAAAATTCGGTTTTTAGATATTCCCCGATGTATCGAATGGGTGTGCGATCGCCATCAAAATGATAACTGTGCTAATCCCTCTTTAGATGACATTTTGGCAGCAGATAAATGGGCAAGACAAGAAGTTTTAACAGCGACTGAAAAGTTAGAAACTCACTCGCGGATAATTTCTCTGCGATAAAAACCTTCAGTTCAGATTGGACTGAGGATTAGAAATTGATGCCTAGTCCCTAATCTCTAATCCTCAGCCTCTAATCTAATTAATATGGAAATCATTGGTTAAATAAGAGAAAATAAACAGCTTAAAGAATACAGGTATTGATTAAATCTTCAACTCCTCCTACTGGTAAAACTTTTGTCTCCAATTTACAAGCTAACTCTTCAATCCTCATATCATCTAAAAATACTAATTCACCATGTTTGAGCATTACATTTGGCAGTAAAATTCCGTCTCCCAAATCTTGCCCTTGTAAGTTCAACAGCAAATCATGACCCGTTAGTAATCCTGTGACAGTGATACTCTGTCCCCAATAATTACTACATAAAGCACGCATATTTACTTTTAATCCTTCAACAGAATTTAACCGTTTCAAGATAGGTTCAAAGGCGTTTTCTACGGCGTTACCTACTACCCAAGTTAATTTTCTCTGAGGATAAACTTTTGGCGGTAGTAATTCTATTGCAGCGGCTGCAAATTGCTTGATAAATAACTGAATTGAACCAACACCATTATCAATTTGAGGATACTCTTCATATTCAGATTCGCTCGGTAATTTCTCACCTGCAATTAAGAACCACTCATCAGCTAACCAAGCGACACTAGAGGAAAATTTTTGCCGAAATTTTTGCGAAAGTGTTCGCACTTGAGAAATCACTTCTTTCGCTTTTTCTCTAGTTACGGGTGTAAGTTCGTCTTCTGGAGGCCGAAACTTTGTTAATCCGACTGGCACAACTGCCACCGATGCTACCGCAGGCACTTCACCAGTATGAAAGGATGCTAAGTCTTTTAGGGTTTGCTCCAGGTGTTCGCCATCATTTATACCAGGACAAACAACTACTTGAGCATGAATTTGGAGCCGTCTTTTTTGAAACCACTTGAGTTGTTGCAAGATTTGTCCCGCACGGGGATTTTTTAACAGTCTAATTCTAACTTCCGGCTCCGTGGCATGAACAGAAACATACAACGGAGACAAGCGCATTTGTTCAATCCGCCGCCATTCTCTTTCTGGCAAATTGGTCAGGGTAAGATAAGAGCCGTACAAAAAGCTTAGGCGGTAATCGTCGTCTTTAAAGTACAAGCTGGTGCGCTTACCTGGTGGCTGTTGGTCGATAAAGCAAAATGGACAGCGGTTATTGCACTGAATTAAGCCATCAAATAGGGCAGTTTCAAATTCTAGCCCCAAGTCTTGGTCATAATCTTTTTCGATTTCTAAGCTATGAGTTTTACCAGCAGCGTCTAAAACTTCTAATTCCAAGACTTCATCAGCACACAAAAACTGATAATCAATTAAATCGCGGGGACGTGTACCATTGATTGCTATGATCGCATCCCCAGCTTCAAAGCCAATCTCTGCGGCTATTGAGTCTGGAAGAACCTTGGTAATTCGGGCAGGATGAATGGTAGTCATGGGGAATGGGACATTGGGCATTGGGCATTATAGCGTTTTTTAGTTGAGTCTAATACAGACTTAACCCCAGCCCCTTTCCTACTAACATTGGGGAGTAAAATTCAAAGCCTCTCTCCTTTTAGGAGAGAGGTTTGGAGTGGGGTTAGATTGTATTGCGTGGTCGCTATAGTCATTTGCTTTGGACAAATGACTAATAACTATTATCCTTTCCAACCTGCTGCGATCGCTAGTAAGATTGCACTACCAAATGCTAATCTATACCATACAAAAATCAAAGTGTTTTTGGTTGCTAAGTATTTGATCAAAAATGCAATTGATAGGTAGGAAAAAATCAAGGTTGAAATAATTCCCACAATTAACAGTGCAACAATGTTATCTGGCAACTGGTGAGCTTGAAACAACTTGAATATTTTCAAGCTTTTATACAGCGTCGCAATAGTAAGAGTTGGAAACCCTAACAAAAATGAGAATTTCGCTGCTGTAGCGCGTTCTAATCCTAAAAATAAAGCAGTTGTCAACGTCGAACCAGAACGAGAAACGCCCGGAATTAAAGCAAGTGTTTGTCCCAATCCAACTAAAATACCATCTTGAATCTGCAATGATTCAAAACCTCGCTTACGAGTGCCAATTTTTTCTGCCAGAGCTAGTAAAAGTGCCATGATAATTGACATGATGCCAATAATTAATGCACTCTCAGGTAAAATGTCTTTCAAAAGGAACCCGACAATTAAAGCAGGCATTGTTCCGACTACAATACCGACAAGAATCTTCCATTCTTCGCGTTGCCAGTCTTTGGCTTTTAATGCTTCAATTCCTCCTTTAGTAATACTATAAATCAGCGACCAAAAATACCCCACAATTGCGATAACGCTACCAAATTGAATTGCATCAACAAAATCTTTAGAACCTAGTTCTTTCCAACCAAATAGCTTGGTAAAAATTATAAGATGTGCAGTACTGCTGATTGGCAAAAACTCTGTAATACCTTGAATAATACCCAAAATAAAAGCTTGAATAAACTCCATCTGCAATTAATACCTTTTTCGTGTTTTAGACATTATTTTTAGGATGATGATGTTGTTTTATATACTCCTATTGCACCCAATCTTGTAAAAAACTCAATTTTACCGATCAATAACATCATCGAAGACGCTGACTATGTTCTTACACCCATCTCAATAAGTCAACGGAATTTTGTCAATTCATCAAACTTTAATATTTAGCGCACTGATGTCAGTTCACTTTTAACTGTTAAATTTTACCTCTCACTTCTCTGTAGTCTCCTATTTACAAGGAACTACAGAGCAGTTATGTACATAGTGCAACTTTAATGGATTCCTTTTGCAGAGAATGTTTTGTTTGGTTTGCGCTAAGGCTCCTGAAAATTTCAGTATAATTAAAATGCCCCAGGGGGGGATTTAAAAATGTGGTATATTAAGTAAAATAAATTTTAGTAACAAATATTAAAAACATTGATTAATAATACACTGTCCTCTTACAGCCTTTCTACCCCTTCTATTGATACCGAGTTGGATTTAGCTGATACTGGGCTAAAGGGTATCAGGCAATTGGAATCTACACTCTCCTTTTCTCCCTCTCTTCCCTTATCTATTTCTGCCCGACAAAGTTGGTTAGTGTTTGCAGCAGCGGTGTTTTTGGTATCAGTGCCAGTATTTGTAGAAGCTCCAATAGTGCGATCGCTACCAAGCTTGAGTTTAGCTCTGACAGGATTTTGGGTATGGCTAAGTTTTGCCTTAATGTCACGTCCTGCAACTTATGTCTGGGGGGATTTGCTTTTAGGGTTTAGCTGGAGTTGGTTAGCAGGAGCGATTTACTGGGGCTGGTTACGTTGGGAACCTTTATGGCATCTGCCAGTGGAGTTTATCGGTTTACCGTTTGCTTGTTGGTGTCTGGCGAAGAATTGGGGCAAGGTAGGTAACTGGTTTTATTTAGGTTCTTTACTCGGTACAGTTTTAACAGATGTATATTTTTATATAGTAGATTTGATGCCCTATTGGCGGCAAATCATGATAGTAGATGCAGATGTAGTACCGCAAATCTTACAAAATGCTCTCATGCAAGTACAAGCACCTTGGGGACAAACTTGGGCGATAATTCTTGCGGTAGTGCTATTAATAGTAGGAATTTCAGCTTTAGGTCGAAATCAAAGACACTGGTATGCCTTTGGTGGCGCAGTTTTAAGCACAATTTTGGTAGACAGCCTATTTTTGTTAGCTGCGATCGCAGCGTGAAGCAGGCAAGAGATAGGAACTTGCAATCAGCGTGTAGACTTCTCTTACCGAAACTTTTCCCAGCCCAATCTACGACACATCAAAAATGATGCTGTAAACAATTAATTAGTTAAGAAATATTACATAAAAAGCCATCAGCATCAAGTCTTTTTTAGTAAGGTTTTCGATTTTAGAAATCGTAAGTTTGGTGTCTGCTTGGGAGGTAGAATCAGCCACCTCGAAAAGATTTCGTCTAGCAGGGAATGGCTACCGGGATCGTGGATGCAACGCTATTGCAGCTATGCAGGCACTCTTTGCACAATGAAAATTTTTGGCAAAAGTACAGTCAAACCCAGTAACCGTAAATATTGTGGATATTAATACGCTGTATATTAGTTTCTGATGACTGCTGTGTTGACTAAGCTATCAGCTTTTGTCTTTTGTCCCTTGTCAGTTGTCAGTTGTCCTTTGTCCCTTGTCAGTTGTCCTTTACAAATGACCAATGACTAATGACTAATGACCAATGACTAATGACTAATGACTAATAACTGCTGTTAGCTTAAAACTTTTATTTCTGTTTGATGGAAAGAGGTAGAAAAATCGTGAAAGGATTGGCGCGTTTATTAACAGTGTTTAGTTTGTTACTTAGTTGCTGGGGATGGTTGGGAACAACTCAGATAGCCCAAGCTGCTAGTTTCAACAGTTTTGCTTTTCCCCAAGTCCCAGTTCTGGCAATTGAGCGGCAGAATCGGGCAGACGCTAAACTAAGAACGGAGTTTGGTAAAAAAATTGATTTGAATAATACCAACGTCCGAGCTTTTCAACAGTTTCCAGGGCTTTATCCCACCCTAGCTAAGAAAATTATCACCAATGCTCCCTACCAAAAGGTAGAGGATATATTGGATCTTCCAGGATTGAGCGATCGCCAAATACAAACCCTGCAAGCCAACCTCGAGAAATTTACCGTGACAGAACTAGAGCCTGCCTTTAATGAAGGAGACGATCGCTTTAACAACGGTATCTACAGATAACTGAATCGCAGTTAATGTAGCAAATAGCAGCCCACTCCTGATTCTAAGGAGTGGGAGTGTTTTATTAGAGATGAGGGGGATAAAGTAAAATCTTCCCCTGCTCCTCTGCCCCCTGCTCCCCTTTCTCCCCCATTACCTTGTCTCAGATAGATATTCCTAGCCAATTTGATGTCTTAGTAGTCGGCGCTGGTGCCGCTGGACTATACACAGCACTGTGTCTGCCAGAATCCTTGCGAGTCGGTTTGATTACCAAAGAAACCGTTGCTTTGTCTGCCAGCGATTGGGCGCAAGGTGGCATTGCCGCAGCGATCGCCCCAGAAGATTCTCCAACACTGCACATTGAAGATACGATCCAAGCGGGTGCAGGTTTATGCGATCGCACTGCTGTCGAATTTCTCGCCCAACACGCCCCTAGCTGTATTCAATCCCTAGTTAACTTGGGAGTCGCTTTTGACCGTCATGGTCAAGCCTTAGCTTTAACTTTGGAAGCTGCCCATTCTCGCCGCCGTGTTCTCCACGCTGCTGACACTACAGGGAGGGAAGTTACTACTACCCTCACCGCTCAAGTATTACGTCGCCAGAATATTCAAGTCATTCAGCAAGCTTTGGCTTTGAGTTTGTGGATTGAACCCGAAACTAGTTGCTGTCAAGGAATTAGCCTGTTTTATCAAAGTAAAATTACCTGGATAAGAGCTGGTGCTGTGGTACTGGCAACAGGCGGCGGTGGTCAGGTATTTGCCCAAACCACTAACCCGGCTGTGAGTACAGGTGATGGGGTAGCGATCGCAGCTCGGGCTGGGGCTATCCTCCGCGATTTAGAATTTGTCCAATTTCACCCCACTGCCCTTACTAAACCTGGTGCCGATCGCTTTTTGATCAGCGAAGCTGTACGTGGCGAGGGGGCACATCTTATCGATAATGAAGGGCGGCGTTTTGCCTTTGACTACCACCCTGCGGGTGAACTTGCACCGAGAGATGTTGTCAGCAGAGCAATTTTTAGCCATTTACAACGTACCGCTCTTGATTTGGCTACTGCCCATGTGTGGTTGGATATGCGCCCCATCCCCGCTGACAAGATTCGTCACCGCTTTCCTAATATCATCAAAGTTTGTCAGCATTGGGGCGTTGATGTCTTCCACGAACCAATTCCTGTAGCGCCAGCGGCCCATTACTGGATGGGTGGAATTGTTGCAGACCTGATGAATCGCACAAATATCCCCGGTTTGTACGCAGTGGGTGAAACCGCTAGTACCGGTGTGCATGGGGCAAATCGCCTTGCCAGTAATTCCCTATTGGAATGTATTGTGTTTGGGGCCCAGATGGCTAATATTAAATTAGAAAATATCGGGCTGCCCTCAGAAACACCAGTGCTGCCGTTACGGAAATTTAGTCCTAATGCTAGTGAGTGGCACATCCAACAAGCACAGCTAGAAGCACTCAGGATGAAGTTACCGCGTCTAGTGTGGGAAAGTGCTGGTATTTGTCGGGAGCAATCAAGGCTGGAAACTGCGATCGCTACTATTGAATCTTGGCAGCAAGATTTCGCTGCTTTGCCTTTAAGTCAATTCTTGCTTGCTTTACGTCCAGTAGAACCCGCTAGTTTTGACCTACCAGATGTTGAACGGCAATTGGGACTTTGGGCAGAAACCCGCAATTTGTTAGATGTAGCTGATTTAATTCTCAAAAGTGCTGCTTTTAGAACCGAAAGCCGAGGCGGACACTTCCGTTTAGATTATCCTCAACCAGACCCAAGTTGGCAAGTCCACACACTTATACAAACAAATCATTGGTGGAAATCTCCACTATTGTCTTGAATAAACTACCTTAAAGAGCCTGACGGTTTTCGCAACCCTAAGCACAACATCTTGCAATCTGCCGCCAAGTAAAAGATGTGGTGTACAACACGGTAGCTAACTTATTGCGCTGCTCTACCACAATCTAAAATCTAAAATTCAAAATTGCCATCAGCGGGTACCGCCACCATTATGACTGTCGGGACCACCATAGTTTGGTGGAATGTATATGTCTTGTAAAGTTTGAGAATTGACCTTATGGGCGATTAAGGTGTTACTGCTACTAGTAGGACCAAAAGAATTAGCACTTGCAGTACTGAATATACCTGTGCAAGCGGCAATTTTTGGGAGCAGTAAATAAGCACCTATGCAGAATATCATAAACTTTGTAATTCGGGAGTTAGTCTTCATCTATTTCAGTAAAATTACTAGTTTTTTATTTCAAAACGTATTTTTTGATTACTACCGTATATTTACTGTACTTTTTCAAAAAAAGTATTTCAACTTTATGAAATTATTGCTGGTACTGTACAAATCATTGTGGTATTCCCTTGTCGATTAACCTTAATTTGCCGATATTAAATAGTTTTCATACTTAAGTGGTATTCTCAACAGGCGATTTTTACATCAGTCTCAGGTTAGATTTGTCAATGATCTACAGCAAGCTTTTTGATTACTTCATTCTTTATTAATAATATCTTAATACTTTTAAGTATAAACACTATGTTTCATAAATCATGAGTTTATAAAGACATGAAATAATACTTATCCAATTGTATAGTTTATAAATTCCGTGAGTAAAGATGTGTAAAGATAAAACAACATATTTATAGTATTAAAAGGATTTTTAAAACTTTACTCTACGTAATAAGCGAATAAGTAAAAGTATAAATTTTAATGTATTTAAAACTACATTAAAACTATTTTTATAATTATTTTTGATGACTAATTATTTTCTGACATAAATTATGAAGTTTAGTGTTTAAGCCAAAAAGCCTTACCAAGTCTACATTTGACTAAAAATTTACCTCGTAAGATATATATGATATTTTTTCAAGACTGTGCCTTAGACGTATCTCTAGTCTAAATTCCAAATTTAAAGGTAAAAATTGTAACTAAGATGGAAAAATCTGGAGACCTGACTCCTGACTAATTAAGCAAACTCGTAGCGATTTTTACCAAGGCGCTTGGCACGGTACATTGCTGTATCAGCTTGTTTCATCAAAGTTTCACTATCTTGACTGTTGTATGGGTAAACACTAATGCCAATACTGGCAGAGACTCGGATTGTATAGCCGTCCAAAACAATTGGCCTGATAATACTGCTTAAAATTTTTTCGGCGACTTGAGCAGCTATTTGGACATCAGGAATTGCCCGTAAAATCACAGTAAATTCATCGCCACCCAAACGAGAAACTGTATCACTAGCGCGTAAAGAGTTGCTGAGTCTTCCAGCAATAGTCATTAGCAAGTGATCGCCCGTCTTGTGTCCCAAAGTATCATTGACTTGCTTAAAACCATCTAGATCGATAAACAGCAGTCCCAGCAACAAGTTATTGTGTTGTGCCCAATGTAAAGACTCGTAAAGTTGTTCGGCAAAAAATTTGCGATTGAATAGACCGGTAAGGGGGTCGTGATACGCTAAATAACGTAAGTGGTCTTCTTTGAGTTTTAATTCATTATTAGAGCGGAATAGTTCAGCAGCATTAAGCTTAAGCTGTTCTTCCATCATCTTGCGCTGAGTAATATCTCGGATGACACCAACTAAAATGAAATTGCCAGCTGAGTCTTTGTGAAGCGATCGCTTAGTAGCAATCTGATGAGTCTGCCCATCAGCATCTGTAAATTCTTCTTCATGTTCTTGGGGTTGCTGAGTCCGAAAAACAAGATCGTCCTGTTGTCGAAACACATCAGCTTCATGTTGTGGGAAAAAGTCATAGTCTGACTTTTCAATTAATAACTTATTTGGATAACCGATAAATCGACAATACGCTTCATTTAAAACAATCCACTGGTGTTGTTCATTTTTTACAAAAATTGGATCGGGAATCGTGTTAATAACGTGATGCAAAAATTCTTTGGAACGTTTCAACTCTTCCTGCATGTGAGCAATATGACTAGTCATCCAAATAGCTGAAATACCAAAGCAAACCAGTGACGGAATGAGAGGTATCCACCAACCAGACAAGAAAGCAAGGTATGTACTCACGGTCAATACAAAGCAAGAAACTAGGATACAGTAGAGACTCCTAGTTGCGTGTCGTATCCGCCATATCGTCACGGCTCCCAGATAAGACCAAACAAAAACCCACAAATATTCCAACAAGTCAGGCCAGACCTTCAGTAATGGTCTTCCATCAACAGCAGCAGAGATTAACTGACTGATAAAATAAGCGTGCAATTGAATAGCAGGTACAGGCTTTGCTATACCCATTACACTGCTGGAGTAGGGAATAAATACAAAATCTTGGAGACTGGGTGCAGTGTAGCCAATGAGTATAATCCGATCTTTGATTAAGTTTGCTTTGACTTTATCTGCCAGTACATCTCTCATCGATACCTGGCGAAAACTACAAAATTCTCCAGATGAACTTTGACATTTGGGTTTAGGGAAATTGGACAAAATTTGGTAGCCTCTATCATCAGCTCCCACATAAGCACCATCATTAGCCTCAAAACGAGTAAATACTGCCTTATCCAATTGCAAATACTCAGGGTTGCTTTTTGCTTTCGTGGGAGTAATTCCCTTTGACTTTAAATACAATAAAGCCAATTTCAAGGCAAAACTTTGGTATTCCTGATTATCAACGTGCCAATATAACAAGCTGCGACGTACTTTACCATCAAGATCGTACAGCACGTTATTAAAGCCCACTTGATCCTGATTTAGTCCCGGTGGAGGTGAAACACTAGCGTTTTTGTTTTTATCATTTGTTAGTAGTTCAATACCAATCAAGTTGGGCATTGACTTATAAGCATTAAGCAGTTCTTGATTACCAGGTTCTACTGGCAAATTTCTGTAGATATCTAAGCCAATAGCACAGGGTTTGTGGGCATTTAATTTTTGCAACAACTGAGCAATCTTTGTATCTGGAATCGGCCACGAACCTACTTTGTCTAAATAGGCCTCATCAATCACTACAATCGTAATCCGGTCTTCTGGTGGTTCATTTGGACGTAAGCGAAAAAATTGATCCAAAACCGCCAACTCCAAAGATTGCAGTAATCCAATGGAGTGCAAAAACAGGACGCAGACTGCAACGCTGGCGGCAGTACTCAATTCTCTGTGTCCTCGACTAAGCGATTGTTTCAGTCTAAAGATTAACTTCACAAAACGCTTGCCTAACTGCTGATTCATTACCATCACCTAATAGGCAGAAATATTCTCTATTTCCTATAGCTATTAACTATCGGACTAACATAGCTCAAGTAGGAGCTAAATAGAGTTTCTAAAAATTTTTCAACTCAGCAAGGTTCATCAAGACATCGTGGTATTTGTGATGTATTACCATATATTGAGACCAATTATCTGACCAAAGGGCAACTGGGACTCTTGTGCCTATCAGCACAGATTAATAAATATTGTTGGAAGTGAGTTCAGTAGATTTAACTCTCAAAGCCTTCTCTAATAAAGCTTACTCAATTAAACTCACATTTGCGATCAATTAGGTATTTTACTGAGAATTATGTTCACTTACAACATACACACCTCCGGTTAGAGCCTGACATGATTACATCCCAAGGTGACCTCAAGTGTTATAAAAATAAATTAAAATATACATTGTTTTCAAGTAAATGTACTTAGTAAATTTCCTTGAGCTTAAGTATTCGCAGGTAAAAGCCGCAGGAAAATTGGTAATTGGGCATTGGATAAGACCTATATAAGTAGGTGGGTAGGAAAATTTATCGTTGAGATAAGGCAGGGGGCAGGAGGCAGGAGGGAAGAGAGTTTTAGCCTAGTTAATTTTTCTTCACAAGTTTGGTTTTATTGTGCCGACTTACTTATCTATTGCCACAAACAAAAAAGCCAACTAGAAACAGATTTTACTGTATTCATCCAGTTGACTATGGGGTGTGAACTACTGAAGGTCAACGTAGGTACTTTACTTAAAATACTTGAAGTTACGAGGCCCTGTGTAACCAGAAACTTTCGCTAGTTCTTCTAAGTTTTGGACTCCGCTATAGCTTTTACCATTAATGATCCAAGTGGGAAAGCCTTCGATTTTTGCGGCTTTACAGAGTTCTGGTTGAGCTTTGAGTCCATCGGGAGCGCACTCTACCTTAACATCATTATTGATTACTTCTTCGGCCTCTTTACCAAAAAGCAGCTTTTGTTCATGACAGTGAGGACACCAATAAGCAGTGTATTCCTTCGCGCCTACCTTCGCCAGATGGCGTGCTAAGGCTATTTCTGCTTCACCAGAAGTAGTGGTAACTTCCCAACCGAACGCTGGGTTAGGGTTTTCCTTGGGAGTAAAGGTAATTTTTGTAGGTTGTCCAGGAGTTCCAGGTGTAACATCTGATTGATTTACACCAGCATAGACGCCTAAAGTACCAATCAGTGTTACCATCCCGACAATCAGGGCGGTAAAGAAGATTTGTCCAATATCCTCCCAAGTCCGACCGATAATCGTTAGTATCAAAAGACTCACAGAGAACAAAGCTGAACCGATACAGTAAGGACAAATAGCTTTGATTTGAGATGTCAGCACATACATTAAGTAGCCGCTAAAGACAGACATAGCGATCGCACCCGCCAGCAGCAGCAACCACGTCCAATTTTCTAGATTCGAGCGCAGCTGATTATTTTGCTCTCGGTTAACTGCTAAGGGAGCCAAAGCCAATATCACCATACTGGTGTATGCCAAAAACCCAAACAAAGCTAATGGCTGACCAAAAACCGTTGCCCAAGGACTGGAAAGCACATCATTACAACCCTTAGCACCAGCCTGCGCCACACAAGCTGCACTGCCTCCTGTTAACTTTTCTATGGTGAGATAACCTGTTGTCAAGGCACCACATCCAGCGATCGCGGCAATCAATGGACGTGACCATCTATGAATCCAAGGAGTAGAACGGCGGCGAATCATAAACTGTTATTGGTAATGGGCATTGGGCATTGGGCATTGGGCATTGGGCAAAACAGTTCCGAGTTTCGAGTTCCTTGGCTTAGAGTAAACAAGTGAGATTCCCCACTCAGCACTCCTGAAGGGCATTGGGCATTGGTCTAATTGAGTATTAATTATTTTCCCCATGCCCCATTCCCCATGCCCTATGCCCTATTCAAGAATGTAACCTCACTTGTTCTGCTGATTTGCTTTCACCTTTAGAGTTCCAATTGCGACGGGCAACTTCCACAAATTGACTGACGCGAATTGGGTCAATTGGTTGCTCTATACGTCCGTGACGTTTCAGGGAACTGGAAACTATTACACCATCTGCTGCTTGCATCAATGTATCAATATTTTCCCAATTGGCCCCACTGCCGATGAACACTGGCGTGCCATTTGCTGCGCCACAAGCTAGTTCCAAATCTTCTAAATTAGGAGGACTACCTGTAGCCCAACCAGATAAAATCACTCCGTCTGCTAAACCCCTTTCAATGGTGTCTTTCACGGCGACTGTGAGATTTGGAGAACTCAAAGGACGGGCGTGTTTCACCAACACATCGGCTAGGATTTTAACATCACAACCTAACTCCCGTCGATAACGCAGTAGTTGATGGGCTTCTCCCTCAATTAATCCCTGGTCGGTTGCCATCACGCCTGTGAGGACGTTGACACGGATAAATTGTGCCTGTACACAACTAGCGATCGCTATTGCGCTTTTAGCATCGTTTCGCAAAACATTTAAGCCTATAGGCAAAGTCACCAAATTCTGTATCCGCTGCACCACAATAGTCATGGCACTCACAACTACTGGATCGACTTGGTTTTTGGTAAACGGCGCGTCGAAAAAATTCTCGACAATCAGACCGTCAACCCCTCCACTTGCCAAGGCTGCGGCTTCTTGTTCAGCACGGTCAATCACCGCTTTTAGGCTACCTCCCCAACGGGGTGAGGTAGGCAGTGGTAGCAGATGAACTACGCCAATAATTGGTGAGCGAGTTTTTAATATTTGATATAAGTCCACGTCTTTAATCCGCCTCGCACAGTCCAGAGTCCAGAATTTTTCGACTATTGAACGCCAGTTCAACACCACTCCCCTAAACCGAGGGAACCTCTTTACAGGAGTGGCTCTTCAACAGGGTAAACCCAGCACTTGACTGGCTCCTCTTGACCCTTGACTCTTGACTTTTTATTAACTAGTCAAATGTGTTTTATGATAGTCGGTTTCTTGCCTCTTTCCTTAGATGGAAATTGGCATCAAACCTCCCATAAGATATGTTAAGATAAAACCTGGCTACAAGAGGAGTTTGCCACTCACTAGACGCAAGGCAGCTTTCCGTGGTTTAGGCGTCTTGTCCGCGCACTGTCGTAGGACTTGCCAATCGCCAGGGTAGCATTACTGCTTTATAGGCGTAGTCGCTTTCGTCGATTTCCCTGAGGGTAGCGACTTCTCACAACAAGCCCTTTGGGCGGCTTCCCGATGGGTAGGTTAACAATGCACACGCTATGGTAATGTAAAATACCAATAGGCGAACTGTTAAAAAACATAACAAGTGTCAAATGTACCCAAAGACACTTCAATTTACCCTGGGGAACAGATTGATAAGAATATCATAACATGACCTCTATTTTTATTATTGATAGAGTCATAACTCTGTAGACAGTTGCTGACAGGGAGAATCTGCAGCTGTACTGTTATTAGAATTAGAAGGATAATAATCGCGAAAAAGCAAAATGAGTGCACAAATGTTTGACTACAAGAAAAAAATGAAGATATTTTCAAAATATGGGTGACAAGCCAACAATTGCCATTTCTCACCTGGGTTGCGAGAAAAATCGAATTGATACAGAACACATGCTGGGAATGCTTGTAAAAGCGGGCTACGGTGTAGATACAAATGAAGAGTTAGCAGATTACGTTATTGTTAATACTTGTAGTTTTATTGAAGCGGCCAGGCAAGAATCTGTCAAAACTTTAGTAGAACTGGCAGAGGCAAATAAAAAGATCGTAATCACTGGCTGTATGGCGCAACACTTCCAAGAACAACTTTTGGAGGAGTTGCCCGAAGCAGTAGCAGTGGTAGGTACAGGCGATTATCACAAAATTGTAAATGTAATTGAGCGTGTAGAACAAGGCGAGCGGGTTAAACAGGTTAGTATTGAACCAACCTACATCGCTGACGAAACTACACCGCGCTATCGCACTACAACGGAGGGCGTTGCTTACCTCCGGATTGCAGAAGGATGTGATTATCGTTGTGCATTTTGTATAATTCCTCATCTTCGAGGGAACCAGCGATCGCGTACTATTGAATCTATCGTCGCTGAAGCGGAGCAGTTAGTTAGTCAAGGGGTGAAGGAAATTATTCTAATTTCCCAAATCACTACTAATTACGGTCTAGATATTTACGGTAAGCCAAAATTAGCCGAATTACTTCGCGCTTTAGGAAAAGTAGATATACCGTGGATCAGAATGCATTACGCTTATCCCACGGGACTGACCCCAGATGTGATAGCGGCTATCCAAGAAACACCCAACGTTTTGCCTTACCTGGATTTGCCATTGCAGCATTCTCATCCAGATGTTCTCCGCGCTATGAACCGTCCTTGGCAAGGACGTGTAAATGATGGGATTATAGATCGCATCAAAACGGCGCTACCAACAGCCGTACTGCGGACAACATTTATTGTTGGTTTCCCAGGAGAAACTGAAGAGCATTTTGAGCATCTACTAGAGTTTGTTCAACGGCATGAATTTGACCATGTTGGTGTCTTCACCTTTTCCTCTGAGGAAGGAACCCCAGCTTACAAGTTGCCAAATCAGTTGCCCCAATTGGTGATGGACGAGCGCCAATACCAAATTATGGAAATCCAGCAACCGATTTCTCAAAAGAAAAATCAACAGGAAGTAGGCAAAATCGTTGATGTCCTGATTGAGCAAGAAAATCCTGAAAGTGGTGAATTAATTGGTCGTTCAGGTAGATTTTCCCCAGAGGTTGATGGTCTGGTGTATGTTAAAGGCCAGGCAAAATTAGGAACCATCGTGCCAATAGCGATTCACCACGCTGATACATACGACCTCTATGGTCAAGTAGTCAATAACTAAATTGTCCTTTGTCTTTTGTCCTTTGTCTTTTGTTAAATGACCCTTACAGATTCACCCTTATCCCAAGATCAACGCTGCATTAATGGCAGTTTTCATGAGGGTTTACCTAAAATTCGGGAACTCACTCGTGGGTATAGCTTCTCCAAGATTTGAGGCTTTGCTATCGCCCTTGGCTGACTAGCCAATAACTAATGACTAATGACTAATGACTAATGACCATTGTACAGACGCGATTAATCGCGTCTCTACTGACTAAATGACTAATCCAAAATTCCTTACATAAAATTTAGGACGAATTAATGACTCTTTCATTTCAAGAATTAGGTATTTCCCAAGAACGTGTCGAACAACTAGAAAAAATTGGTTTTACTGAACCAACTAACATTCAAGTGCAAGCAATTCCCCAATTGCTTGCTGGTCGTGATGTCGTAGGTCAATCTCAAACTGGAACAGGCAAAACGGCAGCATTTTCACTACCAATTTTAGAGCGCCTGGATATTAATCAAAAAGCCGTGCAAGCCATAGTTTTAACACCAACTCGTGAATTAGCGATGCAAGTTCACGATGCGATCGCCCAATTCATCGGTAATGAAGGATTGCGGGTGTTAGCAATCTACGGTGGTCAATCAATTGACCGTCAAATGTTACAACTCAAACGTGGCGTTCACATAGTCGTGGGTACTCCCGGACGGGTGATCGATTTGCTTGATCGCGGCTGTTTAAAGCTCGATCAAGTCAAGTGGTTTGTATTGGATGAAGCTGATGAAATGTTGAGCATGGGCTTTATCGACGATGTGATAAAAATCCTCTCGCAAGCGCCCGTAGAACGCCAAACAGCTTTATTCTCGGCAACAATGCCACCATCAATTCGGATGTTGGTGAACAAGTTCTTGCGATCGCCGGCGACTGTCACCGTTGAGCAACCAAAAGCCGCTCCTAACAAGATTAATCAGGTAGCTTACTTGATCCCTCGCCACTGGACAAAAGCCAAAGCTTTACAGCCGATTCTGGAAATGGAAGATCCAGAAACAGCTTTAATCTTCGTCCGCACCAGACGCACAGCCGCAGAACTCACCAGTCAGTTACAAGCAGCTGGTCACAGTGTTGATGAATACCACGGTGACTTGTCGCAACAAGCGCGGGAACGGTTATTAAGCAGATTCCGTAACCGTCAAGTTCGCTGGGTGGTAGCAACTGATATTGCAGCGCGAGGGTTAGATGTGGATCAACTCTCCCATGTGATCAACTATGATTTACCCGATAGCGTAGAAACTTACGTCCATCGCATTGGTCGTACTGGTCGTGCTGGTAAGGAAGGAACAGCAATTTCTTTAGTACAACCATTTGAGCGGCGCAAGCAGCAAACATTTGAACGTCATAACCGCCAAAGTTGGCAATTGCTGTCGATTCCGACACGCGCCCAGATTGAAGCGCGACACATCCTGAAATTACAAGAACAGGTGCGGGAAGCTTTGATGGGTGAGCGTTTGGCTTCATTCTTGCCAATTGTCAGCGAATTGATTGAAGAATACGATCCTCAAGCGATCGCCGCAGCTGCACTGCAAATTGCTTACGATCAAACTCGTCCTGCTTGGTTGAGTTCAGACGTGGAAATTCCCCAAGAGGAATCCTCTACTCCTAAACCCAGACTCAGTAAGCGTCGTGAATCTTCTAGCGATCGCCCCCGTTCTGTGTGGAAATCAGATAACAGCAATGGTGAAGAAGAAAGACATTCTTCTCCCAAGCCCAAGCTGCGGACAAATCGTGAGTCTTCTGCATCTCCTAGTAAAAAGCTAGGTTCACCTACAGCCAGAGAATCAGCTTCTTAGTCAACAGTTAGAAGTTAATCAATTTTGGATTTTAGACTTTTCTTTTAATCCCTTCTCCCAAGGGGAGACGCTGCGCGAACGGGTTCAGCAGTCGCTCATGGGGGAAACCCCCAAGACCGCGCTGCTTCACCAAAATCCAAATCTAAAATTCGCAAAGTTGAGAGTTGAGAGTTAAAAGTCAAGAGTTAAAATTTTGACTTTAGACTCTTGACTTTTTGGCTTTTTTAGATATTTTAAAAATACTACAGCCATAGACGACTAACTTGTTCTAACTCTCCAATTTCATCCTTGCTCAATTCCCAACCTAAAGCGCCAGCATTTTGCCGCACTTGTTCGGCTGTCTTCACTCCAGCAATAGGAATAACATTCCCCTGAGCAATTAACCAGTTAAGAGCAACTTGAGCAGGAGTGCGATTGTATTTTTCCCCGAGGCTGCGTAGCAAAGATATGACTGGGGCAATCTTTTGCAAACCTTCTTTCTTGAATCGTGGGTCTATTTTCCTGCGACCAGTGGGCGTTTGAGCACTATCAATACTGTACTTGCCTGTAAGTAATCCCTGAGCTAAAGGACTGTAAGCCAAAATAGTCATACCCAACTCACGCGCAGTTGCGATAATACCTTTGCTTTCAATTTGGCGACTGAGTAAAGAATAGCGTACTTGGTTCACAGCCAAAGGTACTTCACGGGCCGCCAATATTTGATGTGCGTCTCGCATTTGCTCTGCTGAGTAATTACTCACACCGACTGCGGCAATCCTGCCCCGCTTCACTTCATTTGCTAAGGCATTCATCAAAGTTTCTTGGCTTAAAAAGAAAGCAAAAGGCCAATGCACTTGATACAGGGCGATTTGCTCAAGTTGTAGCCGTTTGAGGCTGGCTGTTAAAGCCTCAGAGACGGATTGGGCTGTAAATCGCCACGGTAGGGGCCCAAATTTTGTGGCGATTTGTACAGGCTGTTGTGTCTGTTGCAGAAATTGTCCCAAAAATTTCTCACTCTTTCCCATTCCGTAAACTTCAGCAGTATCAAAGAAGGTAACACCAGCTTCTAAGGCTGCGGTAAAGGCTTCTTGTAACTGTTCTGGGCCGTAGCGATCGCCATAATTCCAAAATAGTTTATCACCCCAAGCCCAAGTGCCTATGCACAAGGGTGTAACAACTGGGCCATTTTGCCCCAATGTGATGTTTTCCAAGGTTGCAAAATTTAATTTATTTACATTTCTTTACTTTTATAGTGTATCGTTATAGCCAAAATTGGGCATGGGGGTTGACGCAGTATTTTCAAAGTGCGTAGGCGTAGCCCGTCGTATACATCGCAGCTTGCATAAAGATTTACAACTTACACCTGAGAATCTACTATTCTCAAAATTAAGGGAGGCTAATAACCTCCCTTTTCTAATAATTGAGTGTATTTACTTCTATTTATGAATTCAATGATTTATCCTGCTTGGCTTTTTTGATTAATTCCATGTAAACATTAATCTCACTAATTTCTACGTCATGCTCAACTCTGGTTACTTTCCATTTCTCCTTTTTTAGGTAAACTTCCTCTCCTACTCTGGGAGTAAATTGGAGATCATAGAACTTTTTTATAAAATCTCTTTGGTTTTCTTCCCATAATATGACTTTGACTGATTCTTTACTCATTGCTTATGCCTTTTTAGTTACTAGATGAAGGTAAGTAGTTTGATGACATACATAGGGAAAGTTTATCTTACTAATTCAATGGAATAGCGTAGTTAAAACCACATTTTAATATTGATATTTTTATGTGGTTTGATTGCGTCCGATAAAGTTACAGGGTAATGCGAGAACTTTAGTAAATTTTACTATTGGGTATATTTGAAAATATTTCTCCGTGTGTTGGGGGTTAGAAAAATAAGTAAAATCCGTCAAACTAAGAGTTATTGCCGTTGATCAATACTGATTAATACAGTCATTTAGCAACACCAAAATTTTTATACTCCCTAATATACTTAAATGGAAAAGGAATTACGGTACTTTGCCCTGTGCGGACAAAATCAACATCCATAGTTTCAAGGAGTTGTCTGAATATCAGTTTTGAGTCATCCACTGCTACGATTTTACGAAGATGACAGGCATCTTTGAAAGAGAATTGCACCTTTTCTTTTCGGTCTCCAACAAAGTAATAAGCTTCTTTTTCGGTTTCACCAAAATATTTTATGTTAAGAGAAGCGTCGAATAAATCTTCTTTGGTCTGGTTATCCTGGGGGAACTTCAATCGAATTTGATATTGGTCGAGAAGGTAATCTCTAAAACAAGTAGCCTCACTTGTACTACTGACATCAATATCCTTGTCTCCTACCTTCCTTGTTGTTCCCAAATACTGTGCGATTAAAGACTTAAAATCCCCTTTCGATATAGGTTGGCTACCAATTTTTATAAGTTCCAATGATAATAATTTAAATTTTTCAATATCAAGGTCAGATGGTTCTTGTAAAAATTCTTCAACTATATCAGCTAATTCATTTCCCTTTCGCTTGTTTTCGGGAAGTTCAGTTTCGACCTCCCTAAGAATAGCTTCAATTTTAGAAAGGTCAGGAATAGTAATTTCATCTGTTATAAATATCTGATTTATATCACCAGCATCAGAAATAACAAGACCTTCTAAGGTGTTGATTTTATATCCAGAGCTATCCTCTGTCATGAATTTTCTATATTTCTCAAACTTTTGCCAGTTAAATAATATATCTTGACCATCCATTTCGTAGAATTCAAAATTACCATTTGGTTGAATTTCCATAAAAATTACGTGGTCTGTATCTTCATCCCAAGCAGCAAAAGTCCAAATTCCTTTGAGTTGAAGTTTAGCCCAATCAAACAAGTTCAATGTTCGAGAACTAATATCACGCTTTATCAGCTGTTCCTTTATAATTGTTTTAACAATAGGCTCAGAGACAGTTTTAGTTGATTCAATTGTCAGATGTTGTCGCTGAAATTTATCTGTTGAAGGGAGGTATTCGTCCTTTTGGCCGCTTTTTTCATAAAAATCGACATCATGTATAATTCTAAAATTTAGAGCGCTTTCTTTATCACGTTTACCGAAAGTGATTAGTTTTTCATCAGTGATATAAGGAAGAAGAAATTTTTTCAGCGCAATTACTAAATTAGCAGAATCTTCATCATTAACTTTATCAACTATATATATTGCCTGACCGTCCAGTTTTGAGTGAAGTTGTTTTGGACTTTTAAGCAAAGTGCTTTTGAGTTCAATGCTGCGATCAATTTCAAGAGTAGAAAAATCAACGCTCATGTATTCAGATAGATATTCTTGAATACTGTTGAAGGCTTGATACAAAATTCCTGCTCGGCTCTTCTCAAAGTCCTTTATGCTTCTAAATTCAAGGAAATTAGTATGAAGCTTTTTACCTTGTTTACCACATTGTATGTAAGACTTTGTAGGATCTGTATCTTTACCATCAGATGGAAGCCACCTTCTCAGCATTCCTGTGCCACTATGGAACACATATTCAGGTCTTTTAAGAATTTTTTTTAATTCTCCCGTGCCTTTATATTCTTTTAATATGGAAACCTTTTTTCGATAAGAAGCTACATTAACGTTCAATAAGAATTCATTTTTTTGACTCTCATCACGACTAAGAGTGATTTCAGCAACGCCAATTGCATCATAAAGCTTATTTGTTAATGGAGGGACTTTAAGTAATGCTCCAGTCAGATTTGAGAAATGTAGATGTTTAAATCTAGAGCATGATGAACCTAGAGAGTTCATTAATAAGCGGGCAAGTGTTACTTCACATATACATTCATCATTTCCAGTATAAACAGCCTCGGGTTTTACCTCAATTGCAGATACACTAGCAAATTTAGGATCAGTTCTAAGTTTTTGAAGTAATGCGTAAGTATCATTTGATTTTTTATCAAACATAGCATAGGCATATTGAGCATATCCAACTGACATGGCTTTATAATCTTCGCCTATAATATGATCGAGTTCTTCCGCTCCCCACCATTTGCCATTTTTGTCTCGTTTGAAGCGGATGAAAACAAAATCTCTTTCAATAGTATCAATATGAAAATTTATCTTTAGTCTATTTGTAAGAATGCTCATATTAGAAATTCATTCACAAGAAATTTAAGTGCTAAATTATCGATTTTATCATTTTTACAAAGATAGGGAACTTCTATAATTTTTCCGTCAAATGATGGAATCGGTTGAAAGGGAGTGTTGGAAGAACCAAGAATGTTGATAACAAAAACTCTTTCTGCTCCAACAATCGCCATTTTTTCACAGATTTTATCAATTATTTCATCAGCTTTGACTGCAACCCGATCATTCCATAGCTTGAAGTCTATATAGATATTTTGCTCTGTTTTAAAGTCAAAGAGTTCAAATTCATCTATATTCAGTTCTAGTAAGGGAATATTTAAGAGGTTTTGAAAAATATGTTTTCCACATACTTCACCTAATGCCCCTTTATAAATATTGTTGAACATTGGAGGGGTCAGCATTAATTTAGATTTAGGAAATGTTGTTGCCCAATTAGAATCAGTGAACAATTTATGTAGAGTATCAATTTTCATCAACTCTGAAAGACGAGCAGTTCGTTCGTTCACTTCTTTAATTTCTCTTTTTCCGTAGTCATCAGAAAAGAAAACTTCAATATCATCATAGTCATTTTCATGTGAGAAATAATATGAATCGGCAGGTTTTGGCAAATGCAGGTAAATATTATTCCAGTTAATATTGCATTCTGACTCTTTTACAATACTTGGTTGATAAAGAACTTGTTCTCTTAGTTCTTGCCACTTTTTAACACTCTGTTTTGTCCACGGCGTACTTAGTTGGCGACGTATGTAAACAGCAGTTTGATTGCTTTTATGGGATGCACGGTTTTGTGCTTCTATTAAATCTTCAGATTGGTTAGTCGATTCACCTGCTGATTCAAGGAGAGCAGTATATTCACGAATAGGAATTACATCTTCTGGTAGAGAAAACCCGATTAAATGTTTTCGGATAGAAGCGTCAGCAAGAATATGAATTGTTGGAGCCTTCATATTGGTACGACATATTCGGCCTAGTGCCTGAATAATGATTTTATTTAAGTAACGTGAATAAGCATTTGTCTTGTATGGGCTGATAAAGTCTTCAGCCTTTCGTCTAGGCTTATATCTTCCTATATATCTATGAAAAGCTTCATCTAGCTTGCTCTTAAACTGGTTTAGTGAAAAATCTCCATTCTCACGAATAAATTCCAATTGAAAAATATATTTTATAAACTCATCATCATTTATATTATTCTCAAATATATTAACAATAATATTTGTTGGGTTATCTAAATATATCCCGTTAATATCCATGTTTGAATGTCTGGGAAAGCTATTAATATATATTGGCTCTAAGCCAGAAGGAACCGGAAATTGTAAATTTTGTCCAACTCCAATTGTTTGGTATGCAGAAATAATAAATCGGCGTTTATTATCTTTTAGCTCATTTAGCAGTTTTTCTTTATTTTCTTCAAAGTTATTTCCACTAAGTACAAAAAATGTATCAGCCACAGAACCTTCAATAGTATTTTGATGGCTATCCAATAAAAATCCCGCATATTTATGCAATATATGCAGGTCGAACTTTGGGTCGGAAGGCTTTGGTAATTTACTGAAAATACAAAGGAACGCATGACAATCAGGATTATCCAAAAAATATTTCCATGCTATTAAAGCTCTTACATAACGGCAAAATGAAGATTTAATGCTTTCCTCATCATCATTAGTAATTGTATGGCGAAGAGTATTCCATAAATCCTGTGCTACTTCTCGATCACTAAAAAGTTCTTCAAACTGTTTGATTGCTTCTTTTTGTGTATCTATCCCAATAAATTTAGTTTTTATAGAGACTTGATTATATCCTTGAGTCGCTTCGTTATATGCGTTTTTCAGTTTAACAAGAGCATCATCTTTAATACGTATAAATGAATCTCCCAAACGAGATTTCAGATACTCAAGATCATAATTGCCAATGTTTGTATAAAGCCCAGCAGTAGCTGAAATACCTACTACCAAAGCCTTTGAGCAAACTCCAGCCAAAAATGATTCGGGTGTACGGCTGAAGTTGAACATATATATTTTTGATAATGTATCATGCTCATCACTATCGACGATATCATAGTAACGAAACCCTTTATCATAAAAAGTCTGATTTTGGATTGTTCCTTGATAGGGTTGCAAGCCATAGGGCAAATCATCTTCAAGAATTTTACGGGTTAAAAATTCGACATCTTTAAGGTGAAAATTATTAAGAACTGTCTGAATAGCTAATTTAAGGGGAAAAGTTTCCTGTCCGCCTTTATCTTCCTCTTTTAAATGGCGATAGTTATTGGCTAAATACTTAATTCCTGTCTGAAAATATGATAAATAGCCAGTAATAGTGCTCAGTAATTCCTGTATATCAATACCCGTCTTTTTATCTTTAATATTAAAAGTATTAATCCAATTTGTACGGCTATTTATATCTCCAATCATCTCGACACGTTGATTTCGATCCAATACATTATGAAATTTATAATCATAAAAAAGAAAGTTTCTTTCCTTAGTTGAAAAATTTTCATGAGATTTACAGATATGCTGTAATTGATATTTTTTGAATATATAATTAGCTTTCTCTCGTAATGATTCAATCTGTTCTCGTAGAGATGACCAATTTTTAGCTGAAGGTTGCTGTTTTCGCCATTTTGATTCTTGTAAAAGTACTTCAGGGCATTCGGTTTGCATCAGATGATTATGAATATTTAAAAATAAATCAATAAGATCCACTCGATTTCTTAACCCAGATTGAATAATATTTTTTAGTACAGCTTCTTTGGTAGTATCAAACTCATCAATAAAAATAAGTGATTTATTAATGAACCGCTCAGAGAAGTAATATGATGGTTCGATAAGTGTTGTGTTTTGAGCAACGAACTTATCTATACTAAGAAATAAAATAGTTTTATCATCTGTAAATACTGCGGGATAAAGTTCTCCAATCCATTGGTAATCTTGATTGTTCTTTACGGCTAACAGACGGGCTTTTTTCGTTTTAAAATTTTCTGACAATGTTCTTTTAATAATATCTCGGAATGCTGGCTCAATATTTTTACGAATATCTGTTTTAATGTTTTCCTTAAAATCGCTAGGTAATTGCTCATATTGGAGCATTTCTATATATTTTTTTAGTTGTAAATATATTTTATTTTTAAATTTATCAGGAATTCGTTGGTCAAGGTTTAGTAAGTTGTTGATAACAGGGTCGACATTAGAATCAATAAAAAGAACATACTTTTCAAAATCTTCCTCATTTCCATTGGCGATAAAACGTTTTTTGAGTTCGTCGATGGGTAGGTTTTTCTTGAGGTTAGTAATAAACAGAATTTTTCTCTTTTGCTTGGCAAATTCTTTGTAATTAGAACATATAAACTTTAGAACAATGTATGTTTTACCCGAACCAGTTGCCATACTTAGAAGAAGCAGCCCAAGATTATCTTTTTTACAGTATTGGTTTAATATTTCTTCCATATCCCTCATAACCTCATTAAAATTGAAAAAAGTTGGATGTGAATGCTAAATCTAAATAGCGATCGCCAATTATGACACTAGTATTAGCGATAAAAGACAGGGGTAAGTAAGCAACTATCTCAGTTAGCCTCTATTAATGCTCAATCACGTTTAATCTAGTTATGGTTGCACAACAAGCCCTGAATAACCAAAAAGTTTTATGTACGTTATGCTACGGTGTCTACCGCCAAACCCAAAAATTGATGCCCCGAAATTAGTAGTTTTTTGGAATATTGAACAGTTTATATTTAATTAAAGAGACTATATTCCATAAACCATACGAAAAAGTAGCTATGGCAAGCGGTGAAGTATTTGATACCGAAAGAAAATCCCTATCTGTGCCAAGGGTAAACCTGCTGACCATGTTCCGGCTAGGTTTATTTCAAATGGGGTTGAGCATGATGTCCATTTTGACTCTGGGCGTACTCAACAGAGTCATGATTCAAGAAATAGCAATTCCAGCGACGCTGGTATCAGTAGTTCTAGCACTGCCTTTATTTGTTGCTCCTTCCCGTGTCTGGTTCGGCCAGATTTCCGATGCCAAGCCGTTATGGGGAAACCACCGCACAGCTTATGTTTGGGTGGGCGCGGCAATATTTGCGATCGCAGCATTTTTAGCTGTACAAGTAATGTGGCAGATGAATCTTGCCGCTACTAGTGCAGGTGGTTGGGCATGGACAACCCAAACAATCGGCTGGACAGCGCTTTTGGCTTTAGTTTTCGCTGTATATGGTCTAGGAATTTGTGCTAGCAGTACTGCTTTTGCTGCTTTGTTGGTGGATATATCTGAAGAAGATAACCGTTCTCAAGTAGTCGGTGTGGTTTGGTCGATGCTAATGGTGGGGATTATTGTTGGGGCGATTATCAGTGGCAGCTTGCTAAAACAGTTAACGCCAGAAGCAACGGTAGAAACCTTGCAAGGAGCGGTCAATAGGTTATTTTTTATCGTCCCAGCAATTGTATTCGGTTTAGCGATCGCAGCAACATTTGGCGTAGAAAAAAAATACTCCCAATACTCAAGCCGTTCCACATTGGTGAACCGAGAAGATAATATCACTCTAGGCAATGCTTGGAAAATATTGACAGCTAGCCCACAAACAGGAATATTTTTCACCTTTTTACTGGTGATGACCATCAGTTTATTTATGCAAGACCCGATTTTGGAACCTTATGCGGGTCAAGTGTTTAAAATGCCCCTAGCGGAAAGTACCAAATTAAATATTTTTTATGGAACTGGTCTACTGATTGCTTACGGTGTTACAGGCTTTTATATTGTCCCGCGTTTAGGTAAGCGCAGAACTGCACGTTTTGGCTGTATGTTGGTAGCATTCTGTGCAATCTTGCTAGCTATATCAGGATTTACAGCTAATGCAGCAGTTCTCAAACTAGCTTTGGTCTTATTCGGTTTAGCCACAGGTTTCCTGACAACGGGAGCAATTAGCTTGATGTTGGATCTGACCGCAGCAGAAGCCGCAGGTACGTTTATTGGGGCATGGGGATTAGCGCAGTCCATCTCTAGAGGAATCGCGGTGGTAATCGGAGGTACAGTTTTGGATATTGGACGCAACTTTTTACCAAGCCAAGAACTAGCTTATGGACTGGTATTCATTCTAGAAGCCGTGGGAATGGTGCTATCGATTTGGTTTCTGAATCGGGTGAACATTACAGAATTTCAAACAAGTACAAAGCAAGCGATCGCATCTGTTTTGGAAAGCGATTTAGATTAAACTGTATAGGGCATAGGGCATGGGACAAATGACAAATGACAAATGACTAATAACTAATGAATGATTTTTGGACAACAATTCTTGATTTTGCCCAAACTATCACTACCAGAGTGGGCAAGCAGCTCATGGAAGATTTTGGGCAAGTACAGCCTGACCAAAAGGCTGATGGTAGTTTGGTGACGCAAGCAGATAAATGGGCAGATCAGGAAATTCGGGATGCGATCGCTTCTAGTTTCCTTGGCTACGGCATTTTGAGCGAAGAGAGCGAACGGTCATTTCCCGGTACGGAGTGGTGCTGGGTAATTGACCCTCTAGATGGTACAACCAACTTCACACGCGGTATTCCCATCTGGACAATTTCTCTGGGTTTACTGTATCGAGGCACACCCATTTTTGGTTATGTTTACGCACCAACCTTGAATCAAGCTTTTCATGGTTTCTGGGCAGGTTCATCTGGTTTAACAACACCAACAGGAGCATTTCTCAACAACCACCCTATCCACACTAGTATAGATAGTCCTAGCAACAATCACTTTTTTAACCTCTGTTCCCGTAGCACCGCAGTTATCCAGAACGGCTTTCCCTGCAAAATTCGCATGTTGGGTGTGGCTAGCTATAACTTTTTGACAGTTGCCACTGGGGCTACTCTCGGTGGTATTGAGGCGACACCAAAAGTTTGGGACTTAGCTGCGGCTTGGGTAATTGTCCAGGCTGCTGGTGGGGTTTGGACATCGCTTAAATCAGAACCATTTCCCTTGTCACCGGGAGAAGATTATAGCGATCGCTCTTTTTCTACCCTTGTGGTTAGTCGTCCCGAATTAGTTTCGGTATTTCAACCTTTTCTCGAAGCTGTAAATATTTAATTTGCAGCCCTTACACTTGAAAATAGTTATTTTGTCAATTCGCCAAGCGGAAAATTACATATTCGACATTAAACTTAACAAAACCCTAGTCCAACAAAGAATTAAGTATAAATAAAGCTAGTAATAATCCTGATTTAAGCACAAAACCAGTGTAGTTATTCATTTAAGTAGTGTTGTGGTTTTCATCACACTGGTTAATTTAGTATAAAAAATTTTATGTTGTCTAATCTAGATTTAATTCGAGAGTTTGTGCAAAACTCTATCCAGAAAAAAGACGTTTTGTTGTCAAATCCTGTTTTGACAGCGCAAACAGTATATAAAACCAACCAATTGACAGCAAAATCTGAAGGCGTAATTGCCACTACTCAAATATCTCACACCCTATGTGAATTCTCGATTTCTCCAAAATCAACCCAGTGGGAATTGATAAATCAGGCATTAGCAGAATATAGTTATATCCTCAAAGGAGAAGTAGATAATCGGGGTTTCTATCAGTATCAATACTGCGAAGTTCCCAAAGGTTATCAGATGAATTGTACTAAATGCGTCATTCTATGGCGAGCTTGGTGGAAATATCGCAAGTATACTTCAAGACCAGGGATTTCGTTGGAACTTCTGATTAGAACACGAGATTCATGGTATCCAATTAGAGATTTAGTTATTAGTGATGGACTTCTCTATATCAAAACCTTGGGAAGTGAGATTGCACTTGGCTCAGACGACTTAGTTACTTGGTTAAGCAAAGTTGATGTAACTAGAATCAAAGAAATACCTTCTACAGAGACATGAATCAATTCAAAATTCAAAATGACGCTCGCGGACTCGCTAACGCTGCGCTAACAAAATTCAAAATTAAATACAGCCACGCCACTTGCGGATAGGGTATCTAAGAGCCTTGTAAGACAAGAATTCTTTCGCGCCACTTGCGGGCAAGGTTTTAAACCTATCTTTTTTGATAAATGTGGGTATGGGGGTACAGATGTATGCCTTTATATTTGTAAACATTTTTTAAAGTTTTATGACAACATAATTAGGTAAAGGATGTGAAAAGAAATGAAAGGACTTTGGCTCGAAAATAACCAGTTGCAATTACGTACAGATATTCCCGTTCCTGAACCGCCACCAGGAGAAGCCTTAGTACGCGTCTTGCGTGCAGGTATCTGTAATACTGACGTGGAACTACTAAGAGGATACTATCCCTACACTGGTATTTTGGGGCATGAATTTGTTGGCATTGTTGAACAAGGGCCAGAAAACTTAGTTAACCAACGTGTAGTTGGAGAAATCAACGCTGTGTGTGGGCATTGTCGGTTTTGTTGTAGTGGACAATCAACTCACTGCGAAAATCGTACAGTTCTTGGTATTGTCAACCGCAACGGAGCTTTTAGTGAATATCTCTGTTTGCCGGTGCAGAACCTGCATCGCGTACCTGAGAATGTACCAACAGAAATAGCAACATTTACTGAACCTTTAGCAGCAGCTTTGGAAATTCAGCAGCAAGTGCCATTGCATCCAAATGATCGGGTGCTAGTGGTTGGAGATGGTAAACTAGGGCAGTTGGTAGCCCAGACACTAGCCCTAACTAGCTGTGAACTCTTAGCTGTGGGTCGTCATCGAGATAAACTAGCTAACTTAGAGGCACGGGGAATAAAAACGAGTCTGGTCGATGCTGTTACAGATGGATATTTTGATATCTCAGTAGAATGTACCGGCAACCCAGAAGGATTTGCGATCGCCCGCCGCGCTTTACGTCCTCGTGGTACTCTTGTACTGAAAAGTACTTATGCTGGCAACCTCAGCCTAGATGCTTCTTCTTTAGTAGTGGATGAAATCACCCTCATCGGCTCCCGTTGTGGACCCTTTACTCCGGCTCTCCAGCTACTAGCCACAGGAAAAGTTGACGTGCAACCTCTAATTCATGCCACCTACCCTCTGATTGAAGGGCTTGCAGCTTTTGAACACGCTCAGAGTCGGGGTGTTTTAAAGGTATTATTAGAAATTAGTTAATTGTCATTGGTCATTTGTCATTGGGCATGGGGCATTGGGCATTGGGATTGAATCTTAAATTTTGAATTTTGAATTTTGAATTTTGAATTGATTTCTCCCTCATCTCTACCAGTCCCCAGTCACCAGTCCCTAATACAGATAAGGATTCGTCTTCGGTTGATAGTCAGAACAATGAATCGCTTCTTCTGTATTGGCAATAGATGGGCGTACAGTACATTTAAGACGGTAATTATCGGTAAAAAATTGACAACCAGTACAGGGAATTTGATGCATTTGCTTGGCTGTAGTTACACTATCTCGCGCCGCCGCCCAGAGACTTAAAACAATGAGAATAGTTACAGTCCAAGCACCGATAAAACAAATTGGGGTCAACAAAGGTTGAATTCCATGAATGATGAAAAATATCAGTTGAAACATGTTATGTCCTGATACAAATTAGGAATTAAAAGTATATTATCTCTTAACCGGAGGCGGAGCGTCTCCGGCTTTGCTCTTAATTCCTAATTTTTCCCTTATAAAAGTATAAGTTAAACGCCAGCATGACCCAATGCTAAACCTGTTACCAGCATTCCTAGAACCAGGAAGGGTTGAGCGCTGGCTTGGTACTTAACATCATTCTTCACAGGGTCGCGCAGGAAATACATATCCTGCAAGGTGATTTGCGGGATGATTAACAGTACTAGTATTGCTGCATACAAATTTTCATGGATGCTGACGAGATAAGCTGCAATCAATCCTTGAAATACGTCAATTGTTACTACACAAATCCATGCTGCGGTGGTGATGCCAAACATTACAGGTAGTGAATTTAATCCTAACTGGCGATCGCCTTCTACACTCTTGAAGTCATTGACAATGGCAATACCCAATCCAGCCAAGCTGTAGAACATTGTCAAAATCACAATTGTGGAATTTAGTTCACCAAATAAAGCGTGTCCTGTAGACCAAGGTAGGGTAATGTAGCTTGCACCCAAGGCGTAGCTACCTAGCCAGCCGTTTTGCTTGAGTTTCAAGGGAGGTGCAGAATAAATATAAGCGATGAAAGAACCGATAATCGCGATCGCTGTAATTGTCGGGAATTCATGACCAGACCACATATCTAGTACAAATGCTAAACCAATGCCAGCAATTAGTAATACCCAAATCTGAATAATTACCTGGGGTAGGGGAATTGCTCCAGAGGGAATGGGGCGATAAGGTTCATTGATGGCATCGATTTCGCGATCGTAGTAATCATTGAGAATTTGGGTGTAACCTGTCATCAATGGCCCAGCCAGTAACATACAGGCTGCTACCTTCAACACATTTTCCAGCGTCCAGGTATAGTTACCAGAAGAAGCCGCACCACAGACTACGCCCCAAATGAGGGGAATCCAGGTGATGGGCTTCATGAGCTGTAAACGAATTTTCCAAATCGAAGTTTCCCCAGATGCTGCACCTTTCATCCCCAACACCTGCCTAGTTTTCGCACTGCGATCAGCAGATGCGTTCGCTTGCTCATTGGCATTATTTGCCACTAAGTCTAGTGCTTCAGATGGGTTAGGGTCTGGGAGAATGGGAGTTGATTCTGACATAATTTTTACTGATTAATTGGGCATTGGGCATTGGGGAGCCAGCGCTGTGGGCGGGTTTCCCGACTTGAGGCGACTGGCGTCATTGGGCACTGGGCATTGGGCATTAGGATTAAGTTTCTTCCCTATTCCCTATTCCCTATTCCTCATGCCCCATTCCCTACTCCCTATTCCCATAACTTAAAACGAAATTATCAAATAATTATTCTGAAACTTTGCTCCAGCAACGGGTCTGCCACTCAGAGCCGGGGGTAAGGGAATATTGCGCCGCTGATCTCCTGCTTCTACCGTGACTTCTGGCCCATATTGGGTAAGCTTGACTTGCTTTTTGTCAAATCCTGGCAAGAATAAGCGTACTTGACGATTGTGGATGTCTATTTCAATAGGTTTGGGAGCCTGTAAAGCTTGTGCTTCAAAGTTGGGTAGAGCATCTATCAGTGGTTGCCAATCAGCCGTGGGCGAGTCGGGAACGATACTTACAGGTAGAGGGATAAATTCTTCTGACAGATTGACATTTGTCTCAGTAGACACAAGCAGAACACCACCGACAGTTAAACCGATTTGTTGAGCGCTACCCCATAAATAACGAGCATTTGCTAACTCAATCGGATCTCCCGTAGTCACTAAGAAAGCAGTGAGACGCCTGGGATCGGCAAGAGCGGCTCTCCCCTTTTCTAAGAAATTATTGACTTGATTAGTGGGACCTGCAAAGTTCTCTGCTGTCCAATTGATATTGAAAAAACTGCTAATCAGCGGTTGAATCAAGGGTGATTCAGTAATCGTCTTCCCCAAGTCTGAGTTGACAAATAATTGCCGAAATCGCCGGACATACCAACTCAGAGATTCTGGCAAACCCAACGTTCGCAGCGTTAAAGAGTCGCCCGGGCCATCGTAGACGATCGCATCATATTTGCCACTGGCATCATATTCGCGGATAGCATTCAGTGCCAAGGCGTTGTCCATCCCCGGCAATACTACCAGTTCTTGACCAAAAACGTCTTTGAAGATGGGCGTGCGGAGATATTGCGCCTCAAGCTTCTTCACTTCGTCCCAGTTGCGTTCTAGCAGTACAGATGCTTGAAACTGGACTACTTGCAAATTGGGAGAGATTTCCTGAGGATCGGCAGTAACGGGAGTACCCAACAGGATTTGCAATGTTGGTTCTGCTTGTCCTGCTAAGAGTACGCGCTTGCCTTGACTTGCCAATAATTTGGCGGCGGCGATCGCAATTTTGGTACGAGCGGTACCGCCTTTGCCCAAAAATGTCAAAATTAGAGCCATTAGTTGATTCCTATTTTCACCGCCAAGCTTTTCAACTCCAACTTAGCACTCAACAAAGACTCTCAACCTGTGCTGGAAATTTCAGATACCAAGAAAAACTCGGATCTGAGTTCTTTACAATTACACAGGTTTTAGTTCATCTTCAAAAAACCAAGTGGAAAAATTGTCGTCAAACATTACCACAACACCGATCCCAGCACCATCGGTAACTTTGTATCCTTGGATGATGCCCACTTGTCCGAGTTTTTTCACAATTGGGGGAGAAACGCGATCGCGTAAACGAAAGACTTTAACCTTTTGTCCGATTTCCATGCCTGATTACAATTCAGATAAACCAAGTCTCAGTGTAGCGGAATCTGTGACTCTGCTTTCACAAATTCAGCCAGAAGTGAGGGAGCAAAGGATGAGAATGACCAATAACAAACAGCTTAAAATTTAGACATTGCTGGTAGTTAATCTAGATAGCTTGAGTTAAGCAACAAAGGTAGCAGTCATGTATCAAACGCTATGAAAATCATTTGCGTGCTTTTCAACTTATAGGCACTCACTACGAGGCAATATCTTTACCAGAGAAGCGCTTCTAGTAGAAGAGTTAGAACTAAGATTGAGTCTTTGGCAAGGTTTTTATCAAAAGACAACCGATTTGTGGTTGCGTTGGTATAATTCAAGAGGTTGGGTGCTGACATCCAGAGAAAAAGCTGAACAAGAACGCCAACGGGCTGAGAAATTAACGGAGTATTAGCGATCGCAAGGAATTAATCCAGATAACTTGAGTTAAACAAAAACTTGCATCTTTAGCAAAAAAAGCAGCCAACAGAATTTATATTTATAGCAAAAATAAACTTAGCAATTGCTGATTTATTGTATAATCACCAAGACAATTTAGGTACTATTTTCTAGTAATGATGTATTCTTCAAGTCAGATAAAAGTACTTTTATAGCTATAAATCTTTATAGAGAAAAATTGGGTGTGTAAGTAGTGAGCGAGGAAGCAGCAATTGTTACAAGTATCTCAAAGAATTATACGTAAAGCGGGTAGTATAAGGCGCATACTGCCCATAAGTGAACGGTTTTGGGCAAAATTTGACTTGCTCAGAACTTTGGTACGTAGGGATTTAGAGGCGCGGTATAAAGGTTCTGTTCTAGGCAATTTGTGGCCTTTACTAAATCAGTTATCACAATTACTGATTTACACTTATGTATTCTCAATCGTGCTGAAGGTGAAGTTGAGCATCAAAGCCTTACCAGATAATAATTTCACCTTTGGTTTGTGGCTATTTGCCGGATTATTGCCTTGGATTGCTTTTAGCGGTGGTTTAAGTCAGGCTGCTAGTTCTGTAATTGGACAGCCAAATTTAGTCAAGAAAGTGGTATTTCCTTTAGGATTGTTACCACTAGTGCCAATTTTATCGACTTTTATTGAGAGTTCCTTTGGTTTAATAGCATTGATTTTTTTTGTGGCAATCAGTTCTCATACTCTACACACTACCTTGGCATTATTGCCGTTGGTGTGGATACCACAATTATTGATGACAGCAGGATTGGGTTATTTAATGGCTGGTGTGACAGTCTTTTTAAGAGATATACCCCAGACATTGATAGTAATTTTGAATATTTGGATGTATTTGACACCAATTATTTATCCAGCCTCAGCAATTCCAGAAGAGTGGCGGGGATGGATATTTTGGTTAAATCCGATGACAGCGATCGCAGAAGTTTATCGTGACATAGTTTTAGTGGGAGAGGTGAAGCATTGGGGTGAGTTGGGAGTTGCTTCGCTAATTGCGCTGACGATGTTTTGCGGTGGATTATGGTGTTATCGACGCCTGCGTCCGGCATTTGCAGATGTATTGTGACTTGAGAGGAAAAGTTAAGCACATGGCAAGTTGCAAGTTACTTTATTGGTTGTCAGGATTATCCTTTAATAACAAGAAAAATTTGAATAATAAGAAAAATTTCATACGTAAAATTATGTATTTTTTTGGTATAACTTGCTTGCTAGTTTTAATTGGTTGAGATTATACTGAGTAGCACGCAATGCCTGCTCCTGGTTTTATCTTTGTAAGTTTAAGACAGCAGGAATGGGTGTAGTGCTAACTCATCTCTAACCCGCAAGTAATTTATGGCTGTTAACTTATTTGATGCCGGTTTCTACCGTACTGCTAACGCCGACTTAGCTAGAGCAGGCTTGACGACAGATGCACAGTTGCTTTCACACTTTCAAAACTTTGGTATAGATGAAGGACGGACTTTTAGCGCTTTTACTGACCTTAACTTCTATCGCTCCAGCAACAGCGATTTGGCTTCTTTTAACAACCGCCAAGCTTACGAGCATTTAGGAAAATTTGGTGTAGCAGAAGGACGCCAATTTTCTCAGTTTTTCGATGTCAACTTTTACTTGGCTGTTAACCCCGATGTGAATCAAGCTTTTGGCGGTAATCGAGAACGAGCGTATGAACATGCACGAGGCTTAGGTGTCAACGAGGGACGGGAATTTTCACCATTTATTTATGACTTAAAGGATTATTATTTGGCGGTGAATCCCGATTTGAAACAAGCTTTTGGGGATAATCGCGCCAAAGCACTGGAACATCTAGTAATTTCTGGTGTTAGAGAGGGACGCAGCTTTTCACCGTTTGTTGATATCAACTACTATTTGTCTAACAATAGTGATGTCAATCAAGCCTTTGGAGGCGATCGCTATCGTGCTTTTAGCCATCTAGAAACATTTGGACTCAATGAAGGACGTAGATTTACTCCGGCTTTTGATGTCAATTATTACCGCAATACTTATTCAGATTTAAGAAATGCAGGCTTGACAACTAACCGTCAACTGTATCAGCACTGGGTAGTTTTTGGGGCGTTCAACGATGAACGTTCTGGTACACCAGATCCGGGTAACTCATTAAATGCTGCTCTCAACCTTGGTAATCAGGATGACAACGGCACTATCTTTAATGGATTTATAGGTGGTAGTGACACCAATGATTTTTACCGTTTTACCCTAACTAGTGCTCGCACTATTGGTACAACACTTAATAATTTAGACGCAGACTTAGACTTGTCGTTACTTGATGCTAATGGTAACGCACTCCTGTACTCTGTAAGGGGTAGTGATAGTGCTGAAGGAGTTACTTACTTTGCCTTAAACCCTGGTACATACTACATCCAAGTCTATCAGGGAGTGAATACTGCATCTTCTAATTACAATCTAGCAGTTACTTGCAGTTCGATTGTTGATGCTGGCAACAGCCTCAGTAGTGCTCTTCCTGTCGCGGGATTTAATTCACCTGGCTCATCTGGAGTTTTTCAAGATACTGTAGGTAGTAGCGACACAGATGACTACTACAAGTTTATTGTGGATGAGACTGTTTCTTTTAATGCAACACTTTCTCCATTGTCAGCAGATGCAAATTTGTATTTACTTGATTCCAATGGTAATAATGTCAGCTCATCTACACTAAGTGGCACTAGCGCAGATACCATATCAAGCGTTAGTTTAACTCCTAGTACTTACTATATCCGCGTCAATGGTTTGGCTAGTAATACTAGTTACAAATTAAATGTGTATACTGCTTAGCCTTTTCCACTAAGGTTATTCTGGGTTGTGATATCTATAGTCAAAAGCAATTGCTAATTGGGGCGATCGCTTTTGACTTTTTAGCATTAATGTGATACGAACATAGCGATCGCCCCAAATTTTGGCAACTGACTAAATGTAGTAAAAAAGACAAGAGCAAAGTTAGAGAAAAAAAAGAGTTTTTATGTTTTAGTACCACACTGCTTGATCCTTTAAGCTGGAAGTGGTACTTTTTGCTTGTCAATGTCATACCATTGACTTTTGTGTAGTGAAAGATTTTGGCAAAATGGCAGCTAGTACTGGGACAAGTTTTCCTAAAGTAGTTTGGTCATAGTTTGGGTGTATTGAGGAGAAAGCGCAAAGACATGAGTGAAGAACTTGCAATTTCGTTAAAAAATGTCTCCAAGTGCTTTAAACGTTATGCTCGTCCTGTAGACAGACTAAAAGAAATTTTACTGCCAAGAAAAAGTTACGCTCAAGAGTTTTGGGCGCTGCGGGATGTCTCTTTCGAGGTGAATAAAGCCGAGACTATGGGCATTATCGGGCGCAATGGTGCAGGTAAGTCTACGCTTCTACAGATGATTTGTGGTACCTTGACGCCGACAAGTGGAGAAGTACAAGTTAATGGAAGAGTTGCAGCACTGCTAGAGTTGGGTGCTGGGTTTAATCCAGAATTCACCGGGCGAGAAAATGTGTATATGAATGGCGCAATCATGGGGCTTTCTCGCCAAGATGTGGATGAGCGCTTTGACAAGGTTGCAGCTTTTGCTGATATTGGAGATTTTATCGAACAGCCAGTTAAAAGCTATTCTAGTGGCATGTATGTACGATTGGCTTTTGCTTCAGCAATTCATGTCGATCCAGATATTCTAATTGTGGATGAGGCATTGTCTGTAGGAGATATGTTCTTTCAGGCAAAGTGCATGACGCGGATGAAGCAGATGATGGATGCTGGCGTGACAGTGCTGTTTGTCAGCCATGATGTTGGCGCTGTTAAAAGTCTTTGTCGTCAAGCAATTTTATTGAGTCATGGAGAGCTAATAACCTATGGCTCAGCTAAGCAAGTCGTAGAAAAGTATTTTTCAATGAAGGTTGAAAGCGAGCAGGTTATTCTAAAGTCAGAGCTACTCAAGAATGATTTAATCGATTCAGAATTATTAGTTAAAAGTGATGAAGATTTATCAGATAATAAATCTTCTTTTGTTAGAAATTTAGATTTTCTAAAAAGAGCAGCTTATCAAAGAATCCAAAATGGGAAAGCAAGTTTTATCAACGTGCAGATTCTCAACGAAGAAGATAAAAGAATATCTAGCCTGGATTATGGACAAAATTTGATTTTAAGAATGTATATTGAAATTTATGAAGATATTGAAGAGCTAGTATTTGGTTATCATATTAGAGATAAAAATGGTGCTGACATAGTATATTCTGATAGTGAAATTGAAAATAAAACACTCAAGTCTGTTAAGCAAGGAGAAAGGTATATTATTGATTGGAAGTTTAAAGCTGCCTTGATACAAGGTATTTATAACGTTTCTTGTGTATTATCAATTCCTATTCAATTTGAAATTGCTGTAGTAGATTTTTGCGATTTCGTGCCATTAGCTGTTCAGTTTAGTGTAGCACACAGAAAAGACGCACGTCTCTATGGAAGCGTTCATTGGGATAACTTTCTAAAAATATTGAAATATTAGAATATGAGGGTATAAAATACTGAAAACTATACAATACATAGGATGTAATTAAGTATGAATTAAATATTATTGATATTGTTTGATATCAATCAAATCTGATTTAAAATAACAAGCTTTTTTCAAAAAAACTTTATTTTTTAAGCTAGAATTTATGGCAAAGTTATCTAATAATAAATATTTAAAAATTAAGTTTTTCGATTAATATCAAATTATTCTTAGAGATTTTTAATTATTGTAAAAATATTATAATTTAAAATTAAATAATTTAGGAGATGAAATGAACTTCTTTTATAAAAAGAATTTAATTATTGGAGATAATAGTAATTTACTAAAAAAAATATTCGATATCTTAGAGGAGAAGCAGTTAAATCAATATGCTGAATTTAGTTACGCCTACTCTCCAGAAACATCTATTGAACTACCTTTAATCTCTGATTTTAAATGTACTCAAATAGATGTTCAGAAGTGCGTAAAAACTTTAGTTAATAATTTTGATTTAATTATATCTGCACATTGCAAACAAATTTTTCCAGCAGAATTAGTTACTAAAGTTAAATGTATTAATATACATCCAGGCTTGAATCCATACAATAGAGGCTGGTATCCCCATGTATTTAGTATTATTAATAAATTTCCGACTGGTGCAACTATTCATGAAATGGATGAAAAGATAGACCACGGCTTAATAATTATTCAGCGCCAAGTAGAAATATTTTCTTATGATACTTCAGATACTGTTTACAAGCGGATCTTAGAAACTGAGTTATATCTATTCTCTGAAGTAATAGAGAAAATACTTTACAATGATTATCATACTTACACCCATCAAGAAGAAGGAAATATAAACAAAAAAAAAGATTTTCAAAAAATTAGACAAATAGAACTAGAAAAAGTATATTCTGGCAGAGAAATTATCGATTTACTTCGTGCTTTAACACATGGCAATTATCAAAATGCCTATTTTATAGATGACGACAATAATAAAATTTTTATTAGACTAACACTAGAACCAGAACAAGTTGTAAAAGAATGATATCTCCTTTTCTAGAACCTATATATGTTACTCGTCCCCTACTACCAGATTTAGATAAGTTTAATCAAAAACTTCAGGAAGTTTGGCAAAGTCAATGGCTGACAAATAATGGAAAACAACATCTAGAACTGGAAAAAAAGTTAGAACAATTTCTGAAAATACCTTATCTATCATTATTTAATAATGGTACGATCGCACTTGTAGTTGGGTGTCAAAGCCTACGTCTTTCTGGCGAAGTCATTACTACTCCATTTACTTTCCCTGCGACTCCCCACGTCTTGACTTGGAACAATATTAAGCCGATATTCTGTGATATTGATCCAGAAACGATGAATATTGATGCTAATAAGATTGAGTCAATGATTACCCCCCAAACAACAGGAATTCTAGGGGTTCATGTCTATGGTACTCCCTGCGATATAGTCAAAATTCAGGAAATAGCTGATAAATATGGCTTAAAAGTAGTTTACGATGCCGCACACGCCTTTGGGGTGGAAATTCATGGTGTAGGTATTGGTAATTTTGGCGACTTGTCGATGATGAGCTTTCATGCTACAAAGCTATTTCATACAGCTGAGGGAGGCGCTCTACTTTTTAAGGATTACAACTTGAAAGCGAGAGTCGAATTGTTAAAAAACTTCGGCATTAAAAATGCTGAAGAAGTAATAATGCCGGGAATTAACGGTAAAATGAACGAAATTCAGGCTGCTCTGGGTCTAGTTTTATTGGAGTATATAGAGGAGGAGAGATGTCAGCGCAAGCTACTAGTCGAGACATATCGCAAATGTCTAGAAAATGTTCCAGGTATTAGTCTTTTGACAGAAATTCCTAATGTTACCAGCAGCTACCAGTATTTTGTAATTAGGATTGATTGGGAACTTTTTGGGTGTGATAGAGACTATGTACATAATCAATTTCAGCAATATAATGTCTTCACTCGCAAATACTTTTATCCACTTTGTAGCGACTACTCATGTTATAAGTACCTGCCGTCATCGAGTAGTGTTAACCTGCCAGTTGCCAATCAAGTAGCTAAACAGGTTTTATCATTACCTTTATATGGTAGTTTAGGCGTTGATGATGTTGAAAAAATTTGTAAAATAATGATTGAAATTAGAGGCTAGTAATCTGTGCCAAAAGTATCGGTAATTATTCCATCTTATAATCATGAAAAATATATATCAGAAACTATAAGCAGTGTACTAAATCAAAGCTATCAAGATTTTGAAATAGTGATTACAGATGATTATTCATCTGATAATACTATAAAAATTGTTAAAGAATTTAATGACCCCAGAATTAGACTTTTTTGCTTTCCTAAAAATCGGGGTGCTGCTGTTGCTGCTAACAATTGCATCAAAGAAGCAAGAGGCGAATTAATTGCAATGTTAAGCTCTGATGATATTTTTACTCCCGACAAGTTGGCAAAACAAGTTAGCTATTTGGAAGCAAATCCAGATGTGGGTGCTGTTTTTAGTTATGCTCATATTATTGATGATGATGGAAATGATTTCAATCAAGAAAATCACTTTTATAAACAAATTTTTATCCAACCAAACCGCAATCGTTTTGAATGGTTAAATCATTTTTTCTTTAAAGGGAACTGCTTATGTCATCCTAGTGCATTGGTTCGTCAAAAATGCTACATTGAAGTGGGACAGTATGATGAAAGATTTGCTCAGTTACCTGATTTTGACTTCTGGATCAGGCTTTGCATGAAGTATAATATTTATGTAATCCCAGAGGAATTAATCAAATTTCGTATCCGTAACAATGAGGCTAATGCTAGCGGTAATAGACCAGAAGCAAGAATTCGTCATCAACTAGAATGTAAGCAAATTTTAAATAATTATTGTTCGCCAGAAGTACACAACAACTTTTATAAAATATTTCCTGAGGCTAGATTAGATGTAAACCACAATCAGGATGCTGAAGAATCAATTTACCTGCAAATTGCTCTGTTAGCAATTAAAGTTAGTCTACCTGCATACCAGAGTTTTGGAATAGATAAGCTTTATGAGCTACTTGATAGCAGAAATAACACCTTTGAAAAAATACTAAAAAAATACGCTTTTGATTTTGCTAATTTAATAGCAATTACAGGTCAATATGATGTATACGGTTTTATTAGTAAAGAAAATTTGTATTTGCAGCTTGAACAAGCTCAAGCCGAACTAGAGCGTTCGCAATCGCAATTTCAACAAGCTCAAGCACAATTAAAGCGTTCGCAATCACAATTCCAGCAAACTCAAACAGAACTGGAGCGTTCGCAATCACAATTCCAGCAAACTCAAACAGAACTGGAGCGTTCGTATTCTCAATTTCAGCAAACTCAAACAGAATTAGAGCGTTCGTATTCTCAATTTCAGCAAACTCAAACAGAATTAGAACGATCATATTCTCAATTCCAACGTACTGAGATCGAACTAGAGCGATCGCAATCACAATTTCAACACACTCAAATGAAACTAGAAAAGCTACAATCCCAGTTGCAACAGACAGAGGTAGAGCTAAAATCTTGCCAATCAGAACTATATCATAATCAAATTGAATTGCAGCAGTTGAAAACTAGGATTACGGCAATGAAGAGCAGTAAGTTTTGGAAATTGCGAGAAGTATGGTTTCAAGTAAAATCAGCGTTTGGTTTAAAAGGCAAGGAGTAAAAAAGCCGTTGTAGTTTGATTACAAAAAACTCCTGCAAAACTGCCGCGATCGCAGATTCTGGTAAAATACACCCTATTGTTACAATGAAATTTAATAAGTTTTGCTAGGTAAATATAGGGTGTTTGAAATTTTAAACCCTTATGGACTTATTGACTGGTGTATAAAATTGTGATAAATGATCAGAAAGAGAATTTTGGCGTACATTCTGCACCCTCAACTGATAAATTTATATAAAATGCGATTTTTATATAGTAAATAAGTACTATAAGAATAAAATAAGCAAATTAATAACGCTATCACAATATATAAAATATATTGACTTACATTTGTTATAGTAATTAATTGGGATATTCAATTCAAATATCAATAGTGTTTAAAACAACATTTTTTGTTATTTCAAAAGAAAAATGAACTGCAACAGATAGGGTGAAGAATATGGATTATGTGCATCTACAGAATTGAGGATCGATATGATTTTTAATCATGAAAAATTTTTGAGATTAAGGTCTATAGTCTCATCTGAAGACTGTCTAAATGTAGCTTTTTTTTGTGCAAGACTCAAAAAGGGATACGGTGTAGATTTAGTGGTAGCTACACAAGCTAAGTATTTGGCAGCTTGGGGACACGAAATTAAGATTTACACTTTAGATAATGATGGATTTTTCACCTCTTCGTTTTCTCAGATAGGAAACATAGAGGTAATAACGCTATCTACCTTTAGATTGAATTCTACTGTCTCTAAAATAGTCTGTGATGTAGCTATTGCTCATACCGATCCTTTTTTTGAATTAGTACTTAAGATGAACTCTTACGTTACTAAAATAGCTTGGGATTATGGTGAACCTCCTCCAGAATTGTTTCCCGGACAAATAGAACACAGAAAAGCCCAAAAAGAATTTAGAAAGTTACATCATCATCTCTATCATAAAGCTATAGCTATCAGTAATTTTGTTAAACAAGATATGGAATTAACAAAAGCTGATGTAGTTTATTGTGGTTCAGATCATTTAATTATTGAACATCCTCAATATGAAAAGTTAAGAGATAAGCTGGCAAATTTGGCATCTTCACGAGGTTACTCTCCAAATTGCTTAGACAAACCTTTTTTACTTTGCGTATCTCGGTTAGGAGAAATTTATAGCAGATATAAGGGAACTAATGATTTACAAAAACTTTCGTGTTTGACAAATATGCCAATTGTTCTTATAGGTAAATCAGATACTTACAAAGATGTAAAACACTTTAAAGATCAAGGTCTGATCTGTATTGAAAACCCATCTAATGAACAATTAATTTCTGCTTACTTGGATTGTAGTGCTTGTGTATCTTTGTCTAGATGGGAAGGGTATAACTTACCCCTTGTTGAAGCTATAGCTGTTGGTCGTATGTCATTTGCATTAGACTTAGGAGCACACAAAGAAACTGGTGCAAAAGTAGCGTCAAATATTAATGAATTATCACAATTAATTATACATGAACTACAGCAAGCAGACCAATATACACCTCCTAAAACTTTGTATTCATGGAAAGAAAATGCTCAAAAACTAAACTCTATTATTTATGAAACTCGTCTTAAACATTTAAGCACAATTCTCGGTGATAATTCTAAAAGCTTTGTTTTACCTATCATAAATAAAACGACATTACCTCGAATCAAAAAACTGCAATCAAAAGCTAGTAACTACAGCTTATATTTTAGTAATTTAGAAAAAATAGACTTGTCTATATTAATCCTTTCTAAGGACAAAGTTAATCTGCTAAAACCATGCTTAAAATCTATTAAGCAAACTATACAACATATCAATTATGAAATTCTTATCGGTGATACTGGCTCAGAATTCTCAAATACAGAAATTTATTATAAATCAATACAAGACCCAGTATTTTATTTAGGTAAATATAATTTTAGCACAGGTAATAACTATTTAGCATCTCAGGCTCGTGGCCGCTATATTTTATTATTAAATAATGATACAGAAGCGATATTGCCCTCTATTCAAGAAATAATTAAAATTTTTGAAACTAATAAAAATCATATAGGTGCTATTGGTTGTAAGTTACTGTATCCTAATTTCCGCATACAGCACGCAGGGGTATTTATATGTAGGCATGATCCTTATAAATATATTCCTGAACATATTAATAAAAACTGTAAAAGTGCCGATCATAAAGTTATTCATTCACAACTTGTGCCAGCAGTTACAGGGGCCTGCTTGTTTACAAATAGACAATTATTTTTAGATATGGGTGGCTTAGATTCAGTTTACCAAGAAGAATGTCAGGACATCGACTATTGTTTTAAACTTCGAGATAAATATGGTTTATATTCATACTATTATGCAGATAGTACATGGATTCATAAAGAAGGACGTACAAGGTCTGCAAAGGAGAATCTTCAGGATAGAAATATTTTTATAACCAGATGGCAAAATTTGATAGACAGTAATTCTTTGTATTCTTCATGAGACTTAATATGAGTACCCTACCTCTTGTGACTATTTGTATACCAGTATACAACGGAGAAAGATTTTTGGAAGAAGCATTAGTTAGTGCTTTTAACCAAAGATATTCTCCTATTGAAATAATTATTTCTGATGATAAGTCTGATGATAATTCTCTTTTATTAGTTGAAAAATTAAAAATTTATAATGAGAAAAACTTTGAGGTTAAAATCTATAGCCATGAAAGACTTGGATTGGTTCAAAATTGGAATTTTTGTTTGTCTAAAGCAAGCGGTAAATATATCAAATTTCTATTTCAAGATGATGTATTAAATAGTAACTGTGTAGAGAAAATGGTGGCTCTAGCAGAAACCAAACCAGAAATAGGGATGGTATTTACACCCAGAGAACTGATAGTAAATGATGGAATGCAAGTACCTTTTGGTATAGATATATTACATGAATTTTGGGGAAATTTACAACTGCTCCAAAAAGGAAGTTCATTGCTCAAAAGAACAGTTCTTGTCAAAGATCCAGTAAATAAAATAGGAGAACCAACAAATGTTCTTATTAGAAAAGAAGTATTAGATAAAATAGGTAATTTTGATACTAATTTAGCACAGATTGTAGATTGGGAAATGTGGTTAAGGATTATTTCGAATTATGACATAGGTTTTATTGACGAAAAACTTGCAAAGTTTCGCATTCACGGCAAGCAAGCAACCAATCAAAACTTTATTGTTGGACGTGGATGGGATGATATATATAAAATTTGGCTCAAGGTTCTTAATGACCCTGTATATCACAAAGTTCCTTTATTTAGCCGTTTTTTGATAAAAAGTAATCTGCTATATCGATTAATAGATACTTTAGTAAAAGCTTTACCAGCTAGGAAACCTGATGATTTAAGATTGCTATCAAAATACATAAAAATGGCAATAATATCTTGAAGGTTTATATTACTGAATTTTATGATTCAAAAGCTCAACAAAATCATAAATTTGGTTAATATAAACTATTATTGTTAATAAATGTAATTTTTTTTAGTAGCAAAATGCTAAATTTTTATTCTTAAAATTTTCAATTTATACATCTCATAGTTGTCTATTTAGCATTAAAGACAGGGCAAGGTCAAAATCAGTGAGAAAACGAGCATTAATTACAGGGTTAACTGGGCAAGACGGTTCTTACTTAGCTGAACTTCTCTTTGACCAAGGCTATCAAGTTTTTGGCTTAGTTCGCCGCTCCAGCTCAAGTAATTTGGAGCGCATTAGCCACCTTGGTAGCAATGTTGAGATACTATCCGGGGACTTGTTAGATCAATCATCTTTGATGGATGTAATCACACAAGCCCAACCAGACGAAATTTATAACCTTGCATCCCAAAGCTACGTTCCTTTATCTTGGACACAACCTGCTCTCACTGCTGAATACACCGCACTAGGAGTTTCCCGCCTGTTGGAATCGGTTCGGCGATGTAAGCCTGATGCAAAATTTTACCAAGCCTCTAGTAGCGAAGTGTTCGGTCAACCTGACGAATCACCCCAAAACGAACACACCGCTTTTCGCCCCCGCAATCCCTATGGTGTTGCGAAAGCTTATGCTCACTGGATGACTATTAATTATCGTCAACAATATAAACTTTTTGCTTGCTGCGGACTAACTTACACCCATGAATCTCCTAGACGTGGGATGGAATTTGTATTTAGAAAAATTACACACACCGTTGCTGCAATCAAACTTGGCTTAAGCAATGAATTGAAACTAGGTAACTTGGATGCTCGTCGTGACTGGTGTTATGCCAAAGATGCTGTACACGCTATGTGGTTGATGTTGCAGCAAGAGCAGCCTGATGACTATATAATTGCTAGCGGTCAAACTTATTCTGTGCAAGAGTTAGTAGAGTGTGCTTTCAAATTAGTAGGACTAAATTGGCAAGATTATGTTATTGTCGATTCTGCCTTTTATCGACCAAATGAACCTATGCAGTTAGTTGGCAGTATTGAAAAAATTAGAAAAAATATAGGTTGGTGTCCACAGTACTCCTTTGAGCAATTGGTTGAATTAATGCTTGTTCATGATTTAAAAGAACTAAGTTCAAAGACTATCTAATAAAGTTTGTCTAATGAATATACTTGTTAATAATAATTTTGAAAAAGTTGCACATCTTGTTATATAAAACTTATAAATTCAACTCAAATGCAGGGTAAAGAAAAAATTGGCATTGTTTTAGCAACTTATAATCCTCAACTTGAATATTTCCAAAAACAGATCCAGTCCATTAAAAACCAGACTTTGCAAAACTGGGTTTGTCATATTGTTGATGACTGCTCTCAGGCTAAATATCAAACTGAAATTAAAAAAATTGTTGAAAATGATTCACGATTTATCTGTCATTTTCATAGCGATAATCTTAAGCATTATTATAATTTTGAGCGTGGTTTACAATACTGTGTCCAAGACTCTACAATTACAGCGATCGCCTTTTCAGACCAAGATGATGTTTGGCAAATAGAAAAGCTAGAAATATTGATAGCAAAACTACGCTTAGAACAATTACTTCTAGTCCATTCTGATTTGGAACTTATCAACAGTCAGGACGAAACTATCAATTCTTCCACTTGGAATTTTGAAGGGCGTAATCCTGAAAACGCTACCGTAAAATTATTATTGCTTCGCAATGTGGTTACGGGATGTTCTTTGTTATTTTGTGCTTCTCTACTTCCCTATATTCTTCCATTTCCCCAACAAAATGAAATTGCTTGGCATCACGACTGGTGGGTAGCACTGGTTGCTATTCAAAAAGGGAAAATTGGACATATTCGGCAACCTTTAGTTCGTTATAGGCTCCACAATTGCAATACAGTAGGTGTCACGAAAGACTTTGGTAAGCTTTATGCTGAACTTATGGTATGGATCAGTAAAAAATGCCGGATTGCAGGTAACAGCTATTTAATTCATCGTAACTTAAGTCAAGCATTTTTTGCGCGATTTCAGCATCAATTAGATTTAAGCTGGTCCGATCCCTTTGACGATCAACGATTGGATTTTGGTTTAGGTATTCTCAAGCTTTGCCACCAAAGTTGGCAAAATCGGTATAGTTCTGAAGGAATAGCCCTACGAATTTGGATTCTTAAGATTGTATTCGATATTAAAAAAACTAAAAATCATATATTGAAAACTATCTCAAATTATCAAGATAATAATATCAAAAATAAATGAACCAAGAGGAACCTATCTCTGTATCGATTGTTTTAGTTAACTATAATGGAGCAGATATTCTACCAGATTGCTTAAACTCTATACAAAAATTTATTGATATACCTAATCATGAAATAATTCTTGTAGATAATGCTTCTAGCGATGCTAGTGCTGAATTAGTTGAAGCAAATTACCCTCAAGTTCGCTTAGTTAAACAGCTAGAAAATCGCGGCTTTGGGGCAGGAAATAATATAGGAGCAAAACTTGCTAGTGGAGAATTTTTATTTTTATTAAATACTGATACTATACTTAATAGTAATATTCTACCGCCTCTCATTGAATTGATGCAAGCAGACCCACAAGTAGGAATTATTGGGCCAAAATTGCTGAATCCAGATGGAAGCTTACAAATTTCTGTTTCGCCAGCATTAGGAATTAAAGGTGAATATCAAGCTCGTCAGCTTCATCAAACTTATCAAAATATCTCTCAGCAAAACTTGATTGAGCAGAAATTCCAAGAAATTCGAGAAGTTGATATTGTTGTAGGGGCTGCTTTTTTTATTCGCTCAAGTTTATTTCATGTATTAGGTGGATTTGACGAAAAATTTTTCATGTATTTTGAAGAATCAGATTTATGCCAAAGAGCGCAGTATCAAGGATATAAAATTATCTACACGCCTCATGTATCTTTGATTCATTTGAAAGGATATTCGATACAGAAAGCTGCAAATACAATGGCTATTGAATATAGACGTAGCCAAATTTATTATTATCAAAAGCATCGTCCTTGCTGGGAAAAACTACTATTACGTATATATCTTTTCTATAAATTCTTTGGTGAGTTTGTAACTACAGCTAATCCTAATAGTCTAAAAATTATTATTTTATTATTTACTATAAAAAAAAATGCCGTTAAAGTATCTGTATTTGATTAATCATATAGGGATTTTATTATGCCCATACTAGCAAATCTTTCTTTTGCTCCGGCACAGCCGACAGGTTGTTTAAATTATAGCTTGAACTTATTCAAAGAACTAAAAAATTTAGATATTGACGTATTAAGTCCTGTTGAAATTTTTGGTATTAAATGTTATCAGTCTCCACCAGATATTACAATGGATTTTGGCATAAAAGGGAACTTAAAGCGCCTGTTATGGACACAATTGAAACTGCCAAGTCTTTATAAAGAGATGAAGTCTACATTATTATTTTCTCCGATCCCAGAGGCTCCTTTATTTTCTTCCTGCTCTTATGTTGTTACTGTTCATGATTTAATTCCTTTAAGATTTCCACAATGGTTTTCCATAACACAGCGACTTTATTGTAGTTATTATATTCGTGCTGTAATACAACAATCAAAACATGTTATTTGTGATTCAACGGCAACGGCTCAAGATTTAAGTAGTTTTTTGGGAGTTTCTGAAGAAAAAATAACTGCGATTCCACTAGCGTATGATGTAAAAAATTTTCTTTGCTTGGATTTATCCACACAAAATTATTTCCTTTATTTGGGACGGCATAATCCTTACAAAAATCCCAAACGTTTAATTACCGCCTTTGCCGCACTACCTAATTGTAAAGATTACGAACTGTGGTTAGCAGGGCCGATTGATTCACGTTACACCCCAAGTTTAAGAACGCAAGTTGCAGAACTAGGTATAACTAATCAAGTGAAGTTCTTAAATTATATTCCTTACAGCGAATTGCCAAAAATCATTAATGAAGCGATCGCTTTAGTTTTCCCCACTCTATGGGAAGGTTTTGGTTTACCTGTCCTGGAAGCAATGGCTTGTGGTACCCCCGTGATTACTTCCAACCTCTCTTCCTTACCAGAGGTTGCTGGCGATGCGGCGATTCTGATCGATCCCTACAACACCGGAGAAATTACAAAGGCGATGCAGGCGATCGCAACTGATTCGGCACTGCGATCGCGTCTTTCTAATCAAGGTACCATTCACTCCCAACAATTCAGTTGGGAAAAAACAGCAAAAGCGACCGCCGAAGTGTTATCCCGCTACATGTAGAATAATACCGTTGAGTAAGGCAAGGAGTCAGAAGACGCAAAAACACAAGAATAACTAATGACAAATGACAAATCTTTATGAAAGCACTAATTCTCTCTGGCGGGAAAGGTACACGCCTACGTCCCCTCACTTATAGCGGAGCTAAACAACTCGTACCAGTTGCTAATAAACCCGTTTTATGGTATGGAATTGAAGAAATGGTCGCTGCTGGGATTACTGATATTGGCATCATCATCAGTCCAGAAACCGGGGTAGAAGTCCAAGAGAAAACCGGAAATGGAGAATACTTTGGAGCAAACATCACCTACATAGTCCAAGAGCAGCCACTTGGACTTGCTCACGCAGTCCAAATCGCCCATCCGTTTTTAGGTGATTCTACCTTTGTCATGTATTTGGGCGATAACCTGATTCAACTAGGTGAATTACGTTATTTTCTGGAACAGTTTAACCAACAACAGCCAGATGCTCTGATTCTCTTGCGTTCAGTTGCCAATCCTAGCGCTTTTGGTGTGGCTCAAGTAGATGATACTGGACGGGTATTACAGTTAATTGAAAAACCCAAAGTTCCTCCTTCAAATCTGGCATTGGTAGGGGTTTATTTCTTTTCTCACCTCATCTATGATGCGATCGCAAATATCCAACCTTCCGCCAGAGGCGAACTAGAAATTACTGATGCTATTCAATACCTAATTAATCATAAAAAGCAGATTGTAGCGCACAATCTCCAAGGCTGGTGGCTTGACACGGGTAAAAAAGATGACTTATTAGAAGCTAACCGATTGATTCTCGACATTTATGTTACAGCATCAGTTCTTGGCGAAGTTGATGCCCAAAGTCAGATTATTGGTCGAGTCCAAATCGGTGCAAAATCTCAAGTAATTAACTGCACAATTCGGGGGCCAGTAGTCATTGGTAGCAATTGTCATTTAGAAAACTGCTTTATTGGCCCTTATAGTAGTATTGCTAATAATGTGACACTCATTGATTCTGATTTAGAACACAGTGTGATTTTAGAAGGTGCTAAAATTGCCGGAATTTATCAGCGCATTATTGATAGTGTGATTGGGCAAAGGGCCCAATTGACTCTTGCACCTCGCCGCCCCAAAGCCTTACGATTTCTAATTGGTGATGACTGTCAAATTGAACTAACGTGATTTACTTGTTGAATAGAGGAAAAGCCACGGTCGAAATGTTACCTGCTAGCTGTAAAATACAAGTATTAAATTACTCTCACAATTAACACTGTGGTGGGTTACTCGAAATAATATTGATGAGTATTGTAAATACCAAAATTCCCGAAGTCATACAACTCGAACCCCAAGTATTTGCAGATGATCGCGGATTCTTTTTTGAAGCCTACAACGACCGAAAATTTGTCCAAGAGACTGGTATTGTTACCAACTTCGTCCAGGATAACCACTCTTGCTCTAAACAAGACGTTCTGCGGGGATTGCACTACCAAATTCACCAACCCCAAGGTAAACTTGTCCGGGCTATTGTTGGCACTATCTTTGACGTAGCCGTAGATATTAGAAAAAGTTCGACTACTTTTGGTAAGTGGGTAGGTTATGAACTGAGTGCTGAGAACAAACGCCTACTGTGGATACCACCAGGCTTTGCTCATGGCTTTCTCGTTCTTTCAGAAATAGCTGAAGTTCTCTACAAGACTACAGATTACTACGCGCCCCAAAGCGATCGCACAATTTTATGGAACGATCCAGATTTAGCGATAGATTGGCCCTTGAGTGCGCCACCGATTTTATCAGCTAAAGACCAAGCTGGGAAATCTTTGAAAACTGCTGAAATATTTGATTAAGTAGTCATTGGTCATTGGTCATTGGTACATACTCCGTCTCTTGTGATACCCTAAGCTTACTTTTATAGTGGGCGGAAAACTTTATCTTTCATCGGACTAATTCAAACTACGTTAAAAAGTGGGTGTTGCTTCTCTTGGACAAATAACAAATAACAAATGACAAATGACAAATGACTATGAGTCAATCAATTTTGCTAATTGGTAGCAATGGTCAAGTAGGTAAGGAACTACAACAAATTCTTTCATCCTATGGGGATATTATTTCAGTAGCACGACCAACAATAGACTTTGCCCAACCCGATACTCTGTGCAACGTTATCAGATCCAAACAGCCGCAAATCATCATTAATGCCGCCGCTTATACTGCTGTAGACAAAGCCGAAAGTGAACCCGAACTTGCTACCGCTATTAATGCTACTGCACCCCTAATTCTTGCCCAAGAAAGCCAAAAATTAGGAGCTTTTCTAATTCATATTTCGACCGATTATGTTTTTGATGGTAATAGCTGTAGTCCTTACCAAGAAACCGATGCGACTAATCCCTTGAGTGTCTATGGTAAAACCAAACTTGCTGGAGAAGAAGCTATTCAAGAAACTTGTGCCCATCATCTCATTCTCCGCACTGCTTGGGTTTATGGAACCTTTGGCAAAAGTAACTTTGTCAAAACCATACTGAGACTAGGCGCAGAACGCCAAGAACTCCATGTTGTTGCCGATCAAATTGGTAGCCCAACTTGGGCGCAAGATATAGCGGCAGTTATAGCCCAGATGATTCCCCAGTTAACCCCAGAAATTAGCGGCATTTATCACTATACTAATAGCGGTGTTGCTAGCTGGTATGAGTTTGCCGTTGCTATTTTTGAAGAAGCACAACAACTAGGCTTCCCTTTGAAAGTTGAACGTATTGTCCCCATTACAACTGCCGAATATCCGACACCAGCCCGTCGCCCTGCTTATTCCGTCCTTGCTTGTGAAAAAATTTCCGCAATTTTAGGGACTTATCCTTCCCATTGGCGACAAAGACTCCGGCAAATGCTCACAGATTTGAAAATTGGGCATGGGGCATAGGGCATTGGGCATTACCGCAAGGCGGAAGTCAAAAGTCAAAAGTCAAAAGTCAAAAGTTTTGTATATCAAGGCTTTTGCAGGGCATTGGGCATGGGGCATTGGAAAAGAGAAGGCAGGAAGCAGGAGGCAGAAGTTCTTTAATTTTGAATTTTGAATTTTGAATTTTGAATTTTGAATTGATTGCTCCCTCATCTCCACAGTCCCTATCCCCTTTTTAATACTCCCGTTTCATGTTGCATGGGCAAAACATCTAAAATATCAGTTTGGGAACAATATTTTAAATCTTCTTGACAGTCAAGACGCAACAATCGTTGACCGTGACTAGCTTGGTGAAGTAATTCTAATAAGTTATCTTGCCATTGAGAGTAAAGAGCGATCGCACTAATTACTTCATCGTTACCAGCGAGTTCTTCTGGTGACGAGTTGCTTTGCTGGAAAATACTATGAGCGATTGCACCCGCACAAACTGTATCTTCTAAAGAAAAACTGCCTTCCCAACCTGATCCGACAATCCACACTGTTTCTGGTTGCTTATCTAAGAGAAATTGCACCACCGCTGCCCGGTTAATCAAGGCTGCTGCTAATACATTTGGCGAGTCTTGTACCCGTTGTAAAGCACGAGTGCCATTTGTGGTACTGATAAACAAACGCCGCCCTTGGACTAACTCTGGTGTGCAGTCGAGGGGAGAGTTACCCAACTCAAAACCAGCTACTTTTGCGCCACCGCGTTCTCCAGCCCGCAGACGTTTTTCAGGGGGCCATTTTTCGCTAACTTCAATTAACTGATTTAAATCGCTGAATACTTGTACAGCTTCGCCTCCAGATGCCAAGACAGTCGCTATTGTGCTAGTGGCTCGCAAGACATCGACTGCGATCGCACATTCTGGCGCTTTATCCGTTGGAGTCAATTCAGGAGTGTGGTATACGAATAACTTCACGGGCTGGATACACCTGTTTTATATACTACTGCCGTAAATAACATTCTACCTAGTTGGTGTCACTAACTTTAACAGTTATCAGTTATCAGTTATCAGTAAAGAATGATTTATCCAATGCGAAACACCACACAAAAGTTGGTGGTAAGCGTTGGTGGCGCTTATCTGCCCCTCACTATACGCCGTGATAACTGTTCACTGTTCACTGTTCACTGTTTTAATCACAATTGTTCCCAAAGTATTTTTTAACATCAAAATGCACGCTCTAAACCATTTAAGACAAAAATACTCAAAAAGCCCATTTTTATGCTTTTAGACTTTCAGATTTGCTGCACTATCCTGTAATCTAAAACAAGAACAGATTTTCTCAAGCTGTATTTGGCATTTCAAGTTAGCACCACTACGCATCCTGACTAAAGCCAGATAGAAACTAAAATTTTTACCTCCACTTTGCTTATCTCAAATCGAAAATCGCTATGGCACCTTTACCCGACTATCGCCCTAAACAACTATCTGTAGGCCCGTTGGAAGCGGAAATTTTAAATATCATTTGGGAACTTGGTTCAGTCACAGTCAAGGATGTACACGATCGCATCCTTGCCGACCCCAACCGCGAATTAGCGTATACTTCTGTCACCACTGTTTTACGTCGCCTCACTGATAAAGGTTGGCTAGCCTGCGACAAAAAAGAGCGGGCATTCTATTGGCGGCCATTGCTGAGTAAGCAGCAATCAGAAGTCATCAAAGCTCACGAGCAGTTACAGCGATTTTTGGCGGTGGGGAATCCCGATGTTGTTGCTGCTTTTGCTGATAGTCTGGATGAAGCAGCTAGCGAGCAAATAGCAGCGATCGCTAAACGCATTCAATCTGCACGCCAAGCCAGGGAGGAACAATGATGCATCTAGTGATGATTTTGAATGCTTTGGCAGTTGCTTGGTGGTTAAGATCCTCCTGGAATCAACGCCAAGGTAATTGGAGTCTGCGGTGGCAGCGATCGCTATTTTTGTTCCTCTTCCCGCCTTTGCTAATTTTCATGACTGTGATCGCTGTGCTGTTCATGGGGCCTCAAGGGCAAATGGGCGGGATGTATACAGGCTCAATTAGCTATTTACTAGCGTTAATTTCTTTAGCATTTTTTGCCATTTCATGCATTAAACTTGCTTTCCAAGGTTGGCAGTCTGTAGAATCTGCCCGTAACTGCCCCTTAGTGAATGTTGGCGATAGACAAGCTAGACTGCTGCAAACGGGAGCGTTGTTTGCAGGTCAAATCGGTTTTTGGCAACCAGAACTAGTGGTTAGCCAAGGATTAGTGCAAACTCTCTCACCCGCTCATTTAGAAAGCGTCTTAGCCCATGAGCAAGGGCATCACCATTACAGGGATACGTTCTGGTTTTTCTGGCTGGGTTGGGTGCGTTCTTGCACTGCATGGTTGCCGAATACAGAGCCTTTGTGGGAAGAATTGTTAGCTTTGCGCGAACTCCGTGCTGACGGTTATGCAGCATTGCAGGTAGACCCTCTAGTGTTAGCAGAATCACTTTTATTAGTGGTTAGTAGCAGCCCAGTCTTATCAGAAATTTGCTGTGCTGCATTAGGTTCCTCTGGTACAGATCGCTTAGAACAAAGAGTAGAAGCTTTATTAGCACCACCAGAAGCAACCCCAGAAACTCAATTGCAATCCTGGCATGGCTTTTTGTTGGCGTTCCTGCCTCTACTGACTGTGATATTTCATAGTTAAGTTGAATTTAGCAAGCTATTACAGCACGAAATCGTGATGTTTGTAACGAGAATTATGATGTTTATAACAAAATCGTGGTGTTTGTAACAAAAATCATCTTGTTTGTAACGAAAATCGTAGTGTTGGTAATGAAAACGTAGTGTTTGTAACAAAAATCGTGACGTTGGTAATGAAAACGCAGTGTTTGTAACGAAAATCATTTTATTTGTAACAAATATTGTGGCGTTGGTAATGAAAACGCAGTGTTTGTAACGAAAATTGCGATAAAAACAAATTAACAAGCGGTAATTACAAATTACGCTTATTCTTCTTCAAGCAACTGTTCTATATATTTTTGTACTAAAGGCACTTGAAAGGCATTGCCTTCTTGAGTCAAGATTTCTTTTCGCGTTAGTTTGCGGACAACGCCTTTGTCTTGCTGCGTGGGAGTTTCCCCGTGGATTAAACGCCGCAGGAGAGAGCGATCGCTATCTGCTAAACTCCTCCATAATTCCCGAAAATACTGATCGCTTCGCTCCAGCACAATAGGTATAACTTCTTTAACATCCTGTGCAGTAGCTTTTGCTGTATCTGCCTCTCGCCTGTTTCTTCTAATATCGCGGTTTAGCAACTCCACCAACTCATAACACACCAACTGAACGAGATAAGGTTGACAGCGAGTAATTTGGATAATTGCATCTACAGCAGTTGGTTCATAGATATCGCGGAAGTTCTCTACTGGCTGTTGAATCAAATCGCGGGCTTCTGACTCTTGCAGGTAAGTCATTCGCAAAGCACGGGTATTAATTAGATAGTCGCTCCAGTAATCATCAAGTTCAGATAACTCCTGTGAACCACTAAAAAGTAGAATCCACTTGCGTTGGTGTTGCAGCAGGTTACGGATAAAATTGAGTGGCGCACGGCTGCTTGTTGCTTTCACTACTTCATCCAGGCGTTCATATTCATCCAGACAGAGGAGAAATTGCTTACCACGGTTGCTGCGTTTTATTTCTGTGAACCAAGTTTGCAGCGCCGGAAATGGATCTTCTGCTAGTTTATTGGCATCTGGATAAGGCAAGTTTACTGTGCGAGGTAATCGCCGTGCAGCTTCGATAATTTGTTGAGCTAAATTTTCAGCCAATCCTTTTAAGGTTGTGGCTGATGCTGCACCCTGTAAATCTACCAGCAAAGGTACAATATCTGAGCCAATTCTATAAGGTAGATATTTCAGCGCTGAGGTTTTCCCTGTCCTCCGCCCTCCATAGAGTAACAGCACAGGCGGTTGCTCAGAAAGTGCCAAAGTTTCAATTTCCTGAAATATATCAATTCGCCCTTTGAAACGATTCTTTGCTGTTTTCGGGTCTAGGGAGTTACCAGCAATATAAACTTGCTATCCATCAGCGATCGCAAATTGTCATAAAATCCATTATCGAACTTATCAGGATATTTCAAAAGGCTTTCAAAATCATCCAAACAGAGGATAGGTAGCTTTCCTTGCTGTTTCCATTCCTTAACCGCATCTGAAAATGCTTGACGATTAAGCGGTTTAGTCTTCCAAGGATTTTGCAGATTGCGTTGTTGCCATCCCGGAACGTGACTCAGTAAACCTTCAGCTACAGCTTCATAAAACCCGTTTCAGTTTGGCAATATACATCCCGTAACGGTAAGTAAATAACCACATAACGGTTCGCGTCTAATACTCGCTGCTGCCAAGTCAGAACAAAATAATGCAGCAACGAAGATTTACCAATGTGCTTGTCACCAACTATATTGATACTTGTAGGCTGAACGCCTTTCATCCGAGATGCGATCGCGTATAATTCATCTTTACGACCAACAAACAGCCTGGGATCTTCAATCATCCCTGCAGCCACAAAAGGATTAGAAGGCAGCGCTCCAGAAGCCATGTAAAGCGTTTATCCTAGTTTCAGCAATTATAAGTGCAATCACCTAAAAGAATAGCACTAGCCCGATAATGTCTTCGCGATCTGCTTCTTGGGTATGTGCATTTGCCATATCATGAAAAGTCACAACGATTCATAACACGAGATTGAAAACTAAATCATTTCAATCTGCGATGCAAAAATCTGAATTTCGTGTCTGGACTGCTTTGAGTAAAGACTACAGTTACAACAATGAGACTCAAAATTTTAGAGCAAACTCCAACATTATTAAAACTACGACTCAAGCCAGCAGCTATCCTCTACTGGTTATTTGGCGGATTATTTATTGCAGGAGGCGTTTTACTGATAACGACACTGGCAAAGACAACTATTTTGACTTGTAATCGGGTTAAACCCACTCAAGAAAGTTGCCAATTAATCACCAAAAGTATTTTAAAATCTCAAGTTAAAACTTGGAATTTCAAAGACGTGCTTGGTGCAAAACTAGACACTAGCACGACTGCTGGAAATAGTTATCCCTTGCTACTTCTGACGAGAGATAGTTCAATTCCCATAGATTTAGTAAATGCAGACAGCACTCACAAGGAATCTATGGCTGCACAAATCAACGCCTTTCTTAAAAACTCACAAGAACCAAAATTAACTATTCATGAAGATACTCGTTTATGGACTTATCCTCTAGGTTTATTGTTGATTGCCAGTGGTGCTGTTTGCATTATTTATCTGCTGATGAATAACATAATTATTTGCATTCTTGATAAAACTCTTGACAAAGCAACTATCGAACGTAAAGGTTGGCTAGGACAAGAAGTTATTGAAGCTAAACTCTCACAAATATCAGGGCTGAATATGGATGCAGTTGCAATTGACACAGTAACAGGTACAAGTTCAAGCAGTTATAATATTGTCTTCAACTTGGTATCTGATAAAAATATTTATTTGGCTGCTGGCCCAATGTTTACTGCTAAGAGTGCAGAACAAACCATTGAAGCGATCGCCAGTTTCCTCAAACTAGATTAATCTGAGAGCAACCCCTTTAAAACCTTTGCCAAATACTCATACTGCTCTAAAGTATTGTAAATCTGTGCTGAAATCCTTACCAACAGCCGAGGTTTTTCCTGCCACGGTATTATCGGCACTTGAATATCAAACTTATCAAACAACTCATCATGTATAGACATGAAATCGCGGTTTTCCAAAGTTATAGGCATTGGCACAACCGCCATTGAACCAATCATCTCATCTGGACAAAGCGGCTGCACTTCTAGCGCTTCACAAAGTAGCCGTCTTCCCTGCAACACTAGTTGATGATTTTGCTGCATCAATTCTGTCCACCCACCAGGTAGCAACGAACCCATAAAAGCGATCGCTTCTAGTACACACATATAAGCCGTATAATCGTCTGTACCTGTCCAGTCAAATTCCAACTGAAAGCGGGTTTTATCAGTGCGTGGCGAATTTGTTCCGTGGCTAATTGTCAAAGGACGAATTTCTAACTGTTTATCTCGTTGCACATACAAAAATGCTGCCCCTTTTGGCGCACACAGCCATTTATGACAATTTCCAGTATAATAAGTTGCGCCAATCTCTTGTAAATCAAGGAGAATCATTCCAGGTGCGTGGGCACCATCTACCAATGTATCTACACCCCGTTGTTGCAACTCCTTCACCAAGTCTTGAATCGGGAAAATTAGCCCTGTCTGACTGGTAACATGATCTAAAAGTGCTAATCGTGTTTTTGGTGAAACTCGCTCAATTACTGCTCCCACTACTTGCTGTGGCGAGTCAATGGGGAAAGGAATTTTTGCCACTACCACCCGCGCACCAGTGCGACTGGCAATAAAATCAAGTGCATTGCGGCAAGCATTATATTCGTGGTTGGTTGTAAGTATTTCGTCCTCTGGTGAAAACGTTAGCGACTTTAACACCGAATTAACGCCAGTCGTTGCATTGGGGACAAATACTAAATCCTGGACATCAGCACCTATAAACACTGCCAGCTTACTTCTGGCATTGTCTAGCAGGGGTTCCCACTCCTTAGCAAAAAAGCGTAAAGGTTCTTGTTCGAGTTGCGATCGCAAACGTTGTTGAAACTCCAGCACTTGTTTCGGACAAGCACCAAAAGATCCATGATTCAGAAACGTCACAGTCGAGTCAAGCGACCATAAATCTCTGAAGGATAGTCTATAATCCAAAATATAAAATCCAAAATTGCTAAACTCCCCAGGCTGGATTCGAACCAGCGACCAATCGATTAACAGTCGATCGCTCTACCACTGAGCTACTGAGGATCACTCACAGTTTATCATTCTAAGGCTAAAAATAAGATTTAGCAAGTAGATTCGCCAATATTTTTCTAGATGCTTAATTAATAAATGATTTTTGCAGCCAAAATCTATTCAGGAACTTAAGCAGAGACTGCTAAATACTAAATACCTACAATCCCATTCGTAATTCAGCCAAACGCTGCCGCGCCTTGGCATCTATGCCATTAGCTAAAAACCTACTCTTCGATTGTTTACGTGTATGATACTTTTGTCGAATCCGGCAGACAGTGGCTTCTACTTCCCTACAGAGTTGTTCTGCTGATAACCATTCGGCCCCATAGCCTTGTATCATCAACTGCTGTGCCCGATCTGAAGTAGCAACAATCACACGAGAAATCAAAGATTGAGCTATTTGCTGGCGAAAAGAAGCGCAGGATTTTTCAATATAAGTATCTGCGGTTTGCCCAAAATCAGTGTAATAAACAGATAAAAGCTCAGTAATAACTTCTTTATTACTAGAGGTGTTCTGATATTGGGCATCAAAAACTATCTGAGTTGTGTAACCTTGAAACGCACTATAACCAGTCATCGCTTCCACAAGTTCGCCCCGTGCTGCCTCTAATCCAACGCTATCACGCGTTTTTTTAAGGCAAGGCCAAGCGCCTATGATATTGTAGCCGTCCACTAACAAAACGGCTGGGAGTAAGGAACGGGGCATGGTTTTTAATCACAATTTTCTAGAGTTAACAAAATTCATTCATAAGTTTTATAATAATTGATGCATTCTCTGTAACACTATGTTACACTAAATAAAAAACACGGTAGCCTCACAAAACTCAAACCTCAGATAGACGCACCAACTTAAAAACGCGCCTTTGTTTAAAAGGCGCGTTACAGTTTTTTAGTAGTATTTAGAAGTGCTGAATGCAATGAATTATTACTTATTTACTCAGCACTCAATTAGGAGGCTTCGCTGTGTACCTCCATGAGACGTTGCTTGAGACGTTGGGCTTCACCGCTATCTACCAGAAAGCCTTTTTCTAGCAAGAAAGCGCCGTCACAGTAATTTAACTCATCTAATCGATGTGTCACCCACAGGGCTGTAATACCTCGACTTTTGACAAGGCGACGGACACCAGCAACTAAATCCAACTGGCTATCTGGATCTAGTAAGGCAGTGGGTTCATCTAATAATAAGACTTCACAGCGACGGGCGATCGCACCTGCGATCGCGACTCGTTGTTTTTGTCCCCCAGAGAGTGCATAAATAGGGCGTCGTTGCAGGGTAAGCAAATTCACCGCCCCTAACGCCTCCTCAACCCTGGCTCTAGTAGCAGCAGGTGGCAACTTTTCTTCCACCAATCCAAAAGCCACATCAGCACCAACCGTTGGCATTACCAGTTGATGATCTGGATTTTGGAAGACAAAGCCAACAGGGTGCAAAAGCCGAATTTCGCCAGATTCAGGAGCTAATAACCCTGCCAGCAGTCTCAGTAAAGTAGATTTTCCACTGCCATTTGTACCCAAGAGCATCCAAAATTCACCTTTGGGTACTTCTAAAGAGCAAGATTTGATAACTTTCTCTCCATTAGGCCAACTGAAATTTAAATCCTTGACTTCAATGCCCACTTGAGCCATTTGTTAACCTTGGTTACTCAGCAGCTACAGCAAAAAAGCCAGGTGGTCTGCCGCCACCAGGGGTTGTACCATCTTTCTGAACAATCTGCACCCCAGAAATTTCACTAGCGCGGACAGCAATTTTTTTCTCTGTCTTACCTTCGCACTTGAGTTCTACAATGTCAGGGTTTCCAGAACGGATTGCTGCCAAAATTAGCTGATAGATAGCCTCAGCATCTTCTGCTGACTTACGTTGTACCGAGATAGGGAAAGCAGTGTTTTTGATGCTTAAATCAATGGTAAACATTTAGCAATAATCAAATTTAACTGTGGACTCATTTTAGCGTCAGCTTACTGATTGTAGGGAAATGAGGGTTAGGCATTGGGAAGAGATTTGGGGACAAGGAGAAGGGAAAGACTTGTTGCAGTTCTAACGGGACTTAAACATTTTTGAGGGAAAAACAAGCCTCAAACCCATACAGGACAAGGAAAATACATTAAAGGCTCAAAAATGCTTGAAACTCATATAGATCAACAAACTAGGCAAAGCGATATCAAAGTCTCTGTGTATATGCATTTGAGGTATTTTTATGGCTACTTTTTGTCTAAGTCCCACTAACTTTAGTCACCTTGTCCCCCGTGCTCCACTGCTCCTGTGCCTTTCTGCTCTTCATTCCTTATTCTCTACTCTCCTGATTTATCTACCTCTTTTGAATCAAAAATTAATTTTTATGAGAAAACCCCTAGAAAAATTAGCAATTTACACCTAATATAATTAAAGGTGTGTAAAAAATTGTAAACTAGGTTAACAAGTCGGTTAACTTTCTGCTTATAGAAGGCTTTTTATGGTCGTCTATAATATAGATACCACCTGTACTTATAAACATTTGGAGATTTGTTCTAATGACCATCGCAGTTGGACGCGCGCCCAGTAGAGGGTGGTTTGACGTTCTCGACGACTGGCTCAAGCGTGATCGCTTCGTATTCGTAGGTTGGTCAGGGATACTATTGTTCCCTTGCGCCTTCCTAGCACTAGGCGGTTGGCTGACCGGCACCACGTTTGTCAC
>NZ_JBALDA010000093.1:0-36933 GCF_036917535.1 Nostoc sp.
TAAAACGTCCGAATGTTCCTATGTTTATTATCTAGTTGTTTGGCACTCGGTGCGGCACAGCCGCACCGTCGCTTGTGACAGTTGCGTAAGTCCTGGATTTAAATAAACCTGGCGATCGCAGCTTAATTCCACATTTTTTAGGGTGATGCGTACTAAAGCGATAACACACTTGATACCCATACCATCTTCTAATGGGGAAAATAGCTTTCAAGGGTTTTTATCTCACTTTGGTAAGGGAGGGTTTAATAAAAGTAATTTTAGTAAAAGTAATTTTAGAAAAGAATGTGACAGAACATCAGCTTCGGTTTTATTCGGTTCAACCTAGCGTATATAAGATTTTGAAAGTAATTTCAGGCAATATTAGGCGCTGATGGGTTGTTGTTCAGATTCAATTAACTGATTATTCGGTATATCAAATCTAATAGTACTAGCCGCCCAGTCTTTGAAATCAGGTGCTAGCCAGACTAACTTACGCAGAATTTCATCATTGACCCACAGCACCAAGGGAAACTGGAACTGTTTCCGAAACTCATCTCGCATGATATTGGTACTAATAATCAGTTGGTTAATTGCCACTACAGATTCTAAGCCCCTTACCATCAAAGCTTTGGGTTGAGTAGTACCAATTTCACTTGTAATAGCTGTGTATAATTTGTCAACCGTAGGTGAGAGCAAAATTTCGTGGATATCTGCTGATGAAAATTCTGTTAACAAATTCAGCACTTGCTGCTGCCTTTGAACACAGTTACAACACGCCAATAATAGTGAAAACTCTCCACCAGAAACCATCATTGCCCTTGCTAGTCTCTTAGTGGCTGCTGTGCTGCTAACTGTACCATTTTCTGAATTAGTTAAACCGATCATTAAAAACACCCTTCTTTTCATTTTCAAGCATATTCAGTGATTCTACCCTATTAATTTTTATTCAAAAGTGTTAATTGGGTAACTTTTATGACTTTTATCTGTAATATTAAGCATTATATATTGAACAAGCAGATGATGCATTATCTTATATTCACAATTTAGGGATAATGTAAAGATAATATCAACATAATGCCAGCAACAGGGGACATGCGAAGATTTAACAATTGAATGATCACTGGATTTTCATAGATTTTTGCATGTGCTAGTAAGTAAGTATCTTTTAATTTAGGGTAAAAAAAGTATTCAGTAAAAGTTTAACAGTAAATGTTAGCATGTGGCAAAACTTATAGATAGTAGTTTTCAAATGTACCCCTACTTAAACATTAGGTTTTCCATGTCACCCTTCTTTTGTGGTCGCACTATAACTTTGTTTCACGCTAACATTAGTTACCGACACCAGTAAACCCCCTACAGCAAGAGTTCACTGCGTCACTGTGTCTTCTCAACAAGCCATTTGGGGATGGATATTGAGTGTGGAGTAGTAAAATAGTCTTAGCCCAAGATGCAAAAATCGCCGTTGCATTAAAGCTAACTCATCCATTTGATAGAACTGGAGATATAAAGATGTCGCTCCGTTAGTGGAGGACAAAGAATATTTAGCTTTTTAAAATCGATTTAGAACATTTGAACTATCACAACAACTTTGAAATTTGCTCAATTGCTTTATTGTTTGAGGTTAATAGCCAATAACAAACCTATGTAAATATTTATTTAATTTTTTGGAAACCAATTAGGAATATCACACCATGCTATTTAAAAATCGGAGGTTTGCGGGTCAAGTTTTGGCTAAGGAGTTAACCGCTTATGCTAATGATCCAGATGTTCTGGTATTAGGGCTACCAAGGGGTGGTATACCCGTTGCTTTTGAAGTTGCCAAAACGTTAAATGCTCCCTTAGATGTTTTAGTGGTACGTAAATTGGGTGTGCCCGATCAAGAAGAACTAGCGATGGGAGCGATCGCTTCTGGTGGTGTGCGGATAATCAATAAATATATTATCAGCCTGGTGAAGATATCCGATGAAGTAATTGCTAGAGTGGCGGCGCAAGAAGAACGGGAGTTAAAGCGACGGGAACGGCTTTATCGGGGAAATCGCCTTTTAAGAGATTTACAAGGACGTACAGTCATCTTGGTAGATGATGGTTTAGCCACCGGTGCAACGATGTGGGCTGCTGTTGTAACTGTGCGAAAACAGCAACCTGCTCAGATTGTGATTGCTGTGCCTGTGGCTGCACCTGAAACTTGCCAAGAGTTAGAAACTGAAGTAGACGAAATCGTTTGCGTCTCGACACCTAGCCCTTTCCGCAGCGTTGGTCTTTGGTACGAAAGCTTTCCCCAAACTACGGATGAAGAAGTCCGCGACTTACTCGCAAAAGCGGCAAAGAACGGTGAAGCAATACCTCTTGGTATGTAGATAGACTATATCTTGAACATACGAGTATAGAGTTTCGCTTTAAAAAAACTCTGTTTTTTCTACCGAACACTTGACAGTTAAGTTTTGTACTGTATTCAAATTCATTCAGGAAATAAAACAATCGCCTTCAAGAAAGTGATCGCTTTTGATCGGTCAGAGATGTCTTCAACATAACTGATCGCTGGGAATTCTCTACTAACTGTTTGCCACATTCCTTACAGCGATAACACTGTTTCCCCCGTCGATACCCGTTTTTGGATAACTGCTTCGATTGACAGCGAGGACATATCATTACTTTCATTACATTACTCAACCGATTGTCATCCATATATGGTTCTAAATATGAAACCATCAAGTCCTCAATCTGTTGAGTCAACTGTTTACGGTATTCCTCATTGGGGCTGCGAAGTGCCGCTAGCATAACCGCATTGCTACTATGCACACACACTTCTGCTAGTAAACTGTAATGTTCCTCTCTCAATGCGGGATTTCGCTGCTTCAGGATATTCGCCATGAAGTTGATCGCCTCTTGGGTCATGCTTTCATCGATCGACTGGAAAATTTCGCGTGCCAGAAAAAACTGCACAAACACCACCCGCGATACTGGCTGTTCAAATAGTTTTGCAACAGCTGTTACAAGCGCATGAATCATTTGACGGAATGGCAACTGGACGATTATAGGAATGTCTATCTGTGCCCACATAGCCTTCACCCGCTCAACATGGCGTAACTCCATCGCCTTGAAAATAGCAGCTTTGTCAGGGAAAAATTGATAGAGAGAGCCGATCGCTGTCCCTGCTTTTGCTGCAATCTGATGAGTTGTTGCTGCTTCATAGCCCATTTGATCAAATACAGCGGCGGCAGCATCTAGGATTTTTTCAACTCGTTCCTTACCTCGCTGCTGTTTGGGTTGGTGGCGCAAGCTACTTGACGAATATGAATGTTTTGTCATATTTTAAAAATGCGACAAATCTTTCACAATTTTATCTTTAGTGGAGAATCCTATGCAATCTATGCTTCCTGGAGCGCCTTGGTTGTTAGCGCACAAGTCCATGCTGACAGTGAATCAACCTCGAAAAATTTCTTTGTATGGTGCTGATTATGTGATGTGGAAGGATACTGTTGGAGACATCCATGCTTTACCCAACGCCTGCCCCCATCTGGGAGCGATGCTATCAGAAGGATGGTGCGAAGCCCAAAGCGATCGCACAAGTGCTATAGTCTGTCCGTTTCATGCCCTGAAGTTTGATGGATCGGGCTGCACTGTGTTGCCCGGATCGAGCAAGAAAACATTACCTCAACTGAAACCTTTAGAGCTAAAAATTCAAGGTGATTTCATCTGGTCTTATGGGGAATACAAGCCAAAAATATCCATTCCTACTGTGCTGAATGAAATTGCAAACACCTACTACTTTGTTGGGCATACCGCAGATCGAAGTATTGAGACAGACTTACTAACTATGCTGCTGAATATGCATGACTACAATCATCAAAACGGCACTCACCGGGACTTATTTCGGATTACTGAGGTGCAATTTCATCAATTCATTGATAATGGGCATCACTCCCATGCGTTTTATGATATGCCTACGGCCCCTTACAGTTTAGTAGAAAAGCTTAGAAAACCGGATTTGTTTCTGCTACCCAGCACTATTAAAGCCCATCTAGAGAATCATTTCCCATCCCTGGTGATTTTTCATGGAGAAATGCCCTTGGGTAAAGCGGCGCAGTGTCATATTTTTGTGCCAGAAACGGAGAATCGGACACGAACTTATATTTTGCTATTCGGTCAAGCTAAACATCCTGCTTTTAAGGTTTTTGGCAATACTTATCTCAAGTTTGGTAAAATCGTAGTAGATCAAGATACTGATATTCTTGGAAAAATTTATCCAGATACACCTCAGAAAATTAAGCTCAACAATGAAATAGGTATGGATTGGGTACGACGTAATTTTGAAAGCTTTCCTAATGTAGCTTCACCTAACCTTTCAAAGTAGATTTTGAGAATATTTTCAGTTGTTGCTACTTTACTTACAAATGCCTGAATGTAGTTGATCATTGCATTTAAGCAGTTAGCCAAAGCTAGCGTAGTGGCTCGTAAGGTCTAAAAGGCTACATTACTAAGGAAAGTAGCATCGCCCATCCACCTGCAATTAGACATAGCAGCGATCGCATGAGTGCAACTTCCAAATTTCCTGGCTTTGACTGGAGCAGAAATCTGAGAAAATTACTTCTATTCAACTACATTGTTTTTGTTAATAAAACAAAAGTTTTATCTTAATTATCTTAATATTTTAATATATTCAGATTTTTTATTCTGATTGATGTGGGCAATTAAGAGCTTTTGCAGAAAGGGAATCTTAGGATATATATTTTGCCACTTCATAATTCATTTTTAATTATTTGTTAACAGATATGAGTTTTATCGTGGATAACGGCATGATTGCTGTAATTGTCGAATAAAAAGCATTATGATGATGCAAATAGCTGTAGTTAAAAATTGACTATTATCAAGACATATAAATAAATTTAGTTACTTATTGTAAATATCTAAATAAATATTTACAATAAAATAAAAAAAGTAAAATAATGTCAACGAATTTGATATAAAAAAATATAAAATCTGTCCAAAAGTAGAGATAATTTTTAGAAGACGAAAACAATAAAAACCATTTACTTGGATAAGGTTTGATGTCGAGAAACTGTTCCAACTTCAGGGGAGAATTCAGCAAGTGAAGACTCCAGTGTTATAAACCTGAAGAGTAAATAAAAGGGACTGGGCATGGAAAAGAGGCATCGGGGCGGGGTGCAGGAGGCAAAGGGGAAAACTCTTCTCCCTTGCTCCCTGCTCCCTTGCTTCTTCCACACTTCCCAATACATAGAGAAAAAGTTAAGCGCGAGGACATAGATTTAGTATGGCTAATAGTAGTGCAATCACCGCAGCACGACATTTGAGTGAAAAGTTACCTTCACCGCTCAAACGTTTGGCAGATTTGGCTTATAACTACTGGTGGAGTTGGAGTGGCGATCGCATCTCCCTATTCCAAAGCATTGATCCCCAAGAATGGGAACGCTGTGGGCATAATCCAGTAGCAATTTTAAAGTCAGCAACTTATGAGCGTCTGACACAATTAGCAGAAGACCCATTTTACCTAAAGCAGATATCCGCCCTCGCACGTGAATTTGACCAATACATCAACCAACAAAATACTTGGGTCAGTCGAGTTGCACCGCAAGTATCTGCATTGCGCCCCATTGCTTACTTTTGCGCCGAATTTGGTATCCATGAATCTCTACCCGTCTACTCTGGCGGCTTGGGAATTCTCGCCGGGGATCACTTGAAATCATCATCAGATTTGGGTGTGCCGTTGGTTGGTGTTGGCTTGTTATATCGCCAAGGTTATTTTCGGCAACGCTTGAACCGCCAAGGTTGGCAAGAAGATTATTATATTGACAACCCTTTTGGACACATGCCCCTAGAGTTAATTAAAAATGAGCAAGGGGAATCGGTCACTATCGAGTTACAAGTTCGCCAACGGGTTGTGAAAGTGCAAATCTGGCGAGTGCAAGTTGGGCGAGTCACATTATATTTATTAGATAGCGATCGCCACGATAACGATCCCATTGACCGTTGGTTAACGGGACACCTATACGGCGGTAACTTGGAAACCCGCATCGCCCAAGAAGTCGTTTTGGGAATTGGTGGTGTTCGCGCCTTACACGCCTTGGGAATTGAACCTTCTGTGTATCACCTCAATGAAGGACACGCTGCATTCTGCACCTTGGAAGTTGCGCGCTTAGAAATTGAGCGGACTGGTAAATCCTTCTATGATATCGAAGCTAAGGTGCGGAACAGTTGTGTATTCACCACCCATACCCCCGTTCCCGCCGGTCATGATGTCTTCTCCCCTGATTTAATAGATTCTTTCTTTGCCAGCTATTGGCCGCAATTGCGACTTTCTCGCGAGCAATTTTTGGCATTGGGTGCAAGGCGATTGGGCGATCCTTGGGAACCCTTTGGCATGACCGTTTTAGCTTTGCGGATGTCTCGTGCTTGTAATGGCGTGAGTGAATTACACGGTCAAGTTTCTCGTAAAATGTGGACAGTTCTCTATCCGCAGCGATCAGAAGATAAAGTACCAATTGGTTACATTACCAATGGCGTTCATGCACCCACTTGGACTGCACCCCTGTTAGGTGACTTATATAACCAATATTTGGGAGAAGACTGGAAAAATCGCGCCGTTGATCCCAAGATGTGGGCTAAAGTTGACGAGATTCCCGACGAGGAATTGTGGTCACGGCATCTTATCCTCAAAGAAAGATTGATTGCCTTCACCCGTTATAAGGTGAAAAAATCACGGGAGTTACGTAGCGAAAATTATGAACTCATTCAAGCAACTGAAAGACTACTCGATCCCAATGTATTAACTATTGGATTTGCCAGACGCTTCAGCCCTTATAAACGCGGGGATCTGATTTTGCGCGATGCCGAACGCGCACTGAAGATTTTTGGTAATGCTCAGCGTCCAGTACAAATTATCTTTGCAGGTAAAGCGCACCCAGCCGATGAAGAAGGTAAGCGGATTATCCAACGCTTGATGGAGTGGTGTCACAATTCCGGGATTATCAACCGAGTTGCCTTTATTGAAGATTACGACATTTACACTGGTCAAAAATTGGTGCAAGGTGTGGATGTTTGGTTGAATAATCCCCGTCGTCCTTTGGAAGCATCTGGTACGAGTGGGCAAAAAGTCTGCTTCAACGGCGGTCTTAATTGCAGCGTTTTGGATGGCTGGTGGTGCGAAGGCTACCAAGCAGGGCCAGATGGCAAAGGAATTAACGGTTGGGCAATTGGTGAAGATGCTAATACTAGCGATCAAGAATTGCAAGATCGAATTGATTCGCGATCGCTTTATCAGCTGTTAGAAGAAGAAATCGTTCCTCTATACTATGACCAAGATGCCCAAGGTATTCCCCACCGTTGGGTGCAAATGATGAAAACGTCGATTAAGACAAATGCGCCGTTATTCAACACTGACAGGATGATTGCCGACTACGTTTCACAAGTGTATGTACCTGAGATTTCTAAGAGTGTGGAACCGATTTTAGCTAAAGTACTGCTGTAAAGGGCATTGGGAATTGGGATTAAACAAATTTTTCCCTATTCCCCTTCCTGCAAGCGATAAGATCGAGAATAAATTCGTGCTGTGTTTATGGCAACTCAACTCAGCCAAGCCAAATCACCAACAGAGCTGGTAATCTCTTGGGAAGCCTTGCCCAAAGATTTTCAACTAGAGGATGAACCAGTGGAGAATACCGGTCAGCCACTTTTGGCTGGTGCTTTGGGTGAAAGCCTAGAAATCAGTGGATTCATCCAACCTCAGATGTTGATAGCTTCAAACTTTGGTCTTTGTGCAACAGTCAACGGTCAATTTATTGCCAAAGCACCAGACTGGGTTTATGTGCCGTCGGTTAATGAAGTGGTGGCTAACCGCAAAAGTTATACACCTAATTTAGAAGGAGATATTCCGGCGATCGCTATTGAATTTTTATCCGATACTGACGGTGGAGAATATTCGGTAAAGCGAACTTATCCAGCAGGAAAATGGTTTTTCTACGAGCAAATTTTGCAAATTCCCATCTACATAATTTTTGAACCTTATGGCGGTTTATTAGAATATTATCAACTGGAAAATAAACGCTATGAGTTAAAGCAACCTGACGAAAATGGTCGTCATTGGATTGATGTAATGGGCTTATTTTTGGGAACTTGGCAAGGAACAAAAGAAGGTCGCACTGGGTATTGGTTGCGCTGGTGGGATCGAGATGAGAATTTGTTACCGTGGGCTGTAGAACAGATTGAACAAGAACGCCAACGTGCCGAACAAGAACGTCAGCAAAAAGAACGACTGATTGCTTACTTACAATCTCAGGGTATTGATTTGAATAACTTGCCCCCGTTTGAGTAGAGGCAATTCATAAATTGCCCTTGCAATAATTATCTGATTGTGCAAAACCAACTAGTTTGCGATAACAATCCTGAATCATTCCTAAGAAACGATATCCCCGACAACTTTTACGAAATCGGGGATCTACGAATTGCAATTTTCACAAATCAAATAGGATTGCTATAGAAATCCTATTTGATTATCTGAATGGGTACTCATCACTCTGGGAATATCTTTTTGAGTTCAGAAATATAATTGGAGTTGGTTGTTTTCCACTCTTGCCATGCATTTTGAATAGCTTCTTTTTGTTCTTGAGTTAACTGCCAAGAAAGTGGAGGATTAATTTTACCACGAGGAAATTTAATAGGAATATGCATAATTTCTATTCCTTTTTGACTATATTTATCTTTTAAAAATTGCTGTTCTTTTTCTTGTTCATCATGCTTGTTGCCACATTTATACTTGTCTATTAAAAGTTCTATATTTAATGTATTGCCTTCGTTCTGTGTATCACTACGAACATTTAATAAAGCGAGCAATGAACCAATAACTTCCATCTGCCATCCTGGAGCACCTTTTTCTTTTTGAGGATTCTCATCATCAGGAAAAGCATTGATTTGGATTAAAATAACTTTTTTAATTTGGTGAGATTGTTCAGATTCTAATAGTTGATCGAGTAATTCTATGGTAGTACCAACACCAAAATTGTCGAAGTAACCACCATCACCTATATGATAATTCCATCTAGTGTCTTGACTAGGACGACACACAGGAGATACATAAGGAAAAGTGGCAGATAATCTAGCGGCTGTCGTCACATCAATATCATATTCTGGATAAAGGGTATTAAAATCTATAGATTTGCAATCCTTATGTGGACTAAAAGTCATTGGACTAACTAAAAAACGCCGTCCATCTTCAACTAAAGTTGCATTAAAAATAGGAATAGGAATAATTCCTTGGTCAATTTTGTCGCTCCAGCTACCTAAACTTGCATTGGGATTTTTCATTTCCCCTTTCCAATCTATTTCGATAGCAGTACCACGGTCTTGCTCAGTTGTAGTATCTTCCTCTTTCTCTTTTGGTAAGACAAAAGGTAAACCAATAAAACGAAGCAAATCTGGATAAGCAAATCCCCAGCTTGTAGCATCTAAACTATCTTCTGTAGCGCTTTGAAAAATCTGTTTTAATTGATTTTCTTCTGGATAACCCCGATCTCCAAATCTATCCAAATAAAACATTGTTCCGACAGAACCACCAGAAACTGAGCTTATCCAACCAATAGCTTTGGTAAATTTAGATCCAAGTTCTTGTTGTAAACCAGTCAAAACCTTAGCTGTCCATCCAGATGCTTGAATACCTCCACCACTAGCACAAACTACTACTAAAGTTTTATCTTCAGTTTGTTGATTTATCAGACGTTGAGAGATAACATTAATCCACTTTTCTTTTGTTGGTTTTAGCCAATTATTTTTTGAGTATATTTTGTAAAAATGGTCTACTTGAAAAATAGCATAAGAAACGGATGAAATTGCTAAAAATAATAGCAATGTGGGAATACGAGACACATCAACAAAGTAAGAAATTCCTCCTATCCACACTACGACAACTGACAAAATGAGAGTAATATAAAAAAGAGCAGGAGCTTCAAATCTATTACTAATTGGGCGAGGTTTCAAGATAAAATAACCTAACCCATAAACAATTAATAGAAAAAGTGAAAATACTGTTATTGCAGCAATTCCGTAAGATAAATTACCATTTACATCTACATAACCCCTTTGTATTCTTTCTGGAAAAAAAGAACTTATTTTCAATAAAACCTGTTTTAAAAACTGATTAGATTCAAAAAAATGCTTGTTAAAGTAATTGGTTATTAGCAATAAAGCTCCTGCAATAATGCCAAATATAATTCCCCAACCTTCCCAGCTACGATCTGCTTCTTCTATTTCTTTTTTAGAAAGCTGAATCGCCTTTATGGCAATCGGAAGACTTAAGATAATAGCGATTAAATATTGGATAAATTCTGGAATTCCTTGCTGTTGAGGTACATCAAAACGAAGATGGGAATTATATAAGATAATATCGAAAACTTGTATCGTAGCCAGTCCTGCTAAAACTGCACATCCAATAACTAAAACCAACTGATTATTAGCGCGAAGTACAAATAAGTTTTTCAACATCGCTGATAAACCAGTATTCACCGAAAATGTTGGCAAGAATAACAGCAATAAACCAACAATTATAGGTACTCGCAAAAAGAAAATATATTGCAATACACTGTAGAAATTTTGTAGCATTAAAATTATGAATGCTAGTCCCAACCACAAAACAATACCGTTAAAAACCTGTTGTCTTTTGTTCATGACAAATTTCTGTAAATATACAAAAGGTTAATTGTTTTTGTTCATATTGGTTTATATCTTGCACCTAGCTTTCAGATCGATGCAGTCAAAGGAAAAGTAATTAATCTACAAGATGTTTTACTTTTCTCAATAACAGTTAATAGTAGACGAGCAAGATATAAGTCAATAGAGTTTGATACAGAAGAAAATATCAAAATTCCGCAAAAGTTATTATGAAGTTATATTTAGTTAGGTGTTAAGTAGTGGTAAATACAGCAGTTTCCTTTTGGATGAAGTACAAAGTTACGGGTTTTGAGGCAGGAGGCAGCAGGTAGAAACTCTTTATATCTAATGTTATATCTAATGTTGAGTTTTGCATTTTATACCTTACTTACTTGCAAACTGCTGTATGTACTGTCCTAGAGTCTACAAGATATAAAGCATAAGTAGATTTTATCACCAAACGAAATAATCTGAGTTGTAGCGGTCATACTTTCGGGCTAATTGATTGGGTCTGGATTACTCGCCTGGATTCGTTCGCTAAATATGTAGCTTTCCAGGCGTTTACCTTCTTTCAACCTTCAACCATCTCTAACAACTGCGCCTCACTTAACTGCGTAATTCCCAAAGAAACTGCTTTTTCTAACTTGGAACCAGCATCTTCTCCTAACACTAAATAATCTGTTTTTTTACTCACTGAATCAGTCACTTTTCCCCCAGCTTTTTGAATCAAAGCCTTCGCTTCATCTCGCTTTAAGGTTGGCAATGTTCCTGTAATTACAAAAGTTTTACCTGCGAACTTATGATTACCATCCCCAACTATTTTTGTTTCCTCTGGGGCAGTTAATTGTAATCCTTTTGCTTGTAAGCGTTCTATCAACTTTTGGTTAGCATCAATCCGAAACCATTGGTATACTGATTGGGCAATTTCAGCACCAATACCGTAAATGCTTTCAATATCTGATTGCTTTGCCGTAGCTAACAGGTCTACAGTGAAATATTTCTGAGTCAACAATTGAGCATTCACACTGCCAACGTGACGGATACCTAAACCATACAATACCCTTGACCAAGGTTGATTTTTTGATTGAGCGATCGCATCGATCAATTTCTCTGCCGACTTTTTCCCCATCCTTTCCAATTCACATAATTTCTCTGCTGTTAACTCATATAAATCAGCAACGGAATGCACCAAACCTTTATCAACGAGTTGATATACCAACTTTTCGCCCATACCTTTAATATCCAAGGCATCACGACTTACCCAATGTTCAATGGAACCTTTGAGAATCGCCGCACAGGAAGCATTGACGCACCGAGTCACCGCCTCACCTGATTCTCGCACCACCAGTTGACCGCAGACTGGGCAATGGGTAGGCATAACAAAGGGTTCGATGTCAGCGGGACGGAGTTCTTTGATTACCCTCAGCACTTCTGGAATGATTTCCCCAGCTTTGCGGACAATCACAGTATCGCCAATGCGAATGTCTAATTGAGTAATGCGATCGCTATTATGTAAAGTGGCGCGGGAAACCGTTGTTCCCGCCAGTTGCACTGGGCGCATCTCTGCTAATGGCGTTAATGCCCCCGTTCGTCCCACATTTACAGCAATATTTTCCACACGAGTAGGTGCTTCCTCAGCTGGGTACTTTAAGGCAACTGCCCAGCGAGGAAATTTCTGCGTAAACCCTAGCTGTTCCTGAAGTTTAAAAGAATTCAGCTTTACCACTACCCCATCTGTCATGTAGGGTAAATTCAGCCGTTCCGTGTCCCAATATTCATAATATTTTGCCACTTCTGCGATCGAAGCACAGAGTTTGTGGTTGGGGTTAACTTGAAAACCCATTTTTTCCAACAACTCCAAAGCTTCCCATTGGCTATTAGCAATACTAGTGTCATCTCTACCAGGAATGTGCAGCGTGTAGCCAAAGAAAGCTAATCGGCGTTTAGCGACAATGCGGGAATCTAGTTGCCTGAGTGTACCTGCTGCGGCATTGCGGGGATTGGCAAATAATTGCTCGCTTGTTTTTTGCCTTTCCTCGTTGATTTGTTTAAATACTTCCAACGGCAAAAACGCCTCGCCTCGCACTTCCACCCTTTCTAAAATTTCTAACCCTTCAAAATTCAAACGTAAGGGAATTGAGCGAATTGTCCGCACATTTTGAGTGATATCTTCACCCGTTACCCCATCACCCCTAGTTGTCCCTCTAACTAGAATGCCATCTTGGTAGGTAAGAGCCAAAGCAGAACCATCAATTTTAAGTTCAGTGACATATTCCGCTGAATTTATGTTCGGTACTTGTCGCCGCCAACGCTGATCCCATCCTTGCAACTCATGAATATTGAATGCATTCTCCAGACTATACAAGGGGATATTGTGCCGCACCGAGGTAAATTGCGTCGCTGGCCTCTCACCCACGCGCTGAGTCGGACTATCGGGTGCTGTCAATTCTGGATATTGAGTTTCTAGTTGTTGCAATTCTCGATATAGCTGGTCATAGATTGCATCCTCCATGATTGGAGCATCTAGAACGTAATAAGCATAGCTAGCTTGTTGCAACAACTGGCGTAATTCTTCTGTGCGCTTTATTTCCGGCTTAATTTGTGTCATTAGAATTATTATAAAATATCTAGAATTAGAGCTAACAAATCATACATTTGTACTATACAAAATTTTTTTTGGCTTTTGAGCTATATCCAAAGCCAAATAAGTTTCTACCAAATATTCCGCTACTCAGTACTTGAGTAGGGCGATAGTGGCACGAAACTTTGTCTGATTAGAATAGGAGGAATTGTGGCAAATGAATATAAGTCAAATATTATAACAAAGTACATCTATCGACAGATGGATTTACTATTACTTAGTACAGCATTTCATTAATTCGTAGGGAATTAAATTTGACAATACCTTGCAATGCCAATGCATCCCAATACAATATTGATGCGTGCCCCTGCAATGCCAATGCATCCCAATACAATATTGATGCGTGCCCCTGCAATGCCAATGCATCCCGATACAATATTGATGCATTCCCCTGCAATGCCAATACATCCCGATACAATGTTGATGTGTCGGTCGCATTGTTAATGCATCCCCCTGCAATGCCAATACATCCCCTTGCATTAAAAACGCTACGCTTTTACGCAAAACTGTACTTAGCAAATAGCTACTGTCAACCTTCAGTAATGGGCTTCTCCTGAGTACTAAGTATAATTCCACGGGTAAATGCAGAGCGATCGCTAGTTAAAAATCGTGAAAAAGAATGTAGAGATATAGCACTGCTACGTCTCTACAGGGCTTATGAATGATGAATACTTGATTTCACCAGAGTTTATTAGAGAACTGGGTTGAGTAGCTGTCAATAAACAAATTTATGTCTAGGGTGGGGCAGCACCCACCCCAAATTGTTATCCAATTACCTCAGCAGTCTTCTTCTCATCCAACTTGAGAATCAACACACCCAAAGGTGGTAAACACAAATCCAGTGAATAAGGATGACTGTGCAAAGACCACTCATCTGTCCATTTACCACCTAAGTTGCCCATATTACTGCCGCCATACTGACGGGCATCACTATTAAACAACTCGGTATAAAATCCCTTTTGCGGTACACCGATGCGGTAGTGAGAATGAGGTTGCGGTGTAAAATTGCAAACCACGATCGCAAAATCATCAGAATCCTTGTCACGACGCATGAAGGAAACTACACTATGGCGATTATCGCTACAGTCAATCCACTCAAACCCCGGTTCCGCAAAATCCTGGGTGTACAAAACTGGTTCAGAACGGTAAAGATAATTCAAATCGTGGAAAAACGTTTTTAACTGTTGGTGAGCTTCATGCTGCAATAAATGCCACTCCAAATCTGTCCAATCATTCCACTCACTCCACTGTCCAAACTCCATGCTCATAAACATGGTTTTCTTGCCTGGGTGAGCAAACATATAGGTAAATAAACAACGCACACTAGCTAGCTTCTGCCATGTATCCCCTGGTATTTTACCAATGATATTGCTCTTGCCATGTACCACTTCATCGTGGGACAAGGCCAGCATGAAGTTCTCACTGTGGTTGTACCACATACTAAAGGTGATATTGTTTTGGTGGAACTGACGGAACCAAGGATCCATGCTGAAGTAATCCAGCATATCGTGCATCCAGCCCATATCCCACTTCAAGTTAAAACCCAGTCCGCCTGTATAGGTGGGCCAAGATACCATTGGCCAGGAAGTGGATTCTTCAGCAATTGAGAGAACACCGGGGAAATAGCTAAAGATAATGTGATTTACCTGACGTAGAAAATCTGCTGCTTCTAAATTTTCTCTGCCACCGTACTGATTGGGCAGCCATTCTCCTGGTTCGCGGCAATAGTCGTTATAGAGCATCGAGGCAACAGCATCGACACGAACCCCGTCAATGTGGTACTTGTCAAACCAGAAGAGAGCATTTGCTGCTAAGAAATTACTAACTTCATGGCGACCGTAATTGAACACCAAAGTACCCCATCCTTTATGTTCGCCTTTGCGGGGGTCAGCGTGTTCGTATAGGTGACTACCATCAAAGAAAGCTAAACCATGTCCATCTTTGGGGAAGTGACCGGGAACCCAATCCACAATTACCCCTATATCATTTTCATGACATTTGTCAATGAAATACATCAAATCTTCGGGTCTGCCAAAACGCGAGGTAGGGGCATAGTAACCAGTTACTTGATAACCCCAAGAACCATCAAAGGGATGCTCCGCAATGGGCAGCATTTCTATGTGGGTGTATCCTAATTCTTTAACATAAGGAATGAGTCGGTCAGCTAATTCTCGGTAGGTAAGGAAGCGTGCGCCCGGCTTTAGTCCAGAAACGACAACTACTGGTTCAGTTTCACCATTGGGAAGTTTAGCTGGTTCTGCACTCGAAGCGTGTAACCAAGAGCCTAAATGCACTTCGTAAACTGAAACTGGCTGAGTTAAGGGGTCAGTGTGACGCCGCTTTTCCATCCAGTTTTCATCACTCCAACTATAAGCATCTAAATCAGTGACAATGGATGCCGTTTTCGGGCGAAGTTCTTGCTGGAAACCATAGGGATCGGATTTTTCGTAAATGTGTCCTTCAAAATTTTTGATTTCATATTTGTAATGCTCTCCCACACCGATTTCAGGAATAAATAATTCCCAAATTCCAGTGCGGCCTTTACGCATCTGATGTTTACGCCCATCCCAGAGGTTGAAATTTCCCAGCAATGAAACATTACGAGCGTTGGGTGCCCAAACAGCAAAATAAACGCCCTTAACGCCGCCTATTTCCGTGGGGTGCGCTCCCAGTTTTTCATATATCCGGTGATGGTTACCTTCACTAAACAAATGCAAGTCAAAGTCTGTCAAGCGGGGAGAACGGAAAGCGTAAGGGTCATAGATGACACGCTCATGTTCTCCTTCTTTAATCCGTAACTGGTAGTTTGCCAGTTCGGCAGTTTCAATGGTGCATTCAAAAAAGTGAGGATGATGCACTGTTTGCATTGGGTATTCCTTGCGTTCTTCAGGCAAAACGACCCACGCTGCACTTGCATTTGGTAGGTAGGCCCGCACAGCCCAGACGGTTTTGCCGTCTTGCTCTATGGGATGAGAACCTAGTATTTCAAACGGATCGTTATGTTGATTCCAAACGATGCTGTTAACCTGTTCAGGGGCGATCGTGGTCATGGACATGAAGCTACCTAAATGAAATAACGTGATTGACTAAATCTACTTTTTTAATATCTATATATATTCTTTACATTTATTTGCAATTTTGTCGCCACCGTTATCCTACATCAGAATGGGGTATTGGGCATGGGGCATGGGGCATAGGACAAATGACTAATGACGAATTTATCAAAAATTTAAAAATGGGAAAAACTGCAATAATGTTTTACGTATGCGAAGCAAGAAAATCTGTTCTCGAATTTTGGGGTCTAGTTTTGGTGGCGGGACTTCTTGCAGGTGGGCTTGTAATTGGACATACTCGGCAGCTGTTAGGAATCTTCCATCAATAGGCGATCGCGCTTCTATAATAATCTTTGTCCGTAATATTTCTTCTGGGGTATCCTCTGGTGGCGGTAATGCTATTGCTACCGATCTCCAATAGCTACTTAAGACAACTAAAGTTATAGTAATTACAATTAAACTCAGTAATTTTACATACTTTCTCGTTTTAACTCTCCTCATCTCCTGAACTACGTTCATAACGCAGGATGAAAATCTGTTTTTTCCATGCCCAATGACGCCACTTGCTCCACTTGGGGAGCCACCCCCGTGGGCGGGTTTCCCGACTTGAGGAGCCACTGCGTTGCGGTGAGGGGGTCGCAGTCTTGGCGGTTCCCGTCGATTGCGAACCCCCGAACCCGAAGGGGGGTTCCCCCCGTTGTAGCAAGTGGCGTGGGAGTGGCGTGAGACCCCAAGACCGCAGTGGCTCCCCAATGCCCTTCAGGAGTGCTGAGTGCTGAGTGCTGAGTGGGGAATCTCACTTCTTTACTCGCTTGCCGAGGAACTCGAAACTCAGAACTGTTTTGCCCAATGCCCAAATTTTCCCAATAAAAATCTGGCAATATCAAGGGAGATTACCAGGTCTTTCCTGATACGGAATAGACTACAGGAATGCTCAAGAGCAATTGCCAGCGATCGCGATAAATTGTTTTGCCTTCTCAAAACTCAGTAGTATAAGCAATTTTAAATGCCAAACGAGGGAAGTATCTTGTCTACAAAATAGTTTAGACTCACTCAACTCCCTTGAATTGGGAACAAGGTTTGATCGGGCGGGAATTTTAGGCGGACACTTGGTAGAGGACGTAACCCTCTTTACCAGTGTCCTTTACTTCCTACTCTACTTAGTTGATATTTGAGCAAACTTTAGGCTCAGATAAACCTACATAAAAATGCGGTTTTTTTCGCTAACCTAATTAATTCGAGCTATGTAGTGAGGAACACTGTCACTAAGTAGTTCTGGGCGTGATTTAAACTAAAGTTTAAGATGCCTTACTTAGGAGGGGGAGTAGTTGCGCCAGTTGTAGGAGCCGCTGAGGGATTCGTGGCGGGAGGCGTGGCCGACTTACCAGGTGCATCAGTTGGTTCACCTGTAGCAGCTGGAGTAGCAGTACCAGCACCATCACCACCGCCACCTTCACAAGCCCCAAGAAATGCAGCCAGACTTAACATTAGAGCCAAACCAAAGATTTTTGTTTTCATAACTCCTCTTTCACCAATTATGGCTAGAACAATTTTTCACCTGTTGAATACGATACCGTATTTATTGCTTTTTTTAAATTCTGCGAGATTACATACTTAAAAAAAACAATCTTTTGGGGTATTGTTTTTGGAATTACGTATCCTGATTAGTTTCTCTTAACTCAGGAGCAAAACGAAAATTAGCAATTTATTTAGCAAATGGAGCTATGATAGCAAAAAATTTTATTTTTTTCACAGAGTATTGCATCTGGCTACCCGACGTTGCCATACTTTAGGTGCGATACCTAAAAAGTAAGCTGTCCAGTTTCTAATCGCTGATTGCAAACATTGATACAGCTACCTATCACAAAAGTTAAAAGGGTGTAGTCTGTTATGTGTGCTTGTTGCACAGATGGTTATTTTAACCTTAACAAATACAGACAATCAAGACAATCAATCGAAAGTGCAGTATTTCCCATCTAAAAAAATTTAAAAATTTATGGTAATTGCTCGTAAATCTACTGTTTCTCCAAGAGGTAATTGGTTCCGGCGAGATTCTATCCCTTCTTTAGGGAGGCGACGCTCTGCGCGCATGGAGTCAAGAACACAGAGCGCTTCTACACCACTATCCTCTCAAAGACAACAGCGTTTATCGAAAAATTTAGTGGTTTCTCCCACAAATGAGGCAGTTATAGCCAAATCGGTGAAAAAGTTGGGCGGACAACAATTACTAAATCTTAATGAGCAATTGAATGCGAATCAAAAGATTTCGGGGGAAGGTTTTCTTGGGCTTCCCACAATGCCTAGTTCTGGAGCCGCACCTTTGTGGTTGCTGCGCTTGTATACCTTTCATCGTTATACGTCAGTTTTGGCATTCTTGTTAGTAGCATCGACACTTGCTGTTTATGCTTGGACAGTCTATTCTCAAGAGCTTTGGGGTCAGTCATATCGCAGACTGCAAAGCCTTCAACATCGTGAACGGCTGCTAACGACAACCAACGCGACGCTGAAAAATAAAATGGCTAATGAAGCAGAACAACCAACAGCAGGGCTAGTATCGCCAACTCCTGAAAGGATGATTTTCTTGCCTCCAGCATCTGGGAGTCCTAAGCCAGCATTGCCTAACACAACACCAAATTCTGAAACGCAACCGCAAACACTCTCGCCACTGGGATACTAATCCCTAAGAGTCATTTGTCATTTGTCATTAGTCATTAGGACTGAGACTTCTGGTTAATCACAAAAGGCAACAGACAAAGCGCAAAGTCAAGCCAGTCGCAAGGGAAAGGGTTTCCCGACTTGGGCAAACTGGCGTTGAGCGGAGGTTTCCTCCGAACAGAACTTTGTAAGAGAGAACAAAGGACGAACCCAATGCAGAAGTCACCAAGGAAAACAAAATTCAAAAAGTTTCAGAATCCAGGATTCACAGGGCGACACAAGGGTGATAAACGAGGGCTTTTGGGAAAATTAGCCTCTAATATGCAAGACCAAACATCCAACACTAAGTCTCGACTGTTCATCGTCTGGGGCATATTAATGGCATCAGGGTTGGGGTTGGCTATTAATTTGTATAATTTACAAATTGTCAAGGGGCCAAAGTTAACTGAGCAGGCACGCAACCAGCAAATGGTAAATTTGCGACCTTTTATGCCCCGTCGCCCAGTGATAGATCGCAATAGCGATCTGTTGGCGATTGACCGTCCTGTATATACTTTATACGCTCATCCCAAGCTGTTTGATAAGTCTAATGAAGAGATGGCAGAGCGACTTGCCCCAATTTTGGCAAAAGATACTGCTGAATTGGTGAAAACTTTTGAAAGTAAAAGAAGTGGAATTATCCTGGCGCCAGCTTTACCAGAAGAAATTATTGATCGCGTCATCTCTTTGCGCTTAAATGGCCTGGAGTGGATTCAAAAATACTCTCGATTTTACCCACCAGACGATTTGGTTGCCGATGTGGTGGGCTATGTGAATGTTGACCGTCGCGGTCAAGCTGGTGTGGAATACTCTCAAGAGAAGTTGCTAGAACGTCCTGTGCAAACGGTGCGGCTCAGTCGGTCGGGGAATGGGGACTTGATGCCAAATCGGGCGCCCGAAGGTTTTTTGCATTTTGATGATTTGCGATTACAACTTACTATCGATAGCCGTCTGCAACGAATTGCTCGGATTGCACTCAAACAACAGATGGAGAAGTTTGATGCCAAACGTGGGGCGGTAATTGTCATGGATGCATTGGATGGTTCCTTACTCGCCCTCGTTTCTCAGCCTACTTATAATCCTAATGAATACGCTAAAGCTAATATTTCACTATTTAAAAACTGGACAGTAGCGGATCTTTATGAACCGGGATCGACTTTTAAGCCTTTGAATGTAGCGATCGCTCTGGAAAATGGCATCATCAAACCAGATGATATGTTTAATGACTCCGGTTCTATTCGAGTCGCTAATTACACCATCAAAAATGCGATGAATAATAGTAATGGGCGAATCAGCATCGCTCAGATTTTGCAATATTCTAGCAACATTGGCATGGTGCAAATTATCCAACGTTTAAAGCCTTCAATTTACTACAACTGGTTAGAACGTTTAGGGCTAGGACAAAAAGTTGATACAGATTTACCTTTTGAAGTCGGCGGACAGCTCAAAAGTCAAGAAGAATTTATCGCTTCGCCAATTGAACCAGCTACTACTTCCTTTGGACAAGGCTTTTCCATGACACCGTTACAGCTAGTGCAAATGCACGGTGCTTTAGCTAATGGCGGTAAGTTAGTTACACCCCATGTAGTTCGCGGGTTGATTGATAGCAAAGGGCAGATGCATGATTCACCCACTCACACCATCCCCCGCCAAATTTTCTCAACTGCAACAACTCAAAAGGTTGTAGAAATGATGGAAACTGTTGTTACTCAAGGCAGCGGCAAGCCGGCACAAATTCCGGGATATCGCATTGCTGGTAAAACTGGTACAGCCCAAAAAGCTAGTCCCAATGGCGGATACATCAAGGGTGCTAGAATGACCAGTTTCGTGGCTATTTTACCCGTGGAATCTCCTCGCTATGTAGTGTTTGCGCTGGTGGATGAGCCAAAAGGAGAAAGTGCTTATGGTTCTACTGTCGCCGCGCCAATTGTCAAGTCGGTGATCGAAGCACTGATTCCTCTTGAGCAAATTCCGCCCAGTAAAGCGATTGAGCAACGGACGCAAGTGCCGTAGGGATTGGGGAAAAGAGAGGCAGAGGAGCAAAAACATTCCCCAATCCCCATTACTTTGAAACTTAATCTTCCTTTATAACCAGGGAAAGATGTACAGAAAGCTACTGGTGTGAAAACTTAAGTATTAGAGGTGAAAGTAATTTCTCACTTTTCTTCCAAAGCTACCAAAGATTCCATGCAAAGCAATTTAGTTATATTTCCTAAAGCTGAGGCTGCGAAAAATAGCACGCAAACAGAAGAAAGAACAATTACCCAGTACGACCGTGCTGAGGAGCAATTTATAGAACTGCTAGCAATGGAGGATTTGGACAATCAACTGGATGTAAAACCTGCAAGAGCTAGTGAGTTTGAACAGTCGCTCTCTACGGCAATTGGCGCTGCTTATGGAAACGATCGCTCTGATGAACAGGCTCACCGTTTTCTCCAACGGACACTTTATCGAATTAATCGGCTAAAACTGTTTTGGTACGACGATTTGCGGCATTATAACAATGAGCGATCGCTGTATTTGCATTCTTGTCGTGACCAAATTGAAGCTGCTTGGCAACAGTGGGAACTATCACAAATCGATGTGGCTGCACTGCAACAATTGGATGTAAAACAAGCTTTAATTGAGCGTGCATCTGCCGATTTAAATCCGCCTTTGTCGGAGAATAGCCGCTATATTCGTGAGGAAATGACTGAAGCTGGCTATCGTCACTTGCTAGCGATCGGCTCCTTTGATGGTTTGGTTGAAGGTAGTCGTCTTTGCTACGTATTGGGTGGTGCTGCTAATGAAATGCAGTGTACGCTGGTGCGAGTACTATTAGAAGAATACGGCAACGGTCGTTTATCCCGCAAGCACTCGACATTTTTTGCTCAAATGCTGGCTGAGTTTGGGATGAACACTGAACCAGAAGGATACTTCGATTTAGTGCCTTGGGAAGTCCTAGCTTGCGATAATCATAACTTTTTGACCACCGATCGCAAACGCTATTTCCTACGTTACAGTGGGGCGTTGACATATTTTGAGGTAGCTGGCCCTGCGGCTTATAAAAACTATCTGGCGGCGGCACAACGCTTGGGACTCTCAGAGGCGGCGATGGGTTATTGGGAACTGCACATCAGGGAAGATGAACGCCACGGTCGTTGGATGTTGGATGATGTAGCTTTGCCTTTGGCAGAACGGTATCCCAATGATGCGTGGGAACTGCTGCTTGGCTATGACCAGGAAAAACAAATGGGCGATCGCGCCGCTCGTGCTGTTTTGCGATCAATACGCGAAGCAGAATAAGCTGCTTTACTCGGATGAGCAATCCCAAAAATTATAAATAGCAGGTTATTTTTAGCATTTTTTAGCATTATTTTAATTTGACATTACTAAGTCATTTTATTGCTAATTTTCCTGCAAACAAATTTCTTTAGCATCCTTTTGCTAAAGGAACTGTTTTTTATTGCCTGAATACAAGGTAATAAATAACCTCCTAGTACATTGATTATACACTACCGTTGAATTGTAGTCAAATGAAAGATATCTTTTTTTGTCCTGAAGAATCTAATTTCTACTCAAATTGCTTAGAAAATTTTGTTATTAGAAATTGTAAAAATTCTGAATCTATTGTGGAGTTTGGTTCAGGAGATGGCAGCCCTGTAATTAATTCCTTATTGAGAAACAAGTTTGATGGAGTCATCCAGGGATTTGAATTAAATACTTCTGCATGGAAAGTCGCAAATTCAACTATCGATGAATACAATCTCACTGATAAATACATCATTCACAATTCATCTTTGTTTAATTCTTTTCAACCCGATGCCGAGTATCTTGTAGCCAATCCACCCTATCTCCCCGCACCAGATAACAATATTTATATGCCACTCTTATTTGGTGGTGTAGATGGAGCCAGTGTTACCAACAAGCTTTTATCATTAGATTATGAAAATGTATTGGTTTTAATATCTAGCTTTTCTAATCCAATCAATACGTTGAAGGTAGCAAAACAAAATGGTTATTATGTTCAAAACTTCATGATATTACCTTTGCAGTTTGGCTACTATAGCTCTGACCCCAAGGTAAAAAAGCACATCGAAAAACTCAAAAAAAATCAGATGGCATTTTATTCTGGCAATTACTATTTTTTAGCTGGAGTTTTATTTAAAAAATGCCAGGAGTCTGTAATTGATTTATCTAATCAATTAGCTCAGGTGATGACTAGTTTGTGAAAATCGAGAACAACTTAGCAGTGATGTCATCCCTTGCCGAAAGTAACGTCAGTTCGGGTTAAGGACTCAAATTTGATTGCTTGGACGAAAGAATAAGGGTTTCACACTGTGAAAATTAACGACCAAATCAAAATTTCAGCTTATCCCGAACTCAGGTTAAAGTACGATGTGTCTCGAAGCTCGGCCTAGAGACATATCTCAAAGATTTTCAACAAGCATTTTTATAAATGCATATTCCCAACTGATTATTTTTCTGCTTGAAGTTATTGCATTAACTTCTTTGTTCTATGGGTGCACTGCTAGAGCGAGATTTGAGCTTGAACGTTGCTAATAAAATTACACCAGCACCGAACGACAAAATAGGAAAGCCTGAAGTTGGTTCAGCTACAGAGACAGATGAGGTTGGCGTTAAGAGGAAAGCATGTAATTCACCATTAACTGCACCACGACCGACAATTTGTCCATTATTATTAATGGCAGATGCTGCTGTCAAGGTAAAGCCAGCATCTGAACCAGGAGCAATCAGGTCATTTAAGTCGTACAGAGTCTTATCACTATAAAGAAAAGCCCGTAAACCATTGCCATCTGCGGCAAAAAAGTTATTATCAGTGCCAGAAAACCCGACTACTTGACCCAAATTATTGATCCCCAAACCAGTACTGAATAAATCTGTAGGACGTAACCTACCGAGGTCTTGGAGTCCCTTGCTGGAACTGTACAAAAAAGCACGAGTATCACTTACGCCAGTGAGTCCCGAACTACCAACTACTTGTCCTGAGTCATTAATATCGTTTGCTTGACTGTACTTGTCACCAGGGAAGGTACCGAGATTAGTGATTATACCGTTGTCGGATAAAAAGGCTTGGTTGGAATAACCGAAAATGCCAACTACCTGACTTAGATTATTTATGCCATAGGCAACATAATTTTCTTTTAAATTATTGTTAATAATAGTAGTCGTACCATTACTGTATAGGAAAGCGGCTCCGTAGGGAAAGGCAAGTTTTGGGAATATACCGCCACCACTTGTACCGCCAACCACCTCACCTGAGTCATTGATAGCATAAGGAATGCCTTTAAGACCGGTATTTTGCGTTGTTCCACCACTGTAGATAAAGATGTTATTATCACTGTCGGTCTTACCGATGGAATTACCAACTACTTGCCCCAAGTTATTGATACCACTCACTGCAAGTTGACTATCACCAGGTAAAGGACTAATTTTTTGGAGCGAACCATTGCTGTAAAAAAAAGAACCCCTTAAAGTATTAATAGCTACCTCACCTGAGTTATTAATATCTGTAGCGTAACTGAAAGGTTCTCCTGTAAGATTGCCTAAGTCAATAACTGAGTATAAAGATACCGCCAATGCCGACTTGGATGCAATAAGACTGATTGTGGTGAAGGTTATTGCTGTTATACAAGATTTCCACTTAAATAAAACCATGTTACTTTGCCGTAATTTTCTATTACCCTATTAAATTACCACTGAACAGTAGGGTGGCAAGCTGCCGTATCTGGGTAGTCGCTAAATACGCCATCAACACCTAAGTTGAAAAATAGTTCATATTCACCTTGAGGATTTCCTTGAAAATCCAGTGGTAAAAAACAGTCTTCATTGCGGAAAGTCCAGACATGAACTAGCAAACCAGCCGCATGAGCATCAATTACCAAAGATGTAGGCGATATCTGGCGACAAGCCGCTCCGCGTCTACGCAATTTACCATTGTTGTCTCTAGGAACCAGTAAATTTTTATGAATCCCAATCGCCTGTGCATATTTAGCAATTTCTGCTAAACCTGATGCTGTGACTAAATTTGTATAGGTGCGTTCACAGCCACTAACGACAAAATCATAAGGTTTACCACTGTTATTCAACAATTGCACTAGAGGTAAATCAGTCTTTGTGGATAAATCTTGTAAATTACTTACTTCAAAAGACTGAATAAAAACAGGTGCATTAGATCCCTGATAACCATTGGCTGTTAAAGTTGCAAGTAGGGGTGCTTCTAGGGCTAACCCAATAGATTGAAAGTAAGTTGGGTGCTTAGTTTCTGGGTAAATGCCAATTGTCCGATTAATTTCGCCACTTTTAACCTTGACTAAATCGATGATTTCTTGGAGCGTGGGAATTTCTAAAAGTCCATCATGGGCGGTATTTTGCGATCGCAGTTGGGGAATTCGCTCTTTAGCTCGTAGTGTTTTCAGTTCTATTAGGGTAAAGTCTTCAGTAAACCAGCCAGTTTTTGATTCGCCATCAATTATTTTGGTGGTTTGCAGGTGAGCAAATTCTGGATAGCTTGCAACATTGGTGGTTTCAGAAATCTCATTTTCGTGACGAGCAATTAAAATACCATCTTTGGTGGAAACTAAATCAGGTTCAATATAATCAGCCCCTAGTGCGATCGCTAACTCATAAGCAGCTAAAGTATGTTCAGGACGATAGCCGCTAGCACCTCGGTGGGCAATGATAATTGGAGATGCGTCTTGCAAAGTTCTAGTCATTACTTTACCCACCTACACACAAGCAAGTTATTTGTACCATGTCGTCAAGAAGCAGTGCGTTACTAGGGTTTGATGCTGTAGCCCTTACGTCAACTAATAGATATCCTTGAGCAACCAGTTTGTCAACCGTATTGGGTTAACTATATTACGTTAGTAAGTATTAAAGGTGTATAAATCTAGTTCCAATACATCGATTGAGAGCCTGAAAAACTCATAATTCAATACAGTTTAGTTCTTTATCGAAACCATAAAAAAGTAGTTTTAGTCTTGCGATCGCTACTCAACCTACAATTATTTTTAACTTAACTCTAAATAAGTCAAGACAAATAAAACTGTCTAAAAAAGTTATAATTTATCAATGGCATGAGTTTCAAGAATTTTTACCTTTAATAATATAGTTATGTTTATTCTCACTGAATTAGTTTTTAGCTGATAGTTTAATTATTCTTAAATTGGTCAAACAATAAATAATACTACACTAAATAGATAAAGTTTTAGTACTATTTGGAAAACTAATTATTGAACAAGAAGTATTGCTATTAAATAATAAATCTGTCATATTTAAGAATCTTATTTGATACCTGCTTCAATCCAATTATGTTTAACACACTCTATAAAACTCATATTTGGTTTTCATAAAACTCAGTACATATCTATTTTTTTATTCTGTGTTACCTACCCATGCAAGTAAATTTAGGAATTAAATCGGATTTATAGATAATTAGTTTGTTTTATTGTTCTCTAATAGTAATTTAACGATGAATAGTCTGCAATCTGCTAAACCTCCAAAACTTAATAGTTGTAATAACCAAGTTATCCTTGATTACTTTGAGAATGCTTGGCAACTGGAAGATATGTTATTGAAAAGTCTAGTTGGGGAAGAGACATTTTATCTCAATCCTGACCCTTTGAGAAATCCTCTAATTTTTTATCTAGGACATTCAGCTATTTTCTACATCAATAAATTAATTCAGGTGGGATTATTAGAAAAACGCCTCAATCCAGAGTATGAAATATTGTTTGAAATTGGAGTAGATCCAGAAAAACCAGAGGAGTTGAATGCAGCGATTGCTCATCTGGAATGGCCGCAAGTTGCACAAACTTGGAAGTATCGAGAACAAGCATATTCTGTAATTTCCAAGTTAATTAAAACAACCCCAATTACTCTGCCAATTCATCCCAATCATCCCCTTTGGGCTTTAATGATGGGGATTGAACACCAACGTATTCACATTGAAACTTCTTCGATGTTAATTCGCCAACTGCCTATTGAAAGAGTGAAACGTCCTCAAAATTGGCAATATGCCCCTTTTAATGGTTATACTTCTGAGAACGAAATGATAGAAGTTGCTGGTGGGGTAGTAAAATTCGGTAAAGCCTTAGATGATTCAACTTATGGATGGGATATTGATTATGGCGATCGCACTGTTGAAGTTGCACCCTTTCTCGCCAGTAAATATCTAATTACTAATGCCGATTTTATCTATTTTGTCAAGGCTGATGGCTACGAAAATCAAGAATATTGGGATGAAGAATCTTGGAATTGGAAAAATCGATACAATATTCAATGTCCTAAATTTTGGTTACATGAAAATGGTAGCTACAAATATCGAGCCATGTTTGATGAAATCGACTTACCTCTAGATTGGCCTGTAGAAGTCAATCATTATGAAGCAATGGCTTTTTGTCGTTGGCAAGGGAAAGATACTCGCTTAATGAGTGAACCAGAATATCATTTAGCAACTTATAGTAATAGTTTATTAGATGATGTCGAAAATTATAATCTCAATTTAAAATTTGGCTCCCCTAGTCCCGTTGGAATGTTAGAAACAGCCAAAAGTTCTTCAGGATTGTACGATTTGCGTGGTAATGTTTGGGAATGGTTGAGTAATAACTTAAACCCTCTTTCAGGATATCAACCTCATTTTCTTTATGAAGATAATTCTGCCATCTTTTTTGATGATAAACATCAAATGATGTTAGGAGGATGTTGGATAACTAATGGTACAGAAGCTTTAAAATATTATCGCAACTGGTTCCGCCCCAATTTTTATCAGCACGCTGGTTTTCGGATTGCTCAAGATATCAAAGATTAACATAAACACAGCGATTAAAAAGCACAATACATTAGGAGATGGTGTGCTGAAAATTAATTACAGCATCAACCAAACTCAATTTCAAAATATAAACGCTCTAGGTAAGAAAAAAACTTTGCTAGCAGGCTGTAAAGGGCCTTCGTGTTATTAAGCCTTAGCGTTTTTTATTTCATCCTAATAAAAAAGCTGTTTAAATCACAACCAGCTTTTTTATTAAGTTAGATTAGGTGCAATCGCTAATAAGAGTGCTAGTTTTGCTTCAATGTCGGGAAATAACCTTTTCCCGACTTTTACAGAAAGTCTAAGCCATTGTGTGTTTATACTAATGAAGGCACAACTTCAATGCTTAAGCCTTTTTCAACCAGCTAAACATAGCGCGTAAATCTTTACCAACTTCCTCAATTTTGTGTTCAGCTTCTTTGCGACGCATGGCGGTAAATCCTGGTTTACCAGATTGGTTTTCCAAGACAAATTCCCGCGCAAATTGTCCAGATTGAATTTCGCTGAGAATCTTCTGCATTTCAGCTTTGGTTTGTTCGGTGACAATGCGGGGGCCACGGGTATAATCGCCATATTCAGCTGTATTAGAAATACTGTCGCGCATTTTGGCTAAACCACCTTCCACAACCAAGTCTACAATCAGCTTGACTTCATGCAGACATTCAAAATAAGCCAATTCTGGTTGATAACCAGCTTCTACCAAAGTTTCAAATCCGGTTTTGATTAAAGCACTCAAACCACCGCACAATACCGCTTGTTCGCCAAATAAATCTGTTTCGGTTTCTTCGCGGAAAGTCGTTTCCAGAACACCAGCGCGAGTACCACCAATACCTTTAGCATAAGACATGGCGCGATCGCGTGCCTGACCACTGGCATCTTGATAAACTGCAAACAGCGCTGGTACGCCTTCACCACTTTCATAAGTCCGCCGTACCAAATGCCCGGGCCCTTTTGGTGCTACCATCACCACATCTATGTTAGCTGGTGGTACGACTTGCCCAAAGTGAATATTGAAGCCGTGGGCAAAAGCTAACACATTCCCTTCTTCTAGATTCGGTTCAATCTCGTTTTTGTAAATTGTTTTTTGAACTTCATCAGGTAACAAAATCATAATGAAGTCAGCAGCATTGGCAGCATCTGCAACATTCTTCACAGTTAACCCAGCTGCTTCGGCTTTTGCTACTGACTTACTACCCGGATATAATCCCACAATCACATTCAAACCGCTATCTTTGAGATTGAGAGCGTGGGCATGACCTTGGGAACCATAGCCAATGATAGCAATAGTTTTTCCAGCCAAAAGGTCTAAATTGGCATCTTCGTCATAATACATCCGGGCCATAGAAGCATCTCCTGTCAGCAAGCATCGTCATTATCTTGGCAGGCTTACGATTGTACCCCAAATTGAGTAACACAGATGAATTATAAATTATTCAATTTATCTCTTTGGACTGAGGGGATGGGGAGAGGAGCAGGGAATCAAGAGACAAATGACAAATAACAAATGACACACTCTGTTACATAAATCGCAACAATCCAGATTTTAAGTTTTTCCTCAGTAATACTGGGATTAACTTCATCCATCTGGGGGTAGATTATGTATACTTTGACTAAATTACCGCGCACATCTGCTTTATTTATAAGTGCGTTATTAGGAGGGGTAATTTTCACCAGCTGCGCCTCTTCCAAACAGATGGCAAATAAGTCTGCACCTCCAATTGCAGCCAGTGGCGCAGTAAATCAATTACCTGCTGGTGAAAGCAGTCTTTCCCAAAAGGCGGAAGCTGTACCAATAGCGCGTTCTCGTCCTCAACTCATCAAAAAGGCAGCAATCTCTTTGACTGTCAACTCTGTAGATCGGACTATTGATGCCGTTTCGCAAATTATTAATCAACAGCAAGGGGATTTAATCGGGTTGAAACAACAACAACCCAAAAACGACAACCCGCGTTACACAGCAACAATTCAATTGCGGATACCAGAGAATCGGCTAGAACCTACTCTAGAACAATTAGCTAAATTGGGCACTCTTGAGAGTCGTAATATCACTGCCGAAGATGTGGGCGATCGCCTGGTGGATTTCCAAGCTAGATTAACGAATTTGCAAAAAACTGAAGCCAATTTGCAAAAAATTATGGATCGGGCAGGTTCAGTCAGAGATGTGCTTAGTGTTGCCCAAGAACTGAGTAATGTCCGACAAACAATAGAACAAATTGATGCCCAACTCAAAAACCTACAAAATCAAGTTGCATATTCCACCATTACGCTGAATCTAGAAGCAGCAGTTTCTAGCACCAGTCCCCAACCTGCCTTGGGTTTGCAAGTTCAAGAAACTTGGAACAACTCTACCCATTCTTTGAGGGCATTTTCCGTTGGCTTACTTAAGCTGGGTATTTGGTTAATTGTTTACAGTCCCTATTTGTTAATTTTTGCTGCTCTTGTCTATGGCTTTAGGCGTTGGCGGCGAACTCATTCACCACGTTTGGCACAAACACCAGAGTCAACTAGTTCTAACTAAACTTGTAAGCTAATGCGCCTATATATTGCACAAACTCCGTATAGACCGTCATTAGTCATTAACTGAAGTGAGATAAACCTGTTAACGGCTTTAGGCGATCGCCTATTATAAAGGATTAGCCTCTGTCACCACTTCTGGCAGTGGAGCCAACTCTGTTTCATCTGGCACACTAGCAAAGCAACCGTCGCGCCAATCGGCTTTTGCTTGCTTTATTCGTTCTGGTCGGCTAGAGACAAAATTCCACCATTTATAACGTGTACCCAATGGCTCACCGCCAATTACAATACACCGAGCAGCGGCAGCAGCAGAAACCTTGATTTCATGACCTGGCTCTAGGATGGCGAGATGGTATGCCTTTAGCGGTTGATCGTTAATGCTCAAACCCTCTGTAACACTGTATACTGCTGTTTGGGAATAAACAGTGGGGATAGTGAAGTGAGCATTGGCAGATAACACCACATCTAAATAGAGGATGGGTGAAAAAACTTTCACAGGAGAGGTATAACCATGTGCAACTCCTGCAATGAGTTTGATGGTAACGCCATTCTCTTCCCAGGTGGGAAGGGTTTGGGCAGGATAATGAGTAAACCTTGGCTCGGTTTCTTCGTCTTCAACAGGCAAAGCAATCCAGGTTTGAATACCATGAATGGTGGCTTCGTTGTGACGTTCACTGTCGGGAGAGCGCTCTGAATGTACAATCCCCTTACCCGCCGTCATCCAGTTTACTGCACCCGGTTGAATTGACTGTACAGTACCTAAACTATCCCGGTGCATGATAGCACCATCAAATAAATAAGTGAGCGTTGCCAGATTGATATGAGGATGTGGTCGTACATCAATCCCTTTGTTAGTCGGTAAAACGGACGGGCCAAAATGATCGAAAAAAATAAAGGGCCCGACCATTTGCCGATGAGGATATGGCAAACTACGGCGAACAAAAAAACCGCCTAAATTTTTGGCTAATGGTTCAATCAGTTGAAGTATTGCCATAAGTGATAGGGGTGATGGGTAAATGCTAAAATTATTATAAGTAGATCCGTTTAAGAAAAAGCTAACCTTTGCGAGCTATCTATTTGTGTTGTACTATCCATTTGCTTATCTTGGCAGGAGTGATCGCTTCACTCCATCCTCTTAGATTCTTCAAATCAACATTACAATAGCCCAGAAGATAGATACATTTTTTAAAAGTTGGAGCAAACTTGTAAGAACAACTTTAACTATTCAAGAATGTGTGTCAATGTGGTTGAAATATGGTGTAAATGAAGATGGGATATTGATATGTATTGAAGATATCAACAGGGGGAAGACTTCACTTAAGTGTCCTTATTGCCAGGGTGGTTTACTTGCTAAAAAAGGCAAGGCAAAAGAACACCATTTTGCTCATCATGGAGAAACTTGTCGCCCCGTAGCTAACCGGGAATTTCCAACTCTGCCACTGTATGATAGTTTCAATGTTCAGTTATCTGGCAAGGATTTGGCACAGTTAAAACTGCTTTGGCAGGAGTACGGAGTCAAAAATTACCCTATCAGTTCCTACTTAGTTACTCCTGGGTTGATAAAAGCAGGAATGTTGAGAAAAAACGTATACTTAACCCCAAGAGAGTATGAATTTAGTGATTTGGGTAAAATTCCTGTTGGAGCGCTAAAGTTAACACGATTCAACGAAGTGCAGTCGCCGCTATTACTGAAAAAGCTACTAAAGCTAGAGCTAGCTTTTGACCATGCCAAGTACAAAAATGCCCCAGACTTGGCATACAGACTCACTGATGTAAAACTGTACCGCGCTCAACTTAAACGTATATTGTCTTGTACATTATATTTTTTAGAGATTCAAACAGCCAAAGATATTCTGTATAAGATAGGAGTAACCACTAGACCGATTAAAGACCGATTAGCAGAAATCAAACTAGATTTAGCAGCACATTACCAAACTGTTGCTATTAAAGTACTAGGAACTTGGTTACACCGAGGAAATATTGAATTATATTTTAAACATCGCTATCGGGACTTTAATTATCCCATTGGCAGTTTAACTGAGTACTATAAACTTAAGATTGAGGATATCGAAATGGTGCTGCGTGAGCTGCAACAAATGCAACCTAAAATACTATCTCAAGATGAAATAGATATTCTTGAGGAGAATTCCAGCTTAATTCAAGTTGCTGTGTAGTATTCTCATAATCCCGTAGCGAAATATTATTACTTAGTAAGTGAAAGTACCTTTTATATTGCTATCCCTCCAAATACTCTGCCACTGTTGCTAAATCTTCCATTGCCCGATTCAGGCGATTTAGCAAAGCTTGGGCTACTTCTGGTTGGGCGCTGAGTGTTTCTAATTTTTCTCTTAGATGACGGTCTAGGGCTTCTATCCACAGTGACAACTCTGTGTGACGAATTGCTGTGAGTAGTCCCATATTTCTTAAAACAGCCAAATGAAATCCAAGTTGGTTTTGTCCACCGTAGCCCAAATATCCGTCCCACAGTTCCAACTTTTCTGGAGTAAATTCTACATACTGCTCAAATGTAATTCCTGCTCTTTCTAGTTGAGGTTGTGGCAGTGGAGGTTGAGAGTTAGTCATAGTAATGTTTGCAATAACTGATATCACTCTTGCTTACTACTCTAAATTCTCTGGCGCATCCGGGTTACAAGTGATGCGATTTATGTTACGTCGTCTAGCCGGCTAAAGATTTACTTTATAAATGGTCTCTTAATGCTTTTTTAAATGTAAAGAGCAATACAAAATATCTGATGACAATTTTGATACAAATCTGTTAAGAATAGTTACAATAGTCGGCGTACACGATAATATTTCTTATGGTAAATTCACTTGACAATAATCCACCCCATAAAGTAGTCATTGTAGGCGGTGGTTTTGGTGGACTTTATGCAGCAAAAACACTGGCCAAAGCGGCAGTAAACGTTACTCTGATTGATAAACGTAACTTTCATCTATTTCAACCCCTTTTATATCAAGTCGCCACAGGTGCGCTATCTCCTGCGGATATTTCTTCACCGTTGCGTTCTGTCCTCAGTAAGAGCAAGAATACGAAAGTGCTGCTGGGTGAGGTGAATAATATTGATCCAGAAGCAAAACAAGTGATTGTGGGGAACGAAGCAATACCTTACGATACGTTAATTGTCGCCACAGGTGCAAAGCATTCCTACTTTGGCAAAGATAACTGGGAAGAATTTGCTCCAGGCTTGAAAACTGTAGAAGATGCTATAGAAATGCGTAGCCGGATTTTTTCGGCGTTTGAAGCCGCAGAAAAAGAAACCGATCCAGAAAAACGCCGCGCTTTGTTAACTTTTGTAATTGTGGGTGGTGGCCCAACTGGTGTAGAATTAGCGGGCGCGATCGCAGAATTGGCAAATCAAACTCTCAAAGAAGATTTCCGCAATATCGACACATCAGAAGCCAAGATTTTGCTATTAGAAGGTTTGGAGCGGATTCTGCTACCCTTTGCACTAGAGTTATCACAAGAAGCGGAAGCATCTCTAGGGCGCTTGGGTGTGGTTGTCCAGACAAAAACATTGGTAACAAATATTGAAAATAATATTGTTACCCTCAAACAAGGCGATGAAGTTAAAGAAATTGCCTCAAAAACGGTATTATGGGCAGCAGGTGTGAAAGCTTCTGCAATGGGAAAAGTCCTAGCAGAACGTACAGGTGCAGAATGCGATCGCGCTGGACGGATTATCGTTGAACCTGACTTGAGTATTAAGGGACATCCGAATATTTTTGTAGTTGGCGACTTAGCAAATTTTTCTCATCAAAATGGTAAACCGCTACCTGGTGTTGCACCTGTAGCGAAGCAAGAAGGTGAATATGTAGCAGAACTAGTCCAAAAGCGGCTTGTAGGAAACAATTTGCCACCCTTTGCTTATACCGATTATGGTAGTTTGGCAATGATTGGGCACAATTCTGCTGTGGTCGATTTCGGCTTTATCAAGCTGAAAGGTTTCGTTGCATGGCTGTTTTGGCTGTTGATTCACATCTACTTCTTAATTGAATTTAACAACAAATTAGTAGTAATGATTCAGTGGGCATGGAACTATTTCACCCGTAATCGGGGAGCAAGATTGATTACAGGACAAGAATCAATCACGCAGTTCGGAATTGGCGATCGCAATATTTATTACACATCAGCCGATAATAAACAGCCAGTAAATATCTAGTTGGGCTTTGTTAAGTTAAGAGTTAGGAATTAGGAGTTAGGTTTCTTTCTCTGGGGGAAGTTGAAGCTACATCTACTCCAGTCTTTTTCTTCAATTTTGAATTTTGAATTTTGAATTTTGAATTGATTTCTCCCCGCCCTCATAAATTAGCAGTAAGCTGTTTGAGGGCGTTTTTTATATTTACTTATGGCAACTATTAACGACAACTACCTGAAGCTAAAAGCGGGTTATCTGTTTCCAGAAATTGCTCGGCGGGTGAATGTCTTTGCAGAAGCCAATCCTGATGCTAAAATCATCCGGCTGGGTATTGGCGATGTTACCGAACCTCTACCGGAGGCTTGCCGCACAGCGATGATTAAAGCTGTGGAAGAAATGGGCGATCGCAATACCTTCAAAGGCTACGGCCCTGAGCAAGGCTACGCTTGGTTGCGGGAAAAAATTGCCACTCAAGATTTCCAAGCACGGGGAGCCAATATAGATGCCTCGGAAATCTTTATCTCCGACGGTTCCAAATGTGACACAGGCAACATTCTAGAAATCTTTGGTCATGACAATTTAATTGCCGTTACTGACCCAGTTTACCCTGTGTATGTAGACACTAACGTTATGGTGGGAAATACTGGAGATGCCAATGATAAAGGCGAATTTGAGGGTTTAGTTTATCTACCAATTACAGCTGATAACAACTTCACCGCCAAGATTCCCTCAAAGAAAGTCGATTTAATTTATCTCTGTTTTCCCAATAACCCCACTGGCGCAACTGCTACTAAGGAATATCTCAAGACATGGGTGGACTATGCCAAAGCTAATAACTCGATTATTTTCTTTGATGCAGCCTATGAAGCTTATATCACCGATCCGTCGCTTCCGCACTCAATTTATGAAATTGAAGGTGCAAGAGAAGTTGCGATCGAATTTCGGTCTTTTTCCAAGAATGCAGGTTTTACAGGAACCCGTTGCGCGTTAACTGTAGTACCGAAGACACTGACAGCAAAAGCCGCTGATGGTTCCGATGTCGAACTGTGGAAACTGTGGAATCGTCGCCAGTCTACCAAGTTTAATGGCGTTTCTTACATTGTCCAACGGGGAGCCGAAGCGGTTTACTCTGAAGAAGGACAGGCGCAAATCAAGGGATTGGTGAGTTTCTATTTAGAAAACGCCAAAATTATCCGCGAGAAACTCACAGCCGCCGGATTATCAGTTTATGGTGGTGTGAATGCACCTTACGTCTGGGTGAAAACGCCTAATGGTTTATCCAGTTGGGAATTCTTTGATAAGTTGCTGCAAACTGTCAACGTTGTCGGGACACCTGGTTCTGGCTTTGGTGCTGCGGGTGAAGGTTACTTTAGGATTTCAGCATTTAACAGCCGGGAGAATGTGGTAGAAGCGATGAAACGGATTACCGAGAAGTTTAAAGTGTAGAGCGATCGCTTTTGTTAAACTCATTCTATTAATCTAAAGGTTACGGTGGGCTGTATTATCCACCGCAACCTAATAGATTTTGAATTTTGAATTGGAGCGAAGCGACGTGACTGCTGCTATCCCCGTTTTCAAACCCGTTAGCCAGATGCAGTTAGCACCTGGTAGCACGGTGACAATTCCTGATGTTAGCTGGGAAGAATTTGAATCTATTTTAGAAGAATTGGGAGAAAAAAGAACTACACGAATTGCCTACAGCCAGGGTACTTTAGAAATTATGGCTCCTTTACCAGAACATGAAATTCCCAAAGATTTAATTTCTGATATTGTCAAAATATTGCTGAAGGCTAAAGATATCAGATACCAACCTTTTGGTTCCACCACCTTTAAAAAGCAAGGTTTAGCAGGAGTTGAACCTGATGCTTGCTTTTATATTCAGAATTATCAACAAATGATTGGTCGTCGCCGCTTACAACCTGATGATCCGCCGCCAGATTTAGCAATTGAAACTGATGTCACATCAAAAACTACTCTTGATGCTTATCAAGCGATCGGAGTTCCAGAACTATGGGTTTACGATAGCGGAAGTCTTTCTATTTATTTGCTGAAAGAGGGGAAATATATAAAATCTAACACCAGTCCTAATTTTGAAGATATAGCGATTACTCAAATTATCCCTGCTGCGGTGGAACGTAGTTGGCAAGTAGGAAGTTTTCAAGCTTTAGAAGAATTGGAAGGGAAGATTTAGTAAATAAAAACAGGCAGTGGATGGTAGAAAATATAATTGATGTAATCTCAAAGATAAGCATTATCGAATAAATTTGTTTAGCTCCTCAACTAAAAGATGTATTGTTGTTGAAGGATTATCATTTACTGGATTGGGATAATTCAGAAATGTTGAATATCGATACAAAACTTTACATTATTAGTTAGAGTAGCTTTAAAAAGCCCAAAATAGTCAACATAACATGATTTCCTCAAACC
>NZ_JBALDA010000094.1:0-64639 GCF_036917535.1 Nostoc sp.
CTCACTCAATCGTAGCGATCGCTGCCGTGAATGCTCTGTTGTGCAAATCCATACATAGCAAACTTTTTGCCTTTTTATAACCGTCGAACTTACGTCGAATTAATCTACCGATGCGATGCCTACGGCGGGCTACGCCTACGCGTACTTGATTAAGTTTAAACAAAACTTGTTTGGCTCCTGCTTGTTCACTGACGTTTGCGGCAGTGATCACAACAATTATTATTCTTGCCCAAGATATCAATCAGTATGTGTCGCTTACGTCCTTTGATTTTCTTTCCTGAGTCATAGCCAACTTCCTTGGATACCATTGTTGCTGTTTCAACTGATTGACTGTCCATAATTACTTCAGATGGTGATGGTTCTCGGTTTTGACTAACACGTACCCACTCTCCGCAAGCGTTCATGAATTTGTTGTCATGTGCCGTCTTTACGCCACTGCCGGAAATAATGGTAAACGGTTTTCCAGCTTGGAAAGTCGTGAGGAAGCATCCGCCATGCACAACCTGCACACAAAATGTAAAAAATTGCATTCACTACTGCTTCCATGTCAACACTACGTTTTCTACCGCCTTTTTTCCCCGCTGGAATTAGTCCTGATAGCAGTTCCCACTGCTCCGAAGTCAAGTTACTTGGGTACGATGGAGTCATAGCTCTCGTAACGCTGTCATACTTAAGTATTTTTTTAATGACAGGATACCGTTACGTGGGCTTTCTTACTTTTCAGACATCCTCTTAACAATATTAATCAGTGTGACTTTTTGTGCTGTTTTGATAGCAGTGCTATTTTTACAGCAAATATAAATTTTTGTAAATGATACAATTGGTAGAAAAATTTCTGCTAGAAGATGAAAAATAAAAAGTAAACAAAGGTAATTTGGGGTCTAGGACAAATAGCCAATTAGGTAATTCAAATGCATTATTCTCCTCAAATAAAAATACTCGATTTAGATAATGTTGAATCAATTACTAAGCAGGAAATTACACTAGCAGAGGCGGAAAAAATTGTAGGTGGAGGTAAATCTTCAAACGTTTCGATTTCAATTTCAAGTTATACCTCGGAAGTAGACCCAACCGACCCAGACCCAATTGATATACCCCCTCCTGTAATACCGCGGTTTCTCGAGCCAATGACTCATACCCCCTCTGGAGGCGTTTCTACTGACCCTAGTTGATCATCCGATTGATGGTTATAGTTATGTCCTATAGTCCAGTTTTGTCCACTGAATTAAGGACTAGAGGTGTAGCGATCGCGCTACCCTCTCTTATAACTAATCACCTGATCTAATCGTGGTAAGGCACTCACTGCTGACTCTCGTACATATGGATCGACAGATTCATCATTAGTCAATGCCTTCAGCACTTCCACTCCCCTAATATCACCCATCGAACCGAGTGCATTGACGATCGCTACAGCCACCGCCACATTATCCGTTGTTTTTAGAGCTTCAGTTAAAATTTCAAAGGCAGGGGAACCAATCTCACCCAGAGCCATCACAGATGCAAGATAAACAACACCATTTGGGTCATTGAGCGCTGTTTTTAATCCCTGTAAGCCCTCAGTTGGGAAGGCTACGTCTGGATGGTTAGCGGCGACTTGTGCCAGGGCTTTAGCACAACTGCCCCGAATGGTCGCATTATCGCTGTTCAGTAATGACTCTACCAGTGGCGGTACAGCATCTATACCAATGGCACCCAGTGCCTTTACCGCAGCTCGACGGTAGGTTATATCTTCTTGATCCAAAATACTCATTAACCGAGGAACAGTATTTTCATCACGCACATCAGCCAGTTCCCACATAGCTCGCTCGCGCAGATTGGGGTTGGGATGTTTCAATTGTTCAAATAGAGAATCTATTGTCATAAGAGAAAATTTCGCTGTTTAAATTTCTTGAGTTCAAGATAGAGATAAATGATAAATATTAGTCACAACTGAGGGACTCTAAGTCGATTACTCAACCTAATTTAGGCAAAGCAACTGACCGAGAGTCCCTAGTTTTAGAGTGTGACTATCGCTCGTCTAGGTCTAGTCAATCCATGTCACTATGACAGGGAGTTGATTACGTAGTCGAGGAGATTGCGGAACTCAACCAACGCTTGAGGAGACAAATCACGAGGAGCGCAAGCGCGATCGCGGGTGTAAGTCATTGCGGTAACGTAGGGAGCAGTAGGCAGATTCAAAGAGCGATACACTTCACGAGCACCTGCAATACCCCACTCATCCAAAGGTCCAGTACCACCCACAACTAAGCTGTAGTTGATTAGGCGCAGGTAGTGCTTGATGTCGCGGAGGCACTTATCTTTTTTAACTTGGGTGTCGCCAGCTTCACCGTCTTGGTTCAAGTAAGGATACTTCTTGAAGGCTGCATCATAACCTTCTTTAGCTACATTATCGATCCCAGAAGCCAGCTTTTCAGCAGCTTCTAGACGAGCGTTAGCACGTTGAATGCTACCTTGGACGGATTCAAGGTCAGAGGTGGATGGGAAACGACCTGCTGCATCAGCAGATGTAATAACCGTGGTGATAACTGATTTCATTACTTTTTATACTCCAGATGGGATTTGATCGGGTTTGAATTTCAGTTCGTTTGGCTAATAGCCGTTAGCCATGAGCTATTAGCTCAGAGCAGAAATAATGCGATCAAAGTAGCTAGCAGCTTCAGAAGCTAGAGCAGAGCAGTCGCCTTGAACTACTTCTTGCTTGCGGAACCTTTTACCAGCATTAGCTTCAGTGTTGGTGTTGGTGATGTGAGCGACGCTAATAGCCTTCAGGAGCTGTACAGCACGTACAGAAGAACCAGTGGGGACGCCCAAAGCTGTGTAGGTTTCTTTTAGCCCATTCAGAGCACGATCATCCAAAACAGAAGGATCACCAGCCAATAGCGCATAGGTCACGTAACGCAGCATGATTTCGGCATCACGTAGGCAAGCAGCATGGCGACGAGTTGGGTACAAGTTACCACCAGCTTGAATTAAACCTTGGTTTTCACAGGCAATTCCAGCAATGGCATCAGAAACGGCACAGCTAGAGTTGCTAGCGATCGCGTTTACAGCGTCAAGGCGCTTGTTGCCATCAGAAATGAAAGTCTTGAGGGCTGCTAAATCAGCACCACCGATAGGAGCAGTTTTGGCGTCTGCTGTAATTACAGCTTTAGAAAAAGCGTCAAGAACCATGAGTTCTCCTTAATATTCACAAATGGCGGATATTATTTTTGGCGTGTTCTCGATCAGATTAACTGCGAGTAGCCAAAGAAAAACATAGGGGATCAATAGTACCCTAGTCTTTACTATGAGAGACAAAGTAATAATCTGTAATATTTACCTTGGGCATGGGGCATTGGGAATTGGGCATTGGGGAGCCAGTGCGTTGGGCGGGCAATGCCCGACTTGAAGCAACTGGCGTCATTAGTCCCTCTCTCAAGCTTGGGAGAGGGATTTATGGTGAGTCTATTCTTTAGCCCCCATGCCCAATTTCCAATGCCCAAAAAATTAAGACTTACGCGTTTGACTGGAACTCTACCCCTGCGTAAGTCTTAAGGAAAAAATCTTATTTTTTACTTGCTCGAGCTTATCAAGCTTGTTTTAGCAGATGTTTAACCAAATTATCTTTCACCATCATCTGCCGTAAAATTTCTAACAAAAATTCTTGAGCCTCTTCTTGGCTCAAATTTTTTACCTGGTCTTTCAAATTTTGTAAGCGAAACTGTTGTTCTAAAGTTAATTCCACGGGAAAGTCCATCATTCACTCCTGTGATTGATTGAATCGAAGGGTATTTGTTGTTGTAGAAGACGATCGCTTTCTACTAGTTTAGCACTCACATATTAAAATGTCTACTTTGTCAAGCGATAATAAATCACACTCATAAAAGTTTACAATCAAATGACAATATGTTTCTCTCCCTTTCTAGGGTGTTTATTGAAGCTGACCACTAATCGCTGTAATGTTTAGAATGTTTATATCCCAACTACTCTAAAAACAAAGAACAAGGTAAACATCATCCGCAGGAGTAATAAGTAGGAGTCAGAAGATTGATAGACGCAATGGAATTTTTTCGGCTAAGTGCTGGTAAGTGGCGATCGCAACGTGCAACTCATCATCTGGCGTTTAAACGCTCAGAAACAGGAGAATCGGATATACAGGTAGAAACTCTAGATGCCGATCATCCAGAAATCATTGAACTGTGCCGATATCATGAGATTGACCCCAGCCTTTCAGTCGGTGGCTCGCGTGTACGTTGGCTAGGGACAATGGCTTGGGATCGAGAGGATGAGGAGAATCATCAGGGGAAAACCATATTTGCGATCGTGCCTGATGGTGATAACCCAAGGCAAGGTAAATTACTCCGTGAAAGAGGTTACGCCGAAATAATGCCTGTAGTTGGTCTTTTTCACATGGATGATGAAGACGGACTGGTGTTGACAACCGAATATGAAACAATGAGTTCCATTGAGCGATTTTGGTTCGCCAGCCCAAATATGCGAATGCGAACTAGTACAGTCAAACGGTTTGGCGGCTTTAGCACCGCATCGTTTTGTACTGAAAGCCGCATTGAAACTTCTGGTGATGCTTCTAGCTCAGAAGAAGTAACAGAAAGACAAGGAGCGGATGTTTTAGAAAAAAAACAGTTTTACTCAGTTTTGGGCTGGTGAATGATTCTCAAGCAGAGTGATGCTTTTACTCGTGGGCAAGATTATCTGCGTCTGGTACAGGGACTTGCCCTAGAACCGGGTATGGTGAATGTGTTTGAGAACCTGCGCGATCGCATCCCCATTTGCACTTGGATCGGCGACAATATTAACGCCGTAAACGCTCAGATCAACGCCTATCTAGAAGTTTGTCATCAGTGCTTTCATCCCCAAGAGCGTCGTTACATCCAAATTTTTGCAGTTCCCATAGCTCAATCCTTCGGCATAGATGGGCTGTGCAACATTCTCACAAACCCAATCACTATTCTGGTAGATGTTGGTCGAGTTGTACCTAGAGACTGGTTTGGTATAGTCGTCCATGAATACGCCCATGCCCATCTAGGAGACTTTGGTCACAATGAGCAGTTTGCTAGCATTCTATCTCATCTCTGCTTAGGGCTAGGATTGGAACCACCCTACTGGGAGGCAGGAATGGAAGCAACTTTGCGTAGCTGGCCTCACTGTCAATCAACCATAGATCCCCTGGAATTTTGGATAGGTCGCTGAAGGGGGCAGGGGACAAGGAAATTAACAATTCAAAATTCAAAATTCAAAATTCAAAATTCAAAATTCAAGACATTTTGAGTTGGGGATTTAAACCCGACTCAAAATATGCTACGTGTATAGTTGGGGTCTTAAACCCTTGAATGTACGATAACCATGCCCCATGCCCCATTAATTTCTTTTGCTAAATGTTAAAAATTATTACTTCGGTTTAAAAAGGTGAAACTGAATCTCCTAATCTAAAATATGTGAATAAAATTTTTTAGTCATTTACGTAGTCATTAACCTCGAAGCCTAACTCCCTATTTATTGATTTTAGCTATAGGTTTAATCCAGCAGGCTAATCATTTATCCTACGAATACTTAAAATTACCCTTAGTTAAGTTTCGTGAAATTTTATTCAGAAAGTCAGGTTCTGATACGACTACTCCCTTAATATATGATTAAAAGTTATTAACTTTAATTAAGAACATGGAGGCTTTAGAGTGGCAATTCCTCTGTTAGAGTATGAACCTTCAAGTCAAAATCAGCGTGTAGCTGCATACGAAGTACCGGGTGATGAACAACCCAGGATTTTTACTACAGACAATATACTGTCTCCATCAGATTTAGGCGATCTGATCGAAGCAGCATATCGTCAAATTTTCTTTTGTGCTTTTGCTGCCGATCGCGAAACATTTTTAGAGTCTCAACTCCGTAATGGACAAATTACAGTACGGGACTTTATTCGTGGTTTGGTGCTTTCCAATACCTTTAAGAAAAGCTTTTACGACCTCAACAATAATTATCGCTTTGTTGAGCAAGTAATCCAGCGTGTTTTGGGACGTGACCCATACAACGAGCGGGAAAAAATCGCCTGGTCAATTGTAGTCGCTACCAAGGGTATTGTAGGCTTTATTGATGAAGTGCTCAACACTGAAGAGTACCTGAGCAATTTTGGATACTCCACAGTGCCTTATCACCGTCGTCGGATACTGCCATCTCAATCTCAAGGTGAGTTGCCATTCAATATTAAATCTCCGCGATACGAAGATTACCACCGTGCGAAACTGGGTTTCCCCCAAATTATTTGGCAGGTCGAAGTACGCAGATTCCTGCCACAAGAGCAAAAGCCCAAGGCTGGCGATCCATCTCTATTCCTGGGTATGGCACAAAATATCAATGCAACTGGCAATGCTCCACAACGGGTCTCGCCATATAACATCGATATTGAAAAGTCCGTACCTTATCGGCAACTGTCAGGAATTAAATAACAACGATTTTTGGTCGATGGCTGGCTAGTACATCCATTTGATCGCTTTATAGCGTGCATAAGTCTTGGGTTATGTAGGAGTTTTATTTAGATATAACTAAGTGAAACAGACTCTATCCCATGTCTAATGCACGCTAGTTGTTAATGGGAATTGGGGAGCCAGTGCGTTGGGGAGACAGCGCCGTGGTGAGGCAGTCCGGTCTTGGGGGTTTCCCCCAGGAGGAACTGCCGAAAGGGTTTCCCGACTTGAGGCAACTGTCGTCAGCTTTGCCGACTTAAAGCAACTGGCGTCATTGGGCATGGTTTTTTTCTGGATGCTTAATATCTGTGAAATGGTTCTACTTTGTTCGTCTTTTTAGCATCTCCAAAAGTTTTTTAAAATGGGCGGGAGGAGTAGCTGTCACCTCAATTAACTCCTCAGATAAGGGATGCTGCAATTTTAGTCGCCAAGCGTGTAGTGCTTGACCAGGCAAATTTACCCCGACGGAATGGCCAGAACTATAAACTGGGTCGCCGACAATGGGATGACCTATTTTGCTGCTGTGGACACGAATTTGATGGGTGCGTCCAGTTTCTAATTGAAAGTGAATTAAGGTGAAGTTACCAAGACGTTCTAGTACTTTCCAGTGAGTGACGGCGACTCGTCCGCCTTGTTCAACAGGCATAACAGCCATTTTTTTGCGGTCTTGGGGATGGCGACCAATGGGCAAGTCAATAGTGCCACTTTCAGTTTTTAGCGCACCGTAAACTATGCCCAAGTATTCTCGCCGTGCAGTTTTTGCTTTGAGTTGTGCTTGTAGATGATGATGGGCAATATCTGTTTTAGCGATCGCGATCGCCCCTGTTGTATCCTTATCCAATCGATGGACGATTCCCGGACGTTGGACTCCGCCAATTCCTGGTAAATTGGGACAGTGAGCCAATAGGGCATTTACCAAAGTGCCATCAGGATGACCAGGCGCAGGATGGACAACTAAACCTGCGGGTTTGTTGAGAATAAGTAACTGGTCATCTTCGTAAAGGATATCTAAGGAAATGTCTTCTGCTTGCAGTTCTAAAGGTTGAACTTCTGGTATTTCGAGAGTTATGCGATCGCCTAGCTTGACATTGATCTTCTTAGATGTACAAACTTGATCGTTAAGTTGGACGTTACCCTGTTCGATTAACTGTTGGATGCGGGAACGGGATAAGTCTGGTAATTCTTGGGAAAGGTAACGGTCAAGGCGATCGCCTTTAGTGTTGACGCAGTATATTGTACTCTTAAGGGGAAGCAAGCTAGGTGTAGCATCCTCAAGTGGAGTTGACAAGTGTTCGCCCTTGGCGTTGGCGGAGCCATCACTATTTTTTTGGATTTGTAAATTAAATTCGGTCACAATTGCTCTAGATTATTAATTCCCCTTCTTTAAGTAAAGCGCGGAATCCTTTGAGTTGAGGTTATGAATTGGCGATCGCGTGTCGCTGGAGCAAAATCTTAGGGATGCGATCGCACCACATCAAACCCTTGACTTTTCATTTCTCCTCCTTCGCGTCCTTTGCGCGGCAGTTGCTTCAAGTCGGGGAACCCGCCCAACGCACTGCCTTGTCTTTGCGGTTCGTTATTCTAAATTTATAACTTCTTGCGGCAACTCAAATAAACCACCTTCCCCAGCTTCAAAATCAATCACCTGATACACAGCATCAATATTTAACTCACCATATACATGAGGAAATAATTCATTTATTTCAGCAGGTTCATAGCGAATTTCAGCTTGAACTTTATCAGAATCAATAAAAAGTAGTACCAATTCTTTTTGATTATCAAAAAATTTATTTGCAACTTTCAGTATTTGCGTTGATTTTGAACAATGCATAAAACCTTCGCTGTCTAACGAATCAGCACAATATGTACCGATATTTTTTGCTTGTTCCCATTGTTGGCGTTTGGTAATGTGGAGAATGGTGTTCATAGAAAATCTAGGAATTGCTGCGGATTGTAATATTTTTAAGAAATCTTCTAAATGTGTAAAGTCTCTAATTACTTTGGTAGCACCTAAATTTGTTAATTTATTATCTCCTATTCCAATAAAAGCAATATTCAAATGATAGGCTGCTTTTACATCCCAAACACCATCACCTACAAAAACAACTTTATAAAACTTTTCAACTTGATAAACGTTCTCCGCTTTGATAATAGCTATCTTAATAATATCTTCCCGCGAAAGTGCATCATTCGCTGAAGTTAACGGAATGTTTTCTATTTGTAAATTAGCTTTTTGAAGTTTTAATTTAGCAGACTCACCCCAACCACCAGTTGCGAACGCAACACACCAATCAGAATCTAGCTGTAATTTAACTAATACATTTGCAGCACCAGGAATTTCGCTGAATAAATCTTGGTTATTAATAAATGCTTCCTGGAGCAGGCTAACAAAACGTGCTTTGAGTCTAACTACCTCTTCATTTGAAGGAAGACGTTCTAATTTTTCTTTAAAAATTTCCTGAGTAATTCCAGAATCTGTGGTGTATGCGTATTCAGACCAATTTGTATTTATACCAAAAATACCAAATTCCAATGCCAAGGCTCGTACAAAACAATTTTCATCAATTTTGTCGGTATTTGTTAGTGTACCATCAATATCAAAAATGACTAGTTGCATATAAGTGATCGCTCTACAATATTATTATTTAAAATCTCACAGACAGACGCTCTAAATTCAGAGTTTTTTTGTGCCTTTGCGTAAGATTATTATTCTATAAATTTGGCGGAATACAAACATCTGGGGCACATAAATTAGGAAATTGAAGCGTTATTACTTTATAATTATTTAAATCTATGCGGCGGATGGCATGATTATTGGTATCAGCAATATATAGATATGAATTCATAGCACTCAATCCTGAAGGTTCAAAAAATCGAGTATTCTTACCCTGACCATCTTGTAAACCAGCAGAACCATCTCCTAAAACTGTTTGACAATTGCCACTGGGACTTACTAATTTAATTTTATGATTATAAGTATCTGCCACCCACAAAAAATTCTGAGCAAATTCCACTCCTAAACAGTGTTGTAAACGGACATTTTCACCTTGTCCATCTACATCGCCAAAACCAAATAAACCGCCACTACCGCAAACAGTTCTTACTTGGTACGGTTCGACAATTCCAACACCACGAATTGAACTAACTTCACTGTCAGCAATATATAATTCTTGCCCATTATTAGTAATACCGCTAGGTTGAGCAAAGGCAGATTCAGTAAGTGAACCATCGATACACGCTTCTGCACCAGTACCAGCATAAGTTTTGATGATGCCAGTTCCTAAATTCATTTGCCAGATTTGATGCGGCCCAGCCATTGCAATAAATAGAGTATTTCCTACTTTTACTAAATCCCAAGGGGAATTGAGTGCGGTTTGTAAACCAGCACCGCCATGAGGATTGATATTACGGCTTTGTTCGCCAGTTCCCGCAATAGTTTTGACTATTTGGTGCTTTAAATCAACTCGCCGCAGTGCATGATTTTCTGTATCAGCAACATAAAGAATCTGATTTTCAGCATCATAAGCCATTCCTTGCGGTGCAAAAAATTGTGCTTCATTAAAAGCACCATCGGTTAAGCCAGATTTTCCAGTACCAATTAAATGTAGAATTTCTCCGTCGAAACTACTCATAACTAGGCGGTGATGTCCAGAATCAGCAATGAATAAACCCATTGCAGTAGCTAGAACTTTACCAGGAAAAGCTAAAGGTGTGATTAATGGTTGGCGCTGTTTTTCTAAAGTCAAGCTAATTTCTTGGAAATTAATTGTACCTTTGTCTTGATGTTGTTGAATTAACTTTTGAATCAACTCGTCTAAAGTGTCACGATTTCCTTCACCAGAAATCTGGCCAATCACATAACCTTCTGGATCAATAATTATTAACGTAGGCCAAGCACGCACAGCATACTCTTCCCAAATCCGAAAACCGTTGTCAACTACAACAAGATGTTCAATGTCGTAACGCAGAATAGCTTGGCGGATATTTTCTGTTTCTTTTTCGTTGTCAAATTTGGCAGAATGTACGCCAATAACGGTAAGACTATCTTTATATTTTTGTTCTAAATATTTCAGGTTTGGCAAAATATGCAGACAATTAATACAGCAGTATGTCCAAAAATCCAAAATTACGACTCTACCTTTGAACTGTTTAAGAGACAAAGGTTTATCAGTATTAAGCCAATAGTAGTTTTGTGGTAATTCTGGCGCTCTGACACGGGGAATCATAAAGTATACTTTGCTCTTAGAGGATGTTTATACCAAATTTCTGAAATAGACCGATGAAAAATAATGATATATTACCGTGTGTTGCTACTAAAGACTTAGACAAAATTAAACCGCAGTTTAATTCCAGGAGAATTAGATATTTAATCGGTAAATATGAAGTCAGAAACACGAAATGTCTTGTTACAAGCTTACGTACAATTACAAGAAATCATTGATAAGTTGTACGAAGCTCATGACAGAGCAATAGCAAACAATGATTTTGATGATGCTAGCTTGCTGGCTAGTAGAGCAGATAGACTTTATGAAGAAGCAGAAAATTTGGATATTGTGATTTCAGAACAGGAGGAAAGATGAAAACAATTGAAGAATTAAAGATTCGGATTCAGGAACTCAGTAAACAAGCTGTTGAACTCAGGCAAAAAGCATCTGAAGTGTATTTAACTAACCAAGAGCAAGCCAAACAGTTTAGGCAACAGGCAAGAGAAGCTAGCAAGCGCTGCCAAGTATTGATACAAGAGTTAAAACGCCAACAAGTTTAAAGTTAAAAACTGGCTAGTCTTGAAAACTGCCAGTTTCTAACTTTCAGGAACTGCATAAATTAGAAATGTTTTTAGCGTTGCACCCATCCCTTAATCTCTTAAAAACTTGGTTGCCACCGCCACCTCTGATCTGAGCTTCTACCAGAACTGCTAAATCCAGATATTTCACAATCAGAAAGTACCAATGACGTACCATTAGCTATGCCAGGATCTCCAAATACAGCAATACATTTGTTGGATAATCCATTTCTAAGAAATCCTGCACCAATATATTCCCACCTCTGATCTGTGGTTTCAGAAGAACTGCTAAATCCAGATAGTTCACAATCAGAAAGTATCAATCGCGCACCAGTAACTGTGCCAGGCTGTCCCTCTACATCAATGCATTTGTTGGATAATTTATTTCTGATAAATCCCCCACGAATAAATTCCCATTTCTGATCTGTCATCCTACCAGAAGCGCTAGATCCAGATAGTTCGCAATTAGCAAGTATTAATTGCGTACCATTAGCTGTTCCAGGATCTCCAGATACATCAATACACCTGTTTGATAGTTCGTTTATTATAAACATTCCCCCTACTTGTGCAATAGCATTTTGATTTTCTAGAATGCAAGTTGCTCCCCATAACAATGACCCGACCAAGCCAACTGCGATCGCTGTACGCTTTTTTAAATTAGGTTTCACAAGTTTTTTCTCGTTAATCTCGTGTTTCTGCGGTATTACAAAGCCCTGATCAGGTTCAGAGTGTACTCTATACTTGCTATTTAATAAATAAAGTTTTAGAAAATTTGCACTTTGAAAGAACTTAACAAACTAACTACTACGGACTTATTATCCTGGGTTCAATTAGCTAAAATTCAGGCTGAACGAGGACAAGTTATTGATCGCATTCCGCAATTGGCTAAAGCTAATCCTAGTTGGTTTGCAGTTCACATCTGCTGTGCATCGGGGAAAAATATCAGCTTTGGGGATACAGCTTGTGTCTTCCCGCTAATGAGCGTCATTAAGACATTCTCTCTACTTTATCTGCTAGAACATCTAGGAGCAGAAACGGTTTTCGGCTCGGTTGGGGTTGAACCATCAGATGCACCCTTCAATTCTTTAGAACAATTAATTAGTGATCGCGGCCATCCCCGCAACCCGATGATTAATAGTGGAGCAATTACCCTGTCTGATAAGTTACCAGGAAAGGACGCGAACGAACGCACTTTTTTATTTTGTCAATGGCTCAACCAATTAGTAGGTTGTCAACTAAGCTTAGATGAGGTGATGCTGGCTTCAGTGCGATTAACCCGCTCAAAAGCCAATGAAGCGATCGCTAATCATCTCACCCAAAGCGGTCATTTAGAAAATATTGATACAGCACTTGACACTTATGAACAAATATGCTGTCTTTCTGGACGAGTTGAAGATTTAGCCCTGTTAGGAAAACTGCTAGCTTGTGAAAATAGCTGTTTATCATCACAAAACCGTCGGATTGTCAATGCTGTGATGTTAACTTGTGGACTATACGAAACTTCTGCCGAGTTTGCAGTCAGAATTGGTTTACCAATGAAATCAGGGATTGGTGGTGGACTTGTAGCAATAGTACCAGGTGAGGGAGCGATCGCTTGTTATAGTCCAGCTTTGGATCAGGTAGGAAATCCGGTAGCAGGGCTTGTCTTTGTTGAGGCTTTAGCACAAGAGTTGCAGTTGAGTATTTTTGGCTAAATCCTACTTTTGAATGGGGAGAGAAATGATAAATTCCGTACCACTACCCACCTCAGATTTACAAATTAGTTGTCCTCCATGTTTTTCGACAACAATCTGATGACTAATCGAAAGTCCCATCCCAGTGCCAACGCCTGTTGGTTTGGTGGTAAAGAACATCTCAAAAATTTTCTCTTGAGTATCAGGGGCAATACCAGAACCGTTATCAGCAATACGGACAATTACCCAGTTTTTATCTTGAAGTTCGGTAGCGATCGTAATTCGTGGTTTGTCTTGAGTATTGTGCTGTTCTTCCAAAGCATCAAGCGCATTGTTGATAATGTTCATGAATACTTGGTAAAGCGAGCTAGAAAAACCTTCAATGTTGGGAATATCACCGTAGCAGCGCTCAATTGTAATCCCTTTTTTGATCCGGTTATTGAGGATAAGTAGCGTACTCTCAATACATTCATGCAAATTGACTGCATGAGCTTCTGCTTCATCTAAACGAGAGAAGTTTTTCAAACTCAAGACAATTTGTCGGACGCGATCAGCGCCGAACCTCATTGACTGCAAAACTTTAGGTAAATCTTCTTCCACAAATTCTACATCAATTTCGGTGGCGTGGTTTTGTACCGCTAGAGGTGGACTAGATATTTCTTGGCGATAAGTTTGTAATAATGCTAATAAATCATCTACATGCTGAATAGCAGGATCTAAATTGCCGTAGATAAAATTTACCGGATTATTAATTTCGTGGGCAATGCCAGCTACCATTCGTCCTAAACTAGACATTTTCTCACTTTGAAGCAATTGCGCTTCTTGCATTTGCTGCTGACGAAAGGCAGCTGCTTGCTGTTCTTCCAGTAAGCATTTAACCCTGTGCAAAACTTGGTTAAATGCAGTAGCAAGTATGCCAATTTCATCTGTAGTTATGACGGGTGCTTGCAGATCAAAGTTAGATTCTTTGGTGACTCGCTGCGCTACATTCGTCAGCACTTCAACGGGATGGGTAATGGTTCGACTCGTCAAAAAAGCTAAAAGAGTAGCAATTACTGCTGACAACAGAATACTAGCAACAATAATTTGAATGCGTATTTGTGCTACTGTCTTGAACGTCGTTGTTGCAGCTTGTAATTCCTCATAAGAGGTATCAATGACAGTAACCAATTCATCGGAGATACTGTCAAACTTAAGTGCTAACTCACTATTGGTAAACTTCAACAGTCGTCGTTGAGCGATCGCAATTTTATTCTCAGTTGGAGGAGATAAATCAAGTTGCTGAAATAGTTCTTCAAGTTGCTGGATATAAGTTTGTGTTACACCTTCATAAGTTTTTAGCAGCCGGGGAATATTCTCAGTGTTCTTTTGGTTGGCATAATCTACAGTTTTTATATACGTTTCAAGTTCCAACCAAACCTGCTTAATTTCAGGTGCATGTGTATTAGTAATGTGGGTATATTCCTCTGTGTACAGCTTTAGATTTCCCACTAAGGGAATGAGTTGCTGCTGGTGCGTCCGGGTTTGCAGGATACTTGTCTGGAGGCGATAGAGCAAATTGAGTTCCTCAAAGGCATTTTGTTGCTGCTGTAACGCCTGTTGCTGATAGCGATCTCCTAAAACTAACCCAATTGTGGTTCCGACAATTCCCACACCGAGAGCAAGACTGTAGCCAAATTTAATTTTGTTGCCAATACTCAGACCGTTGGTAATTTTTGAGAACCACCCTTTTTGGCTCGATTGAACGACGGCGATATCACTGGAAACTGATGGAAAATCTGAATCTGGAGTCTGGAAAGCCATATTAATCCTAAGTAAAATAAGAGTCAATGCTTACTTAGAATTCCCAGTTATTCAGTAAAAGCAAAAATTTTGAAACTTTCTAACGCATATTGCTGAGTCCAATGACGCAGAAGAAAAGTGAAATAAATCACTTTTCTGCTGCCTCTACCAGCCTTCAAGGTATAACTAAATCCTGTTTTTTATGGCTGTTGCACTTGTTTTTCGGGTAATTCAGCAGAAGGAGGTGTTGGCGTTACCTCTGCCTGTGGTTCTAGTGTTGGCGTAATGATTTTGGGTGCTGGAGATTCAATAATCTCTGGCAGCGTTGGTGGCAAACTAGGAGATGGGGCAATAGTTACTTGGGGAGTAGGTGTCTTAGTCGTTCGACGGTTAAAAAATCCACCAAATCTAAATTTTTTTGGCTGAGGCGTTACTTTTTCGGGTAACGGCGTTGATTCAGGAGTTGGCGTTACCGTTGGCTGTGGTTCTGGTGTCGGAGACTCAATAATCTCTGGCAGCGTTGGTGGCAAACTAGGAGATGGTGCAACTGGTGCTTCTGGGGTGGGAACTTTACCAGCCCCACGGTTAAAAAATCCACCAAATCTAGGTTTTGTTGGCTGAGGGGTTACTTTTTCAGGTAACGGTGTTGATTCGGGAGTTGGTATTACCTGCGGCTGTGGTTCTAATGCTGGGGACTCAATAATTTCTGGTGGTGTTGGAGACAAGTTGGGAGTTGGTGTAGCCGTTGGAACTTCTAATTTTGGTTGTTCTGGCTGTATTTTGGATTTTTCTGGAATTTCAGTTTCAGGAATCGGCTGTTTTTCTACCTTGGGCGGTGTTGGGGGTGTTTTTTCAACAGAAGGTGTGGGTATAGGTTTAGGTGCAAGTTTATAATTCGGGTCTACGATAGGGCGTACCTCAGCTGCTGTGAGTTCTCCTCTGACAATTCTTGATAGAGTGTCTTTACCCTTTGGCTGGTAGTCAATCAATCTAACTGTAGTATTAAAGGCATTTTTGACAGTATTTCCCTGATTATCGAGAAATTCTAGCTTTACCCAGTTTTTTCCTGGATGAAAGCCCTTAAGGTAAACTGCTTGCCAGCGATCAAAAATAAAGCTTTCACCATTAATAGTGGAGCGGATGCGCCAATCACTGAACTCGTCGTTGGTGTTTTCCTTAGCAATGAGGTGCAGAGGAGCATTAGTTAGGTAAAAGTCCAGTAAAATTGGTTCTGCCCCGTAGCTACTTTGAGGACGGCTTAGGGTTAGCAGAGGTAATTTAGGATCTGGGGTGTTGTCGTCGGTTTTGGTAAAGACGTGAAATGTTGTTTGGGCATAAGCACCTTCATTCTTAAAGCTTTCATGCCAAGGACGAGAAGCAAAAACACGCAGAGTATGACTACCTGGAGATAAGTCTGGTAAAACCAAGGGCTGATTCAGATCGTAAACAGGTATATAAGGTTGATTATCCAGAATTACGTGTAGATGTGGGCCCAGTTGTAATTGTGGGTCTTTAAATATAGGTAGATCCTTAACCTGAAAACTGGCTGTAACTTTGTTATCTTGAAGAACTTCATCAACTTTTGGAGTAATAATTGTCACCTGTGGTTGATAAACTTCCAAAATTGAACGCAGTTCTTGGATAACAGATGGTGGGGAAACTTCCGAAAATTGCTTTGAAATTTGAGAAATCTGTGGGGAGTTTTCTTTTTTATAGCCAGTAGATACTTCCTGGCTGTCGGCTTTCTCGCCGCAACTGGTCAAGCTTAATACCAGCACCAATGTTATTACCCACCTGAGAATCGGGAACCTCTCAGGGAAGAGCTTCTCTAACACCCTTTTCTGCCACGAGTTCATGCGTTGCACCCAGTGATAGTCTTCAACAATTGACAGATTATTTTGGCTCAAACTGTCCATCTGTTTACAGTGTTTTACTTGCAAAAATTGAAATATGACATAAATGTTCATAAGTAATACTAGTAAAAGTTACGACATCGGCTACATACAGCAAAACTATAAATTTTACGAATTGTTATTCTTTGTAAATTAAATAGATAATCTATTGACTTTTTGACAACGAGTTTGCAGTTAAAAGCCAGAACAGGCAGGAATTCCAGCAATATTTGAGCAAGTTTGAATTATTGTTAAAATATCTCTAACAATGTACAAGTGAAGACTTTATAATTCAACGAGAAACAACTATCCACATCGGGTCTTCATCGCGGCTTCAGTAAAAAAAATTCTGGAGTATGCGGTAATTGTACATTTTGTGGTATTAATGATTCCTCATTCCTGATCAAGAGAGGAGGTCGAATGACAATAAGTCCTCCGGAGCGAGAGGAAAAAAAGGCAAGAGTAATCGTCGATAATGATCCAGTTGCAACCTCTTTCGAGAGATGGTCACAACCTGGGCACTTTGACAGATCCTTAGCCAGAGGTCCCAAAACCACCACATGGATTTGGAACCTGCACGCACTCGCCCATGATTTTGATACACATACAAGCGATTTAGAAGACATCTCCCGCAAGATATTCTCAGCCCACTTCGGCCACCTAGCCGTAGTGACAATTTGGTTGAGCGGGATGATTTTCCACGGTGCGAAGTTTTCTAACTACGAAGCTTGGCTAACCGACCCGTTAAACGTTAAGCCGAGTGCTCAGGTCGTTTGGCCTATTGTGGGACAAGACATTTTAAACGGTGATGTTGGCGGTGGTTTCCACGGCATTCAAATCACCTCCGGTTTGTTCCAAGTATGGCGTGGGTGGGGGATTACAAACTCCTTCCAGCTTTACTGCACTGCGATCGGTGGATTGGTATTAGCAGGCTTGTTCCTATTTGCCGGCTGGTTCCACTACCACAAACGCGCTCCCAAACTGGAATGGTTCCAGAATGTGGAGTCGATGCTGAATCACCACTTGCAAGTCTTGCTAGGTTGTGGTTCCTTGGGATGGGCAGGTCACTTAATCCACGTGTCCGCACCGACCAACAAGCTTTTGGATGCAGGCGTTGCTCTCAAAGATATACCCTTGCCCCACGAGTTCATCTTGAACAAAGACTTGTTGACCGAGTTGTACCCTGGCTTTGCTGCTGGTTTAGCACCTTTCTTCACCTTGAACTGGGGTCAGTATGCTGACTTCCTCACCTTCAAGGGCGGTCTGAACCCAGTAACAGGCGGCTTGTGGTTAACTGATATTTCTCATCACCACTTAGCGATCGCAGTTCTCTTTATCGTTGCTGGTCATCAATACCGTACCAACTGGGGTATTGGTCACAGCATTAAAGAGATCCTGGAAAACCACAAAGGACCTTTCACCGGTGAAGGTCACAAAGGTCTCTACGAAAATCTGACCACATCCTGGCACGCTCAATTGGCTACTAACCTAGCCTTCTTGGGTTCGCTGACCATCATCATCGCGCATCACATGTACGCGATGCCCCCATATCCATATTTGGCAACTGACTACGCTACGCAGTTGTGCATATTCACTCACCATGTTTGGATCGGTGGCTTCTTGATCGTTGGTGGAGCGGCTCACGCTGCTATCTTCATGGTGCGGGATTACGATCCAGTTGTGAACCAAAATAACTTGCTGGATCGGGTGATTCGTCACCGGGATGCAATTATTTCTCACCTGAACTGGGTGTGTATTTTCCTCGGCTTCCATAGCTTTGGACTTTACATCCACAACGACACAATGCGTGCATTGGGTCGTCCTCAAGACTTGTTCTCTGATACAGGGATTCAATTGCAGCCAGTATTTGCCCAGTGGATACAAAATATCCACACCTTGGCTCCTGGTACAACTGCACCCAATGCCATAGAACCAGTTAGCTACGTATTTGGCGGCGGTGTTTTGGCTGTTGGCGGTAAAGTGGCAGCTGCACCCATTGTTTTGGGCACAGCGGACTTCCTAATTCACCACATTCACGCTTTCACCATTCACGTCACCGTCCTAATTCTGCTCAAAGGTGTGCTATACGCCCGTAGCTCTCGTCTGATTCCAGACAAGGCAAACTTGGGCTTCCGCTTCCCCTGCGACGGTCCTGGTCGTGGCGGTACCTGTCAAGTGTCTGGTTGGGATCACGTATTCCTCGGACTCTTCTGGATGTACAACTCCCTGTCGATTGTAATTTTCCACTTCAGCTGGAAGATGCAATCAGATGTTTGGGGAACCGTAGATGCAGATGGTGCTGTGACTAACATCACTGGTGGTAACTTTGCCCAAAGTGCACTTACCATCAACGGTTGGTTGCGAGACTTCTTGTGGGCACAAGCTACACAAGTCATCAATTCCTACGGCAGTGCGCTATCTGCCTATGGACTCATGTTCTTAGGCGCTCACTTTGTTTGGGCATTCAGCTTGATGTTCCTGTTCAGTGGTCGCGGCTACTGGCAAGAACTGATTGAGTCCATTGTTTGGGCACATAATAAATTGAAGGTAGCACCAGCAATTCAGCCTCGCGCTCTGAGCATTATTCAGGGTCGGGCCGTAGGGGTAGCTCACTACCTCTTGGGAGGGATTGCTACTACTTGGGCGTTCTTCCATGCACACATCCTTTCAGTAGGGTAGCAATCAGCAAAATTTTGGATGGTAAGGCAGCCCCCGTCTTGGCGGTTTCCGTAGGTGTGGGACTGCTGAACCCGAAGGGATTTGAGATTTTGGATTGAATCCAAAATCTCAAATCCGAAATTGAACTGATACTTGATGGCTAAAGGTCAGAGGATTTATTAAACCTATGGCGACAAAATTTCCCAAATTTAGCCAGGATCTCGCACAGGACCCGACGACTCGTCGGATATGGTATGCGATCGCTACAGGCAACGACTTTGAAACCCATGATGGCATGACGGAAGAAAATCTTTACCAAAAGATTTTCGCAACTCACTTCGGTCACTTGGCAATCATCTTCCTGTGGGCATCCAGCCTCCTGTTCCACGTAGCCTGGCAAGGTAACTTTGAACAGTGGATTAAAGATCCCCTTCACATCCGTCCCATCGCCCATGCTATTTGGGACCCCCACTTCGGTAAACCAGCGATCGAAGCTTTTACCCAAGCTGGCGCTAGTAATCCGGTAAACATTACCTACTCTGGTCTCTACCATTGGTGGTATACCATCGGAATGCGGACGAACGGCGAACTGTATAACGGTTCAGTGTTTTTGCTGTTATTCGCAGCTGTACTGTTATTCGCTGGTTGGCTACACTTGCAACCCAAGTTCCGTCCAAGCTTGGCATGGTTTAAGAGCGCTGAACATCGCCTAAACCACCACTTAGCAGGTTTGTTTGGTGTTAGTTCTTTGGCTTGGGCTGGTCACTTAATTCACGTTGCTGTCCCCGAATCTCGCGGTCAGCACGTAGGTTGGGATAACTTCCTGTCCACACCACCACACCCAGCAGGTTTGACACCATTCTTTACAGGTAACTGGGGTGTTTACTCTCAAAACCCTGACACACCTGGACATATCTTTGGGACATCGCAAGGTGCAGGAACTGCAATTCTGAGTTTCTTGGGTGGTTTCCATCCCCAGACAGAAGCTTTGTGGTTGACTGACATAGCTCATCACCACCTAGCGATCGCAGTTCTATTCATCGTCGCTGGTCACATGTACCGGACAAACTTTGGGATTGGTCACAGTCTCAAAGAAGCCTTGAATGCCAAGAATTTCTTCGGTATTCCCGTTGAAGGTCCGTTCAACCTACCTCACCAAGGTATCTACGACACCTACAACAACTCCCTACACTTCCAATTGGGATGGCACTTAGCAGCATTAGGTGTTGTCACTTCCTGGGTAGCACAGCACATGTACTCCATGCCTTCCTACGCATTTATTGCGAAGGACTACACTACTCAGGCAGCGTTGTACACGCATCACCAGTATATTGCTGGATTCCTGATGCTTGGTGCTTTTGCTCACGGAGCAATATTCTGGGTGCGTGATTACGATCCAGAGCAAAATAAAGGCAACGTTCTTGACCGCGTATTGAAGCACAAAGAAGCGATTATTTCCCACCTTAGTTGGGTATCCCTTTTCTTGGGCTTCCACACTCTTGGTCTATACGTACACAACGACGTAGTAGTTGCTTTTGGAACTCCTGAAAAGCAAATCTTGATTGAGCCAGTGTTTGCTCAGTTCGTCCAAGCTGCTAACGGTAAAGTACTGTACGGTTTAGATACCTTACTATCTAACCCAGATAGTGTTGCTTACACAGCATGGCCCAATTACGCTAACGTTTGGTTGCCAGGCTGGTTAGATGCTATCAATGCAGGTACTAACTCCCTGTTCTTAACAATTGGCCCTGGCGACTTCTTGGTACACCATGCGATCGCCTTAGGTCTGCACACTACCACCTTGATCTTGGTCAAAGGTGCTTTAGATGCCCGTGGTTCTAAGCTGATGCCCGATAAAAAGGACTTCGGCTATTCCTTCCCTTGCGACGGTCCTGGTCGTGGTGGTACTTGCGACATCTCTGCTTGGGATGCCTTCTACCTAGCTGCTTTCTGGATGCTCAATACCATTGGTTGGTTAACCTTCTACTGGCACTGGAAGCATCTCGGTATTTGGCAAGGCAACGTAGCTCAGTTCAATGAGAACTCTACATACCTCATGGGCTGGTTCCGCGATTACCTGTGGGCAAACTCCGCTCAGTTGATTAACGGTTACAACCCCTATGGCGTGAATAACCTGTCTGTCTGGGCTTGGATGTTCCTGTTTGGACACCTAGTTTGGGCTACTGGCTTCATGTTCTTAATATCTTGGAGAGGTTACTGGCAAGAGTTGATTGAAACCCTTGTTTGGGCACACGAACGCACTCCTCTAGCTAACCTAGTTCGCTGGAAAGACAAGCCCGTGGCTCTGTCTATTGTTCAAGCTCGTGTAGTTGGTCTAGCTCACTTCACTGTTGGCTATATCGTGACTTACGCTGCATTCTTGATTGCTTCTACTGCTGGTAAGTTCGGTTAATTCGGCTGCTAGTTTTGTAGGTAAGTAATAAAAATCCCCTGCCGCAAGGTGGGGGATTTTTTGTGAAATTAGTTAAGTTTAAAATTACAGTAATAGAAGTTGAAGATACTATAAAAATAAATTGAAATAAAATGCAATTCCAACAAAAACCTATTCTCAAAGAAAATTGGTGGCTGATGTGGTGTAGTTTTCCTAAATTAAATTGGGCAAGGTTAAGAGTTTATAATGATTTTCTGCTGAAATATTAGATTGTGATGGTTCTAAGTATACGTTTTTTAATGAAGAAGAGGCACGTTACTACTTAATGGAGGATGAATTCACACAATTTGAATCACTTGATGAAGAAGATGAACAACAACTCGGTATGCCGTTGTGTCTAATACAAATACCAAGAGGAAAAAACGAAAAGGAATTAATAGAAAAAATGTATGTAAAACAAACCGAAATAAAAAATGAACACTAAACTTGTTGAATCACTGTTGCAAGCTATCCTGTCTCTCTCTGATGAGGAGCGATCGCTTTTGGAAGAAAAACTATTTTTTAATTCATCAGAGGCTTCAACTCATGATTTAATGCTACTTGCCCAGACTGGAGAAGCCTTTAAATTTCTTGAAAATGAACCAGATATATACTCACTTGACGACGGAGAACCTATCTAACTAATGTCTCTCCAAAAAGGTGATATCGTCTTGGTTCCATTTCCATTTACAGACTTGAGTGGAACAAAGCTACGCCCTGGTTTAGTTTTATGGATAGACACTATAGGCAATGATGTCACTTTAAGCTAATGAAAACCGTAAAGTTTTTAAAACCTCTGTACTGATTTGTCACCAAACATTTCAGGAGGATATTATTATGTAAAGGGATACAAACTTAATATACTCCTCTGCATTACTTTGCGCTTCCCCCTGTATTCTTCTGCGTTAAAAAAATAACTTTTAAAATAAAATATCCAGACAATATTAAAACAAGTTATAACTAAAAAAAACGAGATAATTTTATCACTCTTGCAACAATAACCAATAACGCCACAAAAAGAAATAATTTTTAATCCCTTTTATACCCAGCAGAACGGTGCAGCATATTTAGATGATAGCATTAAACTTATTAAATTCATTATCTCACCTCTATAATACGTCCTAATGGACATGATATTTCTGATAAATTTCAAAAGGATAACCAAAGTGCAATTCCGCCAAATTTACTAGAAACTGCTAATACTGAATCTAATAGCGCTTGTTTACAACGCTGCAAAGCAGCAAAAATTAGACCCCATTCAGCACGTTTTCCTCAAGGGTTCGCTGAGTTTTTCATCAAATTCTTAATGATGAAGGTGATATGGTATTAGATCCATTTGCAGGTTCTAATACAATCAGCTTTGTTGCTGAAACTCTGCAACGCCGATGGATATCTTTTGAAATTAATGAAAGTTATGTAATTGGAAATCGTTATCGATTTAGCCAATAACTAAATTAAGTAAAGAGTCAGGAGTGAAAAGTTACAATTTATAACTCATAACTCTTAACTCATAACTACTCAATTAAATTTCTCCATTTACCTGCATTTGATGAACTTGATCGGCTAGTTCTTGACGACCTTGATCATCTAGTTTATCAATAGCTAACATCCCCATGAGAATAACTTCTTTTAGGGTTAAACGTGTGGAATGTGCCTGTTTTTGCACAATCTCCTTAATAATGGGACTGACACCAATCGCTGTACTAGCTCTTGCCACAGAAGAAAAGGAAAACACTAATGATTCAGCCTAAATCTTAGCACTTTCAATGAGGTTATTCTCTAGAGTTAAAACTTAATTTAAATGTGTTTCAACTCATACTTCAATTAGTAAACATAAAATTTAAATTACGTATAGTGAGTTCTCAAATTCTCAGTATGGCAAACGTCATACTTGCTCATTGAGTACACATCATCGTATGATATCAATATTCTCAACAGTTATAATTTTGCCTATTTCTCCAAAATTTCTACCAAGTCCTCAATCGTCATATTAAAGGCACGAGCTAATTTGTATATAGCAGGAAAGTGAACTGTTGTCATTTTGCGACGACGCGCATAACTTATAACTGTGCTGGAAATTATTCCAGAACGGCCAAAAACTTCTTTTAGGTTCTCGAATCTTTAATCTGAACTAGTCACATCTTTAATAACTGGTGCATTTGCACTGCTTAATTTAACATGACAAAGTGAAAAATGTAGAAGTGTACTCCTGCAAAAAAGCAAACTATGCGTAGCCTCTCGCAAAGAAACTGCTTGTCGTCAGATATAGCCTTTTGGCCTAGCAAACTCTCAGGCGATCGCGACAATTGACTGAAATCTAAAAACCTAAAATCTGATGTTTATTTCACATGTTAGCAACATCAAAAGCAAAAACCTCTGTCCTGAGATACTCAAGAATCACTCACTAATCGCCAAGTTTGCAAACACTAGTACAGCACGGCGTAAATAAACCACCCATTCCAAATCAACGAAACGCTTACGTTGTATTCATTTTGAATTTTGAATTTTGAATTTTGAATTCCGCTTTGCGGTACTAGTAATATTTGTGATAACTGAGTAGAAAAAGTGGTCGGCTGATGAAAACAGTGCTTTCGGTAGAAGTATTCGCACAAATAAGACTTGTATACCACCGGGAAAACCGTACTTTAAAGAGATCGTAAATTGTCAAATATAATCTTATGAACACGCTTTACAGAACTATACAGCGTAAATAAGAATAATACTTAACCGAAGTAAAATTTTCCTGAATACAGGCAACTAATGCCGTGATATGGAAAAGCAGTGAGTAGAGGAGAGAGAAAGCGATGAGGGACCCTTATCTGTTGGCAGCAGGCTTGTTAACAGGATTAGCAATACCAGCATCGGCTCTTCCACATCTGTCAATTGTCCTCCCAGAAAGTTCTAGATTCCTGTGGGATTTAAAACAGGGTTCGCAGACAATAGCCAGTACAAAAATTATCAATAGCGTCAATCTCTCCTTACCAGAACTCAGCGGTCAAGCGTTCCAACCCCTAAAAAGTTCGCAGCCAATAGTAGGTGAGAAAAACGTCCCTAGCGTACCAGAATTCAGCAGTCAGGCATTACCAGTATCAACAGAGTCATCACTCAACCCCAGCGCCCAAGCAACAAGCCTCTTATTGACATCTGGGAATCAACTTTACTACCAAAGATTGGCAGCTCTGAAAACAGGTCAGATTTATACACGCGTAGATAGTGATAATTTGCAATCATTGTGGGAGTCGATCAAGAAACGTCAACTAACTTATGACGACTGGAAAAGTTTATTAGCTTTAGAAGCTAGAGCGATCGCTCAAGGTCAAGGAGGCAATCATCTAAGTATTTTAGTTGGTGATTCTTTGAGTATGTGGTTTCCCAGAGAAAAACTGCCTGCTGGTAAGTTGTGGCTGAACCAAGGCATATCTGGAGATACTTCTAGTGGCGTTTTAAAAAGATTGGGAGCATTTTCACAAACGCGGCCAGATGTAATTTACATTATGGCTGGGATTAACGACTTACGAAAAGGCGCTAGTGATGAAACAATTTTGCGTAATTATCGCCGAATTGTCCGTCATTTACGGCAGGCTCACCCTCAAGCTCAAATCATTGTCCAATCAATTTTGCCTACTCGTCTACCAAAAATTTCCAATAGCCGCATTCGTCACATCAACATCCAACTGACCGTGATTGCCAAACAAGAAGGCGCTAATTATCTGAATATTTATAGCTGGTTTACGGATATGGAAGGCAATTTGCGTCCAGAGTTGACCACAGATGGGTTGCACCTGTCTCAAGAAGGATATGATGTGTGGCGAACGGCACTACAGCAGATAGAATACAAGCTCACTCAGCTTAAGAATTGAGCGATCGCTTTGCCGACACTTGGAGCGATCGCATTACCATAAGTTATGGAATTACGTAGACAGGCTGCCAAATAGTGCCTGTAAATATAAATATTTGTAATTTCAACAGTAAATTTGCGTAAGTTCCTCAGAGGGAAATGAAATTAAACGTGTGCAGATCGCTCACAGAAATCAGCGATTGCACTTTGTGTAAAACAAAGGAGAATATCATGGAAAACCCTCTGGAAGGGCAAGACATTCAAGGTGAGGAATTGATGGATCTGACCCTAGAAGAACTACAAGAGTTGAAAGGAGGATTACCTTTAGATCCACCAGGCTCTTTTCCTCTTGGGATTGTCATCCCGGAAACACCAGGATTACCTTTAGATCCACCAGGCTCTTTTCCTCTTGGGATTGTCATCCCGGAAACACCAGGATTACCTTTAGATCCACCAGGCTCTTTTCCTCTTGGGATTGTCATCCCGGAAACAACAGAATTACCTTTAGATCCACCAGGCTCTTTTCCTCTTGGGATTGTCATCCCGGAAACAACAGGATTACCTTTAGATCCACCAGGCTTTTTTCCTCTTGGGATTCCTTCCCCCATCCCAAAATTTGATATAGAACAAACCTGAGATTTGACACGCTTGTTTTTGTCATTAGGCAATAAACTGAGCGGGTAAAATCCTGTATGGTTTTAGTGGAAGTAATTTTGACTATGCTGTACATCTGAGTAAAGGTTCTAGGTTTTCCCTAATAGTTAAGCAGACGCTTATCTTGGGGTGTTTTGGCAAAACTTAGACTACCTCTGTTTTTGCCAAAGGTATTGCTTTAAGGGACTTGTAGTTAAAAAAACATCCCATCTCCGGGGTGCAAAGCCTTGCGCCCCTACAAATGTACAAATATTTTTGGATAATTTATTTTTTGTCAGTCTCTAACCCTTTCCTTAACCATTGCAAACGAGACTTTTGCAAAGCTTTTATAGAATTTTAGATCACAAAAAGTAATTGGAGTTAGTAAGCTATGGCACCTACTGGAAAGTTTAACCGCATCTTACAAATCCACCCGTCCAGACGGTGCAATCTGCGCTGTCTCCATTGTTACTCTTCTTCTGGCCCGGAGGAGCGTGACCAACTCAGTGTCCCGCTCCTTTTACAAGCAATTACCGATGCAAGTGAACAAGGATATACCATTGCTAGCTTTTCAGGAGGAGAACCCCTTGTCTACAAACCTCTGCCCGAACTGCTAAAACAGGCTCATCAATGCCAAATGCGGACAACAGTTACTTCCAACGGTATACTCTTGGACGAGCGACACTTAGAGCAGCTGACTGGAGCGGTTGATGTACTCGCCATTAGTCTTGATGGAATGCCAACCTCCCATAACCGTATGCGTTCTTCAGAGCAAGCTTTTGAAAAAATGGCGGCTCGACTGGAAGGGGTTCGCCAATCTGGTATCCCATTCGGGTTTATTTTTACACTTACAAAACAAAATTTTCGAGAGTTAGACTGGGTTGCAAATTTTGCCTTAGAGCAAGGGGCGAAATTATTGCAGATTCATCCACTTGCGGAAGTCGGACATGCTACCCAAAGCCTCGTCGGGTATAGACCCAATACGAGCATCTTATCCTATACTTACCTAAAAGCCACGCGTCTGCGAGAAGCGCTTGGTGACAAGCTATTTGTTCAGATTGATTTAACTCACCAAGATTTGCTGCGTTCAAATCCCGATAGCTTTTTTGCAGACGAATCGCTATTAAATGAGCAAGACTACAGCTTTGCTGACCTCATATCACCCCTAATTATTGAAGCAGATGGGACAGTTGTGCCAATGCAACATGGTTTTGACCGCAATTATGCTCTAGGAAATCTTAATCAGGCATCTCTGAGTGAACTCACTAACCATTGGCGTCAAGAGCGCTACTTTGCTTTTCGAGAACTCTGCCAACAGGTTTATCAAGAGCTAACAGCACCTGCCGATCTGCCGATTACGGATTGGTATGAGACACTGATGCAGTTAGCCAAGACAAGTAAGGCAGGTGAAAAAAGCACAACTGTGTCTACTGTCCAGGAAAATGCTATAGTTTAACACCCAAGGCTTCCCTATTTTAAACCTGATTTAATTAAAACCTGATTTAACTTCCCACTGCGATAACCTTCCAAATCTAAGGTTACGTAGATAAATCCAAAATCTTGAAATGCGGAAACTAATCTTTGTAAATCGGTAGTCAACACAAATTCTTTAATTTGTTCTGGTGGTAATTCAATGCGTGCTGTATCACCTTCTGAACGCACGCGCAAATTCTGCCAACCTAGCTTTCTTAAGAAAATTTCTCCTCTACCAACTCGTTGCAACTTAGCGACAGTAATCTCTTCACCGTAAGGAAACCGGGAACTCAGACAAGGTTGAGCAGGTTTATCCCACCAAGGTAAACTGAGTTGTTGCGAAAGTTGCCGAACTTCAACTTTGGTGACACCAATTTCTGCTAAAGGCGATCGCGCCCCTCTTTCCTTAGCTGCCTGAATTCCTGGGCGATAATCATGCAAATCATCAGCATTCACCCCATCCACTACATAAGGATAACCCAGTTCTAAAGCTAAAGGTTTGAGAGTGTCGTGCAACTCACTTTTGCAAAAATAACAGCGATTAACAGGGTTAGAGGTGTAATTGGGATTTTCCATCTCGTGAGTCTGGACGATTTTATGAGGAATCCCAATAGTTGCAGCTTGAATTTTGGCATCTTCTAATTCTTCTGGCAACAACGAAGGAGAAACAGCCGTGACAGCCAAAGCGCGATCACCCAACACATTATAAGCAATTTTGGCAACCAAAGTGCTATCAACGCCTCCAGAGTAGGCAATCAACGCCTGCTCCATTTCTCTAAATAAGGCCCTTAATTGCTCAAATTTTTCTGTTAGCATCATTTCCCAATCCTGCCAAAACCCTATAGCACCCAATCATTATATTGTAGTCATTAGTTATGGGGCATTGGGCATGGTTTCTTCTTGTCTCCCTCACTCCCCATCAACCAAGGTTGGTGCTTGACTGTACTTGGCCACCAGACTGGCTAAAAGCGGTAAATCGATCGGTTTAGAAATATAGTCATTTACTCCAGCTGCTAGACAGGTTTCGCGATCGCCTTTCATTGCCATTGCTGTTTGAACAATTACCGGAATCGCCCGATATTGCCCATGTTCTCGTAATTGTTGCACCAAGTTCAGACCATTTTCATCTGCCAGAAAAACATCCATTAAAATTACCGCTGGATCTAAGTGTGTTAGAGCTTCCCACATCTCGGCAGCATTCTTAACCCAAGTCACTTGATATCCCAATTTACGTAGATAAATTTGCATCAAGTCAGCATTGGGTAAATCATTTTCTACCAGCAAAATATCTACAGAGGAACTAGGAGTCAAAGGCAGAGGATATGAGGAAAATTTTGCTTCTCCTGCTTCTTCTGCTCCCCCTGCTTCCCCTGCTCCCTCTGCTCCCGCCTCTTGCTTAAGGGGAAGTATGAGGGTAAAACGGGAGCCGCGATCTACTTCAGATTCCACTTTCACAGAACCACCGTGAATTTGGGCGAGTTTTTGAGTCAGTGCTAAACCCAAACCAGTACCTTCAACACCATCAGCCTTAGCAATTTGAAAATAGCGTTGAAACAGTTGAACTTGGTCTTCTTGAGAAATGCCAGTGCCAGTATCCCAAACTGTAAAATGCACAAATACACCTTCAAGAACAACCTCTAAGCCAACACTTCCTTCCTTGGTGAACTTTAGGGCATTCAAGAGTAAATTTAACAGCATCTGCTTGAGTCGCAATTCATCAGCTACTAGGGTTGTGATATCGGAGTCAATTTCTAGACGTAGCTTTAAACCCTTATTAGCAGCTTTCTCTTTCACCAGTGCGAAAACACTGTCACATACGAATTGCACATCTAGTGTTTTCCAATTCACTTCTAACTGATTTGCTTCAATTTTAGAAAGATCCAAAATATCATTAATCAGAGTTAGCAAGTGCTTGGCACTAGACTGAATGATATTTAAATAGTTTCGCAGGCTTTCTATAGTTGCTTCAAACCCTGGGGTTAAAAGCATGGAAACCGGCATAGTAATACAACTAAGCAGTGTGCGAATTTCATGGCTGGTGTTTGCCAGAAACTGATTTTTCAGTTGATTGGTGCGCTCCAATTCTTGATTAGAGTTACTTAACTGTTGACATTGTTGCTGCAAAGATAGGATATGTCTAAGTTGTAATAAGGCTTTAGTACAGTACCTAGCAGACCTTGCCATCAATTGCGATCTGAGTTGAGCTTGTGATTCTATGAGCGACTCATGATCGGAGCTTAGGGACGCTGTGGCGATAATTAGCCAGCCCATAACGCTGCCAGAATCATCAGCTAACCGCCAAGCGCTTGGTAGTTGTTGATTCTCAAGCTGTTGCAAATCTTCAAGTTTTATGACTTCTTGCAACCTCAATAGCAGCTTTTTTTCTGCTCTCAGCACTTCTAGAAATAAAGGTGGTGAATTTGGGGATAGAGAACGAGAAATATAACAAACTGTGGCAACAGTTTCTTGTGGTTGACACATAGCGATGCCTACGGCACATTCTGTAAGTGCCAGATTGCTACTACTGTGAACAGCACTGTTAATCTCGTTAACCACGGTTTGGAAAATCTCCGCTTGTGCGGCTTCTGTCTGTGGGACAGTGTTACAAGCAGAAAGCAAGCAATCATTAAGACGACTTTGCAACTGGTTTAAGCTGCTCTCCAGCCACAGTTGCGCGCGAAGTTGCTCTATTGTTATCAAAAGTTTTGGCGTTGCATCTATCAGTGAGTTCTGGTCTGGTAAGCTTGAATACTGCTGCATGGTCAACTAGACCGCTGAACAAGTTTAGCTACGCATAAAAATCCCAACAGGATTTTATGTATATTAGCGGACAATTCTTTTTTATTTATAAACGATAACTTATGTTGTTATAAACCATAACTTATGATATCGAGTTTAGCAGCTAGTCTAAAAAAAAATTATTGTATGAACCACTAACCTAAAATTTTTTAAACGTAACTTAAGACTTATGGATGCACAATTTGCCCAACTAATCGTGAATGGGATTGCAGTGGGGAGCATTATTGCTCTAGCCGCAGTCGGACTGACTCTTACTTATGGAATTTTACGGCTATCTAACTTTGCTCATGGTGACTTTCTAACTTTAGGAGCCTATCTGACTTGGCTAATAAACACTGTTGGAGTCAATATTTGGCTGTCGATGATCCTAGCGGCGGCGGGAACAGTAGCAGCAATGCTGTTATCGGAAAAGTTACTGTGGTCAAAAATGCGCTCTATCCGTGCTACTTCCACTACGCTGATTATTATTTCTATCGGACTTGCCTTATTTCTTCGCAATGGGATTATCTTTATCTGGGGCGGCAAGAACCAAAATTATAATTTACCTGTTACTCCGGCTTTAGATATTTTAGGTTTAAAGATACCGCAAAATCAATTATTGGTATTAGGATTGGCGGTGCTAGCAATTTTAGCGCTGCATTACCTGTTGCAAAATACCAAAATTGGTAAGGCGATGCGAGCAGTTGCGGACGATCTGGACTTAGCCAGGGTTTCAGGCATCAATGTTGACCGAGTAATTTTCTGGACTTGGCTAATAGCTGGTGCTCTTACATCATTGGGCGGCAGTATGTATGGATTAATTACAGCCGTGCGCCCGAATATGGGATGGTTCTTAATATTACCATTGTTTGCCTCAGTAATTCTTGGTGGGATTGGCAATCCCTACGGTGCGATCGCAGCAGCTTTTATCATTGGCATCGTCCAGGAAATCAGCACTCCTTGGCTGGGTTCACAGTATAAACAAGGTGTCGCACTGTTGATCATGATTTTGGTGCTGCTCATTCGTCCCAAAGGTCTATTCAAAGGAACGATTTGAGCAGCAACACTCCACTTCTAATTATTCAATAATGTGGAAATAGTAGGCTGCTACCAGTAAATTGATTGCTAATAAGAACAGTGCCCAGCCTGTGCGATAGGCGTAGGGAGGTTTAGCTCCGCTGTCGGCAACTGGCGGATTCTTAGCTTTAGCAGTCATAATGTGATTCTCCTTATGTCATGACTTTTTAAGAAATACCAAACTGGCGTACCAAATACTCAAATTCTTTAAGAATATTTGTGTGAAGTTGAAAATTGGGCATTGGGCATAGGGCATTGGGGAGATATTCTCCCTTGTCCCCCTCATCTCCCTCATTCCCCCACTCTCTCCTCTCCAGCATGATAGGAACTGCGAACCAGAGGCCCAGAACGAACATGGTTGAATCCCATTTTCCATGCTAATCTGCCGAGTTGATCGAATTCCTCTAGAGTCCAATATTTTTGGACTGGCAAATGTTCTAGAGAAGGACGCATATACTGCCCGATAGTCAAGCGATCGCATTCCACAGTCCTTAAATCAGCCATTGCTTCAATGATTTCATCAACTGTTTCTCCGTGTCCCAGCATCAAACCTGATTTGGTGGGAATTGTCGAATCGATTTCTTTAACCATAGCCAGCACCAAGAGCGAGCGATTGTACTTGGCTCCCCGGCGCACTGGGCCAGTTAAGCGTTGCACTGTCTCGATATTGTGATTGAAACAAGCTGGTTTGGCTTTGACAATCATCGCTATTCGCTGGCGTTGACCTTCTTCCCCAACACCAGCACCACCCCAAAAATCTGGGGTCAGCACTTCTATTTGAGTCTCTGGGTTCAATTGGCGGATAGTCGCGATCGTCTTTACAAAGTGCCCTGCCCCCTGATCGGGCAAGTCATCACGGGCTACAGAAGTCAGCACCACATAACGCAATCCCAAAAGCTGCACCGCCTGGGCAACCTTTTCAGGTTCCTCTAAATCAAGAGGCATTGGTGCATGACCTTTATCTACTTGACAGAAAGCACAAGAGCGTGTGCAGGTAGGCCCCATTAGCAAAAAAGTTGCAGTTTTTTGGGCATAGCACTCTCCCCGGTTAGGGCAGCGTCCTTCTTCGCAAATCGTGTGAATTTGGCGCTGCTTAATAATGCGTTGTACGGTAGAGATTTCACTGGCTTTACCAATTGGGCGACGTAACCAGCTAGGCATTGCCATTATTTCAGACTTTAGTTCGGCTTGTTGTGACGAAATCATAGACATCCAAGCAAGATGCGGATATAGATGTAGTGGTCTGTTGATTAAATATCACCATGACACAAATTGAAAAGAGTGCGAGCAAAAGTTTTGCAAAACACTTCTAACAATGTCATTTATACCGAAATATACTATCCCCCAATTGCTAGAAATTATGTATATAGTGGGAGGATTCTCAAGGACAATCGGCAAAGCCGCTATTTACACTTATAGTTTCTGTTAGAGCAAACAGTCGTGGCAAGCAACAAGATTTTAGTTATCGATGACACTACAGTTGTCAGGGTAAAAGTACGAGAAATGTTGCCTCCGGGCAATTTTGAGGTACTGGAAGCAAAAGACGGTGTGGAAGGACTAAATTTCATCCTTCAGGAAAAACTCAGCCTGATTATGCTGGATTTCCTGTTACCTAAAATGAGTGGCTGGGAAGTTTTTCAGCAAGTTCAAGCTCACCCAGAACTAAGGAAAATTCCTTTAGTGATTATGTCTGGTCGCAAGGAAGAAGTAACTGAGAAAATCACAGAACCATTTGAATATTTTGAATTTTTGGGCAAGCCTTTTGATCAGAAACAACTAATTGGCGCGATTAAGTTAGCTATGGCTAAGGCGAAACAGCCACGCCCAGAACTAGTTTCAGTAGGAGCAACGGTTGCTGTCAAAAATGGTACATCAACAACCTCTAATGTCACCAATGGTACGGTAGTAGCCCCTAGCGTCGCAATCCCCAGTACTGGAGGAGTCTCCGAGGCAGAAATTAATGCATTGAATGAAAAAATTGTGAAAATGCAAGCAGAAATTGATGGTTTGAAGAAACAGCTAACTCAGGTTGTGACTTTTATTAAACAAAAAATCAAGTAGTATTTGTGCTCGTTATTATTATCGCAGCCAAAAATACACCATTTATACTGGTGTCCGATTAAAAGCGGATAAAAATAGTTAGTTCAAAAACACTTATGTTGACAAATCATCATTATTTAGTGAGGTACAGCTTTACCTTAGCTCGGTAAGGCTGTACTTTATCTTCCCTCTTCGTAAGTTCAAAGAGGGGTTGTGGTTGAAGTTTTGATATCTACTTAACTCGATCAGAAAACGCTACAGCTCAAGATTCAGATATTTAGTAATAAAAATATATTAAAAGTCATATTTTATAATACAAATTAAACAAAAAAATCCTATTGCATGATGAGGATAGTCTTTGCGCGGGAATAATAAGCCATAGAAACAATAATTATGAGCATAGTCCACAATGTTAGTAGTATTGGATACATTATATTCGTTTCCTGGCTATCGCATTACTGAACAAATCTACTCAGGCAGTAAAACCCTGGTTTATCGGGGTATTAGAGAAGAAGACCAAAAATCAGTCGTTCTCAAATTGATGCGGAATGAATATCCTACCTTTGCAGAAATAGTTCAGTTCCGAAATCAATATATCATCACCAAAAACCTCGATCTTCCTGGTATAGTCAAAACCTATAGTTTAGAAAATTACCATAACAGCTATGTCTTAGTCATGGAAGATTTTGGCGGTATTTCCCTCCAAAACTGGCGAATAGAGAACAAGGGAAAAAAGGAAAACTGGCTTTCTCTGAACGAGTTTTTCCACATTGCGATTAAAATTGCTTCTACCTTGGAAAGACTGCATTGCGATCGCATCATTCACAAAGATATCAAGCCTGGCAACATCCTCATAAACCCTACCACAGATGAAATCAAACTCATCGACTTTAGTATTGCCACGTTTCTGCCAAAAGAAATTCAATTTCTCACGAATCCCAACATATTAGAAGGCACTCTGGCCTACATTTCCCCAGAACAAACTGGAAGGATGAACCGAGGTATTGACTACCGCACTGATTTTTATTCCCTCGGTGTTACCTTTTTTCAACTCCTTACTGGACAGTTACCCTTCACCAGCAAAGATCCGACGGAGTTAGTTTACTCTCACATTGCCAAACAACCGCTAAGAGTTAGTCGGATTAACTCCAATATTCCGCCAATTTTGTCTGACATAATCGGCAAGCTGATGGCAAAAAATGCCGAAGACCGCTATCAGAGTGCTTTGGGGTTAAAGCATGACTTGGAGACGTGCCAAAGCCAGTGGCAAGAAACAGGAAATATTGCATCCTTTGAACTCGGTGTGAGAGACATTTCAGACCATTTTGTAATCCCCGAAAAACTCTACGGTCGCCAAAGTGAAGTTGAAACCCTACTCGCTGCTTTTAAGCGTGTGACAGACGGAACAACAGAAATGATATTAGTCGCAGGTTTCTCTGGCATTGGCAAAACTGCTGTAGTCAATGAAATCCACAAACCGATTGTGCGGCAGCGTAGTTACTTCATCAAAGGAAAATTTGACCAGTTTCAACGTGACATTCCCTTATCAGGATTAGTACAAGCTTTTCGAGACTTAATCGGGCAACTGCTCTCAGAAACTGATGCCCAAATTCAACAATGGAAAGTCAAAATTCTGCGGGAATTGGGTACACAAACTCAGGTGATTATTGATGTCATCCCTGAACTCGAAAAGATTATTGGTAAACAACCTCAGGTTACAGAACTCTCTGGCAGCGCTGCCCAAAATCGTTTCAATTTATTATTTCAAAAATTCATCCAAATCTTTACAACGAAAGAACATCCTTTAGTTATTTTTCTCGATGACTTGCAATGGGCAGATACGACTTCCTTGAAATTAATTCAGTTATTAATGTGTGACAGCAGGTTGTCTTCTCTTTCAGAAGAGACAGAACAGATGCGTGAAATAAAAGGAGGCCTTTTATTAGTTGGTTCCTATCGAGATAATGAAGTTTCTAAGGCGCATCCGCTTTATTTGACACTACAGGAGATTCAAAAAACAGGAGCAATTATTAATACGATTACCTTAGCACATTTAAGTCAGAGTGATTTAAATCATTTAATTGCTGATACACTTCATTGTCCTGAATTAGTTGCTGTTCCTCTCACCCAGATGGTGTTTGCTAAAACTAAAGGTAACCCCTTCTTTTCTGTTCAATTTCTTAAATCTTTACACGATAATGGGCTAATTGTATTAAATTTTGATGCTGGTTATTGGCAGTATGATATTTCCAAAGTTAAAGATTTAGCTTTCACGGATGATGTAGTGGAATTTATTGCCCTGCAAATAGAAAAATTGCCAATATATACCCAAAAAGTTTTGAAACTGGCTGCCTGTATTGGGAATCAATTTGACTTAAAAACTCTGGCGATCGTCAATGAAAAATCTGTAGTAGATACAGCATCAGATTTGTGGCAAGCATTACTTGATGGGCTAGTTTTACCACAAACTGAGAATTACAACATCTTTTCAAAAAATAATGCTAATCAAGAATTCGTTGTTCATGGAATAGAATCTACACAATTTTCCAATTCTAATTTACAACTACCCAAGTATAAATTTGTCCATGATAGAGTGCACCAAGCCGCTTATTCTTTAATTTCTGAAGAACAAAAAAAGCCAATTCACTTAAAAATTGGGCTATTGTTATTGAAAAATATTCCTATTTCAGAACAGGAAGAAAAGATTTTTGAGCTTGTCAATCAGTTTAATATTGCAGTAGAATTCATCTCCCCTCAAGCTAAACGAGATGAACTGGCCCAGATGAATCTAATTGCTGGACGTAAAGCTTTAGCATCAACAGCTTATCCCGCTGCTGTGAAGTATTTAACTACTGGCATCCAACTGCTGGCAGGAAATAGTTGGGAGACGAAACATCATCTCGCCCTGGCTTTATATGAGACTGCGACAGAGGCAGCATACCTAGCTGGCAACTTTGAACAGATGGAGAAATTAGCAGAGGTAGTGTTGGTACGTAAACCACTGCTAGAAAAAATAAAAGTTTGTGAAGTCAAAATTCAGGCTTATGGGGCGCAGAACCAAGCACTGAAGGCTGTAAATACTGCTCTAACCTTTTTAAAACTTTTGGGAGTGGAGTTTCCTAAACATCCAAGTCAGTCTGATATTCAGTTAGCAATGGCGGAATTAGCATTAAATCTCAACGGCAGGCGCATTGATGACTTAATGAACCTACCACAGATGACAGAAGCCCAGCAGATAGCAGCTATGCGTATTTTATCGGCTGTTACAGCCGTGACCTATTCAGTTACTCCTGAACTGTTTCCGCTGATTGTTATTAAACAAATCAACTTATCACTCAAATATGGTAATGCTTCCTCGTCTGCTTATGCCTATGTTGCTTACGGGGTAATTCTCTGCGGGATAGTGGGAGATATTGAATCTGGCTATCAATTTGGCAAATTAGCTTTGAGCCTTTTAGTTAAATCCAATGTTAAAGAAGTTAAAACTAAGATCATGATGGTATTCTATACATCTATCTGGCATTGGAAGGAGCATAGTAGAGAAATATTAAAACCTTTGCTTGAGGCTTACTCTGTCGGTCTAGAAACTGGAGATTTAGAATATGCAGCCTACTGTCTTAATAATTATTGCTACTCTACATATTTTATCGGTAAAGAACTGACAGAGTTGGAATGGGAGATGGCAACTTACAGCAATGCTATCAGACAAATCAAGCAAGAAACGGTATTTAACTGGAATAGGATATATCAGCAGAGTACTTTAAACTGGCTAGGAAATGTTGTAAATCCCTGCTACCTGATCGGTAAAGCATATAATGAGGAGATAACACAACCGCTTCATCTTCAAACGAAGGATGCTATAGGACTTTTATATTTATATTACAATAAATTGCAATTATGCTACTCATTTTATGAGTTCTCTCAAGCGGTTGAAAATGCTACTTTAGCAGAAAAGTATTTAGATGGTGGTATAGGACAGTTAGTTTTTCCTCTTTTCCATTTTTACGATTCATTGGCTAGACTTGCAGTGTATTTTGAGGCATCTGCTTCTGAGCAAAAGTTTATTCTTGATAAAGTACAAGCCAATCAGGATAAGATGCAAAAATGGGCGCATCATGCCCCGATGAATTATTTACACAAATATTATCTTGTAGAAGCTGAACGGCATCGAATTGGAGATCAATATATTGAAGCAATGGAATTGTATGATCGTGCTATCTCCCTCGCGAAAAAACATGAGTATATCAACGAAGAAGCTCTGGCTAATGAACTTGCGGCTAAATTTTATCTAGAGTGGGACAAAGATAAGATTGCTCAAACTTACCTAACTGATGCCTACTATAGCTACGTTCGCTGGGGAGCGTTAGCCAAAGTTGACGATTTGGTAAAACGCTATCCCCAATTACTGGCTCCCATATTTAAGCAAGAAAAACTGAGTATCCATTCCAGCGAGGAAAGTACTTTTTTCAATAACACATCTATATCGTCTTTATCTACCCTAAGTAATCAACAAACCGTTATTGGCTCGAAGACAGGTATTTCTGACTCTCTGGATTTAGCCGCATTCATCAAAGCATCTCAAGCACTCTCTGGAGAAATCGAGCTTGAGCTACTAGTTTCTACTTTGATGAAAGTTGTTATGGAGAATGCAGGAGCCTCTAAATGCGTTTTAATTTTGAGTGAAGGTGACAACTTAGCATTAACTGTCACAGCAGTTTGTTCAAGTTCAAATTTTGAGCATACCTATACTGAATTTCCATCAACTTGTCTTGAGTCAAGCTATGATGTTCCCATTACTTTAATTAACTATGTTAAACGCTCCAGAGAAATCTTAGTTATTGATGATGTAATGGCTGTTTCTTTTTTAGCAGGTGATAGTTATATCATTAGTGAAGAACCTAAGAGTTTATTGTCTATACCTCTTCTAAATCAAGGTAAATTAATTGGGATTCTTTATCTAGAAAATCATCTAACGACAGGAGCATTTACACGCGATCGCGTAGAAGTCCTCAATCTTCTCACTACTCAAGCAGCAATATCTCTAGAGAATGCTATACTCTACAAAAATTTGGCACAAGCTAAAGAAAGCTTGGAGGAATACAACCATACTTTAGAGGAAAAAGTCCAGAAAAGAACGCAGGAACTCAATGACAAAAATCACTGTTTACAACAAACTCTGCAAGAATTGCAACGTACCCAAATCCAATTGATTCAAAGTGAAAAAATGTCTTCTTTGGGACAAATGGTGGCGGGAATTGCTCATGAAATAAATAACCCCATTAACTTTATTCATGGCAATATTAATCATGCTACTGAGTATGTCCAAGATTTGCTGGATTTGATAGTTGTTTATCAGCAAGAATATCCCCATCCTTTGCCTTTAGTTAAGGAGAAAACTGAGGAGATTGACATAGATTTTTTATCAGAAGACCTGCCCAAGATTCTAGATTCAATGAAAATGGGGAGTTCGCGTATCCGAAATATTGTTTTGGGCTTACGCAACTTTTCTCGCTTAGATGAAGCTGAAATGAAGCCTGTAGATGTTCATGAGGGTATAGACAACACCTTAATGATTTTGCAGCACCGACTTCAAGAAAAGAGCAATTTACTTGAAATTGAAGTCGTTAAAGAATATGGGAAATTACCGGAAGTTATTTGTTACCCTGGTCAACTCAATCAGGTATTTATGAATATCTTGAGTAATGCAATCGATGCTTTAGAAGAGTTATTTGCCATTGATCATCCAGCATTGGTAAATGATAAAGAACAAATAACAAAGGGCATAGACGCGTCAGCAGCTCCTCATAAAGTAGGAAAAATTCATATCTTTACTGAACTAACAGATTATAATACGGCGATAATTCGGATTGCCGATAACGGTTCTGGTATGACAAAAGCGGTGCAGCAGAAAATATTTGACCCATTTTTCACTACCAAGTCGGTAGGAAGTGGCACTGGGTTGGGGTTGTCGATTAGCTATCAGATTATTGTGGACAAACACAAGGGTAGCTTAATCTGTGATTCTTCATTAGGAAAAGGGACTGAGTTCGTGATTGAGATCCCAATGCAACAGTCAGATATTTAGACTAGTAAAATTCTAAAAACCCAGTTTGTCATAAAAACTGGGTGATTTCTAAGACTTATCAAAACAACTCAGGCAAGCTACTAGGATATGGGTGCAGTTGTTGTATTAACTAAAGACTCTTGACGCGCACGTCGTCCTGTAATTACCATCTTGACTCCACTGGAAGGCGCAAGGGTAAAACCTCGACGCTGAGGCCGCTCTGGACGCTGATTAACTAGCGCCAAGTGATAGCGTGACAAAACGGTTGCTAATACTAGCTTCATTTCAAATAGAGCCAAAGCCTCGCCGATACAACGACGGGCACCACCGCCAAAAGGCAGGAATTCATAGGGAGAAAATTGACGTTTAAGAAAGCGCTCTGGTTGAAACTCCTTAGGCTGGGGATATAAATCCTCTCGCTGATGAGTAAGATAAATACTGGAAAGCAGCACAGTTCCAGGCTCTAAAGAATATCCCAATAATTCAACAGGTTCTTGCACTACTCTGGGAAATGAAAACATTGTAACAGGGTGAATTCGCAAGGTTTCATTACAGACAGCTGTGAGGTATGGCAGTCGGTAAATACTCATAGGGTCTGGAGAATCACCAAGAGTGTCCAGTTCTTGGAGCAGTTTTTCATGGACTGAAGGCTTTTGGTGAATCCAGTACAATCCCCAAGCCATTGCTGATGCTGTTGTTTCGTAACCGGCAAGTATTAAAGTTATTAACTGATCCCGCAACTCCTGAACCGTCATCGGTTGGCCCACTTCATCCCGACATGATATCAACAAAGAGAGAATATCGATGCGTTCTGGATCGAGCTGTTGCTGACACTCGGCAATTTCAGTGTAGAGAAATTGATCAATTTGTTCTCGATTGCGTAGGAACTTCCCCCAAGGACTCCAAGCTCCTAAATCTTGTTGCAAGAATGAGAAAAAGAATAAGCTAGAAGTAAAAGGTGACTGGAAAAGCTCTAACAGCAACGGCAATAGTTGCTTAAGTTTTTGAATTTTTTCTCCCTCATACAAGCCAAAAATAGCTTGTAAAATGACTTGCTGGGATATATCTTGTGTTAGATTACGTGCTAAAAATGGCTTATTTAGTGGTAACTGACTAAAGATTTTTTCAGACGCATTACAGACTAGCTGACCATAGGCTTGCATCCGCTCTCCATGAAAAGAGGGTGTCACCAATTGTCGCTGGCGTTTGTGACGATCTCTCTCTAGCATCACCACTGAATTATTCCCCAAAAGCGGCTGCAAAATCCCATTGAGTTCCCCAACAGCGGCAAACTTTTTTCTATCATTAGTTAAAATTTCCTGGATTGCTTTGGGATGGTTCACAAAGACTACTGTGTCACCAAAACCGATTATCTTCCCAGTAAAAATATCGGGATACTGTTGAGCTGCATTTTCCATATAGCTAACAGGATCAGTAATCCACTGAAATTTTTGTAGCAAAGAGGGAGTTTTGAGAGGATTAGGTAGTTGCATTTAAGTTTCATTCTGAAATTGTGCTAATTTTCCGCACTTATTTTTAAAGTAATAAGTGGCTATTCAATTTTTATGTTCAAATGCTCAAATTTCAGAACTACAAGCAGCAAAAAGTATAAGTAAAAAAATACGCAATATTTTCCTACTTTGATTAGAAAGTTGCAATTCTAACATTTAATTACTTCTAGCTTTTCAGCAGTCTGATAGCGAGTAGATTGAGCACACCAAGCAAGGTTGGCACTTATCCAGCTATGCAATCCTGATATATACTTTGCGAGTTCAGCATCTTCTTTTTCTCCAAAACTTGGAATAGATGCTTCTAAATTCATCATAGTTAACAAGTCTTGATCATGGATTTCAGCAGCACGCTGCATTGCTTGTACTAAAGGCAAATTATGTTGATAATGCAGTACCAATACTAAATTATGAACGTCGCCATCTTCCATTTCTCTAGGTGCTGAGAAAACATCGTTACCCCAGCAAAGAACCTTGTTTGCTATCAGTTTTAATTCTTTTACGATGTCGTGTTCTCGTACAAAATCAGGAATTATTAAATGGTCGCAAAATTCAATCAATTCGAGAACAGGCTCCACCCCTCCGGCTAATATACGTATTGCCATATAAGTGTCAATATCAGGTACAACTCCTTGTATACGGTTAGTTGCTTCCTCGACACATCCTTGGAAGTAGCCTTTAAAGCTACGGACAAAGTGATGAAACCATTTTGTGTTTCCTCTTTCCAAGATTCGATGTCTTAAGTTACTTAAGGCATGAGCAAGGGGTGCATCTTGATTTGTAAGTTCTTCCCCATTTAATATTTCCAAAAATCTATTGTGAAAACCCTTTAGCAGTTCAGGTTGTTTTCCTAAATCTGACAAATCGCATTGGTCATCCCAAATAAATAACCAGCTCAATAAGTCATTTGCAATTTTCAGTTCTTCAAGCTGACAGGAAGGGTAAGTACCTGCGGCTAGTAAAAAGAATTTTGCCTTGGAGAAACGCTGATAAGACGATTTATTTGTTAGGAGATTGAAGCGTAGTACCCATTCCAAAGCATACTCTTCCAAAACATCAACATGCTTATTGATATGGGATGAAAATGGACAGTGCAAATCAGAGGAAAGTAGTTCCTTCATAGAAATATATTGGTTAGAAGTAAAAAACATTAATTACAACAGAACAAAATCAATAGACTCATAGAGAGCCTATGAAATTTTTTTGAAAATAAGTCACTTTAATACCACATGTTCTACAGTGTGTAAATCATATTTAGGTTACTGCCAGTGATGTGTAAATCTATACGAATATTTTCAAAGCTAATTAGTATTGTTCAATAGTTTTTTAAAAAACATAACCGTAATTATCTTTATTTATATTTTGTTTTTAAAGAAAAATTATAATATTTAAAAATAATGATAAATACTGTTGACTATTTAAAAAAATTAACTTATGGCATCAACAATATTTTTCTGCATTAATGTTACTTCTCTAAAAATACAAGGGTATTAATAACTAATTTTAGTGCGATATCCTTTATAAAAGAAGATGTTTTTCTCCACTCAAAACGAAGATTGGTGGTTAATATGCTTTATGTAGCGATCGCTTCAGCAAAAAGCTGTAGCCAATTTAGTGTGAGAATGTTGCTGTTATCAGAGTTTTTGGGAACTATAGGGTTGTCAGACGAGAGATTTGCAGTCAGTCTGCCAATAAAATAGAGGTGACTTAGCTGCGAGGGCAAATAGGGAATAACTAACAATAAATAAAATTAATTTAAATATATGAATGAAAAACCAGATATGAAAATGCTTTATACCCCAAAAGATAGTTTAATCTTAGTGGTAGATGACACTACTACTAATTTAGAAATTGTCTTTAATACATTAAATAATGTAGGTTTTAAAGTTATAACAGAAAATGATGGAGAAAGAGCAATTAAGCAGGTTGAGTTTCAACTTCCTGATTTAATTTTATTAGATGTTATGATGCCAGGAATAGATGGATTTGAAACTTGTAAAAGACTGAAAGAGAATTCAGCTACTTGTGATATCCCCGTAATTTTTATGACAGCAAATTCTGATACTCATAGTAAGGTAAAGGGTCTAAACATAGGAGCAGTTGATTACATCACAAAACCCTTTCATGAAGAAGAATTATTAGCTAGAATTAAAACTCATCTTCAATTACGAAATCTCACAAAAACTTTAGAAAAACGAGTTTTAGAAAGGACTTCAGCATTATCTAGGGCATTAAAAGATTTACAAGAGTCTCAACTTCAGCTTGTACAGACAGAAAAAATGTCTGCCCTTGGTCAATTAGTAGCAGGAGTTGCTCATGAAATTAATAATCCAGTTGGTTTCATTCATGGCAATCTTGGACACGCTTCAATATATTTCCAAGACGTGATTAAGATTATTGACCTTTATCAGCAGCACTATCCTAATCCAGTTCCAGAAATTCAAGAGGAAATTGCAGCGATAGATTTGAAGTATATACTTGCCGATCTACCTAATTTAATTTCCTCAATGAAAGAAGGAGTTCAGCGCATTCGCAACATTAGTACTAGCTTGAGAACCTTTTCTCGAGCAGATAGCGATCGCAAAGTCTATTGCAATATTCATGATGGCATAGATAGTACAATTATGATTCTCAAACACCGTTTAAAAGCATCCGAAACTCGACCCGATATTCAAGTAATTAGAGATTACGATATCTTGCCAGAATTAGAATGCTTTATCGGACAACTAAATCAGGTATTTATGAATTTATTAGCTAATGCTATTGATGCTTTAGAGGAGTCTAATGTAGGACTTACTTATATGGAAATTGAAGCAAATCCTAATCAAATTTTGATTCAAACTACTCTTACTGAAGATAAAAGTTATATCTTGATTAAGATTAAAGATAATGGCGTAGGAATGTCGGCTAATATTCAACAAAAAATCTTTGACTATTTATTCACCACTAAGCTTGTGGGTCAAGGTACAGGATTAGGGTTATCAATTGCTCGTCAAATTGTTGTCGAAAAACATGGAGGAACTCTAGAGGTAAATTCATCAATAGGGCAAGGTTCAGAGTTTATCATTAAACTTCCTATTTAATAATTATAGTAAGTTACGTTCATCAACATAATAAATAAATGTATGTTTAAAGCAGTAGTAGGTCACAGTAACGATCCAGATTCTCTAGCAGCAGTTGAAGAAGTTCTTCAGCAATGTGCCAGTTCTCTTGCAGGAGATAAACCAAAAGCTGGAATTATTTTTGCTGCAATCGACTTCGATCATTCTCTCATTTTGCAGCAAATAAATCAGGCTTTTCCGGGGATTGAGTTGATTGGTGGAACCACAGATGGAGAAATTTCTTCAGTCTTAGAGTTTCAGCAAGATTCAATCACCTTGATGTTGTTTTGCTCAGACGAAATTGAAATTCATGCAGGAGTTGGACGCAAAGTTTCAGACGATCCAATTACTGCAACTAAACAAGCTGTAGATCAAGCCAAAGCAAAAAGTACCGCACCTGCAAAGCTATGCTTAACTCATCCAGAGAGCCTCACAACTAGTGGTGTCTCTATATTGAATGGCTTAAAGCTAGCTCTTGGTCAATATGTGCCGATATTCGGTGGTTTAGCAGGCGATCAATCAAGATATCAAAGTTTATTTATATAAATCAGAAAAAGTGTATTTTGATTACCAAATAGTACATTTCTGCATTATCTGCATTAGTTAATAATAAAATATGTTTAGTGTTAACGATATTTTTCCCCAAAAGATTTTCCCAACCCAAGCCCACTGCTCATGGGAAAACACTTAATATTTTGCTGGCTAACCTTTTTAAGACTTGATCTAATTCCCTACTTTTTAAGGAGGGTTAGAGTTAGAAAGGATAATAGGGACGTAACATAGAAAAGACTATGCCAAACCGTAAACTGTCACAATGATAAGGTTCAGAATTTGTTATGGACATTTTTTTCATTAAAACTAAAAGCAAACATTAAATTCTCACAATAAAAAGATTAAGTAGTTACTTTAGAGACATTTTGGGGAACTCTATAACTGTACTTCCAAGATGGTATCCTCAAAATTTATGATCAATACACCCAAGCACTCAATAGCTACGCTTAATCTTTCTTTAGAACGCGATATATTTTTACGTACACTAATCAGAGAATTATCTGGTACTTTGCAGGATGTAGTTGGTTTAGAAGAAGCTTCGGGATTTATTAGCGTCGTTGGTGAAAGGATGGGAAGGCAGATTAACCAAGATTATAAATCTGCCCTGGAAATCTCTAACCTTTCTCGTAAGCAGGTAGCTGATGTCTTGATTGATTTAAAAAAACGAATCCAAGGCGATTTTTATATTATTGAGCAGAATGATGAAAAAATTGTCTTTGGCAACCGTGTTTGCCCATTTGGCGACAAAGTACTTAATCGCCCTGGCATGTGCATGATGACTTCAAACGTTTTTGGAACGATCGCAGCTAATAATTTAGGATATGCCAAAGTAGAATTGCAAGAGACCATAGCACAAGGTGCTTCTGGATGTAGAGTTATTGTTTACTTAAAACTTACAGAAGAGGCAGAAGATGCAGAAGGTCGAGAATACTTTAGGGGAATAGAATCTGTGTAAATCCTTCAGCATCAAACAAAATAACTCCAGGATATAAGCTTAGTGCAGATATGTAAAGTAGAGTCAAACTGTGAAAGTTGAAGCCTCATGACTCCTGAACAATTTCTTGAACTTGCCAGAGTTTTACCAGAACCTTTACTCCTGGTGAGTGGAGATGGTCAGTTGTTAGCTACCAATCAACCAGTAGCAGATATGTTGGGGTTACGCCGTCAGGAACTGCGGGGAAGAATGCTCTTTGAGCTTGTAACTGAGTCTACCAATGATATTGTCAAGTACCTGCAAGCTTGTTCATGTAGCAGGGCAATGGTTATTGGCTCTTTGACTTTACGAAAGAATGATGGACAAACGTTAATATGCCGTAGTCAAGGAGCAGTTATTCAACCTTGGTCTGCTGAATGTTCAGCTTTAATTCTCTTACGCTTGGAAAATAGAGCTGTAGCCATCAGTAATTTCGTTCTCTTGAACGAGAAAATCGATGAGTTAGCAAAAGAAGTTCAAAGACGTAAACAGGCAGAGGAAGCGCTCAAGAAAGCGAATCAAGAGCTAGAAATTCGGGTTGAGGAACGTACAACTGCTTTACAAGAAACACTAAACGAACTGCAACTTACCCAAACTCAGCTTATCCAAGTTGAAAAAATGTCTAGTTTAGGTCAGATGGTTGCTGGTATTGCCCATGAAATTAATAATCCCGTGAGTTTTATTTATGGAAACCTTCACCACGCTCATAAATACACTCAGGATTTACTGAAATTGGTAGAAATTTATCAACAACTTTGTCCAAATACTCCTCCAGAAATTCAAGAGCAAGTAGATGAAATAGACTTAGATTTTCTAATTCAAGATATAACTAAACTTTTCCACTCAATGAAAGTGGGAACAGAACGCATTGAGGAAATTGTTAAATCACTACGTAACTTTTCCAGACTTGATGAAGCAGAATTTAAGCAAGTTAATATTCATGAAGGAATTGATAGTAGTTTAATGATTTTAGAGCATCGCCTGCAAGCTAGGCATGAGTACCCAGAAATCAAAGTCATCAAAAAATACAGTCAACTGCCGAATGTAACTTGCTATCCTGGTCAACTCAATCAAGTGTTTATGAATATTCTTGCTAATGCGATTGATGCACTGGAAGCATCGGGCCTCAACAGTCAGTATTCAGAAGTAAATACACAAAAAACTGAAAGTCAAAAACTGAGAAATAATAATCCCCAAATTCAAATTAAAACTGAACTAATCGATGAAAAATGGATAGCAGTTAGTATTGCTGATAATGGTTTGGGCATAAATGAACAAGTTCTCTCAAAGCTATTCGATCCGTTTTTTACCACTAAAACTGTGGGCAAAGGTACTGGACTAGGGCTATATATAAGTTATCAGATTATAGTTGAAAAACATAGGGGAGAACTTAACTGTTTTTCTATTCTAGGAAAAGGTGCAGAATTTGTAATTAAAATACCTATTAACTCAGTCTCATAAAAATTCAGTTAAAAGATATAACAACGCCTGTCTGCTAATTAGCAAACAGGCGTGTCTTTGAGTATAAAGTATGGTACAGACTCGGTTATATCTTGGCAGTGGAATCAACTGAGGATTGAGACTGACTAACCGAATCTAATTTTGGTAAAAGCAGTAGATTTTCTGCTTTTAGATTACTGTTGATTGTTGCTTGCAAAAATTGAGTATGGGAAATGGAATTGTTAGCCAATGTAAACAGTGGATTTGACAAAATCCCTGCTATGGAAGTGGCAATTAATGTTACTATCAACCCGACCTGCAAAGGTCTTAGCCCAGGCAAATCCCAACGTACTTGTGGATAATTCTTCACTACGTCGGACATTTCATGGGGTTCTTTGACTACCATCATCTTAACTACACGAATGTAGTAATAAATGGAGACTACGCTGGTGACTAAGCCCAACAAAACTAACCAATAAAGTCCTGCTTGCCAACCAGCCCAGAATAAGTAAATCTTGCCGAAAAACCCAGCCAATGGTGGAATACCACCTAAGGAAAGCAGGGAGATACTCAACCCCAGTGTTAGGAGTGGGTCTTTTTGATATAAGCCAGAGTATTCGGCAATCTGGTCGGTTCCTGTCCGCAGTGAGAATAGGATAATGCAGGTAAAACCGCACAAGTTCATGAACAGATAAACCAGTAGGTAAAATATCATACTGGCGTATCCTGCCTGTGTGCCAGCAATCAAGCCAATCATCACAAACCCAGCTTGGGCAATGGATGAATAAGCTAGCATCCGTTTCATGCTGGTTTGAGCTAGGGCGACTACGTTACCCAAAATCATGCTGAGAACGGCTAGAGCTGTGAAGACAAACCTCCACTCGTCAGCAACAAGAGGGAAGGCTGTTGTTAGCAAGCGGATGGCTAGGGCAAACCCAGCCGCTTTGGAACCGACAGATAAAAAGGCGATGACTGGGGTGGGAGCGCCTTCGTAAACGTCTGGTGTCCACTGGTGGAAGGGTGCGGCGGAGATTTTAAAGCCAATACCTGCGATCGCAAAAACTAGGGCAATCACTAAACCTAAAGATTGTCCCACGTTCGCTGTGGCAATGCCATTAGCGATCGCACTAAGTTCAGTTTGTCCTCCAGATAGTCCATACAGCAGGGATACACCGTACAAAAATATTGCTGTACTGGAAGCTCCAATTAACAAGTATTTCAGCGCTGCTTCATTGGAGCGGGGGTCACGCTTGGTATAACCTGTCAATAAATAAGAGGAAATACTCAGGGTTTCTAGGGAGATGAAAATCATCACCAACTCACTAGCCCCGGATAAAAACATTCCTCCTAATGTAGCACTCAGCAAAATAGAGATGAATTCGCCTAAAGCGGTGCCGCTCTGCTCAACATAGCGAATTGACATCAGTATAGTCACAATCGCAGACAAGGCAATAATACCGCGAAAGACAATACTCAGGTCGTCACCGTTAAAGCCACCGCTAAAAGAAATGGGATTAGCAGCGTTCCATTGAAAATATAGGGCGATAATCGAAGCAAATAAACCTGCGATCGCTAGATATCCGATCCAGCGTGCGGATGTACGCCCCAAAATCAAATCAACAATCAAAACCCCCAAGAGGGTAAGAATAACAATCCCCTCTGGCAAAATCGTTCCAGCGTTTAACTGGGATGCAATATTAGCAAAATCCATGAGATGTATAGGTTTTGGCGATTAGACATTAAGGCTAACTCTACGTTCACTCTAGCAAGTTTTCTAATCCCCAGACTAGCTATTTTAACAAGAGCTTAACAGCTTGGATGCAGATGGCGATTGCCTACGGCACGCTACGCGAACGCACCAACCTTAATACTTTACCAGCAGCTTTCTCAGTTTCCAGAGATTCTACTTAACAACCAATACGCTAAATGTTGGGTTTCGTTCCTCAACCCAACCTACGCAGTTTAAGGTTTTTGGCGCTAACCCAAGCCTATTGACTTAACAACTTTTCTAATTCGTTTTTTAGGCGTGACTTTTAGCGAATCTCATAAATAATTATGCTGCAACCAGTGCGATAGTTACGTACAAAAAGCTTATAAAATTAATAAAGGCACAGCAATGCTGTGCCCCAACAATATTTATAACTCCTAACTTTATTAAAAACCAACTGATGGCAGCTTGCCTTGTAGTGACTGAAATTTAGACTGAACACAGTTGGGACAATTGCAACCAACTTGATTGATTATCGGATTAGATGTTTGAATCAAGTTTGGTGTTGCCAAATCGGGAATTTGTTGTGTAGATACTACCGTCATAGTTTGGGTAGTGTAAGCAGATTTTAGGCTGGATGCATTTGCTGGATTGACTATCAGCATCATAGATACCAGAAATGCGGGACAGGCAAGTAAAATTAGTTTGACAATCTTCATAATTTACACAAATATACCTTTGCTGATAAAGCATAGCCAATAAATTGCCGAAATTCAACTTTAATTAGTGAGTATTGCTTAACTACGCGCGAATCCCTGACCTCGCAAAACCTTTGACCATACAACTAATTCGCCCTGTTCACCCCCTGCGGCTAGTAACTTACCTTGGGGATGCCAAGCTAGGCTAGAAAATCCTCCTGAGACACCTGTAATAATTTGGGATACTTCCTTGGCTTGGTTCCACAAACATAACCAGCCGTCAGCAGCAGCAGAAGCGAGTAGGAAGCTTTTGGGTGCAAAGGCGATCGCATTGATTACACCCACATGATTAGTTAAGACTCGTGCTTCCCAACCTAATGAATCATCCTCTAGCTTTTCCCAGACTACAATACCTTCAACGCTAGAAGATGCCAGTATTGGCGCACCTACTTTAGTCATAGCTTCTGACCATGCTAATTGGCGAATTTTACCGGGGAAGCCACGCATTACCCAAGGATCGGGGTTGTTCCATTCCAAAACGGTGACACTACGATCCATGTTGCCAGAAGCCAGAAATTTGCCATCGGGCGACCAAGCCATAGCTAAACTGACAGTAGTCATATCTAAGCTGTATGGTTCTTCATCCCACTTTTGACTATGCCAAATCTTTACTCCCTTATAACCACTAATTGCTAAGTACTGTCCGTCAATGCGCCAATCTATACCCAGTACTGATGAGTTGTCGAAATTCAGCGTCACGACAATTTCACGAGTCTCTGCATTCCAGACTTGGACATAACGGCCCAAACTAAAAGCCAGTTGGTTACTGGTGTAATTCCAAGCTAACTTGTCAACCCATGCAGGGGCATTTTCCAACGTGGCGATTAATTCAGTGTCGCACCAGATTTTCACCTGTCCATCTTGTCCGCCAACAGCTAAAAATTTGCCATCGGGCGAAAAGGCGAGACAGTCTACTGATTTACCGTTACCAGTTTGTAAGCTTGTGAGTTCGCCATCATTCCACAAAACTACTTCGCCAGCGGCGGAAGTTGCTGCTAAAGTTTGACCTTGTGGCGACCAAGCGATCGCAGTTACATAATCTGAAAGTGTCCCCGAATAGTTTTGTTCAAATTCCTTAGATTTGGTTGTGGAGTTCATATTTGTAAAGGGGCATTGGGCATGGGGCATTGGGCATGAGTTATTTCTTCTCTTACCCCCTGCTTCTTCTGCTTAAGAACAACTTGTTTTAAGCTAGACAAGCGAGAAAATCTTGCTTGAGTTGGGCTGCATCAAGATTGCGGCCGATGAAGACTAGTTCGTTTTTGGGGGTTTCGCTGGGTTTCCAGGGGCGATCGGGTTTGCCATCAAATATCATGTGTACTCCTTGGAATACAAATCGATTATCTTCTCCAGCAATATTTAAAATGCCTTTCATCCGAAAGATATCTGGGCCTTGGGTACGCAGTAACTCGGAAAGCCAAGTGTTTAATTTTTCTCCATCGACTGCACCTGCTTCTACTAAAGCCACAGAAAAAACAGTTTCATCGTGTACGTGGGCATCTTCGCCTAAGAAATCTGGATCAATTTCTAATGCACGATCTAAATCAAAGGCTTTCACACCTAGTAAAGCATCCATTCCTAGTTCAGAATTGCGGGTACGGTAGATTTTTGCGATCGCATTCATCACCCGAATCCGTTTTTCTAATTCATCTAATTCTTCTGGCGCTACCAAATCTGTTTTATTAAGTAAAATTACATCTGCAAAGGCAATCTGTTCTAGTGCTTCATCTGCATCCCAGTGCTGCGAGATGTGCTTGGCATCTACGACTGTCACCACTGCATCTAGAGACAGTTGGCTTTGTAAATCTTCATCAACAAAAAATGTCTGAATCACTGGTGCAGGATCGGCTAATCCAGTTGTTTCAATTACTAAATGGTCAAATTTATCACGCCGCTTCATCAAATTGCCAATGATCCGAATTAAATCGCCTCGCACTGTACAACAGATACAACCATTGTTCATTTCAAATATTTCTTCATCTGCATCGATAATCAATTGATTATCAATACCCACTTCCCCAAATTCATTGACAATCACAGCAACTTTTTTGCCGTGTTCGTAGGTGAGGATGTGATTGAGTAGAGTCGTTTTACCTGCACCCAAATAGCCTGTAAGAACAGTAACGGGAACTGAATTGTTGATTACGTCAGCCACCATACTCTAAATTCCTCTTGTCTCACCTTATGGATAATCATTATCGCCTATGATAAATCTTTTTATATTTTTGTGCGAACTTGCTGTTATTTTGGATTTCAGAAAAATAATTACATAATTTAATCAAGAAACATTTTATTTTTATGCATCTGTAATAAGTAATAAATATTCATAAGTTGGCATAGCTTGGTAGGAATATTGCATCCAAGCTAGTCCACTCTGCTGTAAGTTGCATGTTAGTAGCTTGACAATAGGAGGAATTCTATGATAATCATCACATAAAAAACTATACTTTGATGGAGAAGTGTGGTGGTTTCAAGAAACACTACCTGCTCGAAAAAGCAAGTAACTCAAACAGGTCAAGCATCTGCATCTATTCCAGTCAGCTTTTTAGTTAAATTTCAAGTGGCATTAGAAATTTCATTTTTATGCCTTTGGTTATCTATGTTGCCGATGGGCAACGTTTGGGGGCAAGAGATGGAGCGCACACTGGGTGTCTCAAGCTACCAAGAACCAAACCGGAACTATTGTGGCTCTGAAAGAACAGCTAGAGCTAGGCAAAGAATTGGTTCACAAGCTGTTTCTGATTTAGTTAAAGCGTTACAAAACCGGGATACAAAACTGCGTGCCGATGCTGCTCACTTGTTGGGAAGCATTGATAAAAAAGAAGCTAGTGAGGTAATTTCAAACTTAATTACCGCCTCAAAAAACGATCCAGATGCGGAAGTTCGCGTTTGTGCTGTCTCAGCTTTGATTAGCATTGCTGGCAACGACTTAAATAAATCTACCCCTGAAGTGAAAGCAGTTATCCCCGTTGTCATTGCAGCAGTGAAAGACAGTGATACGGAAGTACGCTTAACTGCACTCATGGCTTTTCAATCTATGAGTTTTACTTATTCTACCGATGACAACTTTAATGTAAAACTCACAAACGAACTGAAAGCAGCAATTCCCGTACTCATGGAAACACTCAAAGATGATAACAAGCAAGTGCGAGCAAATGCAACTAGTGCTTTGAGCAATATGGCGCAAGATACAACATCGCTAGTTCCTATAATTATCCAAGCATTGAAAGACAAAAATGATTTGGTTCGTATAAGTGCTTCCTCTGTCTTGCAAAGAGTTGGTATTTGGGAAGGCAAGAGTGAAGAAGTAGCAAAAGCCGTGCCTGCACTCATCACAGCTTTGAAACAGGATAAAAATGCAAAAGTTCGCTCAAATGCTGCTTATGCTTTGAAATTCATTGGTGAAAAAGCAGCAACCGCAGTCCCGGTGCTTATTGAAGCTTTAAAAAATGATTTGGATCTTGAGGTTCGTTCAAGTGCTGCCTCTGCCTTAGAAAGCATGGGGGAAAAAGCAGCAACAGCCGTCCCGGTGCTTATTGAAGCTTTGAAGAAACCGGAGCTTAGCTATAATGCAGAAGAAGCTTTGGGACGCATCGCTGAAAGCTGGCAAGATAACGCAACTAAGCTATCTAATCAAGAAGTGGATCTCGCCATATTCTACTTAGAAACGGCTTTAAATATTGCAGAAAATCCCAAGTCTGAGTATGCAAATTTACCTGGGTTTTCAGAAGTTTCAGAAGGAAAAAAACGTTTGCGTCGCTCTCTTAATTTCCTCAAAAAAGAAAAAGATTCCCGCTTGTTTTCTAAAACCCGCTCAAGGTAGGGAAGCAGCAGTAGTTTGAACTAATTTTAATCTCGCACCAAGGCGCAAAATGATTCTGTAAGGATTCAGGTGGCAGAGTATTGACAAAGAGGACACTTGAGGAGGAGTATCACAAATATGAACCAAAACCTGCCTCAAGAATTAGACTCAGAAAGCTTGAACCAGTTATCGAAGGAAGAACTGGTAGAGATAATTATTGAGCAGAGCAAGGTAATACGTGAGTTACAGAAAATCATCTTAGAACTACAACAAGAAGTAGAACGTTTAAAAGTCAGTAGAGATTTAGATAGTTCTAACTCATCAAAGCCCCCATCTGGGGACATCCACAAAAAAAGCGAAAACAAAAAAGCACCCCCTCAAGAGGAATCAAATCAGCTCAAAAAGAAACCAGGTGGGCAGCCAGGACATCAAGGTAAAACTCGTAAGGGTTTTAGCAGAATAGCTCGTTATGAAATATTACGTCCTACGGATTGCGTTTACTGTGGTCAAAAAGCATTTGCGTCTATAGCAGTGAAAGTAGAAAAACAGTCGGTAGCGCAACTAGTGGAACGTCCCATCGAAATAGTGGAGTATCAACGCCAAACCTGTATGTGTGAGTGCTGTGGAAATTTACAAACAGCGCAATGGCCACAAGAGATCATCCCAGGACAGGATTTAGGGATTTCTTTACAGGCGTTTTTAGGATGGGTAAACAATTATGCACATATGTCCTATGAAAAACAGCAAGAAATGCTATATGAACTGGGGCAAATTCAAGTTGGGCTAGGAACTTTAGTCGCAACCAATGAACGAATTCAACAAGCGATTGAACCAAGCGTTAGTCAATTAAGTAATTGGGTCAAACAGACACAACCTAATGTTCATGTGGATGAAACACCTTGGTCAGTCAAGGGAATCAAAGAATGGTTGTGGGTAGTTGCTAATTCTGATTTCTGCCTGTTTACTGCGGCTGATACTCGTTCTAGAGCCGAATTAGAAACAATTCTAGGGGCTAAATATACAGGGGTACTCAGCAGCGACGATTTTAGTGTTTACAATGGCTATCAAGCTCTAGCACAGCAGAAATGCTTGGCTCATCTACGTCGTCACTTCAAAAAATTAATTCAACTTCCAGGTCTTCACAACCAAGCTATCGGTAAAGCTTTTGTTGATTTAATTGATGAAGCCTTTAGAAATTACGCCCAATGGTTTGAAACTCTTGACTCTAGTAGTTACAACGATTGGGTCAATCAATTCAAATCTAAGTTGCAATCCTCTGTTGATCAATGGATTAACTTGGCCTCAGCTACAGCAGGAAACCTTTTACGTTCTTTGCGTGATAAAGCAACTCAATGGTGGTATTTCCTTGACAACCCTGAAGTTGCTCCTGATAACAATCAGGCTGAACGATCGCTTCGCTTGGCTGTGACAAAACGTAAGATTAGTGGTGGTTCCCGTTCAATGGAGCGGTTTCAACACACTGCAAATTTATTGACGGTGGTACAAACTTGCCGTCGTCAAGCCAGGTCTGTGATTGATTTTTTTGCACAAGCTCTACTGGCTGACTCTAATAATTTTCAGTCTCGCCCTTCTTTACTTCCTCAATATTAGACCTGAATCCTTACATGATTCTTTGTGTTTTGGTATGAGAATTTAATTTTCTCAAGAGAACAAAAAATCTTGAACTGCTTCTAAAACAACTGCTGGGTATTCTTCATGCAGTCCTAGAGAACCAGGTATAACAACGCTTCTCACTCCTGGTAAGGCTACCAAAGCGTTCATTTCTTCTCGTGATTTGGGAGGGCTGGATTCCCCAATTACTACCATCAGGGGTACGGTTAAAGACTGCACAAGTTCCAAAAAAGCAGATTGTTCGCGTACAGCATCAAGATTACCAGTTACAAAGGCAGCAGATGCAAATCGCGCTCCTGGTTGTTGAGTCGTGTGCCACTTCTTCTCAATGAAACTGGGTGTAATTTTAGCCGCGTCAGTAAACACATGACGGCGGTACATAAAACTTAAGAAAGATTGAGTAGTGTTGAGTTTGTAGAGAGCTTGACCAAGTATAGGCGATCGCACCAATTCTCTCACCAGACTAGCTATTTGCTGACTTGCTCCCATTGTCGGCAAAGGACCACGCCAAGTAGGACCTAACAACACAATCTGTGAAAAAGCAGCAGGTTGTTTGACAGCTAATTGTAAAACGTAACTAGCAGCATGACCAGCTGCGACCACAGTAATGGGAGTATTAAAAATAGCTTTGACAAAATCTTCCAGAAATTGCTGATATATTTGGGGTCGGTAATTCAAACTAGGGCGAGAAGATTCACCAAATCCAGGCCAGTCTACGGCTACAACTTGAAAATGGGGAACTAATAACCTGGCAAGTTCGCCCATTTCCAAACGCGTTGAAACACTGCTGAAAGCTGGTAGTAGCAATAGCGGTGAACCTTTACCGAGGGTTTCATAAACAACGCGCAATTGTTGATTTTCCCAGTTCCAGAGATATTCTTTAACTACTCCACCAAAGCCAATAGCAGCAGAGGTAGATAATAAATTTGTTGACATTAGACTAAATTTTGGTAATTGTACCTTATTTGTCAGTTGTCCTTTGTCATTAGTCATTTGTCCTTTGCTAATGACTAATGACTAATGACTAATGACCAATTTTAGATTCCAATGCTTTTTTTTGCATGGTTTTAAAAATGTTGTAAAATCCATTAGCACGGGAAGGTGTTAGGCTAACATTTAAACCTGTTTCTTGAATAAAATCTGGAGTAAGTTGAACAATCTCAGTTGGCGTTAGTCCATCTAATCCCTCTACCAGAAGCCCTACTAATCCTTTGGTTAACTGGGAATCGGAATCGCCCTGAAATACAACTTTACCGTCATCCAAGGCTGCTGTAATATAAACTTGAGACACGCAACCAGGAACTTTATTTTCGGGTAATTTATCAGCTTCTGGGAACTCATTGAGCTTCTGAGCATACCAGATTAGCTGTTCGTAGCGTCGCTTCGGTTCGGAAGCGCGTTGAAAGCGCTGGACAATTTTAGCGAGCGCAGGTGGCAAAGAATCTAGAGTTGAGGACATAAACAGAAGCTGAAAATGATCGGTATCTCCTTGAGTGTAGATTATCTTTAGAGCGATGCCTACGGCGGGCTGCGCCTACGCGCCTCTGGTTCTCTTGGCATACTGACTATAATTTATCAAATCCAGCTAATTACTGCGATCGCATTGATAAAGATCAGGGTTTTTTGATGTGTCTAATCACAAAAACTTAATTTTATTTTTCCATAAGCAAGCTTTAACAATAAGTCTACGGAAATCTATAGTTGCATCAATATATACTTTTTTACGTAAGTATGATGAATTCGTGAAACTTATGTGTCTTTGATTTGATTGAAATCCAGATAGATTTTGTAGAGCTTGGGCAGTTTGCAAGCTCCTAGCTGCTAACTCTCAGGTATGTCTTAATGTGACTAGTACAGCACGGCGTAAATAAACATACCCCTGACGCTCGAGGACTCGCTAACGCTGCGCTAACGGGTGACACTCTCTACGAGACGCTGCGCGAACGCAGGCTCGCTCTAAGCGAAGCCATGCCGAAGGCTTTACGCTGCGCTAACGGCAGTTCCTCATGGGGAGCCAGTGCGTTGGGCGGCTCTGCCGACGACAGTCGCCTCAAGTCGGGAAACCATGAAGGCAGTTCCTCCTGGGGGGAACCCCCTCTGAGCGACTGCCTCACCACGGCGCTGTCTCCCCAACGCACTGGCTCCTTTTGACTTCCGTCTTGCGGTACTAGTGGCGATGCGATGCCTACTGCAGACTGCGCCTACGTACTTACAAAATTAGCTGCAAGTTCATTAAACTAAGCAGCTAGATAATTATCAACAATTAAGAATTAAAAATCAAAAAAATTCTGATTTTTAATTTTTAGTTTTTCTCCCTTGAGGATTAATTTGTAGTTTGTGCAGCTAGCATCTGCTTCAGCTTTTCTAATTCCGAAGCCCAACGAGGATCTGGACGAATAGCGTCTGAATCGGTAGTTGTATTGTTGCTTTCACGAGAACCGCCTCCACCGCCTCCACGACGAGGCTTCTTAGAGCTTTTCTCGCGGCGGCTACCTTCTCTGTTGGGGCTAGGAGTCGGGGTACTATTACTAGCAACAGTAACTGGTTTAGGAGCTTGCTCGTCGCCCTCTTCACCCTTTGTCCGAGGTAATGCCTTCTCTAGCTTAATGGGAGTATCTTTGAACATCTGACCATTATACTTTTCAATAATTTCGTCAGCTTGTTCGTCATTGTTGACTGTAAGAAAACCGAAACCACGGCATTTGCCAGTTTTGCGGTCTTTAATTAATTTAGTAGTTACAGCATCACCTTCTGCTGCAAAAACGGCTTGTAGATCTTGACGATCTATTTCATCTTTAGGCAAATTACCTATATATAGGCGAACAGACATGAACTATACCTCCAGAGTTGAATGAACATGGCAAGGCAAGAAAACAATCACTTAGCTTTAGCTTTTAAATAGATGCTATTGACCAAGACTGCCATAAACCAATTTTTTTGCTCGAAACTGTCAACCTATACAACAATACAGTTTTTTGTCGGGATCAAGCTTATTTAATCCAATGGCTCACACTATTGTGAGCTAATAACACCTTAATTCTAAGAATTGTAAATTTAATAGTCTATTGCCTGCTAAAGTACACGCTTTCTTCTATACCTTTATTCGCAGAATCAAATACCATTCCTTACATTACCACGGTATTTTCTACGTAGCTAGTTTAGCGCATACATTTCCGACATTAGTATTACTGCATCGTAACATAAAATACATTTTTTTATGCAAGTGAGCATATTTTGAAACAAAAACCAGCCAGGGGCTGGTTAATTTACTGCTGTGTTGGGAGGATAAAAAGGTATAGAGCGGGGAAAAAGCACCTAAATCCACAACTAAGCAGTGATGCTGAGTTATGTCGGTTGCTCTTGTTTGTGTAAATAAATGTAACATTTTTTCAGAGAATCTGCAATTTTTCTTTACATTTGGATTTGTCTTTTGTCCTTTGTCCTTTGCTAATGCCCAATGCCCAATGCCCAATGACTAACCAGTGAGAAAGACGTATGCGCCCCAAGCCTGTGCTGCAACAGCCAAAAAAGTAGACCAAATGGGATGAGGGCTATGAATGGTTTTACCACTTTGAGTTTCTAAGGTTTGGATATCGATCCAAAGCGTTGCTCCTCGCCGGAACCAACCTGTGACAATAATTTGCCGCCCAATTAGATCCTGGTGATTGACTGACTGTCCTAGCCAAGAAATGTGGTGTAATTTCACTAAACCCGCGCTGGATTGGAGAATTAAATCTTGCGCTAGGGAGTTGCTAGTACCTTGACGACCTAATAATTTACCCACAAGACGCACGCTGACGCTATCAATGGGTAATGCAGAAGGGTCAGATAACAGGTTGGGTAAGCTGTCGTCAGTTTGTACGGTGGCAGGTTTAATATCGGGGAAGAAAGAATTAATCCGCATTACAGTACCAATGCTAAAGCCAATCAAAAGGCAGCCTGTAATGAAAGACCAATCTTCATATATCCACTTTAGATTTAAAAACTTGAGTGCGAATGCTAGTTGCCAGGTTAGCCAGACGAAAGCTGCAAACAAAAGCCCTAAAGGAATTCCCAACCAAGGAGCGATTTGTAATAAGAAAGACTGAGGCTTAACCTTTGATGGTTCGTTAGCAAAATGGAGTTCGGTGTCTAGATGCCAGTGACGGGCTATTTGGCAAAGGCGTTCGAGGCGATCGCCCATTAAAGGATGGCTATTATTAATTGTAAACCATCGGCCATAGGGATTGGCAATATCCCACTTCAAAAAGGATTCAAAAGATAGATTACTGGCAATAGTGCCCAAAGATAAACTTTGTTGGTAGCTGACTGGTGTTAAAAGATTTAAGCTTTCCAGTTGCCAACTAGTGTGTTCTTGTTTTTGGATATCAGCGGCAATGCCAATGGCGATTTTGAGTAAAGCGCGAATCAGGGCATTAGGATTACCAGTAATTTCAGCGGCGACGCGATCGCTATAATAAAGCCGCAACCGCGACAACCACAATGCAGTTCCAGTTAGCAAACACCAAATTCCATAAATTAGACTCGCCAGAATTGTTACTGGCCAGCGCCAAATTTTCGCTGATATTTTGTCTCCCAACTCCGACACTTGCTGATATAGCTTATGAGTTGGTAGTGTCACCAGCAGCAACAAAGACATTACAGCAAAATCCCAGTGAGCTATATGCCCTAGCTGCGTGGCGTAAATAATAGCGATTTCATCATCTGCCAACTGCTCTAATAGCCCTTGACTGACAACAATCCTGGCATTACGTGGTAAACTACCATAAGTCAGAATAATTGGCGTAGCTGTTGGTAAAATCCGCAGTTTAGGTAACGGCCAATGCCGTTGTTGGCAACAACGTTGTAGCACCCGAACAGCTTCGCGGCTATGGGTATTCAATACATCTTTCGGAAATTCTCGCTGACCATACAAGTTCGCTAATAGCAGATCCAGCAGCCAAGGTGAGACTGCGATTAAAATCACCAATACTATTAGCAACAGTTGAGTAGGGTCGTAGTATAAAAGCTGTATCGGCTCCAGATAAGGTAGTTTGACTAAAGTCTGGTTGATCAATCCTAGTACTAACTTGAGGATTTCTCGGATCACCCAAAACAGGGCGATGAATGTTCCGGCTGACAGTAGCCGCAAGGGAATTAATTTTGGTTTACGTAGTGGTTGCCATGCTCTGGCGCGTTGTGCTTGTCGCCAATAAATAGCACCGAATAATTTGGCTTGGGTGCGGGTAACGGAACCCATGAAGCCGTTTAGGGGTGCAGCCGATGGTAGTGGTGGTGGCGGTGTCGCTAATGTAGCTTTGAGTTTTGCTAGTGGCACCATCGGCGGGATGTCGTCGCTTTTAGTTTCTATTACTTGATCGTTGTTTGGCTTTTCCTCTAATGTAGGAGTTTCCGGGGGAGTAACCAGGGTTGAATCTGGTGTTGAATTCTCAAAGGCAACAAATCCAGTTTCGACTTTTTTTGATTCTTGCTCGGATTTTTTACGTTTTGTCAGATGTTCGAGAGCGCGTTTTGCCCACTCTTGAACTTGCGGATTGTTACTCTTAATGAGATTCTGGGAAATAGCGATCGCTTTGGGGACTTCGCCAGTGCGAGCATAAGCCATCACTAAACCAACTTGGGCTTGTAAGCTAGCAGTAGCATTGCTTTGAATACTAGCAATAGGTTCTAGTTGAGCGATCGCTGTTTGGTAATTTCCTTGTTTGAGGGCAACTAAACCAGCCTCCAAAGACGGTTTGGCATGTGAAGGCATACAAATTCTGGCACTCCAATCTCTTCTAAATGATCCACGTTTGTGCAAAAGCGCGAACCCCGGATGCCGTAGAAATCAACGGCGCTCAAGTTTTGCTTGTCAAGTGAAGCATAAAGATTGAATAAATGCGTCAGCCCTCAAAATTCAGTTTGGTCTTCTGTAGGATTAATTCTGAATTCTGGATTCTGAATTCTGTATTCTTCTTTATTTCTCCACTGGTTGTTGACTAGAAAATACTGGGGCAATCGCGCTTAATTTTAACTCTGGATGGTCGCCCAATAACTGTTGACAATTCCATTCATTACGGAATAGCAACACTGGTCGTCCCATACTGTCTTTAACTGTAGTGGTATTGAATATCCGTCCCACTTTTTCTAATGCTTCCCAACCACCCTCAACCCAACGGGCGACACTGTAGGGCAATAAATCTAGTATGGTTTCTACACCATACTCATTTTGTAAGCGAAACTGTACCACCTCGAATTGCAATTGACCCACCGCTGCCAAAATTGGATCGCGCTTGGCTTCATCAGTTGAATACATAATTTGCACAGCGCCTTCTTCTCGCAATTCCGCAACGCCTTTTTGGAATTGTTTAGACTTCGAGGGGTTGGGATTTCTGAGAGTCGCAAACAGTTCCGGCGAAAAATACGGAATCCCCTCATATTCGAGCTTTTGCCCCGTGTAAATTGTATCTCCGATCGCAAAAACACCGGGATTGTTCAAACCGATCACATCGCCAGGATAAGCCACATCAATCGATTCTCGCTCTTGAGCAAAGAGTTTTTGCGGGCGAGACAGACGGATGAGTTTACCAATGCGGGCGTGATTCACCATCATATCTTTTTCAAACTTACCAGTGCAAACCCGGATAAATGCGACGCGATCGCGGTGTTTCGGGTCCATATTCGCTTGCAGCTTGAAGACAAACCCCGAAAATTCCGGGTATGTAGGCGGAACTTCACCAACACTGCTGAGATGAGAACCGGGTTTGAGGGCATAGTCGAGGAAATACTTAAGGAATAACTCCACCCCGAAGTTAGTCATGGCGCTACCAAAGAACACGGGCGTCATTTTGCCTTGGTGTATCAACTGTAAATCTAGCTCTGGGCCAACTCCTTCTAACAGTTCTAGATCGTTTTTCAGTTGGTAGTACAGGTTTTGTTCTAGCTGTTCTTCTATTCTCGGATCGCCTAAGTCGACTATTGTATCACGGGCTTCTCGGCTACCGTGGGCGCTGCGTTCAAACAAGTGTATTTGTTGCTTGTGTCGGTCAAAAACACCTTTAAAGCGATCGCCCATCCCAATCGGCCAGTTTACCGCATAGGTTTGCAATCCCAATTCTTGCTCGATTTCATCCAACAGTTCCAGAGGTTCCCTACCTGGGCGATCAAGCTTATTGATAAATGTAAAAATTGGGATACCCCGCAACTTACACACTTCAAACAATTTACGCGTTTGCGGTTCCAAACCTTTTGCCGCATCAATCAACATCACGGCATTATCGGCGGCGGCAAGGGTACGATAAGTATCTTCACTGAAATCTTGGTGTCCGGGAGTGTCTAATAAATTGATTTGACAATTTTGGTATTCAAATTGCAACACTGTGGAGGTAATGGAAATACCCCGTTGTTGCTCCATCGCCATCCAGTCAGAGGTAGCCTTACGCTGTGCCCGTCGCGCTTTCACTGCCCCAGCTTCGTGAATTGCACCCCCGTACAGGAGTAGCTTTTCAGTTAGTGTCGTTTTACCAGCATCAGGGTGAGATATAATCGCAAAGTTGCGGCGAAGTTCAACTGCTTGAATAAGTTCAGACTGAAGTTCAGTAGACATAAATGTATTTGTTTGTTAGCTAGCTTAATTTTTTTTGACTCTGGCAAGTCTTTTAATCTTAAGACAACGATGCTCGTGATAGGGTCGTAGTATAACCAACAATCTGACTAAATAGGAGAAAGCAATGTACGACACAGACAAGCGAAAGCTTCTATCTGCCTTGTCTCATGGAGCGATTTTTTTCAGCACAGTATTCGTATCTGTAGGCATACCTATCGCCATACTGCTTGTATCTGACGATCCTGTTGTTAAAGAAAACGCCAAAGAATCTATCAATTTCCACTTTAATGTCTGGTTTTATGGTGCAATTCTAGGAGCGCTGTTTTTTCTATTCGGTTGGTTAGTGTTACCTTTATTATTGCTGGGGCCACTAGCCGGTCTGGGATTTTTATTGCACTGGGGATTAACAATTTGGGCACTCATCGGAGTTTTCAGCAATCCTGATGTACCCTTCCGTTATCCCTATATTTTTCGAGTTTTTTAACACAAATTATGATTGGGCATTGGACATAGGGCATTGGTAATTGTCTGCCAAGTTTTGACAACAGAAGGTATTACAATTTTGAATTTTGAATTGCTTATTATGTTATTTTTTTTCCAGCCTGTTGGATAGGTGCAACCAAGCTGTAAAATACAAAATTGCCCTACAACTTGATTAAGAGTAGGGCAAAGGACAGTTAAGCACTGTTTGTAGTTTGTCTGACGGCAGGAAAATTTTAGCCTGCTTTTGTGACGCTTTATTTTGTGTCCATCTGCGTTGTTTTTCTTCATAAAATTTTATGTTTCCTATACATCGCCCGCGTCGTCTGCGTACTCATCCTCAACTGCGCCGGATGGTTCGTGAAACTGTTTTAACAACAAGCGATTTAATTTACCCACTATTTGCTGTACCAGGTGAGGGAATCGCTAATGAAGTGAAATCCATGCCCGGAGTCTACCAACTTTCGGTAGATAAAATTGTCGAAGAGGCAAAAGAAGTTTACGACTTAGGAATTCCTTCTATTATTTTATTTGGTATTCCGGCTGATAAAGATGTAGATGCCACTGGCGCTTGGCATGATTGCGGTATTGTCCAAAAAGCAGCAATGGCGGTAAAAGCAGCAGTGCCAGATTTGATTGTAATTGCTGATACTTGTTTGTGTGAGTATACTAGCCACGGTCATTGTGGTTATCTGCAAGTTGGTGATTTAACAGGACGAGTTTTAAATGACCCAACTTTGGAATTATTGAAGAAAACAGCGGTTTCCCAAGCGAAAGCTGGTGCGGATATCATCGCGCCTTCTGGGATGATGGATGGTTTTGTACAGGCAATTCGTCAGGGTTTGGATGAAGCCGGATTTCAAGATACGCCGATTTTATCTTATGCTGCTAAGTATGCTTCGGGTTATTATGGCCCATTTCGGGATGCAGCAGACTCGACACCACAATTTGGCGACAGAAGAACTTACCAAATGGATCCGGGTAACGCCCGTGAAGCGATTAAAGAGATTGAATTGGATATTGCCGAAGGTGCTGATATGCTCATGGTTAAGCCAGCCTTGGCATACATGGATATTATTTGGCGCGTTAAGGAAGCGAGTAACTTACCAGTTGCGGCTTACAATGTTTCTGGTGAGTATGCGATGGTGAAAGCTGCGGCTCTCAATGGTTGGATTGATGAAGAGCGGGTGGTTTTGGAAACTTTAACTGGGTTTAAACGTGCTGGTGCAGATTTGATTTTGACTTATCATGCTAAAGATATGGCGCGATGGTTAAAGTAGTCTAGGCATATTCAATACTAAATTTAGAGGGAAATCTCACACAGAGACGTAAAGATGCAAAGTTGTGTTTTGGTGTCTAGGTGTGAGATTCTTTGTTTATAGCTATTGTGATGCCTACAGTTTTTGCTAGCCTATGCAAGTTCAATATAGAACCCATTTGACATCTTATGAGGTTTTGAATTAAGGTACTCCTGAGCATCTACAATCCAATGCTAATGGCGTATTCCAGCAACCTCACTG